>JAXMBI010000007.1:0-262848 GCA_046349955.1 Pirellulales bacterium | reverse complement strand
AACACCATCCAGATGACGAGCGACGTGCCCAGGTAGATCGCGAGCATCGCCAAGAAGCGATTGAAGGGCGCTTGCTGGCCGAACAGGTGCGCAATCCGCGGACTGAACCGCAGCGCCACCAAGTAGCTGACCACGAGCGAGCTGACCGAGGCGATCTGCCAGGCCATGCCTTTCCACGCCCCGAAGAGCGTGGCGCCGGCCAGCACGAGGATCATCAAAATGTCGTAAGGGGCCATGGCTCGCTAGCAAGGCAGCCCTGGCGAACTTCGAAAGTTCGCTCGGCAGGTTATGGGAAGGTGGAAGGAAACCGCGTGGCGTCTTCGGCCGGGCTCCAGAGCGGCGCCGCGGGCGCCGGGGTTTGCGCCGGGAAGACCTCGGTCGGCAACTCGTGCAGCGGCGCGGCGTGCGGCCCTTGTTCGAAAAAGACAGGATCGGCGGGCAGGGGGCGGACGCCGGCCCGGGGGTTGAGCACGGCGGGCGCCTCGGCCAGCGGCTCTTGCTTGGGCTTCACGGCGCGGACCAGGCGATCCCAGGGGCGCTCGCGCGGCGCTGGGGCCGCGCCACTCGCCGATGGCGATGTTGTTGTGGTCGTGGGCGTCGTCGCGGCGGTCGAGTTGGTCCGCTCAGCGGACCCTACGCTGCGGTGCTCGCGCTCTTGTTCCACCTTTTCCTTGGCGATCTGCTCGAACCGCCGCGAGCGATCTTCGAGGTTGTCGCGCAGCGTCGGATCTTTGAGGCACACGAACGTGAGGAAGGCGAGTTTGCCGTAGGTCGACACGTTGGCCCAGAGGCTGTCGCCCCAGAGCTTGATCGCCGTGCCGAACGATTTCTTGAAGACGATGCGGCCGCGCTGCCACTCGATGCTCCAGAGCTCGTCGAGCACCAGGTGCGACATGAAGCCCAACACCACGCCGCCGGCCTTGAAGTAGCGGATCTCGAGCGGGTTGCCGCTGAACGCCAGCATCGCCAACTCCGCGGCGATCAGGCAGGCGGGCAGGCTATGGAACATGCCGCGGTGCACCGTGTAGCGTGAGAGCAGCCAGTGGACGCCGAAGCGTATCGACAAATAGATGCCGGCGCCAACCAGGATGATCGTTTCGTTCGACCAGCCGGCCTCGCGAAAGCGATCGAGCAACAGCATCGGCACCACGGCCGCGGCGAACGTGGTGCTTTCGCGCAACGGGCGGCCGGGGCCGGAATCGAGATCCGGCAGCATGCCGGAGACGGAGCACAGACCGCCGGCCAGCAAGCAGGCGGGCAGCGGCACGTCGTAGGCGAAGAGGGCTACGGTTCCGTAACCAATGCCCAGCACGGTGCTGGTGGTGATGTGCGTGCGAAAGCCGGCCATGGCGGGTCTCGATCCGTCGAGAGAGTGCGTGCATCCTGCGGGGCGATGCATGGTAGTTGGCGGCGGCAGCCGCGGCCAAGATCAACCTGGCCAAAGGGCGGAGTCTGCGCGGATGCCGCTGTACGCATCCCGCCCCGGCCCCCCCGCCCGCGCCCCCCCCCCCCCCCCCCCCCCCGGCTACTTTCTGGCAAGCCTTCAGCTTGCGGCAGCCGAGCACTCGGAAACGCAACTAAAAAAATGCGTGCCGGTTAGTGTGCGGCGCGGCGATCGCGGGGGCGCAGCCATCGGATCGAGAGCACCAGGCTGATCGTCGCGCCAAGAACGGCGCCGATTAGACCTTGCCAGACGACCCAGCGCACGAACCGCCATTCTGTGATCCACGAGATGTGGACGACATACCAGTCGCGAGAATCTGTTAGGCCCCAGGCGATGCTGTGCATCAACAGGCCCATCAGAAACGCTGCCGTGAGTCCGCCCCAAGACACGCCCGCAATGAGGCCTGCCCAACTTCGTCGCCCACGATAGCTGCGCGCGCCCCAGATAGCCGCAAGGGCTGCTAAGGCAGCGGGTGCGTACCAACCAATGGGTTCTCGGAACCCAGGACTTCGCGCGAAAACACGAACCAGTGCGAGCGAGATGCTCGCCAGCGTGATTGCGCCGAGCGCGGTCGAAAGTTGAAGCCTATGCATCCCTTCAAACTATCCTCGATCGCATCCTGCGTCACTCTCGTTCGCCTGCTGCCCTCTGCCGGCGGCGGCTGAGGTTCGCGCCGCGGCCGGACTCGCCCTGGCGGCCGGGATTGGTCCGCTTCGACCTACGAGCGGCGGCCGCCTAGCCCCTGCCGGCGTGGTACGATGGAGCGTCCGGCCGGGCGCTCCTGCGGTCAGGCGGCGCCGATTGTGCCGCCTGGCGCGAACGCCGGGTGGAGCAACGCTCCCCCTCGTTCGCATCGCTCCCCGGCTCCCCACGCCGCGGCGCGCCCCTTCCGATGAAGATCACCTCGATCCCGCAGATCTACCGCCACGTGAATCGCTGGCGGCGCATTCTGGCGGTGGCCAGCAAGTACGGCCTGGCCGATTGGATCAGCCGCTACGATCTGCACTTCGCCCAGGGGCTGTTCAAGGATCGCGACGGCGAACTGCTCGCCAAGCACTCGCGCGAAGCCCGCATCCGCCTAGCTCTTTCGGAACTGGGGCCCACGTTCATCAAGCTCGGCCAGGTGCTGAGCACGCGGGCCGACGTCGTCGGTCCCGAACTCGCCGGCGAGCTCACCGCGCTTCAAGACTCAACGCCTGCCGATTCCGCCGACGTGGTGCGCCGCACGATCGAACGCGAACTCGGCCGGCCGCTCGACGAAGTCTTCGCTCAGTTCGACGACGTCCCCCTCGCCTCGGCCTCGATCGGCCAGGTGCATGCCGCCTGGCTCCCCACCGGCGAGGCGGTGGTGGTCAAGGTGCAGCACACCGGCATCGAAGACACGGTGCGCGTCGACCTCGACATTCTGGTCGGCTTGGCGCAACTGGCCGAAGGGGTGCCAGAGCTCAAGAACTACCGCCCCGGCGCCACGGTGCATGAGTTCCAGCGGACGCTCAAGCGCGAGCTCGACTACAGCCGCGAACTGCGAAACATGCAGCGGTTCGCCGCCGATTTCGCCGACAATCCGCAGGTTCACATCCCACGCTCCTTCCCCGCGTTATGCACCAGCCGCGTGCTGGTGATGGAGCGGCTCGAGGGCGTCAAGCTGAGCGAAGCCCCGCAGGTGGCCGCTGCCTCGATCGATCTCGACGCCGTTGCCCGCACGGGCGCGCAGATGTACATGGAGATGGTCTTCGACCGCGGCTTCTACCACGCCGACCCCCATCCCGGCAACATCGTGCTGTTGCCCGGCGGGGTCGTGGGCTTACTCGATTTCGGCATGGTGGGGCAGATCGACGATCAGCTCCGGGAGGATGTCGAAGACATGCTGCTGGCCATCAGCCAGCAGGACTCCGAGCGGCTGACCGCCGTGATCATGCGGGCGGGGGACCCTCCGCCGGGGCTCGATCAATCGGCGCTCGCGCTCGAGGTCGGCGAGTTCGTGGCCCACTACGCCCATCAATCGCTCGACGAGTTCGACCTGAGCGGGGCGATCGAGGAGCTGACCGACATCATCCGCCGCTACGGCATCCGCCTGCCGGCGCGGGTGGCGCTTCTGCTCAAGGTGTTCATCATGCTCGAGGGGACGGCGCAGCTCGTGAGCCCCCGGTTTGCGCTGATCGACGTGATCAAGCCGTATCAGTCGAAGATGCTCTGGCGGCGGCTCTCGCCCGCGCGGCAGGCCCGCAAGGCCCGGCGGGTGTACTACGAGCTCGAGCGGCTGGCCCGCGTGGTGCCGCAGAAGCTGACCGACATCTTGCAGCAGATGGAGATGGGGCGGTTCGACGTCCATCTCGACCATCGGGGGCTCGAGCCGTCGGTGAATCGGCTGGTGCTGGGACTCCTGTCGAGCGCGACATTTCTAGGCAGCACACTCTTGCTCTCGCGCGGCGTGCTGCCCGTGCTCTGGGGGGTGTCGGTGCCGGGGGCGATTGGCACGGCGATCAGCGTGGTGCTGGGCGTGCGGGCATTGCGAGGAATTCGCAAGTACTGATCGCGACGGGTTTTGGCGGCCGCAGAAAATGTTCTCGCGGCCGCCGGAAACCGCCCTTGACCCCCTGCGGCGATTGCCATATTCTCCCGCCCACACCTGTGACACGCAGCTTGGTTCGCGGCCAAGCGAGCGGCGTCTGGCGGGTGACTTATCCGCACAAACTTCGAGCCACGTGGACGGGTCTGCACCGGGGTTGGGGCTCTGGCCTTTATCCTGCGGACCACGAAGCAGACCTCGTCGGCAAGGAGGTCGGCAGGTCGCTTCGAAATACATAGCGCGGGCTGTGCCCTACGGCAGTCCGCTCGAGCAACGCCGAGCCCTCACAGGCCACGCGTCCAATCGCTCCCGGAAACGGATGGAGTCCTTTGCCCCCCTGGGACCCGGCCTTTCCGGGGGCTTTTTTGCGCGCACGGGGGGATGGCTCCAGGCGCCGGCACAGACTAGTGCAGCGTCACAGCTAGAAGTTCGGGTTGCCCGATCGATACTAGCCCATAGCGCGAGTTTTGAAGTTGCGCTTTTGGTGGTGTTTCTTACGCGGCGGTGCGGAATTCTGGGGGTATCGCTTGGCGGAGCAGGCGTTGCAGTCGGACGATGCCTCCGGGGGTTTTCAGGCGTCGAGCCAGGAATTCGAGTTCGTGGTCGACGCACTGCTGCCCGAAGGCGGCGGCGAGTCCGTGCAGGCGTTGGCCCTACCACCAGCGGCGGGTGGCCGCGCTCAGACGCCGATCCCAAAGTCGACGGGCGCGTTGCTCTTCGACGAACATCACGGCCGAGAGGGCCAGCTCCACCCAGGCTTGCACCACCGTAAACTTCCGGAAGCGATACTGGGCGAAGCCGAACGTCGACTTCAGTTCTTTGAAGAACAGTTCGATCTGCCAGCGCAGGGCGTACAGTTCGAGCACTTCGCTCGTGCTCAGCCGCGCGTTGGTCATCAGGATCTTCACGTCGTCGGGGGTCGCCTTCTGCAGGTGGGGTTTCACGGTCGAATAAACCAGCCGTACGCAACCGCCTGATGGGCGCAGTTCACGCGAGGTTTCTGTTGCGGCCCCACGCGCCACCGCGAAAGACGCCGCTGGCGGGCGTACTTTCCCGTCGATGCGCGCACCGGCTCGTGCAGAGCCGGCGGCACTAGGCTGAGGCCGAGGATTCCCCGCACCGTCAGACCGTGCCTCGCGCTGCTGCGGTTCTCCGCAGGGTTATTGCCGAGCCCTGCCGCCGGCTTCGCTACGCGTTAGTCGCCAGTTCGGCAGAGCCCCGCTTCGTACAGCATTTCCAGCGTTTGCAACAGCGCCTCGCGGTCGAAGGGCTTGCAGATGAAGTCGCTCGCGCCCAGGGCGAACGCCTCCTTGAGCACGGGGGTCTGGTCGAGCGCGCTGAGCACCAGGATCCGGGCTTCGGGGTCGGCCGCGCGAATGCCGCGCAGCGCGTAGAGCCCATCGAACTCCGGCATCACGAGGTCGAGCGTGACGACGTCGGGGCGCAGATCGAGATAGCGCTCGACCGCCTGCTTGCCGTTGGCGGCCTCCCCCACCACGCTCCAGCCCGCGGGGGTCACGGCGTCTTTGATCATCTCGCGGATGATCATGGCGTCGTCGGTAATCAGCAGCGTACCAGGCATGGGAGCCTCTTTTTCCGTGCGTTTCTAGAGCAGCGAGGCAGGACAGCCGACGACCTCGACGGTCAACGTGCCCGTGTTGGCGTCGAGATGGACCCGGCGTCCTTTGTTGCCGCCCACGTGCTGGGCCGCCACCGCGATGCGGGCGGCTTGCAGCGCGCGGAGCACGGCTTGAACGTTGCTTTCTCCCACCTGCAGCGGGCCGCCGGAGGAGAACATGCTGGCGCCGCCGGCGATCTTGGCCACCAGGCCTGCGGCCGGGGCCCCTGCGGCGCGGAGCAGTTCGAGCAGATGCGGGATCGCGGTGTCGGCGAATTTTCCCGGCGTGCCGGCGCGTCCCGCCGAATCAGGCAGCACCACGTGGGCCAAGGCGCCCACGCGATGCCGGGGATGATACAGGGCGACGCCGATGCAGGAGCCGAGCACGGACGTGAGGCTGGCGGGCGCCCGCACGGCGGCGGATTCCCCCATGCCCACGTGCAGGGCGCGTTCGGCGGTGGCGGTGGCTTGAGTCATAGACGTGCTGGCTCGGAGTGTCGTACCGGTAGTATCGTCAAGCGGTGCAGCCCAGGCTGTGTTCGATGGCTTGCCGCATGGCCGGCGTCGGCACGAACAGCACGTGCCAGTCGAGGTCGCCGCCAGCGCAGTGGAACCCCGTGCGGCAGAGCAGAATCTTGTCGGAGCTCTCCGCCTGGCAGACGAGCGCCTGATCGAGCACGCTCGCGCCGAAGTCCTGCACGAAGAGCGGCGGCGCCGGAACCAACTCGGCCCCCACCAGCCGCGTCAGGGCGTTCATGTAGGCGCACGAGAGGATGTTGCCGGTCTCGCACAAGGCCGAACTCTCGAGCTCGGTCCACTCCCCGGCGATGTGGACCTCGCGTCCGAGCAGCATCCCGGCCAGGCGGCGGCCGTTGACCTCGTCGAAGGACAAGATCATCGTGCCCCCCAGTTCGCCCATCAGATTGAGCACGACCATGGTCGCCAACTCGTCGGCGAAGGCGCACTCTTGGCTGACGGCCGAGAGCGGAATCTCCGACACGTCGTCGAGCGTCAGTGTGATCAGCCCGCCCGTCCAGCGGCACATGGCAGCCGAGGCCTCGGCTGTCGCGGTGGAGAAGAGCTGTCGCAGGACCTCGAGGTGCGGTTGGGCAAGCGTTGTAGCGTCACGCATGGCGAAGGGCCTTGAATTCCTAAAGGGCGGGCTCGGGCGTTGAGCCAAAGGTGTGTTTGTGTTCGGAGACTAGGTTGCGGCGAGCGCGGCCGCAGGGCGACGGAGCGCCATTTCCACGAGCGCAGCCACGTCGAGGATCAGCGACACGCGGCCGTCCCCCAAAATGCTTGCGCCGGCGATGCCCGCCACGTGGCGGTAGTTTTCGGCCAGCGACTTGATCACGATGTCTTGCTCGCCAAGCAGCCGATCGACCTGCAAGCCGAGCTCGCGGCCGTCGTTGCCCACGATCACCAGCGTGGTGTCGTCTTGCTCATTCGGCGGCGCCGCTTCGTTCCAGGTAAACAGTTCGGAGAGCCGCACGATCGACACGACGCGCTCCCGCACGCGGGCGGTCGCCGAGCCATGCACCGTCGACAAATCAGCCGGGTCGACCCGCACGATTTCCACCACCGACTCCACCGGCAGGGCGAACACGCCGCCGTCGATTTCGGCCATCAGACTTGGCAAGATGGCCAACGTCAGCGGCAGCTTGATCGTGAAAGTGGTCCCTTCGCCTACCACGCTGTCGAGGTCGACCGTGCCATTGAGCTCCTCGATCTTCGAGCGGACGATGTCCATGCCCATGCCACGGCCGGAGATCTGCGTAATCTGCTCGGCCGTGCTGAAGCCAGGCTCCCAGATGAGCTGGTAGGCCTGGTGAGTCGTCAGCCGCTCGGCGTCGGCTTCGCTGATGATCTTCTTCTCGACGGCCTTGGCCTTGAGGGCGGCCGGGTCCATGCCTTTGCCGTCGTCGCGGACCTGAATGTAGATGCTGTTGCCGCGATGGAAGGCGTCGAGCGTGACGGTGCCCTGCTGGGGCTTGCCGCGGGCGACGCGCACCCGCGGCAACTTGACGCCGTGGTCGGCGGCGTTCCGCACGAGGTGGATCAGGGGATCGCCCAGTTCGTCGATCATCCGCTTGTCGAGCTCGGTCTTCTCGCCGCGGAGCACGAGCCGCACGTCCTTGCCGGTGTCGCGCGTGATGTCGCGGATCACGCGCTTGAACCGCTGGAAGAGCGGACCGATGGGCACCATGCGGGTGTCCATCACGCTCTGCTGAATGCCGTCGCTGACGCGGCCCAATTGATGCACCGCTTCGAACAGCTCGTTCACCGCGCCGCGCATCTGGCTCAGCCGACGGACGTCGTTCTGCACGTTTTCCAGGTCGGCTTCGAGCCGGCGGACGTGGCTGGCGAGCGCCGAACCATTGGCCGCGCCCGCGCCGTTTTCCAACTCACCTGCCAGCCGCCGCAGATGCGTGCCGGCGTTGGCCAGCGACTGCGCCGTTTGCTTGGGCAGGGAGAACTGTTTGAGCCCCTCGCCAATCTGGGCGAAGCGGGCCCGACTGATGACAAGCTGCCCGGCCAGGTTCATGAGCTGGTCGAGCCGTTCGATGTCGACGCGGAGCGTTTCCACGGGACGTGGGCCGGCGTCAGCAGCCGCGTTCCGCGCGCCCGCTTTGCCGGGGGCGGCAGCAACCCCGACGACGGGTGCGATTTGTTCGACGACTGATTCCGGCACAGCAGCTTCGGCGACCGGCTCCGCAGGCGCTGCGGTGCGCGCGGCCGGCGCCGCTGCCGCGCCCGGCGGCGCGAGCCGCACGCGATCGATGCCGGAGATCCGCAATTGCCGCTCGATGGCGGCCGCGCGGCGGTCGGTCAGGAGCGCGAACGCCAGGCAATCGAGCTCTTCGAGTTGTTCGAGCGCTTCCAGCGGCGGATGGCAGCCGACAATCTCGCCCAGTTGCGAGAGCTTTTCGTAAGCCAGCCGCGCCTTGAGGCCGACCATCGGCAGGCGCGGGCGAAAGGTGACTTCGCCCAGCCAGGCCGAGGCGTCGGCGCCCAGCGCTGCGGCCCAGCGCGAGGCCAGTGTGTCGCCGTCAGCCGTCGCGGCGGCTGGCACGCCTGGAGGCGCCGCGGCGCTTTCGGGCTGAGGCGCGGGTGGCTGCGTGGCGGCCAAGAGGTCGCCGATCAGGCTGCCGAACGAGTGGGTCGAACGCGGGCCGCCGGTCTTGAGGGCGCCGATGAACTGCCGCACGGCGTCGGCACAGGCCAGCAAAATGTCGGTCAGGCCATCGGTGAGCGGCCGCCCCGAGTCGCGCAGCGTTTGCAGCACGTCTTCCATGTGATGCGTGAGCCGCGCCAAGCGATTGAGGCCGATCGAAGCGGCCGATCCCTTGATGCGATGCACGGTGATCAACGCATGTTCGACCGTCGTGGCCGGCGAGCCTTCACGGGCGACCAGCGTTTCGATCACGCTGTCGATCGCCATCTCCGATTCGTCGATGAAAATCGCCAAATACTTGGCCGGCACTTCGGCCTCGTCCTCGACGCCCGCTAAGGGATCAACCCCGGGCGGCGCTGGCGTGGGTGCGGCGACCGCAGGCCCCGCGAGCGATGGCTTGGGGGCCGCTGCTTGGGCCGCCGCCTCGATCGCCGCCAGAGCCTGCTCCGCTTCGCCTTGCGAACTGGGGCCGCGCTCCGCGCCGGCGGAGGCCAGCAATTGTTGGATCTCGGCGGCGATGTCGCCTGCGTCGGCCGGGGGCGCCGAAGGGTCCTTTAGGATGTCGATCATGGCGTGCAGGCGATCGAAGGCGCGGAACATCAATTCCACAGTGTCGCGGCCCACCTCGAGTTCGCGGCGGCGGGCCGCGTCGAAGACGTTCTCCACCCGATGCGTGAGCGCGTTGATGTCGCGGAGCCCCAGCATGGCCGACAACCCTTTCAGGCTGTGGGCCGAGCGGAACATCTCGTTCACCAGGTCGCGGTCGCAATGGGCGCCGGCGCCTGGCTCGAGCGCTCGCGCCCACTCGTCGAGTTCGAGCAGGTTGTCGCCCAGGCGGGCGAGCAACTGACCCGATTCGTCGAGAAAGTCCGTGAGCAGACTCTCGAAGAACTCGTCTTGCGGCGGAGCGCTGGGTTGGCTCATGAGGACATCCGTCTTATCGGGGCCGCCGGTAGAGCCAGGGTTGCAAACGTTCCCAATCCTTCAGCCAGTCGCCGGCGCCTTCGGCCGCGCCCACGATCAGGTGGCCGCCGGGCGCCACCGCCGCGCGCACGTGCTTCAGCACCTGCTGCTTGGACTCGGCGTCGAAGTAGATCAGCACGTTCTTGACGATCACCAGGTCGAACGCCGGCTCCGTGAGCTTGTCGAGCAGGTTGTGTTGCTTGAACCGCGTCATCCCGGTCAGCGTTTCGCGGGGCTTCCACAGCGGCTCGTCGCCTTGCTTGGCGAAGTGCGATTTCCGCAGCGCCTCAGGCACCAGCCGCATTGCCCGCTCGTTGAACACCGGCTGTTGAGCCTGCGCCACTGCGCCGATGCCGATGTCGGTGCCGAGGATTTCGACCTTCCACTGCGATCGGTCGAGCAAACCCGCGGCCAGGCAAGCGGCGGCCGTGTAGGCTTCGTCGCCGGTGCTGCACGCGGCCGACCAGATCCGCACCTTCTTCGCGCCCCCTTGGCGGACCGCGGCCTGCAGCATCGGCACATAGGATTGCCGAAACCAAGTCCACTGGGCTTCGTCGCGAAACAGGAACGTCTCGTGCGTCGTGATCTCTTGGAGGAAGGCGTCCCATTCCGGGTCGGCCGCAGGCAGCTTGAGCAGCAGGCGGTAGTAAGCCTCGAAGTCGGGCAGACCCGTTTCCCGCAGTCGGCGGCGGAGCCGATTGGAGAGCAGCATCTTCTTCTGCGGTGAAATCGTGATCCCCGTGCGGCGGTAGATCAGGTCGGCATAGTTCGACAATTGCGCGTCGCTGACCTGCTCGGACAGGACCGGCGCGACGGGAGTAGCGGCAACTTTCATGGAGGTGGGTCGCAAGGCGGGGAGCAAGGGCGGGATCGGCTCGGATCGGGCGGAGCCAATCCGGGCGGAGAACGCAGGCGTCGCGCCGGCCGGGGCCGGCCGGCGCGACGCCCTTCGAGCTTTCAAACTACAGCTTGACGCGAGACACCATGTCGCGAAGCGCGGTGGCCTGGGCCCCCAACTCTTCGCTGCTGCTGGCCAGTTCCTCGCTGCCTGCGGCCGCCTGTTCGGTGACCTGCGAGACGTTGCGGATGGCCTTGGCGACTTCGTTGGCGTTGGTGGCCTGCTCCACGGTGGCCGTGGCGATCTCCGAAATCTTGCGGGCCGAGGCTTCCACGCCTTCGATGATCTTGTTGAGCGCGGCGCCGGTTTGGGCGCTGAGCGTGGCGCCGTCTTCCACGCGCTTGGTCGATTCCTTGATCAACGAGGAAATCTCCTTGGCGGCCTCGCTCGAGCGCTCGGCCAGCTTGCGGACCTCGTCGGCCACCACGGCGAAGCCCAGGCCGTGCTCGCCGGCGCGGGCCGCTTCGATCGCGGCGTTCAAGGCCAGCAAGTTGGTCTGGCTGGCGATCTCGCTGATCACCTGAATGATCTCGCTGATCTGCTCGCTGGAACGCTTGATGAGCTCCATGGCCTCGACCGACTTGTGCACCGCGGCGCCGCCCTCTTCGGCCAGCGTGTTGGTGTTCAAGGCCACTTGGTTGGCCTCGCCGGCGTTGCCCTTCACGGCGTCGATGCTGCGGGCGAGCTCCTCGATCGCGGCGCTCATCTCTTCGACCGAAGCGCTCTGCGTCTGGGCGCCGGCGGCCAGCGACTGCGAGCTCTCGGCGATCACGCGGGCGCCTTCGGTGAACTGGTCGGCGCTTTCCTTCACTTGCCGCACCAACTCGTCCTGCTGCATCTTCATCAGCACTTGCTCGGTGACGTCGGTGGCGTACTTGACCACCTTGTAGGGCTTGCCGTCGGCGTTGAAGATCGGGTTGTACGAGGCCTGGATCCAGATCTCCTTGCCGCCGCGGCCCAGCCGCTTGAATTGGCCGGCTTGGTAGTCGCCGCGATTGAGCGCCGCCCAGAAGTTGCGGTACTCGGGGCTGCGGGCGAACTCGGGTTCAGCGAACATGCTGTGATGCTTGCCTTTGACCTCCTCGAGCGAGTAATTCATGGTCGCGAGGAAGGCTTCGTTCGCGTGGCGGATGGTGCCGTCGAGGTCGAACTCGATCACCGCCATACAGCGGTTGATGGCCGCGAGTTGGCCGGCGCTGTCGGCCGCCGAGTTGCGCTGCTCGGTGATGTCGGTGGCGTACTTGACGACCTTGTAGGGCTTGCCCGAGGCGTCGAGGATCGGGTTGTAAGAGGCCTCGATCCAAATTTCTTTGCCGGCCTTGGTGATCCGCTTGAACTGGCCTGCTTGATACTCGCCGCGGGCCAGGGCCGCCCAGAAGGTGCGGTACTCGGGGCTGCTGGCGTAGTCGGGGGCCACGAACGTCCGGTGGTGCTTGCCGCGGATTTCATCGAGCGAGTAGCCCAGGGCAGCGCAGAAGTTCTCGTTGGCAGTGCGGACGGTGCCGTCGAGTTCGAACTCGATCACGGCCATCACCTTGCCGATGGCCGCCAACTGACCCTGGCTGTCGGCCGCTTGCAGCTTCTGCTCGGTGATGTCGGTGGCGTACTTGATGATCTTGGTCGGCTTGCCATCTTCGTCGAAGATCGAGTTGTAGCTGGCCTCGATCCAGATGCTCTCGCCGCTCTTGGTGATCCGTTGGAACTGGCCCTTCTGGAACTCGCCCCGCGCAAGCGCCGCCCAGAAGTTGCGATACTCCGCACTGTTGCCGTAGGCGGGCAGGACGAACAGCCGGTGGTGTTTGCCGCGGATTTCTTCGAGCGAGTAGCCCAAGGCCGCGCAAAAGTTTTCGTTGGCGTGGCGGATCGTGCCGTCGAGGTCGAACTCGATGACGGCCATCACCTTGTTGATCGCGTCGATCTGGCTCGCCAATTCGCGGGTCGTCGACGACTCGCGGCTGGCGGCCGGCTTGGCCTGGCCGTTGCGGGCGGGCTTGCGGGGGGCGGCGGTGGCGCTCATGAAAAACCTCTCCTCCTCGGAGAGCCTTCTGTGGGACTTGGAAGTTGTTGTGCGGGCGAACTTGCGGACGGGGGCGACGGCGAAGGACGGCTAAGCGGCGGTGGCCGCTTCGGCGAGCTCGGCCTCCTCGGCGCCGAGAATCTTGTCGATGTCGAGCAGGATCAGCAGGCGTTTGTCGAGCTTGGCGAGGCCGGTCAGGTACTCGTGGCCCAAGCCGGCGACCGTGGGAGGGGGCGGCGCGATCTGGTCGCGCGAAATCCGCAGCACCTCGTTCACGGCGTCGACGATGATGCCAATCGTCTTGCCGGCCACGTTGACGACCATGATCCGGGTTTCATCGGTCGGCTCTTCCTGCGGCATGCCGAAGCGGAGCCGCAGATCGACGATCGGAATCACCGTGCTCCGCAAGTTGATCAACCCCTTGATGAAATCAGGCGTCTGCGGGACGCGCGTGATCTCACCCATCAGGATGATCTCTTGCACCTTGGTGATCTCGATTCCGTATTCCTCTTGGGCCAGCCGAAAGCTGACCATTTGCAGCGAGCCGACGCCTTCGGCGGCGGTGTCGCTGCGGCCTTTTTCTTGACTGAATCTCGACACGCGACGTGCTCCTAAAAGGCGACGGCCTGAGTGTCTGGGGGTCGGACGCCGCAAGCGCGCTTGAAGGGGCGCGCCCGACGGCGAGCGTTCGGGGGGGTGGGGCCGCGCAAGCCGCCTCAGCCCGGTTTCCGGCAACTCTAGGTCACGAGTTGCTCGCGGCGGGCCGCCGGCAAACAAAGTCTGGAAGAAAGCTCGAGCGGCCTGCTTTTCCGGGTGTGCGAGGCGCGCGCCCGCACCCTATTTGACAAGCGCTCCCCGCATCCTAGCCTTGAAGGCCGCTGGCGCTAGATTCCCAGCCGAATCGGTTCACCGACTCAGGAAGTCAGGTCTCATGAGCACTCGCGTTCTCGTCGCCGACGATTCCAGCACCATGCGGAAGATCATCCTCCGCTCGCTCCAGGCCGTCGGCGTGCCCAGCGCCGTGGAGGCCGCCGACGGCGAAGAGGCCATCGCCCTGTTCAACCCAGGCGACTTCGACCTCGTGCTCACCGACTGGAACATGCCAGGCAAGAATGGCCTCGAAGTGATCCAGGCCATCCGCCAGAAGGACCCCAAGGTGCCCATCATCATGGTCACCACCGAGGCCGAGAAGTCGCGCGTGCTGGAAGCGATCCAGGCCGGCGTGTCGGACTATCTCGTGAAGCCGTTCACGGCCGAAACGCTCCGCGAAAAGCTCGAGAAGCACGGCTGCTAACGCAGACGCGCGTTTCGAAGCGGGATCGGCGACCTCTCGTCGTAGGTAAACGCGCCCATCGCGCGCTCCTTCTGCGCGGTCCTGCTGACGCTCCGCCCGACCGGTTACCCGCTCTCTCCCGCATGCCCGTGCGAAGATCCGCGGGGTGTGGCTGGGGCGCTTGCATGCGCGCGTCGATCGGCCACAATCGGGGTTGCACTCCGTGCCCGGTTTGGAAATCGACATGCAGCTCCCGCCCGAAAAGCCGCGGCCGAATCAGGCTCAGTACCTGGAAGCGCTGCGGCGGATGACGCCGGCCGAGAAGTTCGCCAAGGTCTGCGAGCTGACCGAGTTCATGCGCGAGGCCCTGCGGTCCGGCCTCCGGCAGCGGTTTCCCGAGCTTTCGGAAACAGAGCTGCACCAGCTTTACCTGCAGCAGTTGGCGAAGTGTCACAATCAGAATTACTGAGGCAGGCGCTCGAGCAACTTTAACGAGCGAGTGCGCGAGACCGTCGATGTTCAGGATCGCAAGCTCTGTCGCGTCGCTCGCGTTTCCCCTCGTCGTCGGCGGGGTCGTGTTCGCTTCCGCGGGCCGCTGGGACCTGCCCTATGTGTGGGCGGTGCTCGGCATCTTGGCCGCGCTCTGCATGGCTTTGGCTGCTACGGCCGACCGCAGCCTGCTGCGCGAACGGGTAAAGCCCGGATCAGGCAACCAGGACCGCCTGACGCGGCCGCTGGGCTTGCCGCTTTTGCTGGCCCATTGGATTCTGGCCGGGCTCGACGTGGGCCGCTTCCACTGGAGCCCCATTCCCTGGCCGCTGCAAGCGGCCGGAGTGGCCGGATACGCGGCGGCCATGATCGTGCTCTTCGGGGCCATGCGGGCGAACCCCTTCTATTCGTCGGTCGTGCGCCTGCAAGCCGACCGCGGGCAACACGCGGTGGCGGCCGGCCCCTACCGCTGGGTCCGCCACCCCGGCTACGCGGCCACGCTATTCGGCCTACTCGGCGGCGGCCTGGCGCTCGGCTCCTGGCTGGCCATGCTCCCAGCCCTCGGCTTCGCTGCCCTCTTCGTCCGCCGCACCCTGATCGAAGACCGCCTGCTCGAACAGGGGCTGCCGGGCTATGCAGAGTACGCCGGGCGGGTGCGGTATCGGTTGCTTCCGGGGGTGTTTTGAGAGAACGTGTTTAGAAGGAGGCCCGATGCACAGCGAAACCTGCACGACCGACGCCAAGGGGCGACTGACTCTGCCGATGGCGTTTGCCAACGCCACGGTGCTCGTCGAACACGTGAGCGAGACCGAGGTTCGCATTCGGCTGACGAAGGCGGCGGCCGAAGAAGAGCTAACGTTCGTCGAGGAATCGGTCACGCGCCTGTCCGACCGTGACCGAGACCGGTTTCTCGAGTTGCTGGCTGATCCGCCCGCCCCCACGCCAGCGCTGAAGCGGGCGGCCGCCCGCCACGAAGTGCGCCGTGGCTGAGCTTCATTCGGTTTTTGCCGCTGGTGGACCGGCCCCGGCGTCTTTATTCGCCAAGGGAGATGGTTGAGCGCGTGTTGAGGTGAGTGAGTGTCCGCTGTAGCCTGCACTCTCCGAGTGCAGAGTGCTTTCGAAGGCGGTTGAAGTGCCAATCGCAGTCGGTGAGTATACCTGGATTGAGCAATCCGCACTCGGAGAGTGCAGGCTACTTTTGACGTTGCCACAGCAGGTACTCGCCGTCCCGTAGCCTCGCCTTGGTCGGGTTGGCCGCGATGTAGCGCTGGCATCGCTCGAATTGGTCGGAGTCGCGCACGAGATGATCGAAGCTCTCCGACTGCCACAGCCGGCCTCGTCGGCCGATTTCAGCGTTGATTCGCGCGGCCGCGAACCGCTTCCACACCGCACACTGCGCCTCGATGTCCGTGTCGCCCTTGAGACAGACAAGGAGATGAACGTGGTTCGGCATGATCACGAAGTCGCCCAGGTTATAGCGAACTTGGTCGAAATGACGCAGCACGTCGGCGACGATCGCGGCATTCTGAGAGTCGCGCAACAAGCAGGCGCCGTGACCGCGATCGAGATACTCCAAGAACTCGCGGCTGAACTGGAGATCGAACGCGCCTTGCAGAACGGCGTTCTTCCGCAGTGCGGCCTTCCAATTCGGGTTCGCAGGTTCGATTCCGTGCTCTCGCAGCCACACGCTGCGCCTTGCGTGCCAAGCTCGTGTGAGTGGCTGCGGAACGGAATCAGCCGTACGAAACGTGACAAAGTACGTCACGCCAGGCTGCCACCAGTGCGGCAAATGCCCTCGTCGAACGTGCAGATCGCCCTTCGGATCGTACAGCTCGAACATGAAACATCGTAGCCTGCACTCTCCGAGTGTGCAGAGTGCTTTCACAGCGGTAAGAAATGCCAACGCCGATCAGCGAGTATACCCGGGTCGAGCATTCCGCACTCGGAGAGTGCGGGCTACTTCTTCCGCTTCCCCGCACTCGGCCTCCCCGGCCGATACCCCGCCTTCTTCTTCTCCCCCACCTCATAATTCCGCCGCTGCTCGCGGGCTTCTTCGTTCGCCCGCTTGCGGCGCTTGTCGAGCGCCTCGCGCGGTGGGCGGTCGCCGATCAGGCAGTCGCAGCCGGAGCCGATGAGGTCGAGTCTGCCCGCTTGTTCGAGCGCCTTACGGACTTCGAAGTAGTTTTCCGGCTTGAAGAACTGCAGCAGGGCTCGCTGCAGTTTGCGGTCGCGGAGGTGTTCGGCGATGTAGACCGGCTTCTTCGTGAATGGGTCGATGCCTGTGTGATACATGCAGGCGGCGATGTCGAAGGGGCTGGGGATGAAGTCCTGCACCTGGTCGGGCTGATAGCCGCCGCGTTTGAGGAACACCGCGAGCTCGATCATCGAATCGAGCGAGCTGCCGGGGTGGCTGGCGATGAAGTACGGCACCAGGTACTGCTTCTTGCCGGCTCGCTTGCTCGCCTTGCGAAAGGCCTGATCGAAGCCGACGAAGTCGTCGATGCCGGGCTTCTTCATCAGGTCGAGCACCTGTGGATCGACGTGCTCGGGCGCCACCTTGAGATGCCCGCCGACGTGATGCTCGACGAGCTCCTGCATGTACTCGGGATCGCGGCGCGCCAGGTCCATACGGATGCCTGAGGCGACCAGCACCTTCTTCACGCCAGGCGTTTCGCGGGCATCGCGCATGAGCTGCACGAGCGGGCCGTGGTCGGTGCCCAGCAGCTTGCAGATCGTCGGGTGTACGCAGCTCAGTCGCCGGCACTTGGCTTCGACTTCGGGGCGCGTGCAGCGCATCTGATACATGTTGGCCGTGGGGCCGCCGATGTCGCTGACCACGCCTTTGAAGTCCGGCTCGGCCGACATCTGGCGAATTTCAGCGAGCACCGAATCTTGGCTGCGGCTCTGAATGATGCGGCCTTCGTGGGCCGTGATCGAGCAGAAAGTGCAGCCGCCAAAGCAGCCGCGCATGATCTGCACCGAGTCCTTCACCACCTCGTAAGCCGGAATTCGTTCTTTGCCGTAAGCCGGATGCGGCTTGCGCGTGAACGGCAACCCATACACGCGGTCCATCTCGCCTTGGGCGAGCGGCAGCGCCGGCGGATTGACCACGATCTTCTCGCCGCCGGCTTCGGCCGGGCCCATCCACTGCACCAGCCGGTGGGCGTTGTGCGGATTGGTTTCGACGTGGGCAATGCGGGTCATCTCGGCGAAGGCCCGCTTGTCGGTCGAGACTTCGGTAAAGCTCGGGAGCGTCAGGGTGTGCTCGTCGGCGGGCGGGGCTTCGCTTGCGCCGAGCCGATAGCAGACACCGCGCAAGTCACGCAGGTCGCGCACCGTTTGCCCGGCCGCCAGGCGGCGCGCGATCTCGAGGATCGCCCGCTCCCCCATGCCGAACACGAGCAGGTCGGCCTTACAGTCGAGCACGATGCCGCGGCGGACCTTGTCGCTCCAGTAGTCGTAGTGGGCGATCCGCCGCAAACTGGCCTCGACGCCGCCCGCGACCACTGGCACGCCCTTATAGGCTTCGCGAGCGCGCTGGCAGTAGGCGAGCGTCGCGCGGTCGGGGCGGCGGCCGATGCGGCCGCCGGGGCTATAGGCGTCGTCGTTGCGAACCTTTTTGTTGGCCGTGTAGTGGTTGATCATCGAGTCCATGTTCCCGGCGGAGATGCCGTAGAACAGCCGTGGCCGGCCAAACTCTCGCCAGGGCTCGGCCGAACGCCAGTCGGGCTGGCTGAGGATCGCCACGCGGTGGCCTTCGCTCTCGAGCAGCCGGCCGAGCAGCGCCATGGCGAAGCTCGGGTTGTCAACGTAGGCGTCGCCCGTGACGAACACGATGTCGACCTCGTCCCAGCCGCGGGCCTCCATCTCAGCGCGGCTCATGGGCAGCGGCGCTGTGGGGGCAGGGCGCGGCGCTGCCTGACCGAGGATCGGCAGGGCGAGCGAGGGAGTGATCGAGCAAGGCGCGGCGGCGGCGGACATGGACGGACCGAAGAAGGACGGGAACGGCGTCCCTTCAGTGTACCCGGCCGGCGGTGTGCGGATGAGCCCTGCCTGGTCGGGCGTCCACGCCGAGTGGCAAACCCCGGGCCGCCGACGCCACCAAAAAGGCCCCGCAGGCGGAATCAAGGGTTATCATCGTCCGTGTTGAGACTATCCGAGCACGAACGCTCCGTTGACGCCCCGAGCTCTTTCTGCAGCCTTCGAGCCACTCCTATGTACCGCCAACGGCACGACCTCCACTCCCAAACTCGTTCTCGCGTACTGGTCCTCCGAACGATCGAATCCCTAGAGCCGCGGCGGCTAATGGCGGCCGACGTCGTCGCTTTCAGCCCGACCGATGGGGCGACGACAGTGCTCCCCAACGACAATCTCGTCCTGACGTTTTCCGACGACATTCGGCCGGGTCCCGGCGTCGGCCGGATCTTGATCAAGAACGCGGCCGACGACAGCGTGATCGAGGCGGTCCGCGTCGACGATCCGGCGCGCGTCACCTTCGCCGGGCACGCGGTGACCGTCGACCCAGTCAACCCGCTGCCGAGCAACGCCAAACTCTATGTGACGATCGACGCGGGGGCGATTCGTGACCTATCGACCAAGGCGGCGGAGCAGGCGATCTTTCGCGAAGACTTCGAAACGACGCATTTGATCGATAGCGACCTCGACAAGCCCACGCTCGACAACTACGCGCTCTTCCTGGACGGCACGCTCGACGTGCAAACCGCCGGCAGCTACCGCTTCGGCATGGCGAACGCCTTCGGGGCCTACCTGGCCATCGATTTGAATGGCGACGGTCAGGCGAACGTCAAGGATCCGAGCGACGTGTTGTTGTTCGATGATACGACGCACGGCATCGTCGATTCTTTCGCGGACCGCGCGGTCACGCTGGCCAAAGGCCAATACAAATTCGAGTTCATGTATTTCGCCGGCTTCGGCCCTGGCGCGGGCGAGGTCTTCTATGCTGCGGACAACGGCGCCTTTGTAACTCCGATCGAGTTCGACGCAGCCAAGTTCGCCGTGGTAGGCGACGCCTCTCACGGGATTGGCCTGACAGCCGATCTCATCCAGGCGACCACTTACGCGGCAGGACCAGGCATCTTCGTCGGCAACATCCAGACCGCGCTCGACCTGCGCGCCGGCGACGCCGAGCTCGCGCCAGGGTTTCCGGCGTCGGGCAAACTCTCGACCGCCGACGTGTGGGATTCTGGGCAATTCGAAAAGGGACACTACGGGTACGACAATCTTCCGCCCGGCGGAGATCTCCCAGATCCGAACCCTCACAACTACGCCCCCAACATGCCCTTTGGTTGGACGAAGGAAACCAACCTGCCGCAACCCCAGCCTGAGTACAACGGCTGGACGCAGCTCGACAAGAACTTCTGGATTGCCCAGCAGGGGAGCCAGGGTCGCGACGTTTGGGAACTTGGCCAAGGGACCGTGGCGGTCATGGACCCCGATGCCTTCTCCGACTTCGCCACGATTCCCAATCACAACTTGGAGGCGTACACGACGCTGCCGCCGATCCACCTGACCGACATTGCCGCGAACAGCGTGAGGCTCGACTTCGATTCGAGCTTTCGCCCGGAAACTCCGCGGCTCGACGACGAGCACCCGGATTGGATCGGTCAAACAGGCTTGCTCGACGTGTCGTTCGACGGCGGCGCGACCTGGGACAACGTGCTGCTGCAAAACACCGAGACCGCAGGTGGCCAGGGGAGCCTCGAGCACGCCAACGAGCACCTGACGATCAACATTCCGAATCCTGCGGGCGGCTCGCTGCTCGTGCGGTTCGGCATCGTCAACGCCACCAACGATTGGTGGTGGGCGATCGACAACATCAAGGTCACCGGCAACGCCGTGGGCGACCTCTACGAGGGCATCGCTGACCGCACCACCTGGAACTTCACCGTGCAGCCCGATCCGCTGGCCGCCGACTTCAATGACGACGGGCGGGTCGACCTCGCCGACTTCGGCATCCTCAAGCAGCATTTTGCCGCGGGCACGACCCACGCCGAAGGGGACGCCGATGGCGACGCCGACGTCGACCTCGCCGACTTTGGGTTGCTTAAATATCTCTATGCCCCGCCGCCGGCGCGGACAGCCATCGAAGTGCTGACCGCGGCGGCCGTCAGCGTGGCCTTCGCCGAGGCAAGCGAGCCCACGGCGGACAAGGCTCCTGGAGTCGAGCCGTTGCCAACGGCGCTCGAGCAATCATGGGAGCAGAGTTGAACCACACGGGAACGGCGGTTCTGGTGCAGCGCGGGGAGCGATCGCGCAAAGTCGTTGGATCGACCTTACAGCGGCCGACGCGGCAATTCGCGGGCAAAGGCTGGTTCTTCCCGCGGCGGCAGCGGCATATCGGGATTCGCCAGCGACCACTCCGAGCGTTCTTCCTCGCCGGCGTAGTACCGCAGCCACACCTCCTGGTCCCCCGAGGCGTCGGAGCAGTCCCAGTGCAGGTAGTTGTGGGGCGAATCGATCTTCTTTTCCGGCGAGGGTAGAATGTCGCGGAAGATCAGCCGGTAGAGGGCTCGATCGCTGAGATGATCGGTGAACTCGAGCACGATCCGCTGCTCGAACAGCCGATGGATCGCGTCCCACAGCGCCAGGTGAAGCTGCATGTCGTCGAGCGTGTCGGGCGGGGCCAGCCGCAACTCGGGCTCGAACCAGCGGGCGATGGGCAGCACCGGCGCCCGCTCCCAGGCGAGCATCGACGCCAGGTACTCGTTTTCGACCGGGGTGGGCACGTGCAACACGTTCACGCACTCCACGGCCTCGTCGAGAAACGGCTCGAGCTCGTCGCGCAGTTGGGCATTTCGCAGCAGGTGCTCAACCTCGTCGGGCTCGGGGCGGCGAACGTTCGACATGCGACCTGGACCTGTGAGCAAACCGCGCCTCATTGATGTTCGTCGCCGGAGAACGCCCCTGCCCAAGGCGTATCCTTTGACTGTACCAACAAACCGAAGCCGATCAAGTATTTGGTTGAGCTTCGGTTTACGTTCTCGGCGGGGGGATGGTTCACAATCGTCAAAAGCATGATTCTGGCGTCGCAACAGGCGGAACAACTGGCACAGCTTCTCGCCGGACGCCTCGAGGGCGAGGCGTGGTTCGATGAGCATTGCCGCGCGCTCTACGCCACCGACGCCAGCTTGTACCAGATCATGCCGGCTGGCGTCGTCTTGCCGCGCAGCGAGGCCGATGTCGTGGCGGCCGTCAACGCCTGCCGAGAGCTTAAAATCCCCCTGATTTGCCGAGGTTCCGGCACCAGTCTGTCGGGGCAGTCGATCGGCCCCGGACTGGTGCTCGACTTCAGCCGGCACATGAACGCCATCCTGGCGATCGATCCGCACGCGCGCACCGCGCGCGTGCAGCCAGGCGTCGTGCTCGATCAGCTCAATCGCGCGGCCGCGGCTCACGGGCTGCAGTTCGGGCCCGATGTCGCTACGAGCAACCGCGCGAACTTGGGTGGCATGATCGGCAACAACTCGGCCGGCTCGCGCTCCGTGCTCCATGGCAAGACGGTCGATCATGTCCTCGCGCTCGAAGTGGTCCTCTCCGATGGTTCGCGCGCGACACTACAACCGCTAAACACCGCGCAGCTTGCCGCCGAAAGCGCCGCGCCGGGTTGCCTGGGGGATATCCATCGGCGGGTGGTTCAGATCGTTGAACACGAGCGTCAGGAGATCCTCGACCGCTACCCCAAGGTGCTCCGCCGCGTGAGCGGCTACAACCTCGATGAGTTTGTGCCGGAGTTTCGCGCCCTGCTCCCCACGCCTCCCGGCGTTGCCCGGGCGCGAGCAGTTGAGCAGGGTCTTTACCCCAACAGCCCCTACAACCTGAGCAAGTTGTTCGTGGGGGCCGAAGGGACGCTCGGCTGTGTCACCGAGGCCCTGTTGCATCTCGTGCCGCTTCCGCAGACCCGCGGCGTCGTCGTGCTCCATTTCGACTCGCTGGCGGCCGCCGTGGCCCCGATCAACGGGCTGCTCGAACTGGGCCCCTCGGCGGTCGAACTGTTCGATGGTCTGATCGTGCGGCTGGCCGACCGCAACCTGCACTTCGCCCGCCAGCTCGATTTCGTGGTGGGTCGGCCCGAGTCGCTCGTGATCGTGGAGTTCAGCGGCGACTCGGCCGACGAGGTCCGCGACCGCATGGCGGCCCTCGAAAAGCGGCTGTTGGGCCAGCCAGGGCTGAGCCACCTGCTGCCGGCCCTCGATCCACAAACCTGCGAGCACATTTGGGCCTGCCGCAAGGCGGCTTTGCCGCTGCTCATGAGCGTGCCGGGCAGCCGCAAGCCGATCGCCTTCGTCGAAGACACGGCCGTCGATCCCCCCAAGCTCGCCGAGTTCGTAGTCCGCTTTCGCAAAATCCTGGCCGACGCCGGCACGGAGGGGGCTTACTACGGCCACGCCTCGGTGGGCTGTCTGCATATCCGGCCGCTGCTCGACGCCGCCAATCGCGAAGATCTCGCCCGGCTCGAGCGCATCTCGCGCGAGGTGGCCGAGCTGGTGCTCGAGTTCGGCGGGGCGATGAGCGGCGAGCACGGCGACGGCCTTGCCCGCAGCTACCTGAACGAGCGGCTGTTCGGGCCGCGGCTCTACCGCGCGTTTCAGGAGATCAAGCAAGCAGCCGATCCCGAGGGGATCTTCAACCCCGGCAAGATCGTCGACGGGCCGAGCCCAATCGAAAACCTGCGCTACGGCGCCGAGCTGCACCGCCTGCCGGTGACCACGACGTTTGACTTCTCGCGCGAGGGGGGCCTGGTCGGCGCGGCCGAAATGTGCAGTGGCGTGGGCGCCTGCCGGAAGCTGCAGACCGGCACGATGTGCCCCTCGTTCATGATCACTCGCGACGAAGAACACAGCACCCGCGGGCGGGCGAACGCCCTGCGGCTTGCGCTTTCCGGCGGATTGCCGCGCGAGGCGCTCACTGGGCCGCGGATGCTCGAGACGTTTGAGCTGTGCCTGGGCTGCAAGGGATGCAAGGCCGAGTGCCCTTCGAACGTGGACGTGGCCAAGATGAAGGCCGAGCTGCTCAATCTTTATCATCGGGAGCACGGCGCGCCGCTGGCCGCGCGGCTCGTGGGGCAGACCGCGCGGATCAACCGCTGGGGCTCGGCCCTTGCGCCGCTGGCCAATGCGCTGGCCGCCGCGCCTGGCAGCGGCTGGCTGCGCGAGCGGCTGACGGGCTTCGACCGCCGCCGCCCGTTGCCGCGGTTCGAGCGGCAGAGCTTCCAGCGCTGGTTCGCCCGCCGCGGCGCCGCCGACAGGCCGGCCCCGCGCGGAGACGTCGTGCTGCTCGACGACTGTCTCACCAGCTACTGCGAACCGCGCGTCAACCAGGCGGCGGTGCAGTTGCTGGAGGCCGCCGGCTACCGGGTTCACTTGGCGGGCCTGGAGTGCTGCGGCCGCACGCTTATCTCCAAAGGGTTGCTCGGCGAGGCGCAGCGGCTGGCCAAGGTGAACGTCGCCAAGCTGGCCCCTTGGGCCGAGCGGGGCGCGGCGATCGTCGGCTGCGAGCCGAGTTGCATCCTCACGCTCGTCGACGACTATCAAGACCTCGTGCCAGGTGAAGCCACGCGCCACGTGGGCGTCGCGGCCGTCCTGATCGACGGGCTGCTCGCCCAGGTCGAGCTTCCGCTCCCCAGCGGGCCGCCCCGGCAGGTGCTCCTGCACGGCCATTGCCATCAAAAGGCCCTCGTCGGCCTGGCCGACACCCAAAAGCTGCTGCAGGCGGCTGGCTGCCAGGTGAGCGTGGTCGACTCAGGCTGCTGCGGCCTGGCCGGCTCGTGGGGGTATGAGCATTACGACCTGAGTATGCAGATCGGCCAGCGCGTGCTCTTCCCGGCCGTGCTGGCCGCGGAGAACGCAACGATCGCGGCCCCCGGCTTTTCCTGTCGCCACCAAATCGAGCACGGCACGGGCTGGCGGGCGCTCCATCCGGTGGAACTGGCGGCTGCCGTGCTGAGCCTTTAACGCCGCAGCACAGCCGATGAGTTCGGCTTGGCGAGCGGCGGGGTTTACCCCCGCCGTGCCACGCGATGAGAGAATCGGGCCCTCATGCATCAGCGAGCTGTGATCGATTCGCTGTCCATTCCCGCGGCACGTCGGTGGTGATCGCCGCGGCAACCCTGAACGAGTTCGTACCGGGGCCCGCCGGCGTGAAGCCGGCGGCTCGCTGGCCGCTTGCTCCCTCGGCAAATCGACCCGGAAGGCAAGCTGGGACGAAGCGCCGATCCTCTCCGCCGGGTTGCAGCCAACGCCGCCGCGCATTTAACTAGAGTGCTGGGCAATTTCTCTAGGCGCGAGTTGATCCGGGACATGGCTGCATTCCTTTCTGTCCGCCGTGGCGCGCTGTCCGCTTGGGGCGCGGTCCAGGCTGCCGCGCTGTTCGTCGTCGCCGCCGGCTGCGACCTGATGCCACCCAAACCGGTCCACGAGTCCCGGGCGGCCAAGCAGAGCGTGCGGCTCGACGAAGTCGTGCGGCCGGCCGACCTGTTCGTCGACGGCAAAATCCTGCTCGGCTCGCCGAGCTTGACCGCCGGCATCTCAGGCAGCGGGCCGCTCACCCTGGCCGACGTCGAGGTCTGGCTCGCCGACCCCAAGAACCACGAACCGCTCGAGTTCGTGCTCCCGCTGGGCCTGCGGTCGCTGGCAGGCGAGGTGAAGATCCCGGTCGACAATCCGCTCACGCGGGCCAAGATCGAGCTGGGCCGGCAACTGTTCGTCGATCCCCGGCTTTCCGGCCCCGGCCGCAATCACGCCTGCTTCCACTGCCACATGCCGGGCAAGTCGTACACCGGAGTCGATCTGGCGGGCGATCCGGCGGCGGGCGTGCCGCTCCGCATTCCTCCCTCGATTCTCAACCGCATTTTCAGCGAAGCGCAGTTCTGGGACGGGCGACGGGCGACGCTCGAGGCCCAGGTGACCGACCCCATCTTCTCCCCCTACGAAATGAACAGCACGCCTGAGGCGCTCACGGCCTTTCTGCAGCAGACCCCCGCCTACCGCCGGCAGTTCGAAGTGATCTTCGGCGAGGTGAGCGTCGACAACGCCGCCCGCGCGCTGGCCGCGTTCGTCCGCAATATCGTGGGGGGGGAGTCGCCCTACGATTTCTGGGCGGAGGTCCAAGCTTGGAAGGACCGCGATCCGGCCACGCTGAGCGAGGCCGAGCGCAACTTTGCGGAGAAGGTCCGGGCCTTCGCGGCGATCAATCCCCTGTCGCCCACGGCCCAGAAAGGCCGCGATCTGTTCTTCGGCAAGGCCGGGTGCCACGCCTGTCACTCGGGCCCCAACTTCACCGACGAGAAGTATCACAATGTGGGGGCGGGTTGGAGCGAGCCGCTGGCCGACGCCGGGCGGGAGCGGGTGACCGGCCGCCTGGAGGACCGCGGGGCCTTCAAAACGCCCACGCTGCGGAACCTGCGGAACAGCCGCCGCTACATGCACGACGATCACATGGAAACGCTGGAAGAGGTGGTCGCCTGGCTCTCGCAGGGGGGCACTCCCAACCCGCACCTCGATCCGCTCGTGAAGCCGCTGAACCTGTCGCCGGCGGAGCAGAAGCAATTGCTCGCCTTCCTCGACGCGCTCAATGGCCGGGTCCCCAACCTGGCGCTGGGGCGTTTGCCGGAAACAGCCCCCTAAACGGCCCGAATCCGGCGCGGCAAACAAGAAACCATAGCAATTGCGATTAGTCTTACTTGACTACCGCGAGGGGGCTTATTAGATTTCGCCGATAGGCATCCCGCGCGTCCTCTCCCTCCTCCCGCCTGCTTCTTTTTTGCATCAGGGCCTGCTCATGCGGCGTCGTTTTTTCTGCTTCGTAGGTGGCGCCCTCCTGCTCTCCACGCCGTTGCTGGCGGGCTGTGGAGGCTCCGGAGGCCGGATGAAGGTTACGGGCTCCCTCAAGTACGAGGACGGCACCGTGCCCAAAGGAGCGACGCCGCCCGTGGTCCGCTTCGAGCCCGAGGATCCCAACGCTCCCAACATCCAACCGGCGATTGGGTATGTCGCCGCCGAGACGGGCGAGTTCGAACTCTACTGCGTGAAACCGGGGGACGGCGCCTTATCCGGGCAAGTACAAAGTCGTGGTGCGCGTCGACACGACCTACCCGCCCAAACCGAACAACGTGGGAATCGCCACGCCGCTCGAGTACTTGAGCCGCGGACACGACGCCGCTCACCGCGGAGATCAGTTCGTCCAATCGCCGCTTCGACCTCAAGGTGCCCAAGCGGGATCCGAAGAAGGAAGCCGGGAAGAAGAAGCGTTAGTCGGACCGGCCAAATCTCGGCCGCATCGCAGAGAGCTGGTTGGCAACATCGCTTCGAATCGCCGCGCAGCAGTCGCCCGGCTTACGCCGGCGGCTTTCTCGAGGCGGTCCTGCTGAGGTCAGAAAGCCCGCGTCGATGCCTTGAAAAGGCCGTCGCAAAAGGCCCTGGACCAGCTCTGCCGGTCCAGGGCCTTCATCGTGCTATTGGCTGACGCGTGGGGCCTAGTAGGCGAACACCTTCGTCATATCGAGCGCGATGCCGTCGGAGGCCACGCAGAAGCGATCCCAGACGCTCATCGGACAGCCGTTGATGTTCTCAGCCTGCCCGCTGCAATGCCACACGCCTCCCGTGTCGACGTTGTCGCTCACGAAGTGTACGCTGGCGTCCGCGGTGGCGCACATCACGCCCCCAGGGTGCTTGCTGCGGGTGGTGGCCTGGTGATTGTCGCAACCCGACCAGCAGCCCATGCAATCGGCAAGCAAGGCCTGCACGCCCGGATTCGAGCTCAGGGCGGTGCAGTCCTCGATGTCGTCGCTGGCGTCGTTGCAGGGTTGGGGCCGTTGGCGTCGAATCGCGGCCATTCGACATCGTCGGCGCTCGCACCCTGGAACCCCCATGGCCCAGGTTCCGCGGCGATGCTCGTTAACGCCGGCGAAGCTCGGTCACCATCAGCGTGTTGCTCGTTCCGTCCAAGATTTCACCCAGCCGCAAAGCTCGGTTCCAACCCATCACGCCGCCGAGCCGCCGAGTTGGAGAAGGCGGCGTTGGTGCCGTAGCTCAGCTCTCCCTGAACCCCGTAGTTGCCGCGGGCCCAGTTGGGCCCTTCCGAAGCGCCGCGGCCCGCGAATTTGACCCGGTTGTTGGCGCTATCGGTGGGACAGAGCAAGGTGGGAATCACCACGCCCCGCGGCGCCAGGTTCTTGGGCGAGCTGATGAACTGTGTGAGGTCGAACGAGCCGTAGAGCGCCTGCTGCTCCATGAAGGGGAGGCAGAGAATGAGCCAGTTGGGCCGAAACTTGTCCGAGGTGTTGTAGGCTTCGCCTTTGTCGAACTGATAGGCCGGCGGCAGGCACTTGTTCTGGTCGTGGTAGTTGTGCAGCGCTAGCGCGGCTTGCTTGATGTTGTTCATGCACTGCGTGCGCCGCGCGGCCTCGCGCGCCGCCTGCACCGCGGGCAGCAAAAGTGCGATCAGGATGCCGATGATCGCAATGACGACCAGCAGCTCGACAAGCGTGAAACCCCGGGAGCGGGGCCGGGAAGAGGCGGGCATTGGAACGACTCCCAAGCAGCAATGGGTGACAACTGTTCCGATCCAAATGCCTAGAGCATTCGCCCCAGGGACGCGGGCCGTGCCTCTTTTCCGGCGCGCGGTCTGCCGAACGCCACTACCTTAGCCGCCGCGGGCGGGGCATGTCAAGGAAACCTGATTAATCGCAGAAAGAAGAGGGTGAGTCGGGGCTTTTTCGCCTGGCGAGCCCAGGCACAGATGACGGGGCGACGAAAAAAGCCGCGAAGCCGGCTCGAAAAACGGACAGGCCCCGGACCAGCGGCGCCGGTCCGGGGCCTGTGATCGTCTGTCGCCCGTCGGGCAAATCGATTGGCGAGCCGCCCGGCCTAGTAGCCAAAGACCTTCGTCATGTCGAGGGCGATGCCGTCGGATGCCACGCAGAAGCGATCCCACACGCTCATGGGGCAAGCGGCGATATTGGCTTCGTTGCTGCTGCAGGCCCACTGGCCTCCGGTGTCGACGTTGTCGCTCACAAAGTGAACGCTCGCGTCAGCACATGTGACGATCACGCCGCCCGGGTGCTTGCTGCGGGCGGTGGCCTGGTGATTGCCGCAACCCACCCAGCAGCTCATGCACTCGCTCAACATCATGTTCATGCCGGGGCCTTGCCCGGAGTAGAGGAACGTGCAGTCCTCGATGTCGTCGCTGGCGTCGGAACAGACATTCGGCCCGGCGTCGTCGCCGTTGCGGCCATTGGCCATGGTCGCGCTCGAGCCAGGACCCCCCATCGCCCAGGCGCCGCGGCGATCGCGTTCCGAAACGCCGGCCCGAATCTCGGCCACCATCATGGTGTTGCTGGTGCCGTCCAGAATGTCGCCGAGCTTGAGGGCTTGGCTCATGCCCATCACTCCGCCGAACAGCGAGTTGGTGAATGCGGACTGACGGTTATAGGTGATCTCCCCTTGAGCCGCGTAATTGCCGCGCGCCCAGTTGCCGTTTTCGCGGTTGGCGGGACCTTCGTAGCGAAGGCGGTTGTTGCCATCGCTGGGGCACAGCAGGCCGGGAATCACAACGCCGCGCGGCCCCAGATTCTTCGGGGCACTGATGAACTGCGTGAGGTCGAACGAGCCGTAGAGCGCTTGCTGCTCCATGAACGGCAAGCACAAGATCAGCCAGTTCGCCCGAAAGTTGTCGCTCACGTCGGCATTGGCCAAGTCCTTCTTGTCGAACTGGTAGGCCGGCGGCAGCGACTTGTTCTGATCGTGGTAGTTGTGCAGCGCCAGCCCCAACTGCTTGGCGTTGTTCGTGCACTGCGTGCGCCGCGCGGCCTCCCGCGCCGCCTGCACCGCAGGCAAGAGGAGCGCGATCAGGATGCCGATGATCGCGATGACGACGAGCAACTCAACGAGCGTGAAACCCCGCAACCGGGGCTGCGAAGAGGCGGGCATTGGAACGACTCCCAAACGTCGACTGGGTGACCGTGTTCCGAGCAAGATGGCCTGGGGCAATCGCCCTAGGGCCGCGGCCGCGCCTCTTTTTCCGGCTCGCGGGCTGCAAGAACGCTTTTAGATTAGCCGCACGCGCTGCGGCGTGTCAAGGAAACCTTGACGAAGAACAAGAAAACTCTGCCGGCAGCGGAACCTTACTTCTTCTTCGCGCCCGGTGTCCGCTTCGGCACCTCGAAGGGAAAGTGCGTTTGGCTCGAGCTGATCTCGGCGGTCAGCGGCGTGGTGTCGGGGTCGTTGTACTCCGTAGGCACCAGGCTGCTTGCCCCATTGGCCTTGGGGGGGTAGGCCGCATCGACCTTGAAGATCACCTTGTACTTTCCTGGGAAGGCGCCGTCCCCCGGCTTCACGGTGTAGAGCGTGAAGGCGCCCGTCTCCGGATCGATCGACGCCGAGGCGCCTTTCGCCTTGGGGTCGTTGGGGTTTTCCGGATAGAAGCCGACGTAGCTCGGCCCCATCCCCTTGGGAACGCTCCCGTCGGGGTGCTTGACCACGCCGGTGACGTTCAGCTTCCCTTCCCCGTTGCAGCCGGCGATCGCTAGGCAAAGCGCTAGCCAGCAGGCAGACCGAGCAACGCGCGCGAGCATCAAGAGCCCTCGAACACAAGGCGAGACGGAAGAACGGGCGGTCAACGGGAAATCGCTTACTGGAACACTTTGCTCATATCGAGGGCGACGCCGTCGCCCGCCGCGCAGTACCGATCCCACACCGTCCAACGGCCCGCGGGATTCCAGGGGCCGATGCCGCGGTCGATGTTGTCGCTAACGAAGTGGACGCTGGCGTCGCCCACGGCCGTCATCACACCGCCGGGATGGCGACTCCGCGGGGCCGCCTGGAAGCTGTCGCTCCCCTGCCAGCAGGTCATGCACTCGGCAATCATTTGTGTCGCGCCGGGGGCGCCCGGCTGATTGCCCATCAGCCAAGAGCAATTCTCGGTGTCGTCGGAAGCTTCATTGCAGGGATTAGGACCGTTGTCGTCTCCCGTCGAGCCGTGCCACATGAGCAGGCTCGCTCCCGGAACTCCCATGGCCCAGGTCCCGCGGCGATCGAACTCCGTCAAGCCAACGCGGACCTCGCCCAGCAACAGCGTGTTGCTGGTGCCATCGGTAATGTCTCCGAGGCGCAGAGAGCCGCCGATCGTCATCACTCCGCCGTAATTGGGATCGTTGGCATAGGTCGTGCCGGACCCGGTCGGGCTGTTGACTTGACGGGCATCCGTCAACGTGCCGTTGCACGCGTAGTTGTTCCGCGCCCAGTTGTCTCCCTCGGCTTGCTTGCCCGGAATCGGCTGAAACTTGTTGCGTTGCTGCGAGGCGTCGGTCGGGCAGAAGAACGCAGGGATGTTCGTGCCGCGGGCCAAGCGGTTGTTGGCGTGACTGATGTACTTGGTCAGGTCGAAGGCGTTGTACGTCGCCTGTTGCTCCACGAACGGCAAGACCAAAATGATCCAATTCGGGCGGAAGTTGTCGCTCGTGGAAACATCCGAGGTCTTCGGATCCCAGTTCGCCCCCGTAGGCAGCCACTTGTGCTGGTCGTGATAGTTGTGGCACGCCAGCGCCATCTGCTTCAGATTGTTCACGCACTGAATCCGCCGCGCCGCTTCGCGGGCAGACTGCACCGCGGGCAACAAGAGGGCGATCAGGATGCCGATAATCGCGATGACGACCAACAGTTCGACGAGAGTGAACGCCGAGTTCCGAGCAGCGGGCTGGCGAGACATGATCGGCCTCAGAGGAACGGAAGAAAAGTACGAAGCGATTTGGCCGCCCTCGGGGCAGCCGGCCACGCCTGTCTTCTCCGTTCGGTCGATCCGAGCCGTGATCTTAAGCTCCGCGTCTTTTCTCTGTCAAGCAAATTGCCGGAAACGCCGCTATTCCTCGGCCGGCAGCCGCCCCAGCGAGACCGGCGGCACGGGACTGGTCAGGCTCTCGAGAAAAGCCAGCAACTCGGCCTTCTCTTGCTTGGAGAGCTCGAGCGGCCGCAGCGCGGGGTCGAGCTGCTGGTTGGCGATCCCCCCCGCGACGAAGAAGTCGACCACGTCCGCCAGACTCGAAAGCTGCGAGGCGTGCATGTAGCCGGGAGAACGGCTGACGTTGCGGAGCGTCGGGGTACGGAAGGCCCCCCGGTCGGCCTCCTTTCCGGTCACCAAAAAACGCCCCAGGTCGGGCTTCGGGCCATCGAAGCCCACACCCAGGTTGTGGAACTGTTCGTCGGTGAAGTTCGGCCCCGTGTGACAGTCGGCGCAGCCTGCCTTGCCGGTGAACAGGGCATGGCCCCGCTGGGCGACCGACGAGAAGGGATAGAGACGGGCCAGCTTGTCGGCCTCGGCCTGCTCGTGCGGGTTGGAGTCCCCCGGCGGCAAAGCCCGCAGCCGCTGTTGTTCGCGCCAGTAGTCGTAGCGTGAGGGGCCGGTGACGATGGCGCGCAGGAACGACGCCAGCGCGCGGCCTACGTTGTCGACCGAGACCTGGCCGAAAATCTTTTCGAACTGGCGCCGGTAGACGGGGTTCCCCTCGAGAAACGCCAAGCAGGCTGCGGGCGAGCTGCCTAGCTCGTGGCTCGAGAAGATGGGCATCACCGTTTGGGCCTCGAGCGTGGCCGCGCGGCCATCCCAAAACTGGGCCTCGCCAAAGAGGCGGTTGATCGTCATCGGCGGCACGCGTTTCGGCAGCCCGCCTTCGGGGTTGCCCACCACTACGTGGTCGGTGAAGCTGTGCAGCGGAATGTGGCAGAAGAAGCAGGCGATCTTGCGGTCGGGATGCGAGAGCCGCGGATCGACGAACAACTGCCGGCCGAGCTCGATCTTGGCGCGGGTCAGCGGATTGTCGGCCGGGATTTTTACTTCGCTGGCCAACTCCCGCAGCCCGAGCGGCAGCACGAATTCGAGCGGCTCGTGGTTCTTTGGGTCGGCCAGCCAGGCTTCGACCTCAGCGAGCGCGAGCGGGCCGTTGCCGGTGATGCCGGCGGTGAGGCTGGGAGAGCCGAGCAGAATCTTGCCCTCGACGAGCTGATCGGGCGGGCGCTCGACGAGATCGTGCGCAGGACTGGGCGCCGCGGTCTTCGGGGGCGCGGGGGGCCGCGGAGGGAGCAGCGCATCGCAGCCGGCGGTCGTCAGGACGAGCAGCAGGCAAGCAATCGAAGGATGACGCTCGAGAGACACGTGCGAACCCCGCCGAGTTGCCCTCGGATACTAGCCCGCAGCGCAAGCAAGGAAGAGCCACGTTTCCTTAGCGAGCCGCCGACGAACCCTCCGCCTGCGGGACAGCATCGGCGGCGGCAGGCGGCCGACGCCGCTGGTGTGCCTTGCTGGCGCTGCGGGCTCGTGGGGCACAACCCGAACCACGAGCTGTGACCGAACTCCAGCGTAACACGCCGGCGCGGGGGATCAAAGATTCAAGAGGCGGCCGCGCTTCAAGGAGCCGCCGCTACTTTTTCTTCTTGCCGGCGGCACCGCGCTTGGGAATCTTGAAGTCGAAGCGCGTGTGGCCGGCGTCGACCTCCGCCGTCAAAGGCGTCTTCTCCGACGTCGTATACTCGAGCGGCACGACGCTCGAACTGCCGTCCTGTTTGGGCGGGTAGGTGGCATTCACCCGAAGCGTGACGGAGTAACTGCCAGGAAGCACGCCGTCGCCAGGCTTGGTGGTGTAGAGTTCGAATTCACCCGTTTCCTTGTCGATGATGCCGGTGGCGCCCTTCGAGGCCGCTGTGCCGGCGACCGGCGCAAACTCGACGTAGCCGCTGGCTTCGCCCTTGGGCACCGAACCGTCCTCAAACTTCACCGACCCCGTGACCGGCAACATGCCTTCGGACTTGCCGCAGCCCGGCAAAGTCGAGAGCGTCGCCAAGCATCCGAGTGCCACGGCCGACCGCAGAAGAGTTCGCACCATCAAGAGACAACCAAACGAGGTGGAATGACCCAAGGAAACATGAACGACTGGCTTCCGGCCTACTGGAAGACCTTGCTCATGTCGAGCGCGATGCCATCGTTGGCAGCACAGAAGCGATCCCAGACGCCCCAGGTGGAACCTGTGCCGCGCTGGATGTTGTCGCTGATGAAATGCACGCTGGCGTCGCCGGTCGCCGCCATGACGCCGCCGGGATGGCGGCTGCGTGCCGTGGCTTGATAGCTCTGGCTGGTTTGCCAACAGGTCATGCACTCGGCCTGAAGCGTGGTCTGGCCCGGGTCGCCGCTCATCAGACTCGAGCACCCCTCGATGTCATCGGACTCAACGTTGCAAGCATTGGGTCCGTTCGCGTCTCCGCCCAGACCGTGCATCATGAGCAAGCTGGCGCCAGGAACGCCCATGGCCCAGGTTCCGCGACGGTCGGCGGCCGAAAGTCCTACGCGAACCTCGGCCAGCATCATCGTGTTGGACGTCCCATCGTTGATGTCGCCCAAGCGCAGTGCGTGGTTCGAAGACATCACACCGCCCAAGTTCGGATCGTTCAGCGTCGTGTTGTTCAATTGGTCGAAGTAGGCCAACGTGCCGTTGCAAGCGTAATTGTTGCGCGCCCAGTTCGGCCCTTCGGAAGCCGCGGTTGGCTGATACTTCACTCGCTGCTGAGAAGAGTCCGTCGGGCAGAAGAACGCCGGAATGTTCGTGCTCCGCGCGAGCATGTTGTTCTGGTGGCTCAGATACTTCGTCATGTCGAAGGCGTTATAAGTCGCCTGCTGTTCCAAGAAGGGCAACGCGAGCACGATCCAGTTGGGGCGGAAGTTGTCGCTCGTGGTCACGTCGGAAGTCTTCGGGTCCCACTGCGCCCCGGGCGGCAGGCACTTGTTCTGGTCGTGGTAATTGTGGCAGGCCAGCGCCATCTGCTTGAGGTTGTTGATGCACTGCGTGCGGCGGGCCGCTTCGCGGGCCGCTTGCACGGCGGGCAGCAAGAGCGCGATGAGAATGCCGATGATGGCGATCACCACCAGCAACTCGACGAGCGTGAATCCCCGGAACGATGCACGGGGCTTCGACAGAGGGGGCAGAACGCGCGCGACAGGGCGAGCCATGGAAGAACTCCCTTGCAGGTGACCTTCGGAAACCTCGAAACAGCGTGGAAGGCTCGCCCGCAGGGGGCCGCCACCTCTGAACCGCTGACGCAGGCGCCGCCTGCATCAGATTCATCGTCATGCTAGCCGGGGCGGAAATTTGCGTCAAGAAAACGCAAACGGATAACAGGCGCGCCGAATCCCCGCTGGCAGCTCATTCCGGCAGCCGCCCCAGCGACACCGGGGGGACTTTGCTGCGTAGCGACCCCAGGAACTCGAACAAGTCGCGCCGCTCGGACTCGCTGAGCTCAAAGGGGGCGAGCGCCGGGTCGAGCTGGTCGTTCGCTCGCCCCCCGGCGGCAAAAAAGTCGATCACCTCGCCCAGTGAATAGAACTGGCTGTTGTGCATATAGCCGGGCGCCTGGGCTACGTTGCGCAAGGTCGGCGTGCGAAATGCCCCCCGGTCGGCCGCCTGTTTGGTCACCAAATACCGGCCCAAATCAGGCTTTTCGGCTTCGAGACCCACTCCCAGGTTGTGGTACTGCTCGTCGGTGAAGTTTGCGCCCGTGTGGCAGTTGACGCAGCCGGCCCGCCCCTGGAAGAGCTCGTAGCCGCGCTGTGCGGATGGGCTCATCGGCCGAATACGCGCCTGCCTGGCCGCGTCTTCATATTGCCGCCGCTCAGCGGCCGAAAGGCTGGCCGGATCGCGGCCTTCCCAGCGGCGCCACTCTTGCCAATCGTCGAAGCGCGAAGGCGCCGTGACGATCGCCCGCAGGAACGAGGCCAATGCCCGCCCCACGTTGTCGATCGACACGTCGCCGAAGATCACCTCGAACTGACGCCGGTAGACGGGATTCTCTTGGAGGAACTGAACGCAGTCGGCGTGCGTGCTCGCGAGCTCGTGCGCCGAGGCGATCGGCATCACCGTTTGCGCCTCGAGCGTGGGCGCGCGGCCGTCCCAGAACTGCTCTTCGCCGAAGATGCGGTTGATCGTCAGCGGCGGCACACGCTCCGGCAACCCGCGCCCTGGATCGCCGACGACGACGTGGTCGGTGAAGCCTTCATTCGGCAGGTGACAACGAAAGCAGGCCAGGTTGCGGCTCGGACCCGAGAGCCGGCGATCAACGAAGAGTTGCCGCCCCAGCTCGATCTTGGCGCGGGTGAGCGGGTTGTCGGCCGGAATCTTCACCTGGTCGGCTGCCTCGCGCAGGCCGATTGGCAGCACGAAATCGAGCGGCTCGTGCTGCCGGGGGTCGGCCAGCCAGGCTTCGACCTCGGGCAGCGTGAGGGGGCCCTTGCCCGAAATGCCGGCGGTGAGGCTGGGCGAGCCGAGCAACACGCGGCCGTCGACGAGCTCGTCGGCGGGGCGCACCACGACGTCGTGCTCGGGGGGGACGTCTCGGGGAGGCCGGTGCGAGGAGCGGCCGCAACCGCCCGCAACGATCGCCAGCAGCGCGGCGCAAGCGCAGAGCCCTCGCAGCGGGGTGGATCCTGCACGTTTTTGCGCCTGCTGGAAGGTCACGTCGATCGAAGCCGCTTTTGGAGACCGCCCTAACCCCCAGCCTACTCGGCGGCGCGGGGGCTTGGCGAGAAAGGGGAACGGAATCCGTCGGCCGACCGGGGTTCAGTCGCCCGCGCTCAGAGAGGGGGGGCAGCGAGGGCCAAAGTCGCGTGTGCTGCGCCGCACGGCTGACGTAATCGTCATAGTCGCAACCCCCTGTCCGCCAATTGCTTGCCAAGCTGGCGGCGGTTGGGTTAACTGAAGGTTGCGTTTGCGCGCTCGCGCCTGCGCCTAGAATGAATGCCTACTCTCCGTGTCGATGCGGGCCCCGCCTGGCGGCCCGTCCCCGATCGCCTCCTCATCTGGTAGATCATCCCGGCATGAGCTTTCCCTTCGCGTTGGCCACGTTGTTGAGCCGTTCGACCGCTCGCCCCAAGCTTGCCCGCGTGCGGCGTTCGCTCGGGGCCGAGTCTTTGGAAGACCGTCGGCTGCTGACGATCACCGTGACGTTCCAGACGTCGCTGGGGAACTTCGACGTCGAACTCTACGACCAGCAAGCCCCGCTCACGGTGCAGAACTTTCTGAACTACGTGCGCGACAACGATTACGACGGCTCGATCTTCCACCGTTCGGTGCCGGGCTTCGTGGTGCAAGGGGGCGGCTTCAAGACCGATTTCAGCTCCGTACCGGCCGACCCGGCGGTGCAGAACGAGCCCGGCATTTCGAACACCCGCGGCACGATTGCGATGGCCAAGTTGGGGGGCAATCCCAACAGCGCGACGAACCAGTGGTTCTTCAATCTCGCCGACAACTCTTCGAACCTCGACAACCAGAACGGCGGGTTCACCGTCTTCGGCAAGGTGCTCGGCAACGGCATGCAGATCGTCGATGCGATCGCCGCCCTCCCCACCACCAACCGCGGCGGCGCCTTCACCAACTTGCCGGTCCGCAACTACTCGGGCACGGGCACTCCCACGGCCGACCAACTGGTGGTGGTGACGGACATCGCGGTTCAAGGCGGCGCGATCAATGGCACGGTGTTTCAAGACGCCAACAACAACGCCCAGCGCGACGGCGCCGAGGCGGGCGTTTCGGGATGGACGGTGTTCATCGACGCGAACAACGATGGCGTGCAGAACAGCGGCGAACAGTCGGCCCAGACCGATTCCAACGGCGCGTACCGCTTCAGCGGCCTGCAAGCGGGGACCTATGTGGTGCGGAGCGTGCAGCGCGTGGGCTGGGCGCGCACCACGCCGGCGGCGGGGTTCTATTCAGTGACGCTGGGAGTCGGAGAAAGCGCCCCCGGACGTGATTTCGGGCAAGTGCCTCTCGGCGCTCCCACGACCCCCGACCTGCTGGACGCTTCGGACACTGGGTCGAGTGCGACCGACAACTTGACCCGGCTGAACAATGAGACCGCGGCCGGCGCCCTGTCGTTCCAACTCAGCGGGTTGGTGCCCGGCGCGAAGGTCGAACTGTTTTCGGGCAGCACCAAGATCGGCGAACTGACCGCCACGGGCACGACGGCCACGATCGTGACCAACGGGAGCGCCAAGCTGGCCGACGGCGCCAACCTGATCACCGCCGCGCAAAGCCTGGGAGGCGTCAATGGGTCGGCCTCTTCGGTGCTGATCGTCACCATCGACGCCAAGGCCCCGGCCGTCACCAGCACGGCGGGCACGCTGGCCGCGGTGGGCAGCGCCTATACGTACGACGCCGCCAGCGACGACGACGCCAACGCCCCGGTCTATTCGCTGATTGCCGCGCCCTCCGGCATGACGATCGATGCGGCGACCGGCCTGGTTGCTTGGACGCCCGCGGTCGCCCAGGTCGGCGCGCAGTCCTTCACCCTTCGCGTGACCGACAAGGCGGGCAACACGAAAGATCAATCGGTCAACCTGACCGTCCGTCCGCCCAATCACGCCCCGACGGGCGCGGCCGACAGCTACACGCTCGATGAAGACCAAGTGCTCCAGATCCCCGTCGCCCAGGGCGTGCTCGTCAACGATCACGATCAGGACGAAGACCCGATCACGGCGGTCTTGGTCACTGGCCCGGCCCATGGCGCGCTGCAACTGGCCGCCGACGGATCGTTCAAGTACACGCCGGCCGCCAACTACAACGGCAACGACAGCTTTACCTATCGGGTGAGCGACGGCGTGGCGACGTCCGACCCAATCACCGTGACTTTCACGGTCAACCCAATGCCCGACGTGCCGGCGGGGGTGGCCGATAGTTACAACGTGAACGAAGACGGCAACCTAGATCCAGCGGCGGCGGTCGGCGTGTTGGCGAACGACTCGAACCCCGACGGCCTCTCGATCGAGGCGCTGCTGGTGAACGGACCAACGCACGGCGAGTTCACGTTTCGCCCCGACGGTTCGTTCACCTACATTCCAGCCGCCAACTACAACGGCCCCGACTCGTTCACCTATCGCCTCAAGTTTGGCGACCAGCAGACCGACCCAATCACCGTGAGCCTGACGGTCGTTTCGGTGAACGATCCGCCGATCGCCGGCAACGACGCTTACTCGCTGAAGGAAGACGAAACCCTGACGGTGGCCTTGGGCAACGGGCTGCTGAAGAACGACAGCGACCCGGTGGAGCAAAGCCCGCTCACGGCCCTGCTCGTCACTGAGCCGCAACACGGCACATTGCAATTCCGGTCCGACGGCAGCTTCACCTACAAGCCCAACGCCAACTACAACGGGACCGACAGCTTCACCTACCGCGCCAATGACGGCAGCGGAAACTCGGACTTGGCGACGGTGACGCTCACGATCACCCCCTTGCCGGACAACCCGATTGCACAAGCCGACGCCTACACGGTGGCCGAGGACGGCCAACTCGTGGTCGCCGCTGCCAACGGCGTGCTCAAGAACGACAACGATCCCGATGGCGAGGGGCTGAGGGCCGTCAAGCTCTCGGACCCCGCCAGCGGCAAACTGAGCTTCAACGCCGACGGCAGTTTCAAGTATGTGCCGGCGGCCAACTTCAACGGCAGCGTGCAGTTCACTTACAAAGTGGCGGCAGGGAGCCGCGAGTCGGCGCCCGTGACGGTGACGATCAACGTCACGGCCGTGAACGATGCGCCGGTGGCCCACCCCGACACCTACACGCTCGACGAAGACACCCACGTCGCCACGGCCGCCTTCGACGGCGTGCTCGGCAACGACAAAGACGTCGACACCCAAGTGCTGAGCGCCGTGCTGGTGCATGGCCCCAGCCACGGCCAACTCATTCTCAACCCGGACGGCTCGTTCAGCTACTTGCCGAGCCCCAACTTCAACGGCACGGACACCTTCACCTATCGAGCGAACGACGGCTCGGCGCTGTCCGACGAAGTGGCCGTGACGCTTGTCGTGCGGCCGGTCGAGGATCCGATCGGCGTGTCGCCGGTCGAGGACCAGCAGAGCCTGGCCGGCTCGCCGGTGGCCTTCACGATCACGGCCACGGATCCCGACACGCCGAACCAACAGTTCCTCTACTCGCTGGGGGCCGGAGCCCCCTCGGGCGCGACGATCGATTCGCAGACGGGCGCCGTCAGTTGGCTCGTGCCGGCCGACGCGAGCGGTGAATTCGACATCCCGGTCATCGTTGAGGCCGGCGGCCGGACCGCCGAGCAAGTCGTGCGCGTGTCGGTGCTCAATCTGGGCGGCGTGGTGTTTTCCACCGCGCAGCTCACGAACGCCGTGGCCGATGTGGCGCCCGCCTCGCAGCCGGCGGTCAATCAGCAGCTTCTGGCGGCATCGTTGCTCACGCTGGAGTATAACCCGCTGCCGCCGATCGAGCTCGACAACGTCGAGCCGCCCAGCCCGCTCGACCGCATTCAATCGGGCGACTACGTCGTCGAGGATGGCGAAGTGCCTGAGGATCTGCGGACGAATCAGCAAAACGGCGCAGGCGGCAGGCAGCGCGTGCAGCGCCCCGTGACGCCGCCAGAGGCGCCCGCCAAGGGCGCTTCGCTGCCGCAGGGAGGTTCGAGCCAGCAGGGCCCGCGGCAGGCCGACCTACGCGAGGCGACCGAGGCGGCCAAGTTGACGCTGATGCTGCAGTCGATCGAGGCCGCCGCGAACCGGCTGGCGCCGGCGGCAGCGGCGGCAGTTTCTCCGTCTGCTCCGCTGCCTGCCGCCGCGTTGGCGGAGGCCACGATCCCGGCCGCGGAGCCCGTGCAGGTTTCGGCGTCGGCGCTGCCGCTGGCGCTCGCGGCGCTCGCCAGCACGGAGGTGGCCAAGGTCAAGTCAGACCGCCGCCGCGCGTCGCGGAATGCGCGCATCGACCAAAGCCGCACGTCGCTGGGGCGCTGGTGCCGAATCGAGTAGCCGCGGCTTGCGTAGCTCCGGCGAGGCGTCGTGCAGCGCAGAGAAAAGGCCCGCAGCAGGCCTACTCTGCGGGCCATGAATCTCGTTCGCTTTGCGCCGCGCTTTCAGGCTGTTACCAGCGGCGGAAGCCGTAGCCGCGGCGGAAGCCCGGCGCTCTCCGGTAGAACCCGCCGCGGTAGCCGCCGAAGCCCCGAGCCCGGCCCCAGCCGTAGCCTGCGTAGCGGCGATAGGCGCCCGAGTAGCCCCGGAAACCGCCGTAGCGACGGTAGCGCGCCAATTGAAACGGGCTGCTGGCAGAGGCCACAGCGGGTGTGGCCGCCGCCGTTGGAGCGGCCTCGGCGACCGTCGCTCCGCCCATCCCCAAGAGAATCCCCACCGCGATCAAGATCCGCTTCATCGAATCCGCTCCTATCTGGTCCCTTGCCTGGGGACATCTTCTGCCTTGCCCCTTGAGGGATTCTGCGCACCGATCGCGGAGAGGGGTCGCGCCGCCGCATGACAATGCTGACAGCCGCGGCTGCTAAGGGCACGCTGCTACCCAGGCGCTCACTCGGCGGGCGCATCTGGCTTGGAAGTCGCGGCTTTGGCTTCGTCGACCGCGGCGCGAAGGTTGCCGCTCAAGGGCAATTCCAGCGGCACGGCGCGGAGTAGATCCGGGCGAGCGCTCCCTACCGTCGTTTGCCGCCAAGCGCCGTCTGCCATGGTCCAGACCGAGAGCCCCAGGTCGCTTGAGTCGAACCACAACCGGTTTTGGGCATCGAGCACGAGCGCCCAGCGGTGGAACGCGCTCGGGTTGTCGGTCGAGACCAAATGCCGCTCTTCACCGCGCGAGAGTTGATAGCGCACGGCATGCCCGTTGCCGTGGGGCACGAGTTCCACGCGCAGCTCGGTGGAATCGGGAAACACGTAGCGGCCCGGTTCGCTGATCGCCGAGCCGCGCACGGCCGGTTGCGGGGCGAAGTCTTGCCGGCGCACGCTGCTCCGGATGCCAGCCACCACCGCCAGCCCGACGAGATCGTTGGCGAAGAAGACCGCGCCGGCGACGAAGAGGAGCAGCAGCGCGAGAATGGCTGCGGCGACGCGGCGGATTCTGGGCAGGAACGGGCGCGGTTCGCTCATTCGAAGCCCCTTTCACCCCTCGCCCCAAACCCCTGGTAAAAGTATCCCCGACAGGATTCGAACCTGTAACCTTCGGCTCCGGAGGCCGACGCTCTATCCAATTGAGCTACGGGGACTTGGGCCCAGATCGGCGGGTAAGGCCGCGCCAGGCAAGCTCAAGATTCTACCCCCGCGCGGGGCGGCACGGAAGTGCCGCGGAACCAACGGGCCGCCAGCAAGCCGCTAGCAGACACCAGCGCCGAAAAGACGCCTGAGCGCCCTGCACGGTTCGCGCCGCTCCCGAATTCGGCACAGCGGCGTGTGCCGGCTACTGCGTGGCCGGCAGCCGGTGCCCCAGCTTGTCGCGCTTCGTCGCCAAGTAACGCGCGTTGTGCTCGTTCACCGGCGGCACGATCGGCACTTGGTCGACCACCTTGAGATCGAAGCTGCCGTAGATGAAGGCGTCGGTCTTCTTGGGGTTGTTCGTGAGCAGCCGCACGTTCGAGAGGCCCAGGTCTTTGAGCACCTGAATGCCGACGCCGTAGTCGCGCATGTCGGCCCGGAAGCCGAGCGCGTTGTTGGCCTCCACCGTGTCGAGCCCCTGGTCCTGCAGCTTGTAGGCGCGGATCTTGTTCAAGAGGCCGATCCCCCGCCCTTCTTGCAGCAGATAAACGAGCACGCCCACTCCCTCGTCGGCGATCATCTGTAGGGCCATGTGCAGTTGGTCGCCGCAGTCGCAGCGGAGCGAATGGAGCAGATCGCCGGTGAAGCACGAGGAGTGCAGCCGCACGAGCGGGGCCTCGGCCTTTTTCAAATCGCCGAACACGACCGCCAGCGGCTCCTGGCTCTCGTACTTCACCTCGTAGGTCACCACCTTGGCCGGGCCATACCAGGTGGGCAGTTCGGCTTCGTCGAGCCGCTGCACCAGTTTTTCGCGCGCCCGGCGGTAGCGGATCAGCTCTTCGATCGAAATGATCTCGAGCCGGAAGCGGTCGGCCAGGGCGAACAGGGCGTCGCGGCTGGCGCGGTTGCCGGTGTCGTCGAGGATTTCGCAGAGCACGCCGGCAGGCGCCAAGCCGGCCACCCGGGCCAGGTCGACCGCCGCCTCGGTGTGCCCTGCCCGGCGGAGCACGCCCCCTTCCTTGGCCACCAGCGGAAACAGGTGCCCCGGCCGCACGAAGTCCCCCGGCTTGCTGGCCGGGTTCATGATCTCCTGGATCGTGGTCGCCCGCTCCTGGGCCGTGATGCCGGTCCGTGAGGTGCGGTGATCGATCGGCACCGTGAAGCAGGTGCCCAAGGGGGCCGTGTTCGCGTTGACCATCAGCGGCAAATCGAGCCGCTGGCAGACCTCGGGCAGCACCGGCATACAGAGCTGCCCACGGCCGTGGGTGATCATGAAGTTGACGATTTCCGGCGACACGCGGTCGGCGGCCGCCACGAAGTCTCCCTCGTTCTCGCGGTCCTCGGCGTCGACGACGATCACCACTTCGCCCCGTCCAATGGCCGCGGCGGCTTCGTCGATCGAGGAAAAACGCTGGGGCATCGAGTCGTGAGCTCCGGGAGGAAGGAAGGCGGGGATCGCACTTGGGGCGGCGGCTGGCGCGTCTGCCTCGCTTACGCGTCGGGTTGGGATGAGGGCCGGCCGATCCGAACCCGACGCGTAAGCGAGGGCGTATTCACGTTTTCCGGCGGCGAGCCGGCGCCCGCCGCCTGTGCCGCCTGGGCGACTTTCCTATTATAGAAGAGGGCGCAAGCGGGTTTCCAGGTTCGATTGGCCGCGGCCCGGTCCGCGGCGCGGAGAAGATGAGCGATGCCAAAGGGTTGCTGGGGGTTGGTTTTGCTGCTGATCGGGCTCGTGGGAGCAGCGCGCGCTGAAGACGCTGCCCAGGCGCCGATCCGCACCGAGACTGACGTCGTCTACGCCAAGGCGGGTCCCGTCGAGTTGCGGGCAGACATTTTCTCGCCGCCGGGGGAGGGGCCGTTCCCCGGTGTGCTCTTGGTCCATGGGGGCGGCTGGGCCCTGGGCAACAAGGAGCAGATGGACTTTCATGGCCGCGCGCTGGCCCGGCGGGGCTACGTGGCCGTATCGATCAACTATCGCCTGGCCCCCAAATATAAATTCCCTGCCCAGCTCGATGATTGCCGGGCAGCGCTCGAGTGGATGCGGCGCGAGGCCAAGGAACACCACATCGACCCCAACTGGCTGGCCGTGTTTGGCTATTCGGCCGGCGGGCACCTGGCGGCCCTGGTCGGCGTGACCGACGCAGAGGCCGTAGCAAAAGAAGGCACCGAAGCCACGGGGCTCAAGGCGATCGTGGCTGGCGGCGCTCCCTGCGATTTCTCGACCGTCCCGCCGCAGCAGGCGATCTTGAAGTACTGGCTGGGGGGAACGCGGGCCGAGCTGCCGGAAATCTACCGGCAGGCCAGCCCGGCGCGGTTCGTCTCGGCCAAGGCGCCGCCGACGTTCTTCTACCACGGCGACAGCGATCTGCTGGTGCCGCGGTCAACGAGCGTGGCGATGGCCGAGCTGCTCAAGGCGGCCGGCGTGACCGTTGAGTCGCACGTCGTGCCAGGCGCCGGCCACGTGCGGGCGTTCTTCGACCGCGCGGCGGTGGAAGCGGCGATCGGGTTTCTTGACCGGCAACGGCAGGCCGACGCTCGCTAGCGCTTGGTCACCGTGAGTTTCGGTTGCGCCACACCAGCCCGCAGCGCCAGTTTTGAAGTTGCGGCTTGGCATCTGCGAAGCGTGAGGCGCGGCATGCAGCCCCGGCAGGGCGACCCGAGAATAGCCCCGGGCAAGGCCGGCGCAGCCGGACGCCGCCCGGGGTTACGCCCCACGGAAACAAAGAGCCCCGGAGGGGCGACAGATATGCCTGAGATATGCTTGAGTCCAGCGCTGGCAAGCAGTTCTTGTGTCGCCCCTGCGGGGCTTTGTTCCCTACTTCTCACGGACCCCGGGCTGCGGTCAGCTCACGCTGCCCTGGCCCGGGGCTATTCTCGGGTCGCCCCTGCCGGGGCTGCACGTAGCCTTGCTCGCTCCAAGAGCAAACGCTTGATCCATGCCCCCGCTTCCAACCAAAAGCGCAACTTCAAAAAGCGCGAGCAAGGGACTCGAGCGCCGGTCGGGCGCGCTGGCCGGAAATGCTGCCCGGCCCGTGCAGGGTCCGCGCGGCTCGACCATGGATGCGCGGCTTCTCCCTTGCTCGCGCTTCGGGCTAGTTCGGATCGGGCAACGCAAGCTTGACCCATTCGCGACGCACGCTATATTTAGACAATTGCCTAACCATTAAACGTGTGAGCCGCCCGCTTGCCTGCCAACGACGCCTTCAAAGCCCTGGCCGATCCCACGCGGCGCGAGATCCTGCGCTTGCTCCGGCACGGCGAGCAGACGGCTGGCGAGCTCGCCGAGCGGTTCGACATGTCGAAGCCGTCGATGTCGCACCACTTTTCGGTGCTCAAGGCGGCCGACCTGATCAGCTCGCGGCGGCAGGGGCAACAGATCGTCTACGCCCTCAACACCACGGTGATGCAAGACGTGCTGGCCATCGTATGGGACCTGTTCGCCGAGAAACCGGCGAAGGGCCGCAATGGAAGGTCGGCGTCGCAGGAGAAGGCGCGATGAATCGTTGGCTACTGGCTTCGCTCGTGCTCACCGCCGCGGCTTTCGCGGCCTGCCTGACCGTCTACTTCGGCTTCCACGATCGGCTGCCGGCGGAGATTCCGGTCCACTGGGGATTCAGCGGGGCGCCCGACCGTTTCGTGCCCAAGGACCAGGCGCTTGTGAGCCTGATCACGCCGGCGCTCGTGATGTTGGGGGCGGTGGGCGTGGGGCGGCTGCTGCCCTGGCTCTCGCCGCAGCAGTTCGCCATCGACTCGTTCCGCGCCACCTATGAATACCTGATGTTCCTGATGGTGGCGTTCTTCGCCTGGATGCAGGGGCTGATGCTGGCCGCGGCGCTCGAGCCAACGCTCGATCTCGGGCGATGGGTCGTCGCGGGGGCGTATCTGCTCTTCGCGCTCCTGGGCAACGTGCTCGGCAAGGTGCAGCGGAACTTCTGGGTGGGGGTGCGGACGCCGTGGACGCTGGCCAGCGACACGGTGTGGACGCAAACTCATCGGCTGGCCGCCTGGCTGTTCGTGGCCGGCGGGCTCGTCGGCTTCGCGGCGACGCTGGCCGGCGCGTCGGGGGTGTGGCTGTTCGTCGGCGTGCTCGTGGCGATCGCCGGCGTGCCCGTGGTCTACTCGCTCGTCCTCTATAAGCGGCTCGAGCGGCAGGGGCGGGTGTGACGCCTCGTGGAGATTCGGAGGAGTTGAACCACCAAGACACAACGACACAAAGGACTCAGGCAGAAATTCTCGCGAAGGCGCGAAGCTCGCCAAGGACTCGAGCGAGCCTGCTTTGCGATCTTCGCGCCTTTGCGAGAAACCAATCTGAACTCGCGGCACAACCGCTTCATTCCTTCAGGTCCAGCGGGAAATCGTGATCCTGCGACCATGTTCGGCGGGCAGCCGCTCGATTAGGCTCCAAGGAGGCGATTTCCGCGCATCCCTTTGTTCTCCGCTTGGGAGCCCGTGTCATGAGCGTTCGTACCCGTTTGCAGTTGGGGTTGGTCGTGGGCGTAATCGTCGGCGGGCTGGGCACGTACGGCGCCGGCGTGCTGCGCGGGCAGGCGCTGCAATCCCCTGGCAAGGCGAGCCGCACGAGCGTCGAGAGCGCGCTCGCGCCCACCGGCAGCCAGCCTCCCCCCGGCTACTACCAGCCCGACGCGCTGCGATTCCAAGTCATCCAAATGGATAGTCGCCGCCCCTACCTGCTCGATAGTTCGAGCGGGCAACTCTGGGTGCTCGGCCAGCAGGAGTGGGTGGTCTATGCCCCAGCGCCAGGGCAGCGCTAAATGCGCGACAGTTGCCAGGCGCTGAACGCACAGGTAGCCTTGCCGAAAGTAGCCGGCACACTCCGTGTGCCGAATGCCGGTGCGGCGCAAGCGCTGCTTGGCTGATCACCCAAGCGCGCGATCGGAGCTGTTTGCCGATTCAGCATTCGGCACACGGAGTGTGCCGGCTACAGCCTGCGGCTGCGCCGCACACCTCCCGCCTACCTCGAGTCTTCTCCGATGCTTCGCTCCCGCTCGGCCCGTCTCGCGGCCGCGTTCGTTCTGTTGTACATCGCTCATTCCGACGAAGCACTAGCCCAGCGGGTTCGCCGCCGCAACGTGCCGCCCGGCGATCCGGCGTGGACTCCGCCCCCCGTGGCCGGTGACGCCGCGCCCTGGGAGAAGCACACCGACGCCGACTGGATCGACGATCGCCTGCGGCGCATGGACACCGGCCCCGTGTTTCAGGCGACGATGGACTATCCTTCGCTCGACGGCGCTACGCGCGTCTACAAGGCGACGGCGATCCGCGTGGGAGAGCAGGGCCAGGGGGCCGTGGTGTTCGACCGCAATCAATGTCGGATCGCGGCCGGCTGGACTGGCGGCTTCTTGCAGCACAGCGAGCGCCGCTTCGGATTGCTGAACACCCCGACGCCTGACGGAACGATGGTCTTTCGCACGGCGAGCGGCCCCGGCTGGGCCGATCCCCAAGGGCGCTGGGAAACCCCAGACCGCGCCACCGCCCCGCTGCCGCGCGCGTGGGTTCACTATCGCGGATTGTATCTTCACGGTCCGCGCGTCGCGCTCTCCTACACGGTGGGCGACACGCCGGTGCTCGAGTCGCCTTGGCTCGTGGAGCACGCGGGGCAGCCGGTGTTCACGCGCATGCTCGCAGTCGGCCCCACGGAGCGGCCGCTCGAACTGCTGGTCGCCGAGTTCAAGCAGGCAGGCAAGCTACGCGAATTCGATGGCGCGTCGGCCGTGCAATCACCGGCCGACGAACCGACGCTGACCGTGGCGCTGGCCGCTGAGCCTGATGCGGCGAAGCTTTCCGCCCGCAAGGACGGCCGCGTAGTCGTATCGTTGCCGCCGTCGCGCGATACGCGCCGGATCACGCTGCTGCTGTCTTCCCGCGTCGAGGCTGCCGCTCTCGCGCGGTTGGCCAAGGAAACGAAGCCGGAGGACTTGCAGCCGCTCCTCGCTCCGGGACCCGCGCGGTGGACGCAGCCCATCGTCACGCAGGGCGAAAACGCGGCCGACAACGCGTCCCTCGTGGTCGACACGCTCTCCGTTCCGCATGAAAATCCGCACCATGCGCTGATGTTTCTCGGCGGGCTCGATTTCCTTCCCGGCGGCGAGCTGGCTGTGTGCAGCGCGCATGGCGACGTGTGGCTCGTGCGGGGCGTGGGCGAACGGCTGGGCCAGCTCACGTGGAAACGCTTCGCCACCGGGCTCTACCAGCCGCTCGGGCTCAAGGTCGTGAACGGTTTGATCCACGTGATCGAGCGCGGCCAGCTCACGCGGCTGCACGACGCCAACGGCGACGGCGAGGCGGACTTCTACGAGAACGTGAACCACGATTGGCACACCGGCGGCGGCGAGCACTCCTACGACACCTGCCTCGAAACCGACCCGCAGGGCAACTTCTACTTCTTCAAGACGGGCGACACCGACACCCCCACGGGCGGCTGCCTGATGCGCGTGGCGGCCGATGGCAGCCGGGCCGAGATCTTCGCCACCGGGTTTCGCCACCCCATCGGCCTCGGCATGTCTCCTGCCGGCCTGATCACCGGGGCCGATCAGCAGGGCAACTGGATGCCGGCCACGCGCGTCGACCTCATCCATCAAGGGGGCTTCTACGGCGACATGCGGGCACACCACCGCGAGCAGGCGCCAGCAACCTATGATCCGCCGCTTTGTTGGCTGCCGCGCGAGGCCGACAACTCGGCCGGCGGCCAGGTATGGGTTCCGCCGAACTGCTTCGGACCACTCGCTGGACGGCCCCTGCACCTTTCGTATGGCCGCTGCCGGATGTTGCTGCTGTTGCCGCAGATCGAAGGGGAACACGCCCAAGGGGGCGCGGTCGACCTGGGGCTGTTCTTTCTCTCCGGCGTCGCCCGCGGGCGGATCAACCCGCGAGATGGGCATCTCTATGTCTGTGGGCTACGTGGCTGGCAGAATGCCGCAAAGCAAGACGGCTGCCTGCAGCGCGTGCGCTACACGGGGCAGCCGCTGCGGCTGCCGGTGGGGTTGAAGGTCGTGCCAGGCGGGCTGGAGCTCGAGTTCTCGACCCCGTTGGGCAAGTCCGCGGCCGACCCACGTAAGTTCCGCGTGGAGCAGTGGAACTACCGCTGGTCCGAGGAGTATGGCTCGAAGGACTGGTCGGTGGCGAAGCCGGAGCAAGAAGGCCGCGACCTAGTTAAGATCGCGGCCGCGCGCCTCCTGCCTGACGGCCGCACGGTGCGGCTGTCGATTTCGGACCTTGCGCCGGTGATGCAGATGCGAGTGATCTACGAAGTCGAGTCGGCCGACGGCCAGGCGGTGAGCGGACGGGTTTGGAACACGGTGAATTGGGTTCCGGAACATTGAGTCGGCTCCTGAAGCACACATCTGCGGCGCGATTGACCGCTGTTGCACCATGCCACTACGGTCGCCGACAATGAGTGGCAGTTTCTCCTGACCCGCAGAACGGGCTGATTGCAAATGCCACGCTTCAGGTTCACGCTTCGCTGGCTTCTTATTTGCGTAACTGCGAGTTCAATTCCGCTCGGTATCTATGCATCTGCGGCCCGGCGGCGGGCGAACGCCCTGCGTGTTCTTCGGGCAGCGGACGCCGAACATGGCGTCGTAGAGATTTACTTTCGATCCGCACCGGGCATCGGCACGTCTCCGACTAGAGATTCGAATGTTGCCGCTCGCCCCCAATGGCAGTTCCTGGCGGATGACTACGTGCTTTCCGCCGAAAGAGTGCATCTCCAAAACACTTCATTCGACGCCTTTCATGTGCTCGCAGACCTACCTGACCTTGTTCGGGTGGACATCGTAAAACTGCAAGAACTTTGACGACGAAGCAGCTCGGGCGTTGTCTGGCAGCCGATCGCTTCAGAGGCTAACTGTGTCGCTGCCCGGCAAGTGGAACAAGTCGCACCCATCTATCGCCTAGAGGTATCGACCACCTGGTGAACGTGAAGTCGCTGTGGTTGCTATCGTTGAATCGCCGGAGCTAGATCGACTCTTGGGCAGCCCCGGATGAAGCGCATGACTCAACTGGACAAGTGCTGACCCTCGGCCACGTTGGCCAAATCAGCCCGCGCAAAAATACGGCGGAACCTGCCGGCCTTCCGAACCGCAAGGTGACCAGTCATGGCTTGCCCGTCCGACCTGGACACCGTCCGCTGGGGCGTCCAAACACGTTGACTGACGGAGTGTGGATCTGAATGAGACGGCCTCAGTTCCGCTCTTACGGACGATCTTGTGTGGTGACGTTTGTAGTCGCCCTATGTTGTGGCGTGGTTGGTCGGACCACCGTCGGTTGTCAACCAAACGGGACGCCGAGCTATTGCATCGCGCTCATCTCGAAACGAATCTCCAGCGCACAAGACTGATCTCGAGGCATCCCAAGCCGAAAGCGATATGTACCGGAGGCTCTATTTCCAGAGAATGCAATCTCCCGCGCCGCGAATTAGCGTTCCTCAGGGCGACCGCAGACGCCCTGCTCCTGGCGACGGAACACGGTGAATTGGGTTCCGGTCGGAGCCGGAAGGCCGTAGCAGGGGCGCCTGGGACGCGGCCGCCGCCCCGCCCGAAAATCTCCGCGCCGATCGCTTGACGCCAATTACGTTTGTACGTACATTCGCGTACAGACGTACTGATGCGAGGAAACGCCATGGCCAAGCGCGCGCCCCTTTCGAAGAACGAAATGCAGATCGTCCACGCCGTGTGGGAGCTGGGCGAGGCGACGCTCGCCCAAGTGAGCGAAGCGCTGACGGGCCCGGACGCACCGACGTACGTGACCGTGCAGACCTATCTACGGCGGCTGGAAACGAAGGGGTATCTCAAGGCGCGGCGGCAGGGCCGGACCAAGGTCTACAGCGCGGCGGCTCAGCGCTCGAGCGTCGTTCGCGACACGGTAAACGACCTCGTGCGGCGTCTTTTTGGCGGCCAAACGCTCCCCTTGTGGCAGCATTTGATTGCGGAGCGGAACCCCTCGCCGGAAGAACTGGCGGAGCTCCGCGCTTTGCTCGATCAGTACGAATCGTCGCCTCCCAAGCCTACGAAATGACCGGCGGCCCGCACCATGTTCGATTTTCGGCTGCAATTGATCGAGGTGACCGTCACGATCCTGATCGTGGCGGCGCTCTTGACCACTTTGGGCCGACGACGGCCTCGCTTGGCGTACGCCCTCGGCGTCGTGGCGCTGCTCAAGTGCTTGGTTCCGATCGAAATGGCCAGTCCGACAGGAGTCTTCAGTTGGGCGTCGCTGTTTTGGTCTTACGAAATTGTTTCGAGCGGTTGGACGCTCAACCCTACCGTCGCGATGATTCCTCCCGAGTCCACACGCGGCGAGTTCCCGGCTCACTACGCGCTGTTTCCTCGCGGTGCCATCTTCCCCGAGGACGTTCAAGCCCGTCGCGCGACATTAGCGCCGCCAGAGGCCGCGGCAGTCGCCAAGCCCAAAGTCTCGAAGATGCTGCCGAGAGCCCTGACCGTATGTTGGCTCATCGGCAGCGGACTGGTGATTGCCTCGCTGTGGAAGCGCTGGCGACGCTCTTTGGTCACGCTACGGAACACCGTGAAACCGCGCCCAGACCTGTCGGCCTGCTGCAATTCGGTCCGCCGGCGGCTTGGGCTGTCACGCCGGGTGGCCGTGCGCGTAAGCCAGGATGTGGGACCTGTGTCGTTTGGTGTTTGGCGGCCAAGCATCATTCTGCCGTCGGCGGTCGCGGAAGGACCGCGCCGCCGCCTCGAACTGGTGCTCGCACACGAGCTGATGCATCTGAAGCGGAGTGATCCCCTGCTGGCGTGGCTGCAGGTGGTTAGTCAGGTGGTGTGGTGGTTTCATCCGCTGGTGTGGTGGCTCAATCGGCGAGTCTGCGACGAGCGCGAACGGGCCTGCGACGAACAGGTTCTGCGCGAGATGGAGTGCTCTCCCGCGGAATACGCCCGCTGTCTGCTCGAGGTCGTAGAACTCCGGCTCAATTCGCAACTCGGCTTCGCGTTCGCCGCCATGCCGGCTTGGGGGCTCAAGCAGCGCTTCGAGCAGGTGTTGAGCGCCGCCGTCGCCCGGCGCACCAGCGTGGTGTGGACCTGGTTGGCCGCGGTTAGCTTAGCTGCCTTGGTGCTTCCCGGGTCCGCTCCCAGCTATTCGTTGCCCCTGTTCGCGCCGCCGTTGCAACTGGTCTGGCGAGCGGGCGAGGCCGCGCACTGGCAACTCCTACCCCACACGAATCGGCTCCCCGGACCGAACGTAGACACTTTCCGACAGAGGCTCACACGCCGCATCGGGGGACTCGAGCTAGTTCCGGGCAGGTTGTCGATCGCGATTGATCGCAAGAGCGCGGTGGTCAAAACCTGGCGGGCGAGTTTTGCGGGACAGGAGTTGTCCCCGGCGGAGTTCGCCGCGCTCGCCGAACTGCCGGCGGTCACCTCTCTTTACGTCGAGGTCGCCGCCGGTGGCGACGCAGACCGTATCGTCGAACAATTGGCAACGTGCCGCGGCCTACCGTCGCTGCGGGAGTTCAGCTTAACGACTCGAGATTCGAAGGCCTGTGATCTGATCGGCTTGGGGCGGTGGACGGAGTTGAAGCAGCTGTACCTGGATTGTCCTGGGTTTACCGACCGCGGCTTGCTCGACTGCCAAGGACTAGTCGAACTTGAAACCTTGTACGTCGGCTGTCCTGATCTCAGCGACGCGGGGCTCACCGTCCTCGGCGGCTTCCCAAGTCTCACCACGCTAATGCTCGAGTGTCCTCAGCTCACCGACAAAGGCGCCGCGTTTCTCTCGCAGCTCACGCAGTTGCGTACGCTCCACTTGGGCAGCGGCGGGAGACGCCATGTGGCACTGGGGAAAGTAACCGACGAGACGCTCCAGCATCTCCGGGGCGCCTCTCAGCTGCGCTACCTCAAGGTTTTCGCACCTCACGTGACGGGAGAGGGACTTGCCTGGGGGCCGGGCCGCGTGCTCGGCTCACTAACGGTAGACGGTCGAATCTCCGCCGAGGGATGGCGGGCGATCAGTGAGCTACAGCAACTGCGTGAACTGAAGGTTCGCTCACCGGTGGGCTCTGAGCCACATCCGCAGATCCTCGCCGGCTTTCCGGAACTTTTTGACTTATCGCTCGACCAGGTCATCCGCAGCGACGCATCGCTCCCTGGCTACGCAGAACTGCCCAACCTCCACGCGCTGCTCATTCATCGATCGAAGGTGTCGCAAGATGCCGTTCAATGGCTGCAGAAGGGATTCAAAGACCGCGGGCACAAGAAAAAGGTCGTTCATTATTTTGACTCGCCACCTGGCGATTGGTGAGCATCGCGGGCTGCTGAAGGCTAACGCCGCCGGCGCGTAAAAACGCTGCCTTAGTGGCGGAACGGCCATCGAACCGAAACTGATTCAGGCATATCGCGATCGCGGTGCGCGCCAACGGAATGCATTTTCCTATTCTACCTCTTGTCGGAGAGAACATCATGTTTAGGCTCTTCATCGGCTGGAAGCGGGGCAGCGGTCTCGCGCGTGTGAATTGGCGACGCTGGGCGGCAGTTTGTTGCGCCGTGAGCGCGTTTTGTCCCAGCAGCCTGCCGGCCCAGGTGTATGTCACCGGACCGTACGGCCCTGGAGGAACCTGGAACCTGTACGAGCTGCGCGGCGCGGGGTGGACCAGCGCTCGTTTCGCCAACGGCGAAGACGGCGCTCGACATACGTTTCTCGAAGCAAATGCGCTCGCCAACGCAAGCCGTGAGTCAGTGACAGGGAAGAACGCCCTCGGTCACTTAGCCGCTCCGAGCACTGCGCAGGAGAACGCCTTCCTGCGATCGCAACAATGGCAGGGCGCCTCCTGGTTTGGCTGGATCGGGCTTACCGACGACGAGGCGTTCGGCGGTGGCGAGTCGGCCTCGTCGCCGCCCAATCCGGCTCACGACGGCAAAGTTGGCCTCGGCGGGTTGCCGGGCGATGGAATCGGCTGGAAGTGGACCGACGGCGAGCCATTCACCTACACGGATTGGGCCAACGGGGAGCCCGATGGCAAGCGCGCCGATGAGGACTACGTGCAGCTCTCGGCCGACGGCTGGCGCGCCGCGCGGGATCAGCCTGCCCCGTTCATCGTCGAGTACGAAACGCAGCTGGCCAGCGATTTCGATCCGCCCGCGCCCGTAGCCCAGCATCTTCCTGGTCCGGCGGGCGCCGAGGGCCTATGGGGCGTGCGGGAACTGTATGTACCGGCGCTCGGTCCGGAGACCGACCTGAACGTCGCCTTGACCCGACTTTTTCAGCCTCCGGCCGGGGCGATCGTTCGCGACTACCAAACTCCTGTTCTGTCGTACGCCGACGGCTACCCACATCCGGTGATCAGCGACAGCCTGTTGACGGGAGATCGACGGCGGTTTGAAATCGTCCGTTGCGGCGACGTCGTCCCGGCGTCGGCGGAGAACCTCCAGTTAGTGGCTCATGGCACGATTCGGATTCCCGCTGGCCGCGAGGGAACCTGGGAGTTCGCCGTCAATTCCGACGACGGGTTCGAACTCTGGATTGACGGCGCCAAATTTAACGGACCCGCATCGCGAGTCACGTCTTACGGATCGCTGATCGACCCTAGCACGCATCCTCTGGGTCGATCGCAGGGAACTGTGCAGCTGGGGCCGGGGGATCACGATGTCGAGGTGGTCTACTTCAATGGCCCCAGCGCCGCGGCCTTTGGCCTTCAGGCTAAAGGGCCCGGCGACAAACAGTTCGCCCTCGTGGGCGATCCCGGCCGGGATCTCGTAGGCACGATTCCTGCAGTCGCAGGCGGCTTTGCCTTGACGCAGGTGCAGCGGCACGCCGGCGAGTTAGCAAACCTTGCTGCCGCGCGCAGCCTGATCGATGCGCCTGGGCCGCTCGATCAGGTAGACGCGGTGTCGGTGAACTCGGTGAATTTTGGCGATCCGTACGGAGAGGAGCGGGGCTGGTTCGGAGGAAACCAGAATCTCCCTGGCCCCCAACAGCCCAGCGACGCCTTTGCGCTCGAGGCCCGGGGCGTTTTGCATGTGCCTCAGGACGGCCAATTCACTTTCGGCTTCGATTCTCTCAGCGGCGTGCAGTTGACCATCGACGGCGCGACATTCACCGAAGTCGCCGGAGTGGGCGCCATCAGCCCGGATGGCCACTCGATTGTCGCTGAAGATGGCGTTGCCCCCGCGTTGACGACGGCTGTGGCCACTCTTTCGGCGGGCGACTATCCCATCAGTGTGCTGACCTACAAGAACTTCGGGGCGCCCGCGTTCGTCGAACTCTTTGCCGCGCCCGGGGCACAAGACGATTTCTCTCCCGATGCATTCCGGTTGCTGACGAACAAGGCGCAATCGATCGACCTCCACCGCCCGGCCGGCCTGCAGCTCGTTCCGGAACCCAGCGGCTTCGTCCTGGCGTCTTTAGGGGGATTGGCGGCGACGATCCTGTTGGGACGCCGAGGGCGATCGAGCCGGCTCTCACTTCAGACCGTCTCGCGTCGGTGGTCCTGGGCCTTGTTCGTTGCAGGCTGCGCGGCCGCGACCGGGGGCCGGTGCGCGTCCGGCGCCGAGTTCACACCTTTGGGCAGTCTGCCTGGTGATCTCCGCACCGATGTGCATGGTATTTCAGCCGATGGCAATGCGGTCGTGGGAGGCACATTCACGGATCAAGGCAGGGCTGCGCACGCCTTTCTGTGGACGAAGCAAGCGGGGCTAGAAGACCTTGGTGCGCTCGCGCCGGGAGGTCTCTCTGCGGCCACAGCGATCTCTGGAGACGGACGAGTGATCGTTGGCGGCTCGAGTTCGAGTCGTACCTTGCCGAACAGCACGGAGGCCTTTCGCTGGACGCGCGAGGAAGGCATGACGCCGCTCGGCGACCTCCCCGAGGGCGCTTTCATAAGTTCGGCAACCGGCGTTTCGTTCGACGGCACAGTGATTGTGGGCGCCGGAACCACAAAGCGCGGCGCCGAGGCCTTTCGCTGGACGCCTGAAAACGGAATGCAGGGGATGGGGATTCCGGACTGGGCGACGCTTAGCGCGGCCTTCGACGTTTCTGGCGACGGCCAGCGGACGCTCGGCCAAGACCACTTTGATGTGTTTCAGGGAGGGGGAAACTACTGGTCGTTCGTGGCGCCGCCGAGCGGTCCCTTCGCACGCATCGAGAATCCGCCGGGCGTCCGTTCCAACCTCGGAGTGGCGATCTCTCGTGATGGAAAAGTGGTCGTGGGGGCGAGCAACCGCATCGTCGGCGACAGCGTTCTGGAATCGCCGTTCCGCTGGTCGGAGCAAACCGGGCTGGTCGAGCTAGACAATTCGCCCAATTCGTTCGCGCGCGTTTTTGATGTGTCGGCCGATGGCAGCCGAATCGTCGGACAATTCTCGCGCGCGGGAACAGCGGTTCCGGCGATCTGGGATCCGTTCCACGGATTTCGAGACCTTCAGGCGATCCTGTCGCAGGATCCAGCCGTCGCGGCGGCGCTGGCAGGCTGGAAGCTCGAGCAGGCGACTGCGATCTCCGACGATGGCAAGGTCGTCGCCGGCGCCGGCATCGATCCCCAGGGTCATCGCGCGGGCTGGCGGGCGGAACTCGATCCGGAGCCGCCACTGTCGCTTCTGCCGGGCGATGCCAACCTCGACTCGGTCGTGGACCTGCAGGACTTCGGCCTGCTCAAGGCCCACTTCGGACGGCAGGGGTTTTGGTATCAAGGCGACTTCGATGCGAACGCCGCAATCAACTTGAACGACTTTGGGATCCTCAAAGCCAACTTTGCAGCGAGCGCGAGCCCCGCGGTTCCGGAGCCCAGGGCGATCGTCCTCGCGCTGAACGCGCTCACGCTGTCCGTCCTTCTCTATTCGGCAAGGGGCCGATGGTCTACGAAAGGTGATCGCACCGGTTGAAGCCGGCGATGCCTCGACGCACCTTAGGGGGAAGCCGGCCCAGTGCGCTCGGCTCCTGACGCGAGCGCCGCCTCGACCCTCTCCGGGCTATGGAACTCCTTCCGTAGGTCTTGCGGCGTCAGCAACTCCTCCCCCACCCGCCAGGCGAGGAACCGCTCCACGTCTTCCGAGCCCGCGTAGGTCCCATCGGCCTGAAACGCCGCCCAGACGTCGGCGCTGTTGCCTGCGCCATCGGCGAAGGTCTGCAGCGTCGCCAGGTGCTGGCCGCTCGCCACGTCCCAGAGGTTGGTCGAACCGTAGCTGCCTCCGGCGACGAGCAGGCGGCCATCGGAGGAGAAGACGATCGATTGCGTGCGCTTGAGGTGTCCGTAGAGTTCGCGCACGAGCTTGCCGGTGCTGGTGTCCCAGAGCTTTACCCACTTGCCGCCGGTGGCCAGGAGCTTGCCGTCGGGAGAGAGGGCCATCGGCCGGCCGTGGATTTCTTCGGGCGTGAAGTCGCGCACGAGCTTGCCGGTGGCTGCGTTCCATAGCCGCACGGGCTCGACGTACTCGTTGTTGACGCTCGACGGCCCAACGGCCAGCGTCTGGCCGTCGCGCGAGAGCCCCAGCGAGGTCAGCAAGCGGTCGCCGCGAAACGCTGCCGCTGCGCTGTTCGACGGTTGGCAGGCATAACGCAACTGGCCGGAAGCAACGTCCCAGGCTTTGGCGCCGCCGTGCGCTGCGCCGCAGAAGAGCGTTGCGCCGTCGGGCGCGTAAACGAGCGACGTTGCCCCACCGGCATGCCCCGCGAGGGTGTGCAACACGCGGCCGCTCGCGGCCTCGCGGACCACCACGTTGCCTGCCGCGTCTCCGGCGGCCAGCGTGTCGCCCCGCGGAGCGAAGGCGACGGCCAGCACTTCTTGGCCATGCTCCTTGGTCGACCACAGCAGCTTACCGCTCTGTTCGTCCCACACATTGACCGCCCCGCCCCCGGTCGCCGTAGCGGCCCCGCTCGCCAGACGCGTGCGATCGGGGGAGATCGCCACCGCCATCACCTGCTCGGACGGATCCCCCAGCCGCCGCAGTAATCGGCCCCGCCGCGCATCCCATACCCGCACCGCCCCGGCGCTGATCTCGTGGGCGCCAGCGGCAATCTTTTGCCGCACAAATCGTAGATCGCTGCTGCCGGTGACGAGCAGGTCGCCGTCGTCGGACAAGGCCACCGAGTTCACCTGTTCGAAGTAGCCAGGCGCGGTCCATTCGGTCTTGCCCGTCGCCAGGTTCGTGCGCTTCACCGTCTGGTCGTGACTGGTGGTGAGCAGAGCCGCGCCGTCGGGCGTAAACGCCAGGTCGGTGACGCCGGCGTCGTGCGTTGCTACGACCTTGCCTGGGGACTCGGCGGCGCGTTCGTAGAGCCGAACTTCCTTGTCGACGCCGCAGGCGATCGACCGACCATCGGGCGAGAAGGCGACTGCAAGCAGGCGACCCTCCCGCGGGACTGCGCGAAGCAGATTCCCCGAGGCGACGTCCCACAGCCGCCACTCGCTCTGCTCGGGGCCGCTGCCAGCGGGGCGCGGCCAATCGTGCGCGCGGTGCGAGGCCCAGTCGCAGGCGCCGCTGAGCAGCGTTTGGCCGTCGGGCGAGAATTCGAGCTGCGCGATCCAGGCGCGGTGGCCCGTCAGCGAGCGGCGAAGCTGGCCGCTCGCCGCGTCCCAGAGGTGAATCTGTTTGTCGCCGCCGCCGCTGGCCAGCGTGGCGCTGTCGGGCGAGAAGGCGAGCGCCGAGACAACGAAATCCGGCGTGGCTAACTGCAGCCGCAGCTTGCCTGAGGGGAGTTCCCAAACGAGGATCTGCCTGTCGGTTCCTGTCGAGGCGAGCAGCTTGCCGTCGGGCGAAAGGGCCGTGGCGTAGGCTTCCCACTCGGTGTGCCCTGGCAGGGTGAGCACTCGCTTGCCTGACTGCACGTCGAACAGGCCGACGAGCTTGTCCATGTGGAAGCCGGCGGCGGTGAGGGTGCGGCCGTCGGGCGAGAAGCAAACGCCGCGATCCCCGGCGTCGTTGCCTAGGCAGCGGAGGAAGCGGCCGCTGAGGGCGTCGTAGAGACGCACGCCCCCTTCGCCGGCCCCGGTGGCGACGAGGGCGCCGTCCGGCGACACCGCCACCGAGCCGACGCCCGTCGAGGGCGGCATCTGCAGCACCAGCTCATGCTCGGGGGGCGGAGGGGGCTCGGCGGCGAGACGATCGACGCACAGGACTCCCAGGATCAACCAGCCGAACAGAGTCGCACGCATGGAACGCGCTCCGGAAAGGTCACCTGCTTCGCCGCGCCCGTAAAGCATGACCTACAGCCGACCGCCGGGGAAACTGTTTTTCCGAAGTTCAGGCATCTTTTTTGTTGTTTTGGCGGCTGGGTTGGTCGGGGACCGCCGGCGCTGTGCGCGCACTTTGCCAATGCCGCTGGCGCTGCAGAAACTCGATCAGGCAATTGCTAGTCGTGCGGCAACCGTCGACACTAGCGACTGCGAACGATCGCGAGCGAGATCCAGGAAAGAGGCCGGCCGATGAGCGATGCACCCGCCACTCCGCCCAAATTGCCTGCCTGGGCGCTGCTGACCGGAGCGACCCTGTTGGCGGTTGGCACGCGAGTGCTGATCGCGGTGGCCGAGCGATCGGCCGGCTTCGGGCAAACGAAGGAACTGACGGCCGCCAGCATCGCGGCCGCGGCGTTGGCGGCGGCGGTGGGAACGTACGTTGGCCGACGCTGGATCAATCGGCCGTCGGGGTTCTTGCTCGGAGTGGCGCTGGCCGGCATCGCGATGCTGCTCCTGGCGGGCACGTCGCACGTCGGCGTGGGGCTGGGCGTAGGTTTGGTCATGAGCGGGCTGGTGTTGTGGCTGCGCAATCCCTGGCGGATGGCTGCGGCGGGGGTCGTGGCGCTTGTCGCCGGCGCTGTGACCTACTTTGCCGTGCCGGTCGAGAGCGCGATCATCTGGGGCACGCTGGCGGGCGTGCTCACCTTCCTTCTCTACGGCTATCGTATCCCCCCGCGCGAAGGGCGCGGGCTGAAGACCTGGATCGCGTTCGCCGGCCGTACGGCGGCGATTGCGCTTGCGGCGGGGCTGGCGCTTTGGTGGGGCCGCTTGGCGCCTGTTCGGGCGTTGATCGCCAAGGTTCAGTCCTCGCAGGGCAACGTACACTTTGTCGATCTGCCCAAGCCTCTGCGCACCTTTCGCAAACAGCTTCAAACGGCGGGGTTCGTCCCAGTACGAGGGCTGGGAATCTACGGACCAGCAGTGACTACGGACCTCGTCGCCAGCATGGGTCGGCTTGGCTCGCTCGAGGAAGTGTGGATCGAAAACGCCGCTTTGGATCCAGAAGCGCTGACGGGCCTGGCAGCGGCGCCCGCCCTGAAAAGACTAGTGCTCGACAAGTGCCAAGTATCTCCCACTGCCTGGGCCAGTTTGTCGCAGTCGTTCAGTTTGAGTCACGTTGCGCTGTACCACGTGACGCTGGGGGATGAGGGCCTGGCGGCGTTGGCCCACATTCCAAATTTGCATTGGCTGAGCCTGGAAGACGCGGCAGTGACACACGCCGGCCTAGTTGCGTTCCAAAATCAACCCGGGCTCTCAACCCTCTTCGTCACGGGGCCTCAGGTGAACGCCGATTGGCTGCGAGAACTTCGGCATCTGCCTACCATCACGGAGTTGCGTATGTCTTCGTGGGATCGCAGCCCCCCGGCAGCGCATCCGACGCCTGCGATCTCCCCACTCCGTGAGACGGGCAACTCCCCCGAACTGGCCGCCGTTCGCGCCGCGCCGAACCTCAAGGCGTTGCACATTCACGTTCCGCTCGACGAGGACCTACGGCGGTCGTTGATCCGCGAAACGCCCAATGTCCTGCAGCTCGAAATGTCTCGTGTCGGCGCATTTCACCCCGATCCCGCCGATATCGACGGCCCGCTGGTGCAGGCCGACTTGTCGTACTCCGGAGCGCTGACCGAGCTCCCCGCCCTCTTGCAGCCACGGCCTGAACTGCGCTGCGTCGACGTCAGCGGCTGCGAGCTGCAGCCGGGCGACCTGGCGTTCTTGGCCACGCTGCCAAATCTCGAAACGCTGGTGCTCGACCGCGCGAGGTTCCCCTCAGGCGAACTTGGCGAGCTCGGCCGAGCTCCGCGCCTGGCGGCCCTGAGTTTGCGCCTGCTCCACACGCCCCTCTGGTCGCAGGCCCTAACACAGTTCGCGCAAATGCCGGCGCTCCGCGAACTCGACCTGGCCTACAACGGCATCGCCGACGCCGATCTGTCCGGCGTGCGAGGCCTGCCCACCCTGCGGTCGCTCAACCTCAAGGGAAACCCGCTCACCGACGCCGGGCTCGCCCAACTCGTGAGCCTAACGGCGCTCGAGCGGCTCGATCTGCGGGAAACGCAGGTAACCGCCGCCGGGGTGCAGGCGTTGCAGGCGAAGCTGCCGAAGGTCGAGATCCGTTGGAACGCGCCGTAGGGCTCAAGCGTCAGCACGGCTCTTGGAGAGCGAGCCCGCTAGGGCGAGCCCCGATCCCGCGGTATCATTCCCACCTGCCTTCTTTCCCAACGCTTTCTTCAACACATTCCGCGGAGCGCCGATGTCTCGCAAGGTGTGGATCGCCGAGTTCCTGGCCACGTTCATCCTCGTCTTCTCCGGCACCGCCGCCATCGTGGTGAACGACGTCTCGAAAGGCGCCGTCACGCACGTGGGCGTGTCGCTCGTCTTCGGCCTCGTGGTGATGGCCATGATCTACGCCGTCGGCGACACTTCGGGCGCGCACATCAATCCGGCCGTGACGATCGCCTTCTGGGTGGGGCGGCGGCTGCCGGGGCGGAGCGTGCCCCCTTACCTAGTGAGCCAAGTTGCGGGCGCTTTCGCCGGCAGCGGTTTGGTCATGCTGATGTTCAAGCACCCAACGCTCGGAGGAACGCATCCGACTGGCCCTGCCTGGCAGAGCTTCGTGCTCGAGGTCGCCCTCACCGGCATCCTGATGTTCGTGGTGCTCGGCGTGTCGTCGGGCGCCAAGGAGAAAGGCATCCTGGCCGGCGTCGCCGTCGGCGGAGTCATTGCCTTTGAGGCGCTCCTCGGCGGGCCGATCTCCGGCGCTTCGATGAACCCCGCCCGCTCGCTCGCCCCCGCGGTGCTCAGCGGCAAAGTCAGCGATGTGTGGATCTACTTGGCGGCCCCCATCCTGGGCGCCGTGCTCGGCGTCTTCTGCCACAAGGCCACGGAGTAACAGAGCGGAAAGATGTACCGAGAGTTAAAAGCAAACTTACCGCAGAGGACACAGAGGACGCAGAGAAGGCAATTGTTTCTGCTCTGCGTTCTCTGTGTCCTCTGCGGTGAAAGAAATCTCTTGTCAGCGAGAAGGGGCAGCTAGCCGCCCGTGCCCAGGCTTACCGGCTGCGTGGCCGGCGCCTTTTCGGCTTCGGGCTTCTTCTCGGCCACGGGGGCCGAATCGCGAATGCCCTCCTGGATGAAGGAGGCGACGGTCGACTGGCTTTGCGCGCCAATCAGCCGGCGAGCCTTCCAGCCCTTTTCGGTCTTCCGATACATCACCAACTGCGGAATGCCGGCGCCGCGCATCAGGCGCTGGGCCAGGCCGGGCTGGCTGTCGGCGTCGACCCGCGCGAAGACCACGCGCTCGCCGGTGCGGCGCTCGAAGTCAGGCGTGAGCACAGTCTTCATCTGTTGGCAACCGGGGCACCAATCGGCGCCCACCAGCACCACGAGCGGGCGGCCACTATCGACGCTCGCCGCATGCGCGGTGCGGTAGTCCGAAGCGCCGGCGGCCAGCGAAGCCTGCAACACCACAGCCAGGGCCAATGAATTCATAGGAAGCTCCTTCTTGGAACCAGAAAGGAAACGAAGCGATCGGACTCACGGAGGCGGCGGCTTGCGCACGCGACCGGAGCACAGCCAAGGGGGATGTCTGTCTGGGGCCAGCGCAGACCGCGATCGCAGCCGATGCCGGCGCACGTCCGAGGGAAAAAGGCGTGAGGTGGGAGCTCTTGGCAGGTCCGGAGGACCTACCGCGAATCACGCCTGACCAACGGTCAGCTAGGGCTGTTTGGTTCAGCCACAGCCACTGTCAGCCGCAGCGCCCTGATCCGCCCGCGGCCCGGCGACACGCCGGCCCCGCTAGCGGAGGGGGGTAGGGATCGAAACTGGGCCCGATTATAGGGTCAGAAAACTCTGCGTCAAGCACCCAAATTACGGGCTAAACCCGCTTCCAGGTGGCCCCGCACGGGGGACAGTTCCGCGAGGTTGATCGAACATGGCCACAGCCGTCGAAGCGGGTGCTCGGGGCAACTTTCTCTTTACCCCTCTTCGTCTTCCCTGCGCGTTTGCCGCGTCAAGTACAGCGACCAAATGCAGATCGCCGCTCCAAGCGCCGCGACCAGGTGGTAACCGAACAGCCGGACTACTGCTGGTCCGACCACCACAACCAACGGCGGCGCAACGGCCGCTGTGAAGAGGAAGGAGCGGATGCCGAACTGCAGTCGAGGGCTCACGGAGCGAATTCGCCGTCGCTGGCGCCGATGGAAGCTTGGCGTCGCTCTGTGGGAGCCCCGCGCAGACACCACCCCAAGCGCACCCCCCGATAAAAACGCGCGACTTCGTTCGCGCGAGATCTCGCACTGCGGCCGGCTGGCCTGATCAGACGACCAAGCCGGCCTCGCGAGTCCCCTTAGTAGTCGACCTCGATGTCGTTAATGAGCTGCTCATCGCTGAGAACGGCCATCACGGCTTGTTGGGCCAATTGCTTGCTGTAGAAGGTGCTGCAAATCCCTCGCAGACGCACGTTCTGCCCGTTGACCTCCACTGCCAAATTGCGCACCGCCTGCCCGGTGGCCTGCCGAACCACCAGGTCGACGCGGCGGGCCAGCAACTCCGACTGCCGGGCATCGTGGCGCTGGATGAGAGAAGCGGCCGCCTCGGACTCGATCACGTGTTTCATTTATGCTCTCCTTCGCTGACCGGCTCGGCTCGCGTTAGCGGGCCGGCGCGGACTCAGACACGACGATAGGCAACCCGGCAACGAGAGCAAAACCTGGGCCGACTGGCGCGGTTTGCGAACTTCCAAGCGGTTCTCGCAACCGGAAATCAATCGCTTTCGGCAGCGCCTATCGCACAGGCCAACGAAAGCGACGCGAAGAAAGCGCCGGGCCTTGGCCGGCGCGCCCCCCTCCAGAAGAAAGCCGACAGGCTGACCCAACTCGTGTCGATTGGGCCGAAAGCCTTGCCTACGCAACGATTCCGAGCATCGAGCGGCCATCGTTCCTCGCCTCCCTCCGTGGCAGGCGCGGGTCCAGCAGGAACCTTGCGCCTCTCCGACGAAGTCGTGAGCTTGGCGGGCTCGGGCGTTCGCGCGACGCCTGGAGATCCACAGCGAGAAACATCGCTTGCTGCCCAATTGCAGGGCGGGCAAGTGCTTGCGGCGGCAGCAGACACAACGCGGCGCAGGGCCGGCCAGCGGCCAATCTAGGACGCGCGCGCAGCGGCTGTCAATGGCGACTGAATTCTGTCGACAAGATTTTCAGGCAGCCGGTCGCGTCCGGCCGCTCGCTGCCCCGACTGTGCGTGGATTGTCGCGCTACGTGCCAGAACGCCCAATCTTGCCCGCCCGCTGCAGGTAGTCGAGCACCTCGTTGGCCAAGGTCTCGGCGTCCTTGCGGCCGGCATCGAGCACAAGTTCCGGCTTGAGCGGCGGCTCATAGGGGTCGTCGATGCCGGTGAAGCCCTTGAGCTCGCCCGCGCGGGCCTTCTTGTAGAGGCCCTTGGGGTCGCGGGCCTCGCAGACCTCGAGCGGAGCGTCGACCAGCACTTCAACGAAGTCGCCCGCTTTCATGCGGTCGCGGACGAAATCGCGATCGCGTCGATAAGGGCTGATGAAGGCCGTAAGGGTAATGATGCCAGCCGAGCTGAACAGCTCGGCCACGGCGCCGATGCGGCGAATGTTCTCTTCGCGGTCTTGAGCCGAGAATCCTAGGCCGAACCGCTTGGCGAACTCTTCCCCATGCTTTTCCTTCAGCATGCCCGGTCCGGCGTTCAAGCCGTGGCGCACGTTGTCGCCGTCGAGCACGAAGCTACGCAGTCCCCGCTGGTGCAGCTTGTGGTCGACCAGGTTCGAAACGGTGCTCTTGCCGCAGCCGCTAAGCCCCGTGAACCACACGACGCAGCCGCGATGGCCGTTCAGTGCTTCGCGCTCCTCGCGGGAAACGCTGTGTTCGTGCCAGTGTACGTTCGTGTCGTTGGCCATGGGCAGTTCAAACTCTCGTGCGCGTGGGCAAACTGGGGCAACTGGGAGCAACGAATCATAACTGCGGCCCGGCGGGCCGGGAAGGGGAACTGCCGCAACCTTTCGAGCGACACTTGCCGGGCAAAGAACAACGCCGGGGGCGATGCTTGGCTTGCTGCAGGACCCGAAGCGCCGCAGCCCGGCTGACGGGTTGAGCCCGTGCCCGGCCGCCCCGTGCAAATTCGTTGCTCCCCGGCCGCTCGCGGCAGTATACTCGCGACATTGAAGCAGAGCCTGCGGCGGCGGAACCCGTGGGCATCAGCCGGGAGCGGCTTGGTCTAGGCATCGCTGCCCGGCGTCCCCTTTTTTTTTCTTGCTCGCGAGGTCTTCGCGGATGGCACAAGGCGGCTGGCGCGCGGGGTTTGCGTGGAATTTCTCGCGGGTTGGCAGGCGCCCAGATTCGCGCCGGCCGCCCTTTGAGCAGCTCGAGCCGCGTTTGGCTTTGGACGCCGGCGGCGGGGACGATGTTCTGCTGCCAGCGCTTTACGACCCGGCTACGCGCAGCGAAACGCTGCTTGGCGCGGCCGTGCCCGTCGCGGCCGCCGATGTCACGGCCTCCGCCAAGGTGCCGCTGTCGGAACTTCCCCAGCTCAGCAGCCTGCCGGGCGCCCCGGCCACCTTGTTCCTCGATTTCGACGGCTCGACCGCCGACAACCTCACGCCGTTCACGCGCGATTCAGACCGCACGACCTATAGCGACGCGGAGCTGACCGAGATTCGCGACATCTTCGTCCGAGTGAGCGAGTTCTTTTCCCCGTTCAAGCTCAACGTCACGACGATCGACCCTAAGAGCTACCAGGCCTACAAGGTGTCTCGGATCGTGATGACCGACGACAACCAAGGCGCCTGGGCGTATGTGAGCAGTTTCCGTACTGGGGGCGGCGGCTTCGGACGCGTCGGCAACGACGGCTGGGGCAACGCCAACGACATGGCCATGGTCATCGCGCACGAAGCGGGTCACACCTTTGGCCTGGAACATCAGAGCACGTTCGACAGCAGCGGCCGCGAGACCCAGGAATACAACCCTGGCAACTCGTCCGTCGGGCCCATCATGGGCGCGCCCTACGGCTCGCAGCGGCAATTGTGGTGGGACGGCCCCACTTATTCCGCGAACCCCTCGACCTACCAGGACGACCTGGCCATCCTCTCGTCGACCGACAATCGCTTTGGCTATCGGCCCGACGACGTTCCCGGTTCGCTTTCGCAGGCCCGCGAGCTGACGGCTGTCGACGGCTCCTATGCATTTGCCGGGCTGATCACGCGCACCACCGACCGCGACGCCTTCCGCTTCACCGTGACCGAAGCGAGCCGCGCGACGATTCGGGGCGACGTGGCCGACAACGGCAGCGCCATGCTCAACCTGAAGCTGCAGATTTACGACAGCGAGGGGGAATTGCTGTCGACTCGCGACGGCGCCGGCATGGGCGAATCCGCCACGCTGACTCTCGAGCCGGGTGAATACCGCGTGGTGGTGGCAAGTCACGGCGACTACGGCGACATCGGGCAATACCGGCTGCAAATCAACATCTTGCCGGTCGCTTGGCAAAGGACCTTGGTCGGCGGCGGAACCTCCACTGCCGGCGCCAGCTATCTCGACCAGGTGCTGCGCGTCGACGGGGCGGGCCGCGAAATCGGCGGCACGGTCGACGGTTTCCAGTTTGTCCACCAGCCGCTCACGGGCGACGGCAGCCTCGAAACCGAGATCCAACGCCTCAATGAAGACAACACCACGCTGCGCGCCGGCGTGATGATTCGCGAGAACACCAACGCGTCGTCCGCCTTCGTGGCCGTGCTGTACATCCCAGGCGATGGCGTCGAGATGCGATGGCGCGACGCGACGGGCGAAACGGCCGTTGCGCAGGACCCGGCGGCGGTGAAGGGGCCGGTGTGGGTGCGTCTATCGCGCCACGGGAATGAGTTCGTCGGCGAATACTCGCTCGATGGAACCGCCTGGACCGAACTCGACCGGCACACCGTGGCGCTCGACCCCAGCACCCGGATTGGATTGGCGGTCTCCGCCCGCGGCACAGCCGACGCCCGCGTATTCTTCGGCAACCTTACGCTCAGTCTGGGGGCGGCCGCGGGAGACATTGATGGCGATGGCGCCGTCGACTTGGTCGACTTCGGCATCCTTAAGGAGCATTTTGGCGCGCCGTCTGCCACCCGCAGCGACGGCGATCTGAGCGGCGATGGCCGCGTGGACCTCGACGACTTCGGCATCCTCAAGGCGAACTTCGCCCCGGCGGCGCTTGCGGGACTGCTGATCCAGCAGCGGCCGACCGCGGGCACTTCAGCCCTCTCGAGCGAAGCCGAGACGGCCGAAGCGGTGGTCGGTCTCGCCTTCGCAGCTTGGGAAGCGGAAGAAGATCAGCTTGCCTAGCTTGCCGCGACGGGCGCCCGGCTCAAGCCGCGCGCATGGTTCGCCACAGCTGGGTTCGCCGCCGCGCCAGCCACCCTTCGCCCAGCACGCTCAGCGCCACCCGGTCTTCCAGGTTCGGGCGAAACACCGTGAGCAGCGTGAGCGGCAGATACCAGGCCATGAACAGCCCGCCGCCGTGGGCATGCCAGAATTGCGTGCCCAGCATGATGGCCGCCGAGCAGCTCATGAGCGTGCCCAGGTTCTTTTGAGCGGGCCAGATGGCGAAGCTGATGCACATGACGACGAACAGCACCAGCACCGGCATGCGAAACACCTGGTCCTGGAACTCGGGGCGCCAGAAGCCGTCGGCGGTGACCGCCAGCGGCGAACGCCAGCCGAACATTTGCCGGGCTTGGGCCAAGAACATCTCGAAGCTGCTCGAGGTGAAGGCCAGTGACAGCGTAAGGATGGCCAGCGTGACTGCCACTCCCCCGACAAAACGCTTCAGGCCCCGCGCCCAATAGAAGCTGATCCACAAAGGAAGCAGAAACGCCGGGTAGTAGACCACGCCGATCGCCAGGCCCATGAGGAGGCCCGACACCAGCGGCAGCCGGTAGCTGAGCACAGCCCACACCAGCAGGGCCGCCGGCAGCACGTGGTCGACGCGCCCCGTCATCTGCGCCGTGTAGGGGAGCAGCAGATAGAGCGCGGCGGCGGCGATGCCGGTGCGAATGTTGTCGAAGTGCTGGTAGCCGATCAGCACGATCCCCAGCACCACCGCCAACTGCGAGAGCAGCGCCATCGTGCGGGCGGTCGCCACAAAAACCATCTCCCGCTGCTCGCGCGGCGACTGGGCGTCGGTGCGCAGGAGTCCGCTCGTGACGATCTTGGGCAGGAAGAACAACGTGGGAAACCCGGGGCCGTGCCGTTCTAAGCTGGTGCTCTCGTCGTCGGCCGACGCGGCCTCGCCCGTCTGGAGCCGCTCGGCGGCCTTGGGGCCAACGAGGTCGTCCTCCGTCATGGGCCCGGTAAGCACGTTGGCCATCAAGAAGATCAACAGCGACAACCCGAGAAAGGTCATGCCTCCGGCCGTTAGATTCGGCTCGAGCAGCGGCCGGCGGATCATGGCCGGGTCGAGCAGCAGTCGCACGAGCAGGAATCCGCCCACGACAAACAGCCAGATATAGCCGACGTGCTCCACCACCTGGCCGGTCGTGGGCGGATGGGGCTGGTCGGCGGCGGCCAAGGCGACTGTCGCAGGCGCCGCCCCCTGGCGAAGAACCTCCGCCGCAGAATCTGCACTTGGATTCTGGTTCGGAGCGGTTGCCCGCCCTGTCAGCACCAGCAACATGCCGGGCGCCAGGAGAATCAGGGCCACGAGGTCAAGGTTGCGAATGCTCCAAAAGCGGCTGAACTTGAAGAACAGCCCGATCGTGAGCAACGACGAGAGGTAGACCCACGTGATCGCCGGCACGCGGTCGTATTGAATCAGAATATCGCTCATGACAACGAACCGGCTGCTAGCGTCGCCAAAAACGTGCTCGGGGCGCGTTTCGAAACCGTGGGGGACAGCGAACGCACGCGGCAGCGCAAAACACCGCTAGGACAACGGGTTCCTCGCCGCCAAACGCTTGTTATACGGCCGCTGGGCCCGGGGTGAAAGGGGCAGGCCGCCCCGCGCGCCAGTTCGGATCGCTGCAGTTTTTGGTGGTATCGGCTCGAGTTCGTTCGCTACGTAACCTTCTGTCTCCGCGGGCCTTGCGAACTGCCAAAAATTGGCCACGCGACGCTAGTGCAGTTACAATCGTTACCGTCTTCCACGACCCCGCGCGGGCTACGTCGCCTGCGCGGCCGGGGCGAATTTCCCCCGCAGAACAAGGACGCTCTCTCCCCCGCCAGGAATATGGATCGCAAATCACGGCAGCAACGCATCAAGACCTCATTCCAGCAGATTGAGTCGCTCGAGCCGCGCCGCCTGCTCGCCGGCGAACCGCTGGCCGTCAACGATCAGTTCGTGGTCTCGGAAGACTCTCCCCTGCAGATCGCCGTGCCCGGCGTGCTGTTCAACGACCTGGCGAGCGCGCCGCTCTCAGCCGCAGTGGCGACCCCGCCGCAGCACGGTGAACTCAAGCTGGCGGCCGACGGCTCGTTCCATTACCAGCCGGCCGCCGATTTCTTCGGCGAAGACAGCTTCACCTATCAGGCCTCCGACGGCAAAGCCGCATCTAACCCCGCCACGGTGAAGATCACCGTGCTCCCCGTGGCCGATGGGCCGGTGACGCCGCGGAGCGATGTCTATGTTACGCGCGAAGGCGAACCCTTGGCCGTTGAGGGGCTGGGGCGTCTTCGCGCCGTGGCGGGTTTCAATGACGCCGCGGGGCTCGAGGCCGACCCGCTCGCCAACTCTCCCTACCAGCTTCAGGCTGCGGTCAATCGGCGAGGCGTGGGAGAAACCGGCTGGGCGGCGCCCTGGAGCACCGGTCAGCCCAATCTGGTACGCGGCGAGACCGTGGTTGAAGGAGACGGCGCGGTGTTGCTGGCGCCGACCTCTGGCACGGCACGCCTGCTCGCAACGCCCTTGACCGGCCAGTTCGGCTACGACGTCTTCGTGCGCCCCGCCAATGGTTCGCGGTTCGTGGTGTACACCATGGACAGCGCGCTCGGAGACATCACGGAGATCAGCGGCGGTCCGGTAATCCTCTTTCGCGAGGATGGCCAGATCGTCGCCATCGACGGCGGCAACGATGTGCAGACGGGTTTCTCCTGGCATCCCGATCAGTGGACGCACCTCTCGGTTTCCGCCGACACCGGAAATCGAACCTACCAGCTGCAGGTCGACGATCAGGAGTTCGCGCCCCCGCAGCCGCTCCATTTCCGCGGCGTCGCTTCGCAGATCGACAAGATCTTCTTGCAGTCGGAACTGTCGGGCCCGGGCGTCTACTTAGACGCCCTGAAGATGTTCAGCGGAGCCGCTATGCCTGGCGTGCTGGGCAACGACGAGAACCCCGATGCGTTGCCGCTGGCGGCCGAGGTCGTCAACCCTCCCGCTCACGCGGCGGCGTTCAAAATGAACGCGGACGGAACTTTCAGCTACACCCCGGCTCCCGGTTTCGTCGGCAACGACGCGTTCAGCTATCGCGTCAACGACGGCGCCCAACTCTCCGAGCCGGCTACGGTCACGATCGTCGTGCAGGATGTGTTGCATCCTCCCACGGCGGTCGACGATGCCTACGACCTGACGGAAGGTTCACCGCTGGCGGTGACAATCGCGGCCGAAGGCGTGCTGAAGAACGACAGCGACAGCGATGGCGACGCCCTGACCGCGCAACTCGTGGCTGCTCCGAGTCACGGTCAACTCGAACTCCATGCCGATGGAACATTCGTTTACACGCCGGCGCCCGGATTTCACGGGACAGACGCGTTCTCCTACCGCGCGAACGACGGAGGGCTGAACTCGAGCGCCGCGAACGTGCAGTTGACCGTGGCGCCCTTCGACCCGCGTCCGGTCGCGACCAACGATAGTTACACCGTGGCCGAAAATGGCCTGCTCGACGTGGGCTTGGTGCGCACGGTCAAGAACATCAGCACGGGTTGGAACGACGACGACGCGGTGAAGTTGGTCGACGGCGCCGCCGACATCGAATACCGCATCGGTTCGGGGGGAACCGGAGGTCAGGTCGGACAGATTCCCAACGTGCTGCCGGGGAACAATCCATTCGGCAGCTACGTGCCGGACGACGCGTCGCAGGGGTCGCGTTGGCTGGCGGTGATCACCAACCCGCCGCTGGACGTGACCGTTTTGCCAGGCACCTACGACTGGGAAACGCATGTTGACCTTACCGGCTGGGATCCGGCGACGGCGACGCTGAGCGCCCTACGCTATGCCGCGGACGACACGCTGCTCAATGTTGCGATCAACGGCGCCGTAGTGTTCACGCCGGGCCCCAACGGAGGGAACGCGTTTCGAGATGCCGGGGATGTGGGCCTAGGGGCTTTTAAGGACGGAATCAATACGATTCGCTTTCGCGTGCTCAACAACCCTGGCGCGCCTACGCCGATGGGCTTACGCGTCGAGGGAGAGGTTCGGGCGCAACCCATTCCGCACCTGACGGTCCCCTCGGGACCGCTGGCCAACGACCGCTATCCGGTCGCCGGGCCGGCAGCAGGCTTTGAGGTCAACGTGCCCGCCACATCGAACCTGTGGCTCGCGGGGATGCCTGACGGATCGACCGCCAGCGGCCTCGATTCGGCGCCGGCGCAGTCGCCGGTGCAAGTGTTGGGAGTACCCGTCACCGGGGGCGATAGCTTGCAGTTCCAGTCGTCAGGGGGCGCTTCGAGCGGGGCTCAAGGAGGCCTGCTCTATCCGGCCGATGGCTCCTCGGTTTTCGTACAGCACGGATCGGGCGCGGAAAATGGATTGGCGAATATCGTCGCGCCGTTGAACTCGCTCGTCGGCGTGTTCCTCAGCGATGACTCGCCGGCAGGGCTTCCCACTCCCTGGTGGTCGCTCGATTTCCGTTCGAACTCCGGCAACGTGCCGAACGGCACGGACTTCGTCGATTTGCAGCCGCTGTTGCGGCAACCTTTCTTTATCGGCGACGGCAGCGCCACGGACGGCACTCCGCAGCTCATTCGCGTGCCGCAAGATGCAACACGCTTGTTCTTGGGCGTCATGGACGGCAACGCGTCGTTTAACAATCTCGGCGCGTTCCAGGTCGAAGTCAGCAGCCCGGCGATCATTCCCACGAAGTTGGAGTTGGTGGAAGGACCAGCCCATGGCGATCTCGATCTGCGCGCCGATGGCTCCTTCCGTTACATTCCCGCGCTAGACTATCACGGCGCGGATCTGTTCCGCTACAAGATCTCCAGCCGCTACGGTGACTCGGCCATTGCCACCGTATCACTCGATGTGCAGCCGTCTGCGCTCGCGCCGCTGGCGAACGACGACCACTACCAGGTCGCGCAGAGCGTGGAACTGCGTTCCCAGGAAATGCGAGTCGTGCAGAACCTGGCTACGGGGATCGACGACCGCACCGGGACGAAACTCGAAGGATTTGCTTTCGACGACACCTATCGCATCGGCGCAGGAAGCGCCCCTTTCTACCCAGGCAGCGTGCCCGTGGCGATGCCCGGCGATCCTCCGTACCCGGACATGCTCTTGGATTCGAGTTCTGCCGACTCGCGTTGGATTGGCGTCACGGGCTTAACGGAAGGGGATTTCAACAACACTCCCGCAAACTATTTCTTCGACGCCAGCGTCGACCTGACAGGCTTCGATCCGGCGACGGCAACGATCCAAGGCTTCCGCTGGGCGGCCGACAGCTACCTCGTTGGAGTGTACGTCAACGGCGAACTTGCCTATGCAGGCGCGCCGCATAGTCGGCAATCGTTTACTCCGGCGGTTGACATCGGTCAGGGCTTGTTTCACGAAGGCCTGAATACCGTTCGGTTGCTCGTCAGCAATGACAACCTGCTTGGGCTCCGCGTGGAAGGCCTCGTCGAGGCACGGCCTTTGGCCCCTCCGGGCGCCCCTAGCGTTCTGGCTAACGACAGCGACCCTTTCGGCCAAGCTCTGGCGGCTGAGTTGGTGGGTGGCCCCGCTCATGGAACGCTCCAATTCAGCAGCGACGGCCGTTTTCGCTACACGCCGTCGCCTGAGTTCGTGGGCGTCGACCAGTTCACCTACCGCGTGAGCAACGGTCGCCAGACGACCTCGCCTGCCACCGTGTTCATCGAAGTGACACCCGCACAGAATGATCCGCGCGCCGCGGAAGACCAATACTTCGTCGCGCCGGGTGCGACGCTTGCCGCCGGCCGCCGCGCGCTCGTCAAAGACATCAGCACCGGCTACGACGACTCCGCGGGAGAGAAGCTGGAGTTTTTGGCCCCGGATCTCGACTACCGACTGGTCGGCGGCGACTTCGACGGCCAACCCCCCTTCGTCATGCAGTCGCCCTATCCGACGCCTTACTTGCCGGACGACGGATCCCCCAACTCGCGCTGGATTCTGCCTGCGCCCGCCGCGTTGCCAGGCGACTATCTGTTCGAAACCAAGGTTGATCTGACCGGCTACGATCCGGCCTCCGCAGTGCTCCGCGATGTCCGCTTTTCCGCCGATGACGTTCTGAAGGAGATCCGGATCAACGGCGTCAACGTGCTCGCGCGATTCGGAGGCGGAATTGAACTGTGGCATCAGTTCAGCGAACTAGGCCAAGGAAGATTCGTCGCCGGCGAAAACACGATTCAGATGCGTGTGGTCAATGGCGCCGGCAGCTATAACGCGATGGCCCTGCGTCTCGAAGGACGGGTGGAGGCGATTCCTCAGCCGTCTCTGGTAGGCGTGCTCGCCAACGATGAAGCCCTCCGAGGGATGCCGCTTACCGCGGAACTCGAAACCGCCCCGCAGCATGGCGCGCTGACTTTGTTCGCTGACGGTTCGTTCCAGTATACTCCCGCTGCCGGCTTCAGCGGGTACGACAGCTTCACGTACCGGGCCAACGATGGTGTCTCTTCGTCCGTGCCCGCCAACGTTTTCCTCCGCGTCGGCGTGCCCCCGCTCGTGGGCGACGCCAACGGCGATGGTCGCGTCGACCTCACCGACTTCGGGCTGCTGAAGGCGAACTTCGGCTCGGGCACGACGCGCGCAAAAGGCGATTTCAACGGCGACCAGAAGGTCGACCTGACCGACTTCGGAATCCTCAAGCAAAACTTCGGCGTCCAGGGCAGTCGCTCCCTTGCGCAGAGCGATTCCGCCGGCGATCTCGCCTGGCAGGCCGCGGTCGACTGGGCGCTGGCGGCCACGGGCAACGACAATGAGGCGACCTAGACTCATTCCCAACTCACTCAAACCACTTCGCTCGCGCGCCGCAGACCCGCGCGCCCCCTTCCCACCCCCGCTACGACCATGAAACGCCCCCCCGTACGACGCGCGTCGCCACTCGGCGCTCGCGGCATCCCCGAACTCCTCGAAGCCCGCCTGCTCCTGACGGGCGATCCAGTCGCCGCGGACGACGCCTACCAGGTCGTGGCCGGGCAAACGCTCGTCGCCAACGGCCTGGGCGACGTGAAGCTCGGCCTCATCCATCGCTGGACCTTCGACGAAACCTCGGGCGACATCGCCCACGACGTGGTCGGCGGCGACGACGGCGCGCTGCTCAACTGGGCGCCCACCGAAGAACGCTGGGTGCCCGGCAAGGTGGGAGGGGCGCTGGCTTGGCTCGACGACGCTGACGTCGTGTCGACGCCGCTGGGCGACGATCTTCAGCAATACACCTTTTCGTTCTGGTCCTACTCGACCGGACTCACGCTCGACAACCCCCGTGTCATCACCCCGGTCGCGGCCTACACCGAAGCGGGCCTGGGCATCGGCTCCTTCGGCGTCTATGCGCCCCGCACGCTGCTGCGGAACGTGTGGGAACAGTACTCGGTGACGATCGACCGCCAGACCTCGCAGGTCCAGGTGTATCAAGACGGAGTGCTGGTGGCCGCGGGGCACGGCGCCATGGATCCGATCAACTATCCCTGGCACATCGGCCACCAAGGCCTCGACAACCCGCGCGGCACCTGGCGCGGCTTGCTCGACGACGTGCGCATCTACAACCGGGTGATCTCGGCCGACGAAGCCCGCGTGTTGGCCGGCAAGCTCGATCCGCAGGCCAGCGGAGTGCTCGAGAACGACCAGAGCCCGAACGCCGTGCCGCTGCAGGCGTCGGTCGTGCAAAACGTGGAGCACGGCACGCTCGCGCTCGGGCCTGACGGCACGTTCACCTACACGCCCAACCCCGGCTTCACCGGCGTCGAGACCTTTACGTATCAGGCGATCGCCGGCGGCCCAGAGACGGACCAGGCCACCGTGACCATCACGGTGGCGCCGGCGCCGCTCGCGCCCGTGGCGGCGGCGGACAGCTACAACGTCGACCCCGGCACGCAGCTTTCGGCGCTGGCCGCGGGCGACGTCTCGCAGGACTCGTGCATCGTTGGACGTTCGACGAAACCGACGGCCGCGTGGCCCACGACGTCGTGTCCGGCAACGAAGGAGCCGCTGCTTGGTTACGCCGCCCGATGCCGATCCGTGGGTGAACGGCCGGCAGGGGCGCGCTGGCCCGGCTGGGCGACAACAACGCCGTAGTCACCCAGCACGGTGACCTGTTCAGCCGCTATCGTTTACGTTCCGGTCCTACCGCACCGGGGAGACGATCCGACAACCCGCGCATCATTTCGCCCGCCGTTTCGGCCAACACCGACGCCGGCCAAGCTTTGGCTCAGGCAACGTCTTCGATCCGGCCGCTCCTGCCTTGGACGTTTGGGAGCACTACGCGGTGCAGATCGACCGCGTGTTGAACACGGTGGCCGTGTATCGCAACGGCGCACTCGTGGCCAGCGGCCCGAGCGAGTTCAACCCCGGCAACGCCACCTGGACCATCGGACACAATGGCGGTTTGGGAAACCCGCTCGATACCTGGCGCGGCCTTCTCGACGATCTGCGGATCTACAACCGCGTGCTCTCCGACGCCGAGATTCTGTCGCTGGCCAAGCAGTCGGTGGGGGTGCTCGCCAACGACAGCGATCCCCAACAAGACCCGCTCACCGCCGCGGTGGTCGACAACGTCGATCATGGGCGCGCTCGAATTCCATCCCGACGGCACGTTCACCTACCTGCCGAACGCCGGATACGTGGGCGTCGACACCTTCACCTATCGCACGAGCGACGGGACGCACGAAACCGATCCGGTGACGGTCACCATTCGCGTGGCCCCAGCCTGGCAAAACCGGACTCTGTGGCCGACGCTTATGGCCTCCCGCAAGGAGGCTCGCTCACGATCGGCAAAGCCGCCGAGGGCGTGCTCGCCAACGACAGCGACCTCGAAGGCGACGTGCTCAGCGCCGTGCTGGTTGCCCCGCCCCTGCACGGAGACCTCAAGCTGAACACCGACGGCACGTTCAGCTATACCCCGCAACCCGAGTTCTACGGCGTCGACAACTACCTACCGCGCGAGCGACGGCGTGCTCAAGTCGGCTGTTGCCGAGGTGCAGTTGACCGTCGAGCGCGTCCTTCCGGCCACGAAGGCCAACGACGACGCCTATCAGGTCGACGAAGCGGGAACACTCGTAGGAACCAGCGTGTTGGGGAACGACCAGGCGCCCGACACGGGTCCGGCGCCGCCGGTGTGGCAAGCCGTTCCCAGCACCGGCAACCTGTGGCTGGCCGGCTTGCCGAACGGCACGATCGCCAGCGTTTCCGACACGGCGCCCCGCGCAGTCTCCCATTCAGTTTCAAGGATTGCCGCTCGCGGGAAATCAGTTGCTGCGGTTCTCGGCCGTGGTGGGGAGCGTGGCGAACAGCCCGGCGGGGCAACCTGCGGCCGCCGATGGCGCCGGCTTCGTGCTGCACAACAAGAGCGGCGAGAATGGCATTGCCACCTGGACGCGCCGCTCAACTCTCTGATCGGCGTGTTCCTCAACGACACGTCGCCCGCCGGCCAGGCGTTGCCGGCCGCGCTCGACTTCCGCCCCGCCGGGAACGTCGCCAACGGCGTGAGCTATGGCGAGCTCGCCCCCTTGTTGCGGCAGCCGTTCTTCATCGGCGACGGGCTGGCCAGCGACGGCACGCCCCAGCAGGTGCGCGCGCCGGCTGGCGCTACGCGGCTATTCCTGGGAACGATGGACAGCAACTCGTCGTTCAACAACGTCGGCGCGTTCGAAGTGCTTGTCGCAAACATGACGCCAGTGCCCAACCAGGTGGTGCTGGTCGAGGGACCGAGCCACGGCCAACTCGACCTGCACTCCGACGGCACGTTCCAGTACGTGCCCGAGCCAGGGTTCAAAGGCGTCGACAGCTTCCAATACAAGGTGGTCAGCCGTTATGGCGAGTCGAACGTAGCCACGGCCTCGATCAACGTGACTCCCTTTGCTCGGGCGCCTGTGGCGGAAGACGACTGGTTCACCGCCGAGCAAGACGCGCCGCTCGTGGCTGGGACGGTCGCCCCGAAGATTTCGGCCGATGCCTTCCAGGACTTCCCGGCAAGCGGGTTTGGCAACGGACCTTGGAGCTACCGGTACCAGTCGCTGTCTGTGGAACGCGATGGCGACTATCCGCTGCTTGACGTTCGAAGCGGTGACAACCAACCCTGGAGCCCGCCTCCGGGAGACGCGTTCTTTGGCGCAGCTGCAGATTACGTGTGGATTGGGGCGAATCTGACGGGCAGCGAGCTGACCTTGGCCAAGGCTCATTGGCCGGCCGACACGATCGCCGCCCATCCCCCCGGCGTCGGCCTAGTCGTCTTGAGTTGGCAGGCGCCCTCGGACGGCGTCGCCGACGTCGATTACGGATTTGCTGACGCGGATCCCGGAGGCGCCGGCGGCATTCGCTGGTATGTCGAGCACAACGATCAGGCACAGACGCTCGACACCGGAGTCGTTGCGGAAGGCGGAGCAACGGTCCTCATGCATCGCGATGGGGTGGTCGTGAAGGCCGGCGACCGCATCAACTTCATCGTCGACCCGAATGGAGAGTTTTCCGGCGACACCACGATCGTTCATGCCGCGGTAACTCTCCGCCCAGTGGGCGCAGGCAGCGTGCTCGAGAACGACACCGACGGCAACCTCGATCCGCTTACGGCCGCCGTGGTCGACGCCCCCGCGCACGGACAACTGGTCTTCAGCCCCGACGGCAAGTTCACCTACACGCCCAACGCCGGCTACCTGGGCCCCGACTCGTTCACCTATCGCGCAAGCGACGGCGCCTTGCTGTCGAACCTGGCCACGGTGCATCTGACCGTGATTCCCGCGCCGCTGGCGGGCGACGTCAACGGCGACGGCAAGGTCGACCTCTCCGACTTTGGCCTGCTCAAGGGATCGTTCGGGCAAGCCGACGCCAATCGCAGCCAAGGCGACCTGAACGGCGACCACAAGGTCGATCTGTCCGACTTCGGCCTGCTGAAATCCAATTTCGGCCACCAGGGGGCCGCGCGCTCTGTCGACATGGAGACTGCCGCCGGCGATCTCGCCTGGCAGGCCGCGGTCGACTGGGCCCTGGCGTCACTTGGCCAAGAGGACTCGGAATAGCGACGCCGCTTGCCCGTTCAGCAGGCGGCCAGTCCTTCCTCGAGCGCGCTCCATACGAACTCGGGAGACTCGGTTCCCACCGAGAGCCGGATCGTCCCTTCGCTGATGCCTAACTTGGCGCGTCCCTCGGGCGAGAGGGCCCGGTGGCTGGTCGAGGCCGGGTGGCTCAGCGTCGTATGCAGTTCTCCCAGGGAAGGGCAAAAGGGAATCTGCTTTGCGCCTGCCAAGAAGCGATCGGCCGCCGCGCGGCCCCCGGCCAAATGAAACGTGACCATCGACCCGAAGCGACCACCGAACTGGCGCGCAGCAAGTGCGTGGTCGGGATGCTCGGGAAGTCCCGGATAGTCGACGCCGGCGATTTCCGGCCGCCCGCGCAAACGTTCGGCCGCGTGGAGCGCGTTGGCGCTGGCCCGTTCGGCGCGGAGATGCAATGTCGCGAGCCCGCGCGCGGCGAGCCAGCAGTCAAAGGGGGCTGCGGTCCAGCCCCAGGTCGACAGCACCCCCGGCACGCGCTCCCAGGCATCCTGCCGGCCGGCGAGCAGCCCCAGCAGCACGTCGCTGTGGCCGTTCATGATCTTGGTCAGGCTCTCATGCACGAGCGCGGCCCCCAGTTCGAGCGGCCGGCAGACCAGCGGACTGGCGAACGTGTTGTCGACCAGCAGCCGCGCGCCGCAAGCATCGGCAACCTGGGCGAGCGCCGCCACATCGGCCACGCGCAGCCGGGGGTTGGAGATCGTCTCCACGACGATTAGCCGAGTGTTCGGCCTGCAAGCAGCCTGCACGGCGCGCACGTCGCACGCATCGACCACGCTGCAGTCGATGCCCAGGCGCGGGGCCTCTTGTGTGAGCAGCGTCAGGCTCTTCCCGTAGAGCTGATCCGAGGCGACGACGTGATCTCCCTGCCGCGTCTGGCTCAACAGGCAGAGCGCCAGCGCGCCCATGCCGCTGGCGGCCACGGCCGCGCGCTCGGCCGCGTGCAGTTGCTGGCATTTTTCGGCCAGGGCGTGGGCGTTGGGGTGTCCGTCGCGGCGATAGGCGTAGCCTGCTTCGCGCCCCGAAAGGACCGCGTCGGCCTGGGCGATGTCCTGACAGGCGTAAACGCTGGAAAGATAGAGAGGCGGTGACGCCGGAGACCCCGCCGGCGGCAGGGGCTCAGGTCGCGGGCAGAGGTCGTCGGGTCGGGGCGAAGCGGGCGGCATGAGCGCGTTGGCGGCAGGAAAGCGGGGACGGACAGCGATTATAAGCGGGCCGCAGCCGAGGGGCCACGGACTGGTCCGCGGGGCAAGCGGCCGCAAAGTTTGCCAATCCGGCGCAAACGCGCACTCACCCCGGTCCGAATATGCCATGCGTTCTGTCTGTCGCCGTGATTCCGGCTGCGCCGGTCGTAGCGGTCGCCCTCAAAATTCTCAGAGAGCCTGCTGCTCCGGGACGATCGGCTATTTGGGACTCAGGGGTTGCCCCGATCAAGCCGGTCGAAACGCTCGTTCAGGAGGTGCGAAATGTTACGCAAATGGCTGCCCTACGGAAGGGTGCTCAGCGCGGCCCTGGCCTTGGGCTGCCCGAGCGCAACGCGAGGTGACGAACCGACTCCGTCTCCGCCGCCCGCCACCAACAAGGACGACAGCTACTACGCCGAGTCGAGCGCCAGCGAAGGCGCCAAGGGCGAGACCTTTCAGGAGCGCTTTCCCAGCGGCGCCGTAAAGATCGATCGCCACGTGGTGCAGGACGCCGAAGGCAACTACGTCAATCACGGCCTCTGGTCGCAATACGACGAACAAGGGCACGTGGTGGCGCGCGGCGAATTCAAGTGGGGGCAGCGGCACGGAGTTTGGAGCCGCGTCCATCGCCCCGGCGGCAAGGATCTGTTCGCCCGCCCCGAGTACAAGGGCTTCCAGCCCCCCTTCGTCTCGGAGGCCACCTTCGACCACGGCCAGCTCCACGGCCTCTGGACCGTGTACGACGCCCGCGATCGCAAGGCGAGCGAGTTTGCCTTCGAGCGGGGCCGTCGCCAAGGCAAGTCGACGTGGTTCCTCCCCAACGGCCGCAAGGTTCGCGAGGAGAACTACCACCACGACTTCCTCGACGGGGAGCGGCTCGAGTGGAACGCTCAGAATCAGGTGACGAGCCGCCGCACCTTCAAGAACGGCCGCGAATTGGCCAAGAAGTCCAAGGTCTACAAGCCGGGCGTGCTCGAAACCGAGGCGGTGTACCTGCTGGCCCGCAAGATCGCCGAGGTCGAGTACGACTGGTGGAACGGCCAGATCCGTGAGAAGCCGGCCGGCAAGGAGGCCGTCGACCAACGGCACGGCCCCTTCGTGGCCTGGCATCCTAACGGCCAGAAAAAGCTCGAGGGACGCTACGAAGACGACCGTCCGGTGGGCAAGTTCGTCTGGTGGTATGACAACGGCCAAAAGGCCATCGAAGGGCAGTACGACGCCGGGCTGCAGGCCGGCGACTGGGTGTGGTGGCACGCCAACGGCCAGAAGGCCCTGCAAGGGGGCTATCAAACGGGCGCCGAGTACGGCAAGTGGACCTGGTGGAAGACCGACGGCCAGGTCAACAACGCCATGCACTTCAGCGAGCAGGAAGTCTCGGCGGTGGCCATGGCCCCGATCACGCCCGACTCCGGCGAGCTGCCGACCTTGCAGCGGGCCCCCGTGAACGAAGCTACGCCCGCGGCCGCCACCACGGCCACGGCGTCAACGACCAGCTCGCGGAAAACGCGCCGCCTGCGTTAACGCCGAGCAAGCGATCTGGTGATCCGCAGGAATGGGCGTCCGCCAGGCAGGCCCCCGCCAGGGCAGGCGGACGCTCAGGTGAGAATGGGTGTTGCTCCCTTTGCCCCGGCTCCGCGGCGCACGTGCCGTTGAGCCGGGGTGATTTTTTGCGCCGGCGGCCGCCCATCGCGACGGAAGTCGCTCGAGTCTCGCGACTAGCGAAACGAGGCTCCCGTGGAGATCCACCCCTGAGAACGCCAGGCCTGCGGGGCCGGCTTGGCGATTGGCTCGCCCGGCGACGCGGGCGTTGCCGCCGGCGTTTGCAGAGGCGCCGGGGTGGGCGATGGCCGTGCATCCGGCTCGAGCATCATCGGTGCGCCATAGGGAACCCAGCCCCCCTGATAGTAGGCCGGCGCCGCGCAGGTCGGACAGCAGTGGTAGGCGTGGATGCCTGGGCCATAGCCCAAGCCGCTCCAGCGCCAGAAGCCAAAGGGAAACCCCGCCGACGCGGTGCCGGCCAGAGCCAGTCCGAGCGACAGCGACAGCAGCAGGCAGCGCAGACTCACGCGATGGGCTCCGGTGGCAAAGGCAGGGAAGGAGCGGGCGCGCGTGCCTTGTTCCAGGCCGTCGACGCGCTTCAGCTCAACCTAGGCTCTGCATCGAGCCGACACGCCGCCTTGCTTCAACGAGAAAGCAGGCGAACGAGGAAAGTTGGCCGCTGCCCCGGCGATTGCACAGCGCATGGAATCCTGGCCGGGGTTGCGGGCTGCTGGCGTTGGCTAGGTTGTGTCCGCCGCGCAAAGTTCGCGGGCTCGCGCCGCCACGAGTGGCCGCAGCGACCGCTTGAAATTCGCGTGACCGGAGAAGTCATGCGGGACGAGCGCAAGCTGCCTGCGCGGCAAGATCCGCCAAACGTCGCAGAGGGGCAATCCGCATTGTGCGGCGGATGCGGCTTGTGCCGATAGTGCGTGTAGCGAACGACCCTGCCTGTCGCCGCGCCCCGCAGCGCGGTGGCAGGCCTACCTTCAGCGGCGCTGCCCAATGCGCGGTTCCGCTCCTCGCCCCCGCCCTTCGCTTCACCCATGCTAGCACTCACCCGCAGGACGATCGGTTGCGTTGCATTTGGACTGCTTTGGCTCCCCTACGCGAGCCTTGGCAGGGCCCAAGAGCTGTTCCCCCCGCCCCCCGGCGGCCCGGTGGTTCAGCCGGCGGCCCCACCCCCGAACAACGTCGATTTCCCAGACTTGCCGGCTGACTTGCGCGAAGAGCCCGCGGCGCCCAACCGCGCCGAGGCTGAGGATCTGGGCCTGCCCTACGTCCCCGACGCCACGCGCACCGCTCCGGTCGAGGGCGTTGCCGCGCCTCCACCGGCCCCTGCCGGCGCGGCGAGCGCGCCGCTGCGCTACCGGCAGCCGCCGGTGTTTCCCTACAACCCCTGTGGACCGGTGCCCGGCCCCACGTTGAACCTGGGGTACGACGTCTTCGACCTCACGCGGAACACCGCCCAGCACGTGCTGCCCGCCCGCCCCTATCCGCCCGATCCGCGGATCCTCGGTCCCCATTGCTCGGGGCCGGGTTGCCGCATGCCCACCTGCGCGGATCAAGCCTGGTACATCCGCATGTGGGGCTGGTGGCAACCCTACTGCGCCTCCTGTGGCGCTCCGCGCGGCTTGGCCCCGCGGCCTTACACCAGCGTCCGCTGCGCCTGCGATAAGCTCGAGGGGTACCACGGCGGCGACGTCATCCTCCCCTCGTCCGCCGCGCCGCTCGAGGGCGACGCGCCCTTGCCCCCGCCGCAGCAAATGCCCGCGCCCGGCGCAAGCGAACAGCCCGTCGGCGAGGAGTCTGGCGTTGTCGAGTACGCCCCGATCAGCGGCACGTGGCTGGCCGACGACTATGAGTGGCAACTGCTCCCTCGCGACCTGATCTGGCATTCCTATCTCGCAGGCGTCAAGGAGCCGCGGTTCCGCAGCGTGTGGGACAAGGGATCGCCGCAGGGTTGGTGGTGGGACATCACGCTCGGCGGACGGGCCGGCATCTTGCGCTATGGCGACAACGATCCGGTCCGGCCTCACGGGTGGCAACTCGACATCGAGGGCGCTGCGCTCCTGCGGCTCGACCCCGAGCAAGATCGCGACTTGCAGGCCTGCGACTATCGCTTCGGCGTGCCGCTCACTTTTGGGGTCGGCCAGTATCAGGCGAAGTTCGCGTATTATCACCTCAGCTCGCACCTAGGGGACGAGTTTATGCTCAAGAACCCCACCTGGCCGCGCTTCAACTACTCCCGCGACGCGCTGGTGTGGGGGCATTCGTACTATCCGACCAACGATCTCAGGCTATATGGCGAAGCCGGCTGGGCCATGTTTGTCGATGTCGGCAAGCCCTGGGAGTTTCAGTTCGGCGTCGACTACGCACCGGCGATGCCCACCGGCATACAAGGCGCTCCTTTTGCCGCGGTGAATTGCCTGCTGCGGCAAGAGTTCAACTACGGCGGCCACTTCGTGGCGCAAGCGGGCTGGGCTTGGCGCGGGCGTCCCAACGGCGGCCTGTTTCGCCTGGGCTGCGAATACTTCAAGGGGCACGACGAGCAATTCCAGTTCTTCACGGTGCATAACGTCGAAAAGGTCGGTATCGGCCTTTGGTACGACTTCTAGGAAGTCGCCGTCTCTTGCGCCGCGCCGCTCTCTGCCGCGCGATTCTCCGCAGGCCAAGACGACGACTGCACCGCCCCCGGCACGCGATTTGTAGTGCTGAGTGGCCGCAGCAGTGGGCGAACGCGCGCACCGCTGGCTTGACTTTGCCCCCGGGAACGTCATTGTCTTGGGGTATTGGCCCTTCACCCCTCCAGGGCTGTCCCCCTCGTTCCCACTCGAGGAGATTCTGGCATGCGCACCGCACTTTCCCGGTTCTGGCGCTCGACCCCCTTCTGGCTGACGGTTGGACTCGCGGCTGCCCCGCTGACGTTCATCCGACCTGTGACGGCCAATCAAGAGCAGGCCGGCGAAGGCCAGGCCGGCAAGTCGCCCCCAGCGGCGCCGGTCCCTTCGAGCTACGACCAGATCAGCCCCGTGCTGCTGGGGCAGAAGACGTTCGCCGCCCAGCGCGAACAAGACAAAGCGGAAAAAGCGGCGGTGCTGGCGCGGCAGAAGGCGTTGCTCGAAGAGCGCTACGAACTAGCGGCGCGCCCCGACCGCCAATTGAAGATGACGCGCGGCAAGCCGGTGCAAGTTGGCCCGACCGCGAAGTTGGCCAACGGAACTACGTGGGAATCGCTAGCCGCCATGTCGAGCGACGCCATCCGCGACCGCGGCGTGTTTCCCAAGGGCTTCCTCCCCCTGCCGCATCCCAAGCACCTGGCCGGCGGCATGCTGTTTCCGCAAATGGAGATCAAGGCCCTGCCGCGGCTCGAGCGGTTCGACCTCGACTTCGATCTGCCGGAGCACTTTCTGCCGGAGTTCCCGCCGCCGATCTTTTTGACGACGCGGCCCGACCTGGGGGACGTGTCGCAAGGGAAGTTGGTGACGACCGAAAACTTCCAGGAGTTGTTCGCCGGCGTGCTGAACGCCAAAGACCTCGAAGGGCTGCGGCTGCTCGTCACACAATTCCCCCAGCAGCAGTTCAATGCCACGGCCGACCGCAAGACCGAACGCCCCGACGGCATGCTCGGAGTCGCCTGCTTCGATTGCCACGTCAACGGCCACACCTCGGCCGCCACACATCTCGTGGGAGACATCCGCCCGCAGGCGCACCGCCGCCGCATCGACACGCCGAGCCTCCGCGGCGTAAACATCCAGCGGCTGTTCGGCTCGCAACGGGCGCTCAAATCGATCGAAGACTTCACCGAGTTCGAGCAGCGGGCAGCCTACTTCGACGGCGACCACGTGTCGGCGGCCGCCAAGGGGGTGAACCCGCTCGAGCGCGGCAGCCAGGTGCACTTCATGTCCGAGGTACAGTCGCTGCTCGATTTTCCGCCGGCCCCGAACCTCGGCTGGGACGGCAAACTCGACCCCAAGAAGTTCGCGGCCGATTCCCTCGAGATGCGCGGCCAGGAACTGTTCTTCGGCAAGGCGCAGTGCGGCGTATGCCATCCGGCGCCGTACTACACCGACAACACGATGCACGACCTCAAGGTCGACCGCTTCTACAAGCCGCAAACGATCAACGGCCTGATGGCCACGAAGCAGGGCCCGATCAAGACATTCCCGCTGCGGGGGATCAAGGAATCGCCGCCGTATTTCCACGACGGCCGCCTGCTGACCCTCGAAGACACGGTGGAGTTTTTCAACCTCGTGCTCGAGCTCAAGCTCTCCGCGCAGGAGAAGCGGGCGCTCGTGGCGTTCATGCGGCAGCTGTAGTGCTCGAGGCTGATGCCCCCCGTCATTGACGGGGGGCTAAGGGCGATCGAGACGCGGTAATGAATTCATTAGCCCCCGGCGAGTCGCCGGGGGCAGATTCACTTTTATTCGCCAACCTGCGCCGGTCTGACTTACGCCGTCGGCAGTTCAAAACCCTTGCGCCGCGGGCGCTCGAGCAGCGCGTTCGCCTCGTCGTCGCCGCTGAACTTCTCTCGCGCCGGATCCCAGCGCAGCGGGCGGCCCAGAGCGCGGGTGATGTTCGCCAAGTGGCAGACCGTGATCGAGCGGTGCCCGATCTCCACGTCGGCCACGGGGCGGTTGCGCGAGCGGATGCAATCGAGCCAGTCCTGCATGTGCCAGCGGGCTTGCCACAGCGCCAGCTCATCGCTCCATTTTCGCTCCTCCTCGGCCACGTCGACCTGCTTGCGCAGCTCGGCGGCGATCTCGGGCGGGTTCGAGGAGAACTTGTTGCGGTTGATCTCGAGCTTCCCGCGCTCGCAGACGAAGATTGCCCCCCCCATCGGGCCGTGCCCCGGCTCGATAGCGAACTTCACCTCGACGCCGCTCGGATAGACCATCGACACCTGACCGTGCGGCCCCGGCGAGAGCGGGCGGAGATCGTGCGGCCCGGAGTCGTCCATGCCGAGGGCCCACTGGATCTGGTCGACGCCGTGGGCGCCCCAGTTGGTCATCTCGCCGCCGCCGAAATCGCGCCACCGCATCCAGCCCATCCAGTCGGAGTTGAACGGGCGGAACGCCGCTTGATTGAGCCACGTGTTCCAGTCGAGCCCTGCCGGCACGGGCTGCTCGGCCGGCAAAGGGCTCGGATTATCCTCGGCGCCCGAGTAGGCGATCGCCCGCACCTCGAGCAGCTTGCCTAGGCCGCCGTTGCGCACCAGTTCGCAGGCGACGCGGTTCATGGCCATCGAGCGCTGCTGCGAGCCGACCTGCAGCACGCGGCCGTGGCGGCGCACGGCGTCGACCAAGGTGCGGCCTTCGTTGATGTAGAGCGTGAGCGGTTTTTCGGCGTAGATGTCTTTGCCAGCCTGCGCGGCCTCGATGCAGGGGCGAACGCGTTGGAACTCGCCGGTGGCCACCACTACGGCGTCGATGTCCTTGCGGTCGAGGATCGCGCGATAGTCCTGATGCACGGGCCAAGCGCCCTGCCGCTTGGCCTTGAAGGCCTCGGCCCGCGGCAGGTTGCAATCGCAGAGCGCGACAAGCTGCGCCTCCTCGGGCAGTTGATCGAGCAACAGCGTGCCGCGGCCGCCAACGCCGATCGCCCCCACGGTGATCCGGTCGTTCGCCCCCGGCTTGCCCGGCGCTGAGAGGGCGCTGCGCGGAATGATGAGCGGCGCCCCCAGCGCACTGGCGGCCACGGCGCCGGTGGCGTGCAAGAACTGACGACGATTCGGGCGGTGATTCGAGCCACGGTGAGACGGGCGGGGAGTCTTCATGGCGTGTTGGGCGGGAGGGTGGAGGGGACGGGGTTCGTTGGGAGGGTCTGAGCGTTCTCAGTATAACCGCGAACGAGTGGCTGGGGTCGAGCGAAGCGAGCTCCCAGAAAACCGCTCGAATTTCCGGTAATCTTAGCCCCCGGCGAGCCGCGCAAAAGCCTGGTCGGCGTTTGGCTCGATCGTGAACAGCCGGTCAAGCTTGGTCACGGAGACGACGCCGGCTACGTGCGGCTGCAGTCCGCAGAACACGAGCGATGCCCCCTTGGTGTTGGCGTGCGTCACCAGCGTCACCAGGTGCCCCAGTCCCTGCGAGTTCACATAGCTCGAGCCCGACAGATCGAGCACCATGCGGGCGCCCGGCGTGAGCAGGCGGGGGTGCAGTTCCTCGCGAAACAGCTCGCGGGCCGTGTCGTCGATCGCCCCCGAGGTTTGCACGTGCCAGGAATCTTCGCGGGGAGTGACGGTGAGTTGCATGGGGCCCTCGGGAACGAGGCTCGGAACCAGGGAGGCGAACGGCAAGGCGATTCTAACACGGTCGCAGGCCCGGGCGGGATGGGCCGACGATCAGGCGGCCCAATTTCGTGGACGAGACCGCCGAGCGGCCCTACGATGAAGCTCGTAACGTCTCTGGGCAAATGGCTTGGTGCAATGATCGCGCGTTCCGTAATAATCTCACTCGCACTGATCATCCTGCTGCGCGTATCGCCTCCGGCCCGGGGGGGCGAACTCTTCGATTCTTCGCCCTGGGCAAACAACCCTCCGACTGCGATCGGATCGCGCCCATTCACGGACCTCATGTCATTGGGAGACCAAGATCAAGGGGCCACTATCGCCTACGTCGACCTGTTTGGAACCGCGGCAGGTCTTTCGATCTACACATCGAATCTGAATAGCATCGATGGACTTCCAAACGCCATTAGCTCTACGTGGCTTCACTTCGTCGCGAGCTCCGCATCGCCCACACCAATTGATGGCGGATGGACCCGCTTTGACTTTCGCGATCTTAAGCTAGTAGTGACCTCAGGTCGGCCAAATTTTCTTGGCGGCGGCGGGCCCTATTTTCGCGTCCAAGATGGCGCCTTTTCGGAAGTCGCGGGGCTCGAGCAGCATCCCGGCCAAGAGGGCAGCAATGCGATGTATTTTGAGACGCAAACCGGCTTTATTCCCAGTGGGAGCCTGCCGGTATTTCGTGTCATTTGGGAAACCCTCGATGCGCCATTTGTGTCGCGGCATGGCGACGCGAACCGAGACGGAAGGGTAGATCTAACTGACTTTGGCGTGCTAAAAGCCAACCTTGGCAAGCGAGTCGCTCCCTGGATGGTTGCTGACTTCAACGGCGATGCCATCGTGAATGGCAGTGACTTCGATGTGCTCGAGAAAAACTTTGGCCATCGCGACAGCACCGTCGTGCCTGAACCGCCCGGCGGCCTTCTCCTCCTCGTTGGGACGCTCCTATTGGCTGTTTGCCGCGCGTTGCGGCAAGCACCCCCTCACGGCTCGAGCCGCCGGAACGACTGAATGCCCAGCCGCATTGGCCAGTAGGTCGCCGCCGCGCACAGCGCCACGGCCGCCGCCATGCCGCCGGCCATCCAGCCCCACTGCGAGCCATAGGAAGAGAGCGCCCGACTCCAGCCCGCCGCCTGCGCCGCCAGGTACAAGTGCGAAGGCATGGCCGTGAGCGCCACCACGGCGATGATGTAGACCGTGCTCAGCACCAGGTTGAGCGTGCCGCCGAAGCCGGCGGCGATCTTCGACGGGGAGTTCTCCCGCAAGTCCGGCATCCGCGCCCCCAGCCCCACCGCGATGCCGGCCAGGCCAATACAGAGGAGCACGCAGGTGACCTGGTGCACGAGCACCACGACGACCGAAATCCGCAGCATCAGATCGCTCAGTAGGATCAACCCGGTGCAGGGCAACACCGATCCGGCGGCGGCGAAGAGGAACTTGCCCCAGAGAATCTCGTCGCGGCGGACCGGCAGCAGCCCCAGAATCCAGAATCGCCGCCCCTCGAGGCTGATCATCGGGAAGATGAACCGCGTGGTGAACGTCGACAGGATCAGCCCCACCACCGCCAGGTTGAGGAAGCTGATCATATGGATCCACAACACCTGCTCGCGATCGTAGTGAAAGCGGCGGATGTTGACGAAGTACATGACCAAGAGGCCAAAAAAGATCAGAAACTGCGACCACTGGGCCGGATCGCGGCGGAACAGCCGCAGATCCTTGACCACCAGCAACCGCAGCGGCGCCGGCAGCCAGGCGCCCGCCGCCATCACCAGCCGATCGATCCAGGCCACCCGCAGCCGCCGCCGCGCGGTGCGGCCGGTGTAGAGCCCGCTATAGCTCGAGGGGAGCAGCGCCCCGCCGATCCAAACCACGAGCTGATGGAACAGAAGCGCATTCGACACGAGCAGTGCGAGGAACATCACGCTCTCGCTCCACGCTTGCCCCCCGCTCGAACGCGCATGCGCCGCCTGCAGGAGCCCCGTGCTCAGCCACCAGCTCGGCAAGAACCGGTGCTCGCTGAACCGCAGCCGCCCCAGCATCTCCTGCATCCAGGCAGGCGTCAGCAGGTCGCTGGCCGGCCCGGCCACCAGCGATTGCCCCCACAGCAGAAGCACCGCCAGGGCCACGATCGCCGCGACCAACATCGCCTGCAGCTTGAGCCGCGGCAGGAAGTGCACGACGAGCAAACAGGCGAGCGCCCCCAGCCCTCCCGGGATGAATACGAAGGACACCATGTAGGGAGGCAGCATGGCGAAGTAGAACCAAGGGGCATCGGCCACGATGCCATAGGCCACCAGCATCGGGCTGCCGAGCAGCAAGAACCCCCAACTGCTGACGACGATCGCCTCTTGGAACTTATTGACCAGAATCCGCTGCGGCCGCGTCGGCGTGGAGAGCAAGAACGCCGTTTCGCGCGAGAGGTAGAGCGAACTGTAGAGAATGATGCCGGCCGAGAACACGAGCATCAGCATCAGCGAGGCGAAGAACGCGCTGTAGATCAGCCCCACCGTGTCTTCGTGGATGCCGGAGTGTTCGATCGAGGCCTTGAGGAACTGGAAGCCTTCGAGGAACAGAAAAAAGAGCCCCAGCCAGAACAGCAGGCTCAGCGAAACGACCAGCGTCACCCGCAGCCGCGAGGTCGACAGGAGTTGGCGAACCTGCGTCGAGAGGATCTTCGTGCGCAGGTTTCGAAAAAGCCGGCCTTCCTGCTCCGGCGTGAGCAGAGTCTCCGCTGGCGGCGCGGGCGCGCTCGCCGCCACGCCGAGTTGGGGGAGCGACGTGCTCATGGCGAAGTGCTCGCCGCGGGGGCCGGCGTCTCTTCAGTGAGCCGCAAATAAAGCTCCTCGAGCGAGGTCTGCTCGGCCTGGTGCAGCCGCCGCAACTCGGCCAGCGTGCCTAGGAACCGCAGCCGGCCGTGATCCAAAATGCCGATGCGGTCGGCGATCTCCTCGGCGAGCGACAGCGTGTGCGTCGACATGAAGATCGCCATGCCGGCGGCCGCCCGGGCCCGCAGCAGATCCTTCACCAGGCGAATGCTCCGCGGATCGAGCCCCACCATCGGCTCGTCGAGCACGAGCACCTGCGGATCGTGCAGCAGGGCCGCGGCAAAGGCCAGACGTTGCTTCATGCCGTGGGAGTAGTTCTCGGTCAGTTCGTCGACGAAGCCGGCGAGCGAAAAGGTTTCGATCTCGCGGGAAATGTTCTCGCGGGCCACTGCCGGCTCGAGGCCGAACATGTCGGCGATGAATTGCAAGAACTCGCGCCCCGTGAGTTTGTCGTAGAGATAGGGCTCGTCCGGCACGTAGGCCAGCAGCCGATGCGCTTCGCGGGGGCGGTCGAGCATGTTGTAGCCGCACACGCGCACCGAGCCGGCGGCGGGGCGCAGCAGCCCCACGAGCATTTTGATCGTCGTCGTCTTGCCGGCGCCATTGGGGCCCAAGAGCGCGAACAACTCCCCCCGCGGAATCGACAGGTTCAGATCGTCGACGGCCAACTTGGCGCCATAGCTGCGGGAGACGTTGGAGAACTCGATCATGCGGGGCCGCGCGAAAACCTGGGGCCGAATCGGAACGCAACGCCTTAGGGGGTTGTCACCGGTGTGGGGGCTTTGCCCTCGCGCGACCGGAGGGCCGGACTCTCCGCGCCGAAGTTTACGCCCAGGGCCTTGCTCCCCCCCTCGTCGAGCCGCACGAATTGCAGTTGGGAGCGGAACACTGTGACCTCTTGCTTGAGAACTTGTCCGTTGGGCCGCACCCATACCCGCCCGCGCTGTTCGCGGGCGCCGCTGCGTCCGGCGCCCGAGTCGCTGCGATACACGACAACCCAGGTGCTCATCGCTTGGCCGTTCCAAACGAGGATCTCGTCGCGCTCCACGGTGGCCTGCAGGATTTCGAGCGGGCTGTTGGGGGGACGCAGCGGGCTAAAGACGGGCATCGTCCAGGTCTGCCCTCGGCTCAAGCCGCGGAGCTCGGCGGGGGGCGAGAATTCATCGCTGAGCGAGCCGGCCGCCGGCAGATACATGCGCGTGGGATAGGTGACATCTCCCGAGCGGACCGCAAGGTCGAGATCGTGGCCGTCGAGCTTGCCTTCGACGCGGATGACTTCGCTCGTTTGCGCGAGCCGGATCGAAGACTCGAAGCGTTCGAGGCCCCCCTTGGCGTCGAGCCACACCGAGCTGTCGAGGTCCATGCTGAGGGCCGAGAACTCGTCGCCGATCATGCCGGTCGAGCGGAGCCAGGTGGGGAGCAGTTCGCGGAGTGGAAACCGCTCGAAATGCACCTTGCTCGCCTGCCGCCAGCCATCGCCGGGCGCCGGGTCCGTGCGGCTAGCCGCCCAGCCGACGCTCTTCTGGTTCCAGAGGATTTCCCAGGCCACCGGGGCGGCCGAGCGGTCGGCGGAAAGCTCCCGGTACACCGGGGGCTGCCCGGCTCTGAGGGGCGGCAGCACCTTGGAGACCAGGAGCCAGGTCATGGTCGAAAGCCAAAAGACCACCACGACCACGTTGAACCAACGGGCGCCCATGAGCTTTGTCGTCCTTCGGCGAGCGTACGTCTGGGCCGAACGGCCTCTCCTAACCCTAAATCTACCGGACCGCGCCGGCGGCGACGAGTGGATTGCGGGTGGGAAAATCGCCCGTCGAACCAAGGCGCCCGCCTTAACACCTTCGCCGGGTTAGGGAACTTCACGAGCTGGCAGGGATTGCACCCGCCTCGAACACTCACAAACTTTGCATCGTAAAGTGACTGGCGGCGTGAGATTCGTTTTTCCGGGACTTGCCAAGACTCATGGACGTCGATCCTCGCCTCGCGCTCGAGAGGTTGCTTGCCTCCCCGTCAGCCGCCTATGGCCGGATCGAGCGTTCCAAGCAATCAGAAGCGGAGCAGGCGCTCCAGTTCGCCTGGGAGGCCCTCAAGGAGGTGGGGGACGGGGCCTTCGTCGAGTATTTCGCCGGACCGAGCGGTCAACACGCCCGCCGGGCATTGTCCGCGTTGCGCGAGATCGGCGCCGAGGAGGCCGCGAACTGCATGGATCGTGCCCTCTCGCTCGTCGACAACAGCGCCAGCAATTTGCAGCCGGGCGAGAGTCGAGGGGGACTGCCGATCGAGGTTCTCGTGGCTTTGACCGACTGCGACGAACAGTTCCGCGTGCTCGACCGACAAGTTCACCGGCAGCTCTATGAATATGTCGTCGCCAAGCGCGACAGCATTCGTGGCGCCCAACAAATCGAGCAGCTCGGGAACCTGAAGTTACTGGACGAGCGCAGGCTCACTCGCTTCTCCCTTCTCGGTTTGATGAGCGCCATGGCCGTTCTTGCGGCCTGCTTCGCATTTTCCTGCGCCTCGATCGTGGTGATCCTGTTCGTCGGGCCGGTGCTGATATTAGTGTCTCGGAGGCCGGTGTTTTGGATGGCATTTACGATCGCTGCCTGGGTTTGTTTGTTCGTCGTCGTCCGCGTCGCGCCGCCGCCCATCGAAATCATGCCCGTGCCAGGAACGGAGCCGGGGCATCGGGAACGCGTCGAAGAGCACCGGAAACTGCTAGCCGAGCAAGCCCGCTGGGCGCTGCCCCTCTACGCGGTCGGCCTCCTCTCGGCGTCTGTTTTCGCCGGCTGGGCAGCCCAGGGCCTCGTCGACAAGTTCACTCCCGCAGGTGGCTCGTCTGCAGACAGCTCGGACAATCCCCGAGCCCGGCAGTGATCGAGGGTGGAAACTTCCGATCGCAGCGGGTTTCGGAAAGCCGCGTTGGGCGGCGGTGTGCGGAACCGTTCGGGACCTTATGATGGGGCAATTGCCCAACCCCCAGTCAGCAAACTCAGGGTTTCTCCTGCCGTGTCCTCGCGTTCCGCCAAAATCGTCGTGCTGGCGCTCGCCGTCGTGCTCACGTCGGGGGTCCTCTGGGCCCAGCGGCAGCGCGGCCGCGGGGGGCGCGGCGGGCGGGGCTATCAGCCGGCCGCGGAGCAGGCCGTCTTGCCCACCTGGGAGAACACGGCCAAGTTCCCCCGCGATGTCTTCACGTTCGCTCGCGTGGAGTTCGATTCCTACGGTCGTGGCGACTGGCAGAACGACTTCCCCGACTGCGACCTGAACTTTTCCTACCGGCTGCAGCAACTCACCGCGTTCAAGGTCAACCCGAACAACAGGCACCTGCGGCTCGACGATCCCGAACTCCGCGACTACCCATTCCTCTTCCTCTCGAACGGACAAGGGATGGTGCTCGGCGACGACGAGGCCAAGGGCCTGCGCCAGTATCTGTTCAACGGTGGGTTCCTGATGGTCGACGACACGTGGACGCGCTCCCAATGGGAGCACATCCGCGGCGTCTTCGAGCAAGTCCTGCCGGGGACGACGCCGGTCGAACTGCAGCTCGATCACCCCATCTTCCACATCGTCTACGACCTGAAGGCCCTCCCCCAGGTGCCGAGCATCTTCGCCTGGCGGCAGGGAGACAAGTTCGAGCACTGGCACGGCGACTCCGAAGGAGACGAGGGCCCGCACTTCTGGGGCTACCACGACGACAAGGGCCGCCTCATGGTCCTCTGTTGCCACAACAACGACATCGGCGACGGCTGGGAGCGCGAGGGGGAAGAGAGCGAATATTTCCGCCTGTACTCCGAGAAGTGGTCGTACCCGTTCGGCATCAACGTGGTGACGTACGCGATGACGCATTAGGGCGATCGGATCAGCCAGCCGGGCCGATCGATTCGCGCTATCCCTTGTCGGCCGGCTTACGGCGGGCCGCTCGCCGAGTGGCTGTCGGCCGATGCGCCGCTCGCCGACAGATCGATCGCCTTCAACCGGCGCAAGATTTCCGGCAGCCAGTCCCGGTGTTCCGGCTTCATGACGCAGGCCCGCAGGCAAGTGATGTGCTCGGCGTCCCAAGCCGTCACAACGCCTGACGCTTCCGCGAGCGCACGCGGCACGTTGGCCAGCGCCAGATGCAGGCCCTGGCGGGCCGCCGCGGCAAAGAACGTGCGGGCGGCTGCGCTGCTTTCGCTTGCCGACCGTGCCTTCATCCCGCAGACCACGATGTCGAGTTGCGGCGGAAACAGGGGGGCGAAACGAGGGTCGTCGACCAGGGCCGCGTGCAGGCCGAGTGCGGCCTCGCGTCCCGCCTCCAGCCCGGTGGCGAACTCCCCGCCGCGCTCGAGCGGCAACGCCTGCAACGTCGTCCACAGCGCGATCGCCGCCGCGCCGGGGCGCGAGCACTCGAGCGAGATCTCCCCCAGGTGCAACTCGTCGGACGTGAAGTAGGTATACGGCGAATCGTGCCGGTAGAACCGCCCTACGCTGGGATCGCGAAACAACACGCAGCCACAGCCGTAGGGCTGCAGGCCGTGCTTGTGCGGATCGACGACCAACGAGTCGGCCAAGGGGATGGCGTCGAAAGCTTGCCGGGTTTCGGCGGCCAGATTGCCGGCCAGCGTGAAGTAGCCGCCGTAGGCCGCGTCGACGTGGAGGCGGAAGTCGTAGCGGCCGCGGAGCGCGGCGATCTCCGCCAGCGGATCAACCGCCCCCACGGCGGTCGTGCCGAGCGTGGCCACCACCGTGCCGATCTCTCCGCATTTCAGCTCCGCTTCGAGCGCAGCAACGTCCATTCGGCCGAAGCGGTCGGCGGCGATCTTGCGAAAGGGAACCTGGAGCACGCCCGACAGCCGCTCGTGGGTGTAGTGTGCCTGCGCCGATGCGGCGACCGCCTGGCCCGGGCGAAGTTCGCGGGCGATCCAGAGCGCCTCGAAGTTGGCGATCGTGCCGCCACTGGCAAGGTGTCCCAGGTGTTCCTGCCAGCCAAACAGGTCGGCGACCTGGGCGACCGCATCTTTCTCCATCCGCGAACTGGCCTGCCCGCCGTCGAGGGCGTGGTTGTTGGGATTCACCCACAGGGCGAGCGCATAGGCCAGCCGCGCGGCCGGGTGCGGCGGTTTGAGCATTTGGCCCACGTAGAGCGGGTGGCCATAGGGAAGCTCGACGGCCAATTGTCCGGCGGCTGATCGCAGCGCGGCTCGCACGGCCGGGGACAGGGGGGCTTCCGCGACGGCGGGCAACTTGGGGGCGTGCCTTTGCAAGACGCGGAGCGCCTCGGACAGCAGGGCCAGTTCGGCGTCGGCTCCGCTCATGGCTGACTCGCGGACTCTTCGATCACGGCGTCGGCCTCGATCTCGACCAGGATCTCCGGTGCGATCAAGCGCCGCACCTCGACCATGGTGGCGGCGGGCCGAATTTCGCCAAAGACCTCGCCATGGACCCGGCCGATCGCCTCCCAGGCGTCGATGTCGACCACGTAGATCCGCGTCCGCACCACGTCCTCGAGCCGGGCGCCGGCCCGCCCGAGGGCCGCAGCGATGTTCCGCAGGCACTGGCGGGTTTGGGCTGCCGGGTCGCCGAGGCCCAGGATTTGGCCGCTGGCGTCGGTAGCGGTGGTGCCCGAAACGAACACCTGGCGCCCGACGCGGACCGCCCGCGAGTAGCCGACGACGGGCTCCCAGGGGCTGCCGCTAGCAAAGGTCTGACGGTGCATGACGGTATTTTCACTCCGCAAGTGACTACCCTAGGGGCGATCGCGGACCCCTGAGTGTCCGGCGTCCGCCCGGTTGGCGGGTCCCGCGGTCCGGTTGGCGGGTTGCGGGGTTTCAAATTAGGATGAATTAGACCCCGCAAGCGTAACGATTTGCGTCGATGGCTTCGAGGGTTCCCCTCTTTTCTCTTTCCAGGCGAAGCGCACCTTCTATGCGTCGCATGAAACTTGCCCTGAATCGGTTGGCAGTTGTCTTGGCGGCAGTGGTCGCCCTGGGATTGGGTGGGCTTGCGTGGCCTGCGGCGGCGGCCGAGGCCGAGTTCGTGGGCATGTTGGCCGACGTGGTGAAAGATGAAACAGCCAAAGAACTTGGGCTCACCGGCGAGCAAATGGCCGAGCTCTTGGCGCTGATCGACAAGCGTGAGACCGAGGTGCTGGAGCAGGCCCTGCAGCTCAAGGACGCCCCTGCCGAGGAGCGCCAGCAGAAGCTCGCCCCGTTCCGCGCGGAATCGGAGAAACTGGGCCTGGCGATCCTGACCGCCGAGCAACGGGAAAAGTTGGCGGCACGCAGCGGTGAGAAGCCGGCGGCGCAGCCCGCGGCCGCAACCCCGGGGGAAGCCCCGGCGCCGGGAGGCGAAAGGCGTGATCGGCGTCGCTTCAACCGCGGCGGCGAAGGGGAGCGGACCGCCCCTGCCGAAGGCGCTGCCCCTACGGCTCCGCCGGCCGAACGGCCGAGCGGCGACGCCACGCTCAAGTTCGCCTTCCGCCATCAGCCCTGGGGCTCGGTGCTGGAGTGGTTTGCCGACAACGCCGATCTGTCGCTGGTGATGGATGCGCCTCCGCCGGGCACCTTCAATTACACCGACAACCGCGACTACACGGCGGCCGAGGCGATCGACCTCTTGAACGGCGTGCTGCAGGTGAAGGGCTACACGCTCGTGCGCCGCGGCCGGATGCTGATTCTGATCAACCTGGAAGACAAGATCCCCCCAAACCTCGTCCCTTACGTGCCGCTGTCGGAACTTGACAAGCGGAGCGAGTTCGAACTGGTGAGCGTCCTCTTTCCGCTCGCCAAGATGACCCCCGAGGAGGCCCAGAGCGAGATCGAAAAGCTCCGTGGTCCGCAGGGCACCGTGGTCACCCTGCCGCGCTCGGGCCAGATCCTCGTTACCGAAACCGCCGGCCGCCTAAAGACGATTCGCCAGGTGATCGACTCCGTGGAGCGGCCCGACGGCGGCGCGAGCGGTCAAGTGCGGCAGTTCGACGTCGATCCCAGCCGCATGCAGCAGAACTTGGCCGTCGTGCGGCAACTGCTCGACATCTCGGCCGAGAGCAACGCCGCAGCCGATGGCTCGCTGCGGATTGCGGTCGACACCGCGGGCGGGCGCCTGCTCGCCAGCGGACGCCCCGACAAGCTCGATCGCCTGGGCGAAGTGCTCAAGTCGTTGGGCGCTGGCGGACTGGCCGATAGCCCGCAGCTCGAGGTCTACAGCGTCGGCACGGCCGATACCGACACCGCTTTGCAGGTGCTGCAAACGATTCTGGGCGAATCGCCCGACACGCGCGTAACCGCCGATCCCAAGACCGGCAGCATCGTGGCCTTCGCCCGCCTGAGTCAGCACGCCACGATCCGCGCCACGCTCGACAACCTGCAGCGCGACAGCCGCAAGCTGGAAGCGATTCGGCTGCGGTTCGTCGATCCGGCATTGGCCGTGACGGCGATCAACAAGCTGTTCGGCGTCGATGCTCAGAACCCCAGCCCGACTGCCCCGCGCATTGACGCCGAGCCCAGTTCGCGGCGTTTGTTGGTCCGCGGCAGCAAGGCTCAGATCGATCAGATCAAGGGACTGCTCGCCCAAATGGGTGAAACCACGACCGCCGCGGGCGAAGATTCGGGCCGCGGCAACCTGCGCGTGCTGCCGCTCACGGGGCGCACGGCCCGCACCGCGGTAGAACAGCTCCAGCAGCTTTGGCCTTCGATGGGCACCAACCCGATCAAGGTCGTCACTCCGTCAGCCGTGGTCACGCGGATGCTGCAAGACCGCGGCGTGACGGCGAGCGGTGGCACCCTCCGGGTGCCAGGCACCTTGCCGCCGGCCGCTCTCCCGTCGGCCACCCTCCCGGCTGCCACAGCGCCCGCAGCCGACGAGGCGGACAGCGAGCCCGCACGGTCCGAGGCGCCGGCCGTGGCGCCGGCGCCACAGCAGACCCCCGACGCGCTCGAGGTCGATCGCGGCAGCGACGACGATTCGGCCGGCCCGGCCAACGCCTATCGCTCGGCCGAAACGCCGGTCGTGTTCGCCGCACAAGTGACGCAACGCGGCGGTGAGGAGGCGGCGCCGGCAAGCGACGCCCCGGCGGCTGCCCCGACCGACGCAGCTTCGGCTGCGGGCTCCTCGATCATCATCGCTCCGGGACCCACCGGCACGGTGATCGCCTCGGACGACACTGAGGCGCTCGACAAGCTCGAAAACCTGCTGCGCAGCATCAGTTCGCTCAAGCCAACGGGTAAGCAGGAATACGCGGTCTTCTACCTGAAGTTCGCCCGCGCCGACTCCGTAGCGCAAACGCTCGACCAGATCGTTACCGGCGGCGGCTCGGCCACCGGCGACCTGGCCGGCGCCGCCATGAACGCCGTGGGGGGCGGCGGCTTCATGGGAGGCCTGATGGGCATGGACGGCGGCGGCGACAGCGGCGCGGGCGCTCTCGGCGGCGGCCTCATGAAGATCGTGCCCGACTCCCGGCTCAACGCGCTGCTCGTGCAGGCGAAGCCGGCGGAGCTCGACATGATCGAGGAGATGCTCAAGATTCTCGACCAACCGGGCAGCCCCGAAGACGTGCTCGTGCAGGCTCGGCCACGGCTGATTCCCGTGTTCAACACTTCGGCCACCGAGATCGCCGACATCGTGAAGCAGGTTTATTCCGAGCAGATGGTCGGCGCCGGCGGCGCGGGCGGAATGCCTGGGCCGCAGGACTTCTTCCGCCAGATGATGCAAAACCAAGGGGGCGGACGCGGCGGCCGGGGCGGCAATCGCAACACTGCCGCGGCGGGCGACACCGCCAAGATGTCGATCGGCATCGATACGCGTTCGAACTCGCTGGTGGTGTCGGCGCCCGATCGGCTGTTCACCGAGGTGAAAGAACTGGTCGACACGCTCGACCATGCTCAGACCGACGTCGAGAAAACGATCCGCGTCGTCACGCTCAAGCGCACCAAGCCTACCGCCCTGAAGGCGGCCCTCTCGGCGATCGCCGGCCCGGCGGTGACTTCGTCGACCAACGCGGCCAATGCCCAGGCCGGTAACCAGCGGCCCAACTTCGACCCCGGTCAGCGTGACGCGTTCCGCCAGCAGATGGACATGTTCAACAGCATGCGCGGCATGGGAGGACCCGGCGGCGGCTTTGGGGGGCCCGGCGGCGGCTTCGGCGGCCGCGGTTTTGGCGGGCCGGGCGGAGGATTCGGGGGCCCCGGCGGCGGTGGCTTTGGCGGCCCCGGTGGAGGCGGCTTCGGCGGCCCGGGCGGCGGCGGACGCGGCGGACAAGGGGGAGGCCAGGGCGGCCAAGGCGGCGGCGGACGCCGCGGCGGCTAACGCCGGGCCGTGCGCACGTAATCCTTGCTCACCGAGCGGCGCGGCGTTTCGATGACCTCGGGCGAAACGTCCAAGGGAATCAACTCGGCCCCGGCCAGCTCACCTTTCCACAGGCTCTTATTGGCCCCAGGCAGGTTGGCCGGCGTTTTGGGCTGCAGGGAGTTCTGGGCGTACTTGCCGCCGAACTGCCGCAGGTAAGAGGCCTGTTGTGCCGTTTGCGGTCCGCTCTTGGCCGCGAACGTCGAGTAGAGGGACTGCACGGGCGGAGCGAGCAACTTCGTGCCATCGGGCAGGGTCTGGCCGAAGGAGGCGAAGCTGCCCACCGCGACGATGCTTTCTTCGCGGTCGTGGAACTCATAGGCTTCGTAACCCAATCGCCGCAGCGCCAGCGTCAATTGGTGCGCCTTCTCCGCGGCGTCGGCCAGGCGGCTACGAATCTTCTTGCCGTCTTCCAGCTCCTCGATCTTGCGCGGGTCGACCACGCGATAGCCGCGGAACGTGGCCACCCGCAGCGTGTAGTTGCCGGAGGAGTCGAGCAGGCTGTGCTGCACTTCGGCGTTCATCTCCTCGACCAACTTGTCGATCCCCTTGGGGGCGAAGTACTCGCGCGGCAGCAACGGATTGGTGGTGATGAACGAGTGTCCCAGCGGGCCTTTCTGCCGCTTCGCGCTCGTATCAGGCAAAGCCGAGCGGTAGAACTCGCGCACGGAGGCCAGCGACATGCTCGTTTGCTCCGCTTCGCCCGTCAGGCAACTCGGCTTGACTTCGTACTTCAGTTTGTTGAGCAGGCGCTGGGCTTTGGGGTCGTCGATGCTCTCGAAATTGCCCACGAGCACGGCGATCTCACGAACTTCGCCGTCGTCGCGAAAGCGAATCTTGCGCGGCCGGCCGTTGCGGTCGTGGGCCTGGCCCAAGCCCTCGTCGAAGTCGAATTCTTTGGCGTGGCTATAGGCGTCGAGCCGATAGGTCTTGCGCAGCTCGTGAACCAGCTTCTTGGCCTGGCCTTCGGCGCCTTCGCCGCGAAAGGTGGCCGCCAGAATCATCCAGGGGCCTTGGTCCTCGCTGACCGGATACGGGTTGCCCTGCTCGGCGTCGATCCGCCGCAGCGGCAGCAGCCGCTGCCAGGGGGGCGTGGCCAGGGCCAGGTTGGGAGCGGCGGCCGCGGTCAGCCAAGTGAGCGTAAGGAGCCCGGAGCGAAGCGTTCGCATAGCGAAGAATCCAGCAAGGCGGCGAAGGAAATCCGTTTCCTAGGAAGCCTGCGTGCGCAGGGAAAGCGCACGGCCGGACCAGCGGCCCAGCACAGGCGGGCGGGAGTCTAGCAAAGGGGCCTTAGCCGACCAAGGGCGCTTGCCGCCAGCAGTCCGAGCGCTGCCAGCACTCCGGCCGACGGCTCGGGAACCCCGGCCGGCAGCGTGCCTGCGCCAAAGTTCTGCTTGAGGATGCCGAAGTCGGACAGGTCGACGCTCAAGCTGGCGTCGAAATCTCCCTCGCCCCATAGGCTGCCGGACCCGAAGTGGGCCTTGAGCAGACCGAAATCGGAGAGATCGACGCGGCCATCGTCGTTGGCGTCCCCCGGGGTCCGCCGCAAATCGAGCGCAAGCCCGTAGGGGCGGTCGAGCCCCAACACAAGGTCCTGGGCGTCGCTGCCATCGAGGTTCGAGCGGCTCAAATGCCCCGGCGCGCCGGTCAGTTCGTTCCAGTCGCTCCAGTAGAGTTTGCCTGCGGCCGCGTCGATGGCCAGGGCGCGTGGGCCGCCGAGTCCCGAGACGACCGGAACGGGATCGCTGCCGTCGAGGTTCGAGCGAAGGATGGCCCCTGGATACAAGCCATCGATATTCGGATTGATGATGCTGTAGTAGAGCTTGCCCCGCAGCGGATCGATCGCCAAATCGTAGGGGAGCAGCGAGCCGGTGAGGAACGAATGCGCGTCGCTGCCGTCGAGCTTGGCCGAGTGGATTTCATGGGGCAGCTCCGTGCCCACGTTCTGCTCACTCCAATACAGCCGGCCGGCCGAGGCATCGATGGCTAATCCAGCCGGAACGGCCAGGCCGGGCACGATCGTCTCGACCTTGCCGCCGGCGGCGGGCGCGCGGCGGATCACCTGGTCGTTCAGATCGGTCCAGTAGACCGAGTCATTCGCCGCCGCGTACTCCACGTGCCACGGAAGCTGCTGCTTGCCGACGAGCGTGTTGCTGCCGCCGGTCAGCGGCGCGACCTGGATCGAACCGGTCGGCTCGATCGGGACCGAAGGCAGATCCATGGCAAAGAACAACCGCGCTCCTTGGGGATCGAAGGCCAGGCCGCGCGGCGAGGAACGCGTGAGCAGCCCCTGTTGCGCCGTTCCATCGAGCCGCGCTCGGCCAATCTGCCCGGTTTGCTCGTCGCTCCAAAACAACTGCGTGGCCTGCACGCGTTCGACCGAGCACAGGCCCGTCAGCAACAGCGCGAGAGGCCAAGCCGACCGAGCCGCTCGAGCAAACACGTGGGAAAGTGGGCGGCCAGACATGGGGAAGCCTCGGCAGGGAGAGAACGGGAGGCGATGCTTTCGTGATAGGCCAAATCTTGCGGCAAAGCAACAAGATTCCACGGGGCTTCAAGCACCCCTGTGGGCCCGTTCGCTCACCGGCGTACAATAGAGCTATCCATGGACGACGACCTGCCGCTATCCGCCGATCCCCTCGCCGAGCCCGAGGCTGAGGCCGCACCGGCCTCCCCCCCCGGCGAGCACCAGTTTGGTTTCCGCCGCGCGGCTGCCAAAGTGCGGGAGTTTCCACAGACGCCCGGCGTCTATTTGATGAAGGACCTGGCTGGCCGCGTGATTTACGTCGGCAAGGCCAAGAATCTCCGCTCGCGCGCCGGCAGCTACTTCTTGCAGGCCGCGGCCGACGATCGTCGCACGGCCGAGCTCGTGCGCGAGATTTGCGACATCGACTTCCTCGAGACCGAAAGCGAGGTCGACGCCCTGTTGCTCGAGGCCCGGCTTGTCAAGGACGTGCAGCCCAAGTTCAACAAGGACCTCAAGGACGACAAGAGCTTTCCGTATCTCGAAATTTACACCCGCGAGGACTTTCCCCGCGTCGAGTTCACCCGCGAGCCGCACGAGCGAGGCACCAAGCTCTACGGCCCGTTCGCGAGCGCCGGCAGCCTGCGCGGGGCGATTCAGGTCTTGCAGAAGATCTTCAAGTTCCGCACGTGCAGCCTCGACATCGACGAGAACGACGAGAAGTGGCGGTGGTTCCGCCCCTGCCTCCTGGCGTCGATCGATCAATGCACGGCCCCCTGCAACCTGCGGATCAGCAAGGAAGAGTACCGCCGCGACATCCGGCGGCTGCAACTCTTTCTTGAAGGGCAGAAGACGCGGCTGCTCGAAGAGCTGCGGGCCGAAATGACCGAGGCCGCCAAGGCCCTGCACTTCGAAAAGGCAGCCCGCCTGCGCGATGAACTGCGGATGCTGGAAACGCTGGACGAGCGCGGCGAGCTCGACACCCACGTCCAACCAGAGGTGTTCTACATCGACCCCAAGAAGGGGCTGGCGGGGCTCAAGAAGGTGTTGGGGCTCGCGGAGATGCCGCGCACGATCGAAGGCGTCGACATCGCCCACCTGGGGGGCGGCGAAACGGTGGCCAGCCTGGTGCAATTCATTGATGGGCTGCCGTTCAAGCCGGGCTATCGCCGCTACAAGATCGAAGGCGTGCAGGGGATCGACGATTTCTCCAGCATCCACGAGGTCGTCGCCCGCCGGTTTCACCGTCTGCACGAGTCGGGAGAGGTGTTTCCCGACATCCTGCTCATCGACGGCGGCAAGGGGCAGCTCAATGCCGGCCTCGCTGCTTTCGCCGGGCTGGGCATCGAGCCGCCCACGGTGCTCTCGCTGGCCAAGCGGGAGGAGGAAATCTTCGTGGCCGGGCTCGACGAGCCGCTCCGGCTCAGCCGCCATGCCTATGCGCTGCGGCTGCTGCAGTATGTCCGCGACGAAGCCCATCGCTTTGCCCAGCACTACCACCATATCCTGCGGCGGAAAAACACTCTGGGGGACGAGAAGAAGCCGGTCCGGGGCCGCCGCAAAAAGCGAGGCCCGGAGTAGCCGGACGGCGCCGCCCGGCAGCACCGCCTTCTGGCCTTTCGCTGCGGCGTTTAGAATGCCTGGAGAGGCTTATTTTCTCGGGTTAGAGTGAGCGTCGATGGCGCGGGTTGTGTTGGCGATGTCGGGCGGGGTCGACAGCAGCGTGGCTGCCCACCTGCTCTGCGCGCAGGGCCATGAGGTAATCGGCCTTTTCATGCGGCATGGCGAGCCGGTCGCCACCGGTTGTGAGTCGGTCGCCGAGGCCCCGAGACGCCAGTTGCCGATCGTATCGACGCGGCTCGATCACAAGCAGGGCTGTTGCACCGCCAGCGACGCGGCCGATGCCCGACGCGTGGCCGACCTGCTGGACATTCCGTTCTACGCCCTCGACTTCCAGGAGGAGTTCGGGCGGATCATCGATTACTTCGTGGCCGAGTATTCCGCCGCGCGGACGCCCAACCCCTGCGTGATGTGCAACAACTGGCTCAAGTTCGGCAAGCTGCTCGAGTATGCCGACGGAGTGGGGGCCGAGTTCGTGGCCACCGGACACTACGCGCGGCTCGAGCCAGCCGCCGACGGTGCGCTCGCGCTGCGGCGCGGGCTCGACGGCGCGAAGGACCAGTCGTACGTGCTGTTCGGAATCGACCGCGCGGCGCTGCCGCGGGTGTTGTTTCCCGTGGGGGGTGAGCGTAAGACGCGCATTCGCGAGTTGGCCCGCGACCTGGGCCTGCGCGTGGCCGACAAGCGAGATAGCCAGGAGATTTGCTTTGTGTCGAGCGGCGACCACGCGGAATTCGTCCGCCGCCGGCGCGGCGACTCCGCAACCGCGGGCGAGATCGTCACGACGGACGGGCAAGTCGTGGGGCGCCACGAGGGCATCGAAGGATTCACCATTGGGCAGCGCAAGGGGCTGAACCTGGCCTTTGGCGAGCGGCGGTTCGTGGTGCGGATCGAAGCCGAGACGCGGCGCGTGGTGATTGGCCCGCGCGCGGCGCTCGCCTGCGTCGACTTCACCGCCGATCGGCTCAACTGGCTGGTCGAGGAGCCGAGCGGTCCGTTCTCTTGTCAGGTGCAGATCCGCTACAACAGCCCCGCAACCGCGGCCACTGTGGCGCCGCTGGCTGGCGGACGGCTGCGCGTAGCGCTTCAGGCGCCGCGCGACGGGGTCGCGCCGGGGCAAGCCGTGGTGTGCTACGACGGCGACCGCGTGCTCGGCGGGGGTTGGATCGAGTAGCCAAGCCTGAGGCCGCATCGCTCCCGGCGGGCCGGCGCGGGTTGTCCTGCGCCTTCGTCGCGCCTTCGTTGCTCCCAGTGTATGCGCCGAAGAACGCGCCTCTCTAATGAGGCGACCTTCCCTGCGAGTTCCGCGGGGAATCGTCTCGGCGCAATCGAGGAGCAACTCAGCATGCACCGCTGGATCGTCAACCTTCGTGGTGTCGGGCTGGCCGCTTGCCTGGCGGCCGTTGTGTGGGGATCCGCCTCGCTGCCAGCGCTCGCCGTGGAACTCGCCGCGCAGGGTTGGTCAGAAGCAGACCGCAACTGGACCTACAACGCGCCGCAGGGCTCGCGAATGATTCCGTGGGACTGGTTCCTGGCGCTCGAACAGCCGCACGGCCAGGAACTGTTCCGTGAGCTCGACTATTTGGTCGGTTTCCAATACTTGCGGCCGCAGAATGCGGACGAGAATCCCTGGGGCTTGCCGATCGGCTTCGTCCGCGACGCGAACGCGGCCGGCGTGGCCTATCTAGGCCTCACCTGCCTGGCCTGCCATACGCGCGAGTTGCAAAGCGGCGAGCAAACGCTGCGGATCGACGGCGCTCCCGCGGACGCTAGTTTCTTCGATTTTGCGAACGCCCTCCGCCAAGCGCTCGAACGCACTCTGCACGAACCCGCCAAGTTCGCACGATTCGCCCGACGAGTCCTTGGCGGCGCTTACGCACCGGAAAAAGCAACCTCGCTGCGCAGCGAGGTGCAAGATTTCACCAACCGGTTCTCCGCTCTCTTGGCCCGCAGCCGTTCGCCCGTTCCGTATGGCTATGGCCGCCTCGATGCCTTCGGCATTCTGCTCAACGAGATCGTCGGCACCGGCCTTGGCCTTCCCGAGAACTACCGCCCGGCCGCCGCCCCGGTCAGCTACCCGCATCTGTGGGGCGCTCCCGATCACACGTGGGTGCAATGGAACGGCGCCTCCGAGGATCCATTGGCCCGCAACATCGGCGAAGTGCTCGGTGTGTTCGGCGAACTGCGCGTGACCGCGATGGCCACCCAGACCTCGGCAAATCTCGAGAATCTGCATGCGTTGGAGGAGCACATCAAGCGGATCCAATCGCCCCCATGGCCGAGCGCGTGGCGCGCCATCGATCGCGCGCAGGCCGCGCGGGGTCAGCGGCACTATGAGCAACACTGCCAAAGCTGCCACGCGACGCCGCCGCCGCCGAAGTTGCCCCCCAACGCGTACGGCCGCCAATTGGTCGATGTCCGGCTCGTGCCGGTGTCCGAGCTTCATACAGACCCCCAGGCGGCCCAGAGCTTCCTGGTTCGCCGGGCAAAGACCGGCCCGCTCGAGTCCGAACTCGGCGCACAGGATGAACTGCCGGTGGCCTTGGTGTTGGCCGCTGCAGTCCGGCGGGTCATGCTCACCGAGTTTTTCCGCTTGGGACTGACCCCGGCCGAGCAACTCGACTATCGCGACCAGCGTGAATTCGCCTCCGGACTGCCAGCTCACCTGCAGTCCCCGTTCTACAAAGCTCGCTCGCTCGAGGGCATTTGGGCCACCTCGCCCTATCTGCACAACGGCTCCGTGCCCACGCTCTACGATCTGTTGCTGCCTGCGAAGGACCGTCCCGAAGTCTTCAAGGTCGGCAGCCGTGTATTCGACGCGGAGCGTGTCGGCCTGCGAACCGACCAGGGGCTGGAGACGTTCGACACCAAACAGTCAGGCAACGCGAACTCGGGGCACGAGTACGGCGCGGGGCTCACCGTTGTGGAACGCGAGGAACTACTCGAGTACTTGAAAACGCTGTAGTCAGTGACGGCATGCGCCTTACCGCTCGAACGTGTCCGTCCTGTTCCTATCCTTCCTAAATCACCTAAAGCTACAGCGGCAAGGCATCTCTTTGCATTGCAAAGTCACGTCGGAAAAAAAGCAATCGCCGTAAGCAATGCTCCGGCAATGGATTGCGACATGACTTTGCTTTTCTCATGGCTGATGGTTGCGTTCCTGTTCGCGGGAAAATCAACGCTCGCTTTCCCGGCGAGAGCAGAGCCAGACCCTATGCCGTGGAATGCCACAGCCACACGTGCAGCCGGGCGCCGTTTATCAGGCCGTCGATCACGGTCGGCGGTTCCGCGTGCGCGTGGTTTCGCGTTCGGAAAAGTATCCCGGCAAATGGGTCTGCGAAGACCTCGAGCGGGGCGAGACCGCCTACTTAACCGCGGAGCAACTGAAATCGACCCAGGGAAACAGCAGATAGGCCGGCGCTGGTGTGCATCACTGCGATCGCGGCCTCCACGGTTCGAAGTCACCCAACCGGCAAGGAAGCGCCGGAGGACCGGGCGCGAGGCCGCTGCCGGCGGGAAACACCCGTCGGCAGCGGCGCTCCGGGGAGAACCTTGTGCCGCCTGCTGTGGGCCACGAACGCCATGCACCACGTAGCGACCGCTACCCATTGATACCTCTGTGGGGAGTCGTTCCGCCCCGGCGGAACGCGGGTTCGGCCCGCCGGCGCCTGCAGTCGCCGGCGGCCGAACTTTTTTTTTCCGCTCGCAGTCTGACCGCCGCGAAGGGCTAAAAGCCCAACCCCTTGGTGTTGAGCCGGACCCGCCCAAGATACATGTCGGCCGTCACGTAGAGCGTCTTGCCGTCGTCGCCAAAGGCGCAGTTCGCCGTCGCCTCGCCGGTGTTGATCCGGCCGAGGAACTTCCCCTGGGGTGAGAACACGGCCACCCCGCCCGGCGCGGTGGCGAACACGTTCCCCGCAGCGTCGACCTTGAGGCCGTCGGGCGAGCCCTTGAGTCCCTGCTTCACCCAGGGAGTGGCGTCGAAGAACACGCGGCCTTTGCCGAGCGTGCCGTCTTCCTTCACGTCGAAGGCCATCCAGATCGGCCGCGCGCCATCGGAATTGGCCACGTAAAGGGTCTTCTCGTCAGGCGACAAGCCGATGCCGTTGGGGCGCGACAGCTCGGTGGAGAGGAGCGTCACCTCGCCGCTGGGCGTGACGCGGTAAACCCCGCAGTGCGGCTGTTCGCGATCCGGGTCGTCGGGCCCTTCATCGAGCCCGTAGGGCGGATCGGTGAAGTACAGGTCGCCGTTCGACTTGAACACCGCGTCGTTCGGGCTGTTGAATCGCTTGCCGTCGCAGCGGTCGGCCACGGTGACGAATTTGCCATCCTCGAGCCGCGCGATCCGCCGGTCGCCGTGCTGGCAGAGGACCAGCTTGTGGTTCTTGTCGAACAGCAGACCGTTCGACCCTGGCTCGCCGCCACGCGGCTTACTGCCGGTGTAGCCCGCCGGATGCAGAAACAGGCTGACTCCCTCCCCTTCCTTCCACTTCATCACCTTGTTGGGCGGGATGTCGGAGAAGAGCAGGAACCCTCCCTCCCGGTCCCAGACGGGCCCTTCCGACCAATCGAACCCCTCGGCCAGCTTTTCGAGCTTCGCCCCAGGGGGCACGAGCTGGTCGAACTGCGGATCCGCGCGCTCGATCTTGCCAAAGGTGGGGTATTTGGCCTCCTCGGCCGTCGCCGACAGAGGGACGGCGGCGCAGGCCAAAAGGGCGGCGAGCGACAACAGGCGTTTCATGGGGGCTCTCGAGGCGGGGTGGGAAAGGTCTGGGACAACCGCTGGCCGAACCGCTCGGTTCGACAAGGGAAATTGCGTCGACGGCAATCCTAAATCCGCCACGGGCGCGCAACAAGCCGCGCCCGCGGGCGGTTCCTCTCCTCGGGCGACTAAACAGGGTCGGCCCACGGACTACAATGTCAGGTGTTCGCGCTTGCAGCCCCTCCTGGCTTCTCATGTCGTCCGACCCCCAGCGCCCCGATGTTCCCCGGTTGCTCGCCCCGCGCTTCTCGCTGCGGTCGTTGCTTCTCTGGATGACGTTGCTTTGTGGGTTGTTGGCCCTGCTCGTGAGCGTCTCTCTGGGGCCGGCGATCGTGATCGCCAGCGTCGCGGTGCTAATCGGCGCCCATGTAGTCGGCAACGCCTTGGGCACTCGCCTGCGCGATCAAGCCCCGCGGATCACTGATACCGCGGCCGGCCGCTGCCTGGCGACTCCGGTGGCCGCAGACTTGCCGGTTACCAGCCTGCGAAACAAGCAGCGATTGAGCCGCACGACGCCGGTCGTCGCCTGCGTCGCCGCCCTGCTTGGCGCCCTGGTCGGCGGGGTGGTGCTGGCATGGTTCAACCCTCAGGGCACCCTTGCCGGTTTGGTGGTCGGCGGCCTGTCGTGCGGGTTTCTCGGCGGCTTCGTGGGGTTTTTGGCCGGCAGTTTCCTCGAAATCTTTGGTCCCGCCTGGACCGAGGCGGCCTCCCTGGCCCCAGATCCGCCGCGGCGGCCACGGCCAGCCCGCGTTCGCCAGGGAACTGGCCGGCCGACGCTCCGCGCGCGACTTGCAAGCCCTCTGCGGTGGCTCGCCCGACGTTGACCCAGCGCGACCATTCCACGATAATTCCAAGCTGACCCTCTTTCAGCACATGCGACCTAAGTCGCTGCAATTGCGCTGCTTCGGAACAAAGGACCACGCGTTGGCGATCGCTGAGCGAACCGATCTGCGCGAGTACTGCCTGGGTGTGGCCCGCCGCGCTCGCGCGGCCTCGGCCGAGCTCGCCCAGGCGCGCGGCGCTCAAAAGATCGCCTGGCTCGAGCGTTCGGCCGCGTCCCTGCGTACTCACGCCGACTTACTGCAGGCGGCCAATGCCCGCGACCTGGCGGCCGCGCCCACCTACGGCCTGAGCCCTGCTCAGATCGACCGGTTGCGGCTCGACGCGAAGACGATCGACGGCATGGCCCGTGGGCTCGAGGCGGTGGCGGCCTTGCCAGACCCCGTCGGCGAGATCATCGAGTCGTCGATCCGGCCGAACGGCCTCGAGGTGCAGCGCGTCCGCGTGCCCTTGGGCGTGGTGTTCTTCATCTACGAGTCGCGGCCGAATGTAACGGTCGATGCCGCGGCGCTCTGCATCAAGAGCGGCAACGCCGTGATCCTGCGCGGCGGCAAAGAGGCCCTGCATTCGAACAAGGCGCTGGCCGAGCTGCTGGCTGCCGAGGCCGCCGGCTGCGGGCTGCCGCTCGACGCCGTGCAGCTCGTCGACACCACGGATCGCGAAGCGGTCGGGCACTTTCTGGGCATGCCTGAGTACATCGACGTCGCCATTCCCCGCGGCGGCGAAGGGCTCATCCGCCGAGTGGCGGCCGAAGCCCGCATGCCGGTGATGAAGCACTTCGACGGCAATTGCCACGTTTATCTCGACGCCTCGGCCGACCTCGAGTTGGCCGTGCCGATCGTCGTGAATTCGAAATGCCATCGCCTGGGCGTGTGCAACGCCGCCGAATCGCTGCTGGTCCATGCGTCGATCGCCGACGAGGCATTGAAGTTGATTGGGGCGGAGCTGATCGCCCAGGGCATCGAGATCCGCGGCGACGGGGCGACCCGAGCCGCGATCGCCGACGCTCGCCCCGCCAGCGACGAGGATTACCGGACCGAGTATTTGGGCCCGATCATTTCGGTGAAGGTCGTCGGCTCGCTCGACGAAGCGATCGAGCACATCAACCGCTATGGCTCGCACCACACCGACGCCATCGTCACCCGCGATTTGGCGGCTGCCCGCGCGTTCACGGCCCGCGTCGACAGCGCCGCGGTGATGGTCAACGCCAGCACCCGTTTCAACGACGGCTACGAACTGGGGCTGGGCGCCGAGATCGGCATCAGCACCGACAAGTTCCATGCCCGCGGGCCCTGCGGGTTGAAAGAGCTGACCAGCTACAAGTACGTGGTGTACGGAACCGGCCAGGTCCGGCAATAGCTTCGGTCGAACCGGAGCGATCGCAGTCTCGGGAGAAAGGAGTCTCTCGCCATGACGAACCAAGTTCGATTGCGGTGGCTCGGCGGGCTCGCGCTGCTGGTAGCCTGCGTCGGCTGCGATCAGGCGACCAAGCGCTTGGCCACGCAAACTCTGCGCAACACTCCGGCCCGCTCCTATCTGGCCGACACGGTCCGCCTGGAATACGCCCTCAATCCGGGCGGGTTCCTGAGCTTGGGAGCGAATCTGCCGCCGACGGTGCGGCGCGGCGTTTTCATCGCCTTCAACGCTGGGCTGCTGCTGGGCTTCGCCGCGCTGCTCGGCCTGCGGCGCGATCTGTCGGCGGCCTGGTTCCTGGCGGTGCTCGGCCTGTTGGCCGGCGGCATCGGCAACCTGATCGATCGGGTGTCGCACGATGGCCTGGTGATCGACTTCATCAATCTGGGCGTGGGCCCCGTGCGGACCGGCATCTTCAACGTGGCCGACGTCGCCATCACCGGCGGCGGCCTGGCCCTGCTCGCGCTGTCCTGGCGGCGGTCCGGGCAACCGACCTCTCCTATTTCGGCCCCTCAACCGTAAGCGAATTGCCATGGGTGGAGACGTACTCAGTCAAGCCGAAGTCGAGAGCTTGCTCTCGGCCATGGACCCGGTCGCCACGTCGCCGGTGGCCAAGCGCCCAGTCGAGAAAGAGGCGCCCGCCAAGCCGCGCGAAAAGGTGACGACCTACGACTTCAAACGGCCGGAGCGCGTCGGCAAGGAGCAGATGCGCGCGCTGCAAACGCTGCACGAAGGGTTTGGCCGTAATTTTGCCGCCAAACTGTCGGCGTTGCTGCGGAGCATCGTCGAGGTCAAGCTCACGAGCGTCGACCAACTCACCTACAGCGAGTTCGTGTTCAGCCTCGAGAATCCCACTTGCTTCAACCTGCTGCGGGCCGAACCGCTCGAGGGGCATCTGATTCTCGACATCAACCCGGCGATTCTCTACCCCATCATCGATCGACTCCTGGGCGGCGGCAAAGAGGCTGGCCCGGTGGCCCGCCGGCCGCTGACCGAAATCGAACTGCGGCTAGTCGCCAAGATCACCAACCTGTTCCTCGAGGAACTGCACCGCGCCTGGGAGAATGTCGTCGACCTGACGCTGGCGGTCGATCGCGTAGAGAGCAACCCGCAGCTTGCCCAAATCGTGCCGCCGAACGAAGTGGTTGTGCTGATCAGCTTTGAGATCACGATCCAGGACGTGCGCGGGATGATGAACTTGTGCATTCCGTTCAATTCGATCGAGCGGATCGGCAACAAGCTCTCCGCGAACAATTGGGTGAGCTACGGTCGGAAGAACGTAACCCCGGAGACGATGCAACAAATCGGCCGGAATCTGCGGCGCTCGGCCGTGGAACTGGTCGTGCAACTGGCCGACGCCAAGATCAGCACCGGCGACCTGCTGGCCCTACGGGTGGGAGACATCATTACGACCGACAAGGACGTGCGGTCGGCGCTCGAGGTGGCGGTGCAGGGGGTGCGCAAGTACCGGGCCAGGGCGGGCGCGTTCAAGGGTCGCAAGGCGATCCAGATCGAGGACACGATCGCACCGGAAAAGTCGAACGGGACTGCAAAAAAGTAGGCCAAACGCCGCAAATTCCTCTGGCGACTCTCGACAAGCGCCGTAACGGCCGGCTAGCATTCGTGCAGGCGATTGATGTCGTCAGCCGCTGGACGCTTTTCGATGAACGTTCGTTGCATCCGTCGCGCGCGATCGTCGCGCGGCTTTACGCTGGTCGAGCTCTTGGTCTCGATCGCCATTGTGGCGATCCTCCTGGCCATCTTTTTGCCTGCAGTGCAGTTTGCCCGCGAAGGGGCGCGGAACACGTCCTGCCAAAACAATCTGCGTCAGCATGGACTGGGACTCTGGCTGTTCGACGACAAGCAACTTCACATGCCGCCGCTCTGGGTCAACATGTTTGACCAGGATGGACAGGCCGTGGTGGGGGATCGGCGGCCTTCGGAAATCCATTCGCTCGGCTGGCGCGTCAAACTGCTGCCTTACCTGGAGCAGGGGGCCCTGTTCGCTCAGCTCCAGCTGGGGCTCAGTGCTGGCGATCCGGCCAACGCCGAAGCGGTCAGCAGGATGATCGGCCTGTTTCAATGCCCTTCGACCCTGGGATACGGCCGGCGCTTCGAACTGAGCGGGCAGATTTTCGGCGCCACCGACTATCAGGCCCCCGAATACTTCAACGAATATCCCGGCGCCTGGGCCACGGGCGCCGGGAGTCCGAACGAAATGGTCCGGCAGTGGAACCGCGCAGGCACGCCGTGCCCGCGTTTCGCCGACATCGGCGATGGCCGCTCCCACACCGTGCAGTTCTTCGAGCAGGCTGGGCAACCGGACCTGTATGCTCGAGATGGAGCGGTTCTCGAGTATGCGCTTCCGCTGGGCGGCTGGGCGATGGGCGGCGGCCGTATGCTGCGGACCGTCGATCCGAGCGGCGCGATCAATCGCGAGAACGGCCTGGGCGTCTTCTCGTTCCACCCGAGGGGCGCCAATTTCGCCATGTGCGATGGCTCGGTGCATTTTTTCGCCGAGGACATGGACCGGTTTGCTCTTCAGGCGCTGTTCACGCGCGAGCAACTCGACAACGTGCGCGAACCGTAGACGTTCCGGGTAGCGCGACTAGCCAGCGGGCCGCAATTCCGCCAGAATGACGGCTTCCGTCGCGTCCCCTGAAGTCGAATCGGTCGGCCGGCGCTCCGCGTCGGTCGATCTTTTTTCAGCCCTCTACGAGCAGAGCCATGAGTTCCTATAGCGCCATCGAACAGATCCAGGCCCGCCAGATTCTCGACAGCCGGGGCAATCCCACGGTCGAAGTCGACGTCACCCTGCTCGATGGCTCGTTCGGCCGGGCGGCCGTTCCCAGCGGCGCGAGCACCGGCATTCATGAGGCTTGGGAACTGCGCGATGGCGACGATCAACAATGGCTGGGCAAGGGCGTGTCGAAGGCCGTCGAAAACGTCAATTCGGTGTTCGACGAGGCCCTCACCGGGCTCGATGCGCTGAATCAGGCCGACATCGACCAGCGGATGATCGACCTCGATGGCACTGAAAACAAGAAGAACCTGGGCGCCAACGCCATCCTCGGCGTGTCGCTGGCGGTGGCCAAGGCCGCGGCCAACTTCGCCGGGCTGCCGCTGTATCGCTACCTCGGCGGCGCGGGCGCTCGGCTCTTGCCGGCCCCGATGATGAACATCGTCAATGGCGGTCAGCATGCCGACAACTCGGTCGACGTGCAGGAGTTCATGGTCATGCCGCTGGGGTTCGACACCTTTAGCGACGCGCTGCGCTGCGGCGTCGAGGTGTTCCACAATCTCAAGAAGGTGCTCAAGGCCAAGAAGCTGAACACCGCGGTCGGCGACGAAGGGGGCTTCGCCCCCGACCTGGGCAGCAACGCCGACGCGCTCGAGCTGATCATGGAGGCGATCCAGAAGGCGGGCTACGAGCCGCGCAGTCAGGTGTGCATCGCGCTCGATGTGGCCGCCACCGAGTTCTACGACGAGAAGAAGAAGACCTACACCTTCGACGGCAAGGCGATCGATTCGACCGGCATGGTCGAGTTGTTGGCGAGTTGGTCGGCCAAGTACCCCATCTGCTCCATCGAAGACGGCTGCTCCGAGGACGATTGGGAAGGCTGGAAGCTGCTCACCGACAAGTTGGGCGACAAGGTGCAACTCGTCGGCGACGACCTGTTCGTCACCAACACCAAGCGGCTGCAGCGCGGCATCGAGCAAGGAATCGGCAACAGCATCCTCATCAAAGTCAACCAGATCGGCTCGCTCACCGAGACGATCGAGGCGATCCAATTGGCCCACCGCTGCGGCTACACCACGATTTCGAGCCACCGCAGCGGCGAAACCGAAGACGCCACGATCGCCGACCTGGCCGTGGCCCTCTCGACCGGCCAGATCAAAACCGGCAGCGCCTCGCGCACCGACCGGCTGGCCAAGTACAACCAGCTGCTGCGAATCGAAGAGCAGCTCGGCGACGCCGCCCTCTACGCGGGCCGGCAGTTTGCGAAGTGGCCGAAGTAGGGTCCGCCGCCGGGAGATCGTAGGCTAGGTCAGCTTCGCGCCAGTCGCACTTATTTCCAGTCGGCCGAGGGCAGCGACGGGTTAGTTGGAGGCTGCGCGAATTGTTCGATCCCTGAATTGCGTTTCGCGGGTCGAACATCGCTTCGCTCATCGAGCCGACGCCGAACTCCTGCGGCCATCAGGGAGTCGTCGTTTACGTTGTCACGGCCGAATCCATGACGGCCCGACGCCAAAGGGCCTCTCAACCGGCCCTCCCCGATTGGGTGCGGCCGTTCTGATTGCGGGAGCGGAGCTCTTCTACCAGGGTCACGGATAAATTCGTCCGAAACCTTTGAGAGGCTAGGGGTTATCCCTCGGTGAGGGCCGAGTTTCGCCTCCCCGCCCGCTGGGCGGTGTGAGCTAGGCTTTCCTCATACTACCGCCCGTCTCCGCAATCCCGCCCTGCATCCTTCCCGCCCGGCAGTGTGGCCTTCCATGCGCTCGTTGCTGTCCCGCGCTGCCCCTTGGGTCGTCTTGGTGATCTCGTTGGCCGCTGGCATGGTCGGCTGGCTGAACGCGGTCCGCCGCGCCGAAGCAGAACGACGGTCGTTGTTCCTGGTCGAGGCAGAGCGCATCCACGCCGAGATCGCTTATCGGCTCGAGCAAATCGAAGTGTTGCTGCAGTCCACTGCCGGCCTGTTCGCCGCCAGTCATTCGGTCGATCGCTCCGAATGGCGGCAATTCACGTCGAACGTCTTGCAACACGACGACGCAGGCGTCATTCGCGGACTGGCGTTCATCCGTCGCGTGCCGGGGGCGCAGCTCGACGAGTTCTTACGAGCGGCGAACGCGGATCACGCGCCGGCCTTCGAGCTGCAACCAGCCGGCGATCGGGCGGAGTATCGCATCATCCAGTTCATCGAGCCTGCCGACGCCAATCACACGGCGCTCGGTCTTGACTCCAACACCGTTGCCCAATCGCGCGAGGCGATGAACCGGGCTGCCCGTACAGGCAAGCCCGCCGTCTCGGCGCAGTTCCATCTGCGGCAGGAGCCCAGCCACGAGCTCAGCGTGGCGCTTTACACGGCGGTCTACGATCGAACCCAAGGCCCCAGTTCGGCCGCCCCGCCGATGGGCTGGGTCGGGGCGTCGCTCCGCACCGAGGCCTTGGCCGCGCAAGTGCTGCCCGTGCCCAACCAGCTCATCGGGTTCGAGCTGTTCGACTCGAGCCAGACCACGGAAGATCATCGCCTGCGTGTGAGGCGGTCGGCTTCGGCGCCTCAGCTCGTGGGGCGGCGAACCATCGACTACCCGGTGGGGTTTGGCGGACGAAAGTGGCTGCTGCGCGTGTTCGGCGAGCCGCCTGCCAGCGCGCTGCACGGCGAGTCGGGGCTGATCGGCTGCGGGGCGCTCGTGATCAGCCTGTTGCTGTTCGGCTTGGTGGCCACGGTCAATTCCACGCGCGCCCGCGCCGCCGCACTCGCCGAAACGATGACGGCGGATTTGCGAACCAGTGAGGCGCGCTCGAGCCGCTGGACCGAAGTGTTGCTGCGCCTCACCGCTCAACAAGCCTGCTTCGAGGGCGATCTGCGCGAGGCCCTCGGCCGCATCACCGAGGCCGGGGCCGAAGCCCTGGCCGTGGAACGCGTGCGTGTGTGGACGAGGGCCGAAGAAGGCGGGGAGCTAACCTGTCTCGATCAGTACGAGCGCACCGGGGCAGTCCATCGCCACGGCGGAGCGATGTCGGTCGAGGAGCGATCGGCGTATGCCCGCGCTCTCGATGGCGGACAACTCGTCGTCGCCGACCGATTTGACTCCGCCTCGGAGGGTGGCGGCAACGCCGAGCGCACCGCCTCGGCCCTAGTGGCCCCGGTCCGCCTGGGGGGCCGCACGATCGGCGTCATTGCCCACGAGCACGTCGGCGAACCGCGAACCTGGACGCTGCAAGAACGCAGCTTCGCCGCGTCGCTGGCGGCTCAGGTCAGCCTGACGCTCGAGACCCACGAGCGGCGCCGCGCCGAGCAAGTTCTCAAGGACTATGCCACGGCGCTCGAGCGCGCCAACGCTTCGCTCGAAGCGTCTTCGCATGAGGTGCAGGCGGCCAACCAGGCCAAGACCGAATTCCTGGCCAACATGAGCCATGAGATCCGCACGCCCCTCACGTCGATCTTGGGCTACGCCGAGCTCGTACTGCACGATGAGCAGATCGCCGGCTCCGCAGACGAACGGGAAGGCGCCCTGCGGGTGATCCAGCGCAACGGCGAGCACCTGCTGGGCATCCTCAACGACATCCTCGACCTCTCCAAGATCGAGGCCGGCAAGCTGAGTTGCGAGCAGCTTCGCTTCAGCCCGGGCCATTTGCTCCATGAGGTGGCGGCCCTCATCGGAGTTCGCGCGCAGGCGAAAGGGCTTGACTTCAACTTCTCCTGCGACGGGCCGATCCCGCTGACGATTCGCTCCGATCCCACGCGGCTGCGGCAAATTCTCATCAACTTGCTCGGCAACGCCGTCAAGTTCACCGAGACCGGCGAGATCAAAGTCGTGGTGCGGATGGCCGCCGCTCCGGCCGAGCTCATCGAATTCGAAGTCCGCGACACGGGCATCGGCATGAACGCGGCTCAGGTCGAATCGGTGTTTCAACCGTTCGCCCAGGGCGACACGTCGACGACGCGGCAGTTCGGCGGCACTGGGCTGGGCTTGGCGATCAGCAGCCGCTTGGCCGAAATGTTGGGAGGCCGCTTGGAGTGCGAAAGCAACAGCGGCGCAGGCAGCGTGTTTCGGGTGTTCGTCGCCACGGGGCCGCTGCAGGGGATCAAACGCATCAATTATCTTGACGACGGAACGTCCCCCGAACCGGAAGCAGCGTCCGAGCCGCCGCCGCTCGCTCCGCTCGCGCGCCGACGCGTGCTGTTGGCCGAGGATGGGCCCGACAACCAACGCCTGGTGTCGCTGGTGCTGCACAAGGCCGGCGCGGAAACGACGATCGTCGAAAACGGCCAGGAGGCGGTCGACCAGGTGCTGGCCGCGTGGAGCAGCGGGCGGCCTTTCGACGTCGTGCTCATGGACATGCAGATGCCGGTGCTCGACGGTTACTCCGCTACCGAACAGCTACGGCAAGCAGGCTACACGCTGCCGATCGTCGCCCTCACCGCGCACGCTATGGTGGGCGACCGCGAGAAGTGCTTGGCGGCCGGTTGCAGCGAATACTCGACGAAGCCGATCGACCGCCGACTGCTCATCGCGCAGCTCGTCGAACTACTGAGCGCCCCCGAGTTCCCGGCGGAACAGCAGGCCGCGACGACGGGATAGTCCCTGGCGTCTGTCAGCGAGGCAGCAGGTCCTTCATCTCGCGCACCGCGCGCTCCATGCCCACCCACAGCGCGCGGGCCACGATGGCGTGTCCGATGTTCAGCTCCTTCATATCAGGGATGGCGGCCACGGGATGAAGGTTGCGGTAGTTGAGGCCGTGCCCCGCGTGCAACAACAGGCCCGCCTGGCGAATCAATCGGCCGGCGACCACCAGCTTCTCCAACTCGGCGGCTTGGGCCGTTCCGTGGGCTTCAGCATAAGCGCCGGTATGCAATTCCACGGCCTCGGCGCCCGAGGCGGCGGCTAACTCGATTTGCCGCGGATCGGGGTCCAGAAACAAGCTGACAAGGATGCCGGCGTCCTGCATTCGCCGCGTGTAGTCGCGGACCGTCTGCTTGTGCCCCGCTAGATCCAGCCCCCCTTCGGTCGTCACTTCTTCGCGCCGTTCCGGCACGAGGGTCGCCTGATGGGGCTTCGTCTCGAGGGCCACGGCCAGCACGTCCTCGTTGCAGGCGAGCTCGAGATTGAGCTTCACGCTGACCGTTTGCCGCAGCACGCGCACGTCGCGGTCGATGATGTGTCGGCGGTCTTCGCGGAGATGGATGGTGATGCCGTCGGCGCCCCCAAGTTCGGCGAGCGCGGCTGCCCACACGGGATCGGGTTCGTAGGTGCGGCGGGCCTGCCGCACCGTGGCCACGTGGTCAATGTTGACTCCCAGTTCCACCATCGGTCGAGTTCGGTTCCTTTCAGTCCCAGCGGTCCGCGAGAGCGGGCCCTACTTCTTGGCGGGCAGCAAAATCTCTTGCGCCGCCGTTCCCAGCAGTTTGCCTTGGCTGTCGATCCGCAGCGAGCGGCTGCCGCCCCCTGCCAGGCAATCGTAGAGCAAGAAGTTGAGCGCCCAGATCTTGGGGAGTTCGAACCGCTCGACGCGCGCCACGCCGAGCCCGCCGAAGTGCTGGGCCACGCGCGCCGTGGTCAGTTCGGCGAGGAGAAACTCGTAGTCGGTCGCCGAGCGGGCGACGACGCCCAGATTGGCGTGGTTTCCCTTGTCGCCGCTCCGGGTGAGCGCGAACTGGCCCAGGCGAACTGCGGCAGCCGGCGGCGTCTTGCTCATGCGGTGGGCCGCCACTACTTGGTGGTCGCGTCGAGCTTGGCCATGAACTTGGCGGGGTCCGCCTCGAGATCCCCCTTGCAGCCCTCGCAGCAGATGAACACCTCGCGGCCTTCGACCGTGACCTTGGTCACGCCTGGCATCGAACCCAGCCGCTCGTCGCTCACGGGACAGATCCGTTGGGCGACTGCGGCCTTGCGGTCGTCATCCGAGAGCTTGGCCAACTCGGCTGCGATCTTGGCCTCGGCCGGATCCGAAGGTCCGGTCATTTCGGCCGGCGCCCCCATTTCGACCGCGGGCGCGGGCGGAGATGCAGAGGTCTTCGGCGCTTCGGCCGGCTTCGAGCAACCTGCGCTGGTGAGCGACAAGCAACCCAGGGCCAAGAGCGGCAGGATGGCGGAGCGAAGCATGGACGGCCTCCAAGACAAATACTGCGTGGGAAATTGGACCCGCCGGAGGACCAGGCGGTTCGCCCTGGCTCGGCCGGCAACGCCGGAATTCTAAAGCCGCATTCTCTGCCAAAGCAAGCCAAAAAGCCCCCGTTGGGCCCGAGGGGCCGCGAAACGAAGCCCCTTGCGCCGCGGTAAGTTGACGCTCGTTGGCCGCCCGTGTTACGTTTGCGGCCTGGGGATTTCCGGCATTTCGTCTGCAAGAGTTGGGAAGCAAGCGAATCATGGCGCACGAGGTTACGCTGATCACGGGCGACGGCACCGGTCCTGAACTGGCCGAGGCCGCCCGCCGCTGCGTCGACGCCACGGGAGTGGCGATCAAGTGGGACGTGCAGGAAGCCGGCGTCGACGTCATGGAGCGCCTGGGCACTCCGCTGCCCGACGGCGTGCTCGAAAGCGTCCGCCGCACGAAGTGCGCCCTGAAGGCCCCCATCACCACCCCGGTGGGCACCGGCTTCCGCAGCATCAACGTGCATCTGCGGCAGGCCTTGGGCCTCTATGCCTGCGTTCGCCCCTGCAAGATCTACCCCGGCGTCCGCAGCTTTTTTAGCGACGTGCCGGTCGACTTGGTCATCGTCCGAGAGAACACCGAGAGCCTGTACGCGGGCGTCGAGTTCGAGCGCGGCAAGCCGGAAACCGCCGAGTTGATCGACTGGATCAACAAGAACTCGGAGCGCAAGATCAAGACCGGCCGCGACGAGACCGGGATCACGATCAAGTCGATCAGCGTTTCGGCCACCGAGCGGATCGTCCGCTATGCATTTGAATACGCCCGCAAGCACGGCCGCGAGCGCGTCACCTCGGTGCACAAAGCGAACATTCTCAAGTTCACCGACGGCCTTTGGCTCGAGGTTTCGCGCAAGGTAGCCGCCGAGTACCCCGACATCGAGTTCGAGGATCGCATCGTCGACAACATGTCGATGCAGCTCGTGCAGAAGCCTGAGCTCTACGATGTGCTCGTGCTGCCGAATCTCTATGGCGATGTGCTCAGCGACCTGGCGGCCGGCTTGGTCGGCGGCTTGGGCATCGCCCCCGGCGCCAACATCGGTCCCGGCGGCGCGGTGTTCGAAGCCACCCACGGCAGCGCCCCCAAGTACAAGGGGCTCAACAAGGTCAATCCCACGGCCCTCATCCTCTCCGGCATGCTGATGCTCGAGTATCTGGGCGAGGAGGACGCGGCCCGCCGGCTCGAACGGGCAGTGGCTGACGTGATCGCCGAGGGCAAGGACGTGACCTACGACCTGAAGCCCAATCGTGACGATCCGACCGCCGTGGGCACGCGCGAGATGGCGGCCGCCATTTGCAAGCGACTCGAACGCTAATGCCGCGCGGCGAAGTGCTCACCGACATTTTGGTCCGCACAGCGGACCATTTTTCTTACTGCCATGCCGCTCAGCGCCGCCACCTTCCACGACCTGGTCAGCGGCCGCCGCCGAGGCCCTCTGCCGGCCGCCGCGCGAGCGCTGCTGCGCGTCGCCGAAGCGCCCTACACCTGGGCCATTCGCTGGCGCAATCATAAGTATGATGCGCCCGGCGCCGTGGAGCGGGTTTCGGTTCCGGTCGTCAGCGTGGGCAATCTCACGATGGGGGGCACCGGCAAGACGCCCATGGTCGAGTTCCTCGCCCGGTGGTTCCGCGACCACGACGTGCGGGTGACGATCGTCAGCCGCGGCTACGGCGCCGAGGCCGGCTCGCGCAACGACGAGGCCCTCGAACTCGAGGAGCGACTCCCCGACGTGCCCCATCTGCAAGACGCCGACCGGGTGACTGCCGCCCGCATGGCCATCGAGGAATTCGAGTGCCAATTGGTGCTGCTCGACGACGGCTTTCAGCACCGCCGCCTGGCCCGCGACCTCGACATCGTGCTGCTCGATGCGCTCGAGCCCTGGGGCTACGGCCACGTGTTTCCGCGCGGCGCGCTCCGCGAGCCGCGCGAGGCTTTGGCGCGTGCCCAGGTGGTCGTGTTGTCGCGGCGCGATCTCGTGTCGGCCGAGGAGCGGGCGCGCATCCGGGCACAAGCCGCCCGGCTCGCTCCGCAGGCAGCTTGGGTCGAAGTGTCGCATCGCCCGCAGGCACTGCGCGACAGCGAGGGGCGCGAGACGCCGCTCGAAACCTTGCGCGGGCAGCGCGTGGCGGCCTTCTGCGGCATCGGCAATCCTGAGGGATTCCGCCGCACGCTCGAGGACTGCGGCTACACGCTGGCCGGTTTCGAAGCCTTGGCCGATCACCACCGCTACACGCGTGACGACGTGGCGCAGCTGGGCCGTTGGGGCCAAGAGCTTGGCGTCCGGCAACTTCTCTGCACCCATAAGGACCTGGTGAAATTGGCGGTGCCAACCTTGGGCGGCGTACCGCTGATGGCGCTGCGCGTGGGCGTGGAAGTGAACGAGGGACGCGAGGAGTTGGAATTGCGGCTGAACAGACTGCTGCCTGCTCCAGCATAACCGCCTGGACACTAGGCCAAGTCCGGGGTATACTTTGGAACTCGGGTAACCCGACCAACCACCGCGGGGTGGAGCAGCCCGGTAGCTCGCGAGGCTCATAACCTCGAGGTCGCAGGTTCGAATCCTGTCCCCGCCACTTCTTAAGTCGCATCAGAGCCGAGGGTTATGCCTCGGCTTTTTTGTTGCCCCGCCCCTGGCCGCGCGCGCGTCCGACGCTGAAAGCCGGCTCCTGCCTAATTTGACAGTCCGCCCCGCCCCAGTAAGATGGCTTACAGGCACTTGCGGCGAACGAACCGTTCGGCCGACCGTGCAAAACCGCCTGGGGCAGCCTGCTGGTTGAGGTCCCGCCTATGAACGCCGCCAACCTGCTTGCGATCGGCCTTGGCCCTGTCGAAATCGCAGTGATCGCCATCTTGATCCTGCTGCTGTTCGCCAACCGTATTCCGATGGCTTTGCGGTCGCTCGGGCGCAGCGTCACCGAGTTCAAGAAAGGCTTGAACGATACCGGGGACGAGGGGGACGAAATCGATCGCCCGGCCAAGCTGAAGTAATTGGCGGTTTATAGACGCTGGCCCTTGGTGGCCGAGCGCTCCCCGCTGCGGTAAGATATCTAGAGGTCGCTTGGGTTGCCCGGTGCTGCTGGCGAGGCCGAGCGCTTGGGCTGGAAATCGAGGTGAATCATGTTTGGTCTGGGCACGACGGAAATGCTGGTCATCCTTGGGGTGGCCGTGTTGTTGTTCGGCAAGCGCCTGCCGGAAGTGGGCCGATCGCTGGGCAAGGGCCTGGTCGAGTTCAAGAAGGGGATCAACGGCATCGAGGACGATGTGTCGCAAGCGACCTACTCGTCTCCCAGCCGCACCTCGCGCCCGAAAATCGACCAGGACGAGCCGGCCGCCCCGAAGTTCGAGCCGCCGGTGAGCGAGCCCGGGGAAGAGGCCGCCTAGCGAAGCGGTCTGTTCCAGAGCTTTGGCAAACGTGGACCGCAGGCTGCGAGCAGAATCGTAGCTGCGGGCCTTGCCGCGGGGGCCTGTGCGCCCCGTTCCTCGCTCGCTAAGATTGTCTAACTCGGCCCTTCGGCCGAGACTCTGCTGGCCCTGCCCCAATCGGCCAGCATGCCCCAGGGCGGCTAGCTCAGTTGGTTAGAGCGCTATCCTCACACGGTAGAAGTCACAGGTTCGAGTCCTGTGCCGCCCACTCTGTAAGTCGAACCGAAACCTTGCTTTAGGTACCTGCCATCGGTTGGCAGTGCGGTCTTAAGGGTTTGCGAAAAGGGACAAATTGTCCCTTCTTGTCCCCGGAGTCGCCTGCCATGACGCTTCGTCAGCCCAAGTACCGTAAGCACAGCAGCAGCGACAACGCGTTCGTCTGCATTCTCGGCCACCGGCATTATCTCGGCCGGTTCGGTTCCCCGGAGAGCAAAGAACTCTACCGTCGTGTCCTGGCCCAGTTCTGGGCTGGTCAACCCATCGAGCAATCGCGTCCCGGTCGAAAACGCGTTCCTGATCCGAATGCCGTGACGGTGGCGTGGCCAGCTACCTGAAACCTGTTCCATGGTTTATGAAGGTCTTTAGCCCATGCGGCAAGGAGACCTTTTGATGACGACGAAGCGTCGGAAGCGGCATAGCGCTGAGCAGGTGGTGCGTAAGCTTCTGCGATGCGGACGCGCTGCTCAACGCTGCAAGGATTTTGGCGACGGTGCTGCAATCCTTGAGGTGATGAGTCGACGTATCAGCGTTGGCGAACGCAGTACGGCGGGATGAAGGCCGAGGAGGCGAAGCGGCTGAAGGAGCTGGAGGACGAGAACCGTCGGCTGAAGCAACTGGTGGCGGACCAGGCCTTGGACATCCAGATGCTGAAGCACGTGGCCTCGGGAAACTGGTGAGCCCTTCCCGGAAGCGTGCAGTGCGTGAGCTGCAAGCTGCAGTTTACGGTCTCCGAGCGAAGGGCTTGTCGGGTGTTGGATCAGCCGCGTAGCAGTCATGCTACGAGGCACAGCCGCGTGACGATGAGGGAAGCTGCTTGTGCGTTGCATGCGAGGCTTGGCGGCGGAGCGTCCGCGTTACGGCTATCGGCGGATCGCGGCGTTGTTGAGACGTGAGAGTTGGCGGCGGTTGTGCGAGCTGCGTTGCGGTTGCGCTACCGCGAAGGGCTGAAAGTGCCGCAGAAACGGCGAGTTTGTCGGGCGATGGGCACGGCGCCCAGGCCTGCCACGTAGCGCGGGCGACCGCCAAGAACGAGGTGTGGTGCTGGGACTTTGTGTTCGATCGGACGCGCGGGAGTTCGCTGAAATGGTTGTCGATCCTCGACGAGCACACGTCGAGTGCCTGGGCGCTGAAGGTGGGGAAGCGCGGATGCGGCCGAGGATGTGATCGACACGTTGGCCGAGCTGTTCAGCGCGGCGTGCCGTGGCCGCGATCCGTTCGGACAATGGGGCCGGAGTTCGTGTCGCGAGCGGATTCAACGGCTGCAGCAGGTGGAGGTGGAAGCTCGCCACGTCGCGCCGGGCAGCCCGTGGCAGAATGGCTACGCGGAGAGCTTCCACAGCCGGCTGCGGGACGAGTTCCTATCCCGCGAGGAGTTCGAGAGTCTGTCGTCGGCCAGGCGTCTCACGTCGGCCTGCCGCGACGATTACAACCACGTACGACCGCACAGCTCGTTGGGGTATCTCACCCCGACCGAGTTCGTGGCTCGCTGTGCTGCTTCCGTTCGGGCTACGCCCTCACTCCAGCAGCACAGCGATCTTCCCCAACCCGTACCTCTCCATAACCCCTGGTACAGAAATTTGAGGCTGGTCACGTGCATGATCCAGATTGGTCTTGTCCACTATGCCAGCCCGTCGGCCGGACCGGTAGCCGCCCAGATAGGCAGCGGCGACCGTCATCAGGATGAGCAGCGTGGCAATCGAGAATCGCAGGCAGCGTTTCATGCCCACATCCTAGCAGCCGGCGGGGCGGAAGGGGCTAGGGAACGGCCTCGTCACGAGTGCCGGTCACGGGAGGGCTCGGTGCCCGCAAGCGCCCCTCGGCCGCCCGGTAGCCGTAGCGATAGCCGCCGAAGAAGGCAGCCACGATTGTCATCAGGACGAGCAATGTGGCGATCGAGAATCGCAGGTATCGCCTCATCCGTCGTTCTCCAAAACTCGCGGGGGAAGAAAGCAGCCGCGGCCGGGTGCGTTCGTGTCCCCGACCGCGGCGAGCCTCTGTGGGGCGAGGTCAACGGCAGTTGGGGCGCGGGGGTGGGGCAAGCGGGGGTAAGGCGCCGAGGCGGCTAGGTGTCGCCAAACACTCGACCAAGCCTCCGGCCCTTCGTCGGTTTCGTTCCGAAATGGGCGGCAAGGGCAATTCGAGATTTACGGTGAGACTTCCCACACTTTGATCTTTCCGTCTTGGCCCCCTGAAGCAAGTTTTGTCCCATCAGGGCTAAAGGCCACATCGCCTACCGCTTGGTCGTGTCCCTGAAATGCATGCAGCTCGTCTCCAGTAACGGCGTCCCATAGCCGCACCGCGCCATCCGACCCGCCTGTGGCGATCCTCGTGCCATCGGGACTGAACTCAACGCTCAGCATCGTTCCGTCGCGACGACCGAGCTCGCCTAACGGTCGCCCGCTGGACGTTGAAAACAGTAGCCCAGGACCGTTGTTCCCGACCGCCACGACGACTTTGCTGTCCGGGCTAAAGGCCGCGTCCAACAGTCCGTAGCCTGTCGAAAAGGCGCTTGAGGCGTGTCGCGTTTGTGCCCGAAATAGCTCGCGCCCGGACTTCGCTTCGGAGACGACCAACTCGCCGTGAAGGTCATGCACCAGCGGGCGGGCGGCAAATCGCCCATCCGGGCTGTAGACCAACGGCCCGAGGTCCTCCTGGCTGGCTTTAAGGCGGCCATTTCCTGCTTCGATGATCGCAGTCCCTTCCGCGGTTTGCACAGCAACCGCGCGTCCATCGGGCGTCCATGTCACCCGACCGCACAGCCACGAGTCGATCGCCGCAGTCCATCGCTTTTCGCCAGATGCCGCATCATAGATGCTCACTTCGCGATTCCCACTAACAGCTAGCAGGTCCGCCGTTGGCGCGAAGGCCAAGTAAACGCCTTGCCCCTGCTCCTTCCGCTGAAGCACTCGGAGGCGTTCACCAGTGCGCAGACTCCAGATGTAGGCCTTGCCATCCAGCGCGCCAGCAGCAAGGAGCGTACTGTCGTCGCTGACCGTGATGTCGCACACGCCCGCGTCGACCTGAGCCAAGAGCCGACCGGGCCCGGAGTCGCCGAGGCTCCACATCATTGCGTCGCCATGCGCCTCTGCAATCATCAAAGGCTCATTCTTGAACTCGCCACCAACAGCAACCAACTGCCGATCGTCATCGAAAAACGCCAGGCCACGGATATCGCCCGGAAAGCCGCGCACACTACGAATCAAATGGCCGTCGCGAACATCGTGAATTCCGACCCGATGGATGTAGGGCCGGGACTTACTTGCCATGCTGATCAGAGGGCCAAAAGAGGGGAGTGCCTCGTTGAACGCGACGTCAGCAAGATCTAAGTTCGGCTCTCGAACGACGAGGGCGATTTGGCGGCCATCAGCGCTGAATGCGCCGCAAACGACCTGATACAGAGGTGCGATGTGGCGTGACTTGCCCGAAACGCTATCCAGCAGCAGCAATGCCCCCGTTCCCGCATGCTCGAGCGCCCACGCACTCAGCCGTCCATCCGCGCTCATGGCCAGCGGAGACCGGTAGGTCCAATTGGCCGAATCTGGCGTCACAGAAATCTCGCGGACCGGGCTGCCGTCGCGAGCGCTAAACAAGCGTCTTGCCCCCAGATCGTACAGGTGCTCCCCATCCCCGGAAAGGACAAGCCGTTCCCAGTGTGTGTCCACGGAAGTTGGACGGTCCGCGGCAAACACGCGCTGGCCGGTGGCGACGTTCCAGGCGGCAATCAGATCCTCCTTCTTCGGATACGGCGCCTCCCCGCATAAAGCGTACAACGTCGTGCCATTCGGACTCAACGCCAACGCGAGCGCGCGCTGCTGCTGAGTGAAAAGCACCCTTCCGTTATGAAGGTCCATAACCTTGATCGATGGGGTACGCGCAGTGTGAGGATCGCTGTGTCCTTCATTGCTGAAGGCTAAAAAGCGGCCATCTTTGCTGAAAGCGTGGCAGATCGGGCCGTTAAAATAATGTTCCGTTGGCTCCTCCCAGGCGGTCCATTTGCGTACTGATTGCAGCGTCGACAGATCCCAGACTTGCACGGCGCCGTCATATTGAAGCGTGACCAGCTCGCCGCTGGCGGACGCCACATGGACGCCCAGCACGACTGCGGGCTGCGGCGGCAAACTGTTTCCCGCAGTGCTGTAGGTCGACTGCCAAAGGCACTTCCACTCCCATCCACGCTTTGACGCAGGTACGTCCAATAGCCATCTGCGCGCGTTGAACAGGTCGCCTTGAGCGCTGTCACGGTCGGCTAGCGCGAGCCGATTCCGGTGAAGCTCGCGCTCGGACTGCCTTGTGGCCACAACTGCCGCGCGCCATTGCCAGGTGACTGCGGCAGCAGCGGAGGCGACTAAGCAGATGATCGCGGTTGCCGCGGGATGCCGCCGCACCCACTTGGCCACGCGGCGCAACGGTCCGCTGGCCCGAGCCGCGATCGGCTCGTGTCGTAGCCAGCGTTCCAAGTCTTCCGCCAAGGCAGCCGCCGACTCGTATCGCCGCGTTGGCTCTTTGTCCAGGCACTTCAGGCAGATCGTTTCTAGGTCGCGGTTGACCCGCAAGCACTTTGCGCTTGGACGAGCAGGGTCTGTGTCGACGACCTGTCGCAAAATGTCGATCGGAGTCGAGCCAGAAAATGGAGGCGAGCCAGTTAGCGCATGATAGAGGACCGCACCAAGGCTATAGATGTCGACGCCCGTCGTCAAAACTCGCATACCTCGCGCCTGTTCGGGCGCCATATAGCTCGGCGTGCCGAGAACGGCACCGGATTGGGTCAGTTCTGAGTCCCCTCCGACCGTCCGCGCCAGGCCGAAGTCCGTAATGTGCGGTTCGCCGTCGGCATCCATCAGAATGTTGGCTGGCTTCAGATCGCGGTGCAGGATGCCGCGCTGGTGGGCATGGTGCACCGCTCGCGCTAACGTGGCCAGCAGCGTCGCGATCCGCCGATGGTTTCCCTTGAGATCGGCAATGCAGTCGGTTAACGTCGTTCCCTCGATCAGCCGCATGCTGAAGAATTGCTGCCCTTCGTGTTCCCCCACTTCATAGATCGGGGTGACGTTCGGATGGTCTAGGCTCGCGGCGGCGTCCGCCTCGCGCCGGAATCGCCCGACATCTTGCGGCGAGGCCAGCCGACCTGTCAGGATTAGCTTGAGGGCTACGAATCGATTGAGGGTCGTCTGCTTGGCCTTGTAGACCACGCCCATCCCGCCCCGCCCCAGTTCTTCAAGCAACTCGTAGTCGCCGAAGTAGCGAAGTCGCTCGAGCGGCGCTTCTCCCTTCGCGTCGCCGCTATAGGCCGACTCGTTCTGCCAGAGCTGCGTTTGAAGCGGCTCGATGAGGCGACCGAGCGCAGCGCGATTGCGAAAAAACGAACGCAATTCATCCGCCAAGTCTGGATGTTCAGCGACCAGCGCCTCAGGGTCCGGCTGAACGCCGGTCTCTTCGGCGCGAAGATAGTCCGCGAGGACCTCCTCCAGACTGCGGTCTCGATCTCCTGATGCAGCACAGTCGTTTGGCACGGCGAGTATCCTAAGCTTGCGAATTCTTGGACAGAGCCTCACGGAGCTTGCGCAGTCCGCGGTGTAGCAATCCGGCGACCGCGCCTTCCGTACGGCCAATGCGTTCGGCAGCTTCCCGCAACGACGCGCCCTGTAGGTGGTGGAGGATGATCACCTGGCGCTGCACCTCCGGCAGCTGCTCCATCGCGTCTGCCAGCCGGAGTAGATCCTCGGCGCGGACCGCCTGCTCGCTGGGAGAGAGCGCAGTTGCATTGAGACAACTGGCAATTCTTCCATCAAACCCGTCAATCGCTTGGTCGAACGGAATCTCGCGGGCGACGTCGCGCTTTTTTCGCCGCGAGCGGCGGATGGCATCCCGAATGTTGTTGGCCAATGCACGCCGCAACCAGCCTGCGGTTCCGCTAACGGATTGATCGGCCTGCGGCGGCATCGCGTGGGCCTCGAGCAACGTCTGCTGCACTACGTCGGAGGCCTCAACCCTGGACCAACGGCGATCGTCCAGCTGCAGCCTTGCAAGGAGCAGCAGGTACGATCGGTATCGGTGGAACGTTTTTTTGGACATGGCTGCGCCCGTTTCGTTGAACGCCCATCCTAACAAGCGCCGAAGCGGACCGCACTGTGCGCTTGGCCCACGGACAAGTTGGCCAGCTAGACCGCAACCCGGCGGCTTTCCGCGACTTACAGCGTAAACATGGCCTCAAGAAATCTTCCCCGACGAGCGCTCGGCTGGCGAGGGCTGCGCTGCCCGCCTGGTGCTGCGGGGAGAATGGCTGGGAGGCAGGCCTAATCTCGAATGCGGGAAGCAAGTGCGGTTCAGGCATACAGCGATTTCGACCACCGCCCCCTGGAACACCCCGACCAGGCAGGCTGGCGGCCACTCCACCCGTACGCGACACATAGCCTGGCCCCCTCTTGCCCACGCCCTGACGTTCCCGTTAGGCTGCCGGGCGTTGGCAAGCTTCCCGCCTCACTCCCCAAGCTGCTCGATTCTTTCGACCGAGCGTTATATCGCTCGACCGCTGACGCCTTTGTCATTGGGGAATAGAACCGCCGTAGGTTGGCGGCTGTAGCTGGACGTGCGGGCAGCGTTGGCAAAGCGACAGCCGCTGAAGGGCAATCGCCCGAGTGTGCCGTTCGATCCAGCTATTCGCTGGCCCTCAAGGTGAGCCGAAAGACCATGCCTTCGTCGACGTTTGAAAGGGCTTGTCGGTCGCTCGTCATTTGCTTGGGGTTCGTTGGCAACGGAGGCTTGGCGTGGTTCACCTACAATGTCGCTTCTGCGAGAGATAGTCGAAAAGAAGAAGCAGAATTCTTTCTCTTGCTCTTGTATACCCCGATCTGGATCGGACTATGCGCGCTGGCGGCTTATTCCGGTCAGGAATTGGGCGGAAAATGGCGAATTGTCGGCTGGCTCCCTGCACTGCTCGGTTTCTTCATTTATGCCGGTCTGTTCACTCATTGAGAACGTGAGCCGTAGACGCGACTGTCTCGCGACGTTGTCAGACTCGACGAGTGCGTTGCCGACGCGGCGGAAAGTGCGAAAAACGCCACCGTGCATCGGGGCCGAACATAGGTGATGTCGCCCGCCCACAGTTGGTCGAGCCGCGCGGGCGGCGGAGCGCCGCAAGGGGACTACACCATTGCCTGGAGCAGCCGCGACCAGGACGCGAGCGGCGGGGGTGTGTATGCCCAAATGCCCAACGGTATAGCGCGAGCGGCCAGCGACTGGGCGATGAACGGCGGCTGAATACCACGACCACAGGTGACCAGACGGCTGCCAGCGTGGCGACGAGCGCCGATGGCGATCTGGTGGCCGTGTGGACTAGCGCCGGCCAAGACGGCGACACTGGCGGCATCTATGCCCAGCGATTCACGGCTGCGGTGGCCGAGCTGTTGGGCGACGCGAACGGCGACCAGAAAGTCGACCTCGCCGACTTCGGCCTGCTCAAGCAGCACTTCGGCGCAACAGGCGACCGTGCAACCGGGGACTTCGACGGTGACGGGCGTCATCGGCCTCGGCGACTTCAGCTTCTTGAAGGAGACTTTTGGGCAGACGGGCGGGCGTCCGGTTGAGGACGAGGCGGTTGCGGCGGTCAGTGTTGCGTTCGCAAAGCTGAACGATGAACTCCACGACGACCCGTGGCTGAGGGGACAGACCTAACGAGGCTTCTTTCGTTCGAGAGTGGGCCGCGAGCACCACCACGCAGCCCGGTCACAAAGTGCGGTCTTGATTGAATAAGGTAACACGCCATGCAGATCTGCAGTTCCCGATCCGTCTGGGGGCCATTCCCGCTCGCCTTGTTCGTTGTCCTCTGCGGGTCGCCGGGATCCACGCTTTGGGCCCAGTTCACCAGCGTCACAGTAGAAGCTACGGCAGATGCGATTTTAAATCAGGACAAGCAGAAAGCCACTGAATTGCCAGTCGCGCTCCGGGCAATCGCAAATCTTAAAGGCAAGAGCACGAAAAGCGGTCACGCTCCGCCGCGGAAAAGGTCGCCTATCCCAATCCAGCCAGGCCGAAAAGCAGAAAGGTTGACGACTCTGCGACGTTTGATGGGTCGACGTGCCGAGTATGCCTTCGAACGTCTCTAAACACCTCTCGGTGTGTCGGACCCGCGCGAAAGCGGGTCGCTCCGGCGCGCGGGCAATAGGTGCGCGTCCAATGAAGTGCGCCACGGCACTATCGCCTGGCTTCCGGCACGACCCACACCGTCGGGCCGTCCTCTTCCTGGGCATGCGGCCCGACGAGTGCCGGCAATCGTGCGCCCGGCAGGAACTGCACGTCAAAAATCTCGTCCACGCCGGAGAGGAACTGAAAGGCTGCGGTTTGGCGGCCTGTGGCCAGCTCAACGATAACCACGCCGCACACCAGTTCCTGGCGCCGCTCCGCGATCGGCACGCCGCCGAACGTGGCTGTCTCGCGAATCTTCGAGAGGCCCACAAGCGCCATGTTGTGCCAAATGGCCAGGCCGCGCGCGTAGCCAGGCAACACGCACACGGGCTCGACCGTCCCGCGAGACAAATCAACAACGTTCAGCGCACCCTTGCCGGATTCGAACAGCCAAACCCGGCCCGCGTGGACCCGCGGGCTGTGCGGCATGCACAAGCCGCGCGCTACGACCGCGCTCGCCGGCACATCGATCAAGCAGCCCCCCGACGCTTTCCTTGGCCGCCAACCTTCGGCGGCGTCGGTTTCCCCGAAGGCGGTCACGTAGCGAATCTGTCCGTCGGCCGACGCCACACCGTTCAGATGGCAGCGGTCCTCGGCCGCTAGCGCTGACACGAAGGGCGGCCGCCAGCGAGGGACAAAACTGTGTCGCTCATCGAGTGTGCAGAGGCAGGAGAACAGCGTGTTGGTGATCCACAACTCTCCTTTCCCATCGTTGGGCAGCCAGGCCAGCTCATGGCAGTCGATGGGCCCGGTCACCTGGCAAGTGCGGGTGATCCAGCACTGGTCATGGCGTCCGATCGGCTCGAGCTGCGGGCCAATGCCAGCGGCGCGGCGCAGAAACCAGAGGCGGCCGCGGCTGCCGACGGCCAGGCGGTCGCCGGCCGCGGCGATCCCCATCGCCTGCTCGAAGTTCGTTAGGCCGACGGCAATCTGGCCCGCGTGCAGGCCGATCACCACCAACTTGCCGGCCTGATAGGTCGACACGAGCAGCGAGCCGCCGAGCCGGACCAAAACGTCGGCGAAGTTGTCCGACGTGCGATAGCGCACTTCGCGAAGAGGCGCCGAGGGCACGGTGGAGAGAGAGGCAGTGAGCGGATCCGTGAAGTGGGACATCAAACTACATCTGCGGCCCGATCCGGAAGCGCGCCCCGCTGATTGATCTAAGTGCTGGACCAGCCCCGCGCCCAGTCGTCACCAGGCCGGTCTTCGGAGATGCGGCCTCATACGCGGCGCCGGGGTAGGTGACGGTCGGCCCGGCGGCATTCCCCGCCGAGTCAAACGGGGCCATTTGGCGAACTGGGCTCATGGCTGCTTGCTCTCCGCTTTCTTCTTCGCCTCAGCCGCGTCGATGTCTTCAAAGGAAGGAACCTGCCATAACAAGATGTATGTCTCGGAGCCATTCACGGAGCCTGCGGCCAAGGTGCGGCCATCGGGAGAGAACCTGAGACTCACGCAACTGCCGGGGAGGGCCTCCAGCGACGCGACTTCCTGCTGTGTTGCGATGTTCCACAGCTTTACGTTGTGTTCGAAACTGCCGGTGGCGAGCGTCTGGCCATCCGGCGAGAAGGCGACGCTAATGACGAGGCCGGTGTGTCCCTTGAGCGTGGCTTTGAGGTTTCCCGAAGGGATTTCCCAAAGCCGCGCATTGCTGTCGTCATGAGGGGTAGCCAGCAGTTTGCCATCCGGAGAAAACGCCAATGAGGGCCCAAATAGGCCGCCGGTCCCGTCGAGTTCGCGCAGCAGGCTGCCTTCGTGGACGTCCCAGATGCAGACTTGCGGATCGTCCCACATGTGTTCCGAACCCGCCAGCAACCGGCCATCCGGCGAGAAAACGAGGCAGCGCAACTCCTTTCCGCGCGGCGTGAATCGTTGGACTTCGCGGTACGTTTTGGAATCCCAAAGCTTAACGTCGCCATTTGGGCCGCTCGTCGCGATCAGTTGGCCATCCGGAGAGAAGGCCACCGTGTCCACTGCACCTTCGTGGACCTTCCAGGAAGCGATCGGGGACATCGTCGCCAGGTTCCAATACTCGAGCGTCCCGTCCACCTGGCCAAACGCGGCATAGGGTTCGCTGCCGTGAACAGCCGCCCAAGAGTCGCCAAGTCTGTGCACGAATTTGGCGAGCGGAACGGTTGCGACCTCATCGGCCGCGAGGCGCCACACTCTGCAATCCTTAAAGCCCCGGGCGACGAGTTGGCGGCTATCGGTCGTGAAGCCGATGATGATATGGCATCCTGGAATCATCCGCATCTTGCGGCGGGTGGTGGCATCCCATAACCCGATCCCTTCGTTCGAATCGGAGGCCAGCATTCGCCCATCCGGCGAGATGGCCGACGACCAGATATCTCCAAGAATTCCGCGCAGTCGTACCAATACCTCGTGCGTCTCCCAGTCCCAGACGACGAGCGTGCGATCGCTACTGGACGTTGCCATGGTGCGACCGTCGCGTGCGAACGAGATGGCCGTGACTCCACCCGTGTGTTCCGTCACCGTATCCACGACTTGGCCCTCGGCGACGTCCCAGATGATCAGCCTGCCAATCCGGTCGCCGACTAAGAGATGCCTGCTATCGGGCGTGAAGGCCGCCGAATCGAGTTCGAAAGGTTGCGGCGAAAAACCTGGCCGGAGCTTGAGCGAGGGAAAATCCCAGACCTGGAATTGGCCCGTCTCATACCCGCCGGGGTGACCTGCGGTGACGAGCAGCCGCCCGTCCGGCGAGAAGGCCACCCCGTGAATTGACTGGCCCAAATACTCTGCGCCGTGTGGCTCGCCCCGACAGAAGCCCCCTCTCTGCCAGGTCTGGGAACCTTCGGGGTGGCTCCAGACTCGATAACCGCCGGCCTCGCCCGTGACGAGCCACTTGCCGTCCGGCGAGAAGACGGCGGGATAACGAACGTCCGGCAGCGTCTGCAATTCTTCCCACGACTCGGTGCTCCAGAGCTTCACGTGGGAGTCGTGCCCGCCGGCCAGCAGCTTGCCGTCAGGCGAAAACCTGAGCGTCTTGGCGGCATGCGGGATGATGGCTACCTCGTCGAGGGAGGGCACATTACGGATGACAATATGATCGCCACCATGGGCCAGCCACCGGCCGTCCGGGGAAAAAACAGGATCGTCCGCAGGCCTGTCATGTAGCGTGCCCTTCACGTCGGACTGGCAAAGCTGCCACAAATGGCGCCACTCGAAGCCACGTAGGTCCGCTTCCCCTGCTTTGGGCCGCTGTCGATTCAGCAAGTCGATGGCGCGGTCGAGGTTGTTGTCGCGCAGCGCATTGAAAGCAGTGTTTATCTCGGCGGCGTAAGCTCGACGGCGAGTCTCCGCGGTGGCACGCAGAGCTCCAAGCCAGCCGAACGCCGCCAGTGTCAAACCAATTGCAAACGCCGAGAATACTGCGCCCCCGGCGCTATAGGCCAACCTATTCCTCCGCCATGCCTTCCGAAGACGGTAGGCGGCCGACGGCGGACGGGCGACAACGGGTTCATTGTTCAGGTGCCGGTTCAGATCTGCTGCCAGGCTGCTCGCCGTCTCGTATCGGCGGGTGCGGTCCTTCTCCAGGCACTTCATCACGATCCAATCCAAATCGCCACAAACGCGCTGCCGAAGCTTTGTCACGTCCGTCCGGCGACGTTCTGCGACCACGGTGGCCGCCACACCCAAGCTCGAGATTTTCGTGCTCGGTCGCTGCGGCTCTTCTTCGCGGATGATCCGCACCATCCCCTCGTAGCCACTGGCCCGCAGCCGCCCAGCGTCGAACGGCGGACTTCCTGTGAGCAACTCATACAGGAGCACGCCCAGCGAGTAGATATCGCTGCGCGTGTCGATGCCCAACCCGCTTATTTCGGCCTGCTCGGGGCTCATGTACTCGGGTGTGCCGATCATATGGCCAAAGGCCGTGTAGATGGTTTTCTCCGTCAGTTGCTGGCTGAGCGCCTTAGAGACGCCGAAGTCGATCACTTTCGGCACAGGCTTGCCGTCATGCAGCGTAACAAGGATGTTGGACGGCTTGAGATCTCGGTGGATGATCCCTTTCTGGTGGGCGTGCTGCACGGCCCCGCAGACGCCGAGGAAGAGCTCCAGTCTCTGCTGCGTGGAGAGGCGATTCGTATCGCAGAACTCTGTGATTTTTACGCCATGCACCAGTTCCATGACGAAGTAAGGTCTGCCGCTCTCCGTCGCGCCCCCATCGAGCACCTTGGCTACGTTTGGATGGTCCATGAGCGCCAGGGCCTGCCGCTCGGCCTCGAAGCGAGCGATCACCTCGTTGGTGTCCATGCCCGGCTTGATGATCTTGAGCGCCACTTTGCGGCGGACCGGCCTCTCCTGCTCGGCCACGAAGACGCTGCCAAAGCCACCTTCGCCGATCTGCTCGCGGAGCTTGTAGCGGTCAATCACCGTACCCAGGGTTTCCAGAAGCGGACCGTCTTTTGCCGCACAGTGTTCCATGGATGCGGCGCAGCTCAACCCCTTCGCCGTCCAAGAGTCCCAAAGATCCGTGATCGCGGGCCTGTACTGGGGAAACCGTCCCTGATAGGCGTTGAGCTCAGGTTGTTCGCCGCGCCGACGCCTCAAATCCCATTCGGAAAGCAGCAGCTCTCGCAAGAGTTCTTCGAGGTCGACCGACTCACCTCGCAGGAGAAAGTCCTCGATCCGTGGCTGGCGAGCGGCGAGCCAGTCCGCTTCGAACGCATCACAAATGGCATCGACACCAGATGAGGGCACCTGCGAGTTTCGTTTTTCTTCGCGTGCGGCAGCCATAGACGCAGCTGATTCACCTCCTACTTATCTATCGTCGAAACTCTCAACCTACCGCCGCGCCGGGGGACTTGCCGGCGCTTTTTATGTTGAGGGCGCGCCATCGGGTAGACGGCCGACGCTCGCCGGCGGCTCTCCGCAGGCCGTCAGTTCGTCTCGCCAGATCTGTCGGATTCGCTGGAGCTTCCGCTCAATGCTGCGACACGCGAGGCTCAGCCGCTCCCCGATTTGCTCGTTGGCGTAGCCTTCGAGCTTACATTCCGCGATCTGGCGGAGACGATCGTCCGCGAGCAGGTGCATCAGTCGTCGATATTCCTCGGCCGTAATCGCCAGCACCTCCGGCGTGGGAGCGTCGCCGCGGAATTGGTCGAACCCGACGCCCAGATGCTCATCGTTGCTGCCGCTTAGTACGGAATCGCCACGAACCTGCCCTCCGCCGCGTTTTTGCTTGCAGAGTAGCCGTTGTTGGTCAATTACCTTACGGCCCGTGATGGTGGCCAAGAGCTGCCAGAGGTCGTGGCGATTGTCAAGCTCGGCGAACTGGCCGCGGGCGGCGCCCTCGTACAGGCACCGTAAGACGCTCAGGGCGACGTCTTCCTCGTCAGCCACCCGCCGGGGCATCGTACCGAAACGCGCGCGAGCCAGTTTGACCAGCTCGCGATAGTAACGCTGCCACAACGAACGAGCGGCATTTTCATCCCCCGCCTCGAGTTGCCGGAGCCAGTACGTAACCGGCTCATCAACGGGCATGTTCGACCTCCGGCCGAAAAGCGAATTCGAACCGAGCTGTGCATCACGGACGCCCGCTTGCCCTCTGGGTGTCGGGCTCGCCGCCGTTTCGACGATTTAAGACTAGAGACTGGCGAGTCGCTGAGGGGCAATGGGCAGGGGACTTATTGTTTGCTCGGCCGCGACTGTCTGTCAAGCAAAAACATGTTTGCCGACTGCTCGTCCGCTCGCTTCCGGCGTTGCATCGGGTATCGAGGTCAGGCTGTATCAGGAGTGCCGGTCAAAAAAGTCGTGCTTGCCAGACCATCGGTTCACGTCCTCATCCGACCGGTCGGCGGCTGCATCGCTCGCTCTCGCATCTCACCACCATTCGACGGTCGAATCGCATGACCACCTCTCTCCGTTCCCTCGCGCATCGTGTTGCTCGCCTCGACGTCTTGGAAGACCGCCGGCTGCTGTCGGTCGCGCCGGAGTTTCTGGGGGATCTGAACCCGGTCTCCCTATCGTCGAACGCGAGCAATTACGTGGCCGTGGGCGACGTGGCCCTGTTCACCGCAGAAGACCCGCAGCACGGCCGCGAGCTCTGGCGGACCGATGGCACGGCCGCGGGCACCGTGCTGCTCAAGGACATCTGGCCGGGCCCTAACTGGGGCATGCAGAACAACGAGCTGCGCTTCACGGCCGTGGTGGGGGACGTGGTTTACTTTCCCGCCATCGACGCCCAAAGCGGCCAGGAGCTCTGGCGAAGCGACGGCACCGAGGCAGGCACCTACCGGGTGAAGGATATCTGGGCGGGTCCCGACGCGGGGCTGGCCGATCTCGAGCACTCGGCCGTCGTGGGCGACACGTTGTATTTTGCGGCCCACGACGGGAAGAGCGGCCGCGAACTGTGGAAGACCGATGGCAGCGAGGCGGGCACGGTCCGCGTGCGCGATATTAGCCCAGATGGGAGCTACTCCGACCCTCGCTGGTTCAAGGCATTCGGCGACGCCCTCTACTTCGTGGCCGACGACGGCCAGCATGGGCGCGAGTTGTGGAAGAGCGATGGCACGGCCGAGGGGACGGCGCTTGTGAAGGACGTTAACCCCTTCGGCGATGGACCGCGCGACTACTCTTATTCGTCCAGGAACTCGGGACAGAAAGGCCCCAGCCTCACGGAATCTAACGGCCGGCTGTTCTTCGTGGCCGACGATGGCGAGCATGGGGTCGAGCTTTGGTCCACCGATGGCACGGAGGCCGGCACCAACCTGGTCAAGGACATCGCGTCCCCCGATAGCGGCTCGTCCGCCCCTTGGTTCCTGCAAGCGGTGGGCGATCAACTGCTGTTCTTCGCGCAAGATGGCGAGCACGGCCGTGAGCTGTGGCGCTCGGACGGCACCGCGCAAGGGACGCGGTTGGTGCGCGATATCAACCAGTTCGGCGGAGCTTATCCGCGGCAAGTGACTGTCGCTGGGGGACTGCTCTATTTCCCGGCTGACCACGGCGAGTTGGGCAGGGAACTTTGGCGGAGCGACGGCACCCCCGAGGGGACTTTGCTCGTCAAGGATATCGATCCGAACGGCAGCGGGTATCCCAAACAAATGCAGGCCGTCGGCAACGCGCTCTACTTCACCGCGAGTGACCAAACGCATGGCCGGGAGCTATGGCGCACGGACGGCACGCCGGAGGGGTCCGCGCTCGTCAAGGACTTGAACCCCGGTGGCGGGTCGTATCCCTCGTTCGTCGGCCGCGCGGGCCCAGGCGCCGAGAGGCTGATCTTCCTGGCCCAGGATGAAACGGGCACACTGCGGCTGTGGGCCACCGACGGCAGCGTCGCCGGCACACAATTGCTGGGCGGATCGATCCAACAACTGGGCGCCTCCGGGGTAACGTTGGGCGAACGGCTGATCTTCTCCGCCGACGACGGCAAGCAAGGCATGGAGCCCTGGTCGACCGATGGCACTCGCGAGGGCACCAAACTCTTGGCGGACGTCGCTTCGGCCACCGCCGACAGTAGTGCTCGAGACTACGTGCAGTTCCAGGGGGCCGCCTACTTCACCGCCTATGACAACGCGCAGGGTTGGGGCCTCTATCGTCACGATCCCGAAGTTCCGGCGGGCGCGACGCTCGTCAAACGCGTGGGCGCCATCGATCGCTTACGGGTGTTTGGCGACAAGCTCCTGTTCGTCGCTGGCAGCCAACTCTGGGCCAGCGATGGCACGGAGGCTGGCACGCAGCAGCTCAAGGAAACCGGCCAATCGATCATTTCCAATCTGCTGCCGGTCGGAAACGAATTGTTCTTCGGCACGCAGAACGCCCTCTGGAAGACCGATGGCACTCCCGCTGGCACTCAGTCGATTCGCGTAGGCTTCGGAGGCGTTCTGGAACTTGCCGCAGCCGGGGGTACGGTGTTCTTCGCCGCGTCCGGGGAGCTGTGGCGATCCGATGGCACCCGCAACGGGACGATCCGGGTCAAGGACATTGCCCCCGGAGGCAATTTGTCGGATCCGCGCTCATTGATCGCCGTGGGCGACCAGCTCTACTTCACGGCCAACGACGGCGAGCACGGGCGAGAACTGTGGAAGAGCGACGGCACCGCCGACGGCGCAGCTCGTCAAAGACCTTCGTCCTGGTTCTGGGTGGTCGAACCCCGATAAACTGCGCGCTTCGTGGGCGACCAGCTTTTGTTCACGGCCGACGACGGCGATCACGGCCGCGAGTTGTGGGTGAGTGGCGCGCCTGAGGGGACCAAGCTGGCTACCGGACCTCAACACGCGCCCGACCCGAGGGCTCTAACCCCGGCCGGTTTTTCCGGGCGGGCGATGTGACCTACTTCGTGACCACCGACCCCAACGGCCGTCGGGCAGTCTGGCGGACCGATGGACCGAACGGTCCCAGGCTCGTGCGCGACGGCCTCAACTGGGTTGGCGAGCAGCGGGAGTTCGCCGGCAAGCTGCTGTTCACCGCCGACGACGGTCACACCGGAGTCGAGCTCTGGACCAGCGACGGAACGCCCGAAGGGACCAGGCTGCTGGCCAACATTTGGAGCGGCGCGAATGGGTCGTCTCCCAGCGACTTCATCGAGCTGGGGAGCGAGCTGTTTTTCACGGCCGTCAACAGTCGCGGACGTGAGCTGTGGAAGACCGACGGGACCGAGTCGGGAACCGTCATGGTCCGCGACATCAACGGCTCCCGCAGCTCCGACCCCGCCGGCTTGGTTGCGGTCGGGAGTCGATTGTTTTTCACCGCGACGGACGCTGGCGTCGGCCGAGAACTTTGGAGCTCGGACGGTACCCCCGAGGGTACGAACCTCGTCCAAGACCTCTGGCCCGGCCGAGACAGCTCCTATCCTGGCGAGTTTCGCGCCCTCGGCAACCAGCTCTTGTTCGCGGCCGACGACGGCCAACATGGCCGCGAGCTCTGGGTCTCCGATGGCTCCGGGGCAGGCGCCCATTTGCTGGTCGACGTCAACGCATCCGGGGCCGGCTCCTTCGCGAGCCAGTATGTTCGGGCCGGCGATACCACGTTCTTCGTCGCCAACGACGGGGTTAACGGCCAGGAGCTGTGGAAGACTGACGGCACGGCGGCTGGCGCCGAGCTGGTGAGGGACATTGCCCCCGGCCGCAGTGGCACCGGCGTCGCTTGGCTCACCGCGCTGGGCGAGCAGGTGCTGTTTTCCGCGTTCTCGCCTTCCGGTAGCCAGACCCTCTGGCGGAGCGACGGGACGACGGAAGGCACACACCGCATCGGGAGCGTGACCGAGCCTGCAGAACTCACGGTCTTCCAGGATGCGGTGTACTTCGCCGGCAATGGGCCTCAGGGGCTCGAGCTCTGGAAGAGCGACGGCACGTCCGCCGGCACGCGACAGCTCAAGAACATCGCGCCCGGCGGAAGTTGGTCGAGCCCCAGCGCGCTGCGAGTCGTGGGTGACACGCTGTTTTTCTCTGCGGACGACGGTGTCCATGGCCGCGAACTGTGGAAAAGCGACGGCACAGCCGCCGGCACGGTGCTGGTGGCTGACTTGCGGACCGACCCTTTCAACGCACCTTCGAATCCACAGGACTTCGTCGGTCTCGGCGGATGGACCTATTTTACGGCCGAGGACACTGAGCACGGCCGTGAACTCTGGCGCTCGAATGGCACGGCCGCCGGCACGCAGCTCGTCGCCGATCTCTCGCCTGGCGCCAACGGTTCGAGCCCACTCAGTTTGACGGTCGCCGGCGATGAGCTCTACTTCACCGCCCGCGACGAGCAACACGGCCGCGAGCTCTGGGTGGTCGACGCGGTGTCGAACACGACCCGCCTGGTTCGCGACATCGCCCCTGACGCAGCCAGCTCCGATCCGAGTGAGCTGACGGCCTGGCGCGGCCAGCTCGTCTTCGCCGCCTACGAACCGACCCGCGGCCGCGAGTTGTGGATCACTGACGGCGCCGACGCCGGCACGATTTTGTTGCACGATGTGCTGCCGGGGCAGGCCCGCGGCAACTGGCTCACCGTCTTCGGCGGCGACCTGTACTTCAATGCCACCGACGCCCAGGGCCTGGTCAATCTCTACCGCACCGATGGCGCAGCGACCGGCCCCACGCTGGCCCAGGCAATACACCAACGCCGCGCCTTCCCGACCGTCTTGGGCGATCGACTCTACTTCACCACCGCTGATGCGGCTACGGCTCGGCCATGGACCAGTGACGGCGCCCTCGAACGGGACGCGGCTTGTGGCCGATATCAGCCAGTACACGCCCGGCTCCAGCCCGCACGAAATCGTGACCTCGAACGGCCAAGGCTTCTTCGTTGCCGACGATGGCCACCATGGCGAGGCTCTGGACACCGACGGCACACTGGCCGGCACTAAGCTGCTGCTGGACGCGCAGCCTGGCCTCGCCAGCAGTTCTCCCCAGACGTTGCGAGTCGCCGAAGGGGGCGTGTTCTTTGTGACCAACGAACCGCAGGGCCAGGGCCTCTGGTGGACCGATGGCTCGAACGCCGGCACAAACAAGCTCCGCGGCCCCAATGCGGCCGACCGCAGCATCGGGCCGCTGGCCGTGGTGGGCAGCCGGCTCTACTTCTCGGCCGGCGACGAACTGCATGGCCGCGAGTTGTGGGTCAGTGATGGCACACCGGCCGGCACCGCTCTCGTGCGCGACATCTTGCCAGGCCCCGAAAGCAGTTCGCAAACCTGGCACACCCCATGGGGCGATCGTCTCGCCTTCAGCGCCTACGAGCCCTCGCGCGGCTGGGAACTGTGGGTGAGCGACGGCACCGGCCCCGGGACGTTCCCGCTTGCCGATTTGAATGAAGGGCCAGATAGTTCCGATCCGGCATCCCTTTCGATTCTTGAGGGGACCCTGTACTTCGCCGCCAGCGACGGCGCCCACGGCCGTGAGCCTTGGACGAGCGACGGCACATCGTTCGGCACACACATGCTGGCCGATATCGGGCAATTCACCCAGTCGTCCGATCCAAGCTGGCTCACGACCATTGGCGCGCAGGCGTACTTCGTGGCCAACGACGGCCAGCACGGCCGCCAGCTCTGGCGGCACGACAGCCAGACGGGGCGGAGCACGCTCGTGAGCGACGCCCCTCAGGATCCGAGCAACCTGCTCGACGTGAACGGTACGCTCTACTTCACCGCCTTCGACCAGGCGCACGGCTACGAGCTCTGGCAGAGCGATGGCACGGCGGACGGGACTCGCCTAGCGGCCGACGTGCTGACGGGACCACAGGGCGCCGCGCCGGGCGACGTGGTGAACCTGGACGGCGACTTGTACTTTTCGGCCTGGGACCCAACGCACGGGCGCGAAGCTTGGTGGTTGGGGGCGGTGCCCGGCGACACCAACGGCGATCGTCACGTCGACCTGGCCGACTTCGCTAAAGTGAAAGACCACTTCGGCGGCCCCGGCACGCGCCGTGAAGGAGACTTGACGGGCGATGGCCTGGTAGACCTGGCGGACTTCGGCCTGCTCAAGGAGAACTTCGGCAATCCCGGCGCTGCGCGAATCTTGACGCGTCATCCAGTCGTCGAGGGACCTTCGCTGCCCTTGTCGCCTGATACGACGGAACGTCTGGCCTTAGCAATTGACGCGGCCTTTGCTGAAAACGAACGGGAAGAAAACTGCTGGCCCAACTGACCGTGCAACATTCGATTACCGCCGGTCCTCACTTAACGCCGCTCGGACGCCAGCCCTCGGCGATCGGCCTGCTGCCCGCTCGCGTGTTTCTCTTGCGGTATCGTTGTCCCGCTCCGGATGGCTGGCAACTCGGCGCCAAGCTCTACGTGCCCGACGCTCCGCCCCCTTCGGGCGGCTGGCCGGTGTCTGTTTGGTGCCATGGCTTTGGCGATCCCGCGACCGACTATTATCGCTGGCCCTTGGTGGGGCACGACTGGAGCAAAGCTCGAGGCGAGTTGGCCGGGTCGTGGGCGCAGCTGGGCGTCGTAACCCTTACCCCTTGGTTGCCTGGCGCTGGTCCTTCGCAACCTCTAGGCGGTTATAGTCCGCTGAGCCTCGCGCGGAACGCCGCCGCGGTGCGGGCAGGGTTTCTCGCCTTGCAGGCCATCGAACCGCAGCTAGCGCACGACCTCGAGGAAGCTCGGCTCGATCATGGGCCGCTGCTCAACCACCGCCAGCAGATCCTGCGCACCGACTGCGTCGCCACACCGCTGGGAGTCGATTTGTTGCGGACCTGGCGCGAATATCCCGAGCTGAGCGGCCTGCGGGTCTGGGTCGCGGATGATTTGCCGCCGAGTCCGGCTTACCACGTCGCGTTAATGACGCCCGCCTATGATCGGCTGCCTCCGGCCCATGCCGCGAGTTGCTACCTGTTGTGGGCAAAATGTACCTGGGCGCTAGCGCAAGTCGAGGGCTGGCCGATCGATGATTTTCTCACGGCGAACGCACAGCGCGCATTGCTCGCTCCTATCTCCACGCCGGTTGGCCCGCTGCCCGCGCTTGCTGGTCTGCCGATCTTCAGCCAGCGTCGCGATTCGCTGGTCGCTCGGGCGCTTGCACGCCGTGCAAACCGACCGAGCATCCATCTTCGATAGTCGCACGATTCGCGACTGGCTGACCTCTCCAAGCCAACGCTCTCCTGGAGTTGCGCGACGTGGCCGCAGTCGTGCAGCATCCGTTCTACCGTCGCTACCTGGCAGGCTCTGACCCGTTTTCGCGGAGAACGCAACGCCATTTCGCCCCGGCATCCCGCTGGTGGCTGTGAGGCGGCCAGGGGGACAGCACCAGGCCATATCCAGGTCTCCCGACTTTTGACGAGCGGTTCGAGCAGATGACGCGTCCCAAGCTCGACACACTCCGGGCGTGGGGCTGGGAGGTGCGGTTGGAGAGGTTCAGCGGGCAGTCATTTGCAGACACCGCGGCGCGGCGGCGACGGGTGCGGCATTCTGTCCGAGCGATGAACAAGTCGCACGGGAACTCCGACTCCGCTAGCCGACGGGTCAAGGCGTGCGGCGCATCAGGCCGTTCGCGCCCGCATCCTAGCCTCGGCGCACTGCCGATACGGGCACGAAATTGCTTGCCGGAATCGGTTGCCTGAAACAGGGCGCGCGTCGGCCGGCTCGTGAGGTCGCGCATTGGCTCGTGGGTCAGTTGCGGATGTGGTGGAACCACATTGTTTCCGAGCGATGAGCCTGCCTCGGTAGGAGGCAGCCCCGCGCAGAGTGAACTCAGTCTGCCGCCCGGACTATTGCGAGAATGACTATCTTGAGCGCCCCTTACGCATAGGCCAAGCGGCAACCGCCAGCGTGGCCCCAGGGCGGACGTGAGGTCGACTGCCGCCCCTGACAACCGAAGACGAAGCTCTTCTCGGGCGATGCGCCCGCTTTTGCGCCGCCGCCTTGCAAATCAGCGGTTTTCTCGGCGAATCAGCACATCGTTCGAGTCCTGTGCCGACGATTCGCCTCTGCGAACTTGCTGCTGCTAGGCGGTCTTCCATGGCGGAGCAAGCCCGTTTTCTGCGCCGACCCGTCAAGCCTGACAGCTATCCATCGAAGTCGGTTGAGTCGGGTTGATCCACGCGACGCCGATTGTGGGCCGACGCCAGTCCTGTCACTGCTTGGTACGTTCGCTCAACCAGACGAACCGAGACTGGGGAGAAACTGGGGAGGACGTTGCCAACCCGGATGCACTGCCGATACAATGGCGAACAATGCCGTTCGATAGCAGCTCACTCAAACATAAGGCTTTGCAATAGAAAACGCAGCATCCGAACATGCCCCAACACTATAGTTGAAGACTGTAGATCAGTGGTTGCGGGTTCAGTCCGTCGTCCTCGCTCTTTATCTCCCAACACTTTGCGTCATTTCTAGAGCCGTTTCTAAATCGGCTCTGAGACGCTTCTGGGGAGAAACTGGGGAGAATTGTGCTCCGGCGTTGCGGAACTGTTGCTTGGTCCTTTGAAGGCACCAAGGACAGAATTCCCTCATGGCCACTCTCGAAAAACGAGGCAAGAGCTACCGCATCGTCTTCTGGATCGCGGGAGAGCGATTCAGCCGCTCGCTAAAAACGAAGAGCGAGCGAGAAGCCTTCGCCGCCCAGGTCCGGCTCGAGGACAACCTTCGCCGCTTTGAGCTTGGGCTTCTCCCAGCACCGGAAGGAGCAGATCTCGCCACCTTCCTTCCGACGGCCGGGGCGCGGCGAAGCCAGAACGGCCGGCCTTTCGCAATCTCGGGGATCTCTTCGATGCCTACTTCCGGTCCCTCCCCGAGGGCGCCTTGGAACAGACGACGCTCTCGGGCATGCGGCTTCACGAGCAGCATCTAAGGCGCCTTCTTGGCGCCACACTCCCAGTTCATGGCCTCGAGTCGCCTGAGCTTCAGGCGTACGTGGAAAAGCGCTCAAAGGAGAAGGGGCTTCGTGGAAGGAAAGTGAGTCCTGCGACCATGAAGAAGGATCTCGTGACCCTTCGGACCGCGTGGAATTGGGCCGTCCATATGGGCCATCTGAAACGGCCATTTCCGAGTCGAGGACTGAGGTTTGGAAAGACAATCGAGAAGCCGCCCTTCCAGACTGTCGTCCAGATCGAAAAGCGGCTCAAAAGCGGGGGGCTCACGAAGGCTCAAGAAGCCGACCTTTGGGACTGTGCCTTCCTGACGCTTTCAGACGTCGAAGAGCTCCTCGCCCATGTGCGAGCTGCGGCTCGGCAGCCCTTTGTCTATCCGCTCTTTGTGTTCGCCGCTCACATCGGCGCCCGCCGGAGTGAGATGCTCCGCTCTGAACTTACCGACATCGATTTCGAGGCAGGCTCCGTCCTCATCCATGAGAAGAAGAGAGTGCGAGGAAAGCTCTCGACCAGGCGCGTGCCCCTTTCGCCCTTTCTTAAGGCTGCACTCCTTGAGTGGCTCAAGATTCACCCTGGCGGCGGCAATACGTTTTCGCGGTCACCGGAGAGCGAGCGCACCAAGTCTGAGCGCGGACTGCCCCTCCCCATCACGCCAGACGAAGCCCACGAGCACTTCAAAAGGACCCTTCGCGGCAGTCGCTTTGAGCGTCTTCGCGGCTGGCACGTATTTCGGCACTCGTTCTGCTCGAACGCCGCCGGCTCCGGAGAAGACCAGCGGCTGATCAACGCGTGGGTCGGCCACCAAACCGAGGAGATGGTCCAGCGATACCGCCATCTTATTCCGGACCAGCAGCAAGAAGCCATTTGCCGGGTCTTTGGAGGCGGCGGCGCGATTGGTTAGGGGGCAAGTTTCGCGGGTTCGAATTCTGCCGCCCTGACTACTATGCAATGGAGCCCTTCGGCGAGCGTCTCGAAGGGCTTTCTGTTCCACGTCCCCATGCGAAATACGATCAGAGGAGCTGACACTTTGACGGACAGGTGGGCTGCGACAATCGGGGAGCCGCCCCCGCTTGCTGGAAGTGCTGGAGTCGCGTCTGGCCCTCTCGTGCAGTGAGGCGCCATCACCGATTAACAAACTCCCGATTTGTCATGCGAGGGCGAGTCGGGGGCGGTGGCCGTCTCCTCCTGCGCTGACAAAGTTGTCTTCCGGGACACTCGCACGGGCAAGTACGAAGCGATCCTCGAGGCCGGCAGCGAGGTTCGTTCGCTGGCTGTGTGCCCCGATCGAAGGTTTATTGCGGCCGGAACGAAAAAGGGACTCATCCGCGTGTGGTCGATTGAGTCGGGAAAGCAGGTTGCGGCGACCGGCGTTGGCAGGCTGTTGGCAGGCCGATCGACGCGTTAACGTTTTCGGCGGTCGGCCACACGCTGGCCGCGGCCGCGGACCCAGGCGAGACCTGTCTGTGGAGTGTCCCAGTCTTGGAAAAACTCCTTACGCTCCGCGGCCCCTCCGAGGAAGCCAAAGTGCTGCGGTTCGCTCCTGACAATCGGCGGCTGGTGGCCGGACTTGCTGACGGGTCGCTCGTGGTCTGGCGGACCAGTCCGTAGTAGCGGGCCCGAGAAGCGTTTGCTTTCCAATGCCGTTGCGTTGCGAGGCATAGGAAGTGGGAGCGGGAAGGCCGGCTTCCCGTCCCCTGGCCGCATTCTCAGGCTCGACCGACCTTTTCGGGATGTGAGATTTGGAAAAGTCCCTGCCAGCTTGTCCGCAGACCCTTCGGTGGCCACCCTTCCCAGAGGCAGTCGGGTCCAGCCTGGAATGCAGTGCTCCCGAGCAGTCACCTTGCCTTGGCCCCAGGCGGAATTCTCCCCAGGATCTATTCCACTTCGGCGGCGTCCCTCGGGGCGGCAGCCAATTCTTGTTCGTCGACGGCGCCACGAAGCTGGTGAACCACGAAATCAGCCTCGAGACGCTCCGGGCGCTTTCCACAGGAGTCAGTTCCGATCCCATGCCAAGTAACCTCTGAAACGAACCGATGCGCGCTTCGTGAGATTCGCAGAATTGCATTCCGAAGTGACAAAACGGGGATCCGTCACGCAGTACCTCCCATGGTTCTCATCAGGGCCCTCCTCCGCGGAAAGGCCCGCGTGAGCGACCCCGTAAGGGACCGATCATAGGAAGGTGGCAGACTTGCTAGACCGCTGTTCCAGCAGTTCCGGGTTGTCCGCGCTGCGTTTCTGCTCAGAGAGCTGGTATTGCCGCTCCATGGCGCAACAACGTGGTTCATAGCGTTTTTGGGCAAGCGGGGGCGTCGGCGCGGACGAAGCGTTCAGACCGCCTATTTACAAGCAGGACCACTCCGCCTAATGCGGCGAGCAGAAGCGTGGTGGGCTCAGGGACTGGGGTGGCAACGCCCTTGCCGAAGTTGTCCTTCAAGACGCCGAAGTCGGTGAGGTCGACCTTACCGTTGCCGTCGAAGTCGCCTTGGGCGCGTGTCTTGCCTGAGCCGAAGTTGGCTTTCAGAATGCCAAAGTCGGTAAGGTCGACTGCCTCGTCCAGATTAGCGTCGCCAACGAGTGCAGGCACGACCGTAAATCGGGTGACGTACGCACCGCTGTTGTCCGGCGCGAATCCAGAAGGAGAGTTCACGCCATCGTCAATATGCGAAAGCACGCGAGAAATCGAATCGTCTTGCCCATTTTGCGAATCGATTGTCATGTTGCCGCCGCCATCTGAATACCGTCTCATGTCAACCAACAAGTTGCCGACGGAAGAGTCAAACAAGAATGGCGTAGTAAGAGTGATGACGATGTCGAAGGGCCGAGCGGTGTTCAGAGAACCTATGGTGTCGCTCTCAACGGAGAGCGACCCTCGACTTCGCACAATGACCTCGTCTGGCCCAATGTTCTCCGCAAACGTCAGACTCAATTCGTCGGGACCGCGTTCCGTGGTCGACATGTTGAACTGAACGTCGGCTGCCTTCCCCTCGCCGCCCTCATGCCAAAATATAGTCGCATCCAAGCGGTAAGAGATCTGTGTAATCCAGACTGGGTGGTCAGGTGAAGTGACCTCGGTCCCTGAATAGACCGTTTGCATGCGTCGCCCGCGTGGCTCGTTGGCAGCGAAGGGGCCCGAATTCGTTCCGTCGCCTTCGACGTCTGTTAGGCTGTTGGGGACGACCACGTAGTCAGCTCTGGCGGAGCCGGCCGCCATCATGAGCAGCAATGCCAAGGATAGGTCGCGTTGCTTTCTCGGACGACGGAACGCCAGTAACGCGATCGCCGCGAAGGCTGCGAGCAGGAAAGTGGATGGCTCGGGGACAACGACGGTAAAGCGTGTGACGTAACCACCGCTGTTGTCCGGTGCGAGACCAATTGGCGAATCCACGCCATCGGCGGCACGCGTGACCAAGCGAGAAATCGAATCCCCTTGCGCATTGTGGGAGTCGATAGTGATACGACTACTTCCCGCCGAATAACGCCTGATGTCTACTAACAGATTCCCTGCTGAGGAGTCGAACCAAAATGGCGTGGTAAGGTCGACGATGAAGTCGAATGGTCCAACTTGCCCCGGCGGACCTTGCGCGTCGGTCTGAACCGAGATTGGACCCCGCTGACGCACGATCACCTCGTCCAGCCCAATGTTCTCGGCGAATGTTAAGCTCAAACCATCTGGACTGCGCGTCGTCGTCGACATGTTGACCTGAAGGTCGGAAACCGTGGCGCCGGGAGTGGTAAACAAGGCTGAATCCAGCCGATAGGCGACCTGAGTAATCCAGACGGGAGTGTTTGGCGAGGTTACCTCTGTCCCCAAGTAGACCTGTTGAATGCGCTGCGAGGGCGGCACGTCGCCGAGAGGCCCGACATTTGAACCGTTGCCCTCGACGTCTGTTAGCCCCGTGGGAACCACCACGTACGCCGCCCGTGCAGGGTCGCACCCGCCGAGGATGGAGATCGCCACAATGAGCTTCTGAACCTTTTGCAGACGCCGGAAGGCCAGCAGCGCGATCGCGCCGAAGGCTGCGAGCAGGAAAGTGGATTTCTCGGGGACCGGACTGAGCTGCCCGCAAGGGGCTCGACGGAAGTGGAGTCTGGGCAGACTTCTGTCGCGCAACTGCTGTTGTAGCATGGACATTCGACACTCGGGAGCTCGGGTGGTCCCACAAGCGATCGGCGCGCGCCGCTCCATTCCTTTTAAGAATCCGGAACTCGGGAGCAACCCGCCAAAGATTTTTTCGGCGTTGCTCCGACGAGCCGCTGAGCTACTGCGCCTGCCGATCCGAATAACTGCCTTTTAGCCGTAAGTACCAGCCCTTGAGTTCAGGGCCGTGCTTAGCTGCAGGGGAAAGCTCGTCCCATAGCCCATTGGCCCGATTCAAGAATGAGCGGGCCCTCTCCGTATCGCCTCTTTCCCAAGCCGCTTCCACCAGGAACCCCGAGGCGAGTAACCGCGTCTCAGCAGAACTGGACGCGCTCTTTGCTTCGAGAAACTCGATGTCCCTTGGCTGTGCTTTGCCGAGCCCAGCCAGAGCCAATGCGCAAATGATCTCTCCGCTCGGATCGTGCTGCATTGGCGTTAGGCGCCTGGCCAACGCTAAGGCGCGCTTGAGATCGAGATACGGCTCCGGCGCCAGAAGGTGGAAACATGCCAGCACGTGCAAAGCGTGTTGATCTTCCGGGCACATTTGCAGCGCCGATTCCCAGTCTGTCTGCGCGAGCGCCAGATTCTCATTCTGATAGTGATAGCGCCCGCGCAGCACGAGCAAGTCCGCGCGCCCGGCAATGTCGCCCTCGGCAACTTGGGTCATCGCCTTGTTTAAGTCGTCGATGGCGTCTGGAAAACGCCCCTCGGATGCCTCATAGTTCGCCAGAGCAACCCACTTGGCATGCCATTGGTCGGTCGGCGGCAAGTCGCCTCGATCCACCTGCCAGCAGTCATTCGGCGCAGGAGAACCGCCTTGAGGTGTGTTCGACGAGAGTTGATCGAGGTGCATTCCAAGGCCCTCGAGTTCCTTGCGCAGCCCACTCAAATCCCACATCGCCAGGCAATTGCTGCGGCATGACGCTAAACGCGATCCCGTCGAATCGAAGCAGAGCGACGTCAGGACGCCCGCGTTGCGGTCGCGGAGCGTAGCGACCTCATCGCCGCTCGTTAGGTCGATGAGTCTAACGTGATCCCATCGATCGGCGGCCGCAATCAAGAGTCCCCGCGATTGGATTGCGAGCGGCAAGACTCCCGAAGCGCCTGAAAGTGGCAGAGGAATCGAGCGAGCTTTCAGCCAGGAACCAACCTCGAATACGGAAACGGCACTGGGATCTCGAGTCACGAGCCATTTCCCATCGTCTGAAAAAACGGCCGTCGTTGCAGCAGGCACTCGCACGCAGGACCTACCGGTGTAGACATCCCACACTTGGGTTTCGCGGGCCACGTTGTCGCTGACGGCAATCCAACGCCCTTGTGAGTGGGGTACGACCTGCGTTGGGTTGACGGAGTGTGCCACTACATGAGCCGACCTGGCGTCGCCCTGGTACGACAACACTTCGCGGTGGCGATAGTCCGTTACAAACAAACGGTCCCCACTCTGAGAAAAAGAGGCATGGCGTCCCGCATGCTGGGGCGCCAGTCCTTCTTCGAAGTGCGCTAGGGGCATCGCAACCGGTGGGCCGGCGCTTACGCTACGGCCACTTTGCGTAAGCGGCCACGAACGAACATGAGAAAAGCAACCGAAAGTCACCAATTCGTGACCGTCCGAGCGAAACGCCACATGCCCGCAAGCATCGAGCCCTAGATCGGCGACCTCGCGACAGTCAGATGCGCTTAGGAGGCGCACTCCCCGCGGTCCAGAAATGGCCAACCAACGGTCATCGGGACTAAATTGAACCGTATCCCCTTCCACGCTGGCTTGTTGGTACGCGGCTCTTGGCACTAATTCGGTGACGACGAGATCGGCGCCGTCGACGATCGCCAGTCGACGATCATCGCGCCCAAATCGAATTGGGCAACCTAGCGCGCGCGCGATTAGTTCGCCTGTGCGACTCGAGTGGATCTCCAATCGTCGACTCGTATCGCATGAAGCGACGTAACTTCCGTCTGAGCTGACCACCAGTCGGTCGATTCGACCTCGACCGACTGAGTCTAGATACTCGCATCGTTGGTCGTCTCCGATTGTGATGCGAGCAATTCGTCCGTCGACAAGGCCGAACATCGCGGACAGCTCTCCGGGCAACCAAGCGACCGAGGCGGCTGGGGGCGCTTCTGGAATGGTTGCCCGAGGAGCCCATTTGTCAACGTCGATAATCTCGATCGGGTGGTCCGGGCTCGCGAGCGCAAGATAGCGGCCATCGTCGCTAAAAGCCGCCTTGCATGGCCGAAAGCGAGGCGGAGATTCTGCGATGAGCTCGCCCGTTTCGAGTCGATAGAGCTGTATCCGATGGTGGTAGAGATGCAAAAGGTCTCGTCCGTTCGGGTGGAACACGGGCGACATGCCCACCTCGTCGAACGTCTTCTCGAACACGACTTGCGCCGTTTGTCGATCCCACACGCGAATCCGCAGGTTGCTTTCCGCTGCAATCACATAGCCGATCTCGGCCAGCCACCGACCGCATTCGCTCAAAATGCGGGTCGCCGGCAGTTCGTCAAAACGATCGGGCGCAGTGGCGTACGTCGAGCTGGAAAGGCCGGCCAACGAAACGATGCGCGTGCCGCTTCGGTCATTCGCGATCGCCACAGAACCAAGTTCTGGTTCAAGGTCCAATAATCGGAGATCGTTGCGAAAAGGGGGCAGGTTGAGCTCGATTCGCTGCACTTCTCGCAGATCTGCCTGCGTCAGCCAGGGAATCAGAGCGTTGACGGCCTCGCGCCGTTGCTGCCTGGACAACTCCGGCCATGGTCTCACGGCCAAGGCGTTTCGAACGGCGCTCGCAGCGTGGGCGCGAGTCGCTCCGCTGTTGGCGGCTTCGCTCATCGTCGATTCGGACAAATAGACGCGAAACAGCTCTTGCCGCCGTTTCAGTTCGGCCGCTTCTGCGTCTGCTTGTGCGGCGCGGGCACGTCCTTCATCACGCCGAAACTTGAGCGCAGCCAGCGTGCCGCCGATGGCTAGCGTTACGAGGGAAACAGCCAGCGTGCCGAGCAAAATGGCCTGTCGCGGATTTCGGCCACACCAACGCCGGGCCCTTTCGATGCGCGACGTCGCCCGTGCCTGCACCGGTCGGCCTTGGGTGAAGCGCTCAAGGTCATCTGCGATGGCGGCGGCGGTGGCATAGCGCAGCCGAGGCTCCTTTTCGAGGCACTTCATGCAGATCGCCGACAGATCCCTGGGAATCTCCGGTCGCACGAGATAAGGAGCAATTGGATCGGTCGACAACACGTTATCCAGCGTGTCCCAAATGCTGTCGGCCTCGAATGGCCGCTTGCCGGTCAACATCTCGTAGAAGATGGCACCGAGGCCATGGACGTCAGTGGCTGGGCCCACATCCATCCTTCCGGCAGCCTGTTCGGGCGACATGTAGTCTGGAGTTCCCAGGACTTGGCCGGTGAGGGTAAGATCGCGAGTGTTGAGTTCGTTCGACCATAACTTGGCGAGTCCGAAATCCGTCGTGCGGACGCGTTGTCCGTTCTCGAGGAGCACGTTTCGCGGTGTCAGATCTCGATGGACGACACCGTGCCGATGGGCATAGTCCAGCGCTTCCGCGAGTTGCACGACAATCGAGATGGTCTGTCGCCAAGAAATTGGGTGGCGGTCTAGATGGTCCGCGAGGTTGGGACCGTTCACTAAGGGCATGGTGAAATAGCGATTGCCGGCCCATTCACCGATTTCGTACGCGGGCACGATGCCCGGATGGTCGAGCTGGCCGAGCAGCTTGGCTTCGCGCTCGAAACGAAGCAAGTCTTGGTTGGCCGCCAGATGGCCGCCGAGCAACACCTTCATGGCCACCGGCCGATCCCTATGCGGATCGAATACTCGATAGACTACGGACATGCCGCCACGGCCAATTTCTTCGAATACTCGAAAGCGGCCAATTCGGAAGCAGCGGTCCTGCTGCGATAATTCGAGCGGCTCGCTCGACGATTGGCGAGCCAAGATCCAGCCTTCGGCTTCGGGGAAGCGAACAATGTACTCAGCCGGCAACCAAGTTTCGCCGGCGGCAGCTCGCAGCTCCCACTCCACCTCGAGCAACGCGGCTAGAGCTTCCGACCAAACACCCCGCTCCGGTAGGAAGTCCTCGAGGTGCGGGCGTGGCCCGCTCGCCCAGGCACGTTCGAAGGCCGTGGCTACGGCATGTGCTTGTCTAAGCTCATCGACGCGCGTCCAAGACGAGGTTTCGGGACTGGACTCGCGCTCGTTCATGCCTCGCAAGCCGCCCAAATCGCTCGAATCAACCGGAGCCGTCGTTCCACTGACCGCAGGGAGCAGTTCAGGATCTGCTTGATCTCCTCATTGCGATAACCGCCTAAACGCAACAAGGCCACCTCCTGCAGGTCGGGCTCCAGCAGATCGAGCAACTCTTGTGCATGCAGATCCAAGTCGGGCCCAAGACTCCGGCCTGGTAGATTGTCCAGCCGCCAGTTGCTGTCGTCGCTTCGTTGGAACTCAGCTTCGGCGCGAACCCGATCGTCGCCGCGCCGTTTGGTTTGTTCGCGGATCTGCTGCTTGCGCGCCGATTGCACGGTCATCAAGCTCAGCATGCGCCACAAGTCATGGCGATCCGCTCCATCGCGAATGCCGCCCCGTTCGACCGTGCACAAGAAACTGAAAAAGGCCGATTGAACGGCGTCTTCCGCGGCCATTGGCAGCTCTCGTCCGGCCAACACTCTCCGTGCCAGGGCGCTAAGGCGGGGGAAGTATCGCCGCCACAAGACCTCGGCCGACTTCGTATCGCCAGCGCGGATCTCGTCGAGCACTCGGGTAATCGATCCGACAGCCTGAGCCATTAGCAGTGCCACCGCGCGAACCGAGTTGGGCCTTTAGGACTGCAGCGCGAGCCCATTTTAGCATGCGAATTCGGGACAAACAGCCTTGGACGGTCGACGCAGTTTCGTTTCGGCGCAAACGATTCTCGACTCTGGTGGGGGGGGCGAAGGCTGGAACGAATTTAGCCTGATGCACAGGGCAACGCTCAACGGCCGATCCTTACCCCTGAGGTGCTGACACTTTGACGGACAGGCGGACTGCTTAGACTGGGAGTCTAGGAAGGAGTCCATCATGGGTCGGAAGGTTGGGAAGCGGGAGGCGCCGCGGGCGGGTGGGGCGAGCGTGGGCCGATCTCGTCGGCCGCGGCGATCGTATCCCGAGGAGTTCAAGCGCGAGGCGGTGCAGATGCTTCTCGACGGCCACAGCGTGGCCTCCGTGGTCGAACGGTTGGGCCTCTCCGGCCCCACGCTCTTGTATCGCTGGAAGCAAGTCCTGCTCGCGTCGGCCGGGCCTGCCGCCACCTCGCTCGAGGCGCGGGTCCGCGAGTTGGAGCTCGAGCTGCATCGCGTCGAGCGGGAGCGCGACATCTTAAAAAAAGCCTTGGCCATTTTCGGCCGGCACGAGTGAGCGACATGTGCGCCGCCATCGACCAGATCGCCGATCGTCGCCTGACCACCGCCGCCGTGTGCGCCGCGCTCGAACTCAGCCGCGCGCGGCCTGTTACTCCTGGCGAAGCGGCTCCGCCCTCGACGCACGCCACCGCCGCGACGCCGAGCTCGAGCCCTTGGTGCACGCGATCTTCTGGCCATCGCAGGCGGCACAGCGTATCGCATCGCCAGCGAGCTGGGCGACCTCGGTCAGCCGTGCGGCTTCCGCGGCGCGTGGCGAAACTGCAGAAAAAACCACGGTCTGCGGGCCCAACAGCCCAAGTCCTTCCAGCCGCGAACCACCGACAGCCGGCATCGTCTGGGCTAACGTCCCAACCTGCTCTTGGAATCGCCGAGGCGCCCGTGGCTCGATCAACTGTGGTGGGGGACATCACCTATGTGCCCACTCGTCGGCGGGTCGTTCTGCTACCTGGCCACGCTGATGGATCGCGTGTCGCGAGCGATCGTTGGCTGGCGCGTCGAGGAGTCGATGGATGATGCGCTGACGCGCGGCTCCTGGGGCCGCCGGGCGTTGGCAACAGCTACTTGGTCAAGCCTTGGACTATCGGGCCATCGAGGCGGTCGTCTTGTACCGCTCGAGCGCTTCGACGTGGTGCGACTTCCTGCACGACGAGCCGGCGGAGGGCCAGGATAGTATCCTGACCCGCTACCTTAAGCCGGATCTGCTGATCGCAGTTGCCGCGGCGGAGCGGCGAGGTACTGTTCGAGATCATCATGCGGCGCTACGAGACGCGTTCCACGATGATGACCAGCAACCGGCCGCTCGAGGACTGGGGAAAGCTGGTAGGCGACGTGCCGAGCGCCATGGCGATCCTCGACCGCTTCCTTCACCACGCCGAGGCCATCGAGATCACCGGCCGCAGCTACCGCCTGCAGCACGCCGCCGGAGGCCAAGGGGTGACGCGCTCAAAATCGACCAAAGCGCCCCCAGAACGAAGGCCAAAGAAGCCCAGCCGACCGCGCCTACTGAGGAACCGGCGCCCGCGAACTGCCCTTGTCAACGGCCCTCGCATCGACCACGATCAATCATCATCCCCTGGCCGGTTCTGAAGCGCCCCTCACAGGCCGGTTCTCAAGCGCCCCGTGACATCGAGGGTTTCGGCCGCCCGCGCGTCACGTTGTTTTCGCAGGGCCATGGATCAAGCCGCAAACACTCGAGGCATTCGCGCGGCGCTCTTGGGGCTGGCGGTTAATTTCGCGCTGGTGGCGACCAAGCTGGTCGGTGGGATCGTCGGCAACTCATATGCGCTCATTGCGGATGCCATCGAGTCCACTCTCGATATCTTCTCTTCGATTGTCGTTTGGCATGGCCTGAGGATTACGGCCAGGCCGCCGGATCGGTCGCATCCCTATGGCTATGGCCGCGCGGAAACGCTGGCTGCCGCGACGGTGTCGCTCATGTTGCTGGGCGCCGCGCTCGGCATCGCGGTCGCGGCCGTAGGCGAAATCGTTACCCCGCACCATGCCCCCGAGCCGTTCACCCTAGCGGTCCTAGTCGGGGTCATTGTCGTCAAGGAGACGCTGTTTCGGACCGTGCTGACCGTGGGCAACGACACGGGGAGTAAAGTGGTCAAGGCCGATGCCTGGCACCACCGGAGCGATGCCATTAGTTCGGCCGCCGCTTTTGTGGGCATAACGATCGCACTCTGGGGCGGCGTTGGCTGGGAATCCGCCGATGACTGGGCGGCTCTTCTTGCCGCGGCCGTAATCGCCTTCAACGGCTGGCGGATGCTGATGCCGGCACTCCGCGACCTGATGGACCGCATGCCAGACCAGTCCGTGATTGCCCAGCTCGAAGCTGCGGCCCTTTCTGTCCCTGGCGTCAAAGCCATCGAAAAGCTCCGCGTCCGCACGTTTGGAGCCGGCTATTTCGTGGACGTGCATGTCCAGGCTGATCCCGACCTGTCGCTCCGGGAAGCGCACAATCTCAGCGGGCGAGTGAAAGCAAGCATCCGAGCGTCCGTTCCGGCGGTGTTCGACACCTCGATCCACATGGAGCCGTTTGGCGGCTGAGGAACACCGGCACCTACGGCGGACATCGACTCAGTCCAGCCGGGTCGAACCGGTACCGGAGCGCTCGCTAGGCGCGGCGCCGCTCTGATATTCGCTTTGCTTGAATACTCGGCCGGCTGCCCTCTCAGCCCTTCAGGCGGATTCGCGACTTGGCTTCTCGCAGCTGCTCCGGCAGAGAATCTCTCTTCCTGGTCGCTCACTGCCCCACAAATCAGCGGCAACAGCGCGAGGAGATTGCGGTCTTGCTCGCGAAAGCCGCCAGCGTATCGGTGAGACGTGATTGGGCCCGCCGCCGTTGCCCTGCTTAGGTGGCAAACAGAATGTGATTCAAGACAGTCCCCAATTCATCCAGGCGATGCTGATTTGCAGCACCGTCGCAATCGAGACCCATACGAAGTACGGCACTTGAGCCACGGCAAACCAGCGCAAGTGCCGCCAGACCGCAATCACGCACCACAGAATCGTCGTCCAGACAATCAAGTGTCTACCGCGCCAGCGGAACGCTCATTAGTCCGGCGAAGGTGGGCATGAAAAGCAGGTTGGCGGCAAGGTTAATGACGAACGGCAGCGCGAGACTTCGAGGAGCCTTGCCCTGGAACACCCTGAGGAACACGAAGCCGAAGCTGATGGCAATGAAGGAGTAAAGAATGCTCCAGATCAGGCCGATGGTGGATGGCGCTGGGTTTCGCAAGCATGTTGTACCAATCGATCCAACGCATGATCCTCTCACTTCCTTCACTCCCTTCACTCGGATGGCGCCGCGTGCCAGCGATAGACGCTCATGGCGTTGAGTTCGCGAACAAACACTTCATCGCCGCAAATCGCTACATGCGCCCAAGAGTCTTGATCGCTGACCTTCGACTCGCCAAGAAGCTCGAACTTCTGGGGATTAGCGTTAATGAGCAGGAGCTTTCCCCGCTCGTCCAAAGCAAGAATCCGACCGCTCTGGCACACCAAGCTGCAATACTTTCCGAAAGGTTGCGAAGTCCACGTTCTCTCCCCGGTAGCCAAATCGATGCAGGTGAATCGTTGGTTCTGAAGATGCAGGTAAAGATTGTGGTCGACAACTACTGGCGTGGACATGTATCCCTGGGCATTGTTGTTCCACACCTCTTCGACCTGGAATGTGCGGTCCTTGGCCGTCACGGCAAAAAGCCAGGACTTGTTTTGGTAGGAACTGGTGAAGATGGCACCGCCGATCACGACGGGCGTAAGGATGTTCATGCCCCGAAAACTCGGCACTTTGTGTTCCCAGAGAACTTCACCGGACTGAGGTTCGACCCCAGCCAGTTTGTCACGGGTCTGCACGATCAACTGGCGTTGGCCGGCGAGGGTCGCCATGACCGGCGATGAGAAGGCGCTGCCCATCATGCCGCCATTGTCTTCAAGGGCACGCCAGACTACTTTGCCGGTCAGCTTCTCGAGTTTGATGCAAGAGGCTCCCGCCTGGACGTAGAGCGAATCGCCGTCGACCAGCGGAGAACTCACAAAGCCGAACGCGGGCAGCGGAGACTTGAACTCGTTGACGAAATCGACCCGCCACTGCTCCTTTCCCGTCTTGGCGTTGAGCGAGACCAACACGTCGCGCATCCCAGCCACAAACAGGTTGTCGCCGTCGAGCGCCGGCGTAGATCGAATCCAACTGCCGTTGGAGGCCGCGAAGAACGGCACTGCCATCGCCCCAGGCCACTCTGCACGCCAAAGCTCCTTGCCGGTGTCCCGATCGAGGGCGAGCACGACTTCCGTTGTCTTGTCCGCGGTTCCAGTGGTGAATACTGCTGATTCGGAAACGATAGGGCCGGAGTAGCTGGGATCCAATTCTACACGCCATTGGCGCGTCAGGGTGCTTTCTGAGAGGGAGTCAGGCCACTTCGGCCCAGTTACCTGACCGTCACGAGTCGGACCACGCCATTGGGGCCAAGTCGTGATCGACTCTTCTGGCGCCGCTCCCAACACTGAGAGGGAGGAAGACTGAAACGTAAGAAAAAATAGAACTCCGATCACGTGCATCCGAAGCATCAACTTGGCTCCCTCGCCGGGCGGGACAACGAACTGCATCTGGAGGTAATGTTACGAGGCAACCGCCTAACGCTCACGGTCGCGTTCGGGGGCGCGGTCATGGAGGAGGGCGATTTAGGTCCGACGCGGAGGTCCTTGACCAAGTCCACCGGGAACCAGATCCCGCCGGTTGGCTGACTTCCTCGAGCCCAACACACTCTCTCCAGGCTCAGAAGTGTTTTAGGGAGGAGGCGTTGACTTGCCCAGGCCTGGCCTACAATGCGTTGGAAACGGCGACGCGGTCCCAACGCGCATCGGGCGACCGCCGCCAGGCCGTGAGTCAAGGCGGCCAGAGGCAGGAACGCGGTTAGCCACCTGCAAAGAAATCGGAGCCGGCCGAGAGCCTCCCCTCGACCGGCCCCAAATTGTCCAGGCTCCATCCCAGGGAACAGGCAAGGCTAGCTCATGCTCGGTCGGTAGTCTGGCCCGCGAAGTGTGGGATTGCAGCTGTGTCGGCTACCATTCGGGGCACGGGGTCGTATCCGGCCGGTGAATGATAGTAGGCTCGGTTCCGGCCTGCCTTCTTGGCTGCATAGAGGGCACGGTCAGCTTGGCTGATGAGTTCAGCCGCGTTTGCCACATTGGACACGCTCGCCACACCGATGCTGGCGGTGACCGAAAGCACAATGTCTTGTAGGGCGAATCGCGTCTCTTCGATGGCGCACCGCAGTCGTTCTGCAATGGTTTGGCCCTCGTCCAGGGTCGTGCCAGGAAGCAGCACCGCAAACTCCTCTCCGCCCATCCGGCCCACCACGTCCATCTCCCGAACACTCGCCGCCAGCACCCGTCCTAAGCCCTTGAGCACTTCGTCTCCCGCCGGATGCCCGTGCTCGTCGTTGATCCGCTTGAAGTAGTCGACGTCGACCATCGCCATGCAGAACTCAGTGCCCTTGCGCTGGCATTCAGCAAACCGTTGGGCCAACTGGTTCTCGAAGCCGCGACGGTTTTCGAGCGAGGTCAGGGAGTCGAGACGGGCTTCCTGCATGTAGTGATGAAGGGCGTCCTCTTGTGCGGAGAGCTTCGTCTCAGACTCGATGAGTTGGCTGAGAAGGCGTTCGTTGTCTAGCAGCAGCCCTTCGAGGAGTACGGAAACGGCTTGGTCGTCTCCCGCCTTGATGGCACGCATTTCTACCTGAGCGTCCGTCAAGCTCGCACGGTGTCGGCCGACGCTTCCCTGCACCTCGCGCGTGAGGCCTTGAACCTCGCCAATCACCTGCACAGCAAATGACTCTCTGCCAGCGGGCGAAGAAGAAGGCACGGCGACGCGTGCCCGATGGCCCAGAAGCTGACTCGCGAGCCAGCCGGCCACGAAGCCAGTTGGTAGCCCAAGAAGAGCAGTGAGGATGACGACCACTACCATCGCAGTTGCCCTAACGACCGCCCCGGTCCCCATAACGATCTGGAACAATACCACCAACTCAGGGGGGCAAAGCCGGTGTTTACCCCTGATGGTCGCGGTATTCGACGAGATGCCGAGCGCCGGGGTCGCTTCACGGCAATGAAAAACCCGCGCGGATGGGTGTGCATCCGGCGGGCTGATCGAATCGAGCGTCGGTTGGCGGCAGTCTTGTCGCCGGGTGGGCTTGCCGCGAAGGAGAAATTGGACCCGTCGACAATGCGGCCGTTGTCCGGCGTCGATTCGAGGGCGGGAACCGCCTTTCCCAGTCAGCCCGCCACTTCGGTTATCGACCGAACGGTGCCCTCGACTTGCCGATGCAGGCCGTCGCTTCGGAAAGGCCCATTAAAAAAGCCCATCGCCGGGGAATTATCCAGCGAAGGGCAAGGCGAAAGTCAGGCCTACCTGTCAGCGGCCGACGTGCCGGTGTGCCTTGAAGCGGACGGCGAGCAGGCCCAGCCCGGCCAGGGCTGCGAGCAGGAGGGTGGAGGGCTCGGGGACGGGGGCTGGGCCGAAGCTGGCAGCCTGCGTCACGCCGCCATTGATGATTGAGGCCATGACGTTGGTATAGCGCAGGGCGTTCGTTTGCAGAACGAGCTTGCGACTCGTAGCGCCGGGCGCAAGAAAGCCGGTCAGTGGGTCGAAGCCCGTGGGCAAGAAGTTGAAGCCCACGACGTCCCCTGAGGGCTGGCGATCGATGGAGCCCGGAGCGATTCCGACGCTCGTGGTTTGGTAACTGGCATCCACCTGCCAGCCTGCGAAATCGTCGACGGAAAGCCGGCCGATGGAGTGGGGACCAGCAGCACCGTCATTCACGAGAAAGTAGACGAACGTGAGCCCCCCAAGCGCGTTGGATGGGTCACCAGAGATCACCTGGGAAATGAGTCTGCCGCTGACCGAGCCTGGAGAGCTGAAGGGTTGAATCAATGAACCAATAGGGTTTCCCCCGACCGGGTCGACTTCGCCCAGTGGCGCTACCAACGTTGCGCCCGATGTGAGCGCAGCGGCGCAAGCGGCCTTGGGCACAGCCAAGCCGCACAGGACAAAGAAGCACAGCGTCGAAGCCAGGCTAGCCTTTTTCATGATTGTCTCGTCGTTGAAGCAGGATGCTCGATTCGCGCGGTACTGTAACCACTCTGCGGATCGCTGTAAATCTGCCAGCGGGATTAACTGTTGCCCCTTGCCACCGCCTGCCGCTAGAGCCTGGCCGCTGCGGCAACCCACCACCTGCCCCGCTGACCGCCTCGTGGTAGGCTAACGGGCATGAGCCCGCTTCCTCGCCGCCTGCGCTCCTTCTCGCTCCGCACGCTGATGGCGATGTAGGAGGCCAAGGAGAGGAATCACCGTTCAGTCTTGCGAAGCAAGTCACACATCGCCTTCAGGTCCTGTTCGATGGTCGCGATGCGCCTTTGCAGAACTAGCAGCTTGCCCCACAAAAGACCTAAGAGCACGCTGAGAGCAACAAACGCCAACAGCAAAGGCACCAGGGCGATCGTGAATACCTGCTCAAGGTTGGGGACCTGCTTGAGGTCGACGGGTTGCATCGCGGTACGCTCCGGGATTCTGACAAACTCGGCACGCCAGCCCCCAAGTGAGATCACGCGGGCAGCATAGCCGAGCGAAGACTGGTCCGCCACGGACCAAGGTAGCGCGCCGCTGCTTGCCCCATACTTGCCGCTGCCCCCTTGCCCATGCCCTGACGTTACCGCTAGCTTTCCGGGCGTCGGCCAGTGTCCCTTCGCACTCCCTGCGCCGCTCGATTCTATCGGCAGCGCGTTATATCGCTCGACCGCAGACGCCTTGACCACTGGGCCGTCAGAAAGTCCGGCGGCAAGGTCCTTTCGTCTCACGCCAAGAGCCTTAGCAAATGGCACAGCACAGATCGAGATTCCGCTTCGTTGCAATTCCAGTTGCTGCCCTCGTCGCTGGACTCCTCTGCGGGATTGCCAGTGCGGTCTACGCCCAGATCGGCGTGTTCCTGAATCCGACCGAAGAGTTTGGCACAGGAATCTTCGTCGCTGTCAATGCCGTGTCCGCGACGGTCGGAAGCGCGATTGCCGGAGTCTTTGCCTCGCTCGCGCGGGGCAAGATTCGCTACCTCATCCCCTGCTTGCTGGGCGCGATTGGCGGCGTTGTCGTCAGCGTCGCCGAGCCGCTCTGGGTTCGAGGGGGAAGCGACGCCCACAATATCTTGGCGTTGCTCCTCGGAACCCTCGGCTTGGGGAGTATCGGCGCCGCGATTGGCTGGGGCGTTGCCTGGACGTGCGGCAGCGTTGGCAAAGCGACAGGCGCGAAAGGGCAGTAGCCAGATATCGCGGTTCGTTCCAGTCATTCGCTGGCGCTCATACTGAGCTAAGCCCGTATCGGCAGCGGCAGCGTCAGGCAGCGCAAAGAAAAAAGATCGGCCGCACCATTACCCCTGGGGTGCGGCCGGTCCATTACAGCAGCCAGGGGGCAACTCTATCCCGGCTGATTCAAACCTAGGCCACTCCCTAGCAAGGAAACACCTAGCCGCCCGCCTCGCAGCGGCTCACGCCACCTGTCCCCCAAGGTCGCCTTGCCCGCTCGCGTGCATTCCTGGGGCAATCTGGGGCGTCGGCTTGCGAGGCAAGTGTTTTCGTGAGAAAATCGGGTGCAATCGCGCGGCGTCGGGGCCAAACACGGAGTAGTACCATGCGGACCTTAGCGATTGCTATCCTGGTTGCGGCTTCCGCCTGCAACTCGAGTTCTGTTCCACCGAGCCCCGAGGCAGCTCGGTGCATTCGTTTTTGGATCCAACCCCAAAACCCTGGCAACAAGGAGGACTGGTCTCTCCAGGTCTTCGAGGATGGCTCAGGGTTGCTGAGCGTAAACAGTTACGACCCAGATGTGTTAAACACCATCCCCCCCGTTCAAGTGCCAGCGGGTACGTTTGATCTTGCTGAGGATGTCTCGCGATTGATGCCCGAATTGAGCGACATCCACGAAGTGAAGTTGGGCGGCCATTCGTACTGGGTCTTGTTTACCTTCACTGATGGACCGAGAGCATATAAAATCGCATCACCATCGCCGCTTTCTAAGGAGCTTTTCGAGCGGGCATATAGAAAGGGCTTCGAGGCGTGGCCGCAGCATTTAGAGGCGTTGCGGGGAAATGTCGAAGAGGCCTGGCGGCGAACGGCTCCGACGTTCTCTGGTGAGAAACCCTCCGGGTCGCAAGACGCATCACAGCCAAAATGAGAGGCTCCGCCGGGTGCGTTCGTGTCCCCGACCAGGGCAACCTCTAGTCAGTCAAGTTTTTCAACCGCCTACCCCGTGTGCCCATTGGTGTCTGCTGGCCCTGCTCTGAATCGGTCCCAAACCTGCTGGTTCGAGCATTCCACGACCGTAAATCCTACGCTGGCCCATTCGTCCATCAGTGCCAGGACGGTCCCGCCGTTCTCCCCTCGCTCGGTCATCTCGAACTCGAAGCGGTTCTTGGCCACTCCCCAGACGCACTTGCCGAGCACCAGGTCTACCGGGCCGTCTTCCACGTCGTCGGCAAAATCTAGCCGCATGCCCCGGCGAGGAATGAAGGGCACCTCAATCTCGCGCTCCGGCAAGGCATCCAGGTCGTCGTCCTGGTCACTTTCGAGGACGATGCGGCTGCGCAGGCGGTACATGGTTGTCTTTACCGAGGCTGCGGTGCGCACCTGAGCCTTCTGCCTTACATCCACGACGGCGCCGGAGCCGGCATCACAAGCGGCTCAGCCAACCCTGGCTCATCAGCCGAATAATCACGCACGGTGGTCACCGGGCATTTCGCGTGGCGCAAGACGTATTCGGCCACACTGCCCATGAGCAGATGCCGAAGGCCGGTTCGACCATGGGTACCCATAACGATCAGGTCGCAACTCCGCTCCTCGGCCAGCCAACAGATGACCTCCCCCGCAGGGCCAGCGTGCAGGATTCGTTCGAGCTTGGTGTCCGGATGATGCGGCGTCAGGCCATCGAACTGGCGCTTGATGTCGGGGTTTGCCGGCTTTTGCTGTCCAGCTGCGTCGTAGGTGGCTGGAGAATCGAAAGCGTGCAGCAGGAATAGCTCAGCGCCGGTTTCTCGAACCAGTCGTTCGGCGAAGAGCAGCGCCCTGGTGGATGCTTCCGAAAAATCCACGGGGCAGAGGACTCGATGAAAGGCCGACATGGTTGGGTCGCCCGCAAAACGAGAGTCTGGAACCATCTTGGTGGAGACGGTAGTTTAGCAGGCGGTTGCGGGTGCGTTTAGCGGTCCAAGTCGTCCGAGTTGAGAGCGCCCGAAGGTCCGCCGCCCTGAAACAACCGAGCAGCACCCTTTGGACCCCGGCCAAAGGGCTCCATGTGCCTGGACCGGCCCGCCTCACACTCACCTGCGTAGAGACCGACAATGGCCACCTTCATCACGACGATCAAGTTCACCCAGCAAGGCCTCCAGGCCATCGACCAAACCACCAAGCGTGCATCTGCACTGAAGGCCGCGGCCAAGAAGATGGGGGCTAAGGTGACCGACATCTACTGGACGCTGGGCGACCACGACGGCGTTCTGGTTTTGGAAGCCCCGGACGATGAGACGGCCGCAGCCGTGCTCGCACACGTGAGTTCTGGCGGCAATGTGAGCACCTCAACCTGCCGGGCCTTCACCGCTCCCGAGATGGACAAGATTCTCGCCAAGATGAAGGGCGGCTGAGAACCGGAGGGCAAGCAGGGCACGCGGGTCAAGACTCTAGCGGCACCAGGAAGGGCCTCCGTTTTCACTACCCCTTTGACTACCCCTTTGCCCCTCGAATACCCCCACAAACTGCGAGAAAACGAGAAGCGATGCGACGGCTTGCGAGAAAGCCGGCGGCTTCGTTAAGCTATTGGTAGTAAGGATCTAGGAATCGAAGGGCAACGCTTTCGGCTTGGCCTCACACGGTAGAAGTCACAGGTTCGAGTCCTGTGCCGCCCACTCTGTAAGTTCTTGCCGAAACCATCGTTAGGTTACCTGCCCGCGGTGGGCAGTGCGGCTCGAAGGTTCGACGACGGTACAAGGCCCGACCGGAAAACGGTACATGGGCCTGTGTGCCTCAACCTTGGAGGTCCGCACGATGCCCGTTCTCATCCGCCGTACTCCCTCGTACCGCCTCCATAAGGCTCGTGGCTGCGCCGTGGCCGGAGCGGCGGGCGCGCGGGGCAACCTGTCGCAGGCCGTCCGCAGTGGAGCAGGCGGGTTGCGCGGCGCTGGCGGTCCGGCCGTCGGCAACGGCGCCTTGCGCAATGCCCGTGTGCAATGGAACCGGGGCCTCGTCTCGGCAAATCGTCCGTTCGGCCTGACGGCGCGGGCACGTGCGTGGAATCGGCTCGGCGTGGGCGCTAATCGCTGGGGATGGAACCGTTGGTGGCGGCCGATCTGGCGGCGGCGGACCGGTTCTTGGCCCTTCGCCTGGTACTGGCCCTTCTTTGGCAACTACGGCTACGGCCGCGGCTATGCCAACAACTACCCATACGCCAATCCCACGGCGACGGAAGAAGCCCCTGCGACTCCGCCCGACGCCGAGGCGATTTTGGATGCCACCAAGTACGCCGATCAGGGGGAGGCGGCCTTCCGTGCGGGGCAATACGCCAACGCCGTGAAGGCGTTTCGCCACGCCCTGATCGAAAGCCCGCGGAACGGCGTGCTGCAGTTGCTGCTCGCCCAGGGCTTGTTCGCCACGGGCGAATTCGAGGAGGCCGCGGCGACCTTGCAGCAAGGGATGTTTGCCCTGCCCGACGATCAATGGCCGCTCTTGGCCAAGAACCTCAGCGAGCTCTACCCGCAGATGTCTCAGTTCCAGGAGCAGCTCGTTCGTTTGGAGCACGCGCCTGCGTCCCCGACGCAGCATTTCCTCTTGGCCTACTACTACGGTTACCTGGGCCGCACGCCCGATGCGCTCGAGCCACTCGACGCGTTCGACAAGTTGGCCGCGGGCGACCCGGTGGCCGCGCGGCTGCGCGAGCTGTGGGCGCCGGCCGCGAAGAAACTTTGGCCGCCGTTGCTCGGCTTTGCCATCTCACGGCCCGCCAAGCGAGATCATCGCTTGGCGGGCCGGTGGCTTGACCGGGGCCGCCGTTGCTGCCGGTTGCCGCGATTCCTATAATCTCGGCTCGACTAGGTTTCTCAGCCATCGACGCACGCCAACTTCGCGGCCCCAGCGGTTTTCATGTCGAGTGCCCGTCAGTTTCTGCCGCTTGCCCAAGCTCAACCTCCCTTCTACTGCGGTGTCGATCTGGGGGGAACGAACATCAAGGTCGGCGTGGTCGACGATCTCGGCCGGCCTCTCTCCTGGCTGACGATTCCCACGGCCACCGACCAAGGCCCCGAAGACGCAGCCCGGCGGATGGGCGCGGCGGTGAAAGAGGCCGCAAGGCAGGCCGGAATCGAAGCGCAGCATCTGGCCCGCGTAGGGCTGGGCACCCCCGGCACGATGGACATTCCGGCCGGCATGCTGCTCGACCCGCCGAACCTGCCCGGCTGGAAGATGTTTCCGATCCGCGAGCGCGTGAGCCACCATACGGGCCTGCCGGTGACCTACGCCAACGACGCCGGCGCGGCGGCCTATGGCGAGTTCTGGGTGGGGAGCGGCCGCAACTTTCACAGTATGGTGATGTTCACGCTCGGCACCGGCATCGGCGGAGGCATCATCATCGGCGACTTCTCGGTCGATGGCGAGCACAGCCACGGGTCCGAATGCGGCCACGTGGTGATCGACTACCGCGATGAGGCCCGGCTCTGCGGCTGCGGCCAGCGCGGCCATCTCGAAGCCTACGCCAGCGGCCTCTCGGTGGTCCGCCGCACCCACGAGGCGCTCGCCGCGGGGCACAAGAGCTCGCTCGCCCACCGCATCGACGGCGGCGAAGAGCTGACCCCCCTGATGATTGCCCAAGAAGCCGAGCAGGGAGACCCGCTGGCCCTCGAGATCGTGCTCGACACAGGCATGTACCTGGGCATCGGCATCGTGACCGCCATGCACACGATCGACCCCGACGGCGTGGTGCTGGGGGGCGCGATGACCTTCGGCGGCCATGCTTCGCCACTGGGCCGCCGCTTTCTGGAGCGGGTGCGCGAAGAAGTGAAGAAGCGAACGTTCCCGGTCTTGGCCCAGACGACCGTGGTCGACTTCGCCTCCCTCGGCGGCGATGCGGGCTTCATCGGCGCGGCGGGGTTGGCGCGCCTGGCGCACCGGCAGCAGGTTGCCTAAAGCGATTGGCCTTCCAGCGGCTGTTCGGGTTGGATTCTTGCCCTCATTGCGACCTGCAGGCTCGGCCGGGCAAGAGTCTTTTCAGCGACCTAGAATTGCGGTCGGCGCGACCGCAGCTCGTCGTCCACCCGCACAATCACGAACTCAATGAGGGGCCTCATGCCAAGCTCGATTCCCGCGCGTACTTTTGCTCTCGCGATGTTGTTGACCGCAGCCTCGAGCTGGGCTCAGGCCGCGTCGCCGCAGATTGCCAAACCGATCACCGAAGCCGAAGTGAACGCCGCCCAGCGCGCCTGGTGCGAGGGCCTGGTCCGCGTTGGCAAGGTGCATGCGGCCGGAGGCGACTATCGCTCGGCGGCCAGCCAACTCATCGATGACCTGTACGACTACGAGCACGGTCAGGTCTTCTTCAAGCCGACGTTGGCCTCCGGCGACAACACTTTCCGGCCCACCAAGGAAGGGGCGCTCGCCTACTTCGTCGGCGGCAACGATGCGTACCCCGAAGATACCGGCTTCGCCCTCAAGCACTGGGTCGAAGTGAGCTACGACAACAACGCCGCCGACAACGGCATCCAGATCCACGGCGACATCGCCATTACCATGGGCAACGTCTATCTGACCAACAGCAAGGGCGAAGAGGTGATGGTCGACAAGACGTTCGTCTTCCGGCGCTGTGAGGACGGCAAGCTGCGTCTGTGCGTTCACAAGTCGGCGTTGCCGTTCGATCCGGGCAGGTAGTTGCTTGTGCCGGATTCCGTGCGGGACCATTGGGCGCCAGCACTATTGCGCGGAGACCTTCGCCTCTGGGAAGAGCCGAGAAGCGTCGGCCGGATCGACGTTGGCGATATCGCGCAGGATCAGGATTTGCTCGACCGCCTGATCTCCCAGCAGCAGGCGAATTCGCGACACCTTGGGCGGACGGTCGTTCGAGGCGGCCGCACGATGCCGGGACCGTCTGGCTCGACCGCCTGGACAATCACGCCCTGCCCCGCTGACCAAGCAGCGCGGGCAGCTCGCCGCTCCAGCACGGTTTTCCGCTGACTTGCGAGCCAAGCCGCAACCAGAGTGAGCCCCATCAGCTCCAGCAGCGTGCGAAGTAAAAACGAGCGGAGGCGGCGCGGAAGGGGCATTTGTGATTACGGCGCGAGCGCCTCGCTCTGGACCGCGTTCGCCGCGTCGAGCTCACCTCGCAAGCGGATCAGCTCTTGATCGCGATCGAAGTGAGCTTTCGACATAAGCTGCAACTGCTCCTTCCAACGCGCTGCCTGGTTGTCGGCGGCTCTGAGTTGAGATTCGAGCCGCTCGATCGTGCCGTCTTTGCGCCGCAGCTCCACGGAACGCAGGATCGACAACCCGATCACGGCCAAGACGGCCGCCAGGGCGATCAGAGTTGGCTGCGATGGTTGGAAGCGGCTCATGCCAGGCATCCTATCACACGGCTGACGACTGCGCAGCGGCTTGGCTCGGATTGCCCGCTCAAACACTAGCCCGCAGCGCCAGCAAGGGACGGGAGCGCCCGTTGCGCTTGTTGGCCGAAAATGCTGCCCGGCGCGTGCAGCGGTTTGCGTTACCTGGCCATGGGCGCGTGGCTCCTCCTTGCTCGCGCTGCGGGCTAGTACCGATCGGGTCACCCCCGAACTCCAAACGTGAGACTGCCTAGGGTTTTCCGCACTCCGCGCCATTTCGTTGCGGCTGGGGCGTGCCGGGCACATAATGCTTCCCGGCAAGACACCTCATGCGGCTTCTGAAGAGGGTGCGACGATGATCAGGCGAATATTGTTGGCGGCAATCTGCATCGCAATCGGTCTGACTAAGACGGCGTCGGCGGCGACCCCGCTGGAGCTTTGGCAGGACCCTGACGGAACAGTTTATCTCCACAATACAACGGGCGCGCCGATCTCCTTCGACGGCTATCAAATCGCGTCGGAGCGCGACCTGCTCGACCCGGTGGGTTGGAAGAGCATCGCCGATTATGTCGCCGGGGGACAGTTCAGCGAGGTGATCGCCGCGCTCGGCGCGGGCGGCCTCACCTTCGGTGAAGCGAACCCGGGCGCTGGCAACTTGGCCGAGTTGAACTTGGGCGGCGTTGGCACGCTGCAGGCCGGCGCTAAGTTCGCCATTGGCAAGCCGCTCCTGGCGGGATCATCCATCTGCGACATCCATTTCTTCTACAAGTTGGGCGGCCAAACGAACTCTATCCAGGGCGATCCACCCTGCATCCCCGAGCCCTCCACCTTCCTGCTCGCCGCCTTGGCCGGGCTGGGGCTGCGGGCGGTGCGGTGGCGCAAGGCTGGTGGGGCGGCAAGATCGTTGTGGGCGTCTTAACTACGGGCGAACATTGAAGCGGGTACGGTACATGGTGCGGGAGGTGCGACAATGATCAGACGAGCGCTGTTGGCGATGGCGGTTTTGTTCTTGTTTGGGGCGGGACGAAGCGCGCCTGCACAAGGTGTGCAGTTGGCTTTCGACCCTGACCTCACCGCCTATTTGGTCAACACGACGGCGAGCCCAGTTTCGTTCGATGGCTACCAGATTGCCTGCCTTACCAATCAGCTCGATCCTGTCGGCTGGAAGAGCATCGCCGACTACGTCGCTGGCGGCCAGATCAGCGAGGTGCTGAGCCAACTCGGCGCCGGAGCGCTTACCTTCGGCGAAGCCAACCCTGGGCCGGGGAACTTGGCGGAATTGAATCTGGGTGGGGCTGGAACACTCCAGGCGGGACAGAAGTTCTACTTGGGGAAGCCGTTTGGCGACGGCGGGTATTTCGTTGACTTCTTCTTCAAAAGCGGCACAGGCCCCGACGGACCGCCCCAGAATCCAATCTTCATCCCGCGGATTCCGGAGCCCACCACCTTTGTGCTCGCCGCCCTCGCCGGGCCGGGGTTGCTGGCAGTCGCGCGGCGCAAGGCTGGCAAGGCAGCCAATTCGTGGCGGCCGTTGTAGCGACAGGCGACAATCGGGCAGGGCACGGGGCGTCATTGACACTATGGTGCGAAGATGATCAGCCGAGCCTTGTTGGCGGCGGCTATCGCGATGAGCGTGGGGGAAACAGCCTTGGCGTCCGCATTGCAGATTTGGGTCGACCCGGACGGCTCCGCGTACCTCCAGAACACAACCGCATTGCCTATTTCGTTCGATCGCTATCAGATCACGTCCGAGACGAACCGGCTCGATCCCGCAGGCTGGAACAGCGTCGCCGATTACGTTGCGGCGGGACAGCAATCGGAAGTGATTGGAGCTTTAGGCGCCGGCGCACTGACCTTCGGTGAGGCGAACCCGAACGTAGGCAACTTGGCAGAGTTGAACCTTGGCGGCGTCGCCACCTTGCAGGCCGGCGCCAAATTCGCGATCGGCAAGCCGTTTCTGGACCTCAACGATCCTGACAGCACCGCCGACTTTTACTTCCACGGTCCGGGCTGGGATGATCTCGGCGCTGACATCGTCGGCGGGGTCCCCGAGCCCTCCTCCTTTCTACTTGCCGGCCTGGCCGGTCTGGGGTTGCTGGCCTTCCGGAGAAGTCGCGTAAGGTCGGAACGGCGAACATAGCGCGGGCAGCTCGGGCCACGGCCAAAGGCAACCATGGCGGATCTCAAGAGTCCAAGACTCATCTGGATCAAGGGCTTTCTCTTCCTGTTCCTGGGGCTGTTTGCCTCGGCGCTGCTCCTGATGTTCGCCCCCAGCCTCAAGGTGGGCTTGCTACTGTGCCTTGCCATCTGGGCCTTCTGCCGCTTCTATTACTTTGCGTTCTACGTGATCGAGCACTACGTCGATCCGAGCTACCGCTTCGCCGGGTTGCTGTCGTTCGTGCGCTACGCGCTTAAACAGCGGCGGAAATAGGCCCGCTGCGCTGTACCCGCTCAGCTCTTGGCCTGCAGCAAAAGGCGGATCAGGGGCGCCTGGGCCAGTTTGGCGGCGAACTGGCTGAACTCCTGCTCGCCGGCCGGCGGAGTGCAGAGGTCGATCTGCGGGGCGGCCGCCAGCGGCACGCCGACCTGCCGGGTGGCGAGATCATACACGCCGTACACCACCTGGCACTCCTCGGGCCGGCGGTCGCTCAGCTCCTTCTGCAGCGTGTAGGCCGCTAGCGCCGCGTTCATCACCACGGCCGCTTCGATCAGCGCGGGGCGCAGGCCCGCTTCGTACCAAATGCCGTCGCCGTAGGCCGACTCGAGCGCCTTGGCCGACGCCTGCACGGCGATGAACAGGCGGTCGACGATCGACCGCAGCGCATGGCTGAGGGCGAGCGACAGGTACTTCTTGGGATCGAGAAAGGCGTCGACCGCGGCCGACACCGCGCCGCACTGGCTATGCCCAAGCACGACCACGAGCTTGACCGCCTCGCGCATCTGCGTGGTGGCGTAGTCGATGCTGCCGAGCCCGCCCAGGTCCAGGATGTTGCCGGCGGCGCGGACCACGAACAGGTCGTTGCACCCCTGGTTGAAGATCATCTCCGTCGGCACGCGGGCATCGGAGCAGCCGAGCACCACCGCGAAGGGCTGCTGCCGCGGCGCCTGGCCCGGCTGATCGGCCACGCCAATGTCACGCAGATCGAAGGGCACGACGTGCGGCTGGCCGGAGTCCTTCGGCGTGCCGAAGGCGGCGAACTCGCGGTTGCCGGCGATCAGCCGCTCCCGCGCCGCCGCCGGCGTCGGCGGCCCATGCGGCTCCTCACGATAGTCGGGATCGAAACGATAGATGACGTCGAACATGGTAGCTGGTAGCTGGTAGCCAGTGGCTGGTAGCCAGAGAGTAAAGATCGGTCCGCCGGTTTGGCCACTAGCTGCCAGCTACTGGCCACCGGCTACTCAATGCATCTCCGTAGTGCACTGGCCGATGCCGCCGCGGTAGAAGTTGAATTGCACGTTGGGGTGATCCGCCAAGAGCGACATCGGCACGGCCGTGTCGGGCAGCCGCTTCGAGATCATCAGCGTCGTCAGCCGTTGCCCGAACGGGTTGTCGTGGGCGCCGGCGTGCCAGATCGAGACCTTCTCGGCCTTCCAGGTTTCGGCCGGCCCGACGCTGATCGCCTGCGTCGGCACGTTCGTGACCACCCCGCCGCCCGAGGTGCGGGCGTTCTGAATCAGCGTCATCGGGTGCAACTCAACCAGTCGCGTGGTGAGCTTGCGGTACTCGGCCGGCGGGGGGGGCTCGCGGTCGTACGGGGGCTCGCGGCGCGGCGGATCGTTGAAGGCCCAGTGCTTCACTTCGCCTTGGCCCCCTTGCATGACCACGCAGCGAGCGCGATCCCAACTCGCGATGTACTCGCGGGCATCGGCCGCCGGAAAGTGCAGGTTCCCCTTCGGCATCCGTAGGTCAGGTCGGATGCGGTCGAAGCAGAGCTCCATGTCGGCCTTAGCGAAGCCGAGCGGGAAATCGAAGGGGACTTCGCGGCCGTCGACCGCCCACTCGTCCATGCCCCAGAAGTGCGCGTGCCTCAGATCAATCTCGAGCTCGTTGACGAGCCGGGCCACCAGCGGAAGCTGCTCGGTCGGACCAATGGGCCCGCAGATGCCGGCCGGCCGCTGGGGCGTCGCTTGCCGCCAGGCGGTGATGTATTCGAGGGCCTCAGCGAGGTAGAAGTCCTCGAGCGTGTCGTAGAACTTCACGGCGAAGCCGGGGCGCGAGAGGCCCAGCAAGTCGTCGGCGGTGAGCCGCGCCGCGTCGTCGAGGATCTCGCGATCCAGCGTCGTATAGTCCCACCACTGCGGCGCCACCTTACTCAACGAACGCATCACAAACCCTTCGATTCAATCCACCACGGAGGCACGGAGACACAGAGAGGAACGAAGGAAGGATCTACCGCAGAGGACACAGAGGGGCGCAGAGGTCGGAAAGCAAATCTCTCTCGTACTCTCTGCGTCCTTAGTGTCCTCCGCGGTAAAAAAATCCCGTGGTTACGCGCCGTACTTGCCCAGCCGGTTGGCGTGGGCCAGGGCGAGGGTCATCAGGTGCTTGGCCTCGAATTGCCCCAGGCCCCCTTGGCGGGCTTCCGTTTCGTTGAAGGCCGGGCGGTTGTCGAAGCGGCAGGCGTCGGCCACGAGCAACGTCGGCACCGGGTGCCAAGAGTGGCTCTTGAGCTTGGCCGGCGTGCTGTGGTCGCCCGTAACGATCAGGACCGTGGGATCGAGCTTCATGATCCGCGGGATGATGGCGTCGACCTCTTCGTTGCGCTTCGTCTTGGCGGCGAAGTTGCCGTCCTCGCCGGTGCTGTCGGTGTACTTGAAGTGGATGAAGAAGAAGTCGTAGTTCTTCCACTGCTTCTCGAGCTCGGCGATCTGCTCCTCGAGCGTGTGCGCGTGGCCCACGATGTCCATGCCCACCAGACGGGCCAGGCCCTTGTACATCGGGTAGACAGCGATGGCCGCGGCCTTGAGCCCGTAGACTTCTTGATAGGTGGGCAGGGCCGGCTTGGCCGAGAAACCGCGAAGCGTGAGGCCGTTGGCCTTGGGTTGGTCGGCCAGCAACTTGGTGGCCTGCTTGACAAACTCGGCCGCCGCTTCGGCCGTCTTCTGGCTGGCCGCGTCGCCGGCCTTGGGCGCCAGGGGCGGCACGCCCGTCTGCTGGGGGTCGGTGTCGTGAACATTTCCCCCCAGGCCGGGGCCGCGCAGCACGACGACGAAGCGGTGCTCCTTGACCGGCTCGACGAAGACTTCGACGCCGGGGATCTTCACCTCGCGCAGCTTGATCGCCAGCGGCGCGCTCTCTTCGCTCGAGATGCGGCCCGCGCGGCGGTCGCTGATCTTGCCGTCCTTGTCGAGCGTACAGTAGTTGCCGCGGATGGCCACGTCGTTCGGGCCGAGCTCGAAGCCGATGCCGGTCGCCTCGAGCGCGCCGCGGCCAATCAGGTACTGGAGCGGATCGTAGCCGAACAGTCCCAAGTGGCCGGGGCCGCTGCCAGGGCTGATTCCAGGGAGCACCGGAATGCTCAGCCCCTGCACGCCGCGCTTGGCCAAGGCGTCGAGGTTGGGGGTGTTCGCCGTTTCGAGCTCCGTTTTGCCGCCTGGCTCGAGCGGTAAGCCGCCGAGGCCATCGGCCACCAGCATCACGATCTTGGAGTCGTTCTTGACGAACAGGCTGCGGGTCAGTTCGAGCAGGTCCATGGGCCTTTTCTGCACGGTTCGAGGAGATCGCTTAATCCCCATTGTGGTAGCAGAAACGGGCCGGCAGGCAAAGCGGCGCGATCCTCGACACCTCGGCGGCGCAGTGTCGCCGAATGTGTTACGATCGGGGCCTTGCAGCCCAACCCGCCCGCCACCTGCCTGGAGCCCCCACGCGTGAACCCCGCCGAGATCATCATCGACAAGTCGAAGTGCCGGAGGATGCAGCCCTTCGAGGGGGTCGAAATGTACACGACTTGCGGCGAGCGGATGACCGTGTCGATCGTCGAAATGCAGCCGGGCGCGGTGATCCCGCTGCACAGTCATCCGCACGAGCAGGTGGGCACCATGGTTCTGGGGCGGGCCGAGTTCACGATCGGCGGCGAAACGCAGATCGTCGGCGTCGGGCAAATCTGGCGAATCCCCGGCGACGTGCCGCACAAGGTGGTCGCCCTCGACGAGTTCGTCCGCGCGGTCGACGTGTTCTATCCGATCCGCGAAGAGTATCGCTGAGCGCAAGCGCCGTCGTGCCGCCCCGGCCCTTTTCTCGCGCCGCACGATCGGCCACAATCGCGGTTTGCCTGTCGCCCCCGCTCCCCCTCCGGCGCACCCGGCCGGTTTCCTTTACGAAAGCAGAGTTTGTTCCATGGAAAAGTGGCCCCTGGGAGTCTTCGCCAGCATCGACGCCGGGTTGGGAGTGCAGTTGGCGGTTGCCCGCGATTTGGGCGTGCCGACGATTCAGCTTCACGCACCCGCCAAGGCGAGCCGCACCCCGGAGCGGGCCCGCGAGTTCCTCGAGCGGCTGCGGGAGTTCGGCCTGACGATCACGGTGGTCTTCGGCGGCTTCGAGGGAGAAAGCTACGCCGATATCCCCACGGTGACGCGCACCGTGGGGCTGGTGCCGCCCGAGACGCGGGCGGCGCGGACGCAAGAGATGAAGGAGATCGCCGATTTCGCGAAGCTTTTGCACGTGAGCGCCGTCGGCCTGCACCTCGGCTTCGTGCCGCACGACGCCCAGGCCCCGCTCTACAAAGACGTGCTGGCGGTGACGCGCGACCTCTGCGATCACTGCAAGAAGAATGGCCAGAGCGTCCATCTGGAAACGGGACAGGAGACGGCCGACGCCCTGCTGCAGTTTATCCAGGACGTGCAGCGCGACAACCTGTTCATCAACTTCGACCCGGCCAACATGATCCTCTACGGCACGGGCAACCCGATCGAGGCGCTCGAGAAGGTGGGCAAGTACGTTCGCAGCGTTCACTGCAAAGACGGCCGCTGGGCCGCCCGCCCCGGCCAGGAATGGGGCACGGAAGTGCCGCTCGGCGAAGGGGACGTCGGCATGGAGACCTACCTCCGCACGCTCGCCAAGATCGGCTACACGGGCCCGCTGACCGTGGAGCGCGAGATTCCGCAAGAACCCGCGCGGCAGAAGGCCGAGATCGGGCACGCGATTGGGTTGCTGACGGAGCTCAAGCGAAAGATCGGGTAACATGACGCCACGGGCCGGGGCTTGGCCTGCCCGCGGAGCCTCGGCGCCGCGGGGCCCCGATTCTTCAAGTTCATGAAGCAATGGACGCGCGGCTCGAGCTTGGCGCCCGCCGCGGAGAGCAAGTCTTCGAGCGGCGAATAGAGGCTCGTCTCAGGCGTGGTGGGCGCCCATGCCACGGCGGTTGCGACAATCAATCAGATAAGTCTCGAGCGAGTGGGTTGGCATGCGTTGAAACGTGGCCCGCTCGCACAGGAGGTGCAAGAGAACCGCGCTCGTGCTTACCAACGCGCAGTTGAGGCCCCTCACCCCGGCCCTCTCCCACGGGGAGAGGGAGTCGGGAGGGAAGCCGCGCTTCGGCGGCCCGACGCGCAGAGCGACTTGGGACGGCGCTGGCTAGCGCACCCCGCGGCGGCGGCAGACGAGCGCGAGGAGCGCCATGGCGCCGAGCGCCCACGCGGCAGGCTCGGGCACGGGAGAGAGCTTGCCCAGCAGCCCGTGGGCTTCGTCGCCGGGGCCGGCGGTGAAGAAGAGCGTGTTCGTGGGCTGGTCGGCCGTGCCGTTGCCGAACTGCAGGGCCCACAGCCCGTCGATCATGATGGGATTGCTCGTCCCGTCGAGCAGCATGCCGAGGGAGTTGCCCGTCGTGGGATCGTAGGCGTTGATCATGCCGTCGCCGAAGTTGCCGACGAGCAGGGCGCCGCTGAACTCGCCGAAGTTGTTCGGCGCGAGCGCGAGCCCCCAGGGAGCGTTCAGCATGTCACCGGTGGAGACGAGGCGCTTCTCGAGGTTGCCGTTCAGATCGAAGACATCGAGGATGCCCTGGCCGGGGCCCGCCACGTCGTCTTCTGCTGCGGCGTCTTGCTTTGCGTAAGTGACGTAGAGCTTGCCCCCCAGGTCGGCAATGTTGAACGGGGCAAAGCCGGCCGGCAAGTTGGGGTCGGTGAAGTTGCCCGCCAATGCGGCGGCTTTGAAGGAATCGTCGAAGACGTCGATCTTGCCGCCGTGGAAGTCGGTGGCGTAAAGGTGGTCGCCGCTGCCGTTGTTGCCCAGGGCGATGCCTTTGTAGATTGCGCCGGGGTTGTCGACCATGCGCACGGCCGTCGTTCCGTTGGCCGGATTCCAGCCGGCGATGACGCCGTCTTCGCTAGCGAACAGGAAGCGGGACGGCTGACCAGCCCCAGTTTCGAAGCCCGCGCCGCCGTTGAAGACCACGCCGGTCGGGGCCGAGGGAGGGCTGCCGCCGGCGGCGGGAGGAATCGTGACGACAAGCGAGCTGGCCTGGCCTTGGCCGTTGTACACGGTGCTCGTGCCGGTTCCGTTGTTGGCGACCCACAGCGGCGAGGTGGGGCCGGCGGCCAAGCCCCAGGCATTCTGCAAGTTCGTGTCGGTGAAGAGGGCCTTGCCCGACTCATCGGCCACAAGGTTGGTGAGGTCGTAGCCGGCGGCCGGCAGAACGGCCGGCGTCAATAGGCCCAGGGAGACGGCGATCAAACTCAGAGTGCAGCGCATCGTGGTTGCCTCATGTTCGGTTCGTGGAACGAGCGTCGCTCGTCCGCAGCAACCTCGATTTTACCTGCGGCTGCCGATTTTGCTGCACATGCAACAGTTCGGCGGTGGGCCAGCGCAGCATGGCGCATCTTATTGTCGCCAGAGCTGTTGAGCGACGCTGGCGAGCGCCGCGCGCGGCAGAACTTGCCGTTTCGTAATGCAGCGCGCCCCGCGGAGAGTCCTTAGCGGCGGTAGGTCCACTCGGCGGCCGAGTATTTGGCCCGCTGCAGTTCGACGGCCGTCTCGCGCTCGGCGTCGGTCAAAGCGCTTGGCGCGAACTCGAGCTCGAGTTGAGCGGCCAGCCGCGCGAGCCAGCGCTCTCGCAACTGGTCGGCGTCGATCGTTTGGTCAGCCAACTCGGCCAAGCCTGGCAATTCGGGCGCCGCCTCGCTGCGGGCGAGCAGCACGCTGCCGTGCTGCAAGACCGCGCCGTGGCGGCGGCGCTGGGCGCTGCCGGCGATCTTGGCGCCGGTGACGACGAGGTCTCCTTCGCCGCGGCGCTGGAAGCAGAGGAAGGTATCCGGGGTGGCTCGAGGGTTGACGGGCTTGGCTGCGTCGCCGTCCCTCACCCCCGGCCCCTCTCCCACAGGGAGAGGGGAGACTCTGCGGGCTCCCTCTCCCTGTGGGAGAGGGCTGGGGTGAGGGGCGTGACCTTGATCCACATCCGCATCCCCCTCCACCTCACATTCCCCGCACCGAAACATTTTCCCCACCACTCCCCACTCCGCGAGCACTTCGGCCAGCGCCCCGTGCAATGCCCGATAGAGCCCCGCGGTTTCGCGGGCCAAGCGATGCCCCGCCGGCACGACGAGGGAGTACGTGAGTTCGCGGTCATGCACGATCGCGCCGCCGCCGCTCGCCCGGCGGACCAAGGGGCAGCGCAAGCTCGGCCGATGGTGCATCCGCTCGGCCGCCTGTTGAAAGTAGCCGAGCGAGAGCGTCGCCGGGGTCCAGGCATAGAACCGCAGCACGAGCGGCGCGCCCTCGGCGGCGGCCGCGTCGATCAGCGCCTCGTCGACCGCCATATTCCAAGCGCCGCCGGCCGGGGGATCGAGAAGCAGACGTGCGTGCATGCGAGAGCGGAGAAGGGGAGCGGGGAGGTGAGATTCGCCAGGGTCGGCGGGGGAGGAAGCGTGAAACGGCACTCTAGCTCAGCGCAGCGAGCTCGCGATCGATACCGCGAATCTGGCTCGCCCAGTGCGCGGCTGCCTCGACCCTTGCCTCAGCGGTGGATTCCTCTTGCTTTGCCGCAACGGCAGCATGCTCTTCGAAGGTGGCACGACGCTCGAGCAGGTATGCTCGCAGAGCTCCGGGCGATTGCGGTATGAAGCCTGGGCCGTCGCAACCGCAGGTGTGCCAAACGTGCCCAACGCGATACATGCCAGCAATCGCCCGCCAGGCCTTCGTGTCTGACTGCCGAGGCGCCTTGAAGTCCAACCCTAGATCGGCCATGGGCTCATGACATTCGGGACAAGCTCGCACCGCGTTGTGATAGATGTCGCGCAGTTCTTCGAGCGTGACGCCGAGCCGAGCCTCCGCCGCAGCCAGCCCCTCTCGAAAGCTCCAGAGCCGGCTCAGCGTACCGTACGCCGCGCCCTGCCCGCGGACCGCGAAATAGTCTTCAATCGGCGGTTGCTTGAAGGCCTTGCGACATCGGAAGCACGCCCAGTGGCTCTTGTAGGTCTTGAAGCCATACCTGCACATGGTGCTACCTCAGCTCCTCCTGCCCCAACAAAAACTCCCGCCGATCCCGCACAAATGCCTTCAGCTCCTCGGCCGTCCCCGCCATCTGCCAACGGTCGAAAGGAAAGTCCCCCTCGGAGTCGGCTGGGGCCTCGGCGGCAAGGCGCGCGGTCAACTCGTCGATCAGTGGATCATAGATCTCGGGCGTGAACTGCCGTTCGAGGATCGCTCGGGTCTTTGCGAGGAATACTTTGCGGAAGTGAGGGTTGGCCAACAGCGGATTCGAGAATACACCGCCGGGGCGCCACCAGCGGGGGCCGTTGCCGCCGCCGAAGCCAAGCCCGCGAATCGGGCGGCTCTCCCCAGGCGGAATCGCCGCCTCGGTGCCGAAGTCGAGCGGCAGCTCGCTCAGCGGGTAGCGGCCGTCGCGCTCGCCGCCCCCCCAAGCGCCGTCGTGATCCCAGGGGAAGAGCACCCACTTGTCGCGCTTCGTGTCGTGGTAGGCGAAATAGTTGTTGAAGTAGCCGTCCCAGTGGGAAAGGACCATGTTCGCGGCGAAATGGGTCGCCACCTGGTCGACGTCGAACGCCGCGCGGATCAGCTCCCACTGGGCATTCGGGTCGCCGGCCGTTTCGTCGAGCCGGGCGACGATGTGCTCCAGGTCCTCGTGCCCCCCTTGCACGTTGGTCTTCTTTTCGTGCGTGCCGATCAGGCCGTTGCCGTACCAGATGATCTTGTAGAGGTTGCCGCCGGGGTCGATCTTGTTGCGGCGCAGAAAGCCCTTGTTGGGCCGCTCGATGAGCAGGTGGGTGCCCCGCGGCTGGCCGTCGACCGTGAGCCGCATGAACTCGGTGAGGGGCGCGGCGTTGCCCGCCCGGCGATAGAGATCGTAGGCCAGCGACTCGGCCACCAGGCTCTGCTCGATCCCTTCGAACAGCAAGCTCGCGGCCGTTTGGCCGTTGAACGCGCGGTCCTTCTGGAAGTGCAGAATGAAGCCGGAGCCCGGCCGGTGGGTGCGCGGGATGGCATGGATGTGGTCGAAGAGCGTGCCTTCGGTCGAGTTCGCGGCGACGTGGACGAGCGCCGAGCGCCCCAAGGGCGCCCGCGGAGTTTCCCCCTGGTCGCGGCCGCCGAAGAACCAGCGGCGCCCGCCGCCGTGCTGGGCCTCCGCCCCTTCGCGGTCTTCCTCGCTCAAGAGCAGAATCGCCCGCGACACCGGCAGCGGCTGCCAAGCGGCGTGAACGTAGGTCGAGAACGCAGGCCGCAAATCGCTTTCGGCCGGCGCGAACCGCAGCGTCCCGTCGGCGCCCGCTGCCCGCACGCGGTAGCGCACGAGCGTGCCGGCAGGCTGCGGCGGAATCTCGGCGGCCCACGCGCCGTCGTCGCCGCGGCGCATCGGCAATACGGCCTCGTCGCTCGAGTTGTCGGGCCGGACCGTGCGATAGAGCAACCCGACGTCGCTCGCCGCTCCGCGGACTTGGGCCTTGATCGCGAGCGCCTGTGCAGGGGCCGCGATCGCCGCGAACGGTTGGACCTCGACGACCGGCGGTAGCGTTTGTGCGTAGTTAGTGTTCCTGGCGCCCGGCGTGCCGGAAGGTTGCGGAAGGTCTGGCAGCGGCGAGCCGCCCCAGTTCTCGGCCAGGTCGCCGGGGGCGTTCGGGCAGATCCGTTCGAGGGAGGCCGAGCGCCCATCCGCGCTCGAGGGCCAAGGGGCCTCGTCTTTGAATCGCGCGCGGTCGACCACTTGGCCAGTGGCCGTGCGCAGCTCGAGCTTCTCGCCCCCCCGCTTGAGCGCCCGCGTAAGGAGCGCGGCGGGCGGCGGCGCGTCGGGATAGGCCGCCGCGAACTCGTCGGCGTCGAGGGCGACGATCAGGTAGCCGCGCGGCGGAATGCTGGCGCCAACCGGCAGCGCGAGCACCTTGCCTTCGTCGATGGTCCAGCCGGCGACGTCGACCGCGGCCGCCGATTGGTTGTGCAACTCGATCCACTGCACGCGCTCCCGGTCGTCGGGGGCGTTGTAGTAGATCTCGTTGATCACCACCGGGTGCGACACGGCGGCCTCGGCGGAGATCGCCAGCAGGACAGCGGCCACCAGGTTCGTCATCGGGTGAGGCCCTCTTTTCGCGAGTCATTGGGACGCAAGACGGATTCTAGTCTAGCCATTCTTTACGCGGTTCGAGAAATGGGCGGCCGAGAAAGGTGGCCGGATCAGGGCTAACCCGCCTGCCCGCCGCCCAAATTGCCGCCGCGTTGACCCCTAGGTCGCCGCAACCTAGGATGCAGCAGGCGGTTTCTTCCGCCTGCTCCCCTTTTTCGCGGAGCCATAGTGGCCCGGGATCTGTGCCTACGGGCCTCGTCAGCGGTGCGGCCATGCGTCTGCCTGGGATCCAACGCGAGCAACCCCGCGACCGCTTTCTCTGGCCGAGCTGGCTGACGTCGGCCGTGTTTCACGCGGCCCTGCTCGTGGCCCTGGGGCTGACCTTCGAGCGCTATCCCCAGTTGCCCGGCGACTCGTTGGCGGCGACAACGACTTCGCTTGCCTTCAGCGACCAGGATTCGCAGGCGACCCTCGACACGCTGGCCGGGGCCGAGGCGAACGTCACGGTCCTCTCCGACACGCCTGCCAGCGACAGCCAGCAGCCGAGCGAGGCGCCCGCCGAGGTCGCGCTGGCGGCTGTTCCCAAACTCGAGTTGCCCGCCGTTCCACTCCCGGCGGCGGCGCCCGGCGACACTTCGCTCGACCTCGAGCCAATGCCCGAGGGGGGCGGCGCAGCGCCGCCTCCCGGGGCTGCCCGCCGCGGCGGCGCGCGGGCGCTCTCCTCGATTCTGGGGAAGACGCGCACGGGCGTGTTCGGCATTCACGCCGAGGGGAACAAGTTCGTCTACGTGTTCGACCGCTCGGCCAGCATGTCGCTGCACAATGGAGCGCCGCTCGCCGCGGCCAAAGCGCAACTGCTCGGCAGCCTGCGCGACCTGCAGCGGACCAATCAGTTTCAGATCATTTTCTATAACGACCGCGTGTCGCTGTTCGACGGCACGGGCCGCCTGGTCTTCGGCACCGACGATCAGCGGCTATTGGCCGATCGCTATGTCCGCTCGATTTCGGCCGATGGCGCCACGCGGCACGAAGAAGCGCTCACCGCGGCGCTGCGGATGGGCCCCGATGTGATCTTCTTTCTCACCGACGCCGATCACCCGCAGCTTTCCGAAGCGCAGTTGGCCAAGCTCGAGCGGCTGAACTCCGGCGTGGCGCAGATCCACACGATCGAGTTCGGATTCGGCCCTTCCTACGGCCCGCGCAACTTTCTGCAGAAACTCGCAGAGCTCAACCGCGGGGAGTATGTGTACGTCGACGTGCTGAAGCTGCTCGAGCCGCAGCGCTAGGCCAGTTCGAGGCGAGCGGGCGAGCGGATTCTGCGTGCGGGCATGTGCGGTGTCCGCTCGATCTAGCGCCGCACCGCGGGAATGCCGAGTCGCAGCGGCCTCGGGCAATGCCCGCGCGTTCCGCGCATCTGGTATTCCCTGCACCGTCATCGTTGTGCCGGGCGGAACCGCGCGCACGAGGCGCGCGGTTCGGCGCATCGCAGGCATTGCAGGATTTATTTCTTGACTGCGGCGAATGCGGAAATAAGAGTTCGTTGCCCAGCCCACTCGCGAGTGGGGGGCGAGGAGTCAGCGACCGTCGGCTGGCCTCGTTCCCACGGCGCGCCGGCTGGCCCCGCCCACAACTCGCCCCGCCCTTTGCATCAAAGGCTCTCCCAACGCAGGAGAGGATTTCCATGCCTTCCGCACCCACCCAACGCAAGCCCAGCACGCGCAATTCTTCGCCGAGCACCCGCGCCGCCGCTACGCCGCGGCTCAGCCATTCGCAGGCCTACGCGGTGATGCAGAACGCGCCGATCAACATCATTCTGGCCGACACGGATCTGCGGATCACGTACCTGAATCCGTCGAGCGAAAAGACGCTCAAGCAGATCGAGCACTTGCTCCCCGTCAAAGTCGAGGAGATCGTCGGCAAGTCGGTCGATTTGTTCCACAAGAACCCGGCCTATCAGCGCGGGCTCTTGGCAAATCACCAGGCGTTGCCCCGGCGGGCGACCATTCAATTGGGCCCTGAGAAGCTCGACCTGCTGGTCAGCGCCACCTACGACGACCACGGCGCCTACCTGGGCCCGATGGTCACCTGGGAGGTGATCACCGAGAAGCTGAAGCTCGAGGGCGCCGCGGCCGAGAAGGCGGCGATCATCCAGAACGTGCCGATCAACATCATGCTGGCCGACACCGGCGGCAAGATCGTGTACATGAACCCGGCGTCGGAGCGGACGCTGCGGTCGATCGAGAAGGCGCTGCCGATCAAGGTCGACGAGATCATCGGCTCGAGCTACGACGTGTTCCACCGCAACCCCGCGCATCAGCGGAAGCTGCTGGGCGATCCGAAGAACCTTCCGCACGAAGCGCAAATCAAGGTCGGCGACGACATCCTCAAGCTCACCGCCAGCGCCATCTACGACGCCCAGGGCAAGTTCGCCGGGCCAATGATCGCCTGGGCCGTGATCACCGAGCAAGTGCGGGCAGCCGAGCGCGAGGCGGCCCAGCAGGAGCGGGAAGCCAAGGCCCAGCAAGAGCTGCGCGACAAGGTGAACCAGTTGCTGGCCACGGTCAACGCCGCCGCTCAGGGCGACCTGACGACCGAAGTCACGGTGACCGGCAGCGACGCCGTGGGCGAATTGGCCGGCGGCCTGCGGACCATGGTCACCGACCTCCGCCATGTGATCGGGCAAATCGTGGAAAGCGCGGCCCAGTTCACCGAGGGTTCGCGGGTGATCGCCGAGAGCTCGCAGTCGCTCGCCTCGGGCGCCCAAACGCAGAGCGCCTCGGTCGAAGAGATGAGCGCCGCGATCGAGCAGCTCGCCCGCAGCATCGACGCCGTGAAGGGCAATGCCGGCGAAGCCAACGAGGTGGCCCTCAACACCAACACGCTGGCCGAAGAAGGGGGCGCCGCGGTTCAGAAGTCGATCGAGGCGATGGACCTCATCAAGCGCTCGAGCGAACAGATCAGCGAGATCATTCAGGTGATCTCCGAAATCGCCAGCCAGACCAACCTGTTGGCCCTGAACGCCGCCATCGAAGCGGCCCGCGCCGGCGAGCACGGACTGGGCTTCGCCGTGGTGGCCGATGAGGTCCGTAAGCTGGCCGAGCGTTCGAGCGAAGCCGCCAAGGAAATCTCGTCGCTCATCAAGGAGTCGACGAAGCGGGTGGAAGACGGGGCCACGCTCAGCGCCCAGACCGGCGCGGCGCTCAACAAGATCGTCGAAGGCGTGGAGGCCTCGGCCCGCAAGATCTCGGAGATCGCCACGGCCACGGTCGAACAGGCCACCAACGCCAACGAGGTCGCCAAGGCGATTCGCATGGTCTCCCAGGTCACCGAACAGTCGGCCGCGGGGAGCGAAGAACTGGCCAGCAGCAGCGAGGAGCTGGGCGCCCAGGCCACCACGCTCCGCGACATGGTGTCGCGGTTCAAGATCTAGGATAGCGGCGCGAGAGCGGTCCTCCCTAGGGCCGCTCGCCCGCTCAAGGAATTGTTGTCGCGGGCAGACGCCCTCGCTAGCATGATCACTCCCCCCCAACCCATGTTTCTGGGAGTTCGATCATGCCTGCCCGCATTCCGTTGTTGTGCGCGGTGCTTGCGCTGACTTTGTCCGTTGGCGCACGGGGCGCGGAGCCTGCCGAGGGCGAGGCAGGCTTCCGCCCCCTTTTCGATGGCCGCACGCTCGACGGCTGGAAGACCGCCGACATGAGCTACTGGTCGGTCGACGAGGGGGCGATCACCGCGCAGATCACGCCGGAGCACCCCTGCGACGTCAATCAGTATCTGATCTGGCAGGGGGGCGAGCTGGCCGATTTCGAACTGCGGCTCGAATTCCGCTTCGGCGGCTCGCCAGGCATCAACGGCGGCTTTCAGTTCCGCAGCCGCGAGCTCGAAGACCACGACGTGGCCGGCTACCAGATCGACAACAACCACGACACCGATTGGCTCGTCCGCATCTACGACGAGCACGGCCGCCACACGCTGGCCTTTCGCGGCACGCGTACCCGCTTCGACCCGCAAGGGGAGCGCCACGAGGCGCCGATCGATTCGGCCCAGGGCCCGGCCAAGTTCAAGCTCGACGACTGGCACGAGTATGGCCTGGTTTGCCGCGGCAATCAGATCACCCTCTCGGTCAACGGCCAGCTCATGGCCGAAGTCATCGACGAGGACCCCAAGCAACAAGACCTGAAAGGCATTCTGGCCCTGCAGCTTCACAGCGGCCCGCCGATGACGGTGCAGTTCCGCAACATCCGGCTCAAGGAGCTGGAGACGAAGCAGGACCGCTAAAGCAGTCACGCGTGGACGCGTCGGCACTGTTATTCGACGGCGCTCAGCCCGACGCGTCGGGTTGCAAGCGCCCCTCGGCGCCCAGCAGCTTCAGATTGAGCGACCCGCCGGCGAACAGCATCTCGTCGAGGGCGCGATCGACGTCGTCGAGCGTGAGGGCCCCGTCGCCGGAGCGCTCCAGATGGAACTGCGCCGTGCGGCGCATCAATTCCTTGATGAAGGCAGCGCTCACCTGCCCCGTGCGGGCCACGATCGCCTGCACCAGGTCGTCGCTGATGCTCGCTCCGCGGGCATAGAGCCGCACGAGCTTGGCCCGGCCCTCCTCGTCGGGCAGGGGAAACTCGATCGCCTGATCGACCCGGCCGGGGCGCGAGGAGATGGCCCGCTCGAGGGTCTCCGGCCGGTTCGTCGTGAGGATGAACAGAATGTCGGCCTGCTCCTTGAGGCCGTCCATCTCGTTGAGCAGCTTGTTGAGCAAAACTTCCTCGCAGGCGCTCTCCATGTCGCTCCGTTCGCGAGCGATCAGGTCGACATCCTCGAGCACCACCACGCTGGGCTGCAGCAGCCGGGCGAGCGTCATGTACTCGCTGAGCAGGGCGACTTGTTCTGCCGAGATGAGCAGCACCGTGTGCCCCTGGAGGGCGCCGGCCAAATAGTGAATGGTGTGCGTCTTGCCGGTGCCGGGGGGCCCGTAGAAGAGCAGCCCCTTCTTGGTGCTCATGCCGAGCTCGCGCAAGCGCGGCCGACGGGCGACGAAGTCCAGGACGTTGCGGTCGAGCAAGTCGAGGGTCTTGCGCGGAAGGATCACTTGGTCGCGGGCGATGCCTTGCAGACGATGGACAGTGATGCCGCGGGACTCCCCGCGGTACGAGCTCGTTTGTTCGAACGACAGAATCTTGCCGCGATACGCTGTAGCGCGCTCGATGGCCTGCTCCAACAGCCGAAAGTACTCTTCGGCGACGCGCGACGCCGACGTTTCCGGCGCAGCTAGCTGAACTCGCACCTGGGATGTGCGCTCAAAGAAGTTAAATGCAGGCGTGTAGAGCAGCGCAAACTTGCCTCGCGGACCATCGACGGTCCATAGCGCTCCCGTCGCGCATCGCGCAGGCCGGTCGCCTCCAGTATCGACATCTTCATACTGCACCGGCACCGCTTTCGCGGGCATGTTGCGGTCATCCGCAAAGATGCTGGCAAAGTCGCAGTCGTGATGCGCGACGCTTGCCTTTACGCCGCAACACGCGACGTGCGATGCGTCATCCAGAAAGCGCTCGATCGCCTGCTGCAGATCGACCCGCATGTGGTACGGGAACTGGCGACCGACGACGGTCAGCTCCTCGAGCTTGCCGGGGCGAAAGTGCCGCGCAAGTCGATCACAAAGCAACTCCATGGCGGATTCCTCGTGCTAAGTGCGTTCCCACCACCTCCCCATACTCCTCCCACTCCGACACCATCTCCTCCCCCAGGTTCGCCCCGCCCTCTGGCAGCACAATCACCTGCCGCTTCGCCCCCTTCGCCGGCCCCGGCTGAACCGCGTAGAAGTGGTCGAGGTAGGTCGGACGGGCGTAGAACTCGCGGCGGATCGCCTCCAGCGTGCGGGCGGTGAGCCGGCGTGGGTCGCCGGTGGGCTCGAGCGCGACACTGAGCGTCGTGAAAGGGCAGGCCGCCAGCAGTTGCCGCACCTGGGCGGCCGCTGCCTCGCGCCGTGCGTCGAAGTCGGCGGATTTCAGCCACAGCGTGTACGCTTGAGCCTGGGCCTCCGGCGTGTAAAGCGCTGCAAGCGGGGCATCGAGATCGACGCGCAGCATGCGGCCTGGCTCATCGGCCGGCAAGAATTCCAGCCGCGGCGCCGGGAGCGGGTCGAATTCGACGCCGAACGAAGTTTCGGCCTCCTCCATCAGCCCGCTCATCGCCGCCATGTCCAAGGTCGGCGTCTCGAGCACGTAGTAGGGAGGCCGCGGCTGGAACCGCAGGCCCAGCGCTTCAGCTTCCTGGCGAAACGCCGTGCCAGGCAGGATCGCCAGGTGGAACACCTGCAGCTCGGTGTAGAGCCGCTCGTCGCGGAGGTAAGCCAGGCCGCGGCGGACGCTGGCCTCGGTGTCCCCCGGCAAGCCAATGATCAGATCGACCTTCACCTTGAGCCCGGCCTCAATCATCGCCCGCACGCCGCGTTCGAATGCCCGCATGTTGTTGCGGCGGTCCATCAGCTCCTGCACGGCCGGGTCGATCGATTGCAGGCCAATCTCCACTTCGTCGAAGCCGGCCTCGGCCAGCAGGCCGGCGATCTCCGGTGTGATTCCCTCGGCCCGCAGTTCGCCGAAGTAGGTGAACTGCCGTCCGGGGTTCTCGCGCCCCAGCAGCCGCACGAAGTCGGCGAAGTTCTTCCGCTGGTTGAGCGTGGGGTCGAGCAGCACCACCTCGCGGGCCCCGCGCTCGCGGGCATGCCGGAGGTTGGCCACGATCTTCTCTTCGCTGAGGAAGTAGAGGTCGTCGTAGCTCTTGGGGTAGTAGCAGAACTTGCACTTGAAGATGCAGCCGCGGATCGTTTCGAGCAGCAGCATCTGCTCCTGGCCGGCGTCGAGAATGCCAGCCAGATACGGCGACGAGATCCCGTTCAAGTTGGGCAGCGGCTGCCGAAACGCCGGGGGGTGAGTCGGGCCGTCGAGCCGCGGGGAAACGAACAGCCCGTCGATGGGCCGCGCCAGATCGCCGGCCGCCAGAGCCGCCAGCAGTTCGACGAACGTTTGCTCCCCCTCGCCGACCGCGGCAAAGTCGACCGCCGGATGGTCCAGCACCCAACGGTTGTCGAGCGTCGCCTCGGGGCCGCCGACGAGCACCTGCGTCTGCGGCCGGCGGGCCTTCACCTGCTCGGCGAGCCAGAGCGAGCGTTCGACGTTCCAAAGGTAGCAGGTGAAGCCCAGCAGATCGGGCCGCCGGTCGACGATCTCGCGCACGAGCGCCGCGTCTCCCAAATCGTTGGCCAGGGCCGGCTCGAGCATCTCGATCTCGAAGCGCTCGCCAAGGCCCGCCCCCAAGGCAAGCATCTTCAGATACCCGGCGGCCAAAGGCACATTGCCGCGCACCGGCTCGGCGCCCGCCGGCGGGATGGGAAGCTGAACGAGCAGAACTTTGGCGCGGTGGATGGGCATCCTCTGAATCTAGCCTGCCACGCGGCGAGCCAGAAGCGACTGAGCGGCGTTTCCGGACGAATCTTGCGCTGCGTCACAGCGAGAAGTTCGGTTTGCCCTCCGAACTAGCCCGCAGCGCAAACAAGGGAGAGCCACGTTTCCCTGGTCGAGCCTCGTGCGCCCCTGCACTGGCCGGACAGCAATTTCGGCCAGCGCGCCCGTCGAGCGCTCCCGTTCCTTGCTTGCGCTGCGGGCTAGTGTGGCACAACTCGAAAAACAAGCTGTGACGCAGTACTAGGCTTCACTCCGCAGCCCGAAGTAGACCACCAAGCAGGCGTTGATCGCTGCGGCCGCCGGCAACCAAGCCACTAGCGCCGTCGCCGTGCCGACCAAGGCGGCGTGCCTGGCGAGCGCGAGGCCCAGCGCCGACACGGTGGTCAGGGTGAACATCGCGAGGAGGCCGAAGCGGCAACGGTCGCGGAGGCGCGGCGGTGGGTGGACAGCCGGCAGCTTGGGATACGATGGGCTGATAGCGGCGTGGCACAACATCACCGATCCAAGATATCACATGCGCCAGCGGCCTACAGCTCCGCAAAGTTCTGCAAGATTCGCAGCCCCTGCTGCTGGCTCTTCTCGGGGTGGAACTGCGTCGCGAACAGGTTGTCGCGCCAGATCGAGGAGACGAACGGCGCGGGATACGGGGTGCGGGTGGCCACCACGCTTTCGTCGCGCGGGACGACGTAGTAGGAGTGGACGAAGTAGCAGTGGGCCCCCTCCTCGAGCCCGGCGAAGATCGGCGCCCGGCGGGCGAACTCGAGCGAGTTCCAGCCCATGTGGGGCACCTTGTAGTCGTGCGGCAACTCAAACCGCACGACCTCGCCTGGCAAAACGCCCAGCCCCTCGTGCCGGCCTCCCTCGTAGCCCACCTCGAACAGCAGTTGCAGCCCCAGGCAGATGCCCAAGAAGGGTTTGCCGGAGTCGATCGCCTGGCGGATGGGCTCGACCAGCTCGCGGCGGCGGAGCTCGGCGATGGCGTCGGGAAAGGCGCCGACCCCCGGGAGCACCACCTTGTCGGCCCGGGCCAGCTCCCGCGGATCGCTTGTGACCACCGCCGCGTGCCCCACCCGCTCGAAGCCCTTTTGCACGCTGCGGAGGTTGCCCATCTGGTAGTCGATGATCGCGATCATGCAGGCCTGCGTGGTATCGGAACGTTGCTTGCCAGGACGGCCCACGGGGTTCGACACGCGCGGAGGCGGCGTGGTTCGCCCTCAGGAGGTCCGAGGTCTGATACTAACCCGCAGCGCCGGCAAGGGACACCCACGCATCCTTCGTGAACCGCGGTCGGACCCTTCGCCCGCCGGGCAGACTCCGCGCAAACGGCCCTCAGACGCGGACTTCTCGACACAGCCGGCCCGCGGCGGCCCGGCCGACAGTCGGCGGCGCAAAAATCGGCCTGCCGGCTGCTAGGCCCGCCGGCATAAAGCTTGCTAGCATTGAGGTGCTAGCACCGGCCCCGGGAAGGGGTCGGCCCAGGAAGGCTGGCGCCGGCAAAAGGAGCATCCCCTCGTTGGCCGCCTACCGCCCCATGACTGGGGCCGGATCGACCTATGGCCGCTCGCTTCAGTTGGAAGTCGTTCCTGCGTCTCAGCCTCGTGACCGTGCCGGTCAAAGGGTACAACGCCGTGCAAGCCGGCGGGGGTGAAATCCACCTCAACCAGTTGCACGAGCCCTGCCACAGCCGGATTCGCTACAAGAAGGTCTGCCCAATCCACGGCGAGGTGGCCAACAACGAGATCGTTTCGGGCTACGAGTTCGCCAAGGACCAGTACGTGGTGGTCGACAAGACCGACCTCGAGAAGCTGCGTCCCGAGGCCGAGAAGGCGATCAACCTCGACACCTTCGTGGCCCACGACGCGATCGACCCGATCTACCTCGACGGCCGCGTCTACTACCTGGTGCCCGACGGTCCGGTGGGGCGCAAGCCGTACGCGGTGCTCTATCAGGCAATGGTCGAAACCGAGCGCTATGCCGTGGGCCAAGGCACGTTCGGCGGCAAGCAGGAGTTGGTGCTCATCCGGCCGAGCGACGGCGTCCTCACCCTCTCGATGCTGCACTACTCGGCCGAAATGCGGACGCCGACCGACCTCGACGAGGACCTCGAACTGCCGGCGGTCGCCAAGCAGGAGCTCAAGCTCGCCCAAACGCTGATCGACGCCTCGACCGCCAAGAAGTTCGATCTCGGCAAGTACGAGAACAGCTACACCGACAGCCTCAAAGCGCTGATCGACGCCAAGGTGGAAGGCAAGGAACTGGTCGCCCCGCCGCAGGCCGAAGAGCCGCAAGTGATCAACATCATGGACGCCTTGCGGGAGAGCGTTGCCCGCGCCAAGGGGGGCGAAGCCGCCGCCGAGAACGGCTCGAGCCGCATCGCTCGGCCAACCAAGAAGACAGCCGCGCCGCGTCCGAAGGCGGCGGCGCGGAAGCGGAAGAGCTCTTAAGGCTCATTTCCAGCAGACATTCCCCGCCTGCTGGCTCCCCTCAGGCCGCTCAACGCGACTTCGTCCCGGGCGGTCATCGATCTTTCCGCGGCGAACCGGCGGCCTTTTCAGATTCCGCTCGCGCATCGCTAGCGCGCGGATCTGGACAGACCTGCCGACACCAAATCATTGCGTTGGCAATCTGTACCTGGCAGACTTACGTTTCGCGCAATCCGCCTCCCCGGCGGCTTCCCCTGCCTCTCGTGGAAACGCCAAGCAATGAAACGCCTTTGGATCGCGGCGCTCGCGCTGAGCGCAGCGATGGTTGGGCAGGCCCAGGCCTTGCCGATTTTGGCCAAGAACGACCCGATCGTGGCTATTTGGAGCACCGCCGCCGGCGCCAATAGCACCGACTCCACGCCGGGAGCGCTCAAGGCCGGCCAGTACCCCCCGAGCGAGGCGGCAAAGTACGCCATCGACGGCTCGGTGGGCACCAAGTACTTGAACTTTGGCAACGGCGGCGGCGAGCCCGTCTTCTCGTTCGTCAAAGGCGTGGGAACCGGCTTCTACGTGACGCCCGTCTTCGGCAACTCGGTGGCCACGGGCTTCCGCTTCATCACCGGCAACGACGTGCCCGAGCGCGACCCGACCAACATCACCGTTGAGGGTTCCAATGCCACGGGGGACGATCTCAAGCTGGGAGTGAATTGGTCGCTAATCTATTCGGGCAGCAGCGGCTTAACCGCGGATCCCGGTCGCCATGGCTCAGGCAAGGAAGTCGACTTTGGCAACGCGGCGCGCTTCACCAGCTACCGCGTGCTCGTTACGTCGCAGCGCGGGCTGGCCAACAGCGTGCAGTACAGCGAGTTTCAGCTCTACGGCGCCGCGGTCCTCGCCGGCGACGTGAATGGCGACGGCAAGGTCGACCTGACTGACTTCGGCATCCTCAAAGACAATTTTGGCACGGGAACTTCCGCCGCACAGGGAGACCTGAACGGCGACGCGAAAGTCGACCTCTCCGACTTCGGCATCCTCAAGGACAACTTCGGCAAGGGGGGCGCCGCGGCCGTGCCGGAGCCTTCCGGTTTGATGCTGTGTGCGCTGGGGCTGCTGGGGCTCGGCTTGGCCCGGCGAGTAAGCAATCGCAAACCCGTAGAGTGAGGCGAGGCTCTGCGAGCCCCACCAGCCCCCCAGGTTCTTGGCAAAGCGCGCGGCGACGATTGAACAACGCGCTTCGAGCGCACCATCTCTGAGGCAACGCTGGGTGGTTCTCTTCACGCAGGCGGGCAGCCCGTGGGTCTGCGCTTCGCATGACCCAACCTACGAGTTGAGTCCTCCAGCCGACTCAGGGCCGAGGCAAGCCGGCTAGCCCTGCGTCACTTCGCCGGCGAGGTTGCTAAAGTTGCCCGCGGCCAAGTCGGCGTCGCGGATGAAGACATAGAGGGGATCCGAATCCATCATGGATAGGCCCACCTCATAGATCGAGCTGATGCGAAAGAGCAACCGCCACTCGGCGGCGCCGGCGGCGATTGACAAGGCGTTGTCCGTCAGCCAGGTCACCTCGGGACGCATCTCTTCGTAGTCATCTACGAGCATTGCCTGGCCTTCTTCGCGTTGAAAAGCGATTGCTGCTTCGTAGTCCGTCATGGTCCGCCAGTAGTCGCTGAACATCAGGCCTCGGCGACCGATCTGGCCGAAATGGATCTGCCGATAAAGATGCGTGCAGTGTTCGGAGCTCGTCGCGAAGCCTAGCACCTGGCCAACGTGGTGCCTCTTCCAGAATTCTCCTTCGAGATCGACCAAGCGACCGAAGGACTCGGTCTCGAACTGTTCGGCAGTCGCTACCTGCACGCGCCCTTGGAACTCTCGGTCATACGTGGCGATGCTTAGCGACACTTCTGCCCGAGCTCTGTGTCCCTTTAGGTCCAGGAGATACCGATTGGCTAAGCGGTCCCGCGTGGGCGTGGGAATCCGCCGAAGGGAGCCTGGAGGGCCTGCATGGAATATCGCATCGAGCAGCACCGGCTTCGCCGCGCTTTCCATGTGGCGGACGAAGATCGACAACAACCCCGACCGAGGGAGCGGGCTGCCCCCAGGTAACTGCGGCAACTCGGCGAAGTTGATCTGGGCAATGAAGTTCGAGAACTTCGCCTGCGGGTCTTGCGGGTCGCCACTGCACGGCCAGTGCTCCGGCGAGGGCAAGTCCGGCTCGCCGCCGAAGCGGGTGTTGCCAACCGCACGGTAGTCGTCGGGGCCATCGAGAACCAGCGCGTAGCATTCGGCCGAATTGGCGAAGATCGCCTCTTCGGCCGCTTGCAGCCCTTGCTTGCGGATCGCTGCCTGCAGGCGAGCAGCCAGGGCGGGTGAGAGGTTGCTCATGACCCGTGGTCCTTGATCCAAGGCGAACGAGCGGTGGGTCTGCGCTTCGCTCGACCCACCCGACGACTGCCGCCTAGCGGCTGGCCACGGCCATCCCATCCGTCAACTGCTTGCGCCAGCGGCGCGCCGGCCGGTTGCGCCAAGAGCCCTTGTGGTAGGCGTAGCCGGTGATCAGCGGCACGGCCAGCGTCGCTTCGCTGAACACCATTTGCTCCCACACCGTGTCGACCTTGCCCCAGCTCGAGGCCTCTTTCAAGGTGCTGCTCGAAAGGGCGCCGTCGCGGACGTCGGCCACCGTGATCTGCACCGCGTATTTGTGCATCGGCGCTTCGTGGCCGAGGATGTCGGCCGCCACCACGATGTCTTGGGCGAAGTTCTTCGGCACGCCGCCGCCGATCATGAACAGCCCCGTCGTCGGGTTGTGGATCTTGAGCTGCGTCAGCTCGTAGAAGTCCTTCGCGCTATCGAGCGTCAGCTTCGGCTGGTCGCCGCGGGCATGCTGATGGGCCACCAGGCCGAAGCCGGCCGAACAGTCGGAGAACGCGGGGCAGAAGATCGGCACGTCGTGCTCATAGGCCGCCAGCACCAGCGAGTCGGGGCCTGCCCCCTGTTCGGCCAGGTAGGCGCCCATCTCGCGGATGAACTCGCGCGAAGAATGCGGCCGCGGCGGCAGCCGGTCGGCGATCTCGCGGGTCGTGTCGTCGCAGATCCGCAGCTCGTCTTCGTCGATGAAGGTGTCGTAGATGCGGTCGATTTGCAGGTCGCGGAGCTCGCCGTCGGCCACGCCTGACTTGTAGTGGTCGGGGGCCACCCAGTGCTTGTAGCCGAGCGCCTCGAAGAAGTCTTGATCGACGATGTTGGCCCCGGTGCTGACCACGGCGTCGACCATGTGATGCCGCACGAGGTCGGCGAACACCTTCTTGAGCCCGGCGGAAACGAGTGAGCCGGCCAGGCAGAGGATGACGCCGCACTCGGTGTCGGCCAGCATGCGGTCGTAGATGTCGGCCGCCCGCGCCAGGTCCCGGGCGGAGAAGGCCATGTTCCGCATGGCCTCGACCAGCGGCGTCACGTCGTGCTGCGTGATGTCGAAGTGCTGGATGGGCTGCGAAAGCAATTCCTGCTTGCTGGGCATTTGGGCGCGGCTCCTGGAACGGAATCAGAGTGCCCCCGCGGCGCAGCCCGAGAGAACGAGCCGCAGGCACGCGAGGCGAAGGAGAATTATAGCGGGGCGGGGCCGGGAGGGAACGGCGGAACAAATCGAGCGCCAGCGCGCCCAATTCGTTGAGCCACTCGGCGCTTGTTACTGAGGCTCCAACGCCTTCAACACCCCCTCCAAAATCCCCCGCAACTGCTCCACCGGCGGCAGTTCGAACGACACGCTCGTGCGCCCGGTGGCGTCGTCGCGCTCGAGCCGCAGCGGGCCGATCGCGCCGTCCGTCGGCCGGGCGTTCGCCACGCCGCCGGCCAGGAGTTGGCCCAGCAGCGCCAGGCCCTGGCCGAAGGCGCGGGCAAGGGGCTCGTTGCCGGCGGCGGATTCAGTTTCTTTCGTCGCAGAATGAAGAGATTCAGCTCCCTTGCGCTGCGCGCGGCCCGCGGGGGACGGCGGGGGTGAACCCCGCCGCTCGCTGGTGCCACGGATGAAAGATGAGTCGGCGGCCGGCTCATCCGCTAGCGCTGGCTGCTCCGGCAGACTCCCCGTGGCGCGGTCGACCGTTTCCATGAACCGCTTGAGCCGGCTCCCGCCTAAGAAGATCTCGCGCTCGCCGCCGTCGAGGATGCCGGCCGAGAGGGACTTCTTGAAGCCCAAGAGCGAGAGCATCCCTTCTTCGATCGTCCCTTGGGCAATGAAGTTGACTACCTGCACCGGCAGCTTCTGCCCCATGCGATGGACACGGCCGATCCGCTGCTCGAGCACCGCGGGGTTCCAGGGCAGGTCCATGTTGATCACGTTCGACGCGTGCTGCAGGTTCAGTCCTACGCCGCCGGCGTCGGTAGAGAGGAACAGCCGGCAGGCCGGGTCGTCGCGGAAGCGGTCGATTAGTTTCTTCCGCCCCTCGCTGCTCACTCCGCCGTGGAAGAAGACGCTCTGCCAGCCCCGTGGGTCGAACCGCCGCATCAGCAGCTCGTGCGTGCCGAGCCACTGGCTGAAGACCACCACCTTGGCCTCCGGCGACTCGAACACCTCTTCGAGCAGTTGGGCGGCCTCGTCGCACTTGTGGCCGTAGTCGGTCTCCTTGTCGAGCAGGTACGTGCTGTTGCACGACATCCGCATGAACATGAGGGCCATCCGCAGCCGCCGCTGGTCGGGCTCCGACAGAAAGTGGAAACGGCGCCACTTGGAGACCAGCTTGGCCACCACGTCGCGGTTCTCTTCGTGATGCTCGCGCTGCTGCTCGGTCATCGGCACGAAGAAGTTCTTGTCCGCCCGCTCCGGCAATTGGCTGAGGACTTCCTGCTTGCGCCGCCGCAGCATGATGGGGGCGAGCGTTTGAGAGATCTTGTCGAGCCCGCGGTAGCCGACCACGCGGCCGTTCTCGTCGAGATCTTGATGCTCGCGCAAAAAGCGGAACGTGGGGCCCAGGCGATGCTGGTCGATGAACTGCACGATCGACACGAGCTCTTCGAGCCGGTTTTCGAGCGGCGTGCCGGTGAGCACGAGCGCGTAGGGAGAGCGGATCTGCTTGACGTTCTTGGCGGCTTGCGTGTCCCAATTCTTGATCCGCTGCGCTTCGTCGAGGATCACGAGCTCGGGCTCGAGGGCCTGGATGTCGGGCAGGTCGCTGGCCACCGTGTCGTAGTTGGTGATCGTGAAGAAGGCGCCGCTGCGGTACAGCTTGCGCCGCTGGCCGCGCAGCCCGCCGATGACTTGCACGCTGCGCTTCGTGGCCCGGCCGATCTCGCGCTCCCACTGGTGCTTGAGCGAGGTGGGGCAGACGATCAGCACGCGCTCGACGCCGAAGGCGCGGGCCATGATCTCGGCGACGGCCATGCCCTGCACGGTCTTGCCGAGCCCCATGTCGTCGGCCAGGAGCGCGCGGCCGGCTCGCGCGGCGAAGAGCGCCCCCTCGCGCTGGTAGGGATAGAGCGAGAGGCCGAGCAGCTTGTTGAAGGCGGCGCTCTTCGTGCCCCGCGGGAAGAGCTCGGCCAGCCGCTCCTGACGACGTTTGACGTCGCGGACCTCAGCCACCAGCGCGAGGGCGTCGTCATACACTTCGAGATCAGGATCGAGGCGCCTCGCTTGGGTGACGAACGTGTCGAAGCGGGCAAAGCCGGCCGGCTGCAAGCGGCCTTCGGCGAAGTACTTTCCAGCGAGCTCAAGCAACGCCTTGGGCGCGCCGTGGCGGGGCCGAAAGCGCACGACCCGCTCGGCGCCATACTCGACATAGACCTCGGAGACCGTCGGCTGATAGCCCGCGGCCAGCAGCTTGCCGGTGGTGCGGCCCGCGTCGAGCTTGCCGAGCACGAACTCCACGTGCTTGCAGGTGCCCAGCGTATTGGTGGCGAAGTCGGGGCAGGAGCAGAAGTTCTCCCCCAGAGCCTGGCCTCGAATCGCCACACGGTAGGTCGCGCGCGAGGCCGGATTCGTCACCCGAAATTCCGAGAACACGGGCTGTCCGCCAATGTTTTCCAGGCGGAAGTTCTGCTCGCGGCCAAACTGGCGCCGCAGCGCCGCCTGCCACTGGGCCAGCGGCATCCCCTCGGGCTGACGGGTGCGCGAGAGCTTTTTGGACTTGGCCGCCGCCTTGGGCTTGGCCTCGGCTTGGTAATCGACGACCTTGAGGGCGGTCCGCTTGAGGGCGGTGTTCAGCTCGATCATCGCTGGCCTCCATGCAGAGTGTTCGTCTCGGCCCCGCTGGCCCTTGGGCAGCGGGACAGTCTACCAGCGCCGTTTCCTGGGAAAAGGCGCCGGAGGGACGAACAGACCAGCGACAGCTACGGACTCGCGCGGAGTTGCCGGGGGGGCGATCTGACTTTGCTACCGCGCGGTTAGTGCCCCTTGGTCGGCTGCTCGTGCTGTTCGAGCTCCGCCTCTTCGCCGTGCAGCACCTGGGCCTGGGCCGCCGGGATCGCGGCGAACTTCCAGCGGTCGAACGAGTAATGCCACATCCGCCAGCCGATGTCAGGCACGAGCATCAGACAGAGGAAGATGGACATGACGCCGGCCGGAATCGTGAGCACATACTTCCAGTTGGCCTCCCAGAGCACGTGCATGAAGAACAGGATCACCAGGAGCGCCTTGGCACAGGAGATGGCCATCATGAAGGCCCAACCCTGCGAGGGGGTGAAGTTCCGGTGCCAGAAGTCGCTGGTGGTGAGAAACGACCCCGTGGACAGCAGCGCGAGCGCGAGCGCCACGGCCAGGTACTGACCGATCCCGCCATGGCTCTCATGGGCGCCATGGCCATCGCCGTGTCCGGCGGAATGAGTTGAGTGATCCGACATCGCAACGCTCCTCAGTCGTAATTCAGATCATTTCTCGCCAAGGCGCAAAGGCCGCGAAGCGAGAGCATTAACTTTGCGCTCTTAGCGTCTTGGCGAGAAACATGTTCGGTCAAACCTGCTGCTCGAACAGGTAGAGCAGCGGGAACAGGAAGATCCACACCAAGTCGACGAAGTGCCAGTACAGGCCGATATTTTCGATGAAGCCGGCGCGGGTGGCGTCGAGCGTCATCGGAATCATCAGCGCGAACACGATCAGCCCCACGATCACGTGGATGGCGTGGAAGCCGGTCAACAAAAAGTAGGTGCTGGCCCACATGTTCCCGCCCGGAATGCGGATCGGCAGCTTGAGCCACGAATGCTCTTCGTTGAGCCCATGCGAGGCATGCTCGGCGTGACCCCGCGCCGGGGCGAGCGGCTGCACCGCGTCGGCCAGTTCATCGAGCACGGTCTGCCGTTTGAGCGGATCGGTTTCCAGCGCGGCGGCTTTCTCGGCCGGCACGACCTTTTGCTCGAGCAACGTGTTGACGACCTTGAGCCGCTCCTTGTCTTGCTCGGTGGGCTCGCTCAGCGTTTCGAACTGCCCCTTGAGCGCCTGCAGCCGCAGCCGCACCGCCGAAGCGTAGTACACGTCGGCCTTCTCATAGATCCGGCTCCGCGGCAAGGCGGGGTAGATGCCGTGGCTGAACTTGCCGGAGTACTCGTAGAGCTTGATGCCCAGGAACGTGGCGCCCAGACCGAAGGTCACTAGCAGATAGATCTTGGCCAGCTTAGCGTTGTTCTGCCGGGCGGCCTCGAGGGCCAGCACCACCGACACGCTCGAGATGATGAGCACGATCGTGTTGAAGAAGCCGATGATCTCGCTCAGATGCACGTCGTGCGCCCGCGGCCAGGCCGGCGCGCCGAACCGCAACACGATGTAAGTGCCGATCAGACCGGCGAAGAACATGATCTCCGTCGACAGGAACAGCCACATGAACAGCTTGGCGTTCGGCAGCGGCAGCCCCGGATGGTACGACAGCGTCAGATGGCCGTGGCCTTCGTGATGATCGTCGTGGCCGTGGGCGGCGGCAGGCTGGGCGTGGTCCATGGTTCGTGCGTGCGCTCGCTCGTGGCGAAAGGGAAAAACGATTCGGGATCAGGACAGGGAGGTCACCAACCGCAACAGCAACAACGTGGGCAAGTAGATCAACGACGCCCGCAACAGCCAACGGGCCGTGCGATCGTTCGTCTGCAAGGCAAAGGCGACGGCGCAGGCCAGTTGACCCAGCCCCAGAGCCAGCGTCCAACCAAAATACAGTCCGCCCCCAAGCTGCTGCATCACCGGCACCAGGCTCACGGGCACGAGCGCCAGCGCCGACAGCACGGCCTGGGCACCTGCGCGGCGTCCGCTGGGGTCGGTGACGGCCAACATCTTCAGCCCGGCCGCCGCATAGTGCTCTCGGTAGAGCCAGGCGATGGCCATGAAGTGCGGAAACTGCCAAAGAAACAGAATCAGGAACCAGGCGTACGCCTCGAGCCCCCACGGCTTGCCGGTGGACGACCAGCCGATGAGCACCGGCAGGGCGCCGGCCACCGCGCCGACCGCGGTGTTGGCCACCGTGCGCGACTTGAGCGGCGTGTAAACCCAGACGTACAGCCCCCAGGTGGCGAGACCCACCGCGGCCGTCCGCAGGTTGACGAAGGCCAACAACACGGCTGCGCCGAAGCCGAGCGCGATCGCGCCGAACCACAGCACCTCGTTCGGCGTGAGCCGCCCACCGGGGAGCGGACGCCCGCAGGTGCGGGGCATCATGCCGTCGGTCTCGTGCTCGAGCCATTGGTTGAGCGCGCTTGCGCTCGCGGCCAAGAGCGTTGTGCCCAAGAGCGTGCTGACGAGCAGCCAAGGCTCGGCCGGGCTCCAGCCGGCGGCATAGGCGGCGACCGCCACGACCACCAGCTCCAGCAGGGCGATCCGCGGCTTGGAAAGCTCGAGATAATCGCCGAAGCGAGCCAGCAGCAGCTCGCGGCGGTTTTCGTAAACCAGTACGGGAGAACTCATGCCGCCACCCCCGCCAGGCGCGTGGGAAGCGACACGGTGGGCGAACGCACGGGCGAACCTGCCGACCGCACCGCGGCCAGCACGGCCAGCGCCAGAATCAGCGAGCCGGTGGCCTGATGGGCCGTGGTGATCAGGGCCTGCACCCCGCCTTCGGCCTGCACGACGAACCCTTCCGACCAGGCGTGCTCGCCAATCCAGGCGGGCCAGTTATAGTTCGTCACCCAGGCGCCGCAGCCGAGCAGCACTTGCACGCACAACAGGCCGACCAAGGCAAACGCCGGGCGGCGCAGCGTTCTTGGCGCGGCCGCCGAACGAACCCCCAGCAACACGATGTGTACGCTCAAGGCCAGCGCCATGAACAGATGGGCGAACATCGCCACGCGGAACACCTCGGGCTCCGCCCCAGGCGGCAGGTGGCGCACGGCGGCGCCAAACACGATTTGCAGATAGGCGAGCGCGGCGGTGAGCATCGCCAGACGATGAACGCGGGCGATTCGCGGCGACGCGTTTTGCGCGGTCGTAAAGCACGGCGCCGTGATCGCCGTAAGCGCCGCACACAGGGCGAAGAATGCCGGACCGACACACCCATGAATCATGGCGAGCAGCCGCTCATCGAGCACCACGCGCAGGCCCCCCAGCACTCCCTGACCAACCACTGCCAGGAGCGCCACGAGCGACCAGACCTTAAGGCGGCGCGGTTGCAGTGATCTCCAAACGGAGATCACAAGCCCAATCGCCAGCAAGCCCACCAGCGCGCCGAGCAACCGATGGCCGTGTTCGATGAACAGGTCCCACGGCCCGAACAGCCAGGTTTGCCAGGGGTAGAGAAACAGGTTGTAGCCGTAGGTGTTCGGCCAGTCCGGCACCGCCATGCCGGCCTGATACGTGGTGACCAGGCCGCCCACCCAGATGAGCGGGAAGGTGGCGCAGACGAGCGCCACAGCCCAGCGATGGGGCCAAACGCTCGTCAAGTTGTCAGAGGCGGACTTCACGCGGCAAGCGGGCCGCCGGATTACTCGGGGATAACGAGGTCCGGCCGGCGATTTGGAGTTCAAGACCTAGTGGGCCGGCGGGGCATTGGGATCGACCCCTTCCGGCGGCGGTTGCGTTTGAGGGTAGTAGTCTTCCTCGATCTCGGGCGAGTTGTACTCGTAGGGACCGCGGTAGACGATCGGTTGGAAGTCGAAGTTGCCGTGCCCCGGCGGGCTGGGGGCCGTCCATTCCAGGCCGTTGGCCCGCCACGGATTCCGCCCCGCCGGCGCCCCCTGGAACATGCTCCACACGAAGTTGAAGGCAAAGATCACCTGCGTGGCCACCATGCCGATGGCGCAGTAGGTCATGATTTCGTTCAAGTGCTGGAGATGGTGGAACGTGGCGTAGTGATAGGGATCAGCCAGGCGGCGCGGAAAGCCCACGGCGCCCAGGATGTGCATCGGGAAGAAGGTGCCGTTCAGGAAGATGAACGTGAGCACGAAGTGCAGCTTGCCCAAGGGCTCGTTCATCAGCCGGCCGAACATCTTGGGGAACCAAAAGTAGATCGCCCCAAACACGCCCATCGCCGTGCCGGCGAAGAGCACGTAGTGGAAGTGGGCCACGATGAAGTAGGTGTCGTGAATAAAGATGTCGACCGGCGTGGCCGCCATGAAGATGCCCGACAGGCCGCCGATGATGAACATCGACACGAACGACAGGGCGAACAGCATGGGGGTGGTGAACTCGAGCTTGCCCCCCCAAATCGTCCCGAGCCAGTTGAAGGTTTTGATCGCGCTAGGGAGCGCGATCATCATCGTCGAGACCATGAACGTCATGCCCAGGGCCGGGTTCATGCCCGACACGAACATGTGGTGGCCCCAGACGATGAAGCCCAGCCCCGCGATGCCGGCGATCGAGTAGACCATCGGCTTGTAGCCGAACAGCGGCTTGCGCGAAAAGCAACTGATCATGTCGGACACCATGCCCATCGCCGGCAGGATCATGATGTACACGGCCGGATGGGAATAGAACCAGAACAAGTGCTGCCACAACAGCGGATGGCCGCCGCCGGTGGCCGGGTCCGAGTTGTTCGCCTGCAAGCCCTCGGGCAGGAAGAAGCCCGTGCCCAGGTTGCGGTCCATGAGCTGCATGAACAAGGCGGCCGTGAGCACCGGCAGGGCGAAGGCCTGGAGCACGGCCGTGATGAACATGGCCCAGATCGTCATCGGCAGGCGGAACATCGTCATGCCGGGGGCGCGCATCTGGATGATGGTGGTCATGTAATTGACCGAGCCCATCATCGAAGAAATGCCCACGAAGATCAGGGCGAGCAGAAACCAGTCTTGAGCGACCGCGCTGCCGGGGGCCGCCGCTTTGATGGCCGTCAGCGGCGGATAGCCCGTCCAACCGCTGGCAGGCGCGGCGTCGGGCCCGCCGGGGGTGAAAAAGCTCATGATGGCGCAGAGGAAGGCCGGCCACATGAACCAATAGCTCAGCATGTTGAGCGTGGGGAAGGCCATGTCGTCGGCCCCGATCATCAGCGGGATCAGGAAGTTGCCGAACGCGCCCGCCAGAATCGGGATGATCACGAAGAAGATCATCACCGTGGCGTGCATGGTGAACAGCATCGTGTAGAACTCGGGCGACATCTGGCCGCCTTGCTCGGCGAACAGCAGCCGGCCAAGCACCGGCACCGGCGACCAGGGCCAGGCCACCTGCCAACGCACCGCGAGCGCGAGCAGCCCGCCGACGAAGAACCACAGCAGCGTAGAGAACAGGAACTGAATGCCAATCACCTTGTGGTCTTTGGAGAACACATAGGTGTTGAGGAAGTGCCCCACCCCGCCGTGGGCCGGGTGATGGGCATGGTCGTGCGAACCAACGGTGATCGAGCTCATTCGTCTTCCTCCGCCGCTGGGGCGGCCGCCTCGGCCTGAGTGGCTTCTTGCTCCGCGTACTTCTGGGCCAGCCACTCGTTGAACTGAGCCCGCGATTGCACCGTCAGCCGCCCCTTCATCTTGTAGTGCCCCCAGCCGCAGAGCTCGGCGCACACCAGGTCGAATTCCCCTTGCTCGAGCGCCCGGAACCACACGCCCTGCGACATGCCGGGCACCGCGTCCTGCTTCACCCGCAGGTTGGGCAGGAAGAAGCTGTGCAACACGTCCTGGCTGAGCAGGGTGATGAGCACCTCTTCGTCGACCGGCAGATGCAAATCGTTGACGACGTGAAGATCGTCGAGGGTGTGGAGCTTGCCGTCCTTGCCGGGATAACGGAGCCGCCACTCGAACTGGCGGGCCATCACTTCCACGGTCGGCGGAATGTCGGGCCGCCGCATCTTCTGATCGGCCCAGGCGTTCATCTGGTAGATGGCGATGAACAACAGCACGGCCGTGGGCACGATCGTCCAGACCACTTCCAGGCTATGGCTGCCGTGGGTGAACTTGGCCGGCTCGCGGTTCGATTTCTTGTCGTACCGCCACATGAAGTAGAACAGCGCTGCCTCGGTGGCGATGAACACCACGCCGGTCAGCGCCAGGATGAACATGAACAGATGGTCGATCGTGGCGCCGTGTTCCGAAACATCGGGAGGCAGCCAGTGGTCGTACCAGGGCGCGACCACGAACGTGGCCACTCCCAGCACGGGCACGAGCAAGAACAGCAGGCTCCAAAGCTTTCCCACGTACGCCTTCTCCGCGGCTCTGGCCGCCTAGCTCTCAGACTGGAGGTTGGTCGATCTTCACGCCACCACACCGAACACTGAATCGCAACGCCGCACCAGCGGCCCTAATACACCGATCGCTCCGCGGCGATGAACTGCTCCGGAGGCTCGCTCAACGACTCGTAGGGGAGCCCGCGCAACACATAGTTCACCAGGTGCCACACCTGATCCGGCGTCAGGCCGGCCGCGTTCTCCGGCGATTGGCCGACGCCGGGCATCGGAGTTCCCGCGATCCCCGTATGAATGCGGCGATAAATGTCAACGGGCCGGCGGCCGAAGCGAAAGATGCCCAGCCGCAGGTTGCGCGGTTTGATGTTGCGGATCGGCAGCGCGCCGACGTCCTGAAAGTCGGCCAGCGAAAGATCCGCAATCTCCTCGGGCTTGACCTTCCGCACGTCTTGGAAGAAGGTCTTCGTGGTCTTGCTCCAGTTGTCGAAGTCATCGGTTTGGCCGTCGCCCAGGGCGAGCGTGCCATGACACTTCACGCAATTCGCCGTGGATCCTTGAAACAACTCGCGGCCGAGGGCAATCGACTCTTCGAGGCTGACCTCAGGAGGCGCCGCCGGCGCGATGATGGCCCCCTCGGCGTCGGCCCAGGCTTGCGCCGCGTCCGCCAGGGCCGTGTCGATCAGGAGTTCTCGATTGAGTTCCAGGCTCTCTTCATTGCCCAGTTCCAGAATGAGCCGTCGCTCGACCTGCCCGCGCATGCTCAGGTACTTGACGTACTCGACCAGGGCGTCGATCTCGGCCTGCGGCAGCAGCACGAACGACGGCATCGAAGTGCCAGGCACCCCCTCCTTGAGCAGCCGATCGAGGTCGGCCTGGGTCGGACGAGCGTTGAGCAGCGTGCTCTTGGCCTTGAACTCCCCGGTGCGATAGTCGCGGGGATAGGGGTTCAAGAACATGGCCGTGGGGCCGAGCCCGTCGCCGGTGATGCCGTGGCAGTGGGCACAGTGCTGGCGGTAGAGGCCGTGCGAAGACCCGCGGGCATCGCTCGACACAGGCCCGGCCGCGAACTGCAGCTTGCGCAAATCGAGGCCCGACTCTGGGAACACGAAGGGCTCGTCGGGCGTGCCGAACATCGCCACCAGCGCGTCGGCCACCTTCTGCGCCGCGGGCGGCTCGAGTTGCTTCGCCTCGACCTCCATCACGTTCAGGCGGAAGCTCGGCGTCGTGGACTGGGAGCAGCCAGCCCCCAGCAGCGCCGCGCAGCAAGCCCCCCAGAGAAGAAACGACCCTCCTCGTGACCGCTTCGCGAGCAACATCGAAAACACGAACCTCTGAGGGCAGAAGAGTGGGATAGTCGCCGCATCCTGGAGGCGGCCAAGGAGCTTATTGATCATCCGGCCGCCGCGGGAAGGGCCGCCACCGGCACCGTCAGATCGAGTTCCCGCGTTGTGTCGGGATCGAGCTTGATCTTGAAACGGCCCTGCTTGTTCCACTTGAGCGTCGGCTGATCGAGCACCAGATTGCCCTGGCCGCCAGCGCCTTCGTGCCAAACTTGAAACTCGAGCTCTTCGCCGGCAGGCAGGTTGGGAATCTCGAAAGTGCCGTCGGGGCCGGTGACGGCGAAGTAGCCGTCGCCGCGCACGAGCACGTTGGCCGACATCCAGGGATGGATGCTGCAGCCCACCTTGAGCGGGGCATTTTCTTCGCGGAGCGGCTTGTAGGTGACCGACGAGCCGGTGGCCACGGTTTGATTGAACTTGTTGGCGTCGACCACGCCGTCGATCTTCGTGTTGTGGCCGAAGGCATCGCTGTTGAGGATCTTCATCGTCTGGCCGACCTGCATGCCGGCCACGTGGCTGAGGAACCGGCACCCCTTCTGATCGAAGACGACCTCCGGTTCCTTGGGCTGCTTGGCCGAATCATGCACCCGCTTCGGCTTGCGGGCGTAGATCACCACGCCGCCGATCCCCTTGGTGGCCGAGTCGACAAGCAGCCGGTCGCTGAGGATGGGGGAGCCATCGGCGCTGCACATGTCTCCGCCGGAGGTGGCCAGCTTGGGGCGCGGCGGCGGATCGCCGGCGAGGGTGAACTTGCCCTTGAGAGTGGCCCAGCCGGTGCCGGTCGGGGCTGCCTCGGCCGCCGTGGCATCTCCACCGGCAGCGGCAGCGCCCCCCTTCAAGTCTTCGCGCAGCTTGAGGGCCGCGGTCATGTTGGCCGAAGGGCCGCTGGCCGGGGCATGGGAGCAGCCGAGCGGCAGCGCAGCAGCTACCGCGAACAAAGCGGTCCAAACGATCGGCGGTCGAACGTGCGTGCGCATCAAACGATGGGGGTTGAAGCAAATCGGCGCCGCGCCGGACGGAAGCGTTCCGTCCGGCGCGATCGCGCCCAATGTCTTTCTAGAACTTCACCTTGATCTCGCCCAGGTCATTGTCCCCTGGCTTGACCGAAAATTTGGCCACCCCCTTCTTCCACTCGACGGCTTTGCCGCCGACGGTGGCCTTGGTGATGTAGCCGCTGTCGTGCCGCACCTGGAACTCGTAGTCCCCGACCGGCAGGTTCTTGATCTCGAAGCTGCCATCGGCGGCCGAGGCCACCGCGTAGGGATCGTCGCGGACGATCACGTAGCCTTTCATCCAGGGATGAATGTTGCAGCTCACGGTCACCGGGAAGTTCTCGGCGGCCTTGAAGGTGTACTTTGCGGTCCCGTCGGTCGGAATGATCTGGTTGAAGGCCGGGTTCTGACCCGTCACCGAGGCGATGTTGCTGTTGTGCGACACAGGATCGGAGTTCTTCACGATCACGGGCTGGCCGACGCGAGCGATGGCCACGTGGGGTTCGAAGCGGCAGCCTTTGTTGTCGATCACCAGTTCGGCGTTCTTCACCTCGGGCTTCTCGTAGTCGGGGTGAATGGCGATCTTCTCCCCCTTCTTGGTCTTGAGGAAGACCACGACGTTGGCCACCCCCTTGTTCGAGGGATCGACGACCTTGTCCTCGGAGACGACGTTGCACTTGGTGCAAAACGCTTCCTTGGCGACGTTAAGCTTCTCGGGCGCGGGCGCATCACCGTCGAACACGAACTTGCCCTTGAGGGTGCCCCATTCGCCGTCGGCGGCGTAGGCGTGAACGGCGAGCGAGGCGGCCACGAACGCGGCCACGGCCAACTTCTGCACACGGATCATGCTATTCTCCTGCTTTGGAAGTTCCGGAACCGCCCGCGTCGCTTTTCGGAGCGTCACCGTCTGCAGCACCCAGCTCCACGGCGGGCGGCGCTGCGGGCGCCTTGGCGCCCGCCGGCGGTTGAGGGGGCGGGGAGCTGCCACAGCCGGCCAACGTCAGCCAACCGGCGACAGCCCATGAGGGAGGCAACAAGGCCCTCGAAATGCCAAGGGCCTTCGAATTATAGGGGGTGTGCCCGGGAATCGCCATGCGGCGCCTCTCGAAGCTGAAACGGGAAACGGGTTTGTCGCCGGCCTTCCTGGCCCAACATTCCTGACAAGGTCCTTGAGACGAGTGTGCGGTTAATGCCCTCCGCCCGTGGGGGCAGCCGGCGTCGCCGGCGGCGCGGCCTGAATCAGCGAACGAATCGAAGTCTGTTGCTGCGTGTAGCGATCGAAATTCAGGAGCAAATCGACCAACCCGTCGAGCTGCTGCTCGCTCGAGCCGGCGAAGAGCTGCTGACTCACCGGCGTGCCATACGGCACATTCACCGGCATGCCCGTGTACGGCAGCAACCGCTTGGGGTTGGCGATCCAGGGCCGCAGGAATTCGGGACGAATCCGCTGGAACACCCGGTCGAGGTTCGGGCCGAGCGCCTTGTCGGTGCCAAAAGCGGTCAGGTTCGGCTTGGGCGAGAAGTCCCCCACATAGTGGCACTTCACGCAGTAGTTGTTGTCGGTCACGATCTTCATCGCATCGGTCAACAGGCCAGGATGCGCCTTTTCCGCCGCCGCCAAGTGTTCGCTGCGGGTGCGCGGATCGAACTCGTAGGGGTAGTCGACCTTGTCGACCGCGGCGAAGTAGTTCGCCAGCTTCGTCGCGTCGGCCGACGACATGTTGAACCGGGGCATCCGCAGGATCGCCGCTGGCCGAATCAAATGCGGATCGAGCAGGAAGTCGTGCAGCCAGGCCGACTGCACCTTCTTGCCTTCACGAATGAGCGGCGGCGGCAGCCAACCCCAGGCCTCCTCGGCCTTGGCCGCGGGGTTCTTCTCGCGCTCGGCGGCCACCACGGCTGGATAAATCCAGCGCGGCAGATCCCCGCCCGTGGTCGGGATGCGCCGGAGCAGGCGGTCCTTGCTGATCAGCGGCGCCTGATCTCCCACCAGGCGCGGATGCCCATTGATGAGCGCGGCGTCCCAGAGGACGAAGCGATAAAAGCCCGGCGTGGTGGTGTCGCCCGCTTCGATCGGCGCGAATTCCTCGTCGACCAAGAGCGGTTGGCCGGTCGTGTCGTCGACCACCGGCGTGCCGACGATCGTCGCCTTGCGGTAGCCGCGGTTGTCGACCTTGAGCGAGGCGGCCACTTCCTCCGGCGTGAAGTGCGGCGACAGGAAGGCGAAGTCCGGCACCGTGTCGGGGGCCGGCACTTCGTCGGGCCGGAATTCGAAGGTCCAGCGGTCCATCTGCAGCACGTGGCAGCCGCCGCAGTTGAACTTGTCGAGCACCACCTGCCCTTCGATGAGCGCTTTGCGGCGCGGATCGGGCTGGAACACATACGCCGGCCCCGGCGGCTCGGCCACCAGGCCCAGCACGAAGGTCATCACCTGCTCGATCTGGTCTTCGGTGAAGTTGAACTTCGGCATCCGCAGCCGCTCGTTGTAGCTCTTGTTCTCCGTCTTGCGGAAGTCGTAGCTTCGCGGCTGACGCAGCTTTTGCCACAAGAAGCCGATGCGGTTGTGGGCGTTGATCTGCTCGAGGAAGAAGCCCTTGTCCTGCGACTCGAGCGACACGTCGAGGTTGCCTTCCTCAGGCAGGCCGTCGGCCGGGTGCTCGTCGTGCAGGTGCTTCGAGAGGTAGACCGCGATGTGCTCGAAAGCCAGCCGCGAGGGGTCCTTGCGGCCCCAGTCGGCCAAGCCGGTGCCGATGGGCTTCGAGTCTTCGAAGCCCGGGATGTCGTGGCAGCCGCTGCAGCCATACTTGCTGATCGACTTGCGGCCCACGTAGTTGAGTTTCTTCTCGAGCGTCATCGGCCCGAGCAACTCGACCTCGTCCCCCTTGAGTTGGCTGGCGAAGGCCTCGGGGATGCCGGTCTGCAAGAACTCCTCGGCCTGGCGGACGCTGAAGGCGCCGGTCAGGTGCTGCTTCGCGAGGTCCTCGAGCGCGGCCAGATCGAGCTCGGGGCGGGCGCCCGGCTTCCAATCGCCTGAGGTCATCAGCCAGGCCGTGATGTCGGCGGCCGGGTCGGTCACCTTGCCGTCGGCATCCTGGATCGGGTCAAGGATCAGGTTCGGCATCGAGGTGCGCGGGTGATAGGCGTTCGGATTGCGGAGCCAGGTGTAAAGCCACTGCCGGCCGCCGTTGTCCTTCGACTGGGCGAGCTTGGCGCCGATCCGCGAGAGGTCGGGGCCTTGGGTGGCCTGACCCACGGGGAAGTCCTGGTGCTTGTGGCAGGCCAGACAGCCGCGGACCTCGAACAGCGTTTTGCCGCGCTCGGCCGACGCTTGTTCGGTGACCTCGGCCGGGGCGCCCGCGTATTTGAAGGGCTGGCTCTTGTTGAGCAGGTACTCGGAGGCCGTGCGAATCTCGATCGGCTCGAACTTCTCGGCGGCCGCGCGGCCTTCGCCTTCCAGATGGCCAAAGAGGCCGAAGAACCGCGGCATCTTCGTGCTAGGGCGGAAGTGCGTGGGATTGGCGATCCAGTCGTAGAGGAACTCGCCGTTCACCTTGCTCGCTACGTAGCGCAGGCTGGGGCCGACCTTGCGCATCGTGCCGGGGGTTTCGATGTCCTTGAACATGTCGCCCAGCTTGCGGAGCGCGGCCGATTCGGCCGGCGCCGCCACAGAAACCGGCACGCTCTTCTCCGCGACCACATCTTTCTCGGCCGCGGCGTCCGACGGCGCCTCGACGGCGCCTTGGGTGAGCGACACCAGCAGCCGGCGGCGAACCGCGTCGTCTTCTGGATGGGAGACCAAGTGGGTGGCCCATTCGCGCTGTTCGTTCGACAAGCCAGGTTGCAGCAACAACGCCTGGGCGGCCGCGAAGTAGTTCGGCTCCACGCGCAAGTCGGGGCCGACGCGGGTGTCGGGGCCATTGAAGCCGTTGATTTCGTGGCAGCCGAAGCAGCCGTTCTCTTTGATGAGCTGATAGCCGGCCATGAGCTTGGGGGCCGGGGGCTCGGGGAACCGCTCGCTGGGCTCGAGCTCGACCACCGAGTGATGGCACTTCAAGCAACTGCTCTCGGCAAATCGCTTGGCGAACATCGGGAAGATCCAGTGGTGGTTGTCGAACCAGCCGTGCTCGTCGCGCCAGGCGTGCTGCTGGAGCGGCGAGTTGGGCGTGTGCGAGGCCCACTTGAACTGGGTGGCGCTTCCCTGTCCTTCGTGACAGATCGTGCAGCCGAACTCCATCATCTTGTGCGGGCTCATCGAGCCGACGAACAGATCGAGCCGGGGATGGGTGCTGAACGGTTGCGGCACGCCGCGGCGGACCGTGAGCGAGAGCGGCTTGCCCCAGGCGACGTTCTGCAAGAGAAAGGTGTTTGCGTCGCTCTTGCCGAGCAGATTCGCGTCTCCCACCCGTTCGATGATGTCGCCCGGGCGCAGTCTGGCCACGGCGGCCGGCGATTCGGGGCGGACGACGTTCACTGTCACATCGTTGGGCGAGAACAGCCCGGCTTCGGCCAGTTCGAAACCGTAGACGCTGGCGAAGCTCACCGGCTCGACCTTGCCGTCTTCAGACTTTTTGGGCTCGGGGGGCGCGGCGGGCGTGGCCAGGGTCAGCGTCACTTGCTCTTCCGGCGGGAAGGCCGCGTCGACCGGGGCGCCCGGCAGCGACTTCTCCATCGCCTGGTGGCAAGTGATGCAGCGGTCAAAGCGGGCGACGCGCTTGAAGTTGAAGTCGACCGTGAGGTTCGGCAGCCAAACCTGCTCGATCTTGAGCGGGCGGCCGAAGGCGTCGATGATCGGAGCCCCCAGCAGCGACTTGAACCAGGTCCGCTGACGATCCGTGAGGCCCTTGTGGAGTTGGTCGACGGATGCCTTGTGGTCGGCCAGAGCCTTCTGGGCGGCCGTCTCGCCGGCCGTGATTTCGGCCAAGCGAACTTCGAGCGCCTTGCGCAGCGCCGTCGCATTCTGCACGGCCAGGTTGAGCTCATCGACCTGCCCCTTGACGCTCTGCACCTGGCGTTCGATGGCGGCGAGCGCCTCTTCGGTCACCTCATCGCGCACGCCGATGCCGTAATCGCTGTCCTTGACCGCGAAGGTGGCGGCCTTGAATTTCTTGTCGGTCGAAAGCTGCTCTTCGCGGAACCGCGCCAGCTTCACCTGGCGTTCCATCTCCGCCACGATCCGCCCGCGGAGGCGCGTCTTATCGTCGGGCGAAAGGTTGGCCGCATCGGCGCTCGTCAGTTCGGCGAGCAATCCCGTAAGCCGCGGGTCACCGGGGGCCCGCTCCTGCAGCTTCGCGAGCAGGGCGTCGGTCTTGGCGGCGTCGGGGTTCGCCGTCCACTGTTCGTATTCCAGGTCGAGCGGAGTCGTGTCGAACCCTGCCTGCGCCTCGGTCTTGGTGGCGCGGAAGTACAGGAGTTCCACCAGGAACCGCTTGACCAGGAGCGGTTCAGGCAGGATCTGTTGCTCGGCTTTGATCGCCTCCTTGAGTTTGCTCTCCTGAAGCACGTACTCGGCGGTCCGCGCTTCGCTGATCCGCCAGTCGATCGTCGCCGTTTCGATATCGGCGAACTTTCGCTGGTAGGGCTTCCACTCGCGATTGTGGTCGGCCGCCAGCATCCACACGGTGGCCCCCAGCATGGCCAAGCCGGTCACGCCGAAGACTACGTGCAGCAGCTTTTGATCGCGCCAGGTTTGTTCGTTGGCAGGCATGAAGCGTCTTTCCAGCGGGCCCCCAGGGGAGGGCCGGACACCCGACTAGAAGTTTAGGAAGTACTCGGGAATCGCCACGATGTATTTCAGGTTCGCCGTCCAGCGCAGGACCATCTTGATCGGCAGCGAAGCCATCAACAGCAGCAGATTGATCATCACCATGTAGCGGATGAAGCCCATGCGGATGAAGAACTTGCGGAAGATGGTGACCGCCAACAGCGGCGGGAGAATCAGCAGGTAAGCCAGCAGCGACAGGATGCCCGGCGACTCACGCACAACGATCCACCAAAGCTGGATGTACCAAGGGCTGCCTGCGGCCGCCTTGGGCTGCGGCATGCCCAACCACAACTCCCAGAAGTATTCCGAGAGATCGATGTTGTTGAGCGCGAGCACCTTGTGGGTGTCCCAGTACTCGTAGGGCCCAAAGAAGTTCCAGTTCGGGCCGCGGAGGAACGTGCCCAGGATGATGAGCGTGATCCAAAGCTCGAGAAAGCCGAGTTGGAAGATGATGTAGGCGAACCAGCGCTGCTCGATCGTGTAGTAGCCGTTCCCCTTCTTGTTGAAGTCCAAGTAGGGAATGGCCATCAGGCCCACGATCGTGAGGCTCGGCAACACGACCCCGGCGTACCAGGGATCGAAGTAGACGAGCATTTCCTGAAGGCCCAGGAAGTACCAGGGGGCCTTCGAGGGGTTGGGGGTCTTCACGCTGCTGGCCGGCTCTTCGAGCGGCGCCTGCAGGCCGATGCCCCACAGCAGCAACACGGCCGTGACCACGATCATGCAGATCAGCTCGGAGTAGACCAGGTCGGGCCAGACCAGGATCTTCTCGTCGTCGAGCTTCTCGAGCGGGGGCAGGCCTTGGCGGGCGCGATCGTCGTTCTGCACCGCCTTATAAGTGGCCAGCCAAGTGAAGAAGGCCAGCAGAAAGATCAGCGCCACGATCGGCACATTGTCGGGCTTGGTGACGATCTGGGCGAACTCGTAGTCGGAAATCGACATGCCGAGCACGAACAGCGAGATGTTGAGCAGCGACCAGGCCACCACCGGCTGTACGAAGAAGCGGCGGAAGACCAGGAAGACGATCAGCCCCAGCGTGGTGCCCACCGTGTAGACCACGGGGCCGGTCATGTAGTCGACGAAATTTCGGATCCCGCTCGGCACTTCGAGCGGATGGGCGCTAAGGGCCAACGGAGCGAAGATGCCGGCGGCCACCATCGCCACCACCAGCCACACGATCGCCTGCGCCCCCTTGCCCAGCTTCTGCCACAGGTACAGCGCGGCCAGCGCGTTCATCACGGCGATGGCCACGTAGTAGCCGCCGAGGAACCCGGCGATGCTGTGCAGGAATTGGGTGTTGTCGCCGTGCATGGCTGGGAAGCACCGAAAGGATCTTGAAGTCGCGTGACTGCCGGGGCCCCGCTTCGCGTTACAGCGGGCCGCTGATGCCGCCGTCCTTGCGGACGCGCCAGAAGTGAATCGCCAACAGCAGCGCCACCGCGAGCGGAATGGCGATGCAGTGCAGGATGTAGAAGCGGTTGAGCGTTTCCTCGCCCACGAACCGCGCGCCGAGCAGGCCGAACCGCGCGTCCGAGGCGTTGGTGATCAGGTCGAGGCCGCCCAGGTTGATCGACACGTTGTTGAGCACCTGAGCGCCGGGGCCTTCATGCCCCAGCACCGGCGTGGCGCGGGCCATGTTCGAGCCCACGGTGATGGCCCAAATCGCCAACTGGTCCCAGGGGAGCAGGTAGCCGGTGAACGAGAGCAACAGCGTGAGCAGGAGCAAGATCACGCCGACCACCCAATTGAACTCGCGCGGCGGCTTATAGCTGCCCGTGAGAAAAACCCGGTACATGTGCAGCCAGACGGTGATCACCATTGCGTGGGCCCCCCAGCGATGCAACTCGCGGAGGATGCCTAAGGAGGTGACGTCGCGCAACGATAAGATGTCCCAGTAGGCCCACTCGATCGTGGGCCGGTAGTAGAACATCAAGAGCACGCCCGTGACCGTTTCCACCAGGAACAGGAAGAAGGTCACGCCCCCCATGCACCAGGTGTAGCTGAGGGCGATGCCTTGCTTCTTGATCGACACCGGGTGCAGGTGCAAGAAGAAGTTGGTGAGCATGACCACGATCCGGTTGCGCCGGTCGACGGGCGCCGGATGGCGGAACACGCTCTTCCAAATCTGCGATTCGCGAATGTCGTCGCCGAGCGACATGAAGGGCCTGCAGGCTTAGTTGGGAAAAATTGGCCGTTGCAAACGCTTGAGGAGCAACGAGCTTGGCGGAACACGTCGGAAGCCAGACGCTGGCCGAAGCCGGCGGGCGAGCCAGCTACGCCGTGACGAAGCTCGTGGGGTCAGTCCACTGCCCCATTTCCTCCTGAAAGATCTTGCTCTTGTCGATTTCGAGCTGGCCGTCGTCGGCCACGCGAATCGCGTAGCGCTCGAGCGGCCGCGGCGCGGGGCCTTCGAAGTTGATGCCGTCCTTATAGAAGCCGCTGCCATGGCAGGGGCACTTGAACTTCTGCTCCCCTTCGAGCCAGTTGGGAGTGCAACCCAGATGGGTGCAAACGGAGCGCAGAGCGTAGATCTGGGCCTGGCCGTTGTATTCGCCATTGACCACCCACACGCCGAATTGGGCGATGAACTTCGTTTCCACCTGACCCGGGGCGAAGTTGCTAGGGAAGCCGACTTTGAAGCGGCTGGGGGGCTCGGTCAGGATGTTCGGGAACATGAACCGAGCCAAGCCGAGGGTCCACAGGCCGCTGGCCGTCGCCAAGGACGTGAAACCCAGCCCCATCATCGTGCCGAGGAACAAGTGCAAGAAGCTGCGGCGGTCTTCCTCAGCCGCGGCCTTGGCCTTGGGTTTGGCGTAGTCCGGCTTGGCCGGCATCGGCGGGGCGCTGGGCTTGTTCTTTTCCGGCTTGGCGGGCGCTGCCACGGCCGATGCCCGCGCGGCAGCTTCGCTCTTGGTGACCGGGCCAGGGCGGGCGCCCTTCCGCGCGGCGGCCAGAATGCTGGCCGTGTCTTTGGGGCCGCCTGGCGCTGCGGCAGCCGGTTTTTCGGCCGCTTTGGGTTTCTCGGCGGCAGGCTTGGCGGCCGCGGGCTTCGACGCGGCTGCCGGCGCCGCGGCGGCAGGGGGCTGAGCTCCCTTGGCAGCCCGCGCGGCGGCGAGAATATCAGCGACGCTGGGTCGCGCCCCCCCCGCAGCAGCCTTGGCGGCCGCAGGGCTGGGTTTCGCGGCTGCCGGCGGCGCTTCGGCCGCAGGCTCGACGGGAGACGACGCCTCCGGACCCGCGGCTGGCGCCGCAGGCTCCGCTGCGTCTGATTTGCTGGCATCGGTCTTCCGCGCGGCAGCCAGAATATCGGCCACCGACATCTTCTTCTTTTCGGCCATGCGGCTATCTCTTACAGCCGGCGCTTCGCGAGGGGAAACGATTGCGGCCAGGCCACTCAAGTTGCGGGCGTGGCGTTCGCCAAAAACACAAGCCGAACCCCACGAAAGCCGACTTTGTGACAAATTTCACGAACGAATTTTCTGTTGTACCGGCTGAGCGAGAAAAGTCAACCAAAGTTAATGCTTACGGCTCGGCAAGCAGGCGAGCGGGCCACCCGAGCCGGTGAGACTGAGCCTTTTTGCTCACTTCGGTCCAAAGCGATGCGCTTCGCCGGCAGGTTCGAGAATTCGAACCTTTGCGGCAATCGCATCCCCGATTCGCGCTCGCACCTTGCCAGACCGAAGGACTTGGGCCACAACCGGGCATTCATCGGCCAACGCCGCCCCCGAGCGTCACCCGCTTCTCTCAAGAGCAACCCGAATTTCGCAGGCTCTATGGCCTCGTCTGCAGCTCCAGGTTGGGTTTTGGAATTAGGGACCTACATGGCGCAGGATCCCGGTGGGCGTGGCCTGGTGGGATTTTCCTCCGCCCTCGCGCCTGCGGCCAACCTTGAGCTGCTTTCCTCAGCCCAAAGCCTGGCGCGGGACGGAACGGCCGTCGGCATCGTCACGGGCTTCCCCATTCTCACCGCAGGGGGCGCGGCCGAAACCGATGGACCGCCTGGAGCGCTCTATCTGGCGCGCGCTTGCCGAGCGCTGGGCATGCGCGTCGACTGGGTTTGCGATCCACTGATTCGTGCGGCAATCGAACTTGGCTTACGCGCGAGTTCGCTCGACTGCGAGATCCTTGACTTAGCGCATCCAGCAGGAGACCGCTCCGCTTGGAGGGCAGCGATGGATCGTTGCCTGGCGCGGGGCTGGTCGCATTTGGTGGCGATCGAACGCCCTGGCCCCGCGCACACGCTCGATACGTTCCTCGCCCAACAGCGCGCTGGCCCGCCGCCGGTCTCGTCGTTTCTGGCTGAAATCCCGATCGAACTGCAGGGAACCTGCCGCAACATGCGCGGCGAGGCGCTCGAGGATTTTGCGGCTCCGCTGTGGCGACTTTTCGAGGATGTGCAGCGGCGCAGGCTGCCAATCTGCACGCTGGGATTGATCGACGGCGGCAATGAAATCGGCGCAGGTTCCCTTCCCTGGGAGCTCATCGCGGCGCGCGTTCCGCAAGGGGGCCGCATCGCGTGTCGCACCCCTTGCGACCACACCTTGATCGCTGGCGTCACCGATTGGGCCGCCTACGCGCTCGCGCTGGCGATGCTGGGAGTCGCCGGCCAACTCGAGCGCGCCGCCGCTTGGACCTGCGGGCAACAAGCCGAGCTCCTCGAGACGCTCGTCGACGAAGGCGGCCTCGTTGATGGCGTGTCGGGCGACCACGCAGTTCGCGTCGACGGACTCCCGCCCGATGTGTATCTAGGATGTCTAGGCAACATGCGAGTGGCTTGCGGACTTCCGCCTTGATGATTGCCTGCTAGCACGTTGCTCAGGAGCGTGCTATGTTCCCCGTGGGGCGAGCCCCACCAGTGAGTGGGGACTTGCTCGAGGCTGCACTGATTGAATGCCTTGGCCGCTTCTGGCGACTGGGGAATAAATACCCCGCCGCATGGATCAAACCACTCAAGGGTTTGGCGGGCGCTCGCGAGCGAGCGTTCGATGTCCACGGTGGTCCCAACCCTGAGAGTCACGGTACGAGAAGGAAGAGTACGCGATGCGTAAAGTGCTCTGGTCGATGGCATTCCTAGGATATACCGCCTTCGCGGTGGGTTGCGGCGAACCGGCCGCCAAGAAGGTGGAGCCGGCCCCCCCAGCGGCCGATGGCCACACCCACGCTCCGGGCGAAGCCCACGATCATGACCATGACCACGATCATGCCCATGATGAAAAGGCGGCTGCGCCGACCACGGAACCCGCCGCCCCCGCGGCAGGCGACACGGTCCCCGCGCCGGAGCCGGCCGTGACCGACCCGCTGGCCCCCGCCGCCGAAAGCGAAGCGCCGCCTGCCCCCGAGAAGGCGCCGCAGTAACTCCCGACCTACGAACAATTGGGCCGTGGCTAGCAATACTGCCGCTCGAGCGGCGAAATGCATGCCAGCTCGGCCGTGAAAACAGGGCAGGAAGGTCCTGCCAGCGTCACCCAGTTTCTCAGAGTGAGGTCAGAATGAAGAAGTTCTTTGTGCTCGTAGCCCTGTTCGGCGTGAGCATGGCGTCGATCGGCTGTGGCGGTGAAGGCGCTAAGAAGGCCGAGCCGACGGCCCCCCCGGCGGGCGACACCAAGCCCGCGGAAGGGGAAAAGACGCCGTAACGAAAGTTGCGGCGCCCTCGCGCGGTATGACTTTCCCAGGGGAAGACGGTTCGGCCGTCTTCCCCTTTTTGCTGCGCCGCGATTGGCTACAGCGGATGTCTAGGCCGGAGGGCGGACTCGCCGGGGTGCGCGAGGCCCCGGTTACACGGCCCGCTTCTCGACGACCACATGGTTCCCGCGCACCTGCACGACGACCACGTCATCGCCGCGGTCGATCGCCTCACCGGACGAGATTACGTCGACCAGTTCGCCGCCGAAGCGGGCCTTGCCCGAAGGCATGAGGGGCGTGATCGCCGAGCCGTGCTGGCCGAGCAGGTGGCTGAAGTCGACCAGCGACTCCCGCGAGGAAATGCGCTCGAGTTCCTCATCGGAATCGGGCGCGAGCATGATGTTCCGGAGCAGCGGCGCATGCGGTAGATACCGCCGCACAGCGACCGCCGCGCCGATGATGCCCAACAGCGCCCCGCCGACCACGAGCAACGAGTCGCGGAACTGGTCCATCTGGTACTCGTTGCGCGGCAGCACAAAGGTTTGGCTGAGCAGCACCAGCGACGTGATGATGAGCAGGCCGCCCCCCAGGCCAAAGATGCCTAATCCTGGCAGCACGAACAGCTCGAGCAACAGGCAAACGACCCCGGCGACGAACAGCATCACCTCGAGCCACTCCGCCGTTCCTCCGAGGAACTTGGCCCAAAAGAACAGCAGGAAGCAAACCGTGGCGACAAAGGCGCCAATGCCCAAGCCCGGCGCCTGCAGCTCCACGTAGAGCGCCACGCCGCCAATGAGCAGCAGCATCCAGGCGACCTCGGTCCGCGTGAGCGCCGAGATCAGAACGTCGGCCCAGCCCGGCTGAACGAGGTTCGGATCGTCCTCGAGACCGTAGAGCTGCTTCCACTCGCCAAAATTCGCCACCACCTGCCGTGCCAGTCCCAGTTCGACCGCGCGCGGACCGACTGCCTGCAGCGGCTCGCCGGGCTTGGTCACGACGTCTCCGCGCTGCCAATCGGCCTGGTCCTTGAGTTCGGCGAATTCGTCGGCCGAAAAGTAGTCGGTCGTCTTGCCATCGCGTTTCTGGTAGCGATGCACCTCGAGCATGGGATCCACCAGCGCCGCCGGCAACGACCAGGAACGGTTCTTGGCCGGGGCGAGCTTGCGACGAATCGTCTCCGAAACGAGCTTCACCTCGTCGGCCGAGAGCTGGTGCGCCCCCCAACCTCCCAAGGCGGCCTTGGGCTGCAGCACGATTTGATCGCACGCCAGGGCGATCGCCGTGGCGTCCCCCAGGGCCTGCTCCGGCACGAAGGCGACCGTGCGGACGCGCTGCGGATCGAGGTCGGCCAGAAAGTTGGCCAACTCGAGCGAATCGTTCAGCGAGCCGCCCGGGCTCTCGATTTGCAGGCAGACCAGGTTCACCCCCCGCGTTTCAATCTGTTCCATGATCTTGCGGGGCACGTGCTGCGCGAGTTGCGGCGTGATCGGGCCTTTGATCGGCACCAAGATCGACACCCACTTGCCCCCCAGCGAAGGATCTTGTTCGAGCGCCGCAGCGGGCAGCCCCAGTGCGCGGGCTAGCGCGTCGCGCGAGGGGGCTTCATATTTCACAAACCCCAAGCGGCGCGCTTCCCGCCCGGTGAACGAGCCGAGTTCGCCACGCTCCTTCAGCGTTTTGGGCTCTCCCTGGACGGCGCGGCGGACCCGCAGGTCGGCCAAGTCGCTATCGAACACATACTCGACGCTCAGATCCGTTTCGACCTCGAGCACCTTGCGGTTGCGGTCGAGCATGCCCAGGGCGACTTCTACGGGCAGCGTCTTGCGCCGACTGGCCACCTTGCGGTAGGCCGCCTCGGCCTCCTCCAGACTCGCGCCCCCCGCCTGCAGATCGACCCCGGCCTCGCCCAACGCGGCGTCGGGCGCCATCACGATCTCTTCGCAGGCCAGGGCTACGAGCACGCCGTGTCCCTTGATCGACTTCGGGATGTAAGCGACCGTGCGCACGCCGCTGAGCTCGCGGCTGGTGAGAAAATCGGCCAGCGCCTGGGCACGGTAGAAGTCGCAGCCTTGACCGAATTCGGAGCCTTCGGGCCAGAGCTCGAACACCAGCACCGGGCGGCCTTCGGCGGGCGTGCGCGTCGAAAGCGCTTGGCGGACCATCGCCCGCACGCGATTGTCGAGCTCGCCGACGATCGGGAGCGGCACGCGAATCAAGCGGCCGAACGCGGCGGTTGTTTCCGCCGCGGGAGCGGGTTGAGCGGCGACTTCAGCCGCGGGCGGACCTGGTGTCGCCGGGGCGCCATCTTGCGCCGCCGCCGTTCTCAACAGCAGTCCGATGGTTAGCCAGCTCAGTCCGAACAGGATGAGCCGACCAAATACGCGCAGAGCGTTGAATCCGTTATTCCGACGCAGCGCCATAGAGTTCTTGCCGCCGGTGCCGCGGGGCCTCGCCGAGGTTGCCGGTTCCTTGGACCTTACCGGCTCATTATAGGCCGGCCTCCCCAAGCGGAGAAGAGTTTTCGCCCGTTCCGCTTACCCAGTTGGCGGTTGGGCGTCCGCGGGTTCCGTCGCGATGCCGGCGAAGCGGACCTCGCGCGTCGAACGTTCGCGGCCAGTCCGCTGGGCGAGCGGGGCGTACAGCTCGGGCCGCCGCGCAGTAAGCCACCGCGTGCCGGTGGCCGTCGGCTGCAAGTCCGCGTCCAAATCGCACACCACCAAGCTTTCGCGCGGCGCCCAGGTTTCGCTCAAGATGCGGCCGTAGGGATCGAGCACCATGGCGCCGCCGGTGCGCACCTCGTCGTCGTCGCGTCCCACGCCGTTGCTGAAGACAACGAACAACCCGTTGTCATGCGCCCGGCTCGGCAGCCAGCGCAGCAGCCACTCCCGCCCCTTGGGACCGCGGAATTCGGCTTCGATCGCCTGCGGGTTCGTCTCGCGCTGGCCCCAGAGCGAGCGGTCGACGAGCCCCATCGCATGGGGGCTGGCCGTTTTGCAGCCGCCCGTCTGATGCGGCGCGAGCAAGACCTCGGCCCCCAGCAGCGCCGTGATCCGTACGTTCTCGACGAGATTGTTGTCGTAACAAATGAGCACCCCCAGTTGGCAGCCGTGGGGCACAGCGAAAACGGTGAACTCGTCGCCGCAGGAAAGGTGCGGGCTGACGAAGGCGTGCAGCTTGCGGTGCCGGGCAAAGCCGCCGTCCGGCATCGCGACCACGTAACTATTGAACAGCCGACCGTCCGGGGCCAGTTCGACCAGCCCGGCGCCGATCGTCAGTCCGGTCTCGGCGGCCAAGTGCCCCAGTCGCTGTGAACTGGGGCCGCCGAAGAGGGGTTCCGCCAGTGCGGTCAGTTCATCGCGGCTGAGCTTCCGCAGATGCCAATAGCCGGTGAGGCAGCACTCCGGAAACGCGACGATCTGCGCGCCTTGCTCGGCGGCCTGCCGCGCGAGCCGCTCGACGGTCGCCAGATTCGCGGCGACGTCGCCGTCGACGTGCTCCATCTGCGCGGCGGCGACTCGAAGATTCTTCACGCAGCGCTGCTCCGCCAAGGGACCGGCCTGTTGCCAAGCGCCGATCTTAGCGTGCCGCCCCCTGGCAAGCCAGCGAGTCCCCGTTCGCTTAGCGCGCCGAGTTTAGGCGGGCGGGTGCGGCTCAGGCTTAGAACTGTTCAGGCGGAGCGCTCTTGCCGGTCCATTCCAGCGGGAACGGAACCGGATGGTTGACCAGTTCCTCCGAGGCCCGGCCATAGCCCAGGACATAGATCTTCGTCCAAGGAGGATGGACGACCAGCAGCGCTGGCGCCGCGGCGAACCGCGAGTAGTACTTGCCAAACGACAGGGGGAACTGCACGGCCGGACGGTACGAGCGAGCCGCGCGTTCCAGTCGCCAGTCTTCGAAGTAGATCGGCTTGTGGCACAGCGCCGAAGACTCCCAGTAGAAGGGCTGCAGCGAGTACCGGTATTCCAAACCGGCGATCGCGGCGCCGGGCTCCTGCGAGGTCGGCGGCGTCGTAATCGGGTCGGGCAGACGTCCCGGCGGCGGCGCGATGCTGACTCCCAGGTCGGTAATGCGGCGAAAGCCCATCGAGCGAAACACTTCGGCCCGCGCCGACGGCGCCTCGTTCGGCTCGACTGCCGCCGGCGGATCGAACACCGCGTCTTCACGGTTCGTCATGGCCGGATCCTGGGCCGCAGCCTGCGAGGCAAGACCGCCTAGCATCAGCATCAGCATCAGGACTCGGCCAAAGTTTGCCAACAGCACGGGCAGCCTCCGAGGGCAGGTCTGAGGTCGAAGGGAGCGCTTGCGAAGCCGGAAGGTCGCCAGATCCGGCACGATCCCTGTCTTCTTCCTTCGGCGACTTACCCCTCGCACGGCCGATTTTTTTTCGCCCTAAAGCGACGCCTGCGCCAGCCCCCCCGTCGCCGAGGGGGCGTTTTCTGGAAAGCTGGGCGACTCGGAACGAGTTTGCCGAAGCTAACGGCCACGATCACGCGCTCCGTCTGTAGGGCCGATACCGAATGCACGGGAAAGTGCGGTTGTACTGCTCGGGGGCGTTGCCGCGCGTTGCGCGGTGTCTGAGCGAGAATCGCAAATGCGACTGGGCCCCCCGTGCCCCTCGGTGTTAGGAGCGCGATCGCGTGCGGAATCACGACGTTCTCACCCGTGCATTGGCAACCCGGTCTCCGGCTACGCGCAGAACCGGCAACTGGCTTTCCCAGTTGCTCCTAACGGCCTGTCTTACCGCCGTCTTCGCCGGGGGCTGCAATTTCCGCCGCTTCGACTTCAAGGAAGACCAAAACTTCGCATATTACGAGAATATGGCGAAGCAGCCGGTGCTGCCCGAAGGCGAGTCGATCGACCCCTCGACGGCCATCACCCCGCGCAGTCTGCGCACCCCCGGCTCGAGCGAATTCTGGGATCTCAGCCTGGAAGAAGCGATCCGCCTGGGTCTCTCTCAAAGCGAGGTCATGCGTGACCTGCAGGCCCGCGTGATCACGAACCCGGCCAGCGCGGCGACGCTCTACGACCCCGCGATCGCGGAAAGCAATCCGCAGTTCGGTGTGGAAGCGGCCCTCAGCCAGTTCGACCCGGTCTGGACCGCCAGCGTCAGCGGCACGCACGTCGATCAGCCGCTCAACGTGCAGCCCGTGTTCGGCCTAGTGCCGGTCTCGCAACAGCAACTGATGAACGCGCAGACCCAACTCTCGAAGCGGGCCGCCACGGGCGCCTTGTTCAACCTGCGGAACATCACAGACTATTCGGCCACAAATCAGCCGACCAACCGGTTTCCTAGCGCTTGGACCAACAATGTCGAAGCCGAGATGCGGCAGCCGTTGTTGCAGGGCGCTGGCGTCAACTTCAACCGCATCGCCGGTCCGGGCGCTACGCCGGGCTTCTTCTTCGCCAACGGCGTTGTGCTGGCCCGGATCACTGCCGACGTCGCCCAACACGACTTCGAGCGGAGCGTAATCGTCTACCTGAGCGACGTCGAAAACGCCTACTGGGAACTCGGCTTCGCGTACCGCAACCTTGACGCCGCGCGGGCCGCCCGCGACGCCGCTCTGGAAACGTGGCGGAGGGTGCATGCCTTGTACTTGGTGGGGCGCGTGGGCGGCGAAGCCGAGAACGAGGCCCAAGCGCGCGAGCAGTTGTTCACGTTCGAGGCGCAGGTGCAAGACGCGCTGGCCGGGAGCACAGCCACCGCGGGCGTGTTTGCGAGCGAGCGCCGGCTCCGCCGGCTGCTGCGGCTGCCACAGACCGACGGCCGTCTGATCCGGCCCAGCGACGAGCCTTTGGCCGCGCAGGTCACGTTTGACTGGGCGCAGTTGGTCAACGAAGCAGTGGTTCGCCGGGTGGAACTGCGGCGTCAACGCTTGCAGATTCGCAGCCGCGAAATGCAAATGGTGGCGGCCCGCAACTTCCTGCTGCCGCAGTTGGACGCCGTGGCCCTCTACCGCTGGCGCGGCTTCGGCGACGATCTCACGGGCGCCGGCTCGCCGGGCAGCCAACCGTTCAACAGCGCCTTCGGCACCCTCTTCGACGGCAACTACCAAGACTGGTCGACTGGCTTGCAGTTCAGCATGCCGCTCGGCTTCCGTCGCGCCATGGCCAACATGCGCAACGTCCGCCTGCAGATTGCCCGCGAACAAGCCATCCTCCGCGATGAAGAGGAGCAGGTGGCCTTCGAGCTGAGCAACGCCATGGCTGATTCCGACCGGGCCTTTACCTTGGTGCAGACGAATTTGAACCGCCGTAAGGCCGCCCAAGAGCAAGTAGCTGCGGTGCAAGCCGCTTACGATGTGGGCCGAGCTACGCTCGACCTGTTGGTTCGTACCCAGCAAGTGCGGGCGCAGGCCGAGGTGGCCTTCTTCCGCTCGGTCACCGACTACGCGCTGGCCATCAAGAACATTCACGTCGCCAAGGGATCGCTGCTCGACTACGACGGCGTGGGCCTAGCCGAAGGCCCGTGGCCGGCCGACGCCTATCTCCAGGCGGAAAAGATTCAGAAGTGGGACGATCGCATCAGCTACGTCTTCTCGCATCCCCAGCGGAACGAAGCGCAATCCTGCGATCCGGCGATCGCCACCACCCCGGAAATCGACGCGGCGCCGCAGCAAGGCCCGACCGTGGCTCCCGAGGCGATTCCGGCTCCCGGTGTCGATGCCGGCCAGCCTTCCCCCAGCGGCGCTCCGGCCGAGGGAATGCTGCCGCCCCCTCCGCCCGGCGGAACCGAAGGCCCGAGCCAGTTTCCTCCGTCGAATGAGATCCTGGCGCCGCCGACCGGCGGAGCGCCTCCGCAGTTGCCTTCAGCCCCCGCGCCGACGACTCAACTACCCGGAGTTGAAGGCTTGCCTGCGGTCGACGGCGGGCCGCCGCCCACGAGCGCAGGGCAACTGCGGTTGCCTCGGCTGACCCGGCCACTCTAGTCAGGCGAGAACGCCCTTCCCTTAGCTTGTCGGCCCCGCGGGGCGCACTTAGACTGGCGCTAGCCCTTCCTCCGGCCAGGCGCCCGTGCTTCCTGGCCGCTCCGCGTGTCGTCCCGCCAAGCTCGAGGCCGTTCTTGTGAGCCGCTACCGATCGTTGTTCGCGCTGGCGCTTGTCGTTGGCGCGCCGGCCTTATTGTCGGCGGCCGAAGATCCACTGCTCGTGGCCCCCACCGAGGCGATTTCGCCCGAGGAGCAGCAGAAGAAGTTTCGCCTGCCGCCGGGCTTCGAGATTCAGCTCGTGGCCGCCGAGCCCGAGGTGCAGAAGCCGATGAACCTGGCCTTCGATCCGGCCGGGCGGCTGTGGGTGACGCAGTCGGTGGAGTATCCCTGGCCCGCCAAGGGAGACGCCAAACCCCGCGATACGCTGCGAATCTACGACCAATTCGGCCCTGACGGCCGCGCGGGGCGCGTGCAGGTGTTCGCCGACGGCCTGAACATTCCCATCGGCGTGCTGCCCATCGCCGGCGGCGCCATCGCCCACTCGATTCCCACGATCAATCGCGTCACCGACAGCGACGGCGACGGCAAGGCTGACCGGCGCGAGGTGCTGTTCGGCGACATCGGCTTTCGCGATACCCACGGCATGGCCAGCTCGTTCACTCCCTGGATCGACGGTTGGGTCTACGCCTGCCACGGCTACGCCAACGACTCCACCGTCCGCGGCGCCGACGACAAGGCGATCAAGATGAACTCGGGCAACACCTATCGGTTCCGCGCCGACGGTTCGACGATCGAGTACTTCACGCACGGCCAGGTGAACCCGTTCGGCATGTGCTTCGATCCGCTGGGCAACGTCTACACGTCCGATTGCCACACGCTGCCGGTCTATCAGCTCCTGCGGGGCGCCTGGTATCCGAGCTTTGGCAAGCCGCACGACGGGCTGGGCTTTGGCCCGACGATGATCAGTCACCTGCATGGCTCGACCGGCATCGCCGGCGTGGTCTGGTACGAGGCCGATCAGTTTCCGGCCGAGTGGCGGGGCAGCGTGTTCATCGGCAATCCCGTGACGGGGCGGATCAATCACGACAAGGTGAAGTTCTATGGCTCTACGAGCGAAGCGATCGAACAGCCCGACTTCGTCTCTTGCGACGATCCGTGGTTTCGCCCGGTCGACATCAAGCTGGGCCCGGATGGCGCGCTGTACGTCGCCGATTTCTACAACTGCATCATCGGCCACTACGAAGTTCCGCTCACGCACCCGCGCCGCGACCGTTCGCGCGGCCGCATCTGGCGGATCGTTTACACCGGCGAGGGCCGGGCCGCCCAATCGCCGGGAGACTTGGGCCAGTCGTCGGCCGCAGAAATCGTGAAGCTGCTCGATCACGAGAACCTGTGGGTGCGGGTGACGGCCACCAACCAACTCGTCGAGCGGATCGGCGCCCCCGCGGGCCCAATGTCGGCCGCCGTGCTCGCAAGCTCGGCGAGCGCTCGGCAACAAGTTCACGCGATGTGGGTGGTCGAACGACTGGGCGGCCTGAGCGACCAGCAGCTCGCGCGGCTCTTGAACGCCTCGGATCGGCTGCTCCGCGTGCATGTGATCAAGCTGCTGGCGGAGCGGCCCGATTGGAAGGCTTCGCGGCTCGGGATCGCTGAGCGTTTGCGTGAGCGGCTCGAGGATGATGATCCCTATGTGCGCCGCGCCGCGGCCGACGCCCTGGGGCGGCATCCCGAGGCCAAATCGGTCGCGCCGCTGCTCGTGCTCTGGAACAACACGCGGCCCGACGACACGCATCTCGTTCACGTGGTGCGCATGGCCCTGCGCGACCACGTGGCGGCGCCGGGTCTGATTGCGGCGCTCGGTCCCTGGGCGCAGCAGCCCGAGGTCGCGCGGCGGCTGGCCGAGGTGAGCCTGGGGGCGGCGACGCCCGAGGCCGCGGCCTACGTGCTCGCGGCGCTCGAGAGCAAGCTGATTGCCGTGGACGAGTGCGAACCTTACGTCGCACATGTTGCCCGCCAGGGGAGCGCGGCCGATCAGGCGAAGCTCTACGAATACGTGCTCGCCACCGCCCACGGCGGCGCGCCCGAAGGTTTGCAGGTCGCCTTGATCCAATCGCTGCAGCGGGCGGCGCTCGCGCGGGGCCAGACGCTGCCGCCGACGGTCGTGACTTGGGCTGACCGCCTAGCCGAAGCCATGCTCGCAGGCGCCGAAGAACATCGGCAGCGCTCGGGCATCGAGCTGGCCCGCGATCTCAAGCTCCGCGGCGTGCATGACACGCTGCTCAAGGTAGCCGGCGAAAGCCCTTACACGGGGTTGCGGCCCACGGCCATCGACGCTTGCCTGGCGGTCGACGGTCTTGGGAGCGTTGAGGTGCTCGCGGCCGTCGCGGGACGGGGCGGCGAGCCGCTCGACCTGCGGCAGAAGGCGGCGATGGGCCTGGCGGCGATCGACGCTCCGGCCGCCCGCGGCAAGCTGCTCGAACTGTTGCCCACCGCGCCCGATCGCCTGGCCGTCGTGATTGCGGCCGGACTGGCCGGCAACGCCCAAGGGGCCGACCAACTGCTTACGGCGATCGCCGCCGGCAAGGCCTCGGCCGCGCTGTTCAGCGAGGCGATCGTTCGCGAGCGGTTGAAGGTGAGCGGATTGCCGGACGCCGAAGCCCGGGTGGAGCAACTCACTGCCGGGTTGCCTCCGCTGAACGAACGGCTCACGGCCCTGATCGCTGCCCGCCGGCAAGGCTACGAAGGGGCGGCGCCCTCGGCGGAGCGCGGTCAGAAGGTGTTCGAAACGCGGTGCGCGCTGTGCCACCGCCTCGCGCAGCGCGGCGCCAAGATCGGCCCCGAACTCGACGGCATCGGCATTCGCGGCCTCGACCGCCTGCTCGAGGACGTGCTCGACCCGAACCGGAACGTCGATCAGGCATTTCGCGCCCTAACTCTCGTCACCGACGACGGCCGCGTGCTCACGGGGCTCAAGCTCCGCGAGGAGGGGCAGACCGTGGTGCTGGCCGACAGCGAAGGGAAGGAAGTGCTCGTGCCGAGCGACCAGATCGAGTCACAGCAAACGGCCAACCTCTCGGCCATGCCAGCCAACGTGGCCGACCTCGTGGCGGAGCCCGACTTCTACGACCTGTTGGCCTACCTCTTGGCCCAACGGCCTAAGTAACCGCGAACCTAGCGACGAGGAATCTCTTCTTACCGCGGAGGACGCGGAGGACGCAGAGAGGAGCCAGGAACGAACCACAAAGGCACGAAGGCACAACGTCGGAACCAAGTCTCTTCGTGTCTTTGAGTCTTCGTGGTTCGACCTCTTTCTTCACATCTCTGCGTCCTCCGCGTCCTCTGCGGTAAAGCTCCTCTCCGTGCCTCCGTGTCTCCGTGGTGAGAAAATGTCCCGCGTGACGATCGGACCGATGTCGCTCGATCACGTCGAGGGCTTGCGTGATTGTGTTGACGCGGTGGCGCGAGAGCGGCGTTATCTCGCCACGACCGCAGGCTTCACGCTCGAGGAGACCGAGCGGTTCGTGCTCGACTTGGCCGCACACGACGACATTTCGCTCGTCGCGCTCGACGGCGACCAGCTCATCGGCTGGTGCGACATTCGCCGTAGCCGCACCGAAGGCTTCGCCCACGGCGGCACGCTCGGCATGGGAGTCGCCGCCGGCTACCGGGGGCAGGGGATCGGCAAACGGCTCTTGGCCGCGGCGCTCGAGCAGGCGCGCGCCCGGGGCCTCGAACGCGTGCAGCTCGATGTCTTCACGTCGAACAAGGCGGCCGTCGCGCTCTACCGCGCCTTCGGGTTTCGCGAGGAGGGACGCAGAGTCCGCGGGCGAAAGCTGGACGGCGCCTACGACGACGTGCTGCTGATGGCCGTGCAGTTCGAGGGGTAGAGCTTCCCCAACGAACTACACAGGCTGGAAGCCTGTGCCACGAGGACGGCCTCTGCACTCATGGGACAGGCTTCCAGCCTGTCCGGGTTCAGCGGGATTTCAGCCGATTGCCCGCATCCGGCAGTTGGCGTCTGGCCGATTTGTCTCTAAGATTGGCTAGTCAGCGGGTGGCTCGCTCGAGTCTGCCCAAGCTGCCTGGCCGACACCGAACCCGCTCGCTCCGCACGCAGGACCCCCGCATGGCTAAGCAAGGGCCGCGCAAGAAACTGCCCAAAGAGATCGCCGTCATCAACGCCGACAATTGCACCGGCTGCGAGGCGTGTCTCGAGGTCTGCCCCGTCGACTGCATCGAAAAGGTGCAGCAATACAACGACTTAGGCAGTTTGCAGAGCTGGTGCCAGATCGACTTCGAGCGCTGCGTGGGCTGCGAAGTTTGCGTGCGGATTCCCCAGAAGAAGACCAACCCCTACGACCTGCGTGTGTGCCCCTGGGACGCGATCGAGATGGTGCCGACCGAACAGTTGGCCCTGGTCGTCTCGCAGATTGGCGGCCCGCCGGAATACATTCACGAGCACTGGGACCGGCTGGTCGGCACCGCCCAGCATCTGGCCGAGCTCAAAGCCACCAACGGCTAGGCCGTACGGGTGGGTCCAGCTCGTAAGGGTGGGTCAAGCGCGCAGACCCACCAGGATCCACGTAGGCGGCAGCGTGGTGGGTCTGCGCTTCGCTTGACCCACCCTACATCGCTGGCCCCATTTCCCGCGTGCTAGCAAACCTGAACCGCCGTTGCGGCGGCCGGGGCAAATCGGCATCATACGCCCCCTGCACGCTGCGCGGGTTTCCGCCCCAAGGCGCCCGCGCCAGCGCAGCGTTTCTTACGCGAGGTACGGAGACCGAACGTGATGAACCGAAGCCTTTCGACTCTCGGTGTGTTCCTGGCGCTCTTGGCAGCTGGGTGCGGCGGCGATGCGGCCGCGCCGACCGGCGACCAGGCGGCGGCGAGCGACGGCTCTGCGCCTCCCTCGGCCCCGGCCCCCGACACGCTGCACCCACGGCTGCGGTTGGTCACCAACCAGGGGGCCATCACGGTGGAGCTCGACGGCGAGAACGCCCCGATTAGCGTGAACAACTTTCTGGGATATGCGGACGCCGGGCACTACGCGGGCACCGTCTTTCACCAGGTCGAGCCTGGCTTCATCGCCGCCGCCGGCGGCTACACCGAGTCGCTGACGGAAAAGGCGACCGACCAGCGCCCCATCCGCAACGAGGCCGACAACGGCCTCAAGAACACGCGGGGCACGCTCGCCTGCGCCCGCTCACCCGAGGTGATCGACAGCACCACCTGTCAGTTCTTCTTCAATCTGGCCGACAACACCCAGCTCGACCATCAGGGACGCGAACCGGCTGATTACGGCTACTGCGTCTTCGGCAAGGTGGTGGAGGGGTTCGAGGTGCTCGACAAGATCGCCGCCCTGCCGGCGGCGCCGCAGGGCGAGCTGCCGAGCGTGCCGCAGCAGGCCGTGGTCATCGAGCGGGTGACGCGCGTTCGCTGATTTCCGTGGCGCAGTCTACCGCGGATACACCGTTTCCGTGCGCGCCGCCTTCGGCGGCGGAAACTGCCGCTCGTAGCGCTCCTTGAGCTCCGCCAGCAGCATCTTCTCGGTGTAGATCTTGCCCGTCGGGTCGTTGAACCCCTTGGAGCTGGGCAGCTCGCCGTTGTAGCCGCGGGGCAGGATGTCGACGATGCAGTTGCCGCGATAGGCGGTATCCGTGAAGTACTGCACCATCTTGTAGCCGTCGGGGCCCTTGATGAGCTTCTTGATCGTCATCACGCCGCCGGGCAAGCGAATGAGGCGGTCGAGCCGATCGTAAGCGAGCGCGAACCGCTCGCAGTCGCGCATGAAATCGAGGCCGTTCTTGCTCCCCCGAAACACCGAGATCAGGATGTCGTCGTCGGGTAGCGTCTCCTCGACCAGGCCTTTGCCGTCGGGGAGCTTCCAGCCGAGCTTGGATAGGGCGGACACGACGTTCTTGAGGTCGCTTTGCGAGAGCACGTCCTGGGGTTCGTAGCCGGGGCGCTTGGCGAGCGCCTTTTTGGTGGCCAGCTCCACCGTTTTCCATTCCGGGTGCTTGGCAGCCGGCGCGGCGAAAGTGGTTGTTGCACCAATCATTACGAGGGAGAAAGCTGCCAGAAAGCTCCTCCGAACCCCGCACCTTCCAACGGGCACTTCCGTAGTATCACGGGGCGCGAAGGTGCGATCGGAAGCGATCGTGCGGCTCCCCAGGCAGGGGGTGAACATAAACTCATCCCGCTTTGCGCAAGGTTCGTGCAACTGGGCCAACTGCTCGGAATTTCCGGCCAAAGGGGGCCGGGGGCCCATTTCAAGCATAGGACCGAGCAAGGGTAGACGAAGACGTTTATCGGCGGCTTCCCGGCCCCCGGTTCCCGGCAAATCTGAACAAGGCTTTCGTCGGGTTTGGCACGATTTTTCCACTACGGGCCGCAGCTTCGATGTGCAGCGGCTGGAACGGGCCTCAGGCCCCCTCTCGAGCTAGGGTTGTGATGGTGCGGGAAGTGTGGCCCCAGCGGCAAAACTCCGGGTCGAAGAGCGACCAGCGAGTCATTGAATCCCCCCGTCGGATCGTTTACGATGCGGGCGTTGCCGTCAGAAGCGGGCAAGGCCGTCCGGTAGAAGGAGATGCCGTAGTGGCAACAGGCACGTATTACTTCCAGGAATGCCCCACCTGTGGGCGTTCCCTGCAGATCCGGGTGGAATACTTGGGGCGCGTGGTCGTGTGTCAGCATTGCGGGGGCAGCTTGCAGGCACGTGATCCAGCCGCGCGCACCCTGGTCAATCCCCACACACACATCCTGGAACGGGCCGAGCAACTCTTGCAAACGGCCGATCAGATTCGCACCCCTCAGTAGGTGCGGTGGTCCGGCGCACCTCGGTTCAATTCGATTCTCCGCGCATCGCGGCGCAGAGATCGTCGAAGAACCGCGGGTACGTTTTGGCCACGCAGCCAGGGTCGCGAATCTCGACGCCAGGCAAGCGCAGCCCCGCGAGCGCGAAGCTCATCGCCATGCGATGATCGCGATACGTGTCGAGCGCCGCGGCGTGCAAGGAGCGCGGCGTGATCCGCAGACCGTCGTTGAATTCTTCAACGTCGGCCCCTAGCTTGCGCAGCTCGCGGGCCAGATCGCCGATGCGGTCGGTCTCTTTGTGGCGAATGTGGGCCACGCCCCGGATCGTCGTCGGTCCCGCGGCGAAGAGCGCGACCACCGCCAGCGTTTGCGCAGTGTCGCTGATCGCATTCATGTCGACGTCGATCCCACGCAACGGACCGTGCCCGACCACGCGGATGCTGTTCGGCTGCCAGTGAATCTCGCAGCCCATCCGCTCGAGGCAGTCGCAGAACCCTACGTCCCCTTGGAGACTGGAGCGGCTCAGGCCCTGCACCGTCACATCGCCGCCCGTCACCGCCGCGGCGCCGAAGAAGTAGCTGGCGGCCGAGGCGTCGGGCTCGATGTCGTAGCTCCGCCCCACATAACGAGCTTGGTTCGACACGCGGAACGCTGGGGGCGCCGCGTCCGCTTCGATCATGGCGCCGAAGGCCCGCATCACCGCGAGCGTCATCTCAACGTAGGGAACCGACACGAGCTCTCCGGCGACCTCGATCTCGAGCGGCGCGGCGGCGTAGGGGGACGCCAGCAGCAGGCCGCTGAGGAACTGGCTCGAAACGTCGCCGCGGATGCAGGCCTTGCCGCCGGCGAGGCCCGCCGCGTCGACCACCACGGGCGGGCAGCCATTGCCTGTTTCGCTGCGGGCCGACACGCCGAGGGCATTGAGCGCCTCGAGCAGATCGGCGATCGGCCGCTCCCGCATGCGGGGAACGCCGTCGAGACGAAAACGGCCGTGCCCGAGCGCCACGAGCGCCGTCAGAAACCGAACCGTGGTGCCGGAGTTGCCCACGAACAGGTCAGCGCCCGCGGCCGGCAGTTTGCCGTCGCAGCCGACGATGCGCACTTCGCAGCGGGCTGCATCGTGGGTGAGTTCGAGGCCCAGCTTGCGCAGCCCCTCGAGCATCACCTGGGTGTCTTCGCTGTCGAGCACGCCGGTGAGCGCGCTCGGTCCGCGGGCGAGCGCCGCGCAGGCGAGCGCGCGGTTGGTGATGCTCTTCGAACCTGGCGGCCGCACCGTGGCCCGCACGGGGCCGCTCGGCTCGAGGATGATGCTGTCGGAAGGGTGCGTATCGGCCACCGCCCAGAAGTTCCTTTCGCGCCGCGGGGCTACTTGCCTTGCTCGGCGATCTTCCAGAGATGGGCGTCGCTCCGCAGGTACAGAGCGTTGCCGGCGATGGCAGGCGTGGCCAAGAGTTGCTCGCCCAGCGGATTCTTGGCGACGATCTCCCCCTTCTCCCCGAGCTTCACCACCTGGCAGACGCCAGCGTCGTTGGGAATGTAGAGATAGTCGCCGGCCACGACCGGCGTGGCCCAGAAGCTTCCTTCCAGCCGCAGCCGCCACAGAATCTCACCGTTTTGCGCGTTCGCACAAGTGAGGACGCCGGCGCGGTTGATCGCGTAGAGCTTGCCCAAGTGAATGACGAGGCTCGCGTTGCTCGGCTGAATGTCTTCGGCCTTCCAAAGCTCGGCCGGAGCTCCTGTACTTTCGCTGGCCTGCAGCGCCACCACGCCCCCGGACGGCAAATACACAACGCCTTGTTCGGCCACGGCCGAGGCGATGCCGGCGCAGCGGGTTTCCAGATCCCACTTCACGCGGCCCGAGTGCGGGTCGACGGCCGTGAAGTGATTGGCCGATTGCATCAGCACGCTGTCGTCGGCGCGGTTGGCCGCCCGCAGAATGGTGGGCGACGCCCACATGTACTCGCGGTCTCGTGGCAGCCGCCAGCGGGTCTCGCCCGTCTTGGCGTCGAGCCCAGCGGCAAAGCTGTCGCCGAAATTCTCGGCCTGCACGACGACCGTGTCTCCGACCACGACCGGCGACGAGCTCATGCCCACGTCGTTGGCCGCGTCCGGATAGTCATAGGTCAGGCCGCGGAACCAGAGCAGGTTGCCTTCGAGGTCCAGGCAGGCGACGTCGTTCGACGAATAAAAGGCGTAGATCCGCTGGCCGTCGCTCGCCGGGCTGGGGGCTGCCACGGAGCTGAACTCGTGGCACAGCGTGTGGCCGGTGGCCCAGAACTGCCGTTCCCAACGCCGCTCCCCCGTTTCGGCGTCGAACGCCAATACGTGCAGGCGGTCTTGCTTGGCGCCGCTCGAACTGGTGACGATCACGAGGTCGCCGACCACGATCGGGCTCGAACAGCCGCGCCCCACGAGCGGCGCCTTCCAGGCGACGTTCTTTTCGGCGCTCCACTCGGTCGGCAACTGGTCGCCGGCGGCGATGCCGTTGTTGTCGGTGCCGCGGAAGTGGAGCCAATCAGCGCCCGACGCCGAGCAGACGGCCAACAGCACCCAGCTCCAGGCCAAGGCCGGACGAAACGCAGCACGCATGAGGAAGTTGTCCGTGAGGGAAAGCGAAAGTGAGTTGCCGCGGATTAAGCGAACGCTAGCGGCCCGTGGAGCCATCGGGTTTGGTGGAAGCTGCAACGGGCGCGACCGCGGTTCCGACCGGGTCACAAATGCGGAGTTGGAACGCCCAGTCTTGCGCCCAATCCTCGGTCTGCTCGTTCTGGGCGACCTTGATCAGAATCACGTTCTTGCCCCGCTCGAGCGCGACGGGCTCGACATACTGGTCGACATCGGTGCCGGAGTGGTACACGTCGTGGATGTTCACCGGTTGGCCATTGAGCCAAATCTTCGTGGCGTTGATGCACCCCAAACGCAGTTCGACCGGCCGCGCGTCGGCTGATTCGAATTCAGCCCGGGCGTAGGCAATCGCCCCCGGCTCCTTGCCGAGCGCTTTGTTCAAGTCGACCATGCCATAGGCGTCGGCCGTCGTATGCTCGACCCAGCGAAGCTTCTTGTCAGCTTTGCCGGTGTACTCGGCGTCGGCCGAGAACTCCTCGACCTCAGGCGGATAGGCGATCGGAAAGCCTTTCTTGCCTGAGTTGTCGAAGGGGCCGATGAGCCGCCACGTCGTGAGGAAGCCCATATGCTTGGGCAAGTCGGGCTTGGCGCCCAGCTTTTCGAGCTTGGCGGAAAGCTGCTTGATCTGGTCGAGGTCGCGGGCAGCGGCGAAGGCCCGCTGGTACGCGGCCAGCACGTCGGCCGCGGGGGCCTTGGCGTTCTCGGCTTGCTCGGCCTGACCAATGGCCCAGACCACGGCCTCGCGCCGCAGCTCCACGCTCGAGTCGTCGAGCATTTGCGGGATCAGCCGCTCGCCGGCCTTGGGCTCCGCCACGAGCAGCCACTCGAAGGCCAGGCGCCGCGCCCGGGGTGCGTTCGCCTGGTCGCGCAGGAATGCCTCGAGGCCGTCTTGCGGCAGCTTGCCGCCGCTGCGGATCGCGCGGTCGGCCACGGCGTCGACCACCCCGCGGAGCCAATTGGTGGCCAGCGGGTTCGCGCCGTTCATCCCGGCCAGCAGCTCCGGCAGCTTCTCGGGCCCGAGCTTGCTGAGCTGCGCGGCGGCGGTCACCGCCTGCTCGTGCCCCTTGCCGAGTCGGTCGACGCTGCGGATGGCCGTGAGACCCGATTCCAAGGTTTCGGCCGTCGCGGACGCAGCGCAGCCGATGATCGCCAGCACGCCAAGAGTGCGAGCCCAATGCATGGGAGAACGTTCCAGGTGGGAATATGCCGGGGAAGTGACCGCGGTATTGTACGACCGGGCTGACGCGGTTCGCAACCGAAGCCAAAGCCCGCGCATAGCGTTTCCGGCGAGCGGCCCAGCGTAAGCTGGCCGATTGGAAATCCACCTTCGCTCGACCGCGCGGATCGAACAGCCGGCTTACGCCGGCCGCTCGCCAGAAGCGCGAATGGCGAGCGGCCAGCGTAAGCTGGCTGTCCTAGAGCGGGGTTCGCCACCCCCCGGCAACCTTGACCCAGTCCATTCCCCAGGCTAGGATTCCCTAACTGGCCCTGCCTGGAGTTTGGGCCTGCGCACGCCCGATACACCTTTCCATGACGCTCCTGTCCTTGCGACTGAACCTGCTCTTGTCCCTCTCGAGGGGCCAGGCTTAGGGTTCGCAAGTTCGCACGGGCGAATGATGACAGCACAAGAACCCTGAGCCGAGCGACGGCCCAGGGTTTTTTCGTTGGTGGAGTTCGTTTTCACTTTGGCGGCAAGCATGTCTGGCAAGCGAAACATGCGGTTGGGGGTCTGCCGGGGCCGTGGCCCGGCGAGGGCGCGATTGTTGTTGCCCGGGCCGACCTGAGAGTCGGCCTAGTTCGGCAGCATGCACAATCACCCATCGCATTCGCTCTTGTAGGAACCCTTCCCATGACGGCCGTACGCAACATCAAGATCTTCGACACCACGCTCCGCGATGGCGAGCAATCGCCCGGGGCCAGCATGAACCAGCCGGAGAAGCTGGAACTGGCTCATGCCCTGGCCGAGCTCGGCGTCGACATCATCGAAGCCGGCTTTCCGATCTCGTCGCAGGGCGACTTCGAAGCGGTGCAGGCCATCGCCCGCGAAGTTCGTGGCCCAGTGATCTGCGGCCTGGCCCGCTGCAGCGACGGCGACATCGACCGCGCCGGCGAGGCCCTGGCGGATGCCGCGCGCGGCCGCATCCATGTGTTCCTGGCCACGAGCGCCATCCACCGCGAGTTCAAGCTGCGGATGGATAAAGACGAAATCCTCCGCCGCGCCGTGGCCGGCGTGCGGCGGGCTTGTCAGCACACCGACGACGTGGAGTTCTCCCCCGAGGACGCTGCCCGCACCGAGATCGACTTCCTCTGCCAAGTAGTCGAAGCAGCCATCGACGCCGGCGCCACCACGGTCAACATCCCCGACACGGTCGGCTATGCCACGCCGGAACTCTACGGCCAGGTCATTCGCACGCTTCGCGAGCGCGTGCCCAACATCGGCAAGGCCGTGATCAGCACTCACTGCCACGACGACCTGGGCATGGCCGTGGCCAACAGCCTGGCCGGCGTGGTCAATGGCGCGGGGCAGATTGAATGCACGATCAACGGCATCGGCGAGCGGGCCGGCAACGCCTCGCTCGAAGAGGTGGTGATGGCGCTCCGCACGCGGGCCGACTTCTACCAGGCCGACACCAACATTGTGAGCCGCCGCCTCGTGCCCACCAGCCGGCTGCTGGCCAAGATCACCAGCCTACACGTCCCCCGGCACAAGGCGATCGTGGGGCGCAACGCCTTCGCCCACGAGTCAGGCATCCATCAAGACGGCATGCTCAAGGAGCGCCGCACCTACGAGATCATGCGGCCCGAGGACGTGGGCTTCAACAAGACCGACCTGGTGCTCGGCAAGCACAGCGGCCGCGCCGCCCTGGCCGACCGCGCCAAGGCGCTCGGCTACGAGCTCACGCCTGAGCAGCTTCAAACGGTGTTCCAGGAGTTCAAGCAGCTCGCCGACAAGAAGAAGGAAGTGTACGACGCCGACCTGATCGCGCTCATGGATCAGCAGATCCGCGAGGCCCCCGAAACCTGGGCCCTGGTCTCCTACCAAGTGGCCTCCGGCACCGGCACAACGCCGCGCGTCGAGCTCTGCCTGCGGCACGGCGCGCAGGAGCTGCGCACCGAAATGGAATGCGGCGACGGCCCGATCGACGCGATCTTCCTGGCGATCGAAAAGCTGACCGGCGTGAGCGTGGTCTGCAAGGATTTCCAGGTCCACAGCGTCACGGTCGGCAAGGACGCGCAGGCCGAAGTGACCGTCGAGGTCGAGCATCAAGGCCGCACCTATCGCGGACTGGGCGTCTCGACCGACAGCGTCGAGGCCAGCGGCCGGGCGTTTCTCAACGCCATCAACCGCGTGGCGATGCTGCAAGGGGTGGCGATTTAGGGCGGGGGCGGTAGGCTAAAGTGCGCTTGGAATAGCCTGTGGCCGGTGGCTAGTAGCTGGTGGCCAAACAGGGCCATTGCGAGCGATCTGCTCCGGCCACCCGCCACGAGCTACAAGCCACGAGCCCGTATTCCGCGATTCCCACTGAGGACCCCAACCATGCCTCAACCCCTGCCCACCGCCGACAACCGCGTGCTCGAAACCCCCTGGGGCCAAGCCCTGGGTTCCAGTTTCCGCTGGTCGGGCGGCCAATACTGCGCCATCCACACCGACCGCGGCCTCATCGGCTGCGGCATCTACAACCCGCACGTGGCCGGCGAGTTCGGCCAGGCGGTGGCGATCGCCAAAGGGACGCCGTCGAAGCCGCTCTGCGTGCCGGAGGACCTGTACGAGGCCAAGATCGTCGAAATCAGCGAGCCAGCGGCCAAGCTCGGCATTCAACTCGGCATGACCGGCATGCAGGCGCTCGAGAAGTTGTTGCGCTAGCCCTTGATCAAGCTCCTTGCACGAAGTGCAAACTGATGAAGCGAGCCGCCGGCTTCACGCCGGCGGTACCCGGTTGCCGTTCGGCAGTCGCCAACCGGGCCGTAAATTCGGAAGCGATGAGAGCTCGAATGGCAACGCTGTTGCAAGGTCCCAGCCTCCTCGGGAACTTGCTGCGGGGACGGCGGGGGTAAACCCCGCCGCTCGCCAATCCGCACTTCGAGCGAATCCCCTCAAGCCGGCGACCAGCCCCTGCCCGGCCGCCGCGCCGGCGCCGCTTTGGTTTTGCTGGCCTGGGCGGCGTCGGCCACCACCGACTCGAGCACCTGGATGTACTCGACGAACTTCTGCCGGCCCAGCCGCGTGAGCTGGCAGAGGGTTTGCGGGCGGTTGCCGTTCGTGCCCTTCTGCACTTCGACGAGCCCGGCCTCTTGCAGGATATGCAGGTGGCGGCTGAGATTGCCGTCGGTCAGGGCGCAGAAGACCTTGAGATCACTGAACACCACCCCTTCGGGATGCGTGGCGAGCGACGTGAGGATGCCGAGCCGCGCCTTCTCGTGCAGCACGCGGTCGAGCCCCTCGTAGGCGAAACGGCCGTTCGGTTGGTCTTCAGAATTAATGCGACTCATCGTTCCGCTCCAGCGTCCAATACAAAACAGCGGCCGCAAACAATTGGCCCGGTCCAAACATCAGGGCCATCGCCCAGGGAGAGAGCGCCGCCGGGCCGCGTGCGAGCGTCAGGCACAGCATGCCGGCCACTAAATAGTAGCCGGCGATCCAAATCGTGGGCCGCGGCAGCAGCCGGCACGAGGCGAACACCCCCAGGCTGAAGAACAGCCCCCACAGCCCCGGCAAGATCCAGCCGATTTCGGCCGCCGACTGCACGATCACGATCGTGCTCAGTCCCCCGGCCAGCACACAGGGCAAGAACTGCTCGACCGCCAGCAGCGTGATCTCGCGCGTCAACTCCGACGAGGCCCGCCGTGCCCTCAGCGCCATTTCGGCGCCGGCGCCGGCCATGCTGATCGCCGCGATCGAGACCCAGAACACGGCGTAGGCGGCCACGTGCTCGGTCGGCTCGGGCCACAGCCGCGCCTGCACGGCGGCCGCGCTCATGGCGAGCAGGCCCGACAAAGCGACCGGCGCAGCCCGATAGCCGCGGAACGTTTCGCTCCGCGCCAGTTGACGGCGGATTTCGGTGATCTGCGAAAGGGCGTCGCGAAGTTCCATGGGCGGGCTCGCGGGCGGTTATTCGTGGAGGTCGAAGATATCAGGTCGGGGCGCCTTGGCTCGCTCGTCACAAACGGCCAACCATTCCGCGGCCAGCGCCCGCACGATCGGATTACCATGCCGCGTTCCGGCGACGAGCGTCGACCGCCGAGGCACGCCGACCGCGTCGGGATGCGAGGTCTGCAGGTGGCCGCGGGTCGAAATCACGTCTTCCTCATGGACTGCCGTATTCTCTCCCAGCAGCATAAACGGGGACAAGCCTTCAATCGGCCCATGGCCCCAGATTTCTCTGCTGCGTGCATCGTAGGCCAAAAAACATTGGTTCGGCGGCACAATGACCAACACGAGTCCGTTCGGTCCAAAGTGCAGATGGCGGTTCGTCTGAGTCGGCGGGCCGGCAGGACGAATCACGCTGGCCCAGCTCCGCGGCCAGTCGCCATTGTTTTCTCCCAGCACACGGTAAACGGTGCGAAACGCATTCGAGCCCGCAGGCTGCGCGAGCACCATTGCTTGGCCCTGCATCACGCCGAAATAAAGGAACGCGTACTCTTGCCCATCGGGAGCTGTAGCGCGATCGAGCACCGCGAAGGACGGCGAAAACATTCCGACGAACATGTTGAGCAGGAGGACCAACGGGAACACGATCAGGCAAGCGCCGGGAAGCACACCAGTAGCACAAGTAAACACAAGCGGACTGCCGAAGTGCACGCCCGCCCGCTGGTCAACGCCCCCCAAACGCCGGGCTTGCAACTGTGCTGTTCGTACGCCGACAACCGCGGCAACCGCGCTCAGCGCGAACGAGACAACAAGCGAGCCACAGGCGAAAAGAAACAATCCGCGCCGCACCCAAGGCGCGATGATCGAGATTTCGCCCCCCGGACCTTGGCCGACGTAGTAGTCCAAATAGTCCGGCACGAACAATAGGCACCACATGCCGGCGCCCGCAACCGCTACGCCAAACACCGACAGCGCCGTCCAGCGGCGCAGCGCACGAGCTCGGCGTTGAGCGGCCTTCGACACCATGGAACATGCCCGCCTGCTTCTCGTGAGGACCGACCGTGGTCTTTGCAATGCAAAGTACCTGGCCATTCGGCATACGTCAAGCTTTCCCCGTCGCAAGGCCAGTCCTGCTCCGACCTTGCCCTCCGCCCCGCCGTATCGAACAATAGACCCCGGCGGCAGCGTCGGCGTGCAGGGCCCGCGCCGCTTCCCACCTACCGGAACAGAACGCGCTCCCCCTGGAGGCCTGCCTGTGTCGACCTGCGCCGAGCAGCCGAAACTGGAAACGCTGATCGCCCTGTTCTTTCCCTCGGCTGAACCGCTGGGGCAGTTTCGCGAGGTCTCGGCCGAAGAGTTGCCCGAGCCGAACGGTCGCTTGCTCGCCCACGAGCACCACATGACCGTGACGGTCGAGGCGTTTCACCGCGACCTGGTCGACGTGAAGGTGCTCGATCGTAAGACCACGCCCACGCACTACGCGCGCGAAATCCTACTCGTGCGCCGCGGCGACGGCCGCGTGGTGCAATACGGCATCATGCGGATTCGCCGCGCGGCCCTAGCCCCCGAGGTCTGGGAGCAGATCGCGGCCGAGGACACGCCGCTCGGGCACGTGCTGATCCGCCACGGCGTCCTCCGCGACGTCCACCTGCGGCGGCTGTGGGAAGTGCGGCCAGGCCCCCGGCTGCGCGAAATCTTCGGCAAGAGCGACACCGTGTACGGCCGCACCGCGATGATCGACCTCGACGGCGAGCCGGCCGTGGAGTTGCTCGAGATCGTGTCGCTCTAGCTTACCCCCGCGCCTCCCTTAGCCCCCGGCGAGTCGCCAGGGGACAAGGATCGTGGTCGCACCAAAACCGGCAATCAACGGCGACGGGCGGGGAACGGCGTTTGCCCCCGTGACTCACGGGGGGGCTAATGACCGAGCGACCGCGCTTTGGCGCCCGGTTAGCCCTCGGCGAGTCGCCGGGGGAGAAGAATGGCAGCCGGCCGATCGCGACCAATCATCGCGATTGGCTTCACAGCGGCTTCTCCTCTCCCCGTGACTCACGGGGGGCTAACTTGCAATCCGCGCTCCGCTACCGCGTGAGCCCGACGTTGAAGCTGAAGTTCTGAATCTGGTCACCCTGTGCATGCGACACGGGAAACGCCAGGTCGAGGGCGATCGGCGCCGGACCCAAGGCCGGCATGGTGATCCGCAGGCCGGCGCCTGGGGAGACGCGGAAGTTCTCGCCGTGGATCTGCAAATCCTTTTCGACCGTGCCGAAGTCGCAGAACACGACGGCGCGGAGCATGTCGTCGGCCGTGATCGGGAAGATGTACTCCGCCGATCCGATCAGTTCCAAGCGACCGCCGACGATCGCGCCGTTTGTGGTGGGCGAGGCGCCACGAAAACGGAAGCCGCGGATCGTGTTGAAACCGCCGGCAAAGAAGTTCTCGAACACGGGAGTGTCGCTGCCCGACACGCCAAACATTCCCATCAAGTTCAAGGTGTGCCGTCCCGAGCCGTCAGGACGTTCCCGCAGCAGGAAGTACTGCCTGAGATCCACGACTGCCTTGGGGAACACATAGGTGCCGATGACCTGCTCGAAGTTGAACTCGACCAAGTGCCCTTCGGTCGGCATGAAGGCGCTGTCGCGCGTGTCGTGAGCAAGACGCCCGCCGAAGGAATACAAGGAGTTCGGCCCCAAGGTCTGCTGAATCTCGGGGGGAGTAGGTTGCACGGGGTTATAGATCGTGACCTGCTCCGCGCGCACGGCCAAACTTCCGGAAAGGTCGGGCGTGAACTGGTAGCCCAACGTGGGCCGGCCGCCGATGCGCTCTTCGCTCCAGTCGGAGTACAAGCGGTTGAAGAAGTAACCGCTGATGCCGAAGCTGACCGGCGTGTCGAACAGGTACGGCTCTTGAAAACTGGCCGTGTAGCGCTGGACCAGCGTGCCCGGCATGGCCTCGAGGCGGAACCGCTGGCCGCGTCCGCGCCAGGCCGAGCCTTCCACGATGTCCTGAAAGTTGCCGGGCCACTTACAGATGTCGAAGTTCTGCTCGTCGATCACGACCGAACCGGTGAGGCCGGCGTTGGAGTTGACGCCCACGCCGACCATGAAGCGGCCGGTCTGGGTCTCGTTGGTGATCGCGTCGATGTCGATGAAGCGGTCTTGTTCCGGAGGCGCGACGGGGACGAGGGGAAACTGTTGGAACTGAGTCGTCCCCGGAGGCAAGGTTTCGGCGGTCGGGCCGGCTGCGGGCGGCGCCGCGAACAGCATGCCGCCCTCGGCCGGCGGCGCTTGCGCCACGTTCGGCGGCGGCCCCACGTAGTTCACCGGTGGCTGCCCCTGGGGCGCGTAGCTCGGCGGCTGTTGGCCCGTCGGGCTTTGCGGCACAGTCCCCCGATACCAGCCTTGATACCCCGCCGGCGGCGCCTGCGCAGGCGCGGTGCGGGCAGGGTAAGGCTGCGTACCCGGAGACACGTTGGGCAAGGTCCGTCCGCCGAAGGGTGTTTCTTGCCCTCCGACACCCCGGCCCGAGCCCAGAGCCACGGCGCCTGCCAATGCTGCGAAGATCAGTGTAGTGCGGCGCAACGCCACTAAGGCCTCCCCTCCGTCGCAGGTTGCGGACGCGGCCACCAGGGCCAGCGCGTGGTCGGCTGGGGAGGAGCAGGGTTCGCGGAACGCGCCGCGGGATCGGGGCTCTGGCCCCGCGATTGCCCGGGCCGTTTCGGTCGATCCGCCACCTCGGTGTCGATGTCTTCGAGGTCGGGCTTGCCGTAGGCCACCTTGGGAGCGGTTCCCTTCGCGCGATCCATTTCGAACAGGCTGGAGGCCATCAGGCGACGTTCGCTCGAGCGCAGCTCGCGCGTGTCGACCACGTCGCCCGGACGGATCGACAGCCGGTTGAGCACCGTCGTGTGCCGCGTGTGCGGATTGTCGCCGGCGATCTGCACGTTGACGCGATCGACGCGCCAGCGATCCCCCTCGACGATGCGGTAGATCAAATCGAGCTGGCCCGGCTCATCGAGAAAGCGGGTTTCGGGCTGGATCTCGTGGAAGATATAGCCCCGGCCGCCGTAGAAGTCGCCGATCGCCGACAGGTCGGCGTCGAGCTGCGCCTTGTTGAAGTCTTTGCCCGAGGTCAGCTTGAGATCGCCGGAAAACTCCGCGCTGTCGAACTTTCGATTGCCGATGAACTGCACGTTTCGCACCTGATAGCGCGGACCTTCGTTGATCACGAATTTCAGGTGCAGCCATTTGTTTTCGGCGTCCCACAGCATCTCGCGGCCGACTTCGGCGCGAAAGTAGCCCAAGTCGCGGTAGTATGCGGTCAACCGCTCGACGTCTTCGTCGATCTTCTTCCGGTCGACGAAGCCCTTGATGATCCAGAAGATGCCCGGCTTGGATTGAATGACCGTGCGCAGTCGGGAATCGCTGGCCAGTTCGTTCCCCTCGAAGCTCACCCACCGCACGCGCTGCTGGCCCCCCTCGGTGATGAGGAAGGCGGCCCCACGGTCGCCTGGCTTGTTCCCCTCGAAGGTCGAGACCTCGGCCCTGGGGTACCCCTTTTCGCGGTAGTAGTCGAGCACGCGCTGGCGCGCGTCTTCGATGGCATAGGGATCGAGCCCCTCGTTCTTCTTGAGGCCCGACTTCTTGTAGAGCGTACGGTCGGAGAATTTGGTGTTGCCGAGAAACCGCACATAGCGGAGCACGGGGTATTCGTCGACTTCGACGACCACGGTCACCGTAGACGGGTTGCCCTGCCGCATGATGCGCGGCGTGACGCGAAAGAACTTTTTCGACGCCAGCAGGCTGCGCACGTCTTCGCTCAGGGCGTCCTGATCGAAGGGGCGGCCGGCGCGCGTCTTCATCCTTGACAGAATCCACGATTCGTTGTGAGCCTGATTGCCCACGATGCGGATTTCCTGCACCAGCTCTTCGGCCGGCCCGGCGACCGGCGCCCCGGGGGCGATTTGCTCGGGCACGCCTTGGGGAGGCACGCCAGGAGGAATCTGCTCGGGCGCTCCTTGCGTCGCTACGCCGGGAGGGATCAGCTCGGGGGGCCCCGGCGGCGTCGCGGGAAACTGGGCAAGCACTGGTTGCCCCGCTGCCATAACTAGCCAGGAGACCAACACTGCCGCGACCTGCCTGCGGTTCGTCATGGTCTAAGAGCCGGCGCGGGGCCGACTTGCCAGGGATAGAATGAGTTTTGGTGCCGGATTCTTTCCGCCGACGGCGGGGCCCGCGGACCGGGCCGGGGACAAGGCCGCGTAGAAATATCGAAATGCCCATCCAGTGGCAAGGCGAGTTGCGACACAAAGGGGCTCGCATTCGCCAGTTGGCGCAACAAAATGGCTCGCCGGGGCGACGTCGCTAGCAAGAAGATTCTTTGCCGAGAATTCATGATTCCCGCCATCAGCCAGGTCTGCTCGTTGCACAGCCCCTTCCACCAGGACCTGGCCGATTACGCCGCCGGGGCCGCCCGCGACATTGAGTTCTGGCTCGGCAAACTCGAAACGCATCTCGAGCGGCGCTCGCTTACCGAAACGCAAGCCTTGCTGCAAGAACTCGACGTGCGGCCGGTGGCCGCCAGCTTTCAAGGAGGGCTGCTCCACACGCAGGGGGAAGCGCGGCGCGAACACTGGGCGCATTTCGAGCGCCGTCTCGAACTGTGCCGGTCGCTGGGCGTGCCCGTGCTGATCGTCGCGTGCGATGTCGTGGGCCCGCTGGGAACTCAGGACCTCGAGCGCGTGTCGGTGTCGCTGGCGCAAGCCGCGGCGCAGGCCGGCGAGCGCGGCGTGAAGCTGGCCCTCGAGTTTCAGGCCGCCTCGACCTTCGGCAACAACTTGCAGACCGCGGCGTTCTTGGTGGAGCAGACCGGCCACCCAAGTTTGGGCCTCTGCCTCGACTACTTCCACTTCTACCGCGGCCCCAGCAAGCACGAAGACCTGGGCCTGCTCTCGGCCGCCAATCTGTTCCACGTGCAAGTGTCCGACCTTGCTGGGACGCCGCGCGAGATGGCCGGCGACTCCGACCGCATTCTGCCCGGCGAGGGGGACTTCGATTTCGCGCCGCTGCTCGAGCGGCTGCGCCAGATCGACTATCGCGGGGCCGTGTCGCTCGAAATCCTGAACCCGCAAATCTGGGCGGTGCCGCCGCGCAGCCTCGGGGAAGTGGGCATCACGTGCCTGCGGCGATTGTTGGGGCAGGCGCGGATGGAGTGAAACGTGGGAGCCGCGGAGCGGATGTCGGGTCCAGCGGTGCGGACCATTCGACAGCGGAGGAATCTGCTACGGCGTCCACAGACCGGTTGCCCGGCGTGCGTCTCCCGTTCTCCGCGCCTTGATCCGCACATAAGGCGGCAGGTAGTGCGAACGATGGGCGAAGCTGCCGCGTTCGGCCACGGCGTCCCCCAGCATCGGCTCGGCCAGGTCTTCGACCACGAACCCGCTCCGACACAGCCCGCCCACAAGCGCTTCCCAAGAATGGAGATACTCAAACGTGCCTGCCTCGCGATGCAGGCTCTGCTCGATCGCCGGCAGCGGGCCTTGTCGATAGTAGGGCTCGCGCATCGCGTAGCCGCCTCCGGCCGCCGGTTCGACGTCGGCCTGCAGGCTCGCCGGCTGCTTGTGCTGGCTCACGTAAAGACCGCCCGCCGCCGTGACGCGGGCCACCTCGCGATAGACCGCCACGAGGTCCGGCACATAGCAGGTGCTCACAGGCTGATAGACCACCTGAAACGACGCGTCAGCCAGCCCCGTCAGATCGTCCATCGAGGCTTCGACGATCCGCACCCGGTAGCCCCGTTCAGCGGCCACTTCGCGGTCGAGGGCCAGCATGGCGGGGCTGATATCGACCACGGTCACGTCGGCCCCGGCCGCGGCGAACAGGGCGCTCTGCCGGCCGCCGCCGGCGCCCAGGCAGAGCACCGGCACGCCTGTCAGATCTCTGGGGAGCCAGCCGCTGGCGTCGAGGGTGGCCCGCGGGTTGGCGAGCAAATCATCTGCCGCGGGAGCAGCGAAACGGGCGCCTTTGGCCGCCCGCGCGTCCCAGGCGCGGCGGTTTTGCTCGTGGGCGGGCGAGCGCGGACGGGGGGGCTCCATGGGTGCGGCCAAGCGAAGGGTGAGAGTCGAAGCGGGAAATCGGCCGGGCTCGGGCTGACATTTTCGTTGACAGAAAGGCCTGTCCGGGCTGCAATCAAGGTAGGCCAGCCCCCAGGGGCTGGGAATCCCGCGCCCCCCAGGGCCGACAGTGTGCGAGCGGGTCGGAGGCCGCTTTTGGGTCAACCGGCGAAGGACAAGCGGCACTGTCGGGCCGGGGAAGCCGGGGGACGGCACCGGTGCGGTTACGTTTTCAGTCGGTGGGGCTCGCTGAGCCTCGCCCCACCCTACGCTCGAGTTTCCATGTCGCTCCGCTCCGCCCAGCGTCGTTTCGGCTTCAGCATGGTCGAACTGCTGATGGCCCTTGCGCTCACGCTGCTCATGATGGGCGCCGTGGTCACGATCTTCGGGCTGATCAACGCCAGCATGACCGACTCGCGGGCAACCGTCGAACTGAACGGCCGCCTGCAGGCGGCCGGCGACCGGCTGCAGCGCGACCTCGACGGCCTGACCGTGCCGGTGATCCCCTGGGCGCGGCCCGACGCGGGGTTGGGGTACTTCGAATACGTCGAAGGCCCCCGGCACGACTTCGACGCGCCGATGTACCCGCGCGAGGTGAAGCGCGACGCCTCGGAGCAGGACTGGAAGACCTCGCCCCTACCGCTGGTGGGCGACATCGACGACGTGTTGATGTTCACCACACGGTCGCGCGGCCAGCCCTTTGTGGGCCAAATTGATCCGCCGCCAGGAGCCCCGCCACAGCCGAATCCCCAGATCCTGCAGTCCGACGTGGCGGAGGTGATCTACTTCTGTGCGCCCAGCCAGGATTCTTGGGACGTCGCGAAGCAATTCACCGAGCTGCCGCCGTCGAGAACTCTGGCGGAGCGGCGGGCCAACGAGCAGCGCCGCGAGGTGCTGTATACGCTGTATCGCCAAGTGCGGCTCGTCTATCCCAGCAGCAAGGCCTTCGACGGGGCCGTGATTACTCGGCCGTCGCTCGACCTTTCGTATCGTTGGGAGACCGTCAACGGCAGCCCTCGCGTCATGCTCAATTCGTTGGGCGATTTGACCAAGCGCGAAAACCGGGCCTTTCGCGTGCTCAAGGGTTTTCCCTTCTCGGTCGACCGAGCATTCGTTTCGTCGATGCTGCCCCAGCCTGACTTTTGGTCTTTCCACCCAAACCATCCGCGTGCGCTTCCCAATGGTCCGCCGCTGGACACCGGACCTCGCTGGGGGCGCGACGTCGTGCTCACCAACGTGCTCGCGTTCGACGTCAAGGCCTGGGACCCCACCGCCTCGGTGTTGGCCAGCAACGCCAACAGCAACTCGGAAAACAACCAGGGCGGTCAGGGCTTCGTGGTTTATCAGCCTGGCGAGCCCAACTACGACTTGAACAAGCTGACCCAGGTTTCGACAGGCGCCTACGTCGACCTGAACTACGCCCGCCGCTATCGCAACGCGGTGCCCCCCTCGACTTTCTCGGGGCCGCCGAATCCGCTCTGCCAACAAACGTTCCCCGCCTTCTACGACACCTGGTCGCTGCATTACGAGTTCGACGGCCTCGATCAGGACGGCAAGGCCGGCCCCGATCAGGCGAGCAACGGCATGGACGACAATCTGGGCGATCCGTCGAACGGCGGCGTCGACGACGCCAGCGAGCGCGAGACGTCGCCGCCGTACCCCGTGCCGCTCCGCGGGATTCAGGTTCGCATCCGGGTCTATGAACCGGATAGCCGCCAGGTCCGCCAGGTGACGATCAACGGCGATTTCTTGCCGGAATAGGCAGCCTTCGCCGACGATACCCCCGGCGACTCGCCGGGGGCTAATGAGCGCGGTCGAGGGCTCGGCATCATTCGCTCATTGGCTGGCGCTTGAAGACGCGGAAGAGCAGCCAGAGCGAGGGCGCCAGCAGCGCCGCGCCAAACGGCAGCGACCCCAGCACGAACGCCAGCGTTGCCCGCGGGGCCGCGGCGTGGGCAAGCGTTAGGTCGGGGTAGATCAAATAGTGGTGATGGGCCAGTCCCCAGCCCAACAGCAGCAGCACGATCTCGCCCGCTGCAAAGATGCGGCTCAGCCCGAACCGCCGCGTGAATACGCTCCAGGCCGAAGCTGCGAAGCAGACCATCCCCGCCAAGAGCACCGGCAGCGAGCGCAGGCTGATGAGCTGGGAGAAGAACCACGGCGCCGATTGCGAGGCCGCCGCGAGCGTCAGCCCCGCCAGCGCAGCCGTCGACGTGCCCGACATGATGGCCCGCCAGCGAAAGTCCTCGCGGAGCGGGCCGTCGGTCTCGTTCGTCAGATACACGGCCGCCAGATAGGCGCAGGTCGACAGCGCAAGCAATCCACAGATCACGGCGTAGGCGCTGAGCCAGGGGGCATGGTCGGCGACCGTGACCTGCCCATCGTCGCCGACGCGCACGCCCCCTTCGGTGATCGCGCCGAACGACGCTCCGAGCAGGAACGGAGCGATGATCGAGGCCGCGCCGAACACCACGCCCCACACGTCGAGCGCCCGATCGCTGCGCAGGGCAGGGCCGAAGCCGCGGAACACGAACGACGCTCCGCGGAGCATGATGCCCAGGAGGGCCAGATGGAACGGCACGAAGAGCGCGACCGCCAGCGGGCCGTAGCCATAGGGAAAGCACGTAAACAGGACGACGATTACGAAGATCAACCACACGTGGTTGGCCTCCCACACCGGGCCCATCGCGTGCTTGATGGCTAGCCGCTGCTCGTGCCGCCGGGGGCCCGTGGCGAACAAGTCCCACACGCCGCCGCCGAAATCGGCGCCGCCGAGCACGACATAGGCCATCAGGCCGGCGAGCGCGGCCCCCGCCGCGGCGTAGATCAGCAGTTGGTCAGACATCGCCCTGCCTCGCTCCTTCGGTCGTGCTCAGGTTGCCGCTGCCGGTCCGTCGCGGGGCGCCCAGCCGGGCCAGGGTCTCGGCCACGCTCTGCCCATGCCCGAGCAAGCTCACCTGCTTATCGATGTGCAGGATCTTGCCGTCGGACCCGATGAAGAAGGTCCAGCGCTTGCACATCCCCCGATCGCCGGCCACGCCATAGGCCTTGGCCACCGAGCGATTGGGATCGCACAACACGGGGAAGTCGAGCCCGAGCATCTGCGCGAAGCGGCGGTTCCTTTCCACGCTGTCGAGGCTGGCCGCAAACAGGGCCGCGTCGAAGCCGCCAATGATGCCGGCGGACTTGCCCAGCGACCGGCATTCGAGCGTGCAGACCGGCGTGAACGCCATGGGAAACCAGGCCAGCACGACGAACTTGCCCCCTTTGAGCACCGTGGACAACCGATAGACCTGACCATCGGAAGCTGGCAACTCGAACTCGGGCGCGGGGTCACCCGGCTGGGGACCGACGGCCGATCCCAGCGCGGCGTTTTCTGCCCGCGGTGTGAGGAGATCCCAGAATCCCGGCATGCGTTTGCGCTTCCTTAGCCCCACGGGCTTTGTAGCAGTCTGGCCCCCCGGCGGCAAAGGGCCGTTCTCTGGCGGCTTCGACACACGATCGCCGGCTTGCCGGCCTTTGGCGGCCGAAACGATAATTGGCTGGGGTGCGCGTTGTCCCTCTCGAGGAGAAGTTGTCATGGCTCGTTCTGTAGTTCCCTTCGTGCTCATGCTCGCACTGGTCGGCGGCTACGTGCTTGGGCAACAGCCCACCAGCGCTCCCGATGCGCCGCGAACTCATCGGGTCCGCAATATCGATCCTGCGGCGGCCCGCTGGTTGGTCGGCAAAATGACGCCTCCGGCGCCGACGGGCCAGGTGGGGCGCTACGCGTCGGCCGGCGACGATCGGCTGCTCGACACCACCGACGGCACGCTTTACCGCCTCGATGGGGATCGCTGGCACGTGCTGGCCACGATTGCCCACGGCGAAGCCGCGCTCCCCGAGGCGACAACGCCCGCGCCGGCCGGCGACAATTTGCTCGAATCGCTGGACACCAAGATTCGCGAGAACCGCGAGAACATCGCGCGCTTGGAGAGCGCACTCCAGAACGTGACTTCGGAGACGACGCGCGCGAGCTTGGAACAAGCCCGCGAGCGGCTGCTGGATCGCATCGAAGAGCTCGAAAACCTGAAAGCCCGGATGCACCCGGCGGAGCAGCAATGACGCGCAGCGCCTGGTTCGTCGCCTGGGCGGCCGTCTGGATTGCCGCGAACTGCGCCGACGCGCGCGCCGATTTGCTGGCGCTCGTGGCCACAGGCTCGTTCGGCCCGACCTCCACGCTCGACGGGGTTCCGTTTGGCGACGATACGCCCTACTCCTTCCGTGCGGTCTTCGATGCCGATCACGACCGCAACCCCAAGGCCGGCGAGGGAGCAGGCTATTTCTTGGTCACCGAGTTCTCGATCTCGATCGCGGGGCATGGCGACTTCGCCGGCATACCCAACAACGACCTGAACGTGGCGCTTCTCGACCCGAGCTACCATCTGCACATCAACGCCGCCGGGCTGCTGACTGTGCTGGGCGATCCCTTCCTCCTGGATTCGTATGGCGCGGTCGATCCGGCCTTCGATCCGCACATGCCCACGCCTGCGACCTTTGAGAACTACCTCACCACGTTGTCCGGCGGCGCCTATGTCATCCCACTGTCTGGCGGCGGGGAACTGGCGATCAAAGACGCAGGCAGCCGGCCGCGGACCGCGCAGTTGGTCAGCGTGCCTGAGCCCGCGACACATTGGTTGGCCGGCACGGCGATCGGCGGGTTGATACTCTGCCGCCTGCTGGCGCTAGCATTCGGCAAGCGGGCCTTGAGGTTGGGCGACCTTTAGACCGTTGGCCTAGGCGGTCGATGAAAGAGGAAAAGGTTGCCGGGAGTTCTGCGATGCGCGTTGTGTTGCTCGTGCTGCTCGCCATGGCCTGCGGCTGCAAGTCGAGCAACTTCTGGCGTCCCAAGCCCGACAACGCGGCCCGTCGCTCGCTCGAGCGGACGAAGAAGCTCTGGGTCGAGGGGAACTCCGACACGGGCAACGTGCGCGTGGGGGACTGGAACTTCGGCTCGCGGAACAGCCAGGCGGGGGCGCCGCTGCCGTGAGCTGATGTCGGCGCGGGATTCGCGCCCGATCACTTGGGCAACTCGGCCGTCCCGGCTGCGAGCAGGCGATTCCACTCGGCGTCGGCGCCCAGGGCGGCTTGTTCCAGTTCGGCCGTGCGTCGCTGGCCTTCGAGACCTGCCCTCCAAAGAACAGCCAAGATCCACAGCCCCGCGCCTCCCCAAGTGATCGCCGGCGGCGCGTTGAACGCGAAACTCAGCCAGATTCCCGCCAACCCAACGACTAGCGCTCCGAGCAGGAATCCAAAGTACGACCTGTCCCGGCGTCGCGTGATTCGCGGGGCTCGATAGCCCTTCTGGGGGAACATGAACCGCAATGGCGCCCAAATCAAGCCGATCGACGACAGACTCCAAAAGAACAAGAACCAGGAGTGCGAATACCAGGCGGCGAGGCCAGCGACAACCGCCACGGCCGGCAACATGCACAAGAAGAGACGGTCAAACCTACGTCGTGTCACCAGAACTTCGTCCGCCTCGAGCGGACGGTCCTGAACATCCTCTGCACCAACCTGCCTTAGCGACAGCGCCACGCGACGGCAAAAAACGTCCCAGCCTTGCTGGGCATTCCGTGGGATCGCCTCCCGGAACAACTCGATGAGCGGCAGTCGATCCTCGAGCCGGAATTGGCTTAAATCGAGCCGCAGGGAGTTCCTTCCCTCTTTCAGCTTGAGCAGCGTCGGTACGTGCTGCCAGCGGGCGCGGTTGACCTGCGCGAGATCCATCTCGTAGGAGCGAAACGGCTTCTCGATTGCCAGTCGCGACCCGTCGACGACCATGCGGAACCGCTGGTAGTAGAGCAGATCATAAATCGCCGCCAGCATCCAGCAGGCCCAGAACGCCGCCCAGTAAGGCCGCGACTCTCGAGGCATCACGGCCAGCCCCAAAAGCAGTGCCGCGCCGAAAACAACGATTAAGAAAATCGCAAGGTTGCGAACGCTGGTCGACGCCGTGAACTCACGTCGCATTGGTCGCCCCAGTCCTCGGCAGGCGAAACTCACCTACTGCGAAGGGGTCTACTTCGCCCGCATCAGCCGCACGGCTGACACCACGTAGATCGCCCCCGAATAGATCGTCAGCGTCACGGCGGCCCAGATCGCCGCATCGCGCGCCATTTGCAGCGTGCCGCCGAAGCCGCTCGCTGCGCTCAAGCCATACAGGCTGAGGGCCACCGCCAGGCACTGGAAGCCCATCTTCAGCTTGCCCGACATCGAGGCCGAGAAGTCGGCCCCTTCTCCTTCGAGGAAGCTCCGCAGCGCGGTGACCAAGAGTTCGCGCCCTGTGACCACCACGGCCATCCAGGGGCGAACGCCCGAGCCCGGCTCGGCGGCCAGGTAGATGAACGAGCCGCAGATGATCACCTTGTCGACGAACGGATCGAGAATCCGACCCAGCACCGTCACCTGGCCGTACTTGCGGGCATAGTAGCCGTCGAGCCAGTCGGTGGAGGCCGCGATGAGAAACACCACGAAGGCCGACCAGTAGTAGTGCAGGCCGATCAGGCAGAATAGCGCCACCGAGAGGACCAGCCGCAGGCCAGTCAACTGGTTGGGCACGTTGAGCACAATATTGCGGGCCGCCGGCTTGGTGCTCGTCGACATACGCTACGCCCTTCCGCCTTATTTGGGTTTCCCCACCGCCGCCGCCACCAGATCGTAACCGTGGGTCGCCACGATCTCGGAGGGCACGATTTGCCCTGCATGCAGCTTCTTGCCGCTGACATACACTACCCCGTCCACATCGGGCGCGTCGGCGGCGCCGCGGCCGATCCAGGCATTTTTTTCGCCCGGCACTTGCGTGTCGAGCAGAATATCGCGGGTTTGGCCGATCTGGGCCTCGTTCCATTCGAAGGCGATTCGCTGCTGCAACTCCATCAGCCGCTCGCGGCGGGCTTCCTTGGTGGCGTCGTCGAGGTGCCCCGGCAGCCGCGCCGCCGGCGTGTCGGGCTCATAGGAATAGGTGAACGCGCCCAGCCGCTCGAACTTTTGCTCGGCCACGAAGTCGTAGAGCTCGTCGAATTGTGCGTCGGTCTCGCCGGGGAAGCCGGTGATGAACGTCGTTCGCAGCACGAGCCCCGGAATCCGTGCTCGCAGCTTGCCGAGCAGTTCCTCGGTCGGCCCGCGGGCCACGCGGCGCTGCATGCGGCGGAGCAGCGTGTCGTTGATGTGCTGCAAGGGCATGTCGAGATAAGGGACGATTTTCGGGCTGCCGGCGATCACCTCGATCAGGTCGTCGCCGAAGTACATCGGGTACATGTACATCAGCCGAATCCACTCGAGCCCTTCGACCTGCTCGAGTTCGCGGAGCAGCTCGGCCAGCCGCGGGCGGCCATACAGATCGAGGCCGTAGTAAGTCGTGTCCTGGGCCACGATCACCAGCTCGCGCACGCCGTCGGCGGCCAACTCGCGGGCCTCGGCCACCACTTCTTCGATCGGCTTCGTGGCGTGCTTGCCGCGCATCTTAGGAATCGCGCAGAAAGTACACAGCCGATCGCAGCCTTCGGAGATCTTGAGATAGGCGAAGTGCTTGGGGGTGATCCGCAACCGCGAGCGGTCGGAAAGGGGGCGCGTGGGCGCCGGCTGGAACACCGTGCGCTGCTCGTGCAGCCCGCCGATCAGGCGGTCGGCCACCTTGGTCACTTCGTCGCGGCCGAACACGCCGACCAGGTGGTCGATCTCGGGACACTGCTCGAGCAGCAGTTCTTTCTGCCGCTCGGCCAAACAGCCCGACACGATCACGCCGCGGATCGCTCCCTGCTTCTTGAGCGCGATCATCTCTTCGATCGCCGAAAACGACTCGGCCCGCGCCCGCTCGATGAAGCCGCAGGTGTTGACGATCACCAGATCGGCCCCCTTGGGCTCGGCGACCAGGCGGTAGCCATCGAGCTGCAGGAGCCCCAGCATCCGCTCGCTGTCGACGAGGTTCTTGGGGCAGCCCAGGCTCACGAAGGCGTAGGTGCCCTTGGCGGTGGCGCGGGCAGGGATGGGCGAGACGGCGGTGGCCACGGCGGCGGGGGCTTCCTGGTTCCGAAAAACGTTGCGCGAGCCCCTCTCCAGGCCCGGCGTTGGGAGAACTCCCTCTAATACTACCCGATCACCCCCCGGCGAACGAGTGCCGGCGGGAATCACCGAAAGTAGCCCGCTCTCGTAGCCCGCACGCTCCGCGTGCGGAAAGCCGGTGCGGCAATCACCGTATTCTCGGGTACCGCCGCATAGCGCTGGTCGCGCATTCCGCTCGCGGAGAGAGCGGGCTACTTCGCGCTTTCCGGCCGCCGTTGGCATCCCCCTCCCCGGCCGGGCTATGATGGGGGTGGTGACCGGCTTCGCCGAACTGCGGGCTCGCCGCGGCTGACCAGGGCAATTATGAGCGACGTGTTGGACCCCCAAACCGCCGACCAGGCCGCGGCTGCCGAGCTGCGCGAGGCCTTGCTCCGCGCAGCCGATGGGCTGAGCGAGGGAGAACGCGTCGATCTGGCCGAGCGGCTCTTCGGCCGCGAGGTCTGCCGGAGGATCGGCGTCTATCGACTGCCTGAGGGGTTTCTGCTCTCGGTGGTGATCCCCGTGTTCAACGAGATCCGCACCGTGGCCGAAGTCGTTCGCCAGGTGCAGGCCGCCGGCGTTCCCTGCGAGATCATTCTCATCGACGACGGCAGCACCGACGGCACGCGGGCCGTGCTGGAAAGCTGGCGCGGCCAACCGGGGATCGAGATCGTGCTCCATCCGCAAAACCGCGGCAAAGGCGCCGCGGTGAAAACCGGCTTCGAGCGAGCCCGCGGCGACGCGGTCATCATTCAAGACGCCGACCTCGAGTACGACCCGGCCGAGTACCGCAAGCTGTTGCAGCCGATCGTCGAAGGGGAGGCCGATGTCGTCTTCGGCAGCCGCTTCAAGAGCGCCACCCGCGCCGTCGACGGCTTTTGGCACGTGTTTGGCAACCGGGCGGTGACCTTCGTCTCGAACCTGTTCACGAACCGGCATCTCTCGGACATCGAGACCTGCTACAAGGTCTTTCGTCGCGACGTGGTGCGACGGATCACGCCGACGTTGCGCGAGCAGCGGTTCGGCATCGAGCCCGAGATCACGGCCAAAGTGGCCAGCCTCCGCGACGTGCGGATCTACGAGTTGCCGATCCGCTATCGGCCGCGGACCTACGCCGAGGGGAAGAAGATCACCTGGCGCGACGGCGTCGCCAGCCTGTGGTGCGCGGTGCGGTACTCGCGGGGGATCGAGTAGACTCCGCGATTGGGCAACGTGTTCCCGCGTGGGGCTGGCGCCCCACCCTACCGCATTCGAGGTTTTGCGCCGCCCCATGAGCACTGGCACGGAAGCCGCTGGCGAGCCGGCGCGGTTTGTCGTTGGCATCGATCTCGGCACCACGAACTCGGCAGTCGGCTTTGTCGACACCGCGCGTCCTGAGCTGCGCGTCGAGACCTTTCTCGTCCCGCAGCTCGTGGCCCCCGGCGAAATCGACGCGCGCGACACGCTTCCCTCGTTCCACTATCAGGCCGCGCCGGGCGAGTTTCCGGCCGACGCCCTGCGGCTGCCCTGGGACAAGTCTGCGCCCGATTACTGCGTCGGCGTGTTCGCCCGCGACCACGGCGCCGCTTCGCCGGGCCGGCTGATCGCCTCGGCCAAGTCGTGGCTTTGCCACGCGGGGGTCGACCGCACCGCGCCGCTGCTCCCCTGGCACGGCGCGCCCGACGCCGAGCGGCTCTCGCCGGTCGACGCCAGCGCCCGCATCCTCGCGCACGTGAGGGCAGCCTGGAACCACCGGCATCCGCAGGCCCCGCTCGAAACGCAAGACGTGGTGCTCACGCTGCCGGCCTCGTTCGACGAAGTCGCCCGCGAACTCACCGTGCGGGCGGCCAAGCAGGCAGGGCTGCCACGAGTGTGGTTGCTCGAAGAGCCGCAGGCGGCCTTTTATGCCTGGATCCAGCGGCAGAACGAGCAGTGGGATCGGCAAGTGCAGCCGGGGCAGAAGATCTTGATCTGCGACATCGGCGGCGGCACGTCGGACTTCACGCTCATTCGCGTGCGCTCGGCGGCCGGCGGGCGCGTGCAGTTTCACCGCGTGGCGGTCGGTCCGCATCTGATTCTGGGGGGAGACAATCTCGACCTCGCGCTCGCGCATCACTTGGAACAGCGGCTCTCCGCAGGCGGGGAACTCGCGCCCCGGCAGTGGGCTGTGCTCGTGCGGAGTTGCCGGAAACTCAAGGAGACCCTGCTCGGCCCCGATCCGCCGGAGACCTATACGCTGCGCCTGCCGGGAAGCGGCTCGAAGCTCGTGGGGGGCGGCTTGCAGGCCGAGGTCTCACGCGAAGAAGCGGCGCAGGTTCTCGTCGAGGGCTTCCTGCCGCGAGTGACGCTCGACGCCAAGCCGGAGATCCGCCGCGCGGGCTTGCAGGAATTCGGCTTGCCGTTTGCGGCCGACCCGGCGATCAGCCGCTACCTCGCCGCCTTTTTGACGACCCATCGCCATGCGGGGGACGAACCGACGGAAGCGGCGCCCGACCACGACCCCGCCCGGCCGGATTTGGTGCTGTTCAACGGCGGCCTCTTTGAGTCGACGCAGTTGCGCGAGCGGTTGCTGGCGGTCCTGGGGGATTGGTTCACGCCAGCGGGGCAGGCGCAGCGTTGGCTCCCCGTGGTGCTCAGTAACCCACGGCTCGACTTGGCGGTGGCGCACGGCGCGGCTTACTACGGGCTGGTGCGCCGCGGAATCGGCGTGAAGATCGCCGCCAATTTGGCGCGGAGCTACTACATCGGCGTGGAAACCGAGGGGGACGCCCAGGCAGTGTGCCTCGTCCCTGGCGGCGCCGAGGAGGGGCAGCGGATCGAGCTCGAGCGGCCGCAATTTCAACTGCGGATCCGCGAGCCGGTGGAGTTCCCGCTGTATGTGTCGAGCACGCGGCTGACCGATCGCGCGGGGGACGCCGTGCCGCTCGACCCGGAGCAGCTCACGCCGCTGCCGCCGATCCGCACGGTGCTCGAGGCGGGCCGCCGCTCGGCAGGCGCCGAGACGCTGCCGGTAACGCTGTTCGCCGGCCTCACCGAAATCGGCACGCTCGACCTCGGCTGTCGCGAGGTGGGGGGGACCAAGTCGTGGAAACTGCAGTTCGACGTGCGGGCGACCACGCAAACCGACCGCGCGGCCCACGCGGGCGCCGGCGAGCGCGGCGGCATCGTTGACGAAGCGGCGCTGGCCGCCGGACGCGTGGTCGTCGCAGAGACCTTCGGCAAGGACGCGAAGGCGCCGATCGACGGGGTCGTGAAGCGGCTCGAGGAAGCCGCCGGCCAGCGACGCGCGGATTGGCCGCCGACCCTGCTCCGCGGGCTGTGGGAGGCACTCTTCGAGCACGAGGCCGGCCGCCGCAAAAGCCCGCAGCATGAGGCCCGCTGGCTCCAATTGCTGGGCTACTGCCTGCGGCCGGGGTATGGCCTGGCAGTCGACGATTGGCGGGTCGGCCAGACGTGGCGGCTCTTCCAGGCGAGTAAGCTGGCGTTTCCCACCGGGGCCTCGCGGATCGAATGGCTGATCCTTTGGCGGCGGATCGGCGGCGGGCTGACAGCCGGGCAGCAGCAGTCGCTGGCGACTCCCCTCCTGCCGGGGGCAGCCGTGTCGATTGGGAAGCGCGGGGCGAGCAAAGGACGGGGGGGAGTCAGCGCGCACGAAACCGCAGAGCTAATCCGGCTCCTGGGGTCGCTCGAGTTGTTGCCCGTTCCCACGAAGCAGAACCTGGGCACGGGGCTCCTCGAACGTGTTGCCCGCGAAGAGGTTGGGGCCCTGCGCGACGCCGTGGTCTGGGCGTTGGGCCGGCTTGGCGCGCGCGAACTGCTGTACGGCCCGCTCAACAGCGTCGTCCCGGCGGGCACGGCCGAGACGTGGCTCACACTGCTGCAGCAACTGCCCGTCACGCCAGTCCTTATGTTGAGCATCGCGCTCGTGGCCCGGTTTACCGGCGACCGCTACCGGGACCTGGGGGGGGAGGCTCGGCGCAGCGCGCTCAAGTGGCTTGCGGATGTGGCAGCGCCCGCACACCACCTTCGTCTGGTGGAGGCCGGCGGATCGCTCGAAGCGGACGAGCAGGCCCAGGCCTTCGGAGAGACCCTCCCTCGGGGGCTGCGGATTGCTGGGGACTTCTCTTGACATCCCCCCCGCAATACCTAGATTGGGCGTAACGATCGGCTTAACCTTACCGGAGAGCAAAATCTTGGCGGTTCGGAGAGTTAGATCGTTTACAGAACTAGTGCGGCGTGTTATTTAGGGATGAAGGGCACCGCCTGTGGGGGGCCCCAAATCGAGTCAGCTAGCTGGCGAGTCGCCGCGTTTGGGGCCGTCGCAGCGCTTTCAACCGAGATTGTCCACCATGATCCGCAATATTCTTCGTGTCGTCGTCCTTGGGCTCCTGCTAGCCGCGGCGGCGCCGGTCGTGGCCGGCATCGTCAACGAAACGGGTGGAAACAACACCCTGGCGACCGCCCAGAACGTTGACGCGTTCTTCACGCTCGACTTCAGCGACGACATTGGCGACAAGGTGGCCAACACCTCGACCAAGATCCCGCATGTGACGATCTTCGGCAAAGGCGATGCCACGGGGGACGGCTCCTTCGATTACTATTCGTTCACCACGCATCTGCCGAATAGCACGGTGATCTTCGATATCGACCACACGAAGTGGACGAATAACGTCGCGCTCGACACCGAGATCCTGGCCTTCTCCCCGACGGGCACGTTCTACGGCAGCAACAACGATTCAGACATCACCTGGGGCGCCCTGGGGAGCACCCGCACCGCCGACTCGTATCTCGAGGTGACGTTTCCCACGGCTGGCCTCTACGTGATCGGCGTGGCCCGGTATCACTCCATTCCGCTGGGCAACCCGAATCCCGGCATCGGCGGCACCTTCCTCAAGGCGGGGGACGAGTACACGCTGCAGATCTCGGTGCCGGTGCCTGAGCCGTCGACGCTGGCGCTCGCAACCCTGGGGGTGTTCGGCGTGTTCGCCGCTGGGCGCCGCTTCCGCCGCCGGTAAGCGCCGCGCGGACTCCGATTCAATCACGCAAACGGCCAGCAAAATTCGCTGGCCGTTCTGCGTTGGTGTGGCTACTTTCGGCCGAACAGCCCTCGACAGCATGCCGCCCCTGGGGCTAAAATGCCAGGCTTTCAAGCTTGACCGGCGTTTTCCGACGCCTTAGCGCCCTGGGATTACGAGAGCCAGCATGTACGCGATCATCGCCGACGGCGGACGTCAGTTTCGAGTCGAGGAAGGCCAGGAACTGGCTATCGACTACCGTCAGGATTTGTCGACCGGTGACAAATTGACGTTCGGCGATGTGCTGGCGATCCGCAACGACGCCGGCCTGCAAATCGGCCAGCCCAACGTCGCCGGCGCGAGCGTCTCGGCGGAAGTGATTGGCGTGGAGCAGGGCCCCAAGCTTGTGATTCAGTGGTTCAGCAAGCGGAAGAACGCCCGCCGCCGCACCGGACACCGCCAAATCCACACGGTGGTGCGGATCAACAAGATCGGCGTCTAGACGGCCGGCTTGTCGCTTTTCGGCTTGTAGGCGAGCCAGACCCAGTGCCGTCCCATCGGGCGGACGCTCGTCGCGGGAAAGCCGAGTTCGGCGACCCGTTCTACGATCTCACGTAAGCTCGGCAGGCGGCACGGCCCCTTCGCTGCTGCGGCGCAGCCCGGCGAGGCGCCCGGCAGCAAATCGCGGAAAAGCAGTAGCCCGCCTGGCGCCAGCACGCGCACCGCTTCGGCCAACACCTGCTCGGGCCGCTGAACATGGTGCAACAGCGCGTTGCTCACCACGGCCGTGAACGCGTCGTTGCGATAGGGCAAACGGTGGGCATCCCCTTGGTGAAAGGCGCAGCCCTCTGCCTGCGCATTTTCCGCCGCCTGCCGCAGCGCGCGGCGACGCAGGTCAAAACTCAGCCAGCCTCGCGGAGGGCTGCTGGAAATCGGCCGGCCCGGGCCAGCGCCCAGATCGAGCGTCCAGCCTTTCTTGGACGGGGCGGCCCCGTGAAAAAGATCCAGGAAGGCTGGGTATTCTGCGTCGTCCATGGAGCCGATGATGACCTGGGTTTGCCTTTCCCTGCAAGTCAGAATGGCCGATAAATACTCGCGCGCTTACGCGGTTTGAAGGCCGCGCCAGCCCTCCGCGGCCGCTGGATCGAGAGGCCACGTTAGTACGTTTAGGCGGCAGGAGGCCACGATGGCCAAGAAACGCTCGTTGTTGACCGCTGTGCTCGCATTCGCGGTTTGCCCTGCGCTTGCAGCGCCCGTGTTTTGGACCGAGAACGGCCACTACTACGAGGCCGTGCCGCGCGAGGGCAATTGGCAGCAAGCCAGCGACTTGGCGCTGCGGTCGCTGGGCTATCTGGTCACCGTGGGCGACGCCGCGGAGAACATCTTCGCCTTCAATCTCGTCGACACGCCTCAGTATTGGATCGACACGGGAAGCACTCAGGTGGGTCCGTGGATCGGCGGCCTGCAGGCGCCGCTGTCAAACGAGCCCGACGGCGGCTGGAAGTGGGTGACCGGCGAGGCCTTTACCTACACTGCCTGGCGGGAAGGGGAGCCGAACAACGTGGGGGGCGGCGAAGACCGGGTGAACTTCATGGGCACCGCCGACGCCGGGCGCGGGCCGTTTTGGAACGACGCTGGCGGCGGGTCGGCCATGCAGGGCTTGGTCGTCGAGTGGGATGTCCTGCCCGGCTGGCGATTTGGCGATTTCAACGCCAGCGGCCACGTCGATCTCAACGACTTTGGCCTGCTCAAGGCCAACTTCGGCACGGGCACGCAACCAGCTCAGGGAAACGCCAACTTCGACGACGTAATCGACCTGGCCGATTTCGCAATCGTGAAGGACAACTTCGCCACGTCGCCCAGTGCGATGGTCGGCAGCGTGCCGGAGCCCAGTGGCTTGGCGCTCGCGTTGATGGGCGGAATCGTGGCTCTGCTGCTGCGGACCGGCAAACGCTAGCGCAGCGGACGCCCGCGCCTCTGACTTCCGCGTCCGACGCGCCTTTCTCAGACGCCGCGGCCTACTTTGCAGCGCCAACCCGCAGCGCCTTCTTCTGCGTGCTTCGCAGCCATTCCGCGGGCACATGGCGAAACTGGGCTAACTCCGGCAGTCAGGGTCTCCCTGCCGACAGAACGACGAATGCCGAATTCGCAGTTCGCCCCTGCCCGATGCTAGCCGTGTGTACGGACTTTGAGCAGGGTACGACCTCGCACTTGATTGGCGGTCATGCTGGGCGTACCGAAGAAAACCCACCTAGAAACTCCCGCTGCGAGCGTTGCCTTGCCTGGCAAGCCCGGATGCGTTGCTTCCGACCGCGCGATGCGCTGGCTGTCCAGCTTCCTAGCTGCGCTGTTGCTTCCCCTGTGCGCTTGCCGCAGCAGCCATGATTTCTACTTCGGAGGGGATGGCGACCTGGCGCACTACCGCGACGTGGCGACGTCGCTCGAGGAACCGGCGGTCGACACCGATCCCCATCCGGAGTATTTCACTCCGCCGCGGCGGATCGACGACGGCCGGCCGCCTGAGTACTGGGACGTCACCCTGGAAGAGGCCATTCGCATCGCCCTGGCCAATAGCCGCGTGATGCGCTCGGCGGGCGGCCGGATCGTGGAGCAACCCCAAAACGTCCGCACGGTCTACGACGCCGCGCTCAGCGAAAGCAACCCGATCTTCGGGCAGCAGGCCGCGCTCAGCGCCTTCGACGCGCAGGTTTCGGCGGGCCTGGTGCTCAACAAGAACAACCGGGTGATCAACAACTCGATCCTCGGCGGCGGCACCAACTTCCTGCAGCAGGACCTGAGCGAGTTCCAGGCTCAAGTGGCCAAGACGGCGGCCACGGGCACGCAGTTCGCTTTCCGCAACAACACGACCTACGACGCCAACAACAGGCCGTTCAACCTGTTCCCGAGCTCGTACGACACCAACTTCGAGGCCCAGTTTACGCATCCGTTGCTGCGGGGGGGCGGCATCGCCTACAACCGCATCGCCGGGCCGAACTCTCCGATGGGCTTTTACAACGGCGTGGTCATCGCCCGGATGCGCACCGACGTCGCGCTCGCCGACTTCGAAGAGGCGGTTGGCACGCTGCTGATGGACGTCGAGCGCTCCTACTGGACGCTCTACTTCGCCTACCGCGACCTCGACGCCAACATCGCCGCCCGCGACGACGCGCTGCAAACCTGGCAGACCGTGCGCAACAAGGCCGCCGCCGGCGCCGAAGGGAGCGACGCCGAGGCCGAAGCGCGAGCCCGCGAGCAATATTTCTACTTCACGGCTCTGGTCGACAACGCCCTGGTCGGTCTCTCGCAAGACGCCGCGCTCAACGCGACCCGCGGGATCCCCATCGTCGTCGGCCCGCCCAGCGGCGTGCTGGCCTCGGAGCGCCACCTGCGCATGCTGCTCGGTTTGCCTGCCGAAGATGGGCGGCTGCTGCGGCCCCGCGACGAACCGCTCGAATGCCGGGTCGATTTCGATTGGTCGACATCGTTGCAGGAAACGCTGGTGCGCCGCCCCGAGCTGCGACGTCAGCGGTGGATTATCAAGCAGCGGGAAGCCGAGATGACGGCCTCGCGCAACTATCTGCTCCCCGAGTTGAACGTGGTGGGTTTGTATCGCTGGCGCGGCTTCGGCAACGATCTGCTGTCCGCCCAAAACCAACCGCTCGACAGCGCGT
>JAXMBI010000006.1:0-262985 GCA_046349955.1 Pirellulales bacterium | reverse complement strand
TCCGCACGCCGATCGACGCCTTTGTCCTCGCGCGCTTGCAGCAGGCAGGCATGGCGCCCTCGCCGGAGGCCGATCGCCGCACGCTCATCCGCCGGCTGACCTACAACCTGCACGGCCTGCCCCCCACGGCGGCCGAAGTGGCCGAATTCCTAGCCGACACGTCGCCCGACGCCTACGAGCGGCTGGTCGACCGCCTGCTCGCTTCGCCCCGCTACGGCGAGCGCTGGGGCCGCCACTGGCTCGACGTGGTTCACTTTGGCGAATCACACGGCTACGACAAAGACAAGCCGCGGCCGCACGCTTGGCCGTACCGCGACTACGTGATCCGCGCCCTCAACGCAGACAAACCCTACGGCCGCTTTGTTGCAGAGCAACTCGCCGGCGACGTGCTCGAGCCGAACGACCCCGACGGACTCGTCGCCACCGGGTTCATTTCGGCCGGGCCGTGGGACTTCGTGGGGCACGTCGAACTCCGCGAAGGGACGAAGGACAAGGAGATCACCCGCTCGAACGACCGCGACGACATGGTGACCACCACGGCGTCGACGTTCCTGAGCCTTACGGTCCATTGTGCCCGCTGCCACGACCACAAGTTCGACCCGATTCCGCAGCAAGACTACTACCGGCTCCAGGCAGTCTTCGCTGGCGTCGATCGGGCCGATCGTTCCTACGACCCCGATCCGGCGGTGTACGCGGAGCGGCTGACGCTGACGGCCGAGCGACGGGCCGTCGAGGCCGAACGAGCCGCGCTCGCCGCGGAGCGCGAGCGCACCGCTCAGACAGTGGCAGCCGATCTCACGGCCGCGATCACACGGCTCGAGGCGGACCTGGCCGCCTCCGATCCCAAGTCGGTCGACAGCCCGAGCAATGGCTATCACTCGGCGATCGAGACGACGCCGAATGTCGAAAAATGGCTCGAGATCGACCTAGGACGCGACGTGGTGGTCGAACAGGTGCGGCTCGTACCGGCTCGGCCAACTGATTTCCCGGACACGCCGGGCTTCGGCTTTCCGCGGCGCTACACGGTCTCGGTACGCACGTCCGACGGCGAATGGAGGACGGTGGTCGATCGGACGGGCGAGGATCAGCCGAACCCGGGTGACCAAGCAGTAGAGGTTCCTCTAGACGCCGTGCCACTACGCGTAATCCGCGTCAACGCGACCCGACTGTGGGAGCGGACCTCCGACTACGTGTTTGCGCTGGGCGAACTCCAAGCTTTGTCGGCGGATCGGAGCGTCGTTCCCGTCGTCGAGGCGCGGGCGCTCGATTCCATCGAAGCGGGCCGCTGGGCGATGCGGTTCGCCGTTGACGGCTTCGATAGCCGCCGGAAGTTGGCCGTTGCTGCTACACCTGAAGCTCGCGAGTCGGTAGCCGAAGATTTGCGGTTGCGCAAAGCGGAGTTGGAACAGCGGGTCGACGCCGCGATCGGTGAGGCGCCGGCCGCGCGCTTCGCCGAACTTGGCCGCCGGCTCGAGGGCTTGCAGCGGCAGTGGCAGGCGTTGCCGGCGCCGCAACTTGTCTACGCGGCGGGGAGCGGCTTTTCGCCGGAGGCGAAGGTCGCGCCGCAACAGCCGCGGCCCATTCACCTGCTGCTCCGCGGCAGCGTGGAATCGCCGGGGCCTCTCGTTGGACCCGGTGCGCTTGGGTGTGTGCGCGGCGTCGGGGTCGAGTTTCCTGCGATCGATTCGACCGATGAAGCGGCGCGGCGCGCTGCACTCGCCCGCTGGATCGCCGATCCCCACAACCCGCTCACCTGGCGGTCGATCGTCAACCGGGTGTGGCACTATCACTTCGACCGCGGACTGGTCGATTCGCCGAACGACTTTGGCCGCATGGGCAGCAGCCCGAGCCACCCCGAATTGCTCGACTGGCTGGCGAACTGGCTCCTCGAAAATGGCCAGTCGCTCAAGGCGCTGCACCGGTTGATCGTGACGAGCGCGGTGTACCGGCAAAGTTCCGCGGAGAACGCGGCCTACGCGAAGCTCGACGGCGAGAATCAGCTTCTCTGGCGGATGAACCGCCGCCGGCTCGAGGCCGAGTGCGTGCGCGACGCGGCGCTCTACGTTTCCGGCAATCTCGATCTGACGATGGGGGGCCCGTCGGTTCAGCAGTTCGCCTTCAAGGACGATCACTCGCCGGTCTACGACTACGAGCGGTTCAACGTTGACTCGCCCGACAGCCGCCGGCGGAGCGTGTATCGCTTCCTGGTCCGCAGCGTGCCGGACCCGCTGATGGAGCGGCTCGATTGCCCCGACCCGTCGTTCTCGACCCCCAAGCGCAACACGACGCTCACGGCGATCCAGGCCCTGGCGACGCTCAACAACAAGTTCTTCGTGCGGCAAGCCGAGCGGCTGGCGGAGTTCGCGGCCAAGGGCGCTCCCGAGGTTCGTGGTCAAGTCGCCCTGGCCTTCGAGGCCGCCCTCGCGCGGCCCCCGACGCCGGCTGAACTCGATGCGCTCGCGTCTTACGCCGACCGCCACGGCCTGCCCAACGCTTGCCGCGTGATCCTGAACTGCAACGAGTTTATGTTCGTGGATTGAGCCCCGAAGGGGCGAAAGATGTTAGCCAGGGGCGCAAGCCCCTGGGAACGATCGCAGGACATTGCGCAAGCCCTGAAAGGGCGACAGAATCCATGCCCCAATCCTTCAGCAGCCTGCACGTCCACGTCGTGTTCAGCACGAAGGATCGAACGCCTTTGATCCGTCCGGAACTGGCGAGCAGACTCCATCCCTACCTCGGCGGCATCTCCAACGAACTTGCATGTCCCGCCGTCGCCATTGGCGGCATGCCGGACCATGTACATATGCTGGTCGACCTGTCGCGTGAACGCACGGTGGCCGACGTCGTGCGCACGATCAAGACCAACTCTTCAAAATGGATGCGTCAGGAGTTGGGCGAACGCCGTTTCGTCTGGCAAACCGGCTACGGCGCGTTTGCCGTGAACCGTTCGAATCTCGAGGACGTGAAGGGCTGCATCGCCGATCAGGCAGAGCATCATCGCATACGCACGTTTCAGGAAGAGTTTCGCATGCTCCTCGAGAAGCACGGGCTCGAGTTCGACGAACGATATTTGTGGGCGTAGGATCGAGAGGGTGTCGCCCTTTCAGGGCTTAGAGGCTTCGGTCAATTCGATCCCAGGGGCTAGCGCCCCTGGCTAACATCTTTTGCCCTTCGGGGCTGAGTTCACGGTCCCGCGACGACGATGCCTCATTCCTGCTCCAGCCGCGAACGCCCGTTGCCGCTCGACAAGGAAGCCCTCTCCCGCCGCGCGTTCCTCTGGCGCTACGGCGGCGGCCTCGGCGGCATTGCACTGGCCCATCTGCTGGCCCAGCAAGGCGCGCTGGCGGATTCGCCCTCGAAACCGCGCCCCGAACTCAACGGCGGCCTGCACCACAAGGCCAAGGCCACGCGCGTCGTGCAACTCTTCATGTCGGGGGCCGCCAGCCAGTGCGACCTGTTCGACTACAAGCCGGAGCTGATCAAGCGGCACGGACAGCCTTTCGACCCCGGCGAAAAGGTCGAACTGTTTCAGAGCGAGCCGGGGGCCTGCATGCAGAGCCCCTGGGCATGGAAGCAGTACGGCGAGTGCGGCCGCTGGATGAGCGATCTCGTGCCGGAGCTTGCCCAGCATGTTGATCGCATGGCGTTCATTCCGTCGATGGTCGCCAAGTCGAACGTGCATGGCCCGGCCACGTTCATGCAGAACACCGGCTTCATCCTGCCGGGTTTCCCCTGCATGGGCGCCTGGGTGAACTATGCCTTGGGGAGCATGAACGACTCACTGCCGGCGTTCGTGGTGCTGCCTGACGGCCGCGGCTTTGCCCCCAACGGGCCGGCCAACTGGACGGCCGGCTTTCTGCCGGCGGCTCACCAGGGCACTATGATTCGCCCTAGCGCCAAGCGGCCCATCGCCGACCTCTTCCCGCCGGAGAACTCCCAGTTCATCACGCCGGAAAGCGAACAGGCGGGACTCGCGGCGCTTGCGGAGCTGAACCGCAAACACGGCGAGTCGCGCCCCGGCGACTCGCGGCTCGAAGCCCGCATTGCTTCATTCGAGCTGGCCGCCCGGCTGCAGCTCAGCGCACCCGAGGTGCTCGACATTTCGGGCGAGACCGAAGCCACGCGCAAGCTCTATGGCCTCGACGACGATGTGACGGCCGACTTTGGCCGCAACTGCCTGATCGCGCGGCGGCTGCTCGAGCGGGGGGTACGGTTCGTGCAGCTTTGGAATGGCGCCGACAATGGCTTCCCCCGCCGCAATTGGGACTCGCACGAAGACCTGGCCCGCGACCACGCGGTGATGGGACGCAGTCTGGATCGCCCTGCGGCTGCGCTGCTCACCGACCTGGCACGCACTGGGCTCTTGGACGAGACGCTGGTCATCTGGACCACCGAGTTCGGCCGCATGCCTTGCAGCCAGGGAGGCAAGGGGCGCGACCACAACCCGTTCACGTTCACCACGTGGCTGGCCGGCGGCGGCATTCGCGGCGGAACGATGTACGGCGCGAGCGACGAGTGGTCGTACAAGGCGGTCGAGAAGCCGACCTACTGCTACGACGTCCACGCCACGGCCCTGCACCTGTTGGGCATCGACCACACCAAACTCACTTACCGCCACAACGGCATCGACCGCCGGCTGACGGACGTGCATGGGGCGGTGATTGGGGAATTGGTGGCGTAGAGGCGCGGATTCCAGCTTTGGGGTGATCAGCGATGGATCGCGCGATCGTCGGCGTAAGTCTTCGACTTCGCATGATAGGCGGTGGGGCGAAACTGCCACTCAAAGGGCGCATAGCCAGAATCGAGCAGCTGCTGGAGCACCGTTGCGCGCGGAGAGCGTGCGATGCTGAACGAGTCGAGGTCAGGGCGAAACGGGACCTTGAGGGTCATTCCCCGGATGCAGGCGAAGAACTGGCGTGGGCGCGACCGCGTCGGCAAATAGACCGGGCCCTCCCAGCCGTATTCGTCCTCGAGGGTCCCATCGTCGATAAGCGCTTCTCGCATCTGCGCCTGAAACACCGTGTTCTCGCCCGCTGCAAGTCGAATGCGGCCAGGCAAGCCGCAGTGCATGTTCACCTGCCCTTGCCCATACGGCGTCTTGAACCACCACCGCTCGCAGAAGGCGAAGAACCGCCGTGAGTTGAAGGCTTGCACCAGGAACGCCCCTTGCCGGTCTTGGGCGTCGGCGCGAGCCGCTAATACCGAGAAGCTCATCTCTTGGAACCGCAGTCCGCGGAACGTGGCGTCCGCCGCCACGATCAACACCTGGGCTTGCCCTTCGCGCTCGAGCGGAACCAACCCTTCGGGCGCGAGCTGGCGGCGCCAATAGTCGAGCTCGGCCACCCCGGTCAACGAAACCTCGCGAACTCCCTCGAGCTCAGCGACGAACTTCACTCCGGGAATTGGCCGCCGCGATCGACGACCCAGCAGATGCTCCCTGTCCTCTGGCAGATCCACCGCGTCGCCTCAACTCGTCGCTCGTAGGTTATGCTTCAGCATAACAACCACGGCAACCGGCCAAGAAGCTTCGTCGCAGCGACGCGGTTTTGCCGCAGAGAGCAAGCGGTGACGCGTGATGGCCCTGTCACCGTGGCGTTATGCTGAAGCATAACCTACCAGACTACCAGCCTACTCCCACTCGATCGTCGCCGGCGGCTTCGAGCTGATGTCGTAGACCACGCGGTTCACGCCCTTCACTTCGTTGATGATCCGCGTGCTCATTCGCGCGAGCAGATCGGCCGGCAGGCGGCTCCAGTCGGCCGTCATGAAATCGTCGGTGTCGACCGCACGAATCGCCACCGCATCTTCATACGTGCGGGCATCCCCCATCACGCCGACGCTCTGCACCGGCAAGAGCACCGCGAAAGCCTGGGCCGTGGCGCGGTAGAGTCCGGCCGCCCTCAGCTCGCTCACGACGATCGCGTCGGCCTCGCGCAGCGTTTCCAGCCGCTCGCGGGTCACCTCGCCCAGGCAGCGGACCGCGAGGCCCGGACCGGGGAACGGATGCCGCCAGACGATTTCCTCCGGCAAGCCGAGTTGCAGGCCGAGGCGCCGCACTTCGTCCTTGAAGAGGTCCCGCAGCGGCTCGACGAGCTCGAAGCCAAGTTCCTCCGGCAGACCGCCCACATTGTGATGCAATTTGATCGTGGCGGCCGGGCCGTCGGCCGCGGCGCCGCTTTCGATCACGTCGGGGTAGAGCGTCCCTTGGGCAAGGAAGTGAGCGCCGTCGATGTGGCTGGCTTCTTCGCGGAAACAATCGATGAAAGCGTGGCCGATGCGTTGCCGCTTGACCTGCGGATCGGTGACGCCGGCCAGGGCCTTGAGAAACCGCTCTTCACCCTGCACGACGTGTAGGTCGGTCTTGAAGTGGTTGGTGAACTCTTCGATGACGGCCGCGGCTTCGTCCTTGCGCAACATTCCGTTGTCGACGAGGATGCAAGAGAGCCGGTCGCCGATCGCCTCGGCCAAGAGCGCCGCGGTGACGCTGGAGTCGACGCCGCCCGAAAGGCCGCAGATCACCCTCCGATCGCCAATCTGCTCGCGCATCTGGTTGATCGTTTGCCGGGCAAAATCCCCCATCCGCCAGCGGCCGGTGCAGCCGCACACGCGGGTGAGAAAGTTGCCCAGCACCTGCGCTCCCAAAGGCGTGTGGGTCACTTCGGGGTGGAACTGCAGCCCGTAGACCGGCAGCGTACGGTGCTTAACGGCCGCCACGGGGCAGGTGTCGGTCGCCGCCAGCGGCAGGAACTCTTCCGGCGCGGCGCTCACCTGGTCGCCGTGGCTCATCCAAACTTCGGTGTCGTGCGGGAAGCCGGTGAACAGTCCTTCGGGCGCGAGCACGTGGCAGCGGGCACGGCCATACTCGCGGGCCTTGGCGGCCGACACCTTGCCGGAGAAGGCCTCGCAGGCGAGCTGCATGCCGTAGCAGATGCCGAGCACGGGGATGCCCAGGCGGAAGATCGCGGGGTCGCACTTGGGGGCGCCGGGCTCGTAGACGCTCGAGGGGCCGCCGGAGAGGATGAGCCCGCGGGGGGCCAGTTCCTTGATCCGCGCGGCCGTGATGTTGTGCCGTACGATCTCCGCGTACACGAAGTGCTCGCGCACGCGGCGGGCGATGAGCTGGGCGTATTGCGAACCGAAGTCGAGAACCAGGATGCGCTCGTCGGCAATGCCGGCCGGCGAGGGGGCGACAGTCTGCATGGGCGGACCCCATCAACGAAAAAGGCCCGTCTGGGCGGACGGGCGGGAAACCGTGATTATAGGGTCCGCTGGGTGGGCGGCTAGGGGCTGAAGTTTGGGTTCACCACCTGCGAATGTCTTGCTAGCGGACGCCAATCCGACTCGAAGGGGAGGCCGAAATCCGCTCGGCGATCTTCATCGATCGTATTCCGCGGCCATGATCGCGTCACGCAGTCGGGCTCATGACGAGATGGTAGCCGCTCGCGTCAGTCGCCCTGATTCGAGAGCGTCCGCCAAAAACGACTGGGCCAGGATCGCGATCTTGTTCTCTCACGGCGTCAGCCTCGGCCGCAGATGAGGATTTCGTGACTGCTCGGCGATGGACTGATGGAAACTCGCGCTGAGGTTACTCGTCGAAATGTCGGCGCCGCCGGGTCGAACCCACGGCTAAGCAATCGCCCCCACCAGCGACTGAAACTCCGGGTCGTTCCGCAGCGGGATCGAAGTCGGACTCCCCGTCCACCATCCGGCGATAGCCCGGGTCCAGCCGGAACGCCTCTTCCAGGTGCCGCAGCGCTTGGTGGCGGTCGCGGGCCAGACTCTGGTAGCAGGCCAGGTTGTAGTGGATCAGGGCGTCGTCGGGCTCCTTGACGAGCGCCTTCTCGAGTTCCTTGATCGCCAGGTCGATGCGCCCCGTGCGCTTGTAGCACCAGCCGAGCGCCAGCCGCGCCGCGATAGCGTCGGTGGTGTCGCGCGAGGCCAGCTCCAACGGGGGAATGGCCTCTTGATAGCGTTCGAGCGCTCGCAGGGCTTCGCCGCGAAGATAGGCGGCGTGCCCTTTCATGCCGCCTGGCAACAACTCGATCCGCGCGAGCGTCTCGAGCGCGCACTGCGGCAGGTGCAGTTCGAGATAACCCTCCGCTTGGCGAAGGGCAAGTTGACGTCGCACAGCCGTGTAGTTCGACATGGCCTGCCTCCCAACGCGTGCGCTCCCTGATCCGATCTGAAGCCGCAGCGGCGCGGCCTCTATCTTGATCTTATCAAGGGGGCGCAGCAGGCCCAAGCGAAATGCGCGCGACGCAGCGATTTCAGCTTGGAAGGGGTCGCTTCGCGAGGTCTAGGCAAACCGGCACGGCGCCATTGGCAGAAATGGGACGAGGCCGGGCAGCATGGGCGGCCAGCGCGCCAACCGCCGCTCGCGTCCTCGCTGGCGCCGCGGGCTCGTGTTGCGGCGCCTAGGCCGTCGGCACCGCGACTTCGTTATACGAGTCGAGCAGCGTCTTGGCCGGAGCGCTCAGTTTGAGAACCGGAGCGAACTCCACGAACTCCTGGTCGATGCGGGCCAGGAACTCGGGAATCGTCGGGCTGTCGGGACGGCGGAAGTGTTGATAAGCCTGCTCGAACAGCGGGCACTCGACCCAGGTCTCGTCGCTGGCAGCGGGCAACAGGGCCGACATCGCGACCGCCACCACTTCGGGCCGCGGCGCGGCGCTGGCCAGGAGCTCGTCGATCGAGCAGTGCTGCTCGACCAGGTCGGCGAACTCGGCCGGCAGGTTCCAGCTACGGGCAATCTCGGCGGCCGCCTGGGCATGGGTCCAGCCGAAGCGCTCGCGCTCGAGCGTCGACAGCCGCACGCGGCCGTTGTCACGCTGCTCGAGCAAAGCCAAATAGTCCTTCGCCAGCTCCTTGGCCAAGAGCGGCACGGCCATGTCTTGCAGCAGGGCCGCGGCAAACGACTCTTCAGCGTCCTTCAGACCCAACAGCTTGCCGAAGCCGCGGGCAAACAGGCCGCGACGCAGCGAATCTTGCCAGAGCTTCTTGAGGTCGAACGGGCCGCACTGCGGATTCGGCATCAAACTGAACACCGCGCTCCACAGCGCGAAGTTCTTGATCGTGCGAATGCCCACCAGCGTGATCGCCAGCTTCACGCTGGAGATTTCGCGCGAGAACCCAAAGTACGACGAGTTTACGAACCGCAGCACCTGGCCGGTGAGGCCGGGGTCCGACTCGATCGGCAGCGCGAATTCGGCCGGGCCGTTGTTCGGATCCTGCGACAACTCGAGCAACCGGATGGCGCTCTGCGGCAACGCCGGCAACTGAGCCCCGGCCAGGATGCGTTTCAGGTCCGTCTCGGGCGTGGTCGTCGGCACGGCAGGAATCCTTAAGAACTGGCGGTGATGACCGTTGCGTGGGGCCAAGACATGGGGTGCGCGGCCCAGGGTCTGGCCGGACTGCGCCTTCGACCGCCGCCCGGCAGTCAGATGCCCCCCGCAGGCAACTCTAGGCCACGCCCCGGCGCGCGGCAAAAGCCAAGCCTGGCTTTGAGTTGCTGCCGTCCTGCCAACGCCACGGCGTTGACTTCTCGCCACAGCGGGGCCCTCGACTTCGTAGCGAATCCGCCTCGCACGCCCGTCGGAACGCGGGCGAGTCGGCATCCCCAACTCGTTATCTGAAAACGCTTTGGCTGGCGTGCTCCGGTTTGCCAGGAGGGGTTGGTCCCGGCGTTTGCGTTTCTCCTTGGTCGCCCACCATTGCCGTTCTTCTCCGATTTGCTGGCGCGACCCCCGTGAAGATCATTGCTGCCCTCCTCTTCGCTCTCCTTTTGACCGGTTGGCTCGTTGCACGGTCTGGCAGTCCGGTCGCGCCGGCAGCTCAAGGGAGCGAGCCCGTGGCTTGGAGGAGAACGGAAAAGGGCTGGGAGAATGCGGCGGATTGGCGGAATGAGGAGATCGGGGCGGCCAAGCCGCTTCACCCTAGTGTGCTAGCGTCGTTCTGCTTGCTCGCTTCGCTGCTAGCACTTGCGGCCTTCTCCGAACGGCAGGCTGCGAAAGAGCCGAGAGCTTCGCAGTCGAGCGAATCGCTAGCCGGCCCTCGGCTCGACGCTGCGGAGAACTTGAAAAAATCTTGCACGAAAATCGCCGCCGCGCGCCACTAATAGAGCAACGGAAGAGGTCCCCCCTCGCGGAAGCGCGGCGGCTTGAACCTTCGGTAGCTCTCTCAGCCAAGGATGGCTCGTCATGCGGCTCACTCTGCGGACTCTGCTCGCCTACGTCGACGACATTCTCGATCCCGAGGATGCCCAGGACATTGCCCGCAAGCTCGAGGAGAGCGAATTCGCCACCGAGCTGCTGGAGCGGCGGCGCGACGTGCTCCGCAAGCTGCGGCTGAGCGCCCCCGATCCCCGCGGCGGCGCCGGCGGGCTCGACCCCAACACGGTCGCCGAGTATCTCGACAACACGCTCGCGCCCGATCACGTGGCCGATGTCGAGCGCGTGTGCCTGGAGTCCGACATCCACCTGGCCGAGGTCTCGGCCTGCCATCAGGTGCTGACGCTCGTGCTCGGCTCTCCGGCCGAGGTCGAGCCGAGTTGCCGCCGCCGGCTCTACGAACTGGGCGCCCCCGTTGCACCGGCGCCGAAGAAGGGAAAACGGCGTCCGACGCACGAAGGCGCCGCGCTCGACGGCGAGCGCCCGACGACCGGCGAACTGCCGGAGTACTTGCAGACCAAGCGGCGGATGCCTGGCTGGCTGGTGCTCGCGTCGCTCGGCGCCGTGGGGGGCGGCCTGTGGTGGTGGTCGTCGCCTGGGGCCGTCAAGTCGGCTTTGGCCTGGAGCCGCGCGCGAATCGTGGCTCTGCAGTCGGGCGGGAAGATTGAAAACGCCGGTAGGAAGGGACCGCAGGCGCCCGGCGCCGCAGATCCCATTGCGGTCGATCCCTTGCAAGCGGCGCCCTCGTTTGGCGACGAGTATCCGATTCCGGGGCGCCCGCCGGAGACCGAATGGGCGCCGCCCGAAACGGCGGATCCAACAGAGCCCGAGAGCGCGCCGAACTTGGCGGAGGCGGGCGCAACGCAGATTGCGCCGCCGGCGGAGTCCGGCAGCGCGTCGCCCGGCGACGTGGCCGTTGTTCCCTCGGACACCGAGTCGGGGGCCGTCGACCCGCTCGCCGCCCCGGTCGCGACCAACGGCGATAGGGTTGTGCCCGAGGCGGAGGATTCGCCCAACGACAATACCTGGACTCCGACTTCCGTTGCCCGGACCGCAGGCGGAGACGCGGCGCCGTCTGAGGCGGATCCGTCATCGCCTCCCGTTGCCGCTAGCAGTGACGTTGCTGATGCGGTCAGTTCGGTAAACCCCGACGCGCCGCCCGCCCTGGCCTGGCCCGGTCAGCCTTCGACGCCGCTCGTGGGCGACGAAGCGCCGGCTGCGCCCGATCCAGCGGCGCTGCCCGTCGGCAGTCTGCCCCCCGAAACGATCGGGCCGGGGGATGCCAGCGATCCAGGGGCCACCGCAGCGGCGGCCTCGCCCACACTGCCAGCGGACGCCGGCCCGCAGGCCCAGCACGACGAGGCGGTGATTCCAGCCGCCTATTCCCCGGCCAATCTGGCGAGCGAAACGGCAACCTTGTGGCGTCTCGATCCGCGTGAGGGCCTCTGGCGTCCGCTGACGAGCGGCGAGACGCTTTCGGCCGGCAATCGCCTGGCGAGCTGGTTGCTCGAACGCCCGCAGCTCAACCTGAGCGGCGGCATCACTGCCGAACTGGTGGGGGGCGCACGGGCCAGCCTCTCGGCGCCTTCGGCGATGGGGCCTCCGGCGCTCACGCTGGAACAGGGACGGACCGTCTTACGGTTTGCCGCGGCGGCCGACCAGCCCTGCGTCCTGCACGTAGGCTCCCTCGAGCTGGCAATCTCCACGTCGGCCGCGGCAGTGGTTGCGATCGACCCGTCGTACCGCGCGATCGAGGGGCGGGCGACGCCGCAGGAACTGGCGCGGGCGGCGGAGATCCACGTCGTGGAAGGAACGGTGACGATCCGTCTCGGCGACGCGGCGCCCGAGGTTGCCGCGCCGGCGACGGTCCGCGTGTCGCCCGAAGGGGCGCTGCAGATCGAGCCGAACGCCCAGTCCCCCGCCTGGGTGCTCGCACCTCCGGCTGGGGGAGGCGAGCAGCGTCTGGCGGCCGAACTCCGTTCTCGCTTGAGTTCCGGCGAGCACTCCGCGGCGAGCTTACGAGCAATGGCCGCGAGCAAGCAGCGCGAGCTTCGCCATGCGGCGATCGCCGCGCTGGCGACGATCGACGAGTTCGGCCCGGCCGTCGCGATTCTGAACGATCCGTCGGAGAAGGCCTTTTGGTCGACCGCCGCCGAGCTCCTACAAGCAGGCATTGCTCGAGGCCAAGAATCGAGCGACCGCGTGCGCACCGCCCTGCGCCAGAGCTATGCAACGTCCTCCGCCGACGAGTTGCACCGGCTGCTCTGTGGCGTCACGGCCAAGGAACTGGCGGGCGGGTTGAACCGGCAGCTTGCCGCCGATCTGAACCACGACGAGCTCGCGGTTCGAGTGCTCGCCTTCTGGAATCTCCGGCAGCTCTCCAAGGCCACCTATGGCTATCAGCCGGAGCAGACGGCGGCCAAGCGCCGGCAGGCCACCCAGCGCTGGCAGAAGGAGTTGGAAGCCGGCCATGTCGCCGGCCGGCCGTCCCCTGGCCGCTCCTAGTCCGCTAGGCGCAGTCCAAGCCGCCGGCCAATTCGTTGACCAAACGTTACGCCTCTACTAGCGTGGCGGAAGTTCCCGCGGCCCAACGCGCTGCGGACTTCCGCTCGCTTGGGGGGTGTATGATGAAGGTGCGCTTTTGGGCTCTGGTGGGCCTGCTGACATTCGCGAACGGGCCAGCCCGAGCCGCCGATTTCTCGGGGCTCGGTTTTCTGCCGGGGGACACACAGACGAGTTCGGCCGGAGGGGTGTCGGCGGATGGCTCGGTGGTGGTGGGCACTTCGTACACCGGCGGCTACCGCTGGACAGTGGGCGGGGGAATGACCCCCGTCGACGGACTAAGCGACGCAGTGGATGTGTCCGCCGACGGCCAGTCGGTGTTAGGGCACGCGAACTCCGCCGCTCGGACGCCGGTCACCTGGACGCCGTCCGGCGTGACGACGTTGGCCCCGCTGTGGGGCCCCACTGAAATTGGCGCCGCCCGAGCAAACGCGATTTCCGCCGACGGCAAGGTGGTAGCCGGCCGCGCGCTCCACGCTATCCCCGAGGTGTTCTTCCCCGCCTATTGGCCCCACCCAACCACGGGCATCAAGCTGTCGTACGAGGGCAAGTTCACCAACGGCGACGCCCTCGACCTGTCGGCAGACGGGTCGGTGATGGTCGGAGAGATCACCGTCGAAACGCCGGAACGGAGCTATTTGACGGCGTTCCGGTGGACGGAATCCGAGGGGATCGTCCCGCTCAGCGCGGGGGGCGGGTTCAGCAGCAGCATTCATGCGAGCGCCGTTTCCGAGGACGGCAAAGTCATCGTCGGCACGATGACCAACGATATCGGGCTGACTCAGGCCTACCGGTGGACCCAGGAGACGGGGGCCGTGCCGCTGCCCGATTTGCCGGGTGGAGGGGGTAAACTTTCTGCGTCCGCAGTCAGCGGAGAGGGTTCGACCATCGTCGGCACAGGATTGTCCGAATCGGGGACCGAGTCTTTTATCTGGACGTCGCAGGCCGGCACGCGCAGCCTCGTCGATGTCCTCAAGGGGGACTACAACCTGGGGGCGGCGCTCCAGGGATGGAGTTTGCTTTATGACTTTGACATCTCGGCCGACGGATCCACGGTCATCGGCACAGGAAAGAACCCTCAGGGGCAGACCGAAGCCTGGAGGGCAACGCTTGTCGGCGAGTGGCCGCCGGGGGACGCCAACTTCGATGGCCGCGTCAGCCTCGACGACTTCGGCATCCTCAAGGCGAACTTCGGGCTGGGGATCGGCGAGAATGGTGTTGCGTACCGTGCCCAAGGGAATTTCGACGGCGACCGTGACGTCGATCTGTCGGACTTCGGCTTGCTGAAGGGCTGGTTTGGGGGCGGGGCCGGGGTCTTGCCCGTGCCGGAGCCGGCGAGTGGGCTTCTCGCCGTGCTGGCAGCGGTTGGGGGCGCGGTCCTGTGCTGGCGCCGCCCCCAAGATTGCGGGACGAAGGGCGAAGACGTATTCTGAGCGCGCAGTTTGGGGCTGAGGCCTGATTCCCCTGCCCGCCGAGTATTTGGAGCCCCGCGATGAAGATTCGACTGCTCTCCCTCGCCACGTTGTCGACCTGGCTGACTGCCGTTCCTGCCTGGGCAGAGCCCGCCGATTCTGCGACGGGCTTCTTGGGGAGCCTCGTCGATCGGCTCGACGGGGGCCAACTGATCGGGGCCCTCGCGGTGACGCTGATCTTCGGCACCGGTCTGATGGCGGTGCTGACCAACGGCCTGGCCTCGATCGTCCGGGCTTTCAACGGCGCGCCCGAAGACGACGCCCTGGCCGAGCGGCTCGAGGGGCTCGAGCAGCGGTTGGGCCGGATCGAGCAGCAACTCGCCGTACGTCAGGCAACACCCCTCGACGCGACGCAGGCGCGCTAGTTCGGCGTTTCACGTGAAACCGGTCCACCGTTGCGCGCCGCGGATCTGCGTGTTTCACGTGGAACGCGTAAGTTGGGAGAGGTGTTTCACGTGAAACGTGATCCGCCACGTCGCGGTTCCCCCGGGCGACTCGCCGGGGGCTAACGGAACCCTATCCGCGGCGGGCGAGTCCAGCCGGCTGAAAACTGCCGTTAGCCGGAGTCGGGGCCGCTGCTACAATCCGCGCGCTGCCTCTCGAGCGGTGAGGCCGGCATTCACGGAGCGAGCGCCGCGTGGGCCGTATTTTGTGCGTTGCCAATCAGAAGGGCGGAGTCGGCAAGACGACCACGGCGGTCAACCTGGCCGTCGGTTTGGCCAAGGCCGGGCAGCGCACCCTGCTGGTGGACCTCGATCCCCAGTGCAACGCCACGAGCGGACTCGGCCACCGCCCCGCCGAGCGCCACCCGCTGCTCGAAGACCGGCCGCTCCGCGAAACGCTGCTCCAATCCGGCACGGCGGGGCTCGAATTGCTGCCGGGGAGCCGGAGCTTTCAAGACGTCGAGGCCCTGGCCGACGGCGCCGCCGGGCGCTCGGCCACGCTGATGCAGCACATGGCCACCGGCATGGCGGCCTACGACTTCGTGCTGATCGACTGCCCGCCGTCGCTGGGCCAGCTCACGCAGACGGCCCTGGCCTGCTCCACCGAAGTGCTGATGCCCATCCAGTGCGAGTACTACGCGATGGAGGGGCTGACGCAAATGATCGAGGTGATCCGGCAGGTGATGCAGCGCCCCGGCAACCGCCTGGCCTTCGGCGGCATTCTGCTCACGATGTACGACGCCGGCCTGGAACTGACCTACGAAGTGGACCGCGAGGTCCGCGACTTCTTTGGCGAGATTGTGTTCGAAACGGTGATCCCCCGCGACGTGGCGGTGTGCGAAGCGCCCAGCCACGGCGCCAGCGTGATCGACTACTCCCCGCGCGCCCGTGGCGCGCGGGCCTATGTGGAACTCTGTCTGGAGGTGCTCGAGCGTGACTAAGGAACGGCGACTGGGACGTGGGTTGGAAGCGCTGCTGGGCAGGCCGGCGGGCGCGCTGATCGAAGACTTTGAGCCGCAGCCCGAAGCATTGGCCCAGGGCGACAAGGGCCTCGTGCGGCTGAGCGTCTACGAGGTCGACCCGAACCCCTATCAACCGCGGCGCGACTTCGACGATTCGGAAATCATTTCGCTCTGCGAGAGCCTGAAAGAGCACGGCCTGCTGCAGCCGATCGTGGTCCGCCGCGCCGAGAGCCGCTACCAACTCGTTTCCGGCGAGCGGCGGCTGCGGGCCGCCATCAAGGCGGGCTGGATCGACGTGCCGGCCCTGATCCGCGAGGCCGACGACCGCCAGGTGGCCGAGCTCGCGATCGTCGAGAACTTGCAGCGGAAGGATCTCAACCCGCTCGAGAAGGCCGCCTCGTTCCACGACTACCTGCACCGCTACGGTTGCACGCAGGACGAGCTGGCGGGCCGGCTGAAGGTCGACCGCTCGACGATCGCCAACCTCATCCGCCTGCTCGAGCTGCCCGACGCGGTGCAAGACGCCATCCGCTCCGGGGCGATCTCGCAAGGGCACGGCCGGGCGCTGCTGCCCCTGGGAGACGAGCAGGAGCAGATCGTCTTCTGCCAGCGGATCCAGGACGAAGCGCTCAGCGTGCGAGCGACCGAGCAGCTCGTGCATGACACGATTCACCAGGCCGACGCCGAGCCGCTGGCCGTAATCGGCCGCGACGGCGCCAAGGCGCCGGCACGGCGCCCGCGGACCGGCCAGGTTGCCACGCTCGAGCAGGAGCTGCGCGCCGCGCTGGGCACGAAGGTCGACATCCGCCAGGGGAGCAAGGGTCGCGGCCGCCTGGTCGTGCACTTCGGCAGCCACGAGGAGTTCGAGCGCTTGCGGGCTCTGCTGTGCGACACCCAAGGAGCGCCGCTTGGCCGCACCGGGACCTGGTGAGCTAGCAGCTAGCTGCCGCAAGCAACCGTGATTGATTTTGGGAGCACGCGAACCGTTCGCGTGCTCCTTTTCTTGTGCGGGCGGCTACTTGCGCAGCTCCGCCGGAGTTTCCTCGAAGGGAAAGATCCGCTTCCAATCGCGCTGCATGCTGACGACCGTCCAGCCGCGTTCGACCGCTTCGTCCCAGGCTTTGTCGAGCCGGCCAATTTGCGAGCGGCGATCGTAGGCATATTCGCGCCGGGCGTCGTCGTGGTGGACGAGCAACATCAGGCTGGCCCCGTCGCCCCCGGCGGTCCACTCGAGCATCTGCTGATCGCCGTCGGAGTTGCCGAAAGCGGCCACAGGCCGCCGGCCGATGTACTGCGCGATGCCGACCGGCTTGCCCGCCTTGTCGTCGATGAAATTGATCTCCGGCAGGCGCAAAAGCACGGGGCCGCTCGGCCGCAGCTCGTACTTGAGCTTCACGCTGGACCCGACCACCTGCTCGGGCGGAACTCGGTAGACGCGATTCGTCCAAGGGCGCATGAACTCGATGCCGCCGCCGGACACGATGAAGGTTTTGAACTGGTTGGCCCGCAGGTAGGCCAAGAGCTCGAGCATCGGCTGATAGACAAGCTCCGTGTACGGCCGGTCGAAGCGGGGATGCCGCGCGGTCGCCAGCCAAGCGACGATCATTTTTTCGTATTCGCCCGAGGTCATCCCCGTGTTCGCCTGCGCAAGCAATTCTTCCATTTGCTTCTCGCCGGCGGCTCCGAGTGAATCGAGCCGCCGCTCCCGCAAGGCCACATAGGCCGGATTATCGTCCCATTGGGGGTGTTGCGGGGCGAGTTGCCGCACGCGGTCGAGCCCAAAGACGAGTTGCACGTACATCGGCTGCTCGCACCAGAGCGTGCCGTCGTTGTCGAACGTGGCGATTCGCTCCGCGGGGGGAACGAACCGCGGCCCGCCCGGCGTGGTCGTCTTGGCTACGAACTCGAGGATCGAGCGCTTCGCGGCGCCTTCGTTCCACGAGGGGAGCGGATCGCTGTGGGTGGACGACCAGAGCTGCCGCTGCGCCGTGCCGAAGTTGCCGAGGTGGTAGACGGCCACTCCCGCTGGCGAAAACTCGAAGGGCTGGAAAGGCGCCGCGATCAGCGCGTGGACGAAATCGTCGTGACCCAGACCCACCGTCACGTGCGGGTTGTAGTCGGCGCCGCTGTACTTGGGCACGAATTCATTCACATAGGCGACGGCGGCGGGGATGATCGTTTGGCCGTCCGGTGGCGCCACGAAGGCCGCCGCGGTTCCGCCCTCCACTGCGAACGCCGCCACGGCGTCGAGCACGCGTCGCTGAAACTCGGCCAACTCCGGGGACCGCTCGACGACAATGCCGGCCAGGCCAAGGTTCTCCACGGGAAGCGCATAGTAACCGGTCGCGCGGAGTCGCCATTCGGTGGGGCGCGCCGTCGCTGCGACCTGTCGAACCGCCTCGTAGACCCGCGGCAGATCGTCGGTGCGCACGTAGCGCTGCGCGACCGAGATATGGGGCGTGTGCTCGGCGTCGAGGGCGAAGCCGGCCGCAAAGTTGGCACGGAGCTTGGCGTTCGCAGCCCTTGCCGCCTCGACCATCGCCGGCCCGGGTTCGAGCAGTACGTCGATCGCGGTGAGCGACGGACTTTCCGCCCGCCCGGCGGGCGCCGGCTCTTGACCCTGCGCGCGGCCGGCGAGCACGCCAAGGATCAGCCCCAGACCCAACAGACCTCTGGATCCGCCGCGAAAACGCTGATCGGACACGTGCGTGCTCCTTGCCAGACAAGCCCTGCGCCGGCGCGTGGCCGGTTCCGGTTGCTTCCATCACCAATCGCCCTATGATAGCGATCCGCCAACGACTTGCGACTAGGGACCCGAACGGTTTCTCGCGCGCAAGTTAGGTGCGAAAGGTGTTCGTGACTAGCTGACGCCGGGCGGTTCTCGGGGTCGCGGAAAACGGGTAATGTGTTCGCCCCACGTGCCCCCCGCCTGGATTGTCAGCCGGGTTAATCCGCAATCTCCCCGGAAATGGCTTTCGTTCGCGAAGCGAACCTGTCAGGATGGGGCGGCTCGCTAGCACGGATGTCTCGGGCGGCCTCCCCTTCTTCCAGACATCGGGATTCGCTCGAGTGCTACCCACGCCCACCCAAGCCCAGCCGGCGCCGCGAACGTTGTCCCATCGTGCGGAGGGGATCTTCTGGTTCTATGCGGCCCCGATCGCCATCATGCATCTGTTGGCCTGCCTGGCGTTCGTTCCCTATTTTTTTTCCTGGACAGGCGTCGTCTCGGTCGCGGTGGGGCTCTACCTCTTCGCCACCCTGGGCATCAACCTTGGCTATCACCGCCTGCTCGCGCACCGCAGCCTGCAGGTGCCGCGGTGGCTGGAATACTGCCTGACGACGCTGGCCCTTTGCTCCCTACAAACGACGCCTGCTCGCTGGGTGGCCACTCACCGGCTGCACCACAACCATTCCGACGATCCGGAAGACCCACATTCGCCCGAGGAGACGTTCTTCTGGTCGCACATGGGCTGGCTGCTCTACCGCAACTCTTCGCTGCAGTCGGCCGCGGTGTACGATAAGTATGCTCGCGATCTGCTAGCCGATCCTTACTACTGGTGGCTGGAGAAGCGGCCTCTACGTTCGCCTGCCATTTATTTGGCGCATGCGGCGCTCATTTTCCTCGGCGGCGCCTTGGCGGGGTGGGCGATTTGGGGACCGCAGGCGGCTTTGCAGTTCGGCTCGAGTTTGCTCGTGTGGGGCGTGTTCGTGCGGACGGTGCTCGTGTGGCACATCACCTGGAGCGTCAATTCGCTCACGCACCTGTTCGGCTATCGCAGCTACGACACCAACGAGAACAGCCGCAACAATTGGTTCGTTGGCGTGGTGGCGATGGGCGAAGGTTGGCACAACAACCATCACCACGACCCGGCCAGCGCGAGCGTTCAACACCGTTGGTGGGAAGTCGATCCCACCTACTACTCGATCCGCATGCTCGAGTCGGTAGGCTTGGCCCGCAAGGTGATTCGGCCCCGGCACGTCCGCCAGGAAGCGACCGCCGCCGGCAACGAATAGGCTGACCGCTTAAGTCTTATTGACCGATCGCAGCGCGGGCGGTCGAAGACGGTTGATGTTCAGCCTTCTGATCGGGCGCGCTCGGCGGTCGGTCTGCCCGTGCGCTCGACGACTTCGCGAGCGAGCCCGTGCGCCGTCTGCTGTGGCGATCGGCCTTCCTGGCGCTGGCGGGCGTGAGCCCCTGGTCGACAGGTTCAGTTTGCGCCCAGACGCAGCCACTCACCAACTTCTTGGTGTTCCCGCGGACGGAGGCGGCGTCCGATGCCGAAGCGCCGGAGTCAGGAGACGAAGGCGAAGAGGCGGACGAGATCGAGACCGACCGCGACTCGTTTACGCCCGCCACCACGGTCGCCGGCAAGGGCCGCCTGATCCTCGAGTCGGCCTACACGTTTACCGACAACCGCGAGGTGGCCGAGACGCATAGTTTCCCCGAGTTCCTGGCCCGCTACGGCGTGGGCGAGCGGATCGAGCTGCGGCTGGGCTGGAACTATGAGGTCGGCGGCGCCCCGAGCGACACTTCGAACAGCGACGGCGACGACGACTTCGAGGGGGGCGGCCTCGAGCGCGAGCACCGCATCGCCTATGGCATCAAGGCCGAGTTGAGCAAGCAAGACGCTTGGGTCCCCCAGAGCATCCTGATGGTGCAGGGCTTCACCCCCACCACGGGCGAGGCCGCTGCCTCGCAGGTCGTCACGACGTACGCCTGCGGCTGGACCTGGGCCGAGCGGTTCAAGTGGGATTCCGGCCTACGCTACGGAACCGCCAGCGAGCTGGGCGATCATTTTGGCGTCTGGGCGCCCTCGACCGTGCTCAAGGTCTCGCTGACCGAGAAGTGGAACGTTCACGCCGAGTACTTCGGCCTGTTCCGCGACGGCAGCCGCCACGACACGGTGAAGCAGTACTTTAGCCCCGGTTCGCACTACCTGCTCACGCCCAATCTGGAAGTCGGCGTGCGCGTCGGCTGGGGACTGAACGACGACGCGGCCAACTTCTTTGCGAACACCGGCGTGGGCTGGCGCTGGTAGCGCTGCCGATCATCTGCCAGCGCTCTACCAAAATACGCCCAGGCGCATCGAGTAGATGCTGGCGGAGCTGACGCCGGTGTTGGGCTCGCGGGGGGTGGAATAGTAGTAGTTGAACATCAGCCGGCAGCGGTCGGCCAGATACCAGTTCAACCCCAGCGTGCCCTGCGGCATTTCGACTCCCTCGAGCTGCCCCTGGGGGCCGCGCGGGTTGTCGGTGTCGAAGAAGTCGAGATAAGCGAACCGCGCGGTGACTTCCCAGGCGCCGAAGCCTGCCGGGCGCGGCGTGGTCTGCGACGAAAATCGGCGGAGCACCGGCCGGTCGACGGTGATGAAGCCGAAGAAGCCGTTGCGGCGTTCGTAGGCGCGGTGCTCGCCCGTCAGGAAGTATCCCACGTCGAGATAGCAGCCGTGGAGGAAGACTTCGCCGCGGCCAAAGCTCTGGTCGATCAGCGTGCCGTACCATTCGGCCTGGGCCCAAAACGAGCCCTGGGCCATCGCCCACTGAGCATTGAAGAGCTGCTGGAACGTGGCCTGGTAGCGCAGCGTGGGAACGAAGGGAGAGGCCGACGAGTCCCCCAGGTCGAGCAGCGGCGACGCCGGCCGTTGGTTGATGACCACGAGCCCGTTGTCAGGCACCCGCGAGGAGAGCGCGAAACCCAAGTGCATGAGCCGCGCCCCCTCGTCCTCGTAGTAGGGGAGCACCGTGCCGCGCATCGTCACCGCCGAGTCGCTGCCGTCGCCCCCCTGAAGATCCGAGGGATCGGAGCCCTTGCGAAAGAAGCCCAGGGCCCAGGTGGCTCGCTCCTCGGCGTCACAGGCAAAGTATCCGAGGCCCCAGTTGCGGGCCGGATCGAGGTTGTTGATCGGCGACCGCTCCATGAAGGCGAAGCTGTTCGCGCTGATGGCCCCCTCCAGGCTGAAGGGCTCGCGGTAGTGCCCGCCGCGGAACTCGCCGTTCTCCTGGGGCTGCCCAAAGGCGTAGTACAGGTCGCGGATGACGACGTTGCCGCTGGCGAGGTCGATCTCGGCCAGGTACCGAGAATGGTCGCTGAAGTTTCCGAATGCGCCGATGCGGGCTCGCCGCAGGCCGACAACGTCCCCCAGGTCGCCGTACGTGGCCAGGTTGGCCGGGCTCTGGGTGGACCAGATGGCGTCGGTGTCGATCCGGCCGCGGAGGTTGATGAGGCGGTCGTCGTCGGACGGCGTGCCGAGCAACTCTCTGAGGCGGCGCCCCGCTGGTACGCCTTTGTTAGCCCCCGGCGAGTCGCCGGGGGGTAAAGCACCGCTACGCAATTCATCAGCGGCGGGCCCCAAAACAACCGCCTCGGCATCGCTAGCAATTGCCCAGGAAGAATCGCCTGGCACGCCGAATTCGGCCGGCTCGTCCGCCAGAACGACCGTGCCGGCAATGGCCAGGGCGAGCGCCAGCAGCGGCAGCCGCCAAGGCGGAGCGCGATCCCTGCGCCATGCCATTTGAGGCCGACCCATGCTCTTCGCCCACGCGGAATCGCTCGAGAAAAGCGGCCAACGGCCCGTTCCGAACGAGCCATCGCGCCGTACTTCACTATCTCGGCTCGCGCCGGCACACGAGATTGCCGATTTCCTGAAGATTACTGTCTTGGCAAGGCAGGCAAGCGACCCGGCGATGGTTAATTGGCCGCGCCGGCCGCCTCGATCATCTTCTGGACCTTTTCCAGGTTGAAGGACCCCGGCGTTTGGCTCGGCGGGTAGTCCTTCATGCTCATCAGGAACTTCGCCGCGAATTGCTGCATCGGGGCGATGACGAATACGCGGTCGAGGAACCAGTCGTTGTAGGTGTTGGCGTTGTGCTGGGCCCGCTCGAACGGGTCGCGCCGCAGGTTGAACAAGAGCGGCACCCGCAACTCGGTGAACGGCTCGCGCCACACGCCGAAGGCCTGGCCGCGGTTTTCGAGGAACACCGACTTCCAGTCGTCGTAGCGAATGGCCACGATGTGGCCATCATCGTTGACGTAGAGGAACTCCTTGCGCGGCGATTCCTTGGTCTTGCCCATCAGGTAGTCGAGCTGATTGTGGCCGTCGATCAAGTTTCGGTAACGGCGGCCATTGAGTTCGACCCCCTGAGCCAACTTTTCCTTGATGTCCGTGGATCCGGCCGCCGCGGCGAACGTCGGCAGCCAGTCTTCGTGAGCGGCGATGCCGTTGAGCGTTACACCCGCCGGGAATTTGGCAGGCCAGCGCACGAACGCCGGCACGCGGTAGGCGCCTTCCCAGTTCGAGTTCTTTTCGCTGCGGAACGGCGTGGTGCCGGCGTCGGGCCAGGTGTTGTAATGCGGGCCGTTGTCGGTCGAATACATCACGATCGTGTTGTCGGCGATGCCCAGGTCATCGAGCGCCTTGAGCAGCTCGCCCACGTGCGCATCGTGCTCGACCATGCCGTCGGAGTATTCGTCTTGCCCCGACTTGCCGCGGTGCTCGGCCTTCACGTGCGTGCGGAAGTGCATGCGGGTGCCGTTCCACCAGCAGAAGAAGGGCTTGCCGGCGTCGTGCTGCCTTTTGATGAAGTCCTTGGCGGCGGCGACCGTTTCGTCGTCGATCGTCTCCATCCGCTTCTTGGTCAGGGCGCCCGTGTCTTCGATCGTTTGTCCGCCGCGGCCGTCGGCCTTGCAGTGGAGCACGCCGCGCGGGCCGAACTTCTTGCGGAACTCGGGGTCCTTGGGGTAGTCCTCGTTCTCGGGCTCTTCCTCAGCGTTCAAGTGATAAAGATTGCCGAGGAACTCGTCGAAGCCGTGCATGGTGGGCAGATGCTCGTCGCGGTCTCCCTGGTGGTTCTTGCCGAACTGTCCCGTCATGTAGCCCAAGCTCTTGAGCACCGTGGCCATGGTGACGTCGGATTTCTGCCACCCTTCCTTGGCGCCCGGCAGGCCGACCTTGGTCATCCCAGTGCGGACCGGCACGTTGCCGCCGATGAAGGCGGCGCGGCCCGCCGTGCAGCTCTGCTGGCCGTAGTAGTCGGTGAACGACAGGCCTTCCTTGGCGATGCGGTCGATGTTCGGCGTTTCGTAGCCCATCATGCCGCGGCTGTTGCGGCTGATGTTCCAGATGCCGATGTCGTCGCCCCAGATCACCAGGATGTTGGGCTGCTTGGCGGCGCCACTGGCTTGGGCGGTTGTTCGCCGAGCCTGCACGATCCTCAGTGCGGGGACGCGGGCCGGACCTTGGACCGCGGCGTCGTCGTTCGCAGAAACGGCCTCGGTCGCGCGGGCTGAACTCGAGATCTCAGGCGAGTTTGCCGCCAAATAGCCCAGGCCGATGCCAATTACAAGCACGGCCAACGCGAGCAGACGAGGAGCGCGAAGCATGGCAGTCACCGACTTAAGAGGGGGTGCGAGGGAGCGTGCAGTGTAGTGCGCAAAGTCCAATTTGCAAGATTACAGCGCGTTCAGTGCGAGCTGTCGGTTCGCTGAGCGTCCCCGGCGAGCGGGGGACGAAAGTCCCCCGAGCCTCTGCGCCCAGCCCCCCCTAGAACTCCGCACTCCCCGGCGTCCGCGGAAACGGAATCACGTCGCGGATGTTCTGCATCCCGGTGATGAACTGCACCACACGTTCGAGCCCCAGGCCAAAGCCGGCGTGCGGCGCCGTGCCAAACTGCCGCAGCTCGCGATACCACCAGTAGGCGTCGAGATCGAGCTTCTGCTCGCGCATGCGGGCTTCGAGCACGTCGAGCCGCTCCTCGCGCTGGCTGCCGCCGATGATTTCGCCCACCTTGGGCACCAGGATGTCCATTGCCCGCACCGTGCGGCCATCGTCATTGACACGCATGTAGAACGGCTTGATCGACCGCGGGTAGTCGTACAGGATCACCGGGCACTTGAAGTGCTGTTCGGTCAGATAGCGCTCGTGCTCGGCCTGCAGGTCGTGTCCCCAGGAAACCGGGTAGGCAAACTGCTGCCCCGACTTCTCTAGGATCTCAACCGCTTCGGTATACGGCAGCCGCACGAACTGGCTGGTGATGATCCCCTCGAGCGTCGAGAGCACCGTGTCGTCGATCTGGGCGTTGAAGAACTCCATATCCTCGCGCGACCGGGAGAGCGCGTCGCTGAAGATCCGCTTGAGGAACCGCTCGGCCAGGTCCATGTTGTCAATCAGGTCGAAGAACGCCATCTCCGGCTCGATCATCCAGAACTCGGCCAAGTGCCGTGAGGTGTTCGAGTTCTCGGCGCGGAACGTAGGGCCGAAGGTGTAGACCTTGCCGAGCGCGCAGGCGTAGATCTCCCCCTCGAGCTGCCCGCTCACGGTGAGATACGCCTGACGGCCAAAGAAGTCGGCCGCGTGGTTCACCGGCGGCCCGTTCTTAGCGAGGCCTTCGAGATCGAGCGTAGTCACGCGGAACATGGCGCCAGCGCCTTCGCAGTCGCTGGCGGTGATGATCGGCGTGTGGATGTAGAGGAAACCTTCTTCCTGAAAGAAGTCGTGAATCGAGCGCGACACGCAGTTCCGCACGCGGGCGATCGCGCCGAAAGTGTTGGTGCGCGGCCGGAGGTGGGCGATGGTGCGGAGGTATTCGAACGAGTGCCGCTTCTTCTGCAGCACGTAGGCCTCGGGATCGGCCAGGCCGTGGACGACGACCTCGCTCGCCGCGAGTTCGGTGGCCTGCCCCTTGGCAGGCGAGGCCTTGATCTCGCCGACAACCGAGACGCTCGCGCCGCCACCGGCGTGCTTGACCTCCGACTCGTAGTTGGGCAGCGAACCCTCGGCGATCACCTGCAGGTTGGCCAGACAGGAGCCATCGTTGATCTCCAGGAAGCTAAAGCCCCCCTTGGAGTCGCGACGGGTGCGAATCCAGCCCTGGATCTTGACGGTGCGGCCGACGTTTTCCGGCCGCCGGGCGGCGGCGACGCTGAGTTTGTCCATCGAAAGGGTTGACTCTGAGGAGCGAAGGCGAGCCTTGTTGCAAACGCGTTCGTTGAGGGGATGACTGCCCCAATTCATGCGCCACCATAGGGTTTGGCGGCCCTGATGGGCAAGGTCGCTCGGTTCGGCGACGGTGTTTGCACAGGCTGGAAGCCTGTGCAAGCTTGTGACGCCTGCAGTGTCGGGTTAGATTCGCTAGAGCCATTCCCTGCACCTCCTCCACCCGCGGCGCGCCCTTGGCCAAGCAGCAAGATTCCCCTGCCAAGCAATCGCCCTCGCCGCCTGCGCCGTTTCCGGCGCGGCGCTGGTTGGTCCTCGCTTGCCTGGGGGTCGCCGCGTTCGGCGTCACCTACTTGGTCGCCGCTCGGCTCCCGCAGTGGCGGCGTTCCCTGAGCCCGCCCCCCGGTATGGTCTGGATCCCCGGCGGGGAATTCACCATGGGAAGCGACGACGCCGCGGCCCGCGCGGTGGAACAGCCGAAGCACCGCGTGAAGGTCTCGCCCTTCTGGATGGACGAGCACGAGGTGACGAACGCCGAGTTCCGCAAGTTCGTCGACGAGACCAAGTACAAAACGATCGCGGAGCAGAAGCCCGTGTGGGAGGACTTGGCGAAGCAGCTTCCTCCCGGCACCCCCAAGCCCGATGACAGTCTGCTCGTGCCGGGCTCGCTTGTCTTCAATCCGCCGGCGTCGGCCGTGCCGCTCGACAACGCGGCCGGTTGGTGGCAGTGGCTGCCGGGCGCCGACTGGCAACATCCGGAAGGCCCGAATAGCGACCTCAAGGGGCGCGACGATCATCCCGTGGTCCACATCGCCTGGGACGACGCCGCCGCCTACGCTGCCTGGGCCGGCAAGCGCTTGCCCACCGAGGCGGAGTGGGAATTCGCCGCCCGCGGCGGGCTCGACGGCAAACGGTTCGTCTGGGGAGATCGGGTCCCGACCGACACCGACGCCCTGGCAAACATCTGGCAGGGAGACTTCCCGCACAACAACACGAAGGCCGATCACTTCGATCGCACCGCCCCGGTGAAGTCGTTTTCGCCCAACGGGTACGGCCTCTACGACATGGCCGGCAACGTGTGGGAATGGTGCAGCGACTGGTACCGCGTCGACGCCTACGCCGGGCGGGCCGACTTGCCGACGGCCGTTTTCAATCCGCGCGGTCCGGCCGACAGCTTCGATCCGGCCGAACGCTACACGCCCAAGCGCGTCACCCGCGGCGGCTCGTTCCTCTGCCACGTCACCTACTGCGAAAGCTACCGCCCCAGCGCCCGCCGCGGAACGGCGACCGACTCGGGGGCCTCGCACATTGGGTTTCGCTGCGTGAAGTCGCCTGAGTGATCTACAGCCCGGCCGGGAGTCCGGTGCGCCGCGCCAGAATTGCCTGCGCCCCGCTGCCACGCCGGTAGACGAGCAACACCGCCGCCAGTTCGCCCGATCCGCTGAGCTCGGCCTGCAAGCGTGCGGGGTCGAGGTCGACGCCGCGTTTCTTGACCTCGATCCGCCCCACGCCGCGTTCCCGACACAACGCTCTCAGTCGACGGCGGTCGCACGGCAAATGGGCCAGCACTTCGAAGGAGGCCAGCGCTGCGTCGCTGATTGCCGCGTCCCCCGTGAAGTAGGCCACCTGGGGCGCTACCTGTTCGAGGCTGTGCTCGGTAGCCAGAACTCCCGCCAGTCGGGCGGCGACAACCGCTGCCTCGGGCTCGTAGACATAGCGGCCGAGCTGCTGAGCCACGGGAGCGGCCGCCGTGTCGTCGCCGACGACTGTTCGCAGCGTTTCCCCGCGCGCGTCGACGAGCGTCGCCCGCCGGCGGCCTGGCTCGCCCGCGAGCGCGCCGAGCCAAGCGACTTGCTGCCGGCACTCGCCGCCGCGACTGACCCATTCGAGTTCGCCGCTCTCCTCCCATGTGCCTGGTGCAGCAGCCGCCGGGGAGAGCTTGATCGCGGCGTTGGGGTTTGTTGCGAGTAGCGCAACAAGCTCGTCTCCGCTCGGTCGGCCGAATTCGACCTGCGAGGTCTTGTGGCCGTCGGGCCGCCGGTCGGGGTCGATGTGCCAAGCGAAGGCCGACCGCAGTTCGAGCCGCGTGGCGTCGCCGACGCAGACCGAAGAATCGGCGTGCCCCAAAACATGCAAATTGGCGTTGGCCAGCCAAGCGACCGCCGAATCGAGTTCGACGCCGAGCGTCGGCCCGCGCGCGGCGAGCGCCCGCAAGTCGCCGCCGACGCCGGTGCAGAGATCGGCGACCGGTTTGCCTGCCGCGAATCGCTTCGCCTTATGGCGGGCAACAGCGTCGTCGGTCGCCTGCTCGAGGCCCAGCGGCGTGAAGAACATGCCCTGGGCAGCGGCGAACTTCGTCTTCGCCCGCCGCCGCAGCTCGAACTGCTGTGAGACGAGCCGCACGCGCTCGGCCGACAGCGTGCGCCGCAGCCGGTTGGCGACCGCCATCGCGTCGAGCCGCTGCAGTTCTTCGTCCGCCAGCCAGCGCGCGGCCGCGCCGCTCGTCAGCCAACGCAGTTCGGCGGAAACGATCGGCATGCAGGCTCGGGCGCACAAGGAACGGTTTAGCGCGAAGATACGCGGCGCGACGGTCGAACGAATTGGCGAAAGCCTAGAGTGCCACGGGCCGAGTTCGCAAGCCGCGGCCTAGGAGACGTCGATATGCGCGGAGGACACGCCGCGATGCGGCGCTCGCACAGCAGGCAATCGATGCTCAAGCAACCGGCCTTCATGATGCTGCTCCTGGCGGCCTCGGTGGGGGTTCCCTACCTCTCGACCCAATGGGAGGGGCTCGCCAAGCACTTGCCCGACGCCCCTGCGGTCGCAGCCAAGGGCGAAGACACTGCTGAAAAAGCTGCCACGGGGGAATCGGCCGCCGCGCCTGAGGCGCCCAAGCCCGCCGAGCCCGCGCCGCCGGTGCAGCCGGAAAAGAGCGTGCGCCAGCCACCGCTCGATCTCAACCAGGTATTCGACTTCGGCGTCACGCCCGCCTGGGTGCTCGGCAACTGGCCGCGGGTATCAACCAAGCTGGCCGACATCGATCAGCTCGGCTATCGGGTGCCGCTCGTCTCGGGCACGCGCCCCGACGACTTGGCCGGCTCGCTGACCTACTACTTCGATCTCGACCACAAGCTGCAGCGAATCGGCTTTCAGGGCTCGACGGCCGACGGCCGGCGCTTGATCGCGCTGCTCGAGCGCAAGTTCGGCTTCAAGCACCAGGCGACCACCGACCCCAACATGTACCTGTACCAGGTGCTGTGGAGCGGCAAGCCGATGGGGCAGTGCTGGTTCAACCCGTCGGACGTGGTGGTGGCCGAACAGCGTTATTCCACCTTCCACGTGCGGCTGACGATCGATCGGCCCAGCGATTACTCCCCATACGCGCCGGGGAAAGCCACGGGGGGCGGCAGCGTTTGGAATTCGCTGGGGTTCTAGAACGCCAGTCGCTCAAGTGCGGTAAGCGTCGACCCATTCCAGGTGCAGCCGCTTGCCGGTCAACATGGCCGGCGGCAGATCGATTTCGGCCCAGTGCCTACCGGCTCTGTGGAAAAGCCTGATCGGCAGCGGGTAGCGGCGATCTTCGACCCGCTCGATCACGCGGCCGCCCGAGTCCTGCTCCCGTGTCTCGGGCCACGGCCGGCCCGCCCCGGAGTGCAGCGACAGCCGTTCGTTGGACACGGTGAATCCCTCGAGCCGAGCAATCGTGAGCCCTTCGATCCGCACGCGCACCCTGGCCGGCAACCTCTCGCCCGAGGCCGACAGGTCGGCCTGGCCGATGCCGGTGGCGCTCTGAATGGTGAGGACCACGGACAGGCCCGTGCGCTGGAAAGCCGCGCGGTCGGCGGGGCGACTCAGTGCAACTTCGGGCAGGGCCATGCGACGAGCGGGGCAGGCGGCGGCTACGGAGACCAGGGCGAGCGCGCTCGATCCGCACACCAAGCCAAGGAGTGAACGGCGGTACTTCATGGGAGCGGTCCCCGGGGTGCGGCGATTCATGTCCTCTAGCCTAGCAAGAGCCGGGTGCGGAGGGGAAAAGCCGCGGGCCGCTTTCGCGGCTACTTTCAGGCGTCCCCGCGGCGGCATATATTGCCAAACGCCGTGCAATTGCGCGGGCCCAACCCCCATCGCCTCGTCTTTGAGCCCCCGGTCATGCCCAGCCCGCTTCCCATTCGTTCTGTGAACCATGTGGCCCGCACGACGAGCCGGCTCGACGAAAGCCGCCGCTTCTACAGCGACGTGTTGGGCTTCCGCGAAGTGAAGCGGCCGAACTTCGATTTTCCGGGCGCCTGGCTCTACAACTACGGGCTGATGATCCACCTCATCGGCCGCGACGGGGCCGACAAATCCGGGGGTGTTATCGACACGCGGGCAGAGCACTTGGCGCTGCACGTCGACGATCTGCCGGCCGCCGCCAAGCGGCTCGAAGAGTTCGGCATCCGTTACCACGCCAACCAGCTTCCAGACCGCGGAATCCAGCAGATCTTCTTCCACGATCCCGACGGCCACCACGTGGAACTCGGCACGTATCCCCCGCCGCCGCCGTTCGTGGACTGAACTCATCTTCGAGAAGACGAACCGCGGAGACGCAGAGGCGCGGAGAGGACGCAGATTCTCTTTCATCGCGCCCTTTGCGAACACTGCGCCTTCGCGAGAAACGATTTTCTCTTCTCTGCGTCTCCGCGACTCTGCGGTTCGTTTTACTCTGAATGCGCCGGCGCAAGCCGCGGGTCGCTCAGGTCCACACGGTACATGATTTGGTTGTAGTCGTAGCGGGGCGTTTGCTGGTCGTTGCCGCTGAAGGTGTGCGAGTACGTCCCCTCGAAGTAGATCACCCGGCCCCCCTCTTGATCGAAGAACGGGTGATGGACCGGGTTGTAGAACGAGTAACGGTCGTGGGTGACCAGCTTGCGGGCCTTTGGCCACGGCCCGGTCATCTCGCGGGCTTCGGCGTACCAAGTCTCGCCGAGGAACGACGTGCCTCCCTGCTCAGCCGCGATCATGATCCAACGCTGCCGCCAGGGGTTCCACTGCACGCCGCCGTAGTGAATCGAAACGGGCTTGCCTGACTCCGTGTCCACCGGCTGCCAACGCGCTTCGGCTTCCTTGATCGCGCCCTTGGCAATCAGTCGGCGCTCGTCCTCGGGACGAAGTGGCGGGGCGCGCTTCGTCCAGCGATAGTGCGGCCGGCCTTCGGCGTCGCGCTCGATCTGCGCCTGCAAAGCGCCGGGGGCCGTGCCGTCGGGCAGGCAGGTGAACGCCTCATACTGGTTGGTGTCGAGCACCGCGGCCAGTGTCCGCCGCACGCGAACATTGGGAAACGGGTTGCCGAAGTACACGTACTCCGCATCGCCGTCGCGATGTACGAACGACTGCCCGTGGGGGCAGCGGCTCAGGTCGGCGAAGTCGAACGCCGCTGCCCGCTCGAACTCGTCGCGCTCGTCGTTGTAGAGGACGGCGCCGTGCTCGAGCATCTCGCCCAGCCCCTTGAGTCGCGTAAAGTGGGCCACCAGCCGCTCGCGTCGCTCCGCGTCGAGTACGACGGCCACGCCGTCGATCCAAACGACGCCCTCGGGCGGATCGAGCGGGCACATCTTTTTGGAGAAGCCGGTCGCGTCGACGAAGTAGCGGAGGTTCACGCCGACCGAGGGATCGAGCCCACCATTGCCCGGCAACTCCGACACAGCGCCCGACGTGCGAAAGTTGCCGAGTGGGTAGCGGACCTGATTGGTGTCGCCCCAGAACCAGTGGATCTTGCCACGGTAGACGACGGCCTGCGCGCTGTCCTGGCCTGTAACTTGGGCATTGAGCAGCGGCTGCTCGAGTGGCGTGGGCTTGCCGAGGCGAACGCTGTCGTGATAGATGCCTTCGCCCGTGACACGGTAGAGCCGCTCGGCGATGTTAATCCGCTTGATCTCGAGCCGCGCCTCGTCACCCGTCTTCATGTCGAGAGCCCGCCCGCGGAAGCCGAGGCCGTCGGCCGGGAACTCGTAGCCATGGCTCTTTACAGAGAAGAAGGCCTTCTGGCCATTCAGGGCCGGCTCATCGATCGCGGCCCAGCCTGCGCTGTCGGTGACGTAGCGGACTTGGCTGGTGGAGGTGAGCTCGACGAGGGGGACGCCGCGCCGGGTGTCGGCGTCGAGGACCTGGATGGCGAAACACACGTGATCATTTGCAAAAGCGGCGGCCGAGAGGCTACCGCCGATGAGGAAGGCGGTGGCTCTGTAGAAAACCCAGCCTGTAGCGGGCCAGGATCAGGAGGTTGTGAACGAGGACCTTGAGTCGGGCGGCGCGGTGTTGGGCCCACGGTTTGCGAGCGTGCAGCGTGTCACGGAGGCGGCGCTTCAACATGCTGAAGACGGTTTCGACTTGCGAGCGAGCATGGTAGCGGGTTTGTTGCAGATGGCTGGCCATCCAGCGACGGCAGCTTCCCACGCGGCGGTCCGCGGCCGCGTCCGCGGCTCTTGGCGGGGATCAAGCTGCGAATATCCAGCAGGTCGCGGCAGGCCGTGTGAATCCATTCCGCGTCGAAGCCTGCGTCACATACCAGCACTCGCGGCCGCGCTCGTCGTACAGATCGCACGCCAGCGGCAGAAACGCCGCGTGTCGCTCGCCGGACCACGCTCTACGTGCATCGCGACGATCAAGTGACTGCCGCAATCGCAGGCCACCATCAGCTTCGGCCAACGTCGACGCCGCGTTGCTCGTCGCGGCCTGTGTTTCCCAGCGTTTTCGGCCTCTTGCGCGCGCGGAAGTGATGGCTGGCGGCCTGGGCGAGCAGGCCGGTGCCGTCGATCGCCGCGGTCTCCACGCGCGGCCGCAGCAACCCCAGACGCCGCCCGCGGGCCAACTCCGCCTGCAACAGACGGCGTGCCCGCTCGGCGCGGAGCAGTCGCTGGGACGCTTTGTGCAACGTCGTGTAATGGGGCGGGTGCGAGACCGATCCACTTCTGCAGATCGGGGCTGTCGGCCAACAGCCGCGCGGCCGTGCGATAATCCTGCCCCAGAAACTCCTTCATGACCAGGCAGGCAAACAACTGCGGTTGCGTGAACTTGTGAGGGCTGAAGCGGTTCGAGAAACGCCGCAACACGCGCCGCGACACCTGCAACGCCTCTTGCAACACACGCTTCAGAGAACGGCTCATGGCGGACATCGCTGTGCCCTCCAGCCGTTCTACGATTCACACCCCCGCTAGCAGGCCAATGCCAGCACGGTGTTTTCGACAGAGCCGAAGGCGGTTCCAGCGAAGAGGAACAGGTGGTGCATCTGTTCCCCGATCTAGCTCAGAATCCCAAGCTTCTGTGCAAGTTTGACCAAGTGATGATTCTGTTCGTCGATCGCCAAACCAGCGGTCACGTAGTCACGGGCCATTGATTCTTGGCCGGCGTGAATTGCAAGCCAGGCCATTCGGGAAAGATCACCCGCCTCAGCCTCCGAACGTCTCGCGTCTAGCACGGAGATAATCCTCGCGGCAAGGTCCCGCTTCTGATCTCGATCGATTTCCAGCCCGTGATCTCGAAGGAACAGGTTCAGCCGATTTGCCGTGTTCGAAAGGTCGTAGAATGGAACATCCGTGAACTGCGCGCGTTCGATGAATGCATGTACTTCCCCCAACGCGTCACCCGTCTGGTAAGACGCGTGGCCGAGTAGCCTCCAAGCCTCCGCTGCATCGGGGGCGGAGGTGCAATTCTCTAGGAATCGACGCAACTCCTCTTTAGCGCGCGTATACCCTTGGGCGGTCCGCTCCTCCATATGCCAGCGTGCTAACAACAGCCAGCCCGGATTATAAGCGCGGCAGATCGCTTCCAGCACAGGGGCAAACGATTCGTAGGATGCCCCTTTTTCGATCCTTCGCGAAATATTCGCGATGAAGCTCTCTAGTCGCTTGGCCAGGCTGAGATGCACATCGTCGTGCCGGCTCGGGCCGAGCATCTGTAGGAACTCTGCGTCTGCCTGGATCGCGGCCCTGGAAGGGCTAATGTTGAGCTTCTTCTTGCCAAAAACCGCTGCCACCAAAGGCAGGCTCACGAACTCCTGGTCATCAGCTGTGGCAACATGTGCCTCGGCCATGGAGAACTGCAGTAACGTTTCGATTCCCTTCTCGACCTCATGGCGTTCCTGCGTCGATCGGAAGAGCACGGCTTCGAGCGCGAGTCGCGGAACTGGCGAGTTCCAAGCAGATAGCGTAAGAAATGCACGTTGAGAGCACGGAGACAACTCCGCGTATGTGCGCTCAAACAAGGCCGTCAGAATGTCTTCGGTGCCCGCAACCATGAGCGGAATGTTCACTGCCCTACCGGCCTTTGCGACTTCTCCAAGCAGGATCTTAATTACGTAGGGATGTCCCTCGGACTTTTCGATCAGTTCGCTCGTATAGCTGTCGCTCACAAGCCCCGTAATTCCCAGCCCGGCGGCGGTCTGAGTGAGCAACAAGCGAGCCTCCAGGTCGGTCATCCCACTTACCTCGACCGGGTAATCGCCCTTGAAGTCTCTAAGTCTAGTTGTGATTAGGGCCTTGTTAGGCAGGCGGATGAACGAGTCAATCCAATTGTACATTTCAATTGGGTTCTGCGTCGTCTCAAAGTTATCAAAGACAAAAAGACACGGATTGAGATCGCACTTCTGCAGTTGCTGCTCGAAGAAGGCCCTGGCATCGAAGTCTTTGTCCTGAATTCTTGAGGGCGATAGAACCAAACTGGCGTAGAACTCGCTCATGTCTTCCGGAGATCGAACCTTGGGCCGTACGGGTTTTGGACCCGAGAGTTGAAGGTCCACATCCCTCGCGCTGAGCCAAACGATCCCTTGAAAGCGATCCTGGTCGTACAGGTCCTCAATTACCTTGAGCGCCAAGGATGTCTTGCCAATTCCCCCTCGACCGACCAGCGTCACGATCGGACGCTTCTCATCCAGTAGCAATCGGGAAAGCTCGGCTTCGAGTGCAGGCCGGCTTACATATTCCGGCGTGAGATCAGGGGCGTTCGAAAAGCAGCTTCCGCGGGCGGCCAGATCGCCATGCCCCTCAGTCTCGCTAGCCGGAAGAACCCCTGGGGGAGTAAGAAAAGCACTCCCATCCCCATTGAGCTTGTTGTCGGTGTAGTAGGAGAGAAGTTCGTACTTACGGGCGGTCAAGCCACCATTTGCAAAATAGAAATCGGTCAACTCCGCATCGGTTTGGAGGAGCCGAACGTGTCTAGGCCCACCCATGAAGAGATAGGTCCCATTGGGAAGCTGCCGGTCCTGGGGATGCTTTAGGAACCCAAACGCCGAGACGTCATCTGTGATTGGCGAAACCCGATACTTGCCGTTCAGATTGCGGTACAAATGCGCCCAGGGTCGTCGAAAGAGCGAGAAATGCTGATAGACGAGGTCGATGCTGCTTGCAACATGCACCGCGGCCTTGGCAGCGCTCTCGGGCTTGGTCGCGCCGTGAGCACGAGTCTTGTTGCGGAGCGTCGCGAAAAGACGGAACCATCGCTTCATGTCCGTGCGAGCTGCAACTTCTTCGCCCTGAATTCCCAGGTCACTTAGCGCTGCGCGCAAAGAGGACGTTGCGTCATACTGCCAGTCGCCAAGCTTGCACGACCGGGTCAGCTCGTGTTGCTCTTGCCTTGCCTCGCTCAGTAAGAATTGCGATGCGGGACCTGTTAAGGCGTCCTCGATCGAATTTCCCCAATCGCCGAGTCCATTCGCGCGCACAAGTTGATGCTCTAGGCGATAGCGGTTTCGGTTCTTGTCGTCCGCGATGGATGCGACGATCCCGAGCACCATCGTTTTCGCCATCGCTTCGGCGGCAAGCAGCAAAGCAAAGAAGTAGGTAAAGTCCGACTCGGACTTAGCGACTTCCGCTCGATCGAGAACTTGCGAGATGGGCTTCATAGCAAGAACCCTTCATTCGATGAAAACTGCAAGCACCGACGAAGTGAGCCGCCTACCCAATCTCCACCCACTGCCCGCTCTTCGCGCTCGCCAGCACCGCGTCGCACACTTTTTGCGTGCGCAGGCCGCTGCGGAAGTCGGGTTGGGCCGGCTGGCCGGTCTCCAGGCCCTTGAGGAAGTCGGCCAGGGCGTTTACGAACGTGTGCTCGTAGCCGATCGTGCAGCCTGGCACCCAGTACTGCTTCATGTAGGGGTGCTCGAAGTTGGTGACATGCACCTTTTGCCAACCGGTGAGGTGGCTTTCGATCTTCTTGCCGGTGGCCGGATCGGCGTAGCGGAAGTACTGCAGGTACTGCGGGTCCTCGAGGTCGAAGAACACGCTGCCCGCCTCGCCGTTGAGTTCGAACGTGTTGTAGTTCTTGCGGCCGCGGGCATAGCGCGTGCTTTCGAACGTGCCCATCGAGCCGTTGGCGAAGACCGCCAGGAACATACAGGCGTCGTCGATGCCGACCGGCTGCACCTTGCCGGTGTCCTGGTGAACGCGTTCCTTGACGAACGTTTCCGTGGCCGCGCTTACCCGCTTGATCGGGCCGTTGAGCCATTCGGCCGTGTCGATCGAGTGGGCGAGCAGGTCGCCGGTCACGCCTGAGCCGGCGGCCGCGGCGTCGAGACGCCAGAGGGCGGCGCCCCCTTGGGGCACGTCGGCGCCGATCGTCCAGTCCTGCAGGTAGGTGGCGCGATAGTGGAACGGGCGGCCGATGCGGCCTTCATCCACGAGCTGCTTCGCGAGCGTGATGGCGGGCACACGGCGGTAGTTGTACCAGACCATGTTGGGGACCTTGGCCTTTTCGACCGCGGCCACCATCTTCTCCCCCTCGGCCACGGTCATCGCCAGCGGCTTCTCGCAGAGCACCATCTTGCCGGCAGCGGCCGCCGCCAACACGATCTCGAGATGCGTGTTGTTCGGCGTGCCAACGTCGATCAGATCGATGTCCTTCCGCTCGATCAGCTTCCGCCAGTCGGTCTCGGTCGACTCATAGCCCCAGTTGGCGGCGAACGCCTTGAGCTTTTCGGCGTTGCGGGCGCTGCACGCCTTGAGCACCGGCCGGTACTCGAGTTCGAAGAACTGGTTGACCTGGCGATAGGCGTTCGAGTGGGCCCGGCCCATGAAGCCGTAGCCGATCATGCCGATATTGAGGGGTTTGGCCATGAGTGGAGCGCGAAGGGAAGGCAGGGAGACGGGAGGGGCAAACGCAGCGCCGCGGGCAGAGAAGCGCGCCGGGCGACCCACAATATGCGGGTGCGGAGAAGGGGCGTCAACCGGTGGGTGGAAGGATGGCGCAGAGTCGCGCGAGGCGCGGTTCCCTCACCCCGGCCCTCTCCCACGGAGAGAGGGAGGACGAACTTACACCACCTTGCGGACGACGCCCACCAGCACGCCCAGCACCTTGGCGTTGCGCACGTAGATCGACTTCATCGACGAGTTCGCCGGCTCCAGGCGAATACGGTTCGCTTCGGGGAACCAGCGTTTGAGCGTGGCTTCGCCTTCGTCCGTTTCGGCGACCACGATCTGCCCCTTGCGGGCGGTGCGCTGGCGTTTGAGGATCACATAGTCGCCGTCGGCGATCTGGTCCTCGATCATCGAATCGCCGCTCACCTGCAGGGCGATCAGGTCCTTGCCGACAAACATTTCGCCCAGCTCGATCCGTTCCTGCTGCTCGACAGCTTCGTGCAGCACGCCGGCGGCGATCCGACCCACGAGCGGCAGCCCGCGCTCTTCCTCGGGCTCGACGGCGAGCTGAATCGCCCGCGACATATTGGGCTCGCGGATGATCAGCCCTTTTTTCTCGAGGGCCTTGAGATGGCACATGACGCCATTGGGCGAGCTAATGCCAAATTGCTCGCCAATCTCCCGCACCGTCGGCCCGTAGCCGCGGCCTTTGATCTTCTCGCGGATGAAGTCGTACACCTCGCGCTGACGTTCGGTGAGTTGCTCGAACTGATCCATACCGCTTTCAGGCCCAAAGGCAGGGGGACGAATGAACACCATGCGTATTCTAATATACGCCTGTTCATAAGCAATAGCATGTGTACAGTTTCGGCAGGAAGGGGCCGAAAGGATGAGCGACAGTCAGGGCGCTGTCGCGCGGAGTTGTTGTGCTGAAGCACAACCTACGAGCGGCCAGTTCGCCCGGCCAGCGCCGCCACCACCGCGATCAACTCGTGGGCATGCACCGGTTTGGTGATGTGGGCCTGGTAGCCTGCTAGCAGCGCCCGCGTGCGGTCTTCGCTGCGGGCAAAGGCGGTCAGGGCCGCGGCCGGGGTTTGCCCGCCCGCCGCGGCGGGCAACGCCCGGATGCGGTGGATCAGCTCATAGCCGTCGTGCTCGGGCATGCCGATGTCGCTCAGCACCAGGTCGGGGCGCTCGCGGCGGAAGGTCTCTTCGGCCTCGACCACCGAACCGGCCAGCACGACTTCGACCTCGTGGTCGCGCAGCAGCCGCTGCACCAGGCTGCGGGCATCGGGCTCGTCGTCGACCACGAGCACTTTGAGCCCCGCGAGCGCCGGCAAGTCGAAGCGGGCCGGTTCCGTCGCTGGCACGGCCGGATGCGGCCGATCTCCATTTGCCCCTTCTTGCCGTACCGCCTGCAGCGGCAAGATGACCTTGAAACTGGCGCCCTTTCCTAACCCAGGACTATCGGCCGCCACTTGGCCGCCGTGCAGTTCGACCAACTGCCGCACAATCGAAAGGCCCAGCCCCAGGCCTGAGTGGCGGCGGCTAGCGCCGGTGTCGGCCTGGAGGAAGCGGTCGAAGACATGCGGCAAGAATTCCGGCGAAATGCCTTCACCGGAATCGCTCACGGTCAACTCCACGTGCGAGCTGACGCGTTCGAGCGACACCTGCACGCGGCCGCCTTTGGGAGTGAACTTGATGGCGTTCGAGAACAAGTTCCAGACGACCTGCTGCAAACGCCCCGCGTCTCCCAGCACCGGTCCTGCCTTCGGGTCGAGCACGGTGTGGAGGCGGATTTCGCGAGCCTTGGCCGCGGGGCGCGACGAGCTGAGGGCCGCCTCGACTACGGCGGCCAGGTCGACCGTTTGCACGTCGAGCCGCACCTTGCCTGACATGATGCGGCTGGTGTCGAGCAGATCGTCGATGATCTGCGACTGGGCGCGGCTGTTCCGCTCGATCACCTCGGCCGCCTCGCGCACCAGCTGTTGATCGTGCTGATCATGCACCAGGAGTTGGGCATAGCCCTGGATCGCGTTGAGCGGGGTGCGGAGCTCGTGGGAGACGATCGAGAGGAAATCGTCTTTCACCCGGTTGGCCCGTTCCGCGTCGGCGCGGGCGGCGCGCTCGCTGTCGAGCAGCCGCTCGCGTTCGTGCTGGGCCCGCTTGCGCTCGGCGATTTCCGTTTCCAGCTCCGTGTTGAGGCGCGCGAGCCCCGGCAGCCGCATGGCGTCGGGCACGACCTTGATCAGCGCGAGCACGGTGCCCCAGGAGACGATCGCCGTGATCAGCTTCACGGCGCCGGCCAAGCGGTAGACCGGGTTCCAGAAGATCACCGCCTCGATCAAGTGAACCGTGCCGCAGGCGAAGATGAATGCCCCGAACAGCCAAAACAGCGGCATGAAGGGCACGTCCTTGCGGCGCACGGCATAGTATCCGATCACCACGGGAATGGCCGTATAGGCGCCCCAAATGGAGAGATCCGAGCCGATGTGAAGCCAGCCGAGCGAGACGGGCCAGTCGCCACAAATCCAACGCGGCATGAAACCGGAGGGATCGAACAGGCCGCCGAGAAAGCCAAGCATGCAGGACCTACCCGTCGTGGACAGAAGGCGCCCAGGGAGCGCCGAGGTCAGGCGAGGACCGCGATTATAGCGGTCCTCGCCGGCACGTTGCCAACGGAGGTTGCTTCGCCGAGCACTGTGACCGGACCCGAGGCAGGCTATTTTCGCTTTCGCTTGCCACGCGGCGCCTTTGCGCCTTTCGGCGTCTTTTTCGCGCCGCGAGCAACCTTGGGAGCTTTGATCCCATGGCGGGGCTTCTCTGTCCGCGCGGGCCGCTCTCCCCGGCCGACGATGCGGAAATCGAGTTCGCGGCGCTCCACGTCGACCCGGGCCACCACCACCTCGATCCGGTCCCCCAGCCGGTAGCGGTTGCCGGCGCGGTTGCCGGTGAGGCTGTGGGTTTGGCGGTCGAAGCGGTAGAAGTCGTCGGAGAGCGTTTCGACGCGCACGAGCCCTTCCGCCGGCAGTTCGATCCCCTGGGCGAACACGCCGAACGATTCGACCCCGGTGATGATGGCGGTCATCTGCTGGCCAATGCGGTCGCTCAAGTAAATCAGCAGCTTGACCTTGGTCAGCTCGCGCTCAGCGGCCTCGGCTCGTCGCTCTTGCTCCGAGCAGTGCATCCCCAGCGTCTTCAGCTCGTCGAAGTGCTGCTTGGGGCGCTTCTTCCGTAAGAGCGAGTCGAGCAGCCGGTGAATCGTCAGATCCGGATAGCGGCGAATCGGCGAGGTGAAGTGGCAGTAGCAGTCGCTGGCCAATGCGAAGTGCCCCTCCTCCTCGGGGCCGTACACGGCCCGCTGCAGCGAGCGGAGCACAGCGTAGTTCACCGCGTGCTGCTCCGGGGCGTCGCGCACTTCCAGCAGCAGCTTCTGCAGCTCGAAGCGGCTTTCCAGGCTCTCGGTCTTGAAGCCGAGTTCGGTGACGAACTCCGTGAGCAACTTGAGCTTTCTCGGGTCAGGCGCCGAATGGATGCGGCGCAAGAAAGGCAGATTCGCGGCGGCGAGCAGGCTCGCCACCGCCTCGTTCGCCGAGAGCATGAACTCTTCGATGATCTGGTGGCTCTCCGTGTTCTGCACCAGATGCGCGCCGCTTACGCGGCCGTCGCGGTCGAGGTCGACCTTGACCTCGCGCATCGACAGCTCGAGCGCCCCCCGGTTGAACCGCCGCCCGCGAAGAATCATTGCCAACTCGTGCATTTTCGCGAGCAGCTCATAGACTGCCGGCGTGAGCTTGCCGCGCCAGGCCTCGCGGTCGGCCAGATACTCGTCGACCTCTTCGTAAGTGAATCGCCGGCAGCTCTTGATCGCCGCCGAGTGGCCGTCGACCGCAACCGACGCACCGTCGGGCGTGAACTCGATGAACACCGACTTCGTGAACCGCACCTTGTCGGGCTGGAGGCTGGCCAGGTTGTTCGAAATGATCTCCGGCAGCATGGGGATTACGCGGTCGGGCAGATAGACGCTCGTTGCCCGCTCATGCGCTTCTCGATCCAGTGGCGACTTGGTGCGCACGAAGTGCGACACGTCGGCGATATGCACGCCCAAGCGCCAGTGGCCGTTCTCGAGCCGCTGGAGCGAGATCGCATCGTCGAAATCGCGGGCGTCGACCGGGTCGATCGTGATGATCGTCTCGGCCGTGAGATCGAGCCGGTCCCCAAGCTCCTCAGGGTTGAACGCGTCGGCCTGCGTGCGCGCATCCTCCAGCGCATCGGCCGCGAACTCGCCCGGCAAGTTGAACTCGCGAATGATCGACAGCGTGTCGACGCCGGGCGCGCCGCGCGGCCCCAGCACCTCGACGATCACTCCCTCGCCCGGATGGACTGGCGAAGGGAAGCGGACCATTTCGAACACGACCTTGTCGTCGGGCTTGGCGTTCTTGGCGCCCGGATCGCCCACCAGAATTGGCTGCTGAAAGACCGTGCCGTCGACCTGGACGTAGGCGCTGCCGGCGCGTTCGAGATAGGTGCCGACGAAGGTGTGCGTTTCGCGCTCCACGATTTCGACGATCTCACCTTCCCGGTTGGGACGGCGGTGGTCGCGCTTCTTCTTGATCCGCACGAGCACCAGGTCGCCGCTGGCTGCGTCGCGGGCATCGCCTTCGGCAATGAAAATGTCTTCGCTTCGATCAGCGCCGGGCGCGGCGTCGCGCGGGCGGACGAAGCCGAAGCCGGCGGCCATCCGGCGGAACGTGCCTGCCACGCGATCGGTGGGCGCCGACGGGAGTCGCACCAGGTGATTGCCGCCGTAGACGAGCCGACCCTGCTTCACGAGCCGCTTCACCAGCCGGCGGACGTCTTGGTGCCGATCCTCGGGCAGCCGCAGTTGGCGGGCGATTTGCCGGGGCTTGAGGGGCTTGTAGCCGGGCTGCTGCACGAACTGCAGCACCGCTTGTTCCAAATCGGCAGGTTCGATCATCAGGGGGGACGCGCCGTCGCAGAGGGCCAAGAGGGACCTGTAGGTTATGCTTCAGCATAACGGGTGGCGCGCTGGCGGACGAACGGCTTTCGCCCAGAGTTCGCCAGGGCAGATTCGGGTGGCTGGGGTCGAGCCCCAAGGCGTGCCCCCAGGAAACTCCGGGGAACTAAGCATTCTGCTCTCGGAGAGAGCAGGCTACGTTAATGCGGCCGCGTGCGGCTCAGCTCCTCGTCGAGCGCCGTGGTCATTTTCGTCCACCCGGCCGCCACGCGATCCTGCCACTCGGCCCACTTGGGGTCCATCTGGTGCGTCAGCACGAGCTCGCAGCCCTCGGCCAGCGGCTCGATCTCGATCGTCACGAGCGACGTTTCGGGTAGGTGCGCGCGGATGCCCCAGGTGAACACCAGGCGCCGTGGGCGATCGATTTCCCGGTATATGCCCAGGTGGTCGAACTCCTGCCCTTGCCGCTCGACGACGAAGGAGAACTCCCCGCCTACTCTGGGTTCGACCGTCAGCCGCACGATCCGTTCGTCGCGCAGGTGGGGCCCGAACATGAACCGGCCGATCAGCGCCGGGTCGAGCCAAGCATCGAACACGCGCTCGGCCGAAGCGGCGTAGCGATGCGTAATGCGAACCACGACGGGCGAATCACCAGACATAAGGGCCTCAGACCCGCAGCTCGTCGGGTGGGGAGAACGAAGTGGGCCCCACCGGAGCACCGGCGACGAAGCGTGGTTGGCGGTGGGGCTTTCGCCCCACCCTACTGGTTCGCGAACGCGTAGAAGTGCCCCGCGGTGCGCACATAGATTTCGTTGTCGGCGATGGCGGGCGTGGCCGAGGTCCGCTCGCCGAGCGGCGGGTTTTGCGCCACAACCTCGGGCGATTTGGCGCCAGCCTTGAGCACGGTCGAAACGCCGTCGGCCAGCGTGAAGAAATAGATGTTGCCTCCGGCGGCCACGGGGGAGGCGTAGTAATTGCCCGAGGCGACGCCGCGCTTTTGGAAGATCTGATCTCCCGACTGCGCGTCGTAAGCGGTGAGGATGCCCCCTTCTTTGACCATGAGCACCTGGCCGCCAACCACGATCGCCGAGGCGACGTAGGGCAAGCCCTTGGTTTGCTTCCACCGCATGCGATTGGTCACGTCTCCCGTGCCCCCTGGCGGCAACGCGAACGCGCTGTTCTTGGTGGCGGCCATGAAGCTCAACGTTTTTTCCCACTCGCCTCGATCGACCAGGCCGTCCTTGTTGGGGTCGTTGCTGTCGAAGAAGCCTTTGAGCATCCCTCCTTGGGCCTCTTGCTTGGAGATGGCGCCGTCGCCGTCGGCGTCGCCCCCGGGGCTTTGAGCAGCTCGTCGTAGCTGGGCATTTTGAAGTCGGTCTCGGCCGGATCCCCCGGCGACCAGGCCGCAAAGAACAACTCGCCGTCGGACACCATGGGGGACGCACAAATCGACGAGGGCATCCCCTCGACGAACCAGCGCTCCTCGCCTGACTGCAGATCGTAGCCGACCATCTTGTTGAAGCCCGGCGCCGCGATTTGCTTGCCTTCCGGCGTGTCCCAGACCACGGGGGTGCAGAAGCTGGTGGGGGACTGCCGCTTGGTTTCCCACTTGAGGGCGCCCGAGCTCAGGTCGAAGGCCATGATCTTGGGATCCTGCATCACGTCGCGCACGAGCACGGCCAGGCCATCGGCCACGATGGGCGAAACGCCGCTGCCGAAGCCGGCCATCGTTTCGGCCAGCGGCAGTTCATGGCGCCAGAGCTCGCGCCCTGCGCGGTCGTAGCAGAACACGCCGCAGGAGCCGAAGTACGACACGATCCGTTCGCCGTCGGTGGCGCAGCTCGAGGCCGCGGGGCTCCCTTCGCCGGCGAGAAACGGCTCGAGCTTCTTGGCCGGCGCCTCGGTGCGCCAGGCTTCCGACCCATCGGCGCGGCGATAGGCGATCGTGTAGAGCTTGCCCTCGTCGAAGGCAGTGAGCACGAGCAAATCGCCCACCACGATTGGCGACGACAGACCCGAGGGCACGGCCACTTTCCACTTCACGTTTTTCTCGGGGCCGAACTCGACGGGCGGCTTCTGCGCCTCGGCGACGCCGGCGCCGCCGGGCCCGCGGAACTGCGGCCAGGGGCCTGGATCGGCGGCGGCAGCGACAGAGGCGAACAGCAGCGGCAAGAGCGCGAGCGAGCGCATGGCGAACAATCCTCGAAGTGTTGGCAAGAAGAGCACCCCGAACCGCCGCCATTGTAGGCAGCGGCGCCGGGAAGTCACGCGTAGGGTGGCGGCGAGGCTTTGCGAGCCCCACCGGATTCACCGTGTCAAGCTGGTCCTGCGGTGGGGCTTGTGTCCCGCAACGAAAGCAACGAACCATGCGTGGCCTGCGGTGGGGCTTGCGCCCCACCCTACGGTTGGGCAATGCGGCGCAGGTATTCCTGTTCAGCCGCGGCGTGGGTGGTCCAAAACAGGCGTGGCGTGCGCTCGTGGAGGCGATCGTCGAGAATGCCGAGGTGGGAGTGCCAGCCGCCGCCGACCTGAGCGAGGGTGGCCGGGTCGTCGCCCAGGTTCCGGTGCGTGACCACGAGCCGCACGTCGGCCCCTTCGGGAAACAACTCGAAACTGATCTCCGAGCCGTACCAGGTGTGGCTCAAGAGCCGCGGTGGCTCGCAGCGGAGCACCGTGCCGGCCAGTTTGTGCGGGCTGCCGTCGCCTTGGTATTTGGTAGGCGTGGGCTCGGCCGAAAGTGTCTTGTGATCAAACAACAGCTCGAACGCGCCGCCGGCGCGGAGTTCCATGGGTCCCGCGGCTAGCCACTTGCCGCGCAGCTCGCTCTCGGTGAGATAGGCCCACACGCGCTCGATCGGACCGGGCAGCACGCGCACGAACTGCACTTCGCCGGGACCGAGCAATCGGCCGTACTCGTCGCGTTCGGCGGTCATGGGCGCTTGCTCCGGGCGTCGTCTTCGCGCAGGACTTGTTCCAGGGCGTCGAGCCGCGCGATCCAAAAGGTCCGCTGCTTGTCGATCCAGGCGGCTGCCTCGACGAGCGGGCGCGGATCGAACGACAGCCAATGCTCGCGGCCGCTCCTCCTCCGCCGCACCAGGCGTGCCCGCTCGAGCACGCGGATGTGCTTACTGACCGAGTTGAGCGAAATCTTGAACGGCCGGGCAACCTCGGTCACCCGCGCCTCGCCCAGACTGAGCCGTTCGAGAATGGCCCGCCGCGTGGGATCAGCCAGTGCGAGCAGCGTGTGATCGAGCTTGGCGGACATGAGCGGCCCGTGACATTATTCATCCGATTGGATGAATATATCGCGCGGAGTCGGGCCGTCAAGCGGACGACGAGCAGACCGGTAGCATCATCACCACGGAGACACAGAGACGATGAGAAAACCACAAAGTCACGAAGACACAAAGTCGAGAGGATCTTGTTTCTCGCAAAGGCGCGAAGCTCGCAAGAGGCTTCATGCTTTGCGAGCTTTGCGCCTTTACGAGGAATGAATTCTTAGTGTCTTCGTGCCTTTGTGGTTCGTGTCCTCTCCGTGTCTCCGTGGTGAATTGCGGGCGTCTACCCCAGCAGCCCCCGCGCCAGCCCCAGCGTCGCCTCGTCGTCGTTGTCCCACAGAGCTGCGAAGTTCGCCCGGATCCGTCGCGCGCTCATCCGCAAGTAGTGCCGCCCCGCCTGGATCGAGCGTTGCAGCTCCGGTTTGCCGTTTTGCTGGCGCAGCAGGTGGTCGAGGCGGGCGAGCACGGCGGCGCCGACGAACAGTTCGGTCGCCGCGTCGGAAATGCGCGCAAGTTCGAGCTGGCGGTCCATCACGCTCTCGCGATACGTCCGCAGCAGCTTTTCGACTTCGGACCCGAGTTGCCCGATCAAGCGGCCGAGCTGGGCCGCGTCGTCCTCGAGGGCGTCGCTGCGGACCGGCACGGTGGGAGAGGCCAGCAGCGCGCCGAGCCGGCGGCCGGCGAACGACCGCAACCGCCCCATGTTTCCTAGCGGATGCTGAATCGCGTGGAGGATCGCCTGCAACTCCATTCCCACGTCGCGCATGCCCACCAGCGCCGAGAATGCCCGCAGCACATCGTTGGCCCCTTCGCCGATCGTGTTGATGCGGGCATCGCGCATCCAGCGTTCGAAGGGCTCGTCGGTGAAGTAGGCCTTGCCGCCGTGAAGCTGGAAGGTGTCGTCGATGATCTTCCAGAGCGTGTCGGTGGTGAAGACCTTGAGCATGGCCGTCTCGACCATGTAGTCGGTGGTGTCGGCGTCGATCAGCGAGGCCGTGAGATAAGTGACCGCCTCCATCGCGAAGATCCCGGCCGCCATGTTGGCCAGCTTCTGCTGCACGAGCTCGAAGGAGCCCAACGTTTGCCCAAACTGCACGCGCGTGTTGGCGTGCTTCACTGCCCGCTCCAGGCAGGCCTTGGCGGCGCCGGTGCAACTTGCGCCAAAGGTGGTGCGGCCAAAGTCGAGCACCGTAAGGGCCACCTTCAGCCCCTTGCCGATCGTGCCCAGGATGTTTTCCGAGGGTACGAACATGTCGTGGAACGCCAGCCGCGAGGTGGCGGTGCCGCGGACGCCGCACTTCTCCATCCGCTGCTCCACGACCTCGAAGCCCGGCATGTCGGGGGTGACCAGGAAGGCCGTGATCGCGCCGCGTCCGTCGGGCGTGGGGGTGCGGGCCATCACGGTCAGCACGCTCGCGATGCCGCCGTTGGTGATCCAGCGCTTCTGGCCATTCAACAAGTAGCCGCCGCGCTCCGGCGCCGGGGTGGCCGTGGTCTGCACGTTCGCCGCGTCGCTGCCGGCCTCAGGCTCGGTCAGCGCGAAGGCGCTCAGCCACTCGCCGGTCGCCAGCTTGGGCAGCCAACGCTGCTGCTGCGCAGGCGTGCCGAAGAGCACGAGCGCGCGGGGACCAATCGAGTGATGCGCGTTGACAAACAGCGCCGTGCTGCCGCAGTGTCCACCGAGCACTTCGATCAGCCGGCAGTACGCCGTTTGACTGAGCCCGCTGCCCCCCGCGCTGGGCGGCAAGCAAGCGCCGAGCACCCCCAGGCGCCCCAGGCCATCGATCACAGCCTGGGGAATCTCGGCCTGGCGGTCGATGGCCACCGGGTCGACGGCCTCGCGCACCCAGTTGCGCAGCGCTTCGACGCGGCTGGTCGTGCCGGCGTCGGATGCCAGGTTGGGATACGCCGGCAGCACGTCGGCTGCATAGCGGCCAAAGAACAACTCCTTGGCGAAGCTCGGCAGCTTCGGACGGTCCTTCAGCAGCCCCTCGGCGTCGTCGATCTGCTGTTGACGATCGGTGGTGGACATAGGAAAACGCTGGCGTCGGGTGGTGGGTGGTTCGCCCTCCTGGCAAGGCGCGGGAAGTGCAGCCGCCTTGGCGCGGTCTGGGCGCGCGCCAAATGTGCTCCCCTGGGAATTATCGTGTGCCACGGGGGCCGAGAGAAGCGGGCGCTGACGCGGATGTCCACTGCGCACTTGAAGAGGCCCCGCGGCGGCCGGCTCTAGGGAATACTCCGGCTATTCGGCGGCGGCTCGAGTCGCAGCTGGGGCCGCCTGCGTGTGCAGTGGCCTGCCGTGCGGTTGGTTGGGTATAATTGGCCACACGCACCCGCTGCGTCGCCTTGTACTGGGCCGGCCGCCACTTGCCGCCTCATCCTGGAGCCCGCTGGGCATGGCCAAGCGTCAGGACATCGACACGATCTTGCGCGAATGGGATTTCACGCCCGGGGAAGTGCGTGCCCGCATCGTCAAAGCGCATAACGGCCGCAAGGTGTTGCAGATGCGGGTGGAGCTGGGACTCCTGCAAATGGAGCTCGAGCAGCGGCCCGATGGCACGCGTCCCGGCGGCTTCGACACCTACTTCGACTACCTGTTGAGCCTGGCTTTCAAGGGGGGCGAGAAGTTCGAGCTGTCGGAAGAGCAATGCGGCGAGGCCGACCGCGAGTTCATGCAGTTCTACCATCGGCGGCTCTGTTGGCTCGAACTGCGGGAATTCCGCCGGGCGGTGCAGGACGCCAACCACACGCTCGATTTCATGGACTTCGTGCGGGCTCATTCCTCGGACGAGGAGTGGATTCTGGCCCACGAGCAGTACCGGCCCTTTGTGCTCTTCCACCGCACCCAGGCGGCGTCGCTGGCGGAGCTCGAGGAGAACGGCCCGGAAGCGGCGGTCGAGGAGATTCACCGCGGGCTGGAAGCGATTCGCGACGTGTTCGTCGAATACGGCGCCGAGGAGCATTTCGACGACGACGAGCTCGTCACCCGGCTGCGGGAGCTGCGGGACTCGATTCGCGAGCACTTTGGCATCGGCCGCACGCTCCGCGAGCAGCTCGATGACGCCGTGGCGGCCGAAGAATACGAGCTGGCGGCGAAACTCCGCGACGAGCTGGCCAAGAAGAAGCCGGATGCCTGACGGCTCGGCGTATGGACGAGCATCTCGAGGCTTGCCTGCGGTTTCTGGCCGGCGCACGCGTCGACTCGCTCGACCACTCTCGGCGCTCGCTGCTCGACCATCTGCTCGGCACGCGGACGCTGCTGGCGGCCTGGGGAGCGAGACAGCCCGTATGCGACGCCGGACTCTTCCATTCGGTCTACAGCACCGAAGCCTTCGAGGCGGCCGCCGTGTCGCTCGATCGGCGCGACGAGGTGCGCTCGCTCATCGGCGGGGAGGCCGAGCGTCTGGCCTGGCTGTTCTGCGTAATGAATCGCGAGAGCTTCGACGCCAACTTGGGCGAGCCGAGCAGCCCGACGATCGCCAACCGCCTGACGTCGGAGCGGATTGCGCTGAAGCGCGGCGAGTTTGTGGATCTCGTCAACCTGTCGTGCGCCAACACGCTGGAGGCGATCCCGCGATTGCCGTGGGGCCAGCGGCGCAGGTGCTTCGCCTATCTTGCTCGCTATGAGCCGATCGCGACGGCGGAAGCGTCGGCAGCTCTGCGAGCGGCTCGGGGAGCTTGGTGGCAAATCTGGCGCTAGCCGCCGGTCCGTTCGCCGCTGCTAGTAGTTGAACTCGAGCCCGCGCTGCCGAAGCTCTTCGGCCAATGCGGCCGTGTCGGTGTAGAGCACGGCGTCGAAGCCCAGGGCTTTCGCCGCGTCTACGTGTCCCGGCGTGTCGTCGGTGTAGAAGATCTGCTGCGGCGCGCAGCCCGCCTTCTCGGCCGCCACGCGAAAGATCCTTTCGTCGGGCTTGCTCGCGCCGACCTGGTAGCTGAGCACGAACTCCTTGAAAGCTCCGGGCAAGATGCCATAGCGGCCGTGGGTGACGAGGTTCCAGTGCGACTCGCACGTGTTCGAGAGCACCCCCAGGCGATGCCCGGCCCCTTCGAGTGCGGCCACCAGGGCGGCGATCGTGGGGTTCATGCGAAAGATGTCGCTATTGGCGTGCAGCAGGGACTCGAGCGGCGGGCGCGTGTCGGTCTGCCGGCAAAAAGCCTCGTGGAACTGCTGGCTCGTGAGTTCGCCCGCCTCGTACTTCCAGTGCAGACCGTCGTCGAACACCACGCGGTGGACGACCTCGGGAGAACAGCCGGCGACGTCGGCCATTTGCTGGCATTGCCGTTGCCGGTCGAAATGCAGCAACACCTGGCCGAGGTCGAAATAGATGAACTTGGGGGGCATAGAGAACACAGCGGGGTCGGCGCGCCAAGGCGGGCCCCTCTTGGGGCCGGCGCTCGGGAAATTGGTCACGGTAAGCTAATGAGCCGCGCGACCAGTGACAAGGGCCGATCCCCTGCACGCAGGGCTAGCTGAATAGCTCGCGGACCACGCTGCCCTTGTCCACTACCTTGATCGGCCGCCCCGAGGAAGTGGTGTTTTCCGCGTTCGGGTCAATGCCCAGCGAGTGGCAGAGCGACTGGAACAGATCGGGCACGGCCACCGGCCGCTCGGTCACGTCCGCGCCGCCGGCGTCGGTCTTGCCGATGACTTGCCCGCCGCGCACTCCGCCGCCGGCCAGCGCCAAGTTGAATGCCCGCGGAAAATGGTCGCGGCCCGTGCGGGCGTTGATCCTCGGAGTGCGGCCGAACTCGCCCATCCATACGACGAGCGTCTTCTCGAGCAGCCCGCGGGCCGCCAGATCGGCAATGAGCTGCGCGGTCGGCTGGTCGACCTCGCCGGCAAGCGACTTCGATTGCTCGAAGTTATCCTGGTGCGTGTCCCAATTGCCGGCCGACACCTCGACGAACGTCACGCCCGACTCGATCAGCCGGCGGGCCAGCAAGCAGCCAGAAGCGAAGTCTCCCTCGCCGTAAGCGTCGCGCAGCTTCTGCGGCTCGCGCTCGAGTTCGAAGGCGGTCATCCGCCGGCTGCCGATCATCCGCGAGGTGCGGCCGTAGAGCGACTTCTGATTCTGCGCGCGCTCCGCCGGGAGCTGGCTGCCCAGGCCGTCGAGCTTGTCGCGGAGCGCCAGTCGACGCGCATTCCGCCCCGCGTCGACATTCGGCGCGGCATTGTCGGGCAGGCTGCCGGCGCGCGTCATCTCGAAGGCGTCGTAGGCCACGCCCAGCAAGCCGCCGTTCCCCGAGTTCCGCAGCCGGCTGCCGATCCGCACGAAACTGGGCAGATCGCTGGCCGGGTCGCCAAGCTGCTGCGCCGCCACGGCCCCGAGGGCGGGGTACTGCACGCTGGCCGTCGGCAGGTAGCCGGTGTGCATCAAGAAGCTGGCCCGCGGATGGCTGCCTTCCTTGCTGTTCAGCGAGCGCACGAGAGCGACGTGCTGCATCTGCTTGGCGAGGTGCGGGAAGTTTTCGCTTAGCTCGATGCCGGACACAGCCGTGGAGATGGCGCGGGTCGGGCCTCCGTTGGCGTGCCCTGGCTTGGGGCTGAAGGTCTCGAACTGGCTCGGGCCGCCTTGCATCCAGAGCAGAATGCAGGCGCGACCCTCCTTACGCAGCTCGGCGGCGCGGGCGCTCACGAGGTCGGCCCAGCTCCAGGCCCCCGCCAGGCTGACTGCCGAAAGGGACCGGAGGAAATCGCGCCGGCCGATCACCGTACCGCGGCGGACCGCGAGGTGGACGTGATGCTGGATTTCGGGGGTCATGGACGTTCTCGGCGGGGTGCCGCGTACTTTGAGGCTCAAACTCGGTGGATCAGATACTTGCGCCACCCTCACCCAGCCCTCTCCCGGAGGGAGAGCGCGCGGCGCTCTCCCCTCTCCCGGTGGGAGAGGGGCCGGGGGTGAGGGACGGTAGTTTGGCTGGTTGCCGAAGTGCGTTCCCGCATTGCGGAGGTCCGCGGGTCAACTCTTCTTCGGATGTCGCGGGCCCTCACCCCAGCCCTCTCCCGGAGGGAGAGGGGGTTAGCGGCGGTGGATGAATTCGCTCGAGTTGACGAGGGACCAGAGGATGTCTTCGAAGCCTTCGGAGCGCGACGGGGCGCGACGCAGGTACTGCAGGCAGGTGCGCAGCTCTTCGTCCGTGGGATCGCGCGACAAGCACCGCAGGTACAGTTCGGTCGCGGCCGCTCGGTCGTCGGGCATCGCCCGCAGCGTGCGGTTGAGCATGCCGCCGGGGTTGCTCGCCAGGAGCGCGCGTTCTACGAGCGGGCCGTTCATCAGCAGCAAGGCCTGCGGGATCGAGCCGGCCAGCTCGTCGCCGCGGGTGCAGGGATCGTAGCCGAACGTGTCGTTGAACTGCCCGGCGGGCCCGGCGCGCATCGCGGGCCGCGCCGCCTGCAGGCGGCCGCGCGGCAGCCGCAGCTCGAGTGCGGTTTGCACCGCCTGAAACAGCGGATCGGGGCGCAACCGGGCGGGCGCCGGCGCGGCCTCGGGGTGTTCGGCGGGCACGTGGGCGTAGCTCTTCGGCTGCTGATAAGCCGACGTCGCCATGATCGCGGCGAACAGCCACTTCACGTCGTACTTTCGGGCCGCGAATTCGTTGGCCAGGAGTTCGAGGGTTTTCGGCGCCACACAGGTGCGGTCGGGACCCAGGTCGTCGACCGCCGTGTAGAAGCCCCAGCCGACGAGCTCCGACCAAACGCGGTTGACCATCGCGCGGGCGAACCAAGGGTTGTCAGGCGAAGTCAGCCAGGCCGCGAGCTGCCCTCGCCGCTCGGCGTCGTCCTGCCCCGGCTCGAGCCGCTGGCCGGTGGCAAACAGCGCGGGCTGCATCAGCGTGCCCAACGCGGCGGGGTCGTTTAGGTCGGGCATGTAGTGCTCGGCCGTCCCGCGGCGGGCGTTGTCGGGGCGGCGTTTGCGGAACGTCAGGTCGCTGGCCACCACGCGAAAGGTGCGGCGTTCACCGCTGTTGTCGGGGCGCACGGCGATCCGCGGAAAGAAGGCCGCCAGCTCGTGGAACTGCTCCCGCTTCCAACGATCGGTCGGATGGTCGTGGCACTGGGCGCACTGAATCTGCACGCCCAGGAAGATCCGCGAGACCTCGGCCGCCGTTTCGGCCGTTTGCCCCATCTGGGCCATGATCAGCGCGGTACGGCCATCCTCGCGCACGTCCCCCGCGGCCGTGATGAAGCCGCTTGCGATCTGGTCCCACGGCGCGCCGGCGTTGAACTCGCGGGTGAGATGGTCGACCAAGGCGCCGCCGGCGATCAGGGCCCGCTCGTCGCTGCGGCGGGCCAGCATCAGGTCGCGCCAGTAGTGCGCTTGGTTCTCGCCAAAACGGGGATCGGCCAGCAGCCGTTGCACGAGCGCGGCGCGCTTTTCGGCGCGCGAGTCTTCGACGAAGCGGCGGATTTCTGTGGGCGTGGGAAGATCGCCTACCAGATCGAGGTAGGCGCCGCGGAGGAACGCTTGGTCCTCTCGGAGGGCGTCTTGTTTCCTGGATTTCGCTGCGCGTGGCGGGCCCAACTCGGTGGCGAGCGACGCGTTTAGGCGCGCGGCGAAGGCCGGCAAGGTGTCTATGGTGGGCGCCTTGGGGGCGGTGGCGCGGGCGCCGGAGTCGAGTTCGGCTGCGGTCGCTTGAGCGGTCCAACCTGGCAGACAGATCCAAAGCACGGCGGCAACGACCGTACGCGGCAGCATGAGCGATCTCCGAAGGCGGCCAGAAAAGACTTGGGCGGCCGCCTGACGTGAATCTTATCTCCCCCTGAGAACTTGAACCCTTCGCCGGTGCGGCAGGTTCCGGGCTTTTCCCTAGCTCTGCCACCGCCGAACAGGCCGGGGCCAACTGCGTGGCCTTGGGGAAACGCGTTGCCGGGCAGCAACGAGGGCGTTGCGGCGAAGGAACAAAGAATGTCCCTCGCAAAAGCAGGTTGCGACGGACTCCCAGTGCGCAATGCTTTGCGAATTAGCCATTTGCGGCGACCTTTCCATTCTGTGAGGCCTCTGGGGCGCGGTGCTTGCGATGGGTCGAGGGGCGGTCTAACCCCGGCCCAATCTCGCTCCCCCGAGTCGCCATGCTCCGCGTCCTCGAAATCAACGATCTCGAAACGCTCTCGGTCTACCGTCGCCTGTGGGGACGGTTTCTTTCGCAGACCCGCGGCGCCTCGTTCTTCCAGTCCTTCGAATGGCTCGAGGCCTATTGGCGGCACTTTGGCGCAACCCAGCGGTTGCGGGTGTTGCTTGTCTACTCGGGCGACGAAATGCTCGGCATTCTGCCGCTCGTCGTCCGCCGCGAGGCTACCCGCGCCGGACAGGTGCGGGTACTGACCTATCCGCTGCACGACTGGGGCACCTTCTACGGGCCGATCGGCCCGCAACCGGCCGCCGTGTTGGCCGCCGGACTGCAGCGCGTCGCCCGCACTCCCAAGGATTGGGACCTGCTCGACCTGCGCTGGATCGACGATGAACGGATCGACCACGGGCGCAGCGAGGCCGCGCTCCAACTCGCCGGACTCCCCCCCACGGCAGGCATCTGGACACAATCGGCGCAGGTCGAAATCAAGGAAGACTGGCACGCCTTCTGGCAGTCGCGCAAGCCGAAGCACCGCGAGAACATTCGCCGGGCGGAACGACAACTCGCGCGACTGGGGCAGGTGGAGTTCGTACGGTACCGACCGGCAGGGAAAGACGCCGGCGAGGATGACCCGCGCTGGGATCTCTACAACGCCTGTGAGACTCTCGCGGCACGATCCTGGCAGGGGCAATCGGACACTGGTACTACCCTTTCGCACCCGCAAGTTCGCGAGTTCCTGCGCGACGCGCATGCCGCGGCCGTCACCAGCGGCGCCGCCGATCTGTGCCTGCTGAAGATCGACGGGCGGCCCGTGGCGTTTGCCTACAACTACGCCTACCAAGGCTACGTGTATGGCCTGCGGATGGGCTACGATCCCGAGGCGGGCGGCGCCGGCGCCGGCGCCGTAGTGCTTGCGCGGGCGCTCGAGGACAGCTTCGGCCGCGGGGACGAAATCTACGATCTGGGCCCGGGCGCTCTGGGGATCAAGCGGCACTGGACGACGCGGTTGGCCGACAGCCGCCGCCAAACCTACTACCGCCTCACCCCGCGGGCCCAAGGCCTACGGCTGAAGCAGGCCGTTCGCGGTTGGCTGCAGGGCGGCCCGGCCAAGGGGGCGAAGGATCAGAAGCTGTTGATCGCGGGCTAGTGCGGAAGCGAAAAGCTCGGGTCGGCGAGCGGCGGGATTTACCCCCGCCGTGCCGCGCGGGCGTGAAGCCGGCTCACTGAACACGGCGGCAACTTAGAGCGCGCAAAAAAAGAGGACCGGCCGTGCGTTGATCGCGGCCGGTCCTCCCATTTCAGAATCATGGCTGCTTGCGATAGGCGGGTAGATTGTTTCGATCTACCGGCCAACAGCCCGTCGGCTGCTCGTCAAGCGAGCCACCTCTGGTTCGGTTTACTCATTCGACCACCTCCCTTCGCTAGTGCCCACCTGGGGACTCCAGACCAGCCTGAGGTCCGCAGGCAAATCGTCCGGCAAGGACCACGTTCGTCCTTAGCACTCGCTGTCTGCATCATAGTCCTGCCCCTAGCGGCAGACAAGATATCGACAGGCTTTCCACCGGCTAGGTTCGCGCGGAGCCTTCTGGCTGTCGAAACGCCATCGTCCCGCTTATCGCGGCGGCCGCAACGCTATGCAGGCCAGAGACTTGGGGTGTTCACACCCGACTGCCGGCAGCTTGACACCCCAAATTACCCCATCTATCATCAAATGTTGCAAGCCTTTGCGCGCGGCTTGCGCCTGGCCGACTCTTTCCGCCGCGCAGCGATGTGTCCCCGCGCGCCTTCGACCCCGAGGCTCTATGAGCACTGCGAGCAAGGTCCTGCTCATCCTGACGGTCCTGTTGATGCCGGTGCTGCTGTTCTACAGCATGCGCACCCTCAAGACCTACGAGTCGTGGGGGACCAAGGCCCAGAACATGGCCAAGAACGTCGAGCAGACCGAGGCCGCCAACAAGGTGTTGCTGAGCGGCGAGCCGGGCGACGGCGGGGCGCCGGGCATCCGCCAATTGCGGTCCGAGATGCAACGTGTGGTGGCGGATCGGGGGCGGGTGTGGATTGGAGTAAATCGCCAAGGGCGCCTCGGTCCGGAAGGCGAGGTCCGTGTCCAAACCGAACCGCAACTGCTCCAAGCTCGTCCGGGAACCGTACCGTTTCAGGTCGCCGTAACTCCTGACACACTGGTCTACGCCTTCGCCGCGCCGCCGCAACCGGGACAACTCGTCGGCCCCTTCCTGGGCCAGTTCAAGGTCACGGTCGCGAATGATAATCAGGCGACACTTGTCCCCACCGAAAAACTTACGCCCGAGGAAGCGAAGCGGCTGAATTCGGCTTCAAACCCCTGGTCGCTCTACGAGCAGATGCCGGTCGACAACTACCAGAGTTTTGAGGGCCAGGACTTAGCCGGCTTGCTGCCCAAGGGGAGCGTGCCTGAGTACCAACGCACCGGGGGCAAGGCCCAGGCGAACGACGCGCCGGGCAACGTGTGGACGCGCGTGGAGTTCACCAAGGCACACGAGGTCGACGCCGACGGCGGCAAGGTGGCCTATGAGCCGGGCGAAACTCTGCTCGTCGACCGCGGATCGGCCCAGCAGTTGGTCAAAGACGGTGTGGCCAAGGAAGCGCCCGATGCCCAAGGGGTGGCCAACTTCTTCCAGCGTCCGCTGCGGGACTACGCCTTCCTCTTCCGCGACGCCTATCGCCAGCGGACAGCACTGCAGGCCGACATCGCGCGCGATACGGCCGATTTGGCCTCCATCAAGAGCGCCCAGGCGGACGCGACCAAGGAAGGGCAATTCCTGCAGGCGACAATCGCCGATCTGCAAGCGGACCTCAAGCAGCTCAAACGCGACGCCGCTGCGGCCAAGGCGTATGCCGAGAAGCTCGAGGGCCGCCTCGACGCGTTAAGGGCCGAAGTGGCCCAGGTCACGGAGACCAATCGTGAGCTCGCCGCCCGGTTGGCCGCCGGCCAACTGCAGGCCGCCGAGAAGATCAACGAGCAGGCCAGCGTGGCGCGCTAACGGTGCAGGCGGCTCCGCCAGGCTTCTTAGCCCATGGCCTATGCCAGGATCCCCCGCACCACCTGACCATGTACGTCGGTGAGCCGGAAGTCGCGCCCTGCGTAGCGGTAGGTGAGCCGTTCGTGGTCGAGGCCCAGGAGGTGCAGGATCGTCGCCTGCAGATCGTGGACGTGCACCTGGTCTTCGACCACGTGGAAGCCCAACTCGTCGGTCGCGCCGTAGCTGACGCCAGGCTTGATGCCCCCCCCGGCTAGCCAGGTGGTGAACGCCTGCGGGTGGTGGTCGCGGCCTTGGCTGCGGCCGAGCGCGGCGTTCGATTCGACCATGGGCGTGCGGCCGAATTCGCCTCCCCAGATGACGAGCGTCTCGTCGAGGAGGCCGCGGCGTTTGAGGTCTTGCACCAGCGCGGCGGAGGCCTGGTCGGTTTCGCCGCAGTTCTTCTTGAGATTGCCGATGACGTCGGAGTGGGCGTCCCAGCCTTCGTGATAGATGTTCACGAACCGCACGCCGCGCTCGATCATCCGCCGCGCGAGCAAGCATGCCCGCGCGAACGACGGCTTGGCCGGATCGGCGCCGTAGAGGGCTAGCGTCTCCGGCGTTTCGCTCGAAAGATCGGTGAGCTCGGGGGCCGAGCTTTGCAAGCGGAACGCCATCTCATACGAGGCGATCCGCGTGCTGATTTCGGGGTCGAGCGTTTGCCGCTGCCGCTCGCGGTTCAAGCTCGCCACCAGGTCGAGCGTTTCGCGCTGCTGCTGGGCGTCGATGCCGGCCGGATTGGTGAGGTTCAGAATCGGGTCCCCCTGATTGCGGAACCGCACGCCGGTGTAAACCGTGGGCAAGAAGCCGCTCGACCAGTTGGCCGCGCCGCCGCTGATGCCGGCGCCGGTCGACATCACGACGAACGCCGGCAGATCCGATGTTTCCGCGCCCAGGCCGTAGAGCGTCCACGAGCCGAGGCTCGGCCGCCCAGGCTGCGAAAAGCCGGTGTTCAAGAAGATCTGCGCGGGAGCGTGGTTGAACTGATCGGTCTTGCAGGAGCGCACGATGCACAGGTCGTCGACGACCTTGGCCAGGTTCGGCAGGGCCGCCGAGAGCCGCGCGCCGCTTTGTCCGTGCTGGGCGAACTCGAACTGCGGGCCGAGCACGGCCGCGTCGGAACGGATGAAGGCGTACCGCTGGCCGCCGATGACTTCCGGGGGAATCGGCTTGCCTTGCAACTCGGCGAGCTTGGGCTTGTAGTCGAACAGGTCGAGTTGGCTGGGGGCGCCGGCCATGAACAGGTGGATCACCGCCTTGGCCTTGGCCGGATAGTGCGGCGGTTTAGCGGCCAGCGGATTGGCGCTGGCCGCCGCGGCGCCGCTCGTGCGCGCAAAGGCCTGCGCGAGCAGCGACGAGAGCGCGATCTTGCCGACCCCCACGCCGCACTCGCGGAAGAAATGGCGCCGCGTGGTTTGGGCGGGCAGGCTTGACGTGGTGTCCATGGATGATGCTTCCTGATCGCGGCGGCTCATTGCTTCGTGATCATTTCATCGAGGTTCAGAATCGCCCGCGCCACGAGCGTCCAGGCGGCGCGCTCAGCGGCAGCGCCTTCGCCTGGGCCGGCGATCGTGTCGGCCTGCAGTTCGCCCGCCGCCAGCCGCTTTGCTTGCGCATCGTGGTAGGCGACCAGCAGCGCCAGCTCGTCGCCGCTGGGCGGCCGCGTGAGACAGCGTTCGAACAGTGCAGCGGCGCGCTCCTGGGGCGTGCCAGCGCCGCCGGCGGTTGCGCGGCCCAGAGCTTGCGCTGCTTCGACGAGCGCGGCGTCGTTCAAGAGGGTGAGCGATTGCAGTGGCGTGTTCGACACTTCGCGCCGCGCCACACAGGCCTCGCCGCTGGGGGCGTCGAACGTATTGAACATGGCATAGGGGGCCGTGCGCTTGGCGAAGGTGTAGAGCCCGCGGCGGTAACGGTCTTCCCCTTCGCTCACCTTCCACTCGAGCGGGCCATAGGCCCCTTCGCTCGAGACGCCGGCCGGCTGCGGCGGAAAGACGCTGGGACCGCCGATCTTGCGCGAGAGGAGGCCCGAGGCCGAGAGCAGCGCATCGCGCACGAGTTCTCCTTCCAGCCGCTGCCGCGGGCCGCGGCTGAGCAGCCGATTCTGCGGGTCGCGCTCGAGCTTCTCCGGCGTGGCCACGCTCGACTGCCGATACGTGGCGCTCGTCACGATCAGCCGGTGCATTTGCTTGACCGACCAGCCCTGCTTGATGAACTCAACGGCCAGCCAATCGAGCAGTTCCGGGTGAGAAGGCGCCTCGCCTTGCAGGCCGAAGTCCTCCTGCGTGCGGACGAGCCCCACGCCGAAGAGCGTGGCCCAGTGTCGGTTCATCATTACTCGGCCGACGAGCGGATTGGCCGGGTCGACGAGCCAGTTGGCCAGAGCAAGGCGGTCGCCGTGCGCGCCGGGCGGCAACTTCGGCAGCACCCCAGGCACGCCGGGCTCGACGCGTTCTTTGGGCTGTAAGTACTCGCCGCGATGATGGCGAAACGTCGGCCGATCGAAGCCTGCGGGGCGTTCCTTGAACACGAGCGTCGTCGGCCGGGCCGGCAGCTTCTGGCGCAGGGCGTCGATCCGCTGGTGTTCGCCGGCCAGCTCGGCCGCGACCGACAGATAGTGCGCGAGCAATTGATCGTGCTGAGCGGGGGTGCGCTCCGCGGCCGGCACGAGCAGGAGTTCATCGACCTCGGCCGGCAGCGCGCTGGCGGCAAGCGGCCCCACGGCGTCGGTCGTCGAAAGGCGGAACCGGCCGAGGGCGGCCGCGTAGTAACGTTCGCAGATGATTTGCACGGTCAGCTCGCCTGCGTTCTCGAGCGGCTCAGCCAACGTGAAGACCACGGCGTGCGGCTTGCCTTGGCCGCCGTTGATCGACCAGCCGGTCTGCGGGTCGCCGTCGATGATCCGCGCGGCCGAGGCGTCGCCGCTGGCGTAGCTGTGCGACGCGTTGGCGATTTTCACCGGCTTTCCGCCGGCGGCGATCGTCAGCTCGCTCAAGAAGAAATCGCCGAAGGGGCCTTCGTAGGAGACGCGGCCTGGTCCCTGCTGCGGCAAGCTGGGATGAGGCAGGGCTTCGAGCCGCAGGGCTGTGACCTTGCCGGCAGGGGCCGCAAGCGTCACGTCGTAAACGTCGCGCTTCGTTGAATCGCCACTGGCCAGCACCGACTTATCGGGCAGTTTTTCGAGGAATGCCACGTTCGCTTTTGCACTCGCCGGTTCGAGCATCGTCCAGCGGACGGCGCGCTGGCCCTGTTCTGCGAGCCACGCGGCAAGCTTGCGCTCCAAATGCTCCCGGCGGCGATCGGGTTCGGGGCGAGGATCGACGACTTCGGGTTGCAGGCGAACCCGCAAGCGGCCGAGGACGTGCTGGCCGCCGTAATCTTGGGCCAGCTTGATGGTCCAGCGCGTGCCCGCGGGGAAGCCAATCGGCGCCTCGAGCTCAAACGTGGCCTGATAGTCGGCGCCCGCCTTATCGCCGCCGTCGATCGCCCAGCCGGTCTTGGCGTCGCCGTCGAAGACCTTCTCCGGCGGGAATCCATCCTGCGAGAAGTTCGCGACAGCGCTTTTCAACCTCACCGGTTGGGCGTCCGCGGGCTTGTCGAGCGGCGCGGCGGTTACGGCCAACTCCGTGAGCACGAAGTTGCCGTGCGCGGTGCGGCCCGGGCCTTTCGACGGGAGCGCGGGATCGGCCAGGGCTTCGAGTTGCAGGGCCGTCGCGCGGCCCGGACCCGACTCGACGACGAGCGTGTAGTCGTCGGTCTCCGGCACGTCGCCCGAGACGAGCACCGATCGGTCCTCGCGAATCTCGCCGGCAGCGCCGCTCGCGGCGTTAAACTCAACCACTTGCGGCGCGGCAAAGGGGGCAGGCTCGTCGGCCGGAAAGTGGTTCGGCAGCTCGGAGACGGCCGCGGCGATCTCCTGTTCGCCCGCTGCCCGCCGCGATTCGATCTCAGGCTGTGCGACCTCGAACGTCGGCTCGTCGGCGTTGTTCAGCAGCGCCATCAGCCGGTAATACTCGGAGTGCGAGATTGGATCGTACTTGTGCGTGTGGCACTGGGCACAGCCGATCGTGAGCCCCAGCCAGACGGTGCCGGTGGTGGCCACGCGGTCGGTCATGGCGTGGAAGCGGAACTCGAGCGGATCGATGCCTCCCTCTTCGTTGAGCATCGTGTTGCGGTGGAAACCGGTGGCGATCCGCTGCTCGTCGCCGGCGCCCGGCAGCAGGTCGCCGGCGATTTGCTCGCGAGTGAACTGGTCGAACGGCAGGTCACGATTGAGCGCCTCGATCACCCATTCGCGGTAGAGCCAAATCGAGCGGGGGCGGTCCTTTTCGTAGCCGTTGGTGTCGGCGTAGCGGGCCAGGTCGAGCCAGCGGCGTGCCCAGCGCTCGCCGTAGTGGGGCGAGGCGAGCAGCCGTTCGACCAGCCTTTCGTAGGCATCGGGGGAGGCGTCGTCGACGAACGATCGCGCCTCTTCCGGCGTCGGCACGAGTCCCACGAGGTCCAGATAGAGCCGCCGCACCAAAGCATGCCGATCGGCCTCCGGAGCGGGCGCGAGGCCCGCGGCCTCGAGCCGGGCAAGCACGAAGTGATCGATTGGATTCCGCGGCCAGTCGGCTTGCTTCACCGCGGGAAGCGGCGACTGCACGGGCGGAATGAAGGCCCAGTGCTGCCGGTACTCGGCCCCTTCGGCCACCCAGCGGGTGAGAATGTCCTTTTCGGCGTCCGTCAGCGGATGCGGCGCACTCGGCGGCGGCATGCGTTCGCCTTCATCCTCCGCCAGGATGCGGCGAACGAGCTCGCTCTCCTCCGGTATGCCAGGCACGATCGCGGCGAGCCCCGAATCGGCCTCGGCCAGGGCGGCCTCGCGCTGATCAAGCCGCAGGTTCGCCTCACGCGCGGCGTCGTCGGGCCCATGGCACTTGAAACAGCGGCCGGAAAGAATGGGCCGCACGTCGCGGGTAAAGTCGACCGCTTGGGCGCCGCGCGGCGCGAGGGCGACGAGCAGCAGGGCCACCCAAGCTCGCCGACGGGAAATCTTCATGCGGGAACCTCGCAAGGGCGGGCTCGCCAAGGCGGGAAGGGGGCGAGCCGATCAGAGTCACCTTGATTGTACTTGCCGGCAAGGGGCCCCTAAAGGGGCAAGGCAAGAGGCGAGCGGGCGGCGAATTCCCAGGGGTGAACGGCTGGGCTACGCAAAAAAGCGTCCAACTAAACCGCGGCATGCTCGCTTTGCCCCTTTCCGTAGCCCAGGCGTTTACGCCTGGGAATTCGCCGCCGCCGCCACGGAACCTGGCCCCTTCAGGGGCCGGCCGGCGGCTTCTTTTCTGCGAGCGATTCCGCCCGGCGGATTGCCTCCTCTAGCCGTTCGGCCTCGATCGCCGCGGCCCGCAACAGGTGCTCGAGCGTCGCCGTCTTCGAATCGATCCGAGCAATGAGCTCGCGGGCACGCTCGTGCAGTTCGACCTCGCCGGGGGTGTTCGCTAGCGCTGGGGGATTCGATTCGGGCGCGATGCGAAGCCGGCGAGGTTCCTGTCTTCGTTTGCGCAGGTCGGCAAACCGCCGCACGCTCCGCTGCAGAAGAAAAAAGGTCACCAGCCCGAGGACGGCGGGCAGCACGAATTCCTCGACGCTGACCGCCAACAGCCACATGCGCGCCGCCTTCCGTTCAATCGACCACGGCTTGCGGATCGAAGGCCTTGAGCGCCGCCTCGTAGATCGAGCGCAGGGGTGTTCGCTGCGCGTGAGCCAATGCCCGGCACGATTCGAACTCCGGCGAGAATCTCGGCGGCTGCCCCGGCAAGAGGCCGAGCACGCCGTCGACCGGTCCCCAGGGCGTCTCCACGCGGTAGGGGCGCCGTTCGAGCCGCGAGCGCGAGACCGGCCAGCGGCGCACGCCGAGCGTCGTCGTTTCGCGAAACAGGGTCTGCTCGATCTTTGCCAGCTCTTCGCCCCGGCAGAGCACGCTGACGACGACCGCGGGGCGATTCTTCTTCATTTGGATCGGCGTGGTGTAGACGTCGAGCGCCCCCTGCTCCCACAGACGCTCCAGGCAGTAGCCGACGAATTCGCCACTGGCATCGTCGAGATTCGTTTCGACCATCCATAGCGCCTCGGCTGCGAGCGTGTCGCCCGCCGTGCCAATGAGCACGCGGAGGAGATTCGGCTGCTCGGCCAAGTCGCGCTGCCCCGCGCCGTAGCCGATCGCTTCGATCGTCATGGCAGGCGGCGGGCCGAACTGCTCGGCGAGCGTGGCGACAATCGCGGCGCCGGTGGGCGTGGTCAGTTCGGCTTCCACGTTCGAGCCAGCTAGCGGAATGCCCGTGAGCAACTCCCCCGTAGCCGGCGCTGGCAGCGACACGCGGCCGTGAGCGATTTCGATGAAGCCCGTGCCGGTGGGGATCGGAGAACAAGCGACTTGCTCGATCCCCAGCAGATCGAAGGCGACGGCCGTGCCCACGATGTCGGCGATCGAGTCGACCGCGCCCACTTCGTGGAAGTGGACCTTCTGCAGCGTCGTGCCGTGGACCTTGGCTTCGGCCTGGCCGAGCTTGAGGAAGATCCGTTTGGCCAAGTCGCGCTGCCGCGGGCTGAGCGCGCTTTGGTCGATCATGGCGTCGATATGGTGCAGATGCCGGTGCTTGTGCTCCGGCTCGTGCTCGATCGTGATCTGCTTGGCGCGGAACCCGTGCTTCTTCACGTCGACTGCCACGATCCGCACGCCTGGCAGCCCGAGCGACCCGACGGCCGCGTTGACGGCCTCGAGATCGGCGCCGGCGTCGACGAGCGCGCCGAGCGTCATGTCGCCGCTGATGCCGCTGGCGCAATCGAGGTAGGCGATCTTCATGCAGGCCCTGTGCAAGGGGGAGTCGGTTCGCCTAGGTGTACTGGGCCGGCGACCCTATGGTCAACGGCAGCGGGGAGTGTGCCTTGCCGGTGAAGCAGGCCCCGGCGACAATCGGGGCCACGGCGCGAGGCTTGCCCCAACGTTCGCGGCCGGTTGCCTTCCAGACCCCCGCGCTGCCTGCCGATGGACGATTCTGCCCGCCGCACCGCCCTGGCGGTGATCTTTCTGACTGTGTTCATCGATCTGCTGGGCTTCGGCATGGTGCTTCCGCTCCTGCCGATCTATGCCCGGCATTTCACGCAAGGCTTTACGCCCGAGCAATCCGGCTGGATCGTGGGGCTGCTGATGGCCAGCTTTTCGGCCATGCAGTTCCTGTTCTTGCCGATCTGGGGGCGGCTTTCAGATCGCGTGGGGCGGCGGCCGATCGTGTTGCTGGGGCTGGCCGGCTCGGTGGTGTTCTATGCCCTGTTTGGCTTCGCCACGATCTGGCAAAGCCTGGTCGGATTGTTCGTCGCCCGCATCGGGGCCGGCATCGCTGGGGCGACGATCGCCACGGCGCAGGCGTACATCGCCGACGTCACGCCCCGCGAACGCCGCGCGGCCGGCATGGCGCTGATTGGCGCGGCCTTCGGCTTGGGGTTTACGCTCGGGCCCATGATTGGCGGTCTATCGGTGCTGATCGGCGGCGGCGAGTTCAGCCCCTGGCCAGGGTTCGTGGCCTCTGGGCTGTCGGCTGGCGCCTTTTTGCTCGCCTGGACGCGATTGCCGGAGCCCGATCGCGCGGCGGGCAGCGCCCAGCGGAGCCTGTTCGACCTTCGTGCCCTGAAAGCGGCCTTGGCCACGCCTTCGGTCGGGCTGTTGATCCTTACCTCGTTCCTCACGGTCACAGCCTTCGCCAGCTTCGAGTCGACGTTGTCGCTCAGCGTGGCGCGGCTCGTCGAACATTTCGATGCCGGCGAGGTCGACTCGGCGCTCTTAGGCTGGTTGCTGGCGCGCTTTCGCGATGGGTCGGGCAAGCCGTCGGACAACGACGTGTTCCTGGTCGTGCTCGTGGTGTTTACGTACCTGGGGCTCACCCTGACCTTGGCCCAGGGACTGCTGGTGCGGCGTTTGGCCAAGAAGCTGCCCGAGGGGACGCTGGCCACGGCAGGCCTGGTGGTGGCTTCGGTAGGACTGCTGCTCCTGGCGCAGGCTGCCATTTCGCATCACTTCGGTCTCCTGCTGACGGCGATCACGATCGAAGTGATTGGCTTCTCGCTCGTCACGCCACCCTTGCAATCGCTGATCTCCCGACGAAGCGACCCCGCTCAGCAGGGAGGCATCCTGGGGTTGGGCCAGAGTGCAGCGTCGCTCTCGCGGATTCTGGGCCCAGTCCTCGGCATTCGCCTGATCGCCGATCATCCTTCGTGGCCCTATTTGGTGGCTGCGGCCTTGATGGGCGTTGGCTTCTTGCTGGCTCAATTCGCCATTCGCGGCGGCCGCGACTTTCCGTCCGCCTAAGCGCGGTTTCCTTTTCGTTCCCTGCAGACCGACAGCCATTCATGAGCGACCTCGCCCTGCTGGGCGGCCCCCAGGCCAAGACGAAGCCATTTCCGGCCTGGCCGGTGTATGACGATCGCGAGCGGCAAGCGCTCAGCGACGTGCTCGAGAGCGGCATCTGGTGGCGCACGCCGGGCAAGCAGACTTTGCGCTTCGAGCAGCGCTTCGCCCAGGCCCACGGCGCCCGCCACGGCATTGCCGTGACCAACGGCACAGCGGCCCTCGAAGTGGTGATGCTGGCCCTCGGCATTCAGCCGGGGGACGAGGTGATCGTGCCCGACTACACGTTCTTCGCCACGGCGAGCGCGGTGCTCTGCGCCGGCGCCTTGCCGGTGATGGTCGACATTCTGCCCGACACGAGCTGCCTCGACCCGGACCTCGTGGCCGCGGCCATCACGCCGCGGACCAAGGCGATCGTGGCGGTGCATCTAGGCGGCCATCCTGCCGATCTCGATGCGCTCGGCGCCCTGGCCAAGCAGCATGGACTGCCGCTCGTTGAGGATTGTGCCCATGCCCATGGCAGCGCTTGGCGCGGGCAACCAGTGGGGAGCCACGGAATCGCCGGCACGTTCAGCTTCCAGATGGGCAAGCTGATGACCGCCGGCGAAGGAGGCATCGTGGTCACCAACGACGATGCGTTCGAGCGGGCCGCTCGTAGCGTTCACGATTGCGGGCGACTGCCGGGTCAGTGGTTCTACAGCCACTTCCAGCACGGCTCGAACTACCGCCTGAGCGAATGGCAGGGAGCGATTCTGAATGTGCAACTCGAGCGGCTCGAAGATCAGGCGGCGCGCCGCCATGCGGCGGGTCGCTGGCTCGACGAGCGACTGGCGAAGTTGCCCGGCATCACCCCGCAGAAGCTTGATCCGCGTTGCACTCGCAATGGGCAATACGCCTACATCTTCGACTACGATCCGGCGGCCCACGGCGGCCTGCCCTTCGCGAAGTTCGCCCAAGCGGTCGAGGCAGAAGGAATTCCCCGGCAGGCAGCCTACCCGCCGGTGCATGCGCTGGACCTATTCCGCAACGGCGCGTATCGACAGCGGCTGAGCGGGCTCCAGCGCGACGGCGACCATACGTTCTTGCGAGGGAACTTCCCCCACACCGTGCGGGCCGCCGAGCGATCTTATTGGGTGCCGCAAACCTGCCTGCTGGGCGACGCCCAAGACCTCGAGGAGATCGTGCAGGCGATCGCCAAGGTCGCGACGCGAGCGAGCGAGCTCGTTTAGCGGCTGCCTGAAGCAGCCTCGCTACTTCTGCAGGATCAGCTTCCCGTTGCGCGTTTCGAGCAGGCGATAGACCTCGCCGTGGTGCTCGATCTGCACTTCGCGCGCTCCTTGGAAAAGGTCGCCCGAGAACATCCGCCGCAAGGGCGCCTTCGCCGGTTGCGCGGCTGAGGGAAGATCGGTGGATGAGTTGGGGCGATCAAGATTCATTGCGAAGCCTCAAGATAGGGAACGGCTCCAACGTTACACGAGATGATACATAATCTCAACAGAGACCAGGCCTTTTCTTGCGCCCGCGAGTGATCCATGTCTGTAAGACTATACATAACAAGTACTTAGTGTCGTCTGTTCTTAGATCGCCGCCCTCTTGACATTGAGTTTCCCGCTCGTAGACTAGGTGCCAGTTGAGAACAACTCTCAATAAGAGCAGCTAGCCAACGCCGCCTGTGCGTCCCGCCCGCCACTCGAGTCTCATCCGTGGCATCTCCCGCCCCTTGGCAGGGCACTGCTGCGGAGACTCGCAGTTTCGGTTGGAGGCGCGCCCGCCGCCGGCTTCTGCCGTCCTGCCACCTTGGAGAAAGTTCTTCGATGTCTTGCCTGTCCAAGTTCACGCGATTGATCATCCTTGCGCTGCTGGCCGCCGCTTGCGCACCTGCCACCGCCGCCTTCATTGAGCCCTCGGACTCGACCGGCTCATTCGGCGCCGACCCGGCGGGCTGGGGCAATGGCCCGAACACGGTGGCCACGACCCGCACCACGCCGCTGTGGAATCGCCCCGACATCGACTCGGAGGCCGCCAGCGCCTTCGCCACCTATCAGGCGTGGGATGTCTTCACCGTGATCGGCGCCGGCAAGGCCAACGGGCCCAACGCTCCGGGCGTCGATCCGAATCCCCCGCGCGTCGAAGGGCCCGAAACCAATCCCAACGGAACGGCCGCGGTGTTCGAGTTGACGGGTTCTGGTTTCGTCACCGGCAGCGGCAACATCTACTCCCCCGGCGCTCCCGTTTCAATGCAGGCCGACGTCCCCAACTACAACCTGGGAGCGGGTTACCAGACGCACGTCGTGCTGCAGATTCGCAGCCAGGGGAACAGCATCAACCTCGACTCGCTGACGGTGAACGGCGTGCTTGCCACGACGTTGGCCGGCTACTCCTATCAAGAAGTCTTCAAGGCCTCACTTGGCCCTCAGGGGAGCTTGCTCGACCACAAGTTCGAGTTCACCCTCCCTGGAAATCAGGCACTCGATTCGTTCGCCTGGACCGCCCCCGACAGTTCGAGCCAAGACAAGGTTTCGATCGACACCCGCGCCACCCCCGTGCCCGAGCCGGCCAGCTTTGTGCTGCTGGCCGCGGGACTAGGGTTGCTCTCGCTCCACCGGCCCCTCCGGCCGAGGGGCCGCGCCGCTCAGAGGTAGCTGTGCGCCGAACCCGCAATTAGCATCGAGAAAGGACCGGAGAACGTTGAACGCCAATCAGACGATCGTGGCCGGCAGCTCGCGCCGGGTGTGGGCCGAACGGCTTCGCCGCGGAGCGGCCCGGCGCCCTGACGCCCGCAACCTCACCCAGGCCGCACAAGACGCGCTGCGGCAATGCGTGGTAGAGACCCTGTGGCGGCAAGGGCTGACCCAGGCCGATGCGGCCCGCATGTTTGGCGTCTCCCGTGCATCGGTGAATCACTGGGTGAAAGTCTTTCTCACCGAGGGGGAGACTGGCCTGGTCTCGCGCAGGCGCGGCCGGCGGCCCAAAGAGAGCTAGGCGGCCGCGCCTCGGTCGGCCCCGAGAAGAGGCAACTATGATTCGCAACCTGGAAGTTCGTTGTTTGGCGGCGGCGCTCGTCGCCGGTTGTGCGGCCACGGCGTCGGCTGCGGTGTGGGACGAGTCGGTCAACGGAGACATCTCCGGCGATCGCGCGGCCCCTAGCGTCGCCACGGTGGCCTTCGGCGACAACCTCGTCAAAGGCGCGACCGCGCGCGGCGACCTCGACTACCTTACCTTCGAGGTACCCGCCGGCATGACGCTGGCCGCGATTGTGCTCGACAACTACGAGTCGCTTGACAACAAGGGCTTCATGGCCGTGCAGGCCGGCAGCGTCTTCACCGAACCGCCCGGGGCCGCGGAGGTCGTCGTCGGCAACTTGCTGGGCTACGTGCTCTACGGGTCCGGCGCCGCGGCCGAAGGCAATGATTTGCTGCCGCTCATGGGCACGGCCGACGGCGCAATCGGCTTTACGGCGCCGCTGCCTGCGGGTCCGTACACCTTTTGGATCCAGCAAACCGGCCTGGCGACGACCTACGAGTTCAACTTCAAAGTAGCGCCCGAACCGAGCGCGGCGGCTCTGGCTCTTGGCGGCGCCGCTGGGTTGGCGTTGCTGCGTCTAACGCGCCGGCGGGCGCTGTCTCGAGAGGGCTGAGTTGCGGAGAAACGCTCGATTCCTCGGACAATGCCGCTGGGCGTCCCGCCTACAACCGCAGCAATTCAGCCATCCGCTGCGCCACCTGCGCGGGGTCGAGCACCAGCCAGCCATAAGCGGCCGAGAACAAGAGGAGCCCCAAGCCCACGAAGGCCAAACCCCGCGGGTTGCGGCCCACCTGCGACCGCTTGAACGCCGGACGCAATGCCGCGGCCAGCTTCTGCCAGCCAACCAGGCTCTGGCGCTCGCCGGTTGCCACGAGCGACACGGTTCGCATCGATTCCTGCGGATCGACATGCAGTTGCACGCCGAGTTGCGGCATCACCAAATTGTCGCCCGCCCAGCGGGCTTGGCCGTCGAGCCCGCTCACCGCCTGGGCGAGCACGGGGCGCAGCTCGTCGACCGTCATGTTGTAGATCACCAGCCGCGGTCGCTGGGCGAGCAGCACCAGCAGCACGCCCAGCCCGTAGAGCACCAAGAGCGGCCCCCACACCATCCAGCCGAACACGCTGGCGGCGTTCTCCGGCATGAACAACTCGAGCGGCCCGATCACGGCGAAGCCCACCAACGCAAGCCCGAGCGCCGCCAGGTCGCGCGTGCCCGTGGTGAGAAACGGGCGTCGGCGCAACTGCACCAGACCAATGAACAGCAGGTAGACGGCCAGCGGCCCGACCGCCAGAGAAAACCGCAGCGGATCCATGGATGGGGTCTCGGGGAACTGGACTGACCGGGCCTCAGGCGGCCCGCGAACCGTCCAGTTCCCCAAGTATAGCCGTTGTCGCGGCCGCCACTACGGCCGCACTTGGGCCTTGCCGTCGAAGTATTCCTGATACTTCGGCCAACTCCAGGTGGCCAGTTCGCGCCCTACCCGCAGACCGACGTTGTTGTCGATGGGAATGTGGTATCCGCCCATGGCCCGCGAGAGCGCCGCCATCTCGGCCGTGGCGCTGAACGTCGGCAGATCGAGCGTCATCGTCTCGCCGCCGTCGAGCTCGGTCAGTTCGCAGTGCTTGCGCTGTTCGGCGAACCCGTATTTGTCGCTGCCGGTGAACAATTCGAGGGTCTTGGCGCAGGCGCCGCTCACCGTGGCGTGGCCGCTCGTGTAACCGGGGAAGGGCGGCGTGATGAACACGTAAGGGGAGTAGGGGTGCCAATCCTCGGCGGCCATCTCCACGACGCCTCCCTTGGGTCCGGCCCAGCCCTTGATCTTTTGGCCCTTGAAGTAGTGCCGCACGAGCGTCCAGGGGCGGGAGGAGTCGTAGAACCGCTTCGTTTCCCAGCAGGAGATGAAGGCGTCGTTGGCCACGTTGGCAATGGCGAAGTAAAGCTTCACGTCCTGATCGAGGTCGTGATGGTCGCGGCGCGAAACGTCTTGGGCGAACCGCAGCCAGTGGCCGCTCTGGCCGGTGGAACGCGGTCCATCGCGCATGAATTCGACGATCGCCTTTTGTTGGTTCGTCAGATTCTGGTTGTAGGCCAGCACCTGCGCCGTTTCCTTCTTGAGCGTTTCATTGTCGGTGGTGGTCTTCGGCGGCGGCTCGGGCCGGAACTGGCTCGACGTTTCCATCACGAGCGGCTTCACCCGATACCAGTGCGGCGTGAGGAAGTTGGGAGTGAACTTCGTGCCGTCGGGACGGGTAAAGGTGATCGGCTGCCAGCGGTCGGGGTCGAGAATCTTGTCCGGCGGGTTGACCGGCTGGTAGTAGGTGTAGTCGGCGTAGGGCTTGCCATTGCCTCCCGGCTCGTCGCCAAACTGGTTGGCGCCGTCGTGGCGGCGGTAGTCGATCACCGCCTGGGCCGCCAGATTGCCTACGCCTTCAGGCTTGGTCGGATCGTCCGACACGATGTTGGGGTCGTAGCCGAGGCCGCGCATCTGCTCGCCCAGCCACTCGGTCGACTCGGGGTAGACGAACTTGAGGGCCTGGTAAGAGGCGTAGCTGATCGCCTTCTTCTTGTTGTCGAGCGTGCGCTCGGCCGCGGGGCGGCGGAGCTTCCCCCCCAGCCGCGTGCCCACCGCTTTGTCGTCGTAGGCTGCCCAGGCGTCGTACATGGCGGTGGCCCAGATCGCGAGCGTGCGGGCAATGATCGTGGGACGGGCGCCGTTCAGGTCGACCTCGCGGGCCGTGGCCTCTTCGGCGATGTCGAGCCAGACGTAGGCCAGCGACAAATCCTTCTTGTCGTCGATCGGCAGGAACTTGTGCAGCGGCTTGTCGGTCTTCGGCGCCGGCTTGGCAGCCGCCGCCTTGGCGGGCGCCGCGGCTTTCGCGGCGCCCGCGGCCTTAGCGGGGGCAGGCTTGGCGGGAGAGGTCTTTTGCGCGACCGCCGCCGAGGGCGCGAGCATCGCCAGCAGGGCAAGCGCGAGGGCGCCGAAGTGGCTGCGCGGCGAAGAGGTGCGGAACCTGACCAAGAGCGATTCGAGGGTTGGCTGCAACATGGGAGCGTTGGTCGTGGGAGCGAAGAAGCGAGACGAGTGACGCAAAGCGGGGCGAACGCCGGAAGCGCGGCCAACGAATTCGCCCCAAGCACGCGCAGAAAGCGGACACTCGAGGGCGACTCGGGGCCCGCAAAGCTCGTCCGTCAGTCGGGAACGGACAGGCGGTCAACTGCGTTTCAAGCTAGCCAGCCTGGCCAACTCTGTCAACTTTTCGGGAAATGCGGGGGATTGAAGTAGACCCTATGATCCGCCGCCACCCGTGCGACCAGGCGCAAGCGGCGCCATCCGCCGGGCGCCTCGACAAGCCACGCGGGAACTTTTCGGCTTCGCTCGGCGACTAATCCGCGGCTGCTGGGCGACGCAGTGCGCATTTCCGCACCCCCGGCGCGCCGCTCGAGCCCAACTCTGAATCACCCCTCCTTCGCGGCGGAGACTAGGCCATGCGCATGCGAGACTTCGGGTTTGCTGTCTTTTCCCTCATCGTGCTTGCCACGGCCGCGCCGAAGGCCGGTCGAGCAGAGGTCACCCCGGTCACCGGCCGGGTGAGCGAAGTCACCGTCTACCAGGGCCAGGCCCTGGTGACCCGCGCCGTCGACGTGCCGGGGGCGGCCGGGCTGCACGAGATCGTGATCACCGATCTGCCGGAGCACATCCTGCCAGGCAGCCTCTATGCCGAGAGCGCCGGCGGCGTAGAGGTGCGCTCGGTGCGCTACCGCGTGCGGCCGGTCGAACAGGACGTGCGCGAGGAAGTGCGCAAGCTCGACGAGCAGATCCAGGCGACCGCCGACGCCATGCAGGCCACGCAACGCCAGCAGCAACTGCTGGCCGAGCAAACCGGATATCTGGCCAAGCTCGAGCAGTTCGTGGCCCCCACCGCCAATGCCGAACTCACTAAGGGGGTGCTCAACGCCGAAACGCTCGAGACTCTGTCGCAGTTCATCTTCAACCAGCGGCGGCAGATTGCCGAGCAAGAGCTGAAGCACGGCCTCGAATTGCGGGGGCACCAGCAGAAGCTGGAACTGCTGCAGCGGCAACGGAACGAGATCGCCTCGGGCAGTGCGCGGGCGGTCCGCGAGGCAGCGGTGTTCGTGAACCTGCAGAACGCTGGCGGCGCGCTGCGCCTGCGCTACCTGGTGAACAACGCCAACTGGTCCCCCTCGTACAACGTGCGGGCGGCGCTCGGCGACGAGCAGGTGACGGTCGAGTACAACGCCTCGATCGAGCAGATGAGCGGCGAAAACTGGAACGATGTGGCCATGACCCTCTCCACCGCGTCCCCCTCGCTGATGGCCATGGCCCCGGTGCTCAATCCGCTCACGATCTCGCTCGGACCCGCCGAACAACTCGCCGCCATGAACGCTCCGGCTGCGCCCACGGCCTACTTCGACACCAAGAAGGACCTCGATCAGCGGCGGGCCCAAGTGGTGCGCGATCGCGCGCTATTCGCCTACGGCGGAGATGTCGCGCCGCAGGCCCAGGCAGCCGGCGTCGCTGGAGGACGCGAGCTCGCCGAAATCACGAAGCAGGGAGACCTGATGCTCAACAGTGTGGCTGGCGAGTTGCAGATGCTGGACCTGATGAGCCAGGCCAAGCTCGAGCGCAAGTCGCTCGAGAAGCCGCAGGCCGGACCATCGACTGAAGGAGTGAGCGTCAGCTATGTGCTGCCGAACGTCACTTCGCTCCCCAGCCGCGCCGATCGCCAATTGATTCAAATCGCTTCGCTGCCGATGAAGGGAGACTTCTATCGCGTGGCGATTCCGGTGCTCACGAGCTTCGTCTACCGCGAGGCCAGCGTAATCAACCAAGGGCAGCAAGTGCTGCTGGCCGGGCCAGTGTCGACCTACGTCGGCGGCCAGTTCGTGGGGCGCGGCGATCTGCCGACCGTGGCGGTCGGACAGCGGTTCACCGTCGGCCTGGGCATCGACACCTCGCTGCGGGCCTCGCGGCAACTCGTGCGCAAGGGAGACACGATCCAAGGGGGCAACCGCGTGGCGGAGCTGACCTACGAGATCGAGATCGAGAACTTCGGTCCCGAGGCCGCCGAGATCCGCTTGCTCGACCGGCTGCCGACGGCCAAGGAATCGGAAGTCAAGCTGACGCTCGTTTCCGCCGGCGCCGACCTCAGCTCGGACGACACCTATCGGCAGACCGAGCGGAAGAAGGGCATCCTCCGCTGGGACGTGAAGGTGCCGGCCCAGGCCACCGGGCTCAAGGCCTTCCGCAACGAGTACAAGCTGCAGATGGAATACGACAAGCAACTCGCCATCGCCAACCTGCCGGCCCCGGCAAACGCACCGCCGGCCCCGGCGCCGCGGTAGTCCCAGCGCCAGTTCGTCAACTCGAATCAGCGCAGCAGCGAAATGGGGCAGTTTCGCTGCTTGTGCCGCAGGCCTGGAGAGCCCCGCGCTCTCCAGGCCGCGGTTGTTCTTGAACCAAGGGAGCCTTGAACCACAAAGACACGAAGGCACAAAGAAGTACCTTTATTTTCTCGCCAAGGCGCAAAGCTCGCAAAGGCGTGAATGCTTGGTGGCAGACCTCTTGGCGGGCTTTGCGCCTTTGCGAGAGGTCCTGTGTTCTTCGTGCCTTGGTGTCTTTGTGGTTCAATCATCCGGGTCGAACTCGATCCCGGCTGAGTGGGCCGGTGCTGGACAAGCCGCCGCCGGGCACGTAGACTCACGCCCAATTAGTACGCATACGTACTGTTGGAGCTCGGCCGGTGAGTGTGGGTCACGAAATCGCCATGGCGCTGCGCAAGGGCTATTGGGCCATGCACCGGCAGGCAGACGCCTGCTTCCAGCCCGGCGGCGTCACGGCCAATCAGTTCGTGCTCCTCGCGCTCTTGGCCGAGGCCGACGGAATTACCCAGCGCGAGCTCGTGCAGCGGGCATCCTCCGACCCCAACACGGTCCGGCCGATGCTCGTGGCCCTCGAGGAAAAGGGGCTGCTCACGCGGGCGCGCAACCCAGCCGACGCTCGGGCCCGCTGCATTCGGCTCACCGCCGCGGGGCGCCGCGTTTACCGGAAGCTGTGGGCCGAGAGCGAAGGCTTTCGGCATCGTCTGGCGGCCGTATTCACGCCGGGCGAGCAAGTCCGCCTGCTCGAGTTGCTCGAGCGCGTGGCGCGGGTCAACGCCTCGCCGGCGCCGCCGGTGTCGTCGACGGGCAGTTAACAAGGGGCGCATCGAAGTCGGTTTTCAGGCTTGCCAATCCACCCCAACGTTTCCTCTTTCTTGGCGAATTCCCATGTCTCGAAAAGCCTGTCTTTGCTTGTGGAGTTTGTTCGTCGCGCTCGTCCCGGCTTGGGCCTGGTCGCAGCCCCCCGGCGGCCCGCAGGTGACCTCGCCTGAGGTCGCCGCCGACCGCAAGATCACCTTCCGCCTGCTTGCCCCGGAGGCGAAAGCCGTGCGGCTGGCCGGCGGCGATCTGCCTAACTTGGGGCAGGGTGGCGCCGAACTCAAGAAAGGGGACGCCGGCGTGTGGGAGATCACCGTCGGCCCCGTGCCGGCGGGCGCCTACCGCTACAGCTTCAATGTAGACGGCCTGACCGTGGTCGATCCGCGGAACTCCGCCACCAGCGAGTCGAACGGCAACACCTGGAGCCTGGTCTACGTGCCGGGCTCGGAGATTTCCGACACCCGCGACGTGCCGCACGGCGCGGTGGCTGAGATCACCTACAAGTCGAAGTCGCTCGACCGCTTCCGCCGCCTGCACGTCTACACGCCGCCGGGCTATGAGCGCGGCGAGGGCAAGTATCCGGTGTTCTACCTGCTGCACGGCGCGTTCGATTGCGACAACGCCTGGAGCACTGTGGGCCGCGCGGGCTTCATCCTCGACAACCTGATCGCCGCCGGCAAAGCCAAGCCGATGATCGTGGTCATGCCCGCGGGGCACACCGCGCCCTTCCGGTTTGGGCCGGGGGGAGGGTTCGAGCGACAGATGGGCGAGTTCGAGCGCGACTTCCGCGAGGACGTTCGGCCCTACATCGAGGCCAACTACCGCTTGCTCGACGGCCGCGAGAACCGCGCGCTGGCCGGCCTCTCGATGGGCGGCGCGCAAACGCTGAACTTGGCCGCAGCCAACCTCGAGGACTATGGCTATCTCGGCGTGTTCAGTTCCGGCGTGTTCGGCATCGCCGGCGGCGGCCCCGGCCCGGCGCCGCAGGGCCCCACCTGGGTGGAGCGCAACAAGGCGACGCTCGAGAACAAGGCCGCCAAAGAAGGGCTCAAGCTCGTGTGGTTCGCCACCGGCAAGCAGGACTTCCTGCTTGGGACGAGCCAAGCCACGGTGAAGATGCTCCGCGACCACGGCTTCGACGTCGTCTACGAAGAGACCGACGGCGGCCACACGTGGGATAAGTGGCGCGACTACCTGGCGGTCTTCGCACCGCTGCTCTTCCAAGAGCAGCCTGCGGCCAAGTAGCCGCAGGCCTTCATCGCTCGAGCGCAGGGAAGCGCTCGGCGATTTCTTTGTTGAGCGGCTCGAGTGCGGCGAAGCGAGCGCCCGCCTCGAAAGGTCTTGGTGGGCGATGCCTCGCTTGTTCTGCACGAGTGCGGGGCCTTCGCATGGACATCTATCTTTCGAGCCAAGCGTTCTCAGGCGCAATGCCTGATTCTGGCTCGATCTCCGGCACAGCTTCCGTGGCGGAATCTTCTTCGATTCAGCCAAATTCTCGCGATTCGCGAGAATTCCTTGCATTGGCGAAAGCAACGCTCTTAACCGCCGCTTGAATGTTGCGACGGCCGGAAAATCAACTTAGACTGCGGGCAGGAACTCCTGAGAGTTCCTTCGACTGAGTCTGCGGGTGGTCGAGCTCCTGCCTTCCCTTTCTGCAGGTGCGACATGGAACACCTCCGAATCATTCCGGGTCGGTGGCATTGCCGGCTCGCGAGGGCGGAGAAGTGCCAACTATGCGGGCTCGACGCTGAGCGGCGCCTGGTTCGCTGGCTCTTCTCTGCGACGGGCAATGGCGATCCGCCGTTCGCCTAGCGAAGTCTACTCAGTTTCGGTTGCCGAAAAGTCGGCAGCGTGATGACTCGTGCGATTTGATATCCACCACGGGGCGTCGCAACCGGATTGTCAGACGTCTTCGATCTGAGCGCCCCGTATCGCGCTTGGCGATCGCCCTGCGCCCGTGCGTTCGATCGTGACGCGAGTTTTTCGTTTTTAAATGGGTCGTCCCGCTGACAAACGCGTTCGCCGCTGAGCACGCGCTGCGTTCTTCGGCGGGGCATAACGAGCGGCCTTGCGCGCAGCATGGGCTAAGGCCGTCTCTCACTCTCGTGAGATGGAGTTTCTGAACATGGCTCCTGGCAAGTGGTTGGCGGGCTTGGGTGTGGCTTGTGTGGGTTGGGCTTTGGGCTCTGCGGCGTTGGCTGCGGAGGTTCCTGGTCCATCCGGCGTGGCGCGTTTCGAGCGGTATGCGAAGCCTGACGGCCGCTCGTACTTTGCCCTCAGCCTGACGGCGCCGGCGGGCGAGGCCGCGGGCCGGTCGACGTCGTCGCCCTGGTCGACACCTCGGCCAGCCAGGTCGGCCCTTCCGCGAGAAGTCGCTGCAAGCCTTGCAGGCGCTGCTCACGAGCCTGCGCGCGGAAGACCGCGTGCAGGTGATCGCCGTCGACGCCGACGTCGTGCCGCTGACGAAGGGCTTCGTAGCCCCCGGCGGCGACGAAGCCCAGGCCGCCGTCGCCGCGCTCGAAGCCCGCGTGCCGCTGGGCTCCACCGACATGCCGGCCGCGCTGCGGGCCGCCGCCGCGACCTTCGAAGAGAATCATCCGACCCGCGCCATCGCCTACATTGGCGACGGCATGAGCGCGGCCAACGTGCTGCAGAGCGGGCTTCGCCCAGTTGGCCGCCGACCTGGTGGGCTCGCGCCCCCGTTTCCTGCTACGCCGTGGGGCCGCGGATCGACGGGATGCTGCTGGCCGCGGCTGGGCAATCACACGGGGGCCGCCTGCTGATCGACCACGCCGAGCTGGCCGAGGGCGAAGCGGGCCGCTTCTTGGCCGACTCGAGCCATGCCCAGGTCTACTATCCCCAGTCGGCCGTCTGGCCGCACGGCCTCACCGAAGTCTTCCCGGCGGTCACGCCCCTTGCGGAGCGACCGCGACACCGTGGTCATCGGCGCAGGCGAACTGAGCGAAGCCGCCGAAGTGGCGATCAACGCCGAGGCCGCCGGTCAAGCGACCGCGCTGACCTGGAACGTGGCGCCTTCGCCCCCAGCGACGACAAGCACGCCTTCTTGGCCACGCTGGTGGAACAAGCCCAGCCGGACCACGGGCCACCTTGGCCACGCTCGGCACGGCCGGGCTCACCGAGCTGCGGGGATGTTCGCCGCCGGCGGACACGGCCTCGTGGAGTTGGGCCGCCAGGCGGTGGCGGCCGGCAACCTGACCAACGCCGAAACGCTGGCCAAGGAAGCCCTCCAGCCGCGATCCCCACGATCCGGCGGCCCGCGCCCTGCAAGGGGCCGTGCAGTTGGCCCAGGCAGGCCACGGCCAAGACGAGCTGCTGCTCGCGCAAGCCCCGGCCCGGCCGCGGCGGCCGACGCCCAGTTCCCGGCCGAAGAACAAGCCTTCGACGAACAGGGCCGCTTGCTCAACGCCTTCGAGACGCAGCGGCGGCTGCTGGCCCAGTCGCTGCAGGCCGACGTGCAGGACGCGCTCAACCAGGCCCGCGGCGTGATGGGCGATCAGCCCGAGCTGGCCCAGACCGACCTCAAGCTCGTCCGCGAACGGGTGTTGCGGGCCGAGATCGAGCCCGAGCTGCGGGCCCAACTGCTGGCCCAGATCGACACCTCGCTGCGGCACGCCAGCCGCCTGGTGATCGAGCACGAGCAGCGCGAGGCGGAGCTGGCCCAGAGCGGGCGGCGGCCGCCGAGGAGAACCGCATCGCCGAGAACCTGACCCGCGACGAACAGCGGGTGGACCAGCTCATGCAAGCGCTTCAACGCGCTGATGGCGGAGGGGCGTTACGTCGACGCCGAAGTCGACGCCGCGATGCCGGCCCGCGACTTGATGCCCCGCAATCCGGTCCCCGTGGCCGCCATGCTGACGGCCCGCACCGCGGGCTACTACGTCGAAGCGATGGCCCTGCGTGAGCGCGGCAAGCGCGGCTTCGTCGACACGTTGGCCCAGGTGGAGCGGGCCCACATTCCGACGCCCGACGATCCGCCGATCGTCTATCCCGATCCGCAGTTCTGGGCCGAGCTGACGGCGGCCCGCGCCCAAGTACAAGCGGGCCGACCTCTCGGAAGGAGCCCGGCCGAGCAGAAGATCTACGCCGAGCTCGACAAGACGACGCAGTTGAACGTGACCGACTCGCCGCTGACCGATGTGGTGAACCTGCTCAAGAACCAGCACGGCATCGAGATTCAGCTCGACAACAAGGCGATGGAAGACGCCGGCGTGGCGGTCGACACCCCGATCACGCTCGACGTCAGCGGCATCTCGCTCCGCTCGGCCCTGCGGCTGATGCTGCGGCAACAAGACCTGACCTACGCCATCAAAGACGAATACCTGCTGATCACGACGCCCGAAGAAGCCGAACAAAGCGCCCTCAGCACCAAGGTCTACCCCGTAGGAGACCTGGTCATCCCGGTGCGGAGCGGCATGATGATGGGTGGCATGGGAATGATGGGCGGCATGGGAATGGGCATGGGCGGCATGGGGATGGGCATGGGAGGGATGGGTGGTGGAATGATGGGCGGCATGGGTGGCATGGGCATGGGAGGGATGGGCATGGGTGGCATGGGGATGGGCGGCATGGGCGGTGGCATGGGAGGCATGGGGATGTTCAACGTGCCCGATGCGAGAGCGAATCCCCAGGGAAGATGAGCCAGTGCGATAGCGGAGAGCCCGTTTGCTTCGTGCTCCAGGGGATTGCGATCTCTGCTACGCTGAGTGGATGAACTGAAAGCGGCTGCGAATGCTGATCGGCCTAGAGGCTGCGCTGCTCGCGCTGGCTTTCGCCATGCACTATTGGGTGTGGCGGGTCGAGAAGCCGCCGCCGGTCGACGAGAACGAGCGGATTTCTCAAGCCTTCAAGATTCAGTACGCCAAGATGCATGGGGATGGGATCACCCGATGCCCCTGGATGCCTGGCGACGATTGATCGCCTGGCTTCCTTCGCTGCGAGCTCTTCGCGCTCGGAGAAACGCGCAGGCGCGGGCAAATGCAGCTTCAAGGGGCTTTTTGTTCAAGCTCTCGGATCGAGAGATTCCGAAACTCCAGCGTCCCATGCTCATGCTGCAAGCCAATCGGCCCGCGAGCAGGCACACCGGGGAGTTGGGCTTGGTCGATCACCCGATGGCCGTTGAGGTCGACCGTCATGCGGTCGCCGTGATCACCATGGCGTTCCATTTCCCGAGCGGGCGAAGCGGTTTTTGTCGCCGGCTCCAGATCTCGCGGACCGGCTTGCAGTGTCTTTGCATCGCAAAGTAAAATCAAGGTCGACATCACCAATGGGCCCTTGTGACGCTACTTCCCGGGGAAGCCGATGAAGAGAACATTGTCGCCGACCCTGGCTCTGGCCGTTCTGGCGGTCGCGATCCTTGTCTGGCACGCGCCCTGTCCGTTCGCGCGCGTGGCGTCCATTCCCAGTCAGTTCAGCACACCGCTCTCCGGCTTGATGCCTGCAGACGGCTACCAGGCCGCCGCGGTGGTGCGAGTGCTCGGGGTTGCTTTGCCGGAGGGAGTCGCGGTCGAGCAGGCCGTGTACACAGGCGGGCGAGAGACCACGCTGCATGCAAAGCTCGTGGGGAATGGGCCGGCTGTCGAGAAGCTGCTCGCTTCGCTGCCGCCGTCAACCCGCGAAGAATCCCCGGGCGATGTGTCGGTGAGCGATCCGGCGCTCGACTGGTTTCAACTCCCTGCGGATCAATGCGCCGCCCGAATCTATCGGATAACTGAACCAGGGTTCGACCTATACGTCTCGAAGCCGCTCGGTGCGCGCGTCACGGTGTTGTTGACGAGCTTTGGGCGACCGTGAGCCTTAATCAGATCGGAAGCCGATCTTAGGGCAGCGCTATTCCGCAGTAGTCGAAAGCCTGTGCATCCACTTCGGTTCCGTAGAAGTAGTTGAGGCGATTCGCGCCGCCGCACGACCGAATCCCGCGCTCGCGAAGCGTCACATCTCCGTCTGCTGGCAAGCCGGTCGGTTGAATGACGTTCGTCGCCGGCCCGCCGAAGCTCCACGATTGTTTGTGCGGTTCTTGCAGGGGCTCCGCAGACAGCACTCTTGCCACGCGAGATGGCGGCACGGTCAGAGCATAGCCCCACGATGCTTCCTGCAAGTCGGTACCATTGGGATCGACGACCACAACGAACGCCCCGGAAAACTGCGGCGGCAGCACGACGCGAACCTCTCTGGGGCCTCGAAAAAAGAGCGCCAGCGGAGAGGGCAGAATTAGATGCCAAACGATTACAAAGAGAAGTCCAAGCACGCACCATCGAGCAAAAGCCTTCATGGATTACCTTTTGCGAGCGATCTCGATTGACTGAGCAACGGCCCTGGTTTTGTCCACGGACATGAACGGATTCGCGCCGTTGGCCGACTCATACGCGAACCGCAGTCTATCGAGACGCTTAACCGGCGCGGACTCGGCGTTCTGACCTGGCGCATGCAGCTTAGCGTTCCAGCCACCTAACACGATCGCCTCGAAGGCAAGGCTCCAGCGTTCGCCAATTCAGGGCGAGGTGTCACGTTCCGATGGCAACTCCCGCACCATGAGGTTCCGGAACTCAAGCGTCCCGTGTTCATGCTGTAAGCCAATCGGCCCGCGGTCTGGAACGCCAGGGAGTTGGGCCTTGTCGATCACCAGGTGGCCATTGAGCGTCACGCTCATCCGGTCCCCCTGCATCGTGATCTCCATCGCGTTCCATTCCCCGAGCGGCCGATCGGCCTGGCGCAGGGGCGTGACGCCGCGGCGGACTTCTTCCGAGACGTTCGGATCGGTGCGGTACTCCCACACTTCGCCGCTGCCGACCGGATAGCAGAACAAGTTTGCCTGCGCCTTGCGGAAGCCGCGCAAGAACACGCCGCTGTCGCCGGCATCGAGCGTGCGCTGCGTAATCGAGCGGCCGCGGGCATCCTGCACTTCCCAACCATCGGGCCCGATCAGCGGGTGATCTTGCCAGGTGGGCTGATCGGGAAAACGCCACTCGAGCGAGAGCGTGAAGTCGCCGAACGACTCCTCGGTCCACAGATCGCCGGCCACGCCGTCGTGCAACAGCACACCGTCGCGCACGAGCCAATGACCGCGGTTCTCGTCGTCGACCTTCCAGCCGGTTAGGTCGCGGCCGTTGAAGATCGAGCGGCTGCCGGCGGGGGCCTCGCCGCGTGCGTCGGCGCCGCTGGGAGGCGCCTTGCACGACTCGAGGAAGGCGATCAGCCCGGCGAAGTCGTCGAGCGACAGCCCCGCATGCAGGTTCTCCGGCATCAGCGACTGGGCGCTCTGCGCTCGCTCGTCGATGTCGTCCTTGGCGATCCGTTGCAGCTTGCCGTCTTGATCGGCGAGCAGCACCTCGTCGGCCGTTTCGCCGCGGAAGAGCCCCGTGAACACCTGACCGGACGATGTGATCACCGTCGTGGCCTGGTAGCCTTCGCGGACCGAGCGATTGGGATACAGCACGTGCTCGATGAGCGCCGCGCGAGGGAACTGCGCGCCGATCGTCGTCAGGTCGGGCCCCAGTGTGTCAGGCGTGGGGCGCACGTGCAGGTTGGCGTGGCAGCGGGTGCAGGCGGCGCCGCGCTCGTCGGCGAAGATCTGCTTGCCGCGGGCGATGTCCCCGGTCTGGCTCAGAGCATGGCGGGCGAAGTCGTCGGCCTGGGGGACGACGACCGTCGTGGCGAACAGCGGACCTTTCTTGGCGGCATCGTTACGTTCATAGATCCGCTGCAACTCCGCTAGCGCCGCCGGAGAAAGCCCGGCCGCACGGCGTTCGACCGCTGGCAGCGCGTCGTCGAGAATTGGGAACAGGGCCCGCCGCGCGGCCTCGCGCAGGGCGCTGCCGTCGCGCCCCTCGAGCAGGTCGAGATAGACGTCGACCGCCGCGGCCTGGGGCAACCGCACCAACGCCTCGGCGGCGGCCAGACGCAACTCGGGCGACTGATAGGCAGCGAGCAATGCCGGCGTCGCTTCGCGCCGCGGCCGGCGGGCCAGGCCGGCGAGGGCCGCGGCTCTTGCGGCGGCGTCCGTCGACTGGATGAGCGCGACAACCGGCGCAACCGCTTCCGGAGACTCGAGCCGCAGCAAGGCGTCGATCGCGGGTCGCCGGAGCGCTGGGGAATCGGTGGAAAGCAGCGCCGCGAGCGGCGCGATGTCGGCCGCAGCCCCGATTTCGCCGAGCGCCGTCACGGCCGCTGCCCGGATGGCAAGGTCGTTGCTCCGCTCGAGTTGTTCGAGCAGGGCCGTCCGGGCGCGGTCGCCGCCGAGCTCGCGCAGTCCCTCCATCGCGACCAAGGCAACCGCCGGCGTAGTCTCCCGTGCGGCGAGCAACTGCGCGAGGGGCTCGACCGACCCAGCGTCTTTGAGCGCGGCCAATGCCCGCACGACGCTGGCGGTCAAAACGGGGTCCGCTGCCGCCGCGAGCCGCGCTCGCAGCGGCGCTGCGGCCGCTGGGTCGCGCGTAGCGGCCGCCGCCTCGACGGCGGCCAGCCGAATCTCGGCCGTCGGATCGTCGATCGCGTCGCGGAGAACCGCGAGGATAGTCGGCGTCGCTTCCCACGTCTCGCTTTTCGCGGGCGGAGGCGCATTGACGGGGTGATAGCTCCACCACTGCCCTTGCCAGGGCGGCTCGCGCCGCGCGATGAGGGCGAGCAACTCGACCGCCGATTTCCGCGCCGCTGCGCTCGCGGCCGCGTCGCGGACGACTTCTTCGAGCGCGGCGGCCAGCGCAGCGTCATACACGTCGCGCAGGGCAAACGTCGCACCCTCGCGCACCTTGGGCCGGTCGCTTCCCAACCCGGCCACAATCTGCGGCCAAGCGGTTGGGTTTGCCTGGCCAATGCGGCGGAGCGCGAGGAAGGCGGCGTAGCGGGCGAAGAGATCGCCGTCCTCGAGCGCCGCGAGTAAGGGGGCGACCGAGTGTGGCGAGCCGATGCGCCCCAGCGCCGTGGCGGCTGCAAAGCGGACCGATGCGTCGGCGTCCAGCAATCGCCGCTCGGCGGAAGGTTGCGCCACGGCGCTTCGCCGCGTGCCCAATTGACGCAGCGTCTGGCGGGCGAGGGCCGGCTCCGCGCTGGCAGCAAGGCTCGCGATGGCGTCCTCCATCGATTTACCGCCATCGATCGCGTCGAGCGCCCACAGGGCATGGCTCCGCGCCACGGCCGGCGCTCGCGCGTCGTTCACGAGTGAGATCAACGCAGGCGCTGCCGCCAGACCGCGTTCCGCCAGCCTCCGCTGCGCCGTCAGCCGCACGTCGCGATCGCCGTGGGACAAGCCGGCCATGAGTTCCTCGTTCGTCGCGTTGAACGGCTGCCCGCAAGCCGCCGGCACGTACCACGCCGGCCGCGGCGAGGCCTGCGACTGCGCGTCGTAGGTGAGCCTCCACAGCCGGCCCACCTGCACTTGCTCCTTGGTGTCGCTGTGTTGCCAATCGCAGACATAGAACCCGCGGCCATCCGCCGTTTGGCACATGCCGACCGGGCGGAAGTCGTCGGGCACGCTAGCGAACATGTCGGTGCGGCGCACGACGCGGAACGAGCCGCCGGAGCGCTCGAGCTCGAGCCGCAGGACTTGCCGCTTGCCGAAGTCGGCCAGAAACAGATTGTCGCGGTATTCGGCCGGCAAGGCGTCGGCCGTATAGGCCAGCGCGCCGGTCGCCGCGCCGCCGCCGTAGTCAGCCATCATCCAGAGCGTGTAGGGGCGCCGGGGTAGGAAGTCGTAGGGGTAGCCATAGTCGCCGCCGTCGACCATGTGCGTGGCCCGCGACATCCACTGCTGTTCGTCGGTGTTGTCATAAGTGAACAACTCGTCGTCGCTCGTGATCGCAACGTCGAGGATGTTGCGCACGCCGCTCGAAAAGATTTCGAGCCCCGTGCCGTTGGGGCGCAGCCGCACGATGCCGCCCCCCCGCAGGTCAACCCTGCGGCCGTCGGTTCCCGTGCAGCCGAAGAGCCCCTTGTCGCCGACCGCGATGTAGAAGTAGCCGTCCATGCCCAGGCGAAAGTTGGCCGGCACGTGGTCGTTCCACTCGAGGGCCCAGGGCTCGGGGTTCGTCGAGGCGATCAGGTCGACGGGGTCGCGACCCACGCCGGCGTCGTCGCTGAAGACTGTGAACTTAGGGTTGTGCAGTACGTAGAGGCGGCCGTCGAGGTACTGCATGCCGAAGACGGCGTGAAGCTGATCCGCGAAGATGGTCGCGCGGCCATCGGGGTGCAGGCAAATGATGCGCCCGCGCCGTTCGCTCGCCTTGGCGGTGCTGATGTCCATGGGGTCTTCGGCCACAAAGACCCGGCCATCGGGCGCGCATGCCACTACAGAGGGGTGCGACACCTGGGGGGATTGGGCGACGAGTTCGAGCTTCCAACCGTCGATTGGCTGGGGCACGGCCAGTTGGGCGAGCGCCAGATCGTGCCCCCAGAGGAACAGGCCCATCAAAAGATAGAATCGGAACTGCATGAAAGGCATCCGGCCCGCGAGTTGGGCGGGGCAGCGCGGCCGCCGCGAAGACAAAATTGGGAGTTCCTCGCCCGATTATCTGCTGGCGGCGCGGCAGTTGCAAAGGTCGGGAACGACGGAAGCTTGACCCTGGTCGCCCGGGCTCCTATGAATCCAGTCTCAACCAGCGGGGAACTCGTTTCGGCAGTGAACGATTTGCACATGCTCGCGCTAGGGCGGCCTCATCCGGGAGCAGGCCAAGGCGCCGCGGACACGGCGCCTGAACCCGCCGCCGTTTGCGGAAGGGGCCGCCCATGAGTTGGTCGATCGGCAAGCTTCCCACGATCGGCTTCCTGCTCGCCATCGCCGTGCTGATCACCAGCACGGCGCTGTCCTACTACAACTTCAAACAAGTCGCCGACAACGAAGCCCAGGTCGTGCACACCCACGAGGTGCTCGACGCTTTGGCGCAGACCTTGGCCTCGGTGACCGACGCGGAGACGGGGCAGCGCGGCTACGTGATCACCGGGGACAAGGCCTACCTCGAGCCGTACCATGCGGCGAACAAGCGGCTGCTCGAGCTGACGGCCCGGCTGTCGTTCCTGACCGGAGACAACGAGGACCAGCAGGCTGAACTGACCAAGCTCCAAGCACTGGTAGCGGGTCGCGTGGGCGTGCTCGAAAAGGTGATCGCAGCCCGCGATCTGGGGGGGCTCGACGCCGCCCGCGGGCTCGTGTTGACCGGCGAAGGCAAGCGGCAGATGGACGCCATCCGCGCGCAAGTGGCCGCGATGCAGGAACGCGAACAGGAACTGCTCGACATTCGCAGCTTAGCCGCCCGGGTGAGCTACGCGACTGCCCGCGCCACGTTGCTGCTCACAGGCGGCCTGGGACTAGGGCTCGTAGTCATCTCCTATGCGCTTGCGCTCCGCGAAGTGCAAACCCGCCAGCGATCTGTGCAAGCCCTGGCGCTGGCCAACAACCAACTCGAGGAGCGGGTGCGCGAGCGCACGGCGACGCTCAATGGGGTCAACGATTCGCTGCGCCGCAGCAACAGCGAACTCGAGCAGTTTGCCTCGGTCGCCTCACACGATCTGCAGGAGCCTTTGCGGAAGATTCAGGCCTTCGGCGATCGGCTGCAATCGAAGTACGCCGAGCCCCTGGGCGAGCAGGGCCGCGACTATATCGAGCGCATGCAAGGCTCCGCCGCGCGGATGCGGAGCCTGATCGACGCCCTGCTCAACTACTCGCGCGTGACCACGAAGGCGCAGCCTTTCCTCGAAACCGATCTCAATCAGATTGCCCGCGAGGTTGTCTCGGACCTCGAGGGGCGGCTGCAGGAGTCGGGCGGCCGCGTCGAGTTGGGGACGCTCCCGGCCTGCGAGGCCGATCCGCTGCAGATGCGGCAGTTGCTGCAAAACCTGATCAGCAACGGTTTGAAGTTCCACCCGCCCGGCGTCCCCCCGGTGGTGCGGGTCGAGGGACGCCTGGCGCCATCGGCCAATGGGGGGGCCGCACAGTGCGAACTGGTGGTCCGCGACAACGGCATCGGCTTCGACGAGGTTTATCGCGAGCGGATTTTCGATGTCTTCCAGCGCCTCCACGGCCGACAGGAATACGAAGGCACTGGCATGGGCCTCGCGATCTGCCGTAAGATCGTCGACAGGCATCGCGGCACGATCACGGCCGCCAGCGCTCCCGGTCGGGGGGCGACCTTCACCGTCACGATTCCTCAGCGACAGGCGAAAGACGACGCGGCATGAGCGAGCGGACCAAGGCGATCACCATCCTCATGGCCGACGACGACGCCGACGATCGGCTGATGACCAAAGAGGCGTTCGAAGAAAGCCGCCTGGCCAACGATTTGCGGTTCGTGGAAGACGGCGTGGAGCTGCTCGACTACCTGCGGCGCCGCGGCAAATACGCCGACCCTGCCAGCTCGCCGCGCCCGGGCCTGATCCTGCTCGACCTCAACATGCCGAAGATGGACGGCCGCGAGGCGCTTCGGGAAATCAAGGCCGACCCCAAGCTCAAGTCGATTCGCGTCGTCATCCTCACCACGAGCAAGGCGGAGGAAGACATCTACCGGACTTACAATCTCTCCGCCGCCTCGTACATCACCAAGCCGGTCACCTTCGCCGGCATGGCCGAGGTGATCAAGACGCTCGGCAAGTATTGGCTGGAGATCGTCGAGTTGCCGGCCGAGGAGAACTCCGGTGAGCAGGGGTAACGGTCAGGTGCGCGTGCTCCTGATCGAGGATGATCCGGACGACTACTATCTGATGCGGGATCTACTCTCGGATATCCCCGGGAGCACGATCCAGCTCGATTGGGCCTCGAGCGCCGACGCCGGCCGCGAAGCGTTCGTCGAGTGCCGCCACGACGCCTACCTCGTCGACTATCGCCTGGGGGCAAGCAACGGCCTCGAGCTATTGCACGAGGCGCTCGAGCAAGGGTGCAAAGCGCCCATCATCCTGCTCACTGGCTTGGGCGACCGCGATCTGGCCATGCGGGCCCTCGAAGCGGGGGCGGCCGACTATCTCGTCAAAGGGCATCTCGACGCCTTCACCCTCGAGCGCGCCATTCGCTATGCCTTGCAGCAGAAGCGGCACGCCGACGAACTGGGCCAAAAGGTGGCCGAGCGGACGATCGAACTCGAGCGGGCCAACGCGGCGCTGCGCGTGAGCGAGGAGCAATATCGCCTGCTCGTGGAGGGGGCGAGCGGCTTCGGCATGATGATGCTCGACCGCGGCGGCCGCATTACCTCCTGGAACCTGGGCGCCGAACGCCTCTTGGGTTACGCCGAGTCCGAAATCCTCGGGCAGCACTTCGCGCGGCTGTTCATCCCCGAAGACTTGGCCGCCGAAAAGCCAGCCAAGGAGCTCGAGCGCTCGGAACGGCTCGGGCGCGCCGATGACGACAACTGGCTGGTGCGCAAGGACGGCAGCCGCTTTTGGGCCAGCGGCGTCACGAGCGCCCTGCGCGACGCGGTCGGCCAGCCGCTGGGGCACGCCAAGGTCGTGCGCGACATCACCGATCGTCTGCGTGCCGAAGAGGCCCTCCGTTCGAGCGAGGAGTACTTTCGCGGGCTCGCACAGGGCCTGCCGATCTCCGTATGGATCAGCCTGCCGGGCGGCGACATGGACTTCGTCAATCAGCAGTGGCTCGACTACACGGGGCAAACCCTCGAGTTCGCCCGCTCCTCCCCCACGGCCTGGATGCAGGCGCTCGATGCCCGCGATCTCGCGGCCGTAACCAAGGCCTACGACGAAGGCCTCCGCTCGAAGCAGGGTTTTTCGATCGAAGCCCGCTTCTGCCGCGCCTGCGACGGCACGGCGCGCTGGCATCTGACGCGCTGCGTGCCGCTGCTCGACGAAGAGGGCCAGGTGCTCAAGTACCTGTGCACCTGCACCGACATCGAGGACCTGAAGCGGGCCGAAGAGGTGCTCAAGGAAGCCGATCGCCAGAAAGACGAGTTCCTGGCGATGCTGGCCCACGAACTGCGCAACCCGCTGGCCCCCATCCGCAACGCGCTCCACTTCCTGCGGCTCGGCGGCGGCACGCCCGACACCTATCAGCAGGCCCACGAGCTGATGGAGCGGCAGGTGGAGCACCTGGTGCGGCTGGTCGACGATCTGCTCGACGTCAGCCGCATCACCCGCGGCAAGATCAACCTGCAGTCCGAAGAGGTCGACCTGAGCTCGGTGATCGCGCGGGCCGTGGAAAGCAGCCGGCCCGTGATCGCCGAACATGGCCACCACCTCGAGGTCTCCCTCCCACCGGCGCCGGTGGCGATCGTGGCCGATCCCGTGCGGCTCGCGCAGGTGTTCCTCAATCTCCTCAACAACGCCGCCAAGTACACGCCTCGCGGCGGCCGCATTTGGCTGCAGGCAGGCGTCGAACAGGACCAGGCCGTCATTCGCGTGCGCGACAACGGACTGGGTATCAGCGAGGAAATGCTGCCGAAGATCTTCGACCTGTTCATCCAGGTCGACAGCGCGCTCGACCGCACGCAAGGCGGTCTAGGCATCGGACTGACGCTCGTGCGCCGGCTCACCGAGCTGCACGGCGGCACGGTCGACGTCGTAAGCGACGGCCCCGGCGAGGGGAGCGAATTCACGGTCCGGTTGCCGCTGGCCAAGGCGCCGGCCGCCGCCCCCGATGGGCACGCGACAGACCTCGCAGCTTCGGGGCAGCGCAGAAAGCTCCTCGTGGTCGACGACAACCGAGATTCGGCCAAGTCGCTGGCCCTGCTGCTGCGGCTGTTGGGCAACGACGTGGCGACGGCCTTCGACGGGACCGAGGCACTCGAGCAAATCGGCGCCGCGCGCCCCGAGGTCGTCTTTCTCGACATCGGCCTGCCGGGGCTGAGCGGCTACGAGGTTGCCCGCGCGGTCCGCGCGAGCGCGGCGAACTTTGGGCAGCCGGTGCTGATCGCAATGACGGGCTTCGGCACCGAAGAGGACCGGCAGCAATCCCGCGCAGCGGGCTTCGACGCCCACTTGGTGAAGCCGGTGGAACTCACGGCGCTGCAAAAACTGCTCGCGAGCGGCGAACTGCCCTCGCCAAAGTGAGCCTATCTCCCTTCGCTCCGGGGGAGGCCGGGGTGAGGGACATAGACCGCCCCGATCTCGCCGCTGCATGTCTGGCGGCAGCGTAGCTTGCGTTCGGGAAATCGACGCGGACCCTCACCCCCGGCCCCTCTCCCACAGGAGAGCGGAGAACGTCTACTTGGCCGTGACCTCGTATTCGATCCAGCCCGAAAGCGATTTCCCCGGTTCCACAACCAGCAGATGGGCCACATCTTTCAGGCCGCGGTCGAACAGATTGTGGGCGTCGGTCGAGCACGACTGGTTCTCGACGCAGAAGAAGGGCTGACCGTCCGGCGTGTAGACGACCATGTGGGTAAAGTCATCGGTCGCCCGCAGCGTGATCTTCTTCCCCTTGTCGCGGAAATCGATGACGGCCGGCTTGCTCTGCGAAAGCCCGTACCAGACGTCGTCGACCACGAAGCCGGCCAAGCTCTTGGGCTGGCGGGCGTCGTACTTCGAGCCGTCGAGCGAGAGCAGCTTGCCGGTAGGGAGCAGCTCCACCGACTCCATCAGGTGGGTGGCCGGGATCGTCAGGTAGGTGTCGGCCCGCTTGCCCTGATAGAGGAAGTAGGGGTGCAGGCACATTCCGAAGGGAACCGGGCCCTTGCCCTTCGTGTTATCCACGGTGTAGGTCCAGCGCACGGCGCCCGGCTTCACGCGGGTTTCGAGCCGCACGGTGTGCGGAAAGGGGAACAGCTCGTGGCTCTTGCCGCCGGGGGCGAAGTCGTAGGCGCAGGTGACCGACGCATAGTCGGGCCCGTCTTCGGTCTTCTCGACCGTCCAGGGGACGCTATGCACCAGGCCGTGGAGGAAGTTCGTGTTGTTGTTGGCCTCGTAGCGGTGGCTCTTCCCTTGAAAGCGGAACTCGGCGCCACGCACCCGGTTGGGCATGGGGTAGATCACGGGGTTGCCGTAGCGATAGCCGGGCAGGTCCTTCAGCTTTTCGGGGGTGTAGAAGTATTCCGTTCCGTCAACCACGAACGAGTAGGCGTTGCAGCCGGCCGAGGGGACGAGCCGGACCGTGGTGTCGCCTGACTTGAGACTGTAGACGTCCCAGCCGGAGGCCGCGTCCGTTGCCTTCGACACTTCACCACGCTCAACAGCCATGACCGAGCTCCCGACAAAACAAAGGGCGATCCCGAGTGCAAGCGCGCGGCGCGACATGGAAGGATTCACTCTAGGGAATGGGGGGTGGAGGAATTGCGGCGCGACCGCGGGGCCGCGGCGTCAGGGGGGCAATATAGCGTGCCGGCCGCCCGCGTTGTAGCGGCCGGGGAGGCCCGTTTTCTGCTTGAATGCCCAAGGCGGCGCTTTTAGCATGAAACGCTAGTCCCGCCTCGCTCCCACCCCCCCCGGCTGCCATGCTGCGATCTTCCTGGTTCTTCGTGCTCGCGCTGGCCATCACTGCGGAAGGAGCGGCCTTAGGGGCCGAGCCGCCGCTGCCGGCTCAGATCAGCTTCAATCGCGACATCAAGCCGATCTTGGCCGACAACTGCTACGCCTGTCACGGGCCCGACCGCAACAGCCGCCAGGCGGAGTTGCGGCTCGACACTCAGGCCGGGCTGTTTGGCGAGGCTGCCGAAGGTCATGTCGTCGCGCCCAAGGACCTCGAACAGAGCGAGCTCTGGCGGCGAATCACCTCGGACGACGCCGAGCAGAAGATGCCGCCGGCCGGCTCCGGCAAAGAGCTGACTGGTCGCCAGAAGGCGATGCTCAAGGCATGGATCGAACAGGGGGCGCCCTGGCAGGGCCATTGGGCCTTTTTGCCGATCGAGCGGCCAGCCGTACCCTCGGCGAGCGAGGCCGGCTTCTCGCGGAACGCAATCGACGCCTTCGTGCTTGCCAAGCAAGCGGAGCAGGGCGTGGCGCATGCCCCGCCTGCGGAGCGGTCTACCCTTGTCCGGCGGCTGAACCTTGATCTGCTGGGATTGCCTCCCGATCCGCGCGACGTGGCTGCCTTTGAGGCTGCGGCCGACGAAGAGGCGGCCTACGCCGCGCTTGTCGAAAAGCTGCTCGCTTCGCCGCACTACGGCGAACGCCTGGCTGAAGGCTGGCTCGACCTCGTGCGCTATGGCGACAGCGTGGGCTATCACGGCGATCAGGCGATCACCATGTGGCCCTACCGCGACTACGTGATCGTGGCCTTCAACGCCAACAAGCGGTTCGACCAATTCACGCTCGAGCAGCTTGCCGGCGACTTGCTGACGAACGCCACGCGCGAGCAGAAGATCGCCGCCAGCTACAACCGGCTGAACATGATGTCGGCCGAAGGGGGAGGGCAGGACAAGGAGTACCTGGCTAAATACGCCGCCGACCGCGTGCGGGCGACGAGCGGGGCCTGGCTCGGCGTCACCATGGGGTGCTGCGAATGCCACGACCATAAATTCGATCCGCTCGCCACGCGCGACTTCTATCGCTTCGCCGCGTTCTTCGCCGACGTCACCGAGCGCGGCATCTACGGCGGCGCGAACGACCATGGGGGCTGGGGCCCGATGGTGGCCCTGCCAACGCCGGACCAAGAAGCCGCGCAATTGCGGGTCGACGCCGAGGTGCAAAACGCCCAAAAGGCCTTCGACGAAAAGGCGGATGGTCTGTCGGACGCCCAGCGCGAATGGGAAGCCGCCAAGCGCGCCGAGCTTGCCGCCATTGCAGCGAAACCGGAGGCTGAGGCCAAGGCCGAGCGCGACAAGATCTTGCCTGCGGAGATCGCCAGCCTTGTTGAGCTTTCGCCGGATGCCCGCAACGCTGAGCAGCAGGCCAAGCTCGCCGAACACTTCCGCAACTCGACGCCGCTCTTGAGCGCCGAGCGCGATCGGCTGGCCGCCGCCACCAAGGCCAAGAACGAGCTCGAGCAGCAGATCACGCGGATGCCGGCCACCGTGGCCGGCGAGCCGCGGACGATGCGCGTGCTGCCGCGCGGCAATTGGATGGACGACAGCGGCGACGTTGTGCTCCCCGGCGTTCCGGCGGCGCTCCCGCAGCCGAAGCTCGCAGGCGAGCGGGCGACGCGGCTCGATCTGGCGCGGTGGATGACCTCGCGAGAGAATCCGCTGGTTGCCCGCGTCTTCGTGAACCGGTTGTGGAAGCAGTTCTTCGGCGCCGGGCTGTCGCGGCGTCTCGACGACCTAGGAACTCAGGGCGATCCCCCCAGCCATGCGGAGTTGCTCGATTGGCTGGCCGCGGAGTTCATCGAGTCGGGTTGGGACGTGAAACACGTGGTGCGACTGATGGTGACGAGCGGGACCTATCGCCAGTCGTCGACCGCGACCGCAGCCCAACACGAGGCCGATCCGTTCAACCGTTGGCTGGCGCGGCAAGGTCGCTTCCGCCTCGACGCCGAGCTCGTGCGCGATGGAGCGCTGGCGACGAGCGGCCTACTCGCGCGGCAGATCGGCGGCCCGAGCGCGAAGCCCTATCAGCCCCCCGGCTATTGGGCCTACCTGAACTTCCCCGCCCGCGAGTGGCAGAATGGCTCGGGCGACGACCTCTACCGCCGCGGCCTCTACACGCACTGGCAACGGCAGTACCTGCACCCGAGCCTAATGGCCTTCGACGCTCCCAGCCGCGAGGAATGCACCGCCGACCGCCTGCGCTCGAACACGCCGCTGCAGGCGCTCGCGCTGCTCAACGACCCGACCTACGCCGAAGCTGCGCGGGCGTTCGCAGAGCGAATCCTCCGCGAAGGAGGCGCCGACACGCCGCAGCGGCTGGATTGGGCGTTTCGCCAGTCGCTCGCCCGCCCGATCCGCCCGGCTGAGGCCGAGGCCCTCGCGGCGCTTGTCGACAAGCACCTGGCGGAATACCGCCGAGACCCGCAGGCAGCGACCGCCGTGCAAACCAACGGCGCCCGCGCTGCGGCCAGCGACCTGGACGCCGCGGAACTGGCGGCCTGGACCTCCGCCGCCCGCACGATCCTCAACCTGCACGCAACGATTACCCGAAATTGAATTGAACCGCAGAGGACACAGAGGACGCAGAGCAAACAACAGAAAGTGAATTTCTCTGCGTCCTCTATGTCCTCTGCGGTAAATCACTCTCCGTATGTCCTGGTGAGAGGTTTCGATGACGCCTGAATCCGCGTTGACTCGCCGAGCGATTTTGGGCCGTGCCGCCCGTGGCGTGGGTTCGCTTGCGCTGGCGTCGCTGTTGGGCGACGCGTCTGGCCGGATCGCGCGTGGCGCCACGGCGATCCCCAGCGACGCCTGGCCGGCTACGATCACGCCCCTGCACAAGCCGGCGAAGGCCAAGCGGGTGATTTGGCTCTACATGGCCGGCGGCATGAGCCACCTCGAGACCTTTGACCACAAGCCCAAGCTCACCGAGTTGCACGGGCAGCCGATGCCGGAGAGCGTAACGGCGGGGCAGCAGATCGCGCAGCTTCAAGGGCAGAAGCTCAACTGCTTCGGTCCGCAGCATGCGTTTCAGAAGTGGGGCCAGTCGGGCCAGGAAATCAGCTCGATCCTGCCCCAGATGGGGCGGCAGTTGGCCGACAAGATCTGCATCGTTCGCTCGCTGCACACCGACGCGATCAACCACGACCCGGCTCACACCTTCATGAACACGGGCGCCATGATCGCCGGCCGCCCGGCGATGGGCTCGTGGTTGCTCTATGGCCTGGGGGCCGAAACGCGCGATCTCCCCGGCTTCGTGGTGCTGGTCTCAACCGGCAAGTTCGGCCAGTCGCAGCCGATCGCCGCCCGGCAGTGGCACTCAGGCTTTCTGCCCAGCCGCTACCAGGGCGTCGAGTTCCGCAGCAAGGGAGAGCCGGTGCTCTACGTAGGCAATCCGGCCGGCGTGAACGCGGCGCAACAGCGCGACGTGGTCGACGCCGTGCAGCGGCTCAACCGGCTGGAGGCCGAGGCGGTCGACGATCCCGAGATCGCCACGCGGATCAGCCAATACGAAATGGCGTTCCGCATGCAAACGAGCGTGCCGGGGCTGATGGACTTGGCCGACGAATCGGCGGCCACGCTCGAGCGCTATGGCGCCAAGCCCGGCGACGGCAGCTTCGCCTCGAACTGCTTGCTCGCGCGCCGGCTCGTCGAGCGGGGCGTGCGGTTCGTGCAGCTCTACCACCGCGACTGGGATCACCACGGCAGCATCAAAACGCACTCGGCCGGCACCGCCGCCGAGGTCGACCAGCCGGCCGCAGCGCTCGTCAGCGATTTGGCCGAGCGTGGGTTGCTCGAAGACACGATCGTCGTCTTCGGCAGCGAATTTGGCCGTACGCCCATGGCCCAAGGGGATGGCCGCGACCACCACCTCGCGGGGTTCTCGTTCTGGCTGGCGGGCGGCGGCATCAAGCCGGGCATCACTTACGGCGCGACTGACGAATTGGGCTACCACGCCGTGGAAAACCGCGTTAGCGTCCACGATCTGCACGCCACTCTCCTGCACCTGCTGGGCATTGAACACACTCGGCTCACCTACCGCTTCCAGGGGCGTGACTTCCGCCTGACCGATGTGTCGGGAGAAGTGATCCAGGGCATCTTGGCCTAGGACACCCGCGGCGCGCGGAAACGCCCAGACCCGTTCGCGCCGGCGCGCCCGCTCGCTCCCCGAGACCCCCAAGCGTGACGCATCTTTCTCGTGCCTGTAGCGCTCTGTTGAACGGTGGTCGTTCGTAGAAAGCGGCCTGCTCGCTTGCGGATAGGGCGCGTGACGCTCGCGCCGCTCGAGCCTGAATTCTCGGCGGCGAGCCAGCGCTGCCTCAGGCGGCACGCTCGTTGCAACCGTTTATGGTCGTTGTCCTGCTTGCTTGCCAGCCGCACACGCTGGGTCTTCTTTGTGAAGGAGGAACGACCATGTCCACAACCATCGCCAAGCGCCCCACCCCCCAAACTCGCACCTGGCTGCCGCGTCCTTTCCAGGCGATCCGTGAAGAGGTCGAGGATTTGGTCAACCAGGCGATTGGGGATCCGGAAACCTGGAACTTCTCGCGTCTGTTCGCCCCCTCGCTCGACCTGTCGGAAACCGATTCGAAGCTGGAAGTTCGCATGGATCTGCCCGGCATCAAGCCCGAGCAGGTCGACGTGCAGGTGAGCGGCAACCTGCTCACGATCAGCGGCGAGCGCAAGGAGGAGCGCGAAGAGAAGGGGCGGGCCTTCCATCGCATGGAGCGCCGTTGCGGTTCGTTCGCACGGACCGTCAGTCTGCCCTGCCCCGTGAAGGAAGAAAAGGTCGACGCCCAGTACCGAGACGGCGTGCTCACCATCACGCTGCCCAAGACGGACGAGGCCAAAAGCCACAAAGTGAAGGTCAAGGCTGTCTAGCGGCGGAGAGCTTGTTCGCTGCATGACGAAGGGAGGTGTCCCATGAAACGCACCGTCGATTGCCCTCGATGGGCCGATTTGCAGACGTTGGCCAAGCCGCAAGCGGGGCCCTGCGTGTCGCTGTACTTGAGCACGCTTGCGGGACGCGCCGGCGAGCAGTCGGCGCCGAATCGGCTGCGGCATCTGCTTACCACGGCGGAGAAGACGCTGGGGGAGGGATGGGAGGCTGATCGCAAGATGCTCGAGCCTGCCTACGCACTCTGCGAGGATCCCGCGTTTTGGAATTCGGCCGACGAGGGACTGGCGATCTTCCTGTCGCCCAACTCGGGGGCCAAGTTTCGCTTGCCCATGGCTGTTGCCGACGTCTGCTGCGTCGACGATCACTTTCACCTCGCGCCGCTCGTGCCGCTGCCGGCGGAGAACGAGCCGTTCCTGCTGCTGGCGCTCAGCCGCAGCGGCGTGCGGCTGTGGGAGGGGGATCGCTACGCGCTGCACGCGCTGGAGGCGCCCGACCTGGCCGGCGGGATGCGGGCAGTGCTCAACTATGATCGGCCCGAAAGTCAGCGCCAGGTCCGCTCGACGACGCGCCACCCGGCGGCAGGCTCGGTGGGCGCGGTCTTTCACGGGCAGGGCGCCGTCAGCGAGCACGACGAAGCCGATCTGGCTGCCTACCTGCGCAAGGTCGACGACACGCTGCACCCGCTGCTCTTCGGCGATCAGCGGCCGCTGGTGGTCGCAGCCGTCGACTACGAGTTTGCCGCGTTTCAAGCGCTCGTAACGTATCCCAACCTGCTGGCAGAGCATGTGAGCGGCGCGCCCGATCACCGGTCGGCCGAGGAGCTTCATGATCTGGCGATCGAAGTGCTGGCAGGGCGCCGCGCAGTGCGACAGCGACAAGCGCTCGAGGCCGCGACGCGTCAGTTTGGCGGCGATCCCGCGTGGCACTCGCTGTCGGCGGTCCTCGTGGCGGCCGACCAGGGGCGCATCGAGGCGCTGTTCGTGGCCGAGGGCAGCCTCCCAATCGGCCGCCGCTCGCCGCGCCGCGCCTCGCCCGCGAGCCGTCACGAGGCCACCGTGGAGCAGGCGGTGCTTGCCACGCTGGCCCATGGAGGGCGGGTCTACGTGGTCCCGCCCGATCAACTGCCGCGCCAGCGCGGACTCTTGCCGAGTCTGCGCTACGCGGCCGCTTCCGTCACGCGTTGAAAAGGGGCGATGAAAGCGCTGGCCCTTAGTGACGATTCGTCAGGAGGTGCGCCATGAACCTGGGACAACAATTCCGCAGCGAAGTGGTCACGATTGAGCCCGCCGCGCCGCTCGCCGAGGCGGTCAGCCGCATGGCGAGCCAGGGCGTCGGGGCCGTGGTGGCGGTGCAGGGTCGTCGGGTCGCCGGCATCCTCACCGACCGCGACGTCGCCCTCGCGCTCGGCCAAGGCCAGGCGACGACTCAGACTCCCGTCAAGGACGTGATGACCAAGGACGTCGTCACGATCTGGGAAGATCAAGGGATCTACGACGCCACGCAGTACTTCATCGGCCGCGGATTCCGGCGGCTGCCCATCGTGAACCGTGACAACGAACTGGTGGGCATCGTGACGTTCGACGATCTCGTGTCGCTCTTGGCCCACGAAATGATCAACGTGACGCGGGCAGTCGATCGCTCGCTGGCCCGAAAGCAAGGAGGCTGAACGCACTTGCTCGGCGCGTCGCGACGGCTCGCTCCGGGCCCCTACACAGCCAGCGCCTGAGGGCTGGCTTGGCCGCCGGCGCCTTGCAGTGCCCGCACCAGTTCCACGGCGTTGGTCACGTCGAGCTTGCGATAGAGACGCGTGCGGTGGAATTCGACCGTCTTCGGGCTGAGTTCGAGTTGCTTGGCCACCGCCTTGGTGCCCATGCCGGTCGAAAGCAGCTCGGCGACCTCGCGCTCGCGCTTGCTGAGCAAGTCGAGACGCCGCTGTCCAGCGGCCCGCTGCGACTGATCGGCCCAGGTCGCCTCGGAGCGGCGGATGCCCCCTTGGACGGCGCGGATCAGGTCGTTCGCCGTGCAGGGTTTCTGCAGGAACTCGAAGGCCCCCAGCTTCATCACCTCGACGGCCAGCGGCACGTCGGCTTGTCCCGTGATGAACACGACCGGCAGCGAGTAGCCGCGGGCACGCAAGGTGCGCAGTAGCTCGAGCCCATTGGTGCCGGGCATGCAGAAGTCGAGCACTAGGCAACCGGGGCCGTCGTACACCGGCCGCTCGATGAAGCTGCGGCTCGAGTCGAAGGTTTCGACGGTCAGCTTCACCGAAGTGAGGATCGTGTCGGCCAACCGGCGAAAGGCGGCGTCGTCGTCGACGACGAACACCTTGGGCGACGTGGCGCTCGTGAGGCTCGAATTCAAGATGTGGCTCATGGCAAGAACTCTAGATAGCGGGGTGTAAAACCCTAGCATTTGGGCGAAGGAACGCAAGCAACTGCTTGCAGCGCCTAGAAAAAGTCCCTAGCCATCACTGCGATTCCCCAGAACCTGGGGGGGAGCGTTGGTCGTCCCGGCGATAGTCGCCTGTTTGGGGGGACCGTCGGCCGCTTGCGAATTGCCGGTTCCGCGGGGCAAGATATTAGAGCTTCCCCTTCCTGCCCCTGAATTGCTCCCTCCTCGATCCTGCCTCTCGGAGCGCCTGCTCATGCGACTTGTGCCGCCGGTGTTGTGCTTTGGCCTTGTTGTGTCGCTTGGCGCGGTCGCAGCGTCGGCCGCTCCGCTCCACCTGCGCGGGCAACAGCGGCTCGAAACGGCGCCGGGGAGCGGTGTGTATCGCCCGGCTCCGCTCGATCTAACTTGGGAACCGGCGCAGACCGCGATCGTGATTTGCGACATGTGGGACCGCCACTGGTGCCAGGGGGCGACGGCCCGCGTGGCCGAACTGGCGCCGCGGATGAACGAGGTGCTCAAGGCGGCGCGCCGACAAGGGGTGTTCATCGTGCATTGCCCGAGCGACACGATGGAGTTCTACGAAAAGTACCCGCAGCGGGCTCGGGCCAAGGCCGCCGAAAAAGCAGCGCTCGTCGCGCGGCCCGCCGGCTGGTGCAAGCTGCGGGCAGAAGGCGAGCCTGCTTTGCCCTTCGACAACCCGCACGACCGTTGCGATTGCGTACCGCAATGTCCGCACGGCAATCCCTGGAAGCGGCAAGTGGCGACGCTCGAGATCGCGCCCGAAGACGCCATCACCGACAGCGAAGAAGCCCTCGGGCTGCTGCGTGCCCACGGCATCGAGAACGTGATCGTGATGGGCGTTCATACGAACATGTGCGTGTTGGGCCGGCCGTTCGCGATCCGCAACCTGTTGCGGCAGGGCTTCAACACCGTGCTGATGCGCGACCTCACCGACAGCATGCACGATTCGGGGGAGCCGCCGCTGGGGCTCGACCATTTTCGCGCCACCGAACTCGTGGTGGCCCACGTCGAGAAGTACTGGTGCCCTACGATCAGCAGCAGCGACTTCTTGGGGGGCGGGGCCTTTGCATTCGCCGGCGACACGCGGCCCCACGTCGCGCTGCTAATCGGCGAGGACGAGTACGAAACCGAGCGGACTCTGCCGGCCTTTGCCGATGCGGAACTGGCCGACCAGGGGCTGCGACTGAGCTACGTTTACGCCGATTCCCAGGACAAGAACAACTTCCCCGGCATGGAGACGCTCGATACGGCCGATTTGCTGGTCGTGAGCGTGCGGCGCCGGTTTCCCACGACGAAGCAGCTCGAGCGCGTGCGCACCCATGTAGCGGCGGGGCGGCCCGTCGTAGGCATTCGCACCGCGAGTCATGCTTTCGCCGAACGCAGCGGCTTTCAGGCCCCGCCCGGCCACGCAGCTTGGCCGGAGTTCGACCACGCAGTGCTCGGTGGCAACTACACGAACCATCATGGCAATTCCTCGCCCGATGGCCCACGCTCGTACTGGTGGGTCGTGCCCGAGGAAGCCAAACACCCAATCGTACGCGGGCTGCCGCACGGCGAGCTTCCCACCCGCTCGTGGCTCTACAAAACGCGTCCTCTCTCGCCCAAGGCCGAAGTGTTGGCGTACGGGCGCGTGGACGGCCGCGAGCCCCCTGAACCTCTGGCCTGGACCCACGAGACGCCCGCCGGCGGCCGGGTGTTCTACACGTCGCTCGGGCACGTCGACGACTTCGCGGCGCCTGCCTTCCGGCAGATGCTGCGGCAGGGCGTTCTGTGGTCGCTGGGCCGAACCAGCGACGGGCCGTAGCGATTGGCGCGGCCGCGCCAAGGCTGCAGCCCGCGTGTGAGGCGACGACGGCTGGCCGACGATAACCTCGGAAGGGTGCGTTGAGTTTGCCGGCGGCTGCCGGCGGCTCGCAACGCGCCGGGGCGAAGCCTTCCGCAGGTGCATCCGCAGCATGGGCCGCAAACGCGTCAATAAGTCTGAAAAGATCCGCGCTGCTCTCGAGTCGCTCGGATTCGACGCCCCCTCGCGCGAGATTGTGGCCGCGCTGAAGTCGCAGCGCGTGAGCGTCTCCTCGACGCAGGTCGCCAATGTCCGCGCTCGCTTTTCGAAGGCTGCGAGCACCGCCCGGCGTCGCCCCAGCAGCGATCGCGTGGCGCTGCCGGCGTTGCTGGCGGCCAAAAGGCTGTTGCAGGAAGCCGGTTCGCTCGACGCGGCCCGGCAGGCGCTCGCTGCGCTCGGCCAATTGCTCTAAGAGCAATTGCCGCAGTGGCCGCGGAGCAGCACTCCGGTTACATCGCGAATGCCAGAACGCTTGCTTCCCGGCGTCGGCTTGATGTCGACGCTCACCTCGGGCAGGCAGGTCACTTCGCCGCAGTCGACGCACACGAAATGGGGGTGTTCCTCGCTGCCCCCCTCGGCCTTGAGCTCGAACCGCCACACGTGGTCGCCCAGCTCGATCCGCGACACGAGTCCGGAATTCGTGAGTTCAATCAGGTTGCGGTAGATCGTTGCCCGATCGAACCCTTCCTCGGCTAGGCCGTCGGCCACTTCGGCGTGGCTGAGGGGAGCGGTCGCGGCGATCAAAAAGCGAACCACGGCGATGCGGGCGGCCGTGGAGCGCAGTCCCACCTGGTGCAAGCGCTGGCGCACGTTCTCCAAGGACGCCTTGGAGGAGGGTTCTTTCATCGCGGGACTCGGGGCTCAGGGGCGGCGGCCTGACTGTAGCTTAGCAGGCGGCGTTGCGGCTGAGAATTCGGAGCGCTGTTGGCGGAGTGGTGAGCGCGCCGCGGCTGTCTTTTCGCCAAGCTTGCCGGGCGCGCAACCGCCGCCGCTGTCTTTGCTTGCCGCTGCGGGCCCGGCCACTTACAATGAACCGCAGATGGCAGCCCGCCCGGAATCGGGCCTGTCGCCGCCGCGGATCGCGTCTGTTCGGCTAGGCCTGGAATCGAGGACGGGGCCGTCCGATCCGCTGGCATCCGTAGGGTCCGCATTTGCGATGAATCGGAGCGCCGCATGGTCAGTCGCCGCACGGCCGTCGTTCTGGGAGCCGCTTCGGTCTGGCTCGTGGTCGCGCTCGTGGGCCTCACCCATTCGGAAAGTCCGGGCAAGCCCGGCACGAAGCCCGGGGCGTTGGCCGGGGTCAAGGACGAAGATTACGAGCTGTTTCGCGCCCTGGCCGACACGCTCGACCAGATCGAGCGCAACTACGTGCAGCCCATCAGCCGCCGCGAGTTGATGGAGGCCGCCATCGCCGGCATGCTGGGCAAGCTCGATCCGCATTCGAGCTACATCCCGCCCGACGACATCGCGAATTTTCGCACCAGCGTCGAGAGCCAGTTTGCCGGTATCGGCATTCAATTAGGGGTCGACGACGGGCGCCTGCGTATCGTGAGCCCCCTCTACGGCACGCCGGCCTACCGGGCCGGGCTGCGGGCCGGCGACCGCATCGTGTCGATCGATGGCCGCCCCGCCGAGCAGATGAAGCTCGACGACGCGGTCAAGGCCCTCAAGGGAGAGCCCGGCTCCTCGGTTACGGTCAGCGTGGCCCGCCTGGGCTCGCGCGAGCCGATCGTCCGCAAGCTCACCCGGGAGATGGTGCATGTCGAAACCGTGCTCGGCGAGCGCCGCGGAACGGACGACCGCTGGGACTTCATGCTCGATCCGCAGAAGCGAATTGGCTACATCCGCGTGTCGTCTTTCAGTCGAGACACCGCCCGCGACCTGCGCCAGGCCCTCGACCGGTTGACCGAGGCCAAACTGCAAGGGCTCGTGCTGGACCTGCGTTTCAATCCGGGCGGTCTGCTGAGCTCAGCCATCGAGGTGGCCGACATGTTCGTGGCCGATGGGCGGATCGTGAGCACGCAGGGGCGCAACGTGCCTGAGCACGTGTGGGACGCTGAACGCCCGGGGACTTACGAAGGTTTTCCCATGGTCGTGTTGGTGAACCGCTTTAGCGCGAGCGCCAGCGAGATCGTGGCCGCTTGCTTGCAGGACCACAAGCGGGCGGTGATCGTGGGGGAGCGAACCTGGGGCAAGGGGAGCGTGCAAAACGTGATCGAGCTCGAGGAGGGCAAGAGCGCCCTCAAGCTGACCACCTCGAGCTACCAGCGGCCCAGCGGCAAGAACATCCACCGGTTCCCTGACGCCAAGGACACCGACGACTGGGGCGTTCGCCCCGACGAAGGCTACGATCTACGGCTGAATGACCGCGACATGGCCAACCTCTTCGACGACCGGCAACGCCGCGACGTGCTGAGCACCGGCGAGAGCGTCATCGAGCCGCCGGCTACTCCGCCCCGGCCGTACGTCGATCGTCAGCTTGCCAAGGCCGTCGAGTATCTTGCGGGCCAGATCAAGGAAAGCCCTGAATAAACGGGCGCTTGGAGTTCTGGCTCGGGCGGGCGTTCCATTCGGTAGGTCTTCTGCAGCGGCTCCCGTAGGGCTCCGGCGTTCCCTTCTCGTGCGTAGGCCTGCGGATGTTTCTCCTTACGCTGGAAACCACGTGCGATGAAACCGCGGCCGCCGTGGTCGACGACCGGGCCTGCGTGCTTTCGTCGGTCGTCGCCTCGCAGGACGAACTGCACGTGCGGTTTGGCGGCGTCGTTCCGGAGATTGCGGCGCGGGCGCACTTAGAACGCATTCTGCCCGTGATCGACGAGGCCCTGCAGCGGGCGGGCGTGGGACTGACTGAACTCGGCGCGATCGCCGTCGCCAACACGCCGGGACTGGCCGGATCGCTGCTCGTGGGTTTGTCGGCGGCGAAGGCGCTCGCGCTGGCCCTGGACCTGCCCCTCGTCGCGGTCGATCACCTTCAGGCGCACGTGTATGCCTGCCAGATGGCGGCGGGGAAGCCGGTGTTTCCCTGCGTGGCGCTGGTGGCCAGTGGAGGACACACGAGCCTGTTCCGCTGTCGGACGGCGATCGATTTTGAACTCTTGGGGGGCACGATCGACGACGCCGCCGGCGAGGCCTTCGACAAAGTCGCGGCGCTCCTGGGGCTGCCGTATCCAGGCGGCCCGTCGATCGAACGCGCCGCGCGGGAAGGCGATCCGCGCGCAGTGCGCCTACCGCGCGCCTTCTTGGACGAACCCGACCGGTTGGAATTCAGCTTCAGCGGCCTAAAAACGGCGGTGCGCTACCGGCTGTACGGGCAGGGCAAGCCGATCAACGAGCCTCCGGCGCTTACGCCGGACGAACTGGCGGATTTGGCCGCGAGCTTCCAAGAGGCGGTGATCGACTGCCTGGTGGCGAAGGCGCAGGCGGCCCTCCGGATCACAGGCCTGCGTGTACTCTGCGTGGCCGGGGGCGTGGCCGCGAATGCGCGCTTGGGGGAGCGCCTGGCCCAGGCCGCCGCAGCACCTTCAGGCTTCGAACTCCACTTGGCGCCGCGGGCGCTTTGCACCGACAACGCCGCCATGGGCGCAATCGCCGCGGAGCGACTGCGAGCGGGGCTCGTGGAGAGCCTAGACCTCGACGCCTTGCCCGGACTAATCCGTCCGGGGCGCGGCACGCCTGCCAGCTAAACGCGGTGTGGCCAGGCTCTAGAAGAAGCCGCCGCCACCGCCGCCCAAGCCGCCGGCGCCGCCGCCACCACCGATGCCGCCGCCGGCCCCGGCCCCGCCCACGTTGGCCGAAGTGTTCGTGGCGCCACCCTGGATGCTAAAGGTGGTCACCGAGCGGATCGTGGAGAACTGCGGCGTGGGCGTGATCCGCACGTAGCGACGATCCGCGGAAATCACGGCCGAGGCGAACATCATCGTCCCTTCGGGCAGCGTTTGGATGACCGGCATGTAGCCGACGCCCGGACGGAACCGGTTGGCTGCCGCCACGGCGAAGGCGCCCCGTCCGCGTGACGCGGCGAAGGCGGCCAGCGAGCTGTCGTCGGCCAGGCCGTCGATCTGGTTGGCGATGATTGCGCGATTGAGCGCCATTTGCCCCTGGGCGGCGTTGACCAACTGGCGTTGTGCCAGCGGCTCCTGCCGGCGCCCTTCTGCCAGATCGAAGACCACGGCGGCGTCATCGTCGCCAAGTGGAATCTGTTTGCGGAAGTGCTGGGCCTTCTGATCGCGGAAGTGCGTGTACACATCGACGGTCACCTTGTCCCCGGCGACCTTGCCCCAAACCTTGCGGAGCAGCACTCGATAGGCGCCGGCAAAAGCTTCGGGGCAAACATAGGCTTCCGAGAGGCCCTTGGCCGAGTTCTCGGCAGAACCGGCCACCGTGTCGCCGATCATGACGCCGCCGGCGGTGGTGCGCGGATTGCGGAAGGAGCAAACCGAGCCGGTCGGCTCTTCGACGATCAGGTCGACGTCGGCCTCGCCGTCCCAGGAGACTTGAACCACGCAATCGCGGGCCATCGCCTGGTTCAATTCCTTTTCGAAGCTCTCCATTTCTTGCGTGCGGCCTTCGCTCTTGAGCTTCGCCAGCGTCGCCTCGGCCACGCGCACGGCATTGTGGGCGATTTGCTCGCGATCTTTCGGCCAGGCTTGCCGCAGCACGCCCACCGTCGACCAACGAATGCCGTCGAGGTCGTTCAACCGCTTGGAAAGTTGCAAGCCCTGCACGTACGGCTCGGGGCGATAGGGTTCGAGGTCGGAAACCTGGCGGTAGATTTTCAGGGCCCGCTGTTCGAAGCCGACGCGGGACATGTAAGCCGCGATGGTCAACAGATCGTTCGAGTTGACCGCGAAGTCGACCGCCGACAGCAACGCCCGTTCGATCTCCGCCTTAGGCTTGTTCTGCATCTGCAGAATTAGACCCAGGGCCTCATACATCCAGGGCTGGGCCTTGCCGTTGCGGAGCGAAGCGCGGATCAGGCCGTGAGCTTCGTCAAGCTTTCGAGAGGCCACGCGATCGAGCACCGTCGAACGCAGCGCGCCGGCCGTGGTGTCGGCGTGGTTGGCCAAGTAGTCGTTCCATGCGGTTTCGGCATCTTGCCCCGCGGGGATCGCCAGCACGATGGGCTTAGCCAACTTGGCGTCTCGGGGAACCGCGCGCGGGGCCTTCGGGGCGGGCGCCGCAGCAGGCTGGGCGACCGCGGGTTGGGCAGGCTTGGCCTCGTCGGCCGGAGCGGCCTTCTTCGACGAGAGCTTAAGGTCATCGGCCACGGCAAATAAAGCGCGGCGCGGGGCAGCGGGCAGCGGATCCGGCACGCTGAACATGCCCATGCCACCCATGCCACCACCCATGCCACCCATGCCACCGCCCATGCCACCCATGCCTCCCATGCCACCCATCATGCCACCGCCCATGCCGCCCATGCCACCACCCATGCCGCCCATCATGCCGCCACCCATTCCACCCATCATTCCCATGCCTCCCATCATTCCCATCATTCCGCTTTGGACCGGGATGACCAGGTCTCCTACGGGGTAGACCTTGGTGCTGAGGGCGCTTTGTTCGGCTTCTTCGGGCGTCGTGATCAGCAGGTATTCGTCCTTGATGGCGTAGGTCAGGTCTTGTTGCCGCAGCATCAGCCGCAGGGCCGAGCGGAGCGAGATGCCGCTGACGTCGAGCGTGATCGGGGTGTCGACCGCCACGCCGGCGTCTTCCATCGCCTTGTTGTCGAGCTGAATCTCGATGCCGTGCTGGTTCTTGAGCAGGTTCACCACATCGGTCAGCGGCGAGTCGGTCACGTTCAACTGCGTCGTCTTGTCGAGCTCGGCGTAGATCTTCTGCTCGGCCGGGCTCCCTTCCGAGAGGTCGGCCCGCTTGTACTTGGCGCGGGCCGCCGTCAACTCGGCCCAGAACTGCGGATCGGGATAGACGATCGGCGGATCGTCGGGCGTCGGAATGTGGGCCCGCTCCACCTGGGCCAACGTGTCGACGAAGCCGCGCTGCCGCGCCTCACGCAGGGCCATCGCTTCGACGTAGTAGCCCGCGGTGCGGGCCGTCAGCATGGCGGCCACGGGGACCGGATTGCGGGGCATCAAGTCGCGGGCCGGCATCGCGGCGTCGACTTCGGCGTCGACGTAACGCCCCTCCGCCATCAGCGCGTTGAAGCGCTGCATGAGCTGGTCCACCCGCTGTTCGTCGCGGGTCAGGTTCTCGGCGATGCGGTTCTCCTCGGCGGCCGCCGCCCGCTCTTGGGCCAACTCCGCCTCGCGCTGCTCGTGCTCGATCACCAGGCGGCTGGCGTGCCGCAGCGAGGTGTCGATCTGGGCCAGCAGTTGGGCCCGCAGCTCGGGCTCGATCTCGGCCCGCAACACCCGTTCGCGGACCAGCTTGAGGTCGGTCTGGGCCAGCTCGGGCTGATCCCCCATCACGCCGCGGGCCTGGTTGAGCGCGTCCTGCACGTCGGCCTGCAGCGACTGGGCCAGCAGCCGCCGCTGCGTCTCGAAGGCGTTGAGCAAGCGGCCCTGTTCGTCGAAGGCTTGTTCTTCGGCCGGGAACTGGGCGTCGGCCGCCGCGGCCGGAGCCGGGGCTTGCGCGAGCAGCAGCTCGTCTTGGCCGTGGCCCGCCTGGGCCAACTGCACGGCCCCTTGCAGGGCGCGGGCCGCCGGATCGTGGGGATCGCGCTGGAGGGCTTCCTTGGCCAGCGTTTCGGCGTTGGTCAGGTTGCCGGCCGCCACCGCCTGGCGGCCCAACTCCACGAGGCCGTGTCCGCCGGCGGCGAACATGCCCCGCAGCTCGGTGAGCCCGGCCGTGCCGAGCGTGGCCAAGGTGGCCCCGTGGTCCGGCTGGGCTTGTTCCACCAGCGTGGCCAAGAAGGCGTGCTTGTCGTCGCTGGGGGCAGGCGCCACGTTCCAGGTCAGCGCGGTCGCTTGACCGGCGGCCTCGGCGTTGATCGCCACTTCGGCGGCTTCGCTCAGTTCGCCTGCGCCGATGACCACGGTGTCGCGGTCGCTCCGCAAGGGGGGCGTGACCGCCGGGAAGACCTCGGTGAGGCCGTGCGGCCAGACGGCCGACTGGGGATAGTAGACCTGGGCATGGCTCGAGTCGGCCAAGAAGCGGCCCGCTTCGCCCTCGGCCAGCTCGGCGTGGTCGATCAGCAGGCGGCCCCCCGTGTGATTGCCCAGCGCGGCAAGCAGCATCCCGTCGATCCGCGGCCCCACGGCGTAGCAGGAAACGGGGGCCCGAGCGCCCACCAGGTCGGCGGCCAACTGGGCGAAGCCGGCGCTCTGCAGCACGTTGGCCGCGCTCATGCCGTCGCCAATGTAGGCGATGGCGCGGGTCGGATGATTCTCTTCGAAGGTCGCGGCGGCGGCCCGCAGCGCGGCCGGCATGTCGGTGGAGCCCAGCGGCACGCGGGCTTCGAGCGCGGCGACGGCGGCCTGGGCTTCGTCGCCGCCGGGGGCTACGAAGCCCTTCGTCAGCGGCACGACGTCGGCGTCGACGGCGATCACCTGCACGCGGTCTTCCGCGCGGAGGCTGGTGAGCAGCGCCTGCAAGGCTTGCAGCGACTTCTCGCGGAAGGGGCCGACCTGGCTGGCCGAGGTGTCGACCAGGGCGACGACGTCGACCGGGCCCGCGGCCTCGCCCGCCGGCGCCGTCAGGCTGAGGGCAAAGTACGAGCGGCCGTCAGGCTTCGCATACCGCTCGAAACGCGCCACGCCGGATGGACCAGGAACCTCCGCAGCCAACGCCGCAGAGCCCAAAGCCCAACCCACACAAGCCACACCCAAGCCCGCCAACCACTTGCCAGGAGCCATGTTCAGAAACTCCATCCGAGAGGAGAGCCACGTGCGAGACGCCGTGTTCCGATAGCGGGTCTACCAGCACGAACAGACCGGTTCCGGCCACGCCGATTATGCCGGACAGGTCACATTCTAGCCGCGCTGCTCGATTTACGCCACAAAAATTTGCAAAAAGGCCGCCGGCGCGAAATTCACGAAACTTGCGGCGTCGTTGCAACTTGGGCTCTGCCGAGGGCGGCCTCTCCTTGGGGTGATTACCCGAGAGCGGACTAGAGCTCCAAAAAGCCCCCCTTGCGGGCCTGGGCGCCCACTTCGGACCGCGAGGGCGAAGCTTTGCCTGCACCCACCGAACGGGCCAGGTCGAGCATGGTGTGCCCGGCCCCGGCCAGCGAGGCCGCCGCCAGTGTCTGCAGGCGGCCAGCCGCCGCGCTCCACGCCTGTCCGGCGTCCTCGGGTCGTACGCCTACGACCCGAGGACGCTTTGCCCGCCAATGGGTGAGGGGGCGGGCATTGGCGCCGGACCGCTTGTCGGCGGCCCACCATTCTCGGCAGCGGTAGATGGCCAGCGCCCGGGAAAGCTGGGCGTCCGCCCGGTCGAGGCCGGAACGAGCGACGCTGCCCAGATTCGACGCGGAACGCTTGACCACAAGCCAGGTCGGATTCAGAGCGCGGGCGGCGAGAGGGCGCCAGAGTGTTGCCGGGTTTGCCCCGGTCGAACGAAACGCCGTCTGCCGCAGGTGGGCGGCCTTAATGCGCCCAGCCGCCAGAGCCCCCTCGGTCCAGCCGAGCGTCTCGAGCTGTCGCCAGGTTTGCGAGGCGGCCCACGTTGCCGCGATCCCTAGAGACCCCCGCAGGTTCGCGGTCGGCGCCGAGAACGCCGCCGCCGCCAGGGCGCTCGCCAGCCCACCCCTTTCAGGGGTCGCTGAACGAGCGGGTTGCCGTAGTCTTTCCAAGGCAATCCGTCTTGCCGACCTTCGAGCCGACCAGGGCCTTTCCATTTCGCTTGCGCAAAAGCCGTCTGCTCCTCCCCAGGGCCCGCTGGCGAAACGGCCGCAGCCATGGTTCGCCAGAGTCGAGGCTAAAGGGGCGGGGCTGGCGGCTGGACTTGCCGCGTGAACCGCATCGCAATCGCGCGCCCCACGAGCGTTCTCCAACGTCAATAGCGATGACCCCAAGGCGCACATCAGCAGGGTCAGCAAGGCGTGAGAACTGGTCATGGGTTTGCGGCGCTCCACAGGGCAGGCTGGTCCTGGCCGGCGCCGTGGGGCGGTTCGCAATCCCGTCTCACGGCCGTGCTAGGAGTATCGGAGTGCGAAAGGTGACGCTGTTAAGCAATTGGCGTAGCCTGCGTTGGCTGTGCGTTCAAAGAATCACTCCGGCAACGCGCAGGGTTTCGCTGGCCCGCAAGGTTTACCAATCCGGCGGCCGGGCGGCCCGGCTTCACTCGCTCGACGAGACCCGTTATCAAGGTGTTGTACGCAGGCTGCGCAGGCTGGAAGCCTGTGCCACGATGGGGCCAAAAGCTTGTGCAATGATTGGAACAGAAGCTTCATGAGACAGGCTTCCGCCTGTCTCTGGCACGCGGGCTGCTCTCTTGGGTTGCTAGCAGGATTCACCGCACACCAATGGTCCGCAGAGCGGACCCTACAAAGCAATGAAACGATCTTTGCTGCTGATCGCCGCCGGCATCCTGCTGGGCGGGCTGCTGATCCATTTCGGCGAGAGCCGAATTCAGCGCGACCTAAACGCCGCCGCGCACGCTCAGGAGGTTCGGCCGGAGCCCAAATCGAGCGAAGCGCCGCTCGAAAAGGTCCGCCCCCGACCGAAGCCCCCGGCGGAACAGGAGACGTTCACGCCCGACGAGCGGGTGAACATCTCCGTCTATGAGAACTGCCGCCGCAGCGTGGTGAACATCAATACCCGCAGCACGCGGGCGGGCAATCCGTTCTTCGACGAGGAGTCGAACGGCATGGGCTCGGGCTCGGTGCTCGATAAACGCGGGCACATTCTCACGAACTATCACGTGGTCGAAGGGGCCCGCGAGATCCAGGTCACGCTCGACGGCAAGAGCTACGAGGCCCGCCCCGTAGGGGCCGACCCGCCGAATGACATCGCCATCTTACGAATCGACGCCCCGGCCGATGCGTTGCATCCCGTGGTGCTCGGCGATTCGGCCCGCCTGCGGGTGGGCCAGCGAGTGTTCGCGATCGGCAACCCGTTCGGCCTCGAGCGGACGTTCTCGACGGGCGTCGTCTCGAGCCTGAACCGCACGATCCCCAGCCGCGACCAGGCCCGCACGATCAAGTCGGTGATCCAGATCGACGCAGCGATCAACCCCGGCAATTCCGGCGGCCCGCTGCTCAACAGCCGCGGCCGGCTGATCGGCATGAACACGGCCATCGCCAGCCGCACCGGCCAGAGCGCCGGCGTCGGTTTCGCCATCCCGGTGAACACGATCGCCCGCATCGTGCCGCAGTTGATCGAGAAGGGGCACGTGGAACGGCCCGACCACGGCATCGCCCAGGTCTACGAAACCGACCGCGGCCTGCTGTTGGCGGCGCTCGTGCCGGGGGGGCCGGCCGAACACTCGGGGCTCCGCGGGATCACGTTGCGCACGGAGCGCAAGCGGCAAGGGGCCTTCGTCTACGAGTTCCAGCGCCGCGATGTGACCACAGCCGACCTCGTGGTTTCGGTCGACGGACACGCCGTCAACACGGCCGACGAATTCTTGACGCTCATCGAGAGCCGACATCCGGGGGACGAGGTGAACCTGGTCGTCATCCGCGAGGGGCGGGAGACACCGGTGAAGCTGCGGCTGGGGAAGGGGCAGGAGGGCGGAGAGTAGCACGATCTCTATTCGCCGTCTGTTGCTGGTGCTTCAAGGTCGGTGGGATAGCGAACGACAATATCGTCCTCTTTCGAGTTGCCCTCGCGCTCGCGGCCGCTATCGTCCTGCTCGTTCCAGCCGACGCTGTAGAGGACAAAACCCTGGCCGGCCTTTTCGGCTCGGTAATGGAACGGCGAATCACTAAACGGGTCGAGCGGCACGGCAGTCAGGTAGCGCGGCACGAGTTCGTCGAGCCGCTCCGGGAAGCGGCCTTGATCGTCGCGGTGCCCATGCAGTGCGAATACCAGCCGCGTCAATTCGCGCTCGGTGTCCGCGCGATCGAACTGGTGGAGAAGATTGGCCCAGCCGGCTGCGTACAGATACACCCACTGCTGTGCAACGCGCTCTCCCAACTCTCGCCGAGGCCGCAGCCAGTGCCTGAGCGCCCGACCTTGGGAGGCGTGTTGTTCGAACAATTCGATCTCGGTGAGCACAGAATCCAGCGCGCTACGACGCGTGGAGCGCGTGGGCTGACGAAATGCGGCCTCCGCTCGATCGTACCAGGCATTCACCTGGCTCAGGGCGTAATTCCAGTCGATTAGCGACACCGGCGTTTTCGGAACTTGGCCCGAAACGGCTGCCAAGTAGCCAATCCGAGTGGTCCCAGCCCGGGCCGCACCGCAGACCATGCTCAAAGTAGCAAGTCGCTCTACCGTGTCGATTTGCTGGCCCGGATCGGGAAACGAAGGCATCGCTTCGACAACGCGCCGATAGCCGGCGCGCACGTCCTCCGGAGCAAGCGAGGCCAGGTGACGATCCAATTGAAAGGCCTTCTGCGAAAGCTGCAGGCCGGCTGACGACGATGCACCCTGGGCTGCCAGAGCCGCGAGCCGATGCAAAGTCTCCAAATCACTCGCCGCTGCGTGCCAGTTCCGTTCACCGAGGGCGAGCATGGCTCGGGCCGCCAGGGCGCGCGACATCGACTCGAAGGCCTCGCTCTGAGGATTGAGCTCGTTCCAAAACGAGCCATTCGAAATGAGCGGCGAGAACATGCGTGGCTTCGAGCTGGCTTGGACCAGTAGCTCTAGCGGTCGTGCGTTGGCGTCCAACCACGCCGCAGCCGCCGGGTGGTCGGCTGCCCCCCACGGCTCGCGCGTGACCGTCGAAAGCACCTTGTCCCAGGCCGCCCATTCGCCGTCCTCGCCATCCGCCGACTCGTCGAGCAGGCCATGGCCGTGCGGAAACCTCTCGAACAAGAAGCCCTTGCGTTCAAGGAACGCGTGGAAACCGATGAAGTAGGGGCTGTCGTCGGCCCGGACGACGCGGACCTGGTCACCGGATTTGACGATTGAGTATGGCTCCGGCGGTGGGACTGCCGTCCCGATCAGCTCGAAATACTTCTGGTTGACTTCCGGCTCTCGGTTGGGCGGACCCCAAGCTTGGAACAGCAGTGGCAGCGCGTTCTGCTCGGCAGTCACTCCCTCGCTGCTTAGCTCGTTGAGCGCGCGTGCGTAGTCGACAAATCCTTCCTCGTCCAAGGGCCCTGTCAGATATGTTGTCTCGCGCGAAATCGTGATCCGCGGGCCAGACGCGACGATCCACCAGCCCAACAAGCCAACGCACAAGCCGGCCAGCACCAACCACCGCAGAGCGGGGCGGCGCTTGGCGGACAGCAGGCGGGGCAAGCGGGAAAACATGGCTTCCGGGGCGATCTGCAGAGAGAAGCGAAAAGATGCCTGCCTGCAGCATATCAGGGGTTGGCCAACGAGCGTGCTTTTTGGCGCCGCGGCTGGCCGCTCACCTCTTTCGCCTCCAACTGCTCCATCCCGCTCCGAGGGTGGCGTCAAACCAGGTTGCCATCGGAGCCTACTTAGGCCTCTTAAACACAACCGCCATTAGTTTCCCTCCCAAAGCACCGACGAGAAACACTGTCAGTGCGTGTAGCTGCCACATAGCCCGACCGTGAGTGATGCGAAGATAACTCTGAAGAAAACCTCCGACGAGAATCGTGGCGCCCCACGTGCTGAAGCAGAAGCCAAACCAAAAGGTGGGTCTTGGCGCCAGTAAGACCAGTAACAGCATGCCAAGCATGCTGCCAAAAAACAGCAGCACTGCTGCCGCGTTGGGGACGACAAGACACACTGCGCAGCCCGCGATGACCGCGAAGATGCTTCGCAGTGAAATGGAGGCAGAGTTCATCTTCCGCGGCCAGTCGACAACTTGGCGGGCATACGGCCGCTACCCCTTCGCCCCCAACTGAATCGCCCCATCCCAATCCGCCGGAGGCGTCCGTTGGTGCTGGGCGATGAATGCCGTGAGAAAGTCCTTGGCCCGGTCCGTCGCCGGCACCTCGTGCAGCCGGGCGAAGGCCGCCTCCCAGCGGCCGGCTTGCCAGTCGTCGAAGGCTTGTTCGTAGGCCGCGAGCTGCGCGTCGGTGAGGCTTGCGTCTTCGGCCGCCGGGGGGAGCAGTTCGCAGACCGTGAGCGGGTTGTCCATGCCGACGGGGCGCACGACCGCCAGTCGCCGTACCCGCGCCTGGCCGCCGGGCAGGCTCACTTGAATGCGGCGGGCGAGCGGTTCGTCGAGCAGCACGGGCGCCCGCAGCAGCCGGGTCATCCCCTCGAGCCGCGAGGCGAGGTTCACCACCGGGCCGAAGGCGGTGACCTTCACCTGGTCAGCGGTGCCGATCTTGCCGGCCACCGCGCGGCCGGCGGCGAGTCCCAGCCCGGCTTCGAAGCCCGCCAGCGGATCGGCCGGATCGCGGGCCGCCGCGGCGAACTCGGCCCGAATGGCGAGCGCCGCCGCGGCTGCCCGCTGGGCATCGTCGGGCGTGGTGAGCGGCCAGCCCCAAAAGCCCATCACGGCGTCCCCCTGGAAATCGCCAACGACGCCGCCGGCCGCCAGGATGTGCGCCGTGGCGACACCCAAGGCCCGGCTAACGCGGCGCAAGAGCCCCAGCAGATCGCCGGCCTCGCGTTCGGCCCGCCGCGAGAAGCCGCGAAGATCGCAGAACAACACCACGACGTCGGCCTCGCGCGGCGCGAGCGCTTGTTCGGGATCGGCCTCGGCCAACGCTTCGAGCACCACGGGCGAAAAGAACTGACCGAGCGCGGCCTGGCGGCGCTCGAGGGCCCGCGTTTCGCACAGGGCAGAAAGTGTTTGCGCGGCGAGCTCGGCGAACTTGAGATCGTCGCGCAGTTCCTCGGCCGTCGCGCTCCCCGGCCCCAGCGAACCAGCCACGTAGAGCGCCCACCCTCGGCAGGCCGACACCGAGAGCGGCATGGCGAACGCCCAATCGAGCCCGGCGGCCGCGGTGTAGTGCTGCGGGACCTCGCCGGCGGTCGACCAGACGTGCAGCACGGCCTCTTCCCGCTCGACTGCCGCGCGGATCAGCCGCTCGCTCGGGCGGAAGGGGCTCGCGCGGTGGTCGCGGCGGTCCCAGTGCAGCACCTGCACGTTGTCGTCGGCCGCGCTCACCAGCGCCACGGCGGTCGCCCGGCTCACGCCGGCCAGGAGCGTGTTCACCACGCGCACGAACAGTTCCCGCTCGGTCGGGTCGCCGGCGATCAAATCCGGCAACCGGCTGAGGGCTTCGATCCGTTCGGCGGCGTTGCGATAGGGGAGCCGCCGCAGATACTCGGCCGAGAAGGTCTGCTCGTTGCGTGGACGCGGATGCTCGAGCGAAGCCTCGGCCGATTCGTCGACGACGGTGAAGGTGGTCTGCCCGATCACAAAGTGCTCGCCGGCCTCGGCGTCGAAGCGGGCCGAAGGTTGGCCGCGCCAGAAGACGGGGTTCTTGGCCGCGGGGGCCACGCGCACCTCGAGGCGCCCTTCGTGCCAGCGAAGCGCAGCATGCGAGCGCGAAATGCGGTCGTCCCAGGGCGCCTCCCACGCGCCGCTCCCGCGGCCGAGCGTCACGGCCCGGCCGACCGGCAGCCGCCGCCGCCAGCGCTGATGGACGAGCGGTCCTTGGGCGATGAGGTCTGGCATGGAAGGGGAGGCCGGCGTGAGAGGGCAATCCGTGACTCCCAAGTGTACCGCGCAACGTAGCAGGCACGCGGGAGTGTGCGGGTCGCGGGGGGCTGCACGAATGCCCATCGACGTTGAGATTCAGGGAGGCCGTCGGCTCCGCGGGGGCAACGGGAGTGTGCCCGCTACGACGGCCTTGGATTCAGTGAAAATCCCGCGACTGCGAGCGCATGCCGCGGAGCCGATCCGAAAGATCTTCGAGCCGCCGCACCAGCACGTGGATGACCTGCCCTTCGCGCTGCAGCGGGCCTTCGGCCAAGAGGGCCGCCGCGGTGCGGGCGGCGCGGTAGTAGCGCTGCCAGACCTCGGGGCGGATGATGAGGTTGGCCACGCCGGTCTCGTCTTCGAGCGTGACGAAGGTGATGCCTTTGGCCGTGCCGGGGCGCTGCCGCACGAGCACGAGCCCGGCGACCTGCACCGGCCGGTTCTTGGGGAGCGTGGCTAGCTGCGCCGCGCGGGCGACGCCCAGCGAATCGAGCTCCTGGCGGAAGAAAGACACCGGGTGCGACCGCAGCGTGAGCCCCGCGGCCTGATAGTCGGCGGCCACTTCGGCGGCCTCGCTCATCACCGGCAGCGCCGCGGCCCGATCCTGCTCAGGCTCGATCTCCGCGAGCAAGGGGCGCGCGTCGGGCTTGGGGTCTTGCCCGAGCGCCTGCCAGAGCGCGCTCCGCCGCGAGAGCTCGAGCGAACCAAAGGCGTCGGCGGCGGCGAGTTGCTCGAGCGCTGCCCGCGGCAGCCGCGTTCGCCGGGCGAAGTCTTCGAGCGAGCGAAACGGGCCACGTGCCCGTGCCTTTTCAACGGCTTGAGCCTGAACCTCGGACAACCCCTGCACGAGCCGCAGGCCGAGCCGGAGCGTAGGGTGCGTCAAGCGCAGCGCGGACGCACCGGCGGTCGCCAGGCCAACGGCTGGTGCGTCTGCGCTGCGCTGGACACACCCTACATCTGCTTCCGACAATCCCTGCGATAGCCCCACCGAATCGCCAGACCCCGGTGGGGCTCGCAGAGCCTCGCCCCACCCTACCTCCAGCGTGCAATCCCAACCACTGTGGTTCACATCGATCGGCCGCACCGAAACCCCGTGTTCCTGGGCATTGCGCACCAGTTGCGCCGGCGCATAGAAGCCCATCGGTTGGCTGTTGATGAGGGCCGCCGTGAAGGCCGCTGGGTAATAGTGCTTGAGCCAGCACGACACGTAGACCAACAGCGCGAAGCTGGCCGCGTGTGACTCGGGGAAGCCGTATTCGCCGAAGCCGCTGATCTGCTGGAACACCTGCTGGGCGAACTCGGCCGAGAGGCCGCGCTCTTGCATGCCGCGGAGCAGCTTCTCGCGGAACTGGTCGATGATGCCGGGGCGGCGCCAGGCGGCCATCGCTCGGCGGAGCTGATCGGCCTCGCCGGGGGTGAAGCCGGCCGCGACCACGGCCAGCCGCATCGCCTGCTCTTGAAACAGCGGCACCCCCAGCGTTTTCTCGAGCACCGCGCGGATTTCTGGGCTGGGGTAGTTTACCTGCTCGAGCCCTGCCCGGCGTTTGAGATAGGGGTGGACCATGTTTCCTTGGATCGGGCCGGGGCGCACGATGGCCACTTCGACGACCAGGTCGTGAAAGCAGCGCGGCCGCAGCCGCGGCAGCATGCTCATCTGCGCGCGGCTCTCGATCTGAAACACCCCCATCGTGTCGGCCCGGCAGATCATGTCGTAGACCTGCTGGTCCCCTTCCGGCACGTCGGCTAGCCCCAGCCGCCGGCCGGTTTGCCCTGCCACGAGGTCGAAGCACTTGCGAATGGCCGTCAGCATGCCGAGGGCCAGGCAGTCGACCTTGAGAATGCCGAGCTCGTCGAGATCGTCCTTGTTCCACTGGATGACGGTGCGGCCCTCCATCGCCGCGTTCTCGATCGGCACGAGCTCGCAGAGCGGGCCGCGAGTCATCACCATGCCGCCGGTGTGCTGCGAGAGATGCCGGGGGAAGCCGCTGATCTCGTGCAGCACGTACTCGAGCTGCCGTCCGATGGCCGATTCTGGATCGAGCCCCGCCTGTTCGAGCCGGTCGACCAGGCGGTCGGCGTGCGCCCGGTGCCCTTCGAGGCTCTTGGCCAAGGCGTCCACGCGGTCGAGCGACAGGCCCAGCGCCTTGCCGACATCGCGGACCGCGGAGCGCGGCCGGTAGCAGATCACCTCGGCCGTCATGCCGGCCCGCTCGCGGCCGTACTTTTCGTAGATGTATTGCAGCACCTCTTCGCGGCGCTCGTGCTCGAAGTCGACGTCGATGTCGGGCGCCTCGTTCCGCTCGCGGCTGATGAACCGCTCGAAAAGCACGTCCATCCGCTCGGGATCGACCGCCGTCACGCCCAGGCAATAGCAGACGGCCGAGTTGGCCGCCGAGCCGCGCCCCTGGCAAAGGATCTCTCGGCTGCGCGCGAACCGCACGAGATCCCACACGGTAAGAAAGTAGGCCTCGTAGCCGAGCTCGCCGATCAGCCCCAGCTCGTGCGTGAGCAGCCCGCGCACCTTCTCGGGCACGCCATGCGGATAGCGCTGCGCGGCGCCGGCCCAAGTGAGCCGCTGCAAATACTCAAACGGCGTGAGCCCCGGCGGCGCGAGCTCCTCGGGGTATTCGTACTTCAATTCGTCGAGCGAGAACGTGCAGCGGTCGGCCACTTCGCAGGTACGCTCCATGGCGCCGGGGGCCGCCGCGAAGAGCGCGGCGATTTCGTCGAGCGGACGTAGGTGCCGTTCGGCGTTGGTGAACAGCCGCTCGCCGGCCTCGGCCACCGTGCAGCCATGGCGGGTGGCGACCAGCACGTCGTGCAGGATCTTCCGCTGCGGTAGGTGATAGTGAACGTCGCCCGCGGCCACCAGCGGCAGCCGCGCCTCGCGCGCCAGGGCGACCATGCAGGCGAGCTGCCGCGCGTCGTCGGGGCCGCGGTGCAATTCGGCCAGCGCGTAGCAGCGATCCCCAAAGAGCTCCCGATAAGCAGCCGTAGGGTGGGGCGATAGCCCCACCGAACCGCCGAACCCCGGTGGGGCTCGCAGAGGCAAGGTAGGGTGCGTCAAGCGAAGCGCGGGGCGCCTGGGGTCGAGCGATAGCTCGCCCCCAGAGGAAGTGCCCATCACCGTGGTTTGCTGGGGGCTCGCTCCGCTCGACCCCAGGCACCCACTCGCAGGGTGTGTCAAGCGAAGCGCGGACGCACCATCCGCAAGGTCCGATGTATCGTCCAGAGTGTTTTGGATAATCGCGGATGATGGTGCGTCTGCGCTGCGCTTGACACACCCTACGCTGCCGGCCAGCATCACCCCGGCCAGCAACCCCTCGGCATGCTCGGCAATGTCGGCGAACAGTAGGTGGCACTCTCCCTTGGCGGCGCGGCGGCGGCCGACGGTGATCAGCCGGGCGAGCCGGCCGTAGGCCGCGCGGTCGGTCGCCCACACCACGACCGGCGGCGCATCGACCGGGTGCAGCTCGGCTCCGATCAAGAGCTTCAGGCCCAGCGGCTTGGCCGCTCCATGCGCGCGCACCACGCCGGCCAGGCTGGCGCGATCGGTGATGGCCAAGGCCTGATAGCCCAAGACGGCCGCCTGCTCGGCTAACTCATCGGGATGGGCGGCGCCTTCGAGGAAAGAAAAGTTGCTCTTGGCGTGCAGCTCGGCATAGTCCATCGGTGGTGCAGCTCCCGCATCCGGCTCGGCGCCCCCGCGGGAATCATACCATGCGATAGTGTTCTTGTGTACACTATTAGGGCGTCGCTTTTCCGACGCCCAGTTCAGTCCGCAACTGCCCCAACCGTTAGGTGCTACTTCCGTCACTCGCCGGGCTTGGTTAGCCTGAGGCCTATCTTCGAACCTCGCGCAGCAGCGCCGGTGTTGCGCTCGAAGTTCTTCACAGATTAACTGACTCGGCGAGAAGAACGTCTGTGGCTTCTTGTGAATCAGCCCTGTCGGCCACTGGTTCCCCGCTCGGGATCTCGACCCGGCTGGGCATACTCCTGGTCCTCCTGAGCGCAATGGGGCAATCGGTGGAGGCACAGCCCCCGGAAGTCGTAACCTTCAAGACCGACACGACCTTCGCCAGTCCCAACGACTTCTACTACTTCGTGCACATGGAAGGGAAAGCGCGGGCCACGGTGCTCGACGGCCAGATCGTCAGTGGGCTGCGCACCTATCAGAAGTCGAGCGCTGCCGTGTTCGGCGGGTGGGTCAACCAACTGGCCGCGTACGATCAGACCTACATGGAGGTTTTTCCTGGAGCCTTCATCAATACCTACATCTACACAGACAACGCCGCCGTAGTCGATCTGCGAGGCGGTCGCATGCCGGACCGCTACCTGCTCTCGTCCGGCAGCTCGGTCGTGAATCTGTATGTGTGCGAATACCAGTTCCGTCCTGGCGACGGCAAAGAAGACGATGGACTGTTCACCGGCAAGTGGGCAGCGGATGGCCAGGAGTTTACGCTGCCGTTGAGGATGGCGGAAACGTATTCACATGTCCGCATGCATTTGCAACCGCTCGCCGGCGACGCCAATGGCGACGGGCAAGTTGACCTTGGGGACTTCGGAATCCTCAAGGACCATTTCGGAAACGCCGGCGGCAATTCCGAGGGGGACTCGAACGGCGATGGACAGATCGACCTCTCTGACTTTGGCCTGCTCAAGCGGAACTTTGGTAAGAGCGTGACGGTCGCCGTGCCGGAGCCGCCCGCCCTGCTGCTCGGAATCTTGGCTGCCGTGGTCGCCGTTGCTCACCCGCGCCGCCGCCACTGACGGCGCTGGCCTACTGCGAAGGGGCCTCCACCTGTTGCGGCGACGCCAGATACGCCGCCAAGTCGCGCAGCTCTTCGGCCGACATCCGCTCCGGCAGCCCTTCCGGCATCATCGAGACGCCGGAGGTTGCGCGGGTTTCGATGTCCTGCTTGTCGAGGATCACGCGCTCGCCGGCCGTTTGGATCACGAGCACGCGGTCGTTCTCCTCGCCGATCATACCGGCCACCAGGCGGCCGTCGGCCGTGACGACGTTCGTCACCCGGTACTGCGTTGGCACGATCGCGCTCGGGTCGACGAGGTTCTCGAGCACGTAGTCGAGGTTCGCCCGCTGCGAGCCGGTAAGCTCGGGGCCGATCGCTTGCCCTGCGTCGAACAGGCGGTGGCAGCTCGCGCAGTGGCGGTCGAACACCGCGCGGCCTGCCGCGCGATCGCCGACGGCCCCGGCCGAAGTGAGCACGGCTCGGTAGCGGGCGATCTCGGCTGCTTTGTCTCCGGTGGCGGGGCGAAGCTGTCCCCAGGCTTTGGTGAGCCGGGCGGTGAGCTGCGCGTCGTCGAGCGCGGCAATCTGCCGAGCCAGGAACGCCGGCAGATCCTTGGCCGGCACGCGGCCCGCTTCGATGGCCGCGAGCAAGTCTTGGGCGAAGGGACGCCGCGTCGACAGCGTGGCCAACGCCTCTTGTTGCTCGGCGGGCGACAGTTCGGCATAGCGTTCGAGCAGCGTGCCGGCGATCTGCGGATCGTCGAAGCGGGCGAGGCCGCGGATGGCCGCCAACCGCAAGTCGTCGTCTGCGAGCAAGAGGAGCAGATTGGCAAGCAGTTCGGGGTTCGGTGCGTCGAGCAGTGCTTCGAGCGCGGCCGTGCGCACGTCGGCGCCGCGCGTGCGATCGGTGGCCGTGCCGAGCAGCAGTTGCCGGGCCAGCGGGTCGCCGTAGAGCAGGCCGAGCGCCAGCAATCGCTCGCGGTCCTCTCCGCCCAAGCTCGATTGCAGTTGCACGAATACCGCCGGCCAACGCTGCGGCCCGGGCACATTGCGCCGCCCCTTGAGCGCCTCATACATGCCGCGGATTGCGCTCGCCTGTTGCCCTGGGTTGGCCGTCGCCAGCCAGGCAACCAAGCGATCGCTCACCTCCGGCCCTTGTTCGGTGAGCCGCCGGGCAAGATACTGCTGATGCAGCGGCAGCTTGGCTTGTGCCAGCAGGTCGAGGCCGCCGTCGGCGTTCGTCGCCAGCGGCTTGACGCCGTACCACACTAGGAGCGGCAGGTTCGGATCGTCGGCGTAGTCGTCGCTGCTGGCGAGCAGCACCTTCGCCAGCGGCCGCACGGTATCGGCCGGCAGCCGCTGCAAGGCCGACGCGATCTCGCGGCGCACCGCCAGCGAAGGATCGCTGCCGGCTAGCTTGGCCAGCGTCGCGGTCTGCGGCTGGGTAAGCCCCCGGTCTTCGGCCAGCAGCCGCACCGCCCAGCCACGCAGCTCTTCGTCGGAAGCGCCGAGTAAGCGTTCGAGCAGCGCATCGTCGGCGCGGCCGAGGATGTGCAGCGCCCACAGAGCGCGGAGGCGGCGCGTGGCTTCGCCGGGCTCATCGATTGCCTTGCTCAAGGCTGGCAACGCGGCGGCCAGGTCCTGGCCGGCTGCCGCCCGCGATTGCAGTTCGAGCCGGGCCTGCCGGGCGTGCCATTCCCGCGGACCCAGGATCAAGTCTACGAGCTGCGCATCGCTGGCCGCCTTCATGTTCGCCGAGGCCGGCTTGGGCTGGCCGTACGTGATCTTGAAAATTCGCCCCGTTTCGCGGCGGACCAGTTCGTAGTCGTGGCACTCGCCGTCGTCGTTCCAATCGGCGATGTAGACGCCGCCGTCGGGGCCATACTTCACCGCCACGCCGCGGAACCAGGGGTCCTGCGAGAAGGCCATGTCGGCGGCGTGGCTGGCCACGAAGCCGGAACCCTGGCGGCGGAGCGTGTCTTGGTTGAGCCGCTGGCCATGGATGTTGACCATGAACAGGTTGCCGCGGTGCTCGGCCGGCCAGTTGTCCCCCAGGTAGACCATCGCCCCGCTATGGGCATGGCCGCCGCCGGCTTCGCCATGTTTGCCCCCCAAGCTCGTCTTCCACCAGCCGCCGGCCCAGTGCAGATGATCGGCGCACGACTCCATCAGGCCATAGGTGTGCGGATCGAGATCGAGGCCGTACATCCGCTGGTAGTGCGCTCCCGGAATCGCATGGAACACATGCGGGATCACGCAGTTGGTGATGAACGCCTGCCCGCGGGCATCGAAATCGAGCCCCCAAGGATTCGTCGAGCCCTGGGTGAAGACTTCGAACGCGCCGCGTGGGATGATAGCGCCAGACCGCGCAATTGAATCGCGTGCTCGGCCTCCGGAGTTTCCGGCGTGCCGACGACGGAGTCGTGGAGAATGCCGTGGCAGCCGTAGAGCCAACCGTCGGGCCCCCAGATGAGCCCGCTAACGATGTTGTGCTGCGAGTCGAGCGACCAGCCGGTGAGCCGCACTTCCGCCGGTCCGTCGGGCCGGTCGTCGCCATCGCGGTCGGGCACGAACACCAGATCCGGCCCGCGCACAGCCACACACCGCCAAAGCCCAGCTCGATGCCGGAGAGGTTCTTCTGCCCGTCGAGAAACACGGTGCGGCGGTCGAAGCGGCCGTCGTGATCGGCGTCTTCGAGAATCACCACGCGGTCGGTCCCCGGACGGTCCGACTTCCAATCGGGATAGGAGTTGCACTCGACTACCCACAATCGGCCCCGGCGATCGAAGGCCATGGCGATCGGCTGCAAGACGTCGGGCTCGCCGGCGAAGAGCGTGGTCTGGAAGCCGGGTGGAAGCTTGAGCGTTGCGGCGGCTTCGGCGGGCGGCAGGGCCTTGGTGGCGGGTTCTTCGAGCGCGGGCCGCGGCGGCCACGTAGGCGAGCGGCGATGCACGCCGCCCAGGCAGCGCGGGCAACCGGAATCGGCCGGCGGAGGCTAAACGTAGGCATCGGAAGAGAACTCGAGGGAGGAGCCAAGGACTTTGGGCCGGAGTGCTCAGGATAGTCGCCGTCGCGGGCGCGGGCCATCTGGCGGCTGCGAGGCGTTTACGGTTTCGCCTCAGGCCACTCGAGCCGCACTTGGGCCACCACCGGGCAATGATCGCTGGGGTACTGCCCGTTCTTTTCGAGCACCACCGTTTCGGCCGAGAGCACTTCGCCCTTGGGCTTGAGCAAGATCCAGTCGATGCGGGCGCCGCCGGCGCGGCCCATTGAAGCCGTGGAAGGTGCCGACCTCGTTGGTGCGCTTGGCCGCGAGCTTCCAGGCGTCGGCGAAGCCCGCGCCCGTGATCAGGTCGTACACTCTGTTGTCCTCGGCCGCGGCGTTGAAGTCGGCCACGAGCACGATCGGCAACGCTGGATCGAGCTTCTTGCTGCGCTCGATGAGCAGCTCGGCGCTCTTCGCGCGAAGCCTGCACTTCATGGTCGAAGTGGGTGTTGATGAAGTAGAAGGGGCGACCCGCCTGGCGATCCAGGAACTTCACCCAGGTGACCATGCGGATCACGTTGTTGCCCCAGCTCTTCGAGCCGATCACTTCGGGCTTATCAGAGAGCCAGAAGTGGTCGAACTCCAGCGGCTCGAGCCGCTCGGGGCGATAGAACACGGCCATGAACTCGCCGCGGCTCCCCGCGCCCGACGCCGAGCCAGGCGTATTCCGGCGAGTCGGCCGCGATGTCGCGAAGCTGGTGGTACACGCCTTCCTGCGTGCCGATCACATCGGGCGCGAACTTCTGCAGGACCTCACGGACGACGGGCCGCCGCTCGGGCCAGGAGTTGGGGCCCTTGTCGCTGGCGTACCGCAGATTGAACGTCATCACGTTGAGCGACGGACCGGGCTCGGCGGCGAACGATCGCGCACAAGACAGCAACAGGAGCACCGCACAAAGCGGCCGAAGGAGCGAGGGCATGGCGGGAAGCTCTGGGTGAGACTTGGATGGAGGGACGGTCGGCGCGCGGTTTCCGCCGCGACAAGCGAGCGGCGGGGTTCACCCCCGCCGAAACCACGGACGACGTTGAGGGCGCGTCGGCCGTACAAAGACCGCCGGGGTGAACTGGGAGCGTGGCTCGATTGTGACCGACCGGCGGCCAAACTACCATATTCGGGCGGTAGCTCTCCTTCCGCCCACCCCTCCACCGAGCCTCCCGACGATGAACCTTTCCTATCGCTCGTTGTTCGCCTGCTCACTGCTCGCCCTGACGCTGTTTGCTCCCTCCACTGCGGCTGCCGAGCCCAAGACCGAGCCCCTCTGGCCGGCCGGGCCTCCGGGAAAGCTCGGAGAGGGGAAAGGGCACGAACCGAACCTCACCTTCTGGCTGCCGCCGGCCGACAAGGCCCAGGGCACGGCCATCGTTGTCTGCCCCGGCGGCGGCTACGGACACCTGGCCGTCGACCACGAGGGCAAGCAGATTGGCCAGTGGCTGAACTCGCTTGGGATCGCGGCCGCCGTGCTCGAATACCGCCATAGCGCCCAGGGCTACCGCCATCCGATTCCGCTCGGCGACGCCCAGCGCGCCATCCGCACGCTCCGCGCACGGGCCAAGGAACTGAAGATCGACCCGGCCAAGATCGGCATCCTCGGCTTCTCGGCCGGCGGCCACCTGGCCTCCACGGCCAGCACCAAGTTCGACGCCGGCAAGCCCGACGCCGCCGACCCGATCGAGCCGCGTGAGCAGCCGCCCCGACTTCGCCGTGCTCGTCTACCCGGTGATCAGCTTCGTCGATAAGAGCGCCCACCAGGGTTCTGCCCGCAACTTGCTGGGAGAGAAAGCCACGGCCGAGCAGTTGGCCGGTCTCTCGAACGAAACGCAAGTGACCGCCGACACGCCCCCCACCTTCCTGATGCACACGGGGAAGACACCGGCGTGCCGCCGGAGAACAGCGTGCTCTACTATCTGGCGCTCCGCAAAGCGGGCGTGCCGGCGGAACTGCACATCTACGAGAAGGGCGCCCACGGCCAGGGCCTGGCCCCCAAGACCCCCGGCACGCGCGACTGGCCGAAGGCGTGCGCGGAGTGGCTGAAGGGGCGGGGGCTCAAAGAATAACGCCGATGCCTAGTAGATCCAGGCAGCGAGGTGAGATATCGCAAGACCGACGACTACCTGTGTCGCCCCGATCATCGCACGGGCGGCGTGCAGCCGAGTAGCCCGATCGTCCAGTTTTCAGTCGAGCCGCAGCGGGACCGGGGTCGGGAACCCCGCAAAGTCTTGCAGCCGCTAGACGGGTGGGGTGATGTTGACCTGTAGCCCCTTGCCAGGCTGGTGCGTTTTCAGCCTCAAACCGTGTAGGGATTCTTCATCATGTTCAGCAGAATCGCGGTACCAGTGTTGTTGATGAGCCTGATTGCTAGTCAGGCGGAAGCCGCCTCGTTGCAGGTTGCCGTTCCAGCGACATCGTGCGTCTTCTTTGCAGGTAAGACGACCCCAGTGCCCCTTCCGCCAGGGCGTTTGGCAGCGGATTATTTTGGAGACCTGACCGATGAGCGGACCATTCCATTCTTCATCGGCTTGAAAGGAGCGGAACCAACCATTGGCGTCTCGGCCTCAGGCCTTTGGCGCACGGCACCGATCCATCCTTGATCTCCGGCCCCGATGGCCGACACGACCCGACATCGCTCTTCACGTCGTTCGAGCCTTACGCCGACTTTGGAATTAGCCGGCTGACCGCCGACATCAATACACTGATGGGCGTCTTTACAACTGACAACGGTCCACTTGCCGGCCAGGCGCCTCCGCCTCTTGCCATCGGCCAGGACATGAAGCACCCGTTGTTGAATCAATCGTTCGCAATCGGGTCCGAGCTGACTGGCATCTTCATCCCCGCGGGCGCCACGCGGCTATACCTAGGTTTGCACGACGGTGGAGAATGGAACAACAATCAAAACCAGCTGTCGGTTGTTGTGACCGGTGTCCCCGAGCCAACATCGCTGAGCCTTGCTGGAGCAGCGGTGTTGTTCGCCGTGATGAGGCGGCTCCGCACCTACTGCATCGAAGAGCGGCGGGATCGTGCCGCACGAAAATCGGCCGCTCGCGCCGAGTGACGTCGCAGCTTCTAATCGCCGCCTCATCCGGATTGGACCGCCTCGGGCCTCGCTGGATGTTCGCTACCCCAGCCACGGCCTCCACAACTCATAGGTCCGATACCCGCCGCTCAGGTTCCGCACGTCGCGGCCCGCTTGCAGCAAGATTCGCGTGGCGAGGTAGCCGCGCTGTCCGACTTGGCAGTAGGCCACGATCGGCCGATCCGCCGGCAACTCCGTGAGCCGCGCGCGAGCTCGTCGACCGGCACGTTGATCGCCCCCGGCACGCTCCCCGCGGCGAACTCCGCCGGCGTGCGCACGTCGAGCAAGAGCGGCCGCTGGTCGGCCGGCGTTGCCAATAGTTCCGCGAGGTCGATCTGCGGGTGGTCGCCGCGCAGTAGTCCGGCGGCCACGAAGCCGGCCATGTTCACCGGGTCCTTGGCCGAGCCGAACTGCGGGGCGTAGGCCAACTCCATTTCTTCGAGGTCGTACACGGTCATGCCAGCCTGGATCGCCACGGCCAGCACGTCGATCCGCTTGTCGACTCCCGCGCCCCCTACGGCTTGCGCGCCGAGGATGCGGCCGTCGTCGGGGGCAAACAGCAGCTTGAGCGTCATTCCTTCGCCGCCGGGGTAGTAGCCCGCGTGATGCGCCGGGTGGACGTAGACCATGCGGAAGGGGCGCCCGCGCGGCGGAGCGCCTTTTCCGAGGCGCCCGTCATGGCGGCGGTGCGGCCGAAGAGGCCGACGATGGCCGTGCCTTGCGTTCCTCGATAGCGCGAGTCGCGGCCGAACACATTGTCGGCGGCGATGCGTCCCTGCCGATTGGCGGGGCCGGCCAGCGGAACCTGCGTCGGCCCATCGAGCACGAAGTCGCGGACTTCGATCGCATCCCCTACGGCAAAGATGTGCGGGTCGCTCGTCTCCAGGCGGTCGTTCACGCGAATGCCGCCCCGCGGGCCAACCTCGAGCCCGGCTTCGACCGCCAGCTTGTTCTCGGGCCGTACGCCGATCCCCAGCACGACGAGCTGCGCCTCGAGTTTTCGGCCCGACTTGAGCCGCACCACGAGGCCGTCGCTGCTTTGTTCGAAGGCTTCGGCCGAGTCGCCTAAGAGCAGCGTTACGCCGTGGTCTGCCCGCTTCGCCAGTGGCGTCGTCAGCTCTTTGTCGAGCGGCGGCAGCACCTGATCCTGCAGCTCGACGAGCGTCGTCGCCACGCCGCGGTGGACGAGGTTCTCCACCAGCTCGAGCCCAATGAACCCGGCGCCCACGACCACGGCCTGCCGCACGCCGGAGCCGAGGGCGGCGTAGATGCGGTCGGTGTCTTCCAGGTTGCGCAGCGTGTAGACGCCAGGCAGTTCGAGCCCAGGGATCGGCGGCCGCAACGGCGCCGCGCTCGGGGCCAGGATCAGCTTGTCGTAGGGCTCATCATATTCGCGGCCGCTATCCAGCTCTCGGATATGCACGGTCTTCGCCGCCCGGTCGATCGACTCGACCGACGATCGCGTCCGCACGTCGAGCGCGAACCGCTCCTTTAGTCTTTGCGGCGTGACGACGAGCAACTTCGCCCGCTCGGCAATTTGCCCACCCAGATAGTAGGGCAACCCGCAGTTGGCGAACGACACGTCGGGACCGCGCTCGAAGAGCACGATCTCGGCGTCCTCCGACAATCGCCGCGCCCGTGCCGCCGCCGAAGCCCCGCCGGCCACTCCGCCGACGATCACGAGTTTCATCTTCGGCGCGTCCTACTCGAGCTTGAGAAACTTCACGCACACCGGCGCCCCGACCGCAATCTCCTGCCCGGTCGGCGTCAGCTTGCCGGTCTTGGCGTCGATCTTGAAGACCACCACGTTGTCGGTCCCCTGGTTGGCCGCCAGCAGATACTGGCCGGTCGGGTCGATGCCGAAGTTGCGGGCGTGCGACCGGGCCGGTGGGCGTGTTGCCCAAAGCGGTTAGCCGGCCGTTGTCGGGATCGATGGTATAGCCGGCGATGCTGTCGTGCCCGCGGTTCGACACGTAGACGAAGCGGCCGCTCGGATGCACTTGCACTTCGGCCGTGGAATTGCCGGGGGTGGACCTGGGCAGCGTGCTCAAGGTTTGCGTTTCTTGCAGGGCGCCTGCCTCGGGGGCGTAGTGGAGGGCGGTGATCGTCGAGGTCATTTCGTTGTTCACATACGCCCGGTCCCCCTGCGGATGGAAGGCAAAGTGCCGGGGGCCCGCGCCGGGGGCGAGCGTGACGAAGGCCGGATCAGCGGGCGTGAGCTTTCCGGTCTGGGCATCGAAGCGATAGATCTTCACCTGGTCGAGCCCCAGGTCGGCCACGAAGGCGTAGCGGCCGGCAGCGTCGAGGTTGATCGAGTGCGCATGCGGCCCTTCCTGGCGCTGCGGATCGACGCTCTTCCCTTCGTGCTGCACGACGGAACTGGCCGGCGGAGCCGGCCATCGGCCTCGATCGGCAAGGCGGCGGCGCTGCCGGAGCCGTAGTTGGCGACCAGGGCGAACTTGCCGGAGGGATCGACCGTTACGTGGCACGGCCCGCGCCCTTCGGAGGGCTGCTGGTTTAAGAGCCGCAGGCCACCGTCGGCCTCGATGGCGAAGGCGCTCACGCCGCCGGTCTTGCGGCCGTTGAGATCGTCGATCTCGCTCACCGCGTAGAGCCAGTGGCCGCTGGGGTGAATCGCCAGGAACGACGGGCTCACCGCTTCGGCCGCCAGACGGGGCTCGGTGAGCTTGCCGGTGGCCAGGTCGAGATCGGCGGTGTAGATGCCGCGGCTCTTCTGGCCGGTGTACGTGCCGAAGTAGACGCGGTACTTGCCGGCGTCGGCGGCCGACGCGGCGCCCGCGAACAGCGAAACGAACGTCGCCAGCGACAGCAGGCAGAGGGCGAGGGAGAACGGGCGACTCATGGATCAGACACCGCGGATGGGAGGGCGGGGAGGTTGGCCGCTATCTTCGCGCGATTGGAGGAGCGGCACAAGCGGGGGGCATGATCTCGATTAGCCCCCCGTCAATGACGGGGGGAACCGCGGTGAACCCGCATTTCACGGTTGGAGGCTCTCAAAGTGTTTTTCGCTTCTCCGCTTCTACGATCCCTCTCCCCCCGGCGACTCGCCGGGGGCCAAGGGGAGCCGCCTTTCAACGCAAGCGCTTTAGCCCCCCGTCAATGACGGGGGGGAACCGCGGTAAACTTGCATCACGGTCGGAGCCGCCCAAAGTGTCTTTCGCTTCGCCGCTCCTACGATCCCACTCCCCCGGCGACTCGGCTAAGGGGAGAGCCAAAGTGCCGTGTCCGCGGTTGACCGGCGTGCCCCCGTCGCTACGATTTTTGAGTGACCAAAACATTGCGAATTAGCACTCAAAACCCCGCTGTCTGGGCCGCGTTCGCGGTCGTCTGCGGGGTTCTCGCTTTGGCGGCGGGCTGTTCGCGCCCCACGGCGGCGGCCCCTTCCTCCGACGCTCCGCTCCGCGTCCTTTGCACCACCGGCATGGTGGCAGACGTCGTCAAGGCGGTCGGCGGCCACGCGTGGAGGTGACCACGCTCATGGGCCCCGGCGTCGATCCGCACCTCTACAAGGCCTCGACCGGCGACATCCTGCAGCTCGACCGGGCGCAGCTCGTCTTCTATTCAGGCATTCACCTCGAAGGCAAGCTGACGCAGGTGCTCGAGAAGCTGGCGGCCCGGAAACCGACGGTGGCCGTGGCCTCCGCCATTCCGGCCGATCAGCTGCTGCACGCCGAGGAAGGCGCCCACGACCCGCATGTTTGGTTCGATGTGGCGCTCTGGAGCAAGACGGCCCCGCTCGTGGCCCAGACACTTGCCGAGTTCGATCCGGCGCACGCGGCCGATTACGAGGCGCGGGCCAAGCAATATGTCGAACGGCTCGAACAGCTCGACGCTTGGTGCCGGGAACAAATCGCCACGATCCCGCCCGAGCGGCGCGTGTTGGTCACGGCGCACGACGCCTTCGGCTACTTCGGCCGGGCCTACGATCTCGAGGTCCGTTCGGTGCAGGGCCTCAGCACCGAAAGCGAGGCCGGTGTGCGGCGAATCAACGAGCTCGTCGACTTCATCGTTGCGCGGGGCGTGAAGGCCGTGTTCATCGAAACCACGCTCAACGAGCGCAACGTGCTGGCCCTGGTCGAAGGCTGCGCCGCTCGCGGACAACAGGTGAAGATCGGCGGCGAGCTGTTTTCCGACGCCATGGGCGCGGCCGGCACGCCTGAGGGAACCTACGAAGGCATGGTGCGGCACAACGTCCACACGATCGTGCAGGCCCTGCGATGAGCCGAACCGCCGAACCTACGAGCGCCTTCGTTCCGCAAGCGACCGCGGCTGTCGCATCGACTGCTTCGCCGCCGGTGCTCGACATCCATGATGTCACCGTGGCCTATCATCGCAAGCCGGTGCTCTGGGACGTCGATCTCACGATCGCCGCGCCCGCGCTCGTCGGCATCGTCGGCCCCAACGGGGCCGGCAAGAGCACGCTGATCAAGGCCGTGCTCGGGCTTGCCCCCTTGGCCAGCGGTCAGGTGACCGTGTTCGGCGAACCGGTGCCGAAAGTGCGCCGGCGAATCGGTTACGTTCCGCAGCGCGAGAGCGTCGACTGGGAGTTTCCCGTCAATGTGCTCGACGTCGTGCTGATGGGCGTTTACGGCCGGCTCGGCTGGTTCCGCCGGCCGAGCGCCGCCGATCGGGCCTGGGCGCTCGAATGCCTGGACCAGGTGGGCATGGCCGACTTCGCCACCCGCCAGATCGGACAACTCTCCGGTGGCCAGCAACAGCGGACGTTTCTGGCCCGCGCCTTGGCGCAGAAGGCCGACATCTACTTCATGGACGAGCCGATGGCCGGCGTCGACGCCGCCACGGAGCGGGCCGTCTTCGCGCTGCTGGAGCGCCTGCGGGCGGCTGGCAAAACGGTGCTCGTGGTCCATCACGATTTGCGGACGGTGCCGCAATACTTCGAACAGGTGGTTTTGCTCAACATGCGCGTGGTGGCCAGCGGCCCGACGGCGCTGGCCTTCACGCCCGAGAACTTGAAGCGCACCTACGGCGCTCGGCTGACGCTGCTCGACGCCGCCGGCGAAGCGGTGCGCCAGCGAGGGCGCAGCGAATGACGAGTGTAGGGTCCGCTGTGCGGACCAATGCATCGGTCCCCTGGGGCTGGCTCGCGCTTGGTTTCACTGCGATCGCGGCCCTCGCCGCCCTGGCGATCTGGCGTCCGGCCTACAACACGGTGGTTGTCCTCTCCGGTTCGAGCCTGCTCGGGGCGTGCTCGGGCCTGGTGGGGAGCTTCGCCGTGCTCCGGGGCCGGGCTCTCATGGGGGACGCCCTCGCCCATGCCGCGTTGCCGGGGCTCGGGCTGGCTTTCTTGATCATGGGGCAACTCAGCTTGCCGGGAATGTTGCTGGGGGCGCTTGCCACGGGCCTGCTGGGCGTCGGTTGCGTGGCGGTGCTGCGGCGCTCACGCGCACCAAGGAAGACGCCGCGATCGGCATCGTGCTCTCGGTCTTCTTCGGCGTCGGCATCGTGCTCAGCCAGCAGATCCAGCAGCATACCGCCAGCGGCGCTCAGGCGGGGCTCGATTCGTATATCTACGGTAAGACCGCCGGCATGCTCCGCAGCGACGTGCTGTTGATCGCCGCTGTGGCGGCCGGCTGCCTGGTCGTGATCGGGGGCTCTACAAGGAGTTCAAGCTCGTCAGCTTCGACAGCGGTTTCGCAAACGCAGGGCTGGCCCGTGCTCTGGCTCGATCTGGCGATCATGGCGCTCTTGGCGGTCACCGTCATCATCGGGCTGCCGGCGGTCGGCGTCGTGCTGATGGCGGCCCTGCTGATCTTGCCGGCGGCGGCCGCACGGTTTTGGACCGATCGGCTGGGCTCGCTCGTGGCCCTGGCCAGCGTATTCGGGCTGACGATCGGCGCGGTGGGCACAACGATCAGCGCCTTGGCCGAGGAATTGCCGGCCGGGCCAGTGATCGTGCTCGTGGGCGCCGCATTATTTCTGACATCGCTGCTCTTGGCTCCCAAACGTGGCGCGATTGCCCACCTGCTCGAGCGGCGGCGGTTTCAGCGGCGGCTCGACCGGCAGCGGCTGTTGGCGGCCGCCTACGACGTGGCGGAGGCCGCGGGGCCGGGCCCGCAATCGCGCGCGACGTTAGCCCGCCGGGCCGGACTAAGTTCGGCTACGATCGAGCGGCTGCTGGCCGGGGCCGAAACGGCTGGCCTTGCCCGTTGCCCCAGTCTCGGCGAATATTCCCTCACCGAGCGCGGCGAGCGCGAGGCCCAGCGGGCTGCCCGCGCCGAGCGGTTGTGGCAGGAGTATTTGGTGGCCGAGCCCGACGAAGCGGGGGGGCTGATCAGCCTCGACTACGAGTCGATCGACTCCGAGTTGCCCCCCGATGTGGTCGCCCTGCTCGAGCGCGGCTCGCGGCTGCCGGGCGATTGCCGCGGATGATTTCGGCTTCTCAAGCTTCGACGAACTCTGGATGAGCGACGAGCCGGCGAGCGAACCAACCCACGGGCCGACGTTCGAGCCGTTTCGTTGGCCCGATTTTCGGCGGCTGTTCGTCACTACGGCCTGCGCCACGCTGGCCAGCCGTGCCCTGGCGGTGGTGCTGGGCTACCAGGTCTACGAGATCACGGGCGAACCCTTGGCCCTGGGGTTCCTGGGATTGATCGAGGCGATTCCCGCTCTTTCGCTGGCGCTCTACGGCGGCCACGTGGCCGATCGGCACGATCGCCGCTTGGTGTTGCACGTGACGCTGTTGGCGTTGGCGGTGTGCGGCGCCGTGCTCTGCGGCGTGTCGCTCTACGAGTCAGGCAAGGCCCAGTTGATCGTGCTCTATGCCGTGGTGCTCGTGGTGGGCGTGGCCCGTGGCTTCGCCGAACCCGCGGCCGCGGCGCTCGAAGCCCAGGTCGTTCCGTGGGAGTTGCTCGTCCGTTCGTCGACCTTGATGGCCAGTTGCTGGCTTACGGGCGCGGTGATCGGCCCGTTGTGGGGCGGCGTGTCGTTCAAGTTTCTGGGCCCCGCCTGGACCTACCTGATCATCGGCCTTTTGTACTTCTGCGGCTGGCTGGCGGTCCGCTGGATCGAGCCGCGGCCGAACCCCAACCCCAAGGCCGAGGAATCGATCTGGGAGAGCATTTCCGTCGGCGTGCGCTACGTATGGAACGATCAGGTGCTACTGGCCTCGATGGCGCTCGACCTGTTCGCCGTGCTGTTCGGCGGGGCGATCGCGCTCTTGCCCGTGTTCGCCAAGGACATTCTGCACGTCGGCCCGATTGGGCTCGGCGTGCTCAACGCGGCGCCCACCACCGGGGCGCTGCTCACGATGTTGTGGGCCACGCACTCGCCGCCGGTGCGGCACGCTGGCCGCAACTTGTTTCTCGCAGTCGGCGGGTTCGGCATCGCGATGATCGTGTTCGCCCTTTCCGAAACGATGTGGATCTCGGTGGTCGCCCTGTTCTTCAGCGGCGTGTTCGATGGTGTGAGCGTCGTCATCCGCCGGGCGATTCTGCGGCTCCTCTCCCCGATCACCTACGGGGGCGGATCGCCTCGGTGGGCATGCTCTTCATCGGATCGTCGAACGAGTTGGGGGCCTTCGAGAGCGGGATCGCGGCCTGGCTGCTGGGCACCGCCCCGGCGGTTTGGGCCGGGGGATCGTCACGATGTCATCGTGGCTGGCGCTCTCGCGCTCCCAAGCTGCGGCGGCTGAGCCTCGACCCGAAGCTGATCGCCAAACGCGACGAGCAGGTCGACGCCGAACTCGACGAGGCGGCCGAACAGGGGGAGCTGGGCTTTCCCCCGCCGCATTGACAGGCCGCTCCCGATCAGGTTCGATAGAAGCGTTGCCCTTCCTCACTCTGGCGACCGCTGCGCACTTGCGCCGCGTTCGGCCAGCCCGCCTAAATACCGTTCGCAGCGCTGAGTTGTGTTGTCGGCGCGCGGTCTGTTTGGCCGCGTTTGCCGATGCAGCGAAGACAGCGCCGCGGCGAGACGAAAGCGAGCAACGCATGCCGCTTGATCTCGGCAGCTTTCGCGCAGGATCGTGCCAGGGTTTGACCCGCCGCGCCTTCGTACGCGCGAGCCTGGCCGCGCCCTGGCTGGCCGGGTCGGCGGTCGCGGCGCCTTCCGCGCCTGCCGAGGCCTATGGGCATGCCAAGGCCCGCTCGGTCATCGTCCTTTGGCTGTGGGGCGGGCCGAGCCATCTCGACACGTTCGATCCCAAGCCGCAAGCGCCGACCCAAATCCGCGGGCCCTTCGGAACGATCGGCACGAAGACGCCGGGGCTTCGCTTCAGCGAGTTGTTCCCACTGCTCGCTGCGCGCACCGACCGTCTGTCGGTCGTGCGCTCGCACAAGAACTTCGACGGCAATCACCTCGGCGCTGGGGCGATTGGCCTTACGGGGCTGCCTTCGGCGGCCGGCGCGGCGGGGCCCAACTTCGGCGCGATTCTCGCCCGCGACCGCGGCGGTGAGCAGTCGCTGCCCCCTTCGTGTCGGTTGGTCCTGGCCGGCTCCGTGACGCCGGCGGCTACATGCAGGGCTACGGCGGCGGCGCGTGGGGCGAGGGCTACGATCCGTTCTTCGTGCAATGCGCGCAAGACGGTACGGTCTCCACGCCCGGCTTGCAGTTGCTCGACCAGCTCACGCCGGCGCGGCTCGCCGACCGCCGCGGCCTGCTGCGCGAGCTCGACACCGCCCGCCGCACCCTCGACTCGTTGGCCGGCCGCCGCTGGGACGCCACCTTCGACCGGGCCTACGGCCTGCTCAACTCGCCTGAAGGCCGCGCGGCCCTCGACCTCTCGCGCGAGACCGAGCGCAACCGCGGCCGCTATGGGCAGACCTCCTTCGGCCAGAGCTGTCTGCTGGCCGCGCGGCTGGCGGTCGCCGGCGTGCCCTATATTCAGGTGAACTGGAGCCAATACGTCGAACCCTACTTCGGCAATCAGACCGACTACGGCTGGGACACGCACACAAGCAACTTCGAGTTGCTGGCCGACTATCACGGCCCGATTCTCGATCGAGCCCTGTCGGCACTGCTTGACGACCTGGGTGAGCGCGATCTGCTCAGCTCCACGCTCGTGGTTTGCCTCGGAGAATTCGGCCGCACGCCGGGGATCAACGGAAACATGTCGCGCGATCACTGGCCCCATTGCTACATCTCGTTGTGGGCAGGGGGCGGAGTCGCGGGCGGGCGGATCGTGGGCGAGAGCGATCCCCGCGGCGAGCGCCCCGTCAGCGAGCCGATTACGCCGGCCATGGTCGGCACGACGATCCTCGAGCTGGCCGGCATTCCCTCGGCCCGCCGCGCCGAACTGCAGGTGCTGCCCGGCGGCCGCGTGATCCACGAGTTGCTGTGAGGGCAGAATGACGGAAGGATGCACCCCCGTCATTGACGGGGGCTAATGGAGTGAGAAACGACGTAGTTAGCCCCCGGCGAGTCGCCGGGGGGAAGAGCGGCCATGAACCTTCCCACGCGGCAACTGACCTTCGACGGCGCCTACAAAACCGATCCCGTCTTCGTCGAGGACGGCCAGGCAGTCGCGTTCAGTCAGCAGGTCGACGGCTTCCGCATGGCCCTGTGTAAACTGAGGCTCGCCCCGGACCCGGCCGAGCGCGGCGAAGTCGAGTGGCTGCATCCTGAGGCCAAGAACCCGGAGATCAAGCCGGTCTTCGCGGCCGATGGCTCGGCGTATGTCTACCTCCAGAGCCTGGGCAACCAGGATTTGCGGGTGATTTATCGCCGTGTCGGCGAGGCCGCCGAATCGACCGTCGCCGGCCGCGGGCGGCAGGCAACGCTCTCGGCGGATGGCCGGCGGGTGTTCTATGCCGAGCCCAAAGACGGCGGCCAGCAGATATTTTCCTGCGATCCGGCGGGGGAGACCGGCAAGACCTGACCCGGTCGGCCAGTTACAATGGATGGCCGGCGGTCTCCGCCGACGGCCAGTGGCTGGCGTTCGGCAGCAGCCGCGACGGCGACCTCGAGTTGTACGTGATGCCGAGTTCCGGCGGCCCTGCCCGGCGAATCTCGCACAGCCCCGGCCGCGACGTGCGGCCCGCCTGGTCTCCCGACGGCCGGCAGTTGGCGTTTACTTCGAGCCGCTCCGGTGCCTTAAACCTGTACGTCATGGCGGTCGACGCGGGCGATGCCGTCCCAGTGACCGAAGGCCCGGAGCCGAGCGACTTCGCGACCTGGCATCCCCACCGGACTCAGATCGCATTCGTCGGTCAGCGAGCGGGGAAATACGACCTGTATGTAATCGACCTGGCCGAGCTGGCGCCTGGCGCGGCCCCGTGAATTCTCGAACGAGCCGAAGCATGAACCGTTGGTTGACTGCGTTCTTGATCTGGGGCGGGCTGGCTGTGTCGTGGGCGCAGGGCGCCGACGCGGTCGACTTCAACCGCGACATCCGGCCGATCCTGTCGAACAAGTGCTTTCGCTGTCACGGGCCGGATGAGGCCGAACGCAAAGGGGGCGAGAACGGCCTCCGCTTCGACACCGCCAACGGTTGGCTCGAAGACCTCAGGGGTTATGCGGCTGTTGTGCCAGGCAAGCCCGACGAAAGCGAGTTGATCGCCCGCATCAAGGCCGACGACGCTGACTCGGTGATGCCACCCCCGTCGCTGGGCAAGCCGCTCACGCCGCGCGAAGTCGAACTGCTCGAGCAATGGGTGGCCGATGGGGCCAAGTACTCGCGGCACTGGTCGTATGTAAAGCCGGCGGCGGAGCTGCCGGAAGTGAAAGCGGCCGACTGGGCGCGCGGCCCGCTCGACCTCTTCGTGCTCGCGCGGCTGAACGTGAAGGGCTGGCCCCTTCACCCGAGGCGGACCGCGCGGCGCTTGCCCGCCGCGTGGCGCTCGACCTGACCGGCTTGCCGCCGACGGCCGAGGCGCTTGATGCCTTCCTGGCCGACTCGAGCCCCGATGCCTACGAGAAGTACGTCGACCAATTGCTGGCCAGCCCCGCCTACGGCGAACATTGGGCCCGCATGTGGCTCGACCTGGCCCGCTACGCCGACTCGGCCGGCTACGCCGACGACCCGCTTCGCACGATCTGGGCCTTCCGCGACTACGCCATTCGCTCATTCAACGCCAACAAGCCGTTCGACCAGTTCACGGTCGAACAGATCGCCGGCGACCTGCTCCCCAATCCCACGGAGGAGCAGCTCATGGCGACGGCCTTCCATCGCAATACGCAGACCAACAGCGAAGGAGGCACGATCGACGAGGAGTTCCGCAACGTCGCCATCGTCGACCGCGTGAACACCACGATGTCGGTCTGGATGGGCACGACCATGGCCTGCGCCCAGTGCCATACCCACAAGTACGATCCGATCACCAACGCCGAGTACTTCCGCTTCTTCGCCTTCTTCAACAACACGGCCGACGCTGACCGCCCCGACGAGTCGCCGTTGCTCTCCTTCTACACGGGCGAGCAGAAGCAACGCCGATCCACGCTCGATGGGCAGATCGCCGCGCTCGAAAAAACGCTGACGACACCGACCCCGGAGCTCTACGTGGCCCAAGGCCGCTGGGAGCAGGCGTTCCCCCGCGAAGTGAGCTGGCACAAGCTCGGCTCGGCCAAAGTGCAGAGCACGGCCGAAGCGACGCTCACGGCGGACGCCGCCGGAGTGCAGTCGCAGGCCACACGCAAAGACACCTACTCGCTTGATCTCCCGGAGAGTTTGCCGCGGCTGTCAGCCCTCCGGCTGACGACGGCAGGCGCCCCGGCGGCCGAGGGAGATCGCCTGGCCCTGACCGGCCTCGAGCTCGAATTGCAGCCCCCGAGTCGGTTCGCCCCGCCGGTCGCTACGTGCGGATCGAGTTGCCAGGCAAGGAGCGGATTCTGTCACTCGCTGAGGTGCAGGTGTTCCGCGGTGAGGAGAACCTGGCCGCGAAGGGGACCGCCACGCAGAGCAGCACGACCTTCGGCGGCGACGCGAAGCAAGCGATCGACGGCGTGACCGACGGCCAGTTCGCTGAGCACGCCACCACGCACACCGCCGAGTCGCAGGACCCCTGGTGGGAGGTCGACCTGGGCGGCCCTGCCGATCGACGCGATCACCGTGTGGAACCGCACCGACTTTAGCGTCGGCGATCGCCTCAAGGGCGCTCGCATCCTGCTGCTCGACGCCAACCGGCAGCCGCTCTGGCAGCGCACGCTCGACGAGCGCCCGCCGTGAGCGAACGCCTGGCGGTCGATGGCCGGCGACGGCTCGAGATTGCCGCCACCGTGGCCGAGCCGGCGGCCAACGTCGATTGGCCCGCTCTGCTGGGCAAGGGCGTCAAGCTCGAAGCGGGTTGGCCGCTCGCCGGCGCTGGCGAGCCGCACGTTGCTGCTCGCGCTTGCCCAGCCGATCGACGTTCCCCCAGGCTCGAAGCTCTCGCTCGTGTTCGCGCAAGCTTCTGCCGGACGGCAAGCCGAGGCGGCGCGGTTTCAAATCGAGTTCACTGCCGACGCCGGCGCGGCCCAGTGGACCCAGCATCCCCCCGAAGTCGTCCGCGCCCTCCGCGCCGATCCGGCCCAGCGGCTCACCGGCGGACCGCGAGCTGCTCACCAAGCACTTCCTGCGGCATGTGGCGGCCGAGTTCGCCGCCGAGCGCGGCCAGCTCGAATCCGCCCAGCAGCAACTTGCCGAGATCAAGCCGAACACCGTGCCTTACATGCAGGAGTTGGCCGAAGGTTCGCGGCGGAAGACGCACGTGCAACTCCGCGGCAACTATTTGAACCTTGCCGAGGAAGTGACCGAAGGCGTGCCGGTGGCGTTTCACCCCTTGGCGGAGGGCGGCTCCGCGGAACCGGCTGGCGCACGGCGCAGTGGCTCGTCTCTCCGGAAAACCCGCTTACTGCCCGCGTCACGGTGAATCGCTACTGGGAAAAGATCTTCGGCACGGGGCTGGTGGCCACGAGCGAAGACTTTGGCCTGCAAGGGGACATGCCGAGCCATCCCGAGCTGCTCGACTGGCTGGCGGTCGACCTCCAGGAACACGGCTGGGACCTCAAGCGGCTGCTGCGGCAGCTCGTCACGTCGGCTGCTTATAGGCAGTCGTGCGCCGTGACGCCCGAGCAGTTCGAGCGCGATCCTGAGAACCGGTTGCTCGCCCGCGGGCCGCGCAACCGGCTCGACGCCGAGGTCGTGCGCGATCAGGCGTTGTCGGTGGCCGGACTCCTCAGCCACAAGATGTTTGGCCCCTCGGTCAAGCCGCCGCAGCCGAACTTGGGGCTTTCGGCCGCCTTCGGCTCCGGCATCGACTGGGAAACGAGCGCCGGCGAAGACCGCTATCGCCGCGGCCTCTACACCGCCTGGCGGCGCTCGAACCCCTATCCCTCGATGCTCACGTTCGATGCCCCCAACCGCGAGGTCTGCACGGTGCGGCGGCCGCGCTCGAACACGCCGCTGCAGCGCTCGTGACGCTGAACGATCCGGTCTACATCGAAGCGGCGCAGCGCCGCGCGGCGGATGATCGCCGAAGGGGGCGCGTCGACCGCGGATCGGCTGGCGTTTGGCTTCCGCACGTGCCTCACGCGGCTGCCTGGCCGCAGCGGAGCTCGAACGGCTGACGACGCTCTACGACGACCTCCGCGCGCTACGCCGGAGACGAACCCCTGGCCCGCTCGCTGGCCACCGACCCCATCGGCCCGCCGCCCGAAGGCGTGGCGATCGCCGACTTGGCCGCCTGGACGGCCGTGGCCAACGTGCTACTGAACCTCGACGAAATGTTCATGAGCCGCTAACGCCAAATGCAGCCCCGGTAGGGGCGACCAGAGGTTAGCCAGGGGCAAGCCCCTGGAACCCAAGCCATACCAAACAACAAAGCCCTGAAAGGGCGAAAGAAAACTCCGCCCACGATGGTCGCCGGGCGCCGACCTGTCGACCCGAGGAAAGATTCGCCATGCACCCGCAACTCGAACGCCTGCAACACCTCACCCGCCGGCACTTCCTCCAGCAAACGCAGGCAGGCATCGGCGGCATGGCCCTGGCCTCGCTCTTGGGGCGCGATCTGCGGGCGGCGCCGAGCGCCTCGGTCGATCCGCTGGCCCCCCACGCGCCCCACTTCGCCCCCAAGGCCAAGCGGGTGATTTACCTGCACCTCACCGGCTCGCCGCCGCATCTGGACTTGTTCGACTACAAGCCCGAGCTCGTGAAGTACGACGGCCGCGACTGCCCCGACACATTCTTGAAGGGCAAGACCTTCGCCTTCACCTCGGGCGTGCCCAAGCTGCTCGGAACGCCGCGGAAGTTCACGCAGCATGGCCAGGGGGGCGTGTGGATGTCGGATGCGATCCCGCACATGCAGGGCGTAGCCGACAAGATGTGCGTGATCCGCTCGATGAACACCGATCAGTTTAACCATGCCCCGGCCGAGTTGCTCGTCTACACGGGCTCGCCGCGGCCGGGCCGGCCGGCGCTGGGCGCTTGGGTCACCTATGGGCTCGGTTCCGAGAGCGACAACCTGCCAGGATACGTGGTGCTCATCTCGAGCGGCGTGCAGCCCAACGGCGGCCGCAACTCCTTCGGCTCAGGCTTCCTCCCCTCGGTCTACCAGGGGGTGCAGTGCCGATCGAAGGGAGACCCGGTGCTCTACGTGTCGGACCCGCCAGGCATGAACCGCGAGTTGCGGCGCGAAACGCTCGACGCTCTGCGCGATCTGAACGAGCTGCAGGCCCAGGAGCTGGGCCACCCCGAAACGCGCACCCGCATCGCTCAGTACGAGTTGGCGTTCCGCATGCAGGTGTCGGTGCCTGAGGTGATGGACATCTCGCGGGAGACCAAGGAAACGCTCGAGGCCTACGGCGCCGAGCCGGGGGCCGGCAGCTTCGCCAACAACTGCCTGCTCGCCCGCCGGCTGGTGGAGCAGGGGGTGCGCTACGTGCAGCTCTTCGACTGGGGCTGGGACTTCCACGGCACGGGCCCGGCCGAGGACATCCGCGACGGGCTCACCAAGAAGTGCGCCACGATGGATCGGCCGGTGGCGGCCCTGATCAAAGACCTCGACCAGCGCGGCTTGCTCGAGGACACGCTGATCATCTGGGGAGGCGAGTTCGGCCGCACCCCGTTCCGCGAAGGGCGCACCGCGACCGGCAGCATCTTGGGCCGCGATCACTTCCCCGATTGCTACACTATGGTCCTGGCCGGCGCCGGCGTCCGCGGCGGCACGATGTACGGCGAATCCGACGAGCTGGGCTTTCAAGTGGCCAAGGACAAGGTCCACGTGCATGACCTCCAGGCCACGATCCTGCACCTGCTGGGCTTCGACCACGAGAAGCTGACCTACCGGTTCCAGGGGCGCGACTTCCGGCTGACGGACGTGCATGGAGCGGTGGTCAAGGGCGTGCTGGCGTAGGCTACGCCCTCATGTAGGTTATGCTTCAGCATAACGATTTGCGTAGCCGCGCGGCCTGCGACGGCCAATGGCGAGTTCCCGTCTCCGGTGCGAGGATTCACAATGGCGACGATCGATGAAGAGGCAACCCGTCTGGCCGAGAAGCACTACCAAGTCGAAGTCGGCCTGCGCGATGTCATTCGCCTGGAACGGACTTCGAACTCCGGCGGCAACGGGCATTCCGTCGAGAAGATCGCGTTGCTCGAGGTCAATGAGAACACTGTGCCCGCGGGCGTCATGCCGATCGAATTCGCACCCGTGCCTTCGTCGGGCATTCATTATCCGATCGTGATCGTCGAAGTGACGCCTGACGAGTACGCGCTCATTCGCGCCGATCAACTCGCGCTGCCGGAGGGTTGGGTGCTCGGCAAATCGATTCCGCGGCCGAACGGCGCCGCGACATGAGCCTTTCCGAGCAGTGGAGCCAGGCCTATGCTCGGCAGGCCGACGCAGATCTGCGAGCTTGGGAGCAATATGAGCGGCATCCGGCGGCGCTCGCTGCCGACTGCCACAAACTGCAGCACCTGCAGATGGCCTGCGAAAAGCTTTGCAAGGCGTACCTCCTAAAGGCCGGGACGCCCGCCGTTCGCCTGCAATCAAGCCACGGTTATGTCGCCGGGCCTCTACCGCTGGTCATACGAGAAGAGATTCTCCATCGCCGTAAGGAACTACGGGGCGTGGAATGGGTCGTCACCCATGTACGGCATTTGGCACAGGAGATCGAGGTGTTGACGCCGTCCGTCGATCGAGGCGGCTTGCGCCCCGACAATTGCGAGTATCCGTGGTTGGTGGGTGATCGCGTTTGTTCGCCGCTCGATCATGTGTTCGCGCTGTCCCGCCTTGTCGATGCAGCCGCGGGACGGACCTTTCTCAAGTTGTTGCGGCTGGCGATCGACCGGGCGATGGCGTAGGACCGCGACTCCTTCCGGAGCAAAAAACCGCCTGCTGAGCAAAGCGTGTAGATCGGCTCGGCGGGACCGCAGTCGTTCAGGGGACAATCCAAGTGGTCGAGCAATGGCTAGGTTTTCGCTGAAGTGGTTGTTCGTGGGCGCTGCGGCGGTCGGGCTCGCGATCACCGCCCTGCTAAACGCCAACGAGCTGTTGCTGGCAATCGCTGCCACATTGACGTACACGGCCCTGGCTGTCGCAGCATGCGTGGCTTGCCTCAGCGTTTCCTACAGGCCGTACGCGACAGGGTTCGCGGTCTTTGGCGCTTACGCCCGGCTCATGCATGCTCTCACAACCTCGGACACGAATTTGCCGAGTGTATTTCTCGATTGGATGTTGTCGTGGCAGGTGTTGCTCGCAAAGGGCGGCTTTCTCGGCGCCCTGAGCAGACATCTCGGCTTGGAATTCGCGGGGCTCCTCTGGACTTGGCTGTTTGGAATCGTAGGCGGATCTCTCGTGCTGCTGGTTAGCCGCGGCAACGGCCGGAAACGGTCGCCGCCGCTTACGATGATGTCGGTCGGAATCGCCGCCGTCATCGGGTCCGCCCTGGCGATCAGATACGCAAACCAGACGTGGGCGGTGACCATGTGCACGTTCACCTATGGCGCCCTGGCCCTCGGAGTTTGCGTTGCCTCCCTGACGTGCCCGTACCGGGCCTTTGCAGTGGGGTTTGCCGCGTGCGGCACCTTCCACCTGATTGAGGAAGAGCTTGGCTACCCCTCCGGAATTGCCGACTGGATCATCGCGTCGGCGTTGACGGGCAGACTGGTGACGACCTCGGCCGACGTGGGCATTTCGTTCAAGGCGATGAACGCCTCGAATGGCTTCCTTCAAGAGATTGTCTCTCTCTCGTGGATCGTGTGGGTCGGAGTCCTTGGGGGCTGCGTAAGCGCATTTCTTCTACGAACGGACCAAGATGCATGGGTCCGCCTAGATTCCCACTCGCGACCCTCCTGTTGCTCACGTCACTCGCCGGCGTTTCCCTGGCATGGTGGCTGGACCATCGTCTTCTCGATCAGGAATGCCGCGTGCAACTCTATCTGTCGGAAGCCACGGTCGTCCGTCACATGAGGGAAGTGGCACGCCTTCAGTCGGAAAACACCGAGCTGAGAGACAAGCTCGCTCAGGCGAAGCCATGAAGCCCACCTTTTTACTTCGATGGATCGTTCGCGTAGCCGCCGTCGTGGCGTCATAGGACCGAGTCCCGCTAGGGCTGCGGCAAACCTGGCCCCCGCCCCTCACAAATACCGCTGGTACGCCGCCACCGCCAGCATGTCGCAGCGCTCGTTTTCGGGGTGGCCGCTGTGCCCTGGCACGTAGATGAAGCTCACTTGGTGGCGGTGGAAGAGCTCGTCGAGCTGCTGCCACAGCTCCACGTTCTTCACCGGCTGCGTGTCGCGCCCGCTGCCGCGCCGCCAGCCGTTGGCTTTCCACTTGGGCATCCACTCGGTGAGCCCCTTGCCGACGTACTGGCTGTCGGTGTAGAGGTCGACGACTGAGGGGCGTTTGAGCCGCCGTGAGCCCCTGGATGACGGCCGACAGCTCCATGCGGTTGTTGGTCGTTTCGCGCTCGCTGCCGGCGCGCTCGATTTCTTTGCCGCTGGCCGGATGCCGCAGAATATAAGCCCAGCCGCCGGGGCCGGGGTTGCCGCTGCATGCGCCGTCGGTGTAGAGCTCGACGGCCGGCCAGTCGCCTGTGTCGCGGTCGTCCGCCGCGGCGTCCAGCGGGCGCTGGGCCGAAGAGGGTTTGCGGTTGCCGGTCGGCATGGTCGAGCGGCCGGCCTTTCTAGCGCGTGGGTGCTGGCGCAGGGAGGGAGGGGCGGGCAAAATCGAGCTGCAAGGCCCGGCTCACTTCGTCCAGACCGTCGCTGAGCCGCCGCCTCGGGGCGGGCATGCCGGGGGCACAGCCAGGGGAGCCGCACGGTGAACACGCTTCCCTTGCCGAGCTCGCTCGCGAGCGTCACTTCGCCGCCGAGTAGCCGGCAGAGCTCCTTGACGATGGAGGCCCAGCCCCGTGCCTGAGTACTCGCGGGTCATGGCGTCTCCGCTGGGGAGGGCGGTCCGCGCCTGGCGGAACTTCTCGAAGATCGACACCTGGTCGTCCGCCGCGATGCCGATCCCGGTGTCGCTGACCACGAGCAGCAGGTCCCCCTGGTCGTCTTGCTCGGCCCGCACCTCGATGCGGCCACCGTCGGGCGTGAACTTGATGGCGTTCGAGAGCAGATTGTTCAAGATCTGCTGCACCTTGGCCTGGTCTTGGTGCAAGGGGGGGAGCCCCGGCTCGATGTCGGTGTCGAGGTCGACGTTCTTCCGCTCGGCCAGCGGGCGGGCCAGATCGCACTGGGCCGAAATCACCTGGTCGATGCGGAAATCGGAGAGCCGCAGCTCCATCTTGCCCGACTCGATCTTGGCCAGGTCCAAGATGTCGTTGATCATGTCGAGCAGCATGCGGCCCGACTTCTGAATGTTCTGTACGTAGCGCTTCTGCTTGTCGTTGAGCGAGTCGATCGACCCGAGCACGTCGGAGAAGCCGATGATGCTGTTCAGCGGCGTCCGCAGCTCGTGGCTCATCGTCGCCAGGAAGTCGCTGCGCAGGCGGTTCATTTCGTAGAGCCGCATGTTCATCTGCGCCAACTCGTCGACCTTGGTGTTGAGGTTGGCGTTGGCCGTCTGCAGCTCCTGCTGGCTGCTCAGGTTGGTGCGGAGCATGCGGTTGAACGCCAAACCCAGCTCCTCGAACTCGTCGGCCGTGTGAATGTCTGCCCGCGTGTCGGTGTCGCCGCGGCTGATGGCGTCGGCCACGTCGCGGAGATGCTTGAGCGGCTTGACGATGACGTAGCGGACGATGGCGTAGGCGGCCAACATCGCGAGGAAGACGGTGACGATGGCGGTGGCCAGCAGGACGGCGCGGTTGAGGTTGAGGGCTTTGCGTGTATCACTGTCGTCGCTGTCGATGCGCGCGACGGCAAACAGATCGCCAGTCTTGAGCTGCGGCGACGGCGCGCAGGGCCGTGGCAACTTCACCGTCGCCCGCGCGCCGCGCGTGGATGGCAGATCAAACAGCCCTTCTTTAGGTAGATTGGCTGGTAGTACTGGTAGACGAAATTTCCGCCCACGTTGACACGCCGATCTCGGAAAGGTGGAACCTCGTCGGCGGGATGGTGGCTATAAAGGTCCAGCACTGCTTGTTCAAAAGGATCGGGAGGCTGACCGCGAGCTGGCTTGCTGTCGGGGCGTAGAAACGCCTTCTCGTAGTCCCGCTCGGTCAAGTCCTCGGCGATTCCCTTGATCATGTCCTGCATCTCGGGACCGGTCTCGAGACCGACCAGGTGCCGTTGCAGAATGGCTTGCTCGACGAGCAGCGGCCCCGATCTCCGATTCTGCTCGTTCACGAGCTGTTCCGTGCGGTTCCCGTACCACCAGAAGCTGCCGGTGATCAGCAGCAGCAAGCACGCCCCGAAGAGGAACCGGCACTTCCGCTCCAGGCTCGTCTCTCCGAGGACGCGTTTGAAGGAGCGGTACGACATGAGGCCGATCACGGGCTTGGCAAGCAAAGGTTGCGCGCAGCCTGAGCGCAACGTGTAATCGCCTTCTATCTTAGAGAGATTTCCCCCCCTTGGCCAAGGTCAGTCCAGCAGTTGGGGGCAGCCGGACCTGCCGCCGGCGGTCGCCCTGCAATGGCCGCCTCGGCCCCAGGGCGGTATGCTTCCTCGGGCATGGAAGTTAGGGCTGGCCAAGGCGGAAGATGCTGTACGAGATCAACTACTGGCTGTGGGCGCGCTCCTCGTGGTGGGCGCGCGCTGGGCTGGGCCACGAACCTGGTCACGCTGCCAGGCAACTGGATCGTGGTTGGCCTGACGGCCCTGTTCGCCTGGTTCTTTCCCCGCGAGCGGACACGGCATCGGCTGGACGACCGTCTTTGTGCTCTTGGCCCTGGCCGTCGCCGGCGAGCTGCTCGAGTTCGCCGCCAGCGCCGCGACCGCAGCCAGGCAAGGGGGAAGCCGCCGCGGCATGGCGCTCGCCTTGCTGGGCGCGCTCTTCGGCAGCGTGCTCGGCGTGGGCCTGGGCTCGCCCATTCCGGTGCTTGGGCAGTTGATCGGGGCCGTGGCCGGGGGCGCGGTGGGCGCCTTCGCCGGGGCCTATGTGGGGGAGAGCTGGAAGGGCCGGCCAGAGGACGAGCCGCGTCGCCGTTGGCAAGGCGGCCTTCTGGGGCGCGGCTCTGGGGGACCGCCGGCAAGCTCACGATCGGCGGCCTGATGGTCGTGGTCGCCACGCTCGCGCGCTGCTCTAAGCCGCATGGCGAAACGGCCAGCTTTCTCTGGCGGCCGCGAACGGCAAGAACCATGATGAGCGGGAGCGCCGCCCGGGATTGTCCGCGCGCGCTTGCCTGATGATCCTTGCCCAGCCGTTTGCGAAGGTCGCTTCCATGCCTGCGCTTGCCAATCCGCTCTTGCTGCCGGAACTCCGGGCGATGATCGCCGAAGGGGACATCGAAGGCCTCCGCACGGTGATGAACGAGCTGCACGCGGCAAGCGTGGCCGACTTTGCGGAAGGGCTGACGATTATCGAAGCCTGGGAACTGCTGCGCCACGCCGAGGTGCCGCGGCAGGCCGACGTGTTTGCCTTCTTCAGTCCCGACAAGCAAGTCGAGCTGGTCGAAGGGGGCGGCCGACAGCGGATGTCGGCTCTGCTGGAAGCGATGCCGCACGACGACCGCGTCGATCTGCTGCAGCGGGTCGATCCGCAGACGGTCGACAACCTGCTGCCCCTGGTGGCCAAGGCCGACCGCGAAGACATCCGTCGGCTCCTTTCGTACCCCGAGCATAGCGTCGGCTCGGTGATGACCACCGACTACGCCACGCTGCCGCCGGACATCACGGTGCAAGAGGCGCTGCAGCGGCTGCGGCAGGAAGCGCCGCACCGCGAAACGATCTACATTGTGTATGTGATCGATGACGAGCGGCGGTTGATCGGCTCGGTTTCGCTCCGCGACCTGATTCTCGCTCGGCCGACGGCTCTCGTGCGCGACATCATGACCGACGAGGTCGTGGCCGTGCGGGCCGACCAGGACCAGGAGGAGGTTGCCCGGCAGTTGGCGAAATACGACTTCCTGGCGGTTCCGGTGGTCGACGACGAGCGCCACCTGTTGGGCATCGTCACCCACGACGACGTGCTCGACGTGCTGGTGGAGGAGGCCACCGAAGACGCCCTGCACATGGCCGGCGTGGGGGCCATGGCCGACAACTACCTCAAGCTGCCGTTCGCCACCGTGTGGCGGAAGCGCGCATCATGGCTGGCCTGCCTGTTCGTGGCCGAGCTGTTCACGTTCACCGCGCTGTCGCACTACGAAGACGCGATCGCCTCGATCATCGCGCTGAGCCTGTTCGTGCCGCTGTGCATTTCCACCGGCGGCAACTCAGGCAGCCAGGCCGCCACGTTGATTACGCGGGCGATGGCCCTCGGGCAAATCACGCCGAGCGGCTGGTGGCACGTGCTGCGGCACGAGCTGGGAATGGGGCTGGCGCTCGGGCTCACGCTGGGCGTCATCGGCTTCGTGCGCGGGGCGACGACGCCGCAATCGATTCTCGACGGTGCGACCACGCACCCCACCGCTTTCGAGGTCGAAACGCCGGGGGGCGCCGAATTGCCGCTCGACCGGCACGCGTTTCCGCTTCCCAGCGGCGCACGGGTGCTCAACCCGCCGCTGGCGGCCGCGGCGGTCGTGCATTTGCCGAGCGGGGGCAAGATCGAACGGCTGGAGACGCCGGGCGCCCACGGCGCGGCCGTCTATCGCTTCCCGCCAAACACCGAAGTCCGCTATCCGATGCCGATTCGCTGGCGGCTGGCGGCGGTGATTTCGCTTTCTGTGGCGTCGATCTGCCTGTGGGGCACGCTGGTGGGCTCGATGCTGCCGCTCGTGTTTCGGCAACTCGGCTTCGACCCCGGCTACGCTTCGACGCCGTTCGTGGCCACGTTCGTCGACGTGACCGGCATCGTGGTCTATTTCTCAGTGGCGCGGGTGTTTCTGCTCTGATGGCAGCCTTGTAGGTTATGCTTCAGCATAACGGAGCCACGGCGACCTCGGAGGGGAATGGCCTTCGACCGCAAGTGTTATGCTGAAGCATAACCTACGAGATTAGGAGACCAGCCGCGGCTCCGGCAGCGGGATCAGGAAGCTGCCGCGGAAGCCGCGCTCGCGGAGCTTCGGCATCAACTCCTCGGCGATGTGCCAGGAAAGCAGCAGGGCGCAGTCGGGCTGCTCGTTGAAGAGCCGCGCCTCGTCGACGACCGGAATCAACGTGCCAGGCACGTACTTGCCGAGCTTGCGCGAGCCGGCCACCTCGACCACGCAGTCGAGAATGCCGTGGTCGAGGCCGACGTAGTTGATCAGCGTCGATGCCCGCGAGGGGGCGCCCACGCCGAAGATTCGCTTCCCCTGCCCCTTGAGCTGGTGCAAATAGGCGTAGAGTGCGAGCTTCGAACGGGTCACGTCGGCCTGAAAGCCGCGCAGGCGCTCGAGCGAGATTTCCGCCGCCTCGGCCGCGAGCAACTCGGCCACGCTCAGCGCACCGCGTGCTGCCCCTTCCGCGCGGCATACACGCGGATCGACCCACCGTGCGTGGGAATCCGCTTAGCGTGAATGATCTCGAGCCCGTGCCGGTTGAACAGATACTGCGCGCCGACAGCGAGTAGTAGCGCATGTGCTCGTGATACACCGTGTCGTACTGCAGCGTATCGATGAGCGCGAGCAGGTAATGGCACTCGACGACGAACAGCCCGTCGTCGACGAGCAAATCGAGCACGTTCTCGACGACGCCGTTCACCTCGTCGATGTGGGCGAAGCAATTGGCCGCCGAAACGACGCGCCGGACCATCGGCCGCAAGCGTGTGGGCGACCGCGTCTTCGTCGAAGAAGCTGATGTGCGTGGGGATGCCGCGGCCGGCCGCCAGCAGGCCGGCGTTGGTGGGCTCGATCCCGCGCACCCGGTGCCCGCCGGCCTGAAAGTTGGCGAGCAGCGTGCCGTCGTTCGAGCCGATGTCGACGCAAAGGTCGGCCGGCAACAGGTCGATGAGCGACCGGCACTCTTGGTAGAGCTCGGCAAAGTTCTCGCGCAAGATCCGTGTAGTGCCGCTCGTGTACGGATAGGACGGAGGGAACAACACCTCGGCCGCCACCACCGTGCTGAGTTGCACGAGCGTGCAGCGCCGGCAGTAGAGCCACTGCGCGGGAAACGCCGGCTGCTCACGCGGCTGCTCGCCCACGGCCGGCATCGTGTTCACCGGGGGCAGATACCCGAGGAACAGCAGCGGCTCGAGATCTTCGCAGCCGCACACCTGGCAGCAGGAAATCGTGAAGCTCTGCGTGCCGGCGTCAAGCAGCTTGGTGGCCATGGCGGTTCTCCTGCAAGGCGGCGCTGCGCCGCGCGAAATCTTGGTCGTACCAATGAACGGTGGTCGCGAGTGCTTGTGCCCACGGCGTGCGGGGCGCGAAGCCAAGCGAACGAAGACGCGAAATGTCGGGGCAGCGGCGCGAGTGTGCCGCCGGCGGCCAGTTGGCCAGGCACGACCTCGAGCACTCGGCCAAACACCGCGCCGATGTCGCGGGCAACCTGGCCGATCGTCGTCTCGTGGTCGCTGCCAATGTGATAGATGCCGAGGTGCTCGCCGCGGTCGAAGACACGGAGGAAGCCGTCGACGAAGTCGTCGATGTAGAGGAATGCCCTCGTTTCTTGGCCGGAGCCTTGAATCGGGAGCCGCAACGGCCCGCCTGCTTGCCGCCGCAATTCGGCGACCTTTAGGCTCAACTCAGGCACGACGTGCTCGCGCCCCATGTCGGGGCCGAACACATTGTGCGGCCGCACGATGGCCACGCGGCTGAACCCGGTGCGGCCGAAATTGATCGCCAGCAACTCGCTGGCCAGCTTGCCACCGCCATACGAGTAGCGCGGGTTGAGCACGTCGGGCACCACGAGCGGCACCGCCTCGGGCGTCGGCACGAGCGGCGGCGATTGATAGGCCTCGGAACTGGAGAAGACCACCAGGTCGCCCACGCCATGGTCCCGGCAGGCGTCGAGCACGTTGAGCATGCCGCGGACGGCGACTTCGAGCACCAGCTCCGGGCGCTCGTAGAAGTGCCGCGTGCCGTTGACCGCCGCCAAGTGGCACACCGCGTCGACGCCCCGCGCGGCCGCTGACACGGCCGCCGGATTGCGGATGTCGCCGGTCACAAGTTCGAGGTCGGCTGCAATGTCAGCCAGCCGCTGGGCGGAGCCGCGCGAGTCGTTGTCGAGCGACCGCACGCGATGTCCCGCGGCCACCAGCGCGCGAACCACCGCGCTGCCGATGAAGCCGGTGCCGCCGGTCACGAGGATTCGCTTGGTGTTCATGCGGCCCCCGGCGATGGGCGGGCTGATAGCCTTCGATCAGGTCGCATGCGCGATAAACGTCGTCGTCCGTGAGTTGAAAGGCGGTCGGCAGCCAGAGCATGCGCGGACCCAATCGCGCGGCATTCGGCAAATCAGCCGCGTCGTGCAGGTACGGCGTTTGCGTGTGCAGCGGATGCCAGAACCGGCGGCAGCCGAAGCCTCGTTCGGCAAGATGGCGATCAAGGCCATTCCGATCCGCGCACTCCACATCGACCCACAGCGGGCATTCGCCGCCGGCCAGATCGAAGCCGGGCAAGCGCACGGTGGAACAATCGGCCAAACGCTCGTCGTAGATTGCATACGTCCGGCGCTGGCGAGCAACCCGCTCGTCGAGCCGCTCGAGCTGCGCGAGGCCGACGGCTGCCTGCAGGTTCGTGAGCTTGAAGTTCCAGCCGAGCGCTGGATGAGGATCGTCGCCGCCGGTGCCGCGTTGCGGCCGGCCTTGATCCTTGATCTCACGCAGGCGGGCAGCCAGTAGATCGTCGTTCGTGGCGACGGCGCCCCCTTGGCCCGTGGTGATCAACTTGTTCGGCGAGAACGAGAAGCAGCCGGCGTTGCCCCAGGTTCCGAGCGGGCGTTGGTCTCGGCAAGACAGCAGCCGCTTCGGCCGCGTCTTCCACCAGCCGCCAGACCGCACTGCTCGGCGAGCGAGTTGAGCACCGGCAAGTCGGCCGAGCGACCGCTGACGTGGACCGGCACGATCGCCTTGGTCGCGGTGGTCACCGCGCGGCGGGCAGCGGCGGGGCACATATTAAGCGTCTGCGGATCGACATCGACGAGCACAGGCCATGCGCCGGTCAGCCGCACGGCGTTGGCCGTGGCGATAAAGGTAATGTCCGGCACGAGCACTTCGTCGCCGGGGCCGACGCCGAGGCTCACGAGCGCGCAAACAACGCCGCGGTGCCGCTCGTGACACAGACGACATGCTGGCAGCCGAGCCGCTGGGCGAGTTCAGCCTCGAACCGGTCGACGACCGCGCCCTCGTTCAGGTAGTTGCTCTCGAGCACCTCGCGCACGAGTTCCTGCTCGCGCGCCCCACACTCGGGCCGCCACCAAGGAATCGCCTGCGATTGAAAACCCTTGCTCATCGGTTCAGCCGCTATGTTTCTTTACCACGGAGACACGGAGGCACGGAGCGGAATCAGATCAGGCATGAATTTCGGAGTATGGCGGTCGACCTATCACGCCGGGGCTGCCGATGGAATTGGATCTCTCCGTGTCTCCGTGTCTCCGTGGTGACAACGACTTTCGCTATCGAAATGCTTGGCTAGCCGCGCGGCTTGGGTGAGGACGCGGTCGCGGTTGCGGGGGCCGATGCGGCGGAGGGGCGCGCCGGCGTACACCGTCCACGGCTCGAAACGGAACCGCGGCGGCACGAAGCTTAACGCGCCGATCACCGTGCCTTCGGGGATCTGGTTGTCCGGCATGATCACGCTGTTGGCGCCAGCGCCGGTGTAGCGGCCGAACGTCACGTCGCCCGTGATCGGCTCGTCCCCCAGCTCAACGCCTTCCGGCGCGATGCACGCCAGATCGCGCACGAAGTCGTTGCTCGCGCACCACACCTTCACGCCGGAGGACAAGCTCGAAAAGTCGCCGAGCGTGAATCGCCGCTCGCGACCGCCGGCAATGCTGCACCCGCTGGCCACGTGGCAGCCGCGGCCAATCTCGATCTGCGTGGAGAAATAACAAAAGTCATCCACGATCGAACCCATGCCCACCACAAACTGCTCCGGGCAGCGAATCCGCACGTTTGGCGAGATGATGGGGGGCGACTGCATAGTCCACCACGGAGACACGGAGGCACGGAGAGGTCGTCTCCATGATTCCAACGCTTCTCTGTGTCTCCGTGTCTCCGTGGTAAATGATCAAGCGCGCGGGTGTCGCGTTTGGTGTTTGGGCGGTAGCGGTCGACGGGCACGGCGTGGGCCGAGAGCAGGGGCTGGATCGGGTTCTCGACGAAATCGAACACGTCGGCCAGCGGTTGGCTGATCTGCAGGTTCCGGTATTCCTCGTGGCAGGCGCCGATGAACACCACGTCGGCGCGGTTGAGCGCCTCCTTGAGCGAGCAGAACGACTCGTCAACGATGTACGGATCGGTGCAAAGCACTTCTTCGCACTCCAGGCTCAAGAGCTTTCGCAGCTTATAGGCGAGCGAGGAACGCGGGTCGTCGCTATCGCCTTTGAAGGCCATGCCGAGGATCGCGGCCGTGCTGCGCGACAGGTCGCGGCGGGCCTTCACCAGGTCGACCACCGCTCGCGGCAGCCCCTCGTTCACCATCATGGCGGCCTGGCCGAGCCGCGAACGAATTGTGGTTGAAGGCGCCGAGCTGCATCGTGTCCTTGAGCAGGCACGGGCCGCCGGCGAAGCCTGCTCCGGCGAAGCCAGCCAACCGCGGATACTGCGCGGTCACCGCTTCGCGCACCCGCACGAAGTTGGCGCCGAACTTCTCCGCAATCAGGAAGAACTGATTCGAGAGCGCAAAGGTCACGTAGCGGTGGGCGTTGGCAAACAGCTTGGCCAATTCGGCTTCGACCGGCGTGGTGACGACTACTTCAACTCCGAGCCGGCCAAACAGCTCTGCCGCGCGATCGGTGGCCTCTGGCGTTACCCCGCCGACGATCTGCGGCAGCTTGCCGAGTTCCTCGAGCGCGAAGCCCTGTACGATGCGCTCGGGACAGTAAGCGACCAAGACATTGAGACCGCGCGCTCCGCCTGGGCCGCCAGCCGCTCGGTGACGCCGGGAAACACTGTGCTCCGCAGAATCAGCGTTTGCCCGGAACGCAGGTGGTCTAGCAGCTCGCCCATCGAGCGGTCGAACGAACGGACGCTCGGGTCGAGGTATTCGTCGACCGGCGTGCCGATCGTCACCACCACGAAGTCGCTGTGGCCGACGGCGGCCGGATCGCTCGAAAGCGTCAGCAGCCCTGATTGGAGTGCGGCTGCCAGCGCTTCGTCGCCCCGATGCTCGAGAAAGGGCATCTGGCCCGCGGCAACCTGGGCCGATCGCTCGTGATTGGTGTCGAGCAGGCAAACGGGGCAGCCGGCCTGCGCGAGCACAATGCCCAGCGGCAGCCCCACGTGCCCACATCCCCCGACGATACAGATTGACGGCGCCATCCTAGCGGCCTCCAGAGCATCCTTGCAGCAGGAAGCATGATTTCCGATCGGGCTAGGTGCGTCAATCGGAGTTGGGAACGAGGGGACGCCCGCGTAGGGTGGGGCGAACGAAGAGAGCCCCACCAGCTTCACCCACAATCGGCGTACAGCGGTGGGGCGCGCCCCACCCTACGCCGTCGCCCCAGCTATTCCACTGTCTCGGGCGTGAAATGGGGATTCTCGAGAATGCCGAACGTATTCCCCCAGGGATCGGCCACGGCCGCGACCTTGATCCCTTCCCCAACGTCCTGCACAGGCTCACGCTCCCTCGCCCCCAGCGCCAGCAGCCGCGCATAAGCGGCCGCGGCGTCAGCCACGCCCCAATACGGCACGGCGCCGCCGGGGCCCCCCGCCCGGTCGGTACGAGCCCCAGCTCGAACCCGCCGACCGAGAAGCCGACATAGAACGGCTGATCGAAATAGGGCCGCGCTCGAGCACCTGGGTGTACCAAGCTTTGGCGCGGGCCAGATCCGCCACGTGATAGACGGCGGTGCGGAGTCCACGAATCATCGGGCCAACCTCGAGAAGTAGGGTGGGGCGAACGAAGCGAGCCCCACCGTGTTCGGCGACGACGCGTGGTTCGGCGTGGGGCTTGCGCCCCACCCTACCTACCGCTCGGCCTTCCGCAGGCTTTCGACGAACTCCTGAAACGCCTTGGCCTGGTGCTCGATGGTGACGGCGGGGCCGGTGAGCTTGACGAACACGTTTCCCCGGTCCTTTTCGCCGAGCCGCCAGGATGGCGCCGAGCATGCGGTAGTCCTTCCGTTCCACGGCTGGAGCGAAGGGGCCGCGCTGGTCGCGGAACGTGCCGGAAATGTCGACCAGCAGCACCTTCTTGCCGGCGACCTCGATCTCCTTGGGCTCGACCTTCTCTTCCTTGCGGTCGGCGAATTGCCCGAGCCAGCGGTCGACGTTGGCCTCCACGCTGCCGCCGGCCGCCATGATCGTCAGCCGGCCCGGCTCCTGCTCCTTCTTCTCGCCCGGCAGGGCGAACTCGTGCTCGATGATATTGCTGCGGGGCTGCCCGCGCTTCCAATCCTTGGGGGCCGTGAGTTCGAAGGCGCCTTCGGCGATCGGCACCACCCGAGCCTTGGGGTCGTCGGCCTCTTCCTCGGCGGACCAGGCCAAGGGGGAGGAGAGACACAGCAAGCAGAGGATGCTGGCGACGGCGAGGGAGCGGGACATAGGGCGCCTTTCTCTGGTTCAGACCGGGCGAAGGGGGGACTCGCGGCATTTTACCGCTGGTCCTGCCTCGCCGACAGCGGCAGGAGCGCCGCTGGCCCGCCTCACGCGTTCTGCACCAGCGTCTCCGCCACCGCGCTCCGCCAGCGGGCACATCGGGCGGCCGTCTGCTCGACCAGCTGGATCAGCTCCCGCCGGTCGATCGGCTTGAGCAAGTAGTCCGAAGCCCCCGATTCGAGCGCCTGGTCGATTCGCTCCCAGGTCGAGTGCCCGGTGAGGAAGATCACCTGGGTCCAGGCGTTGCGGCGTTTCGCCAGCTTCAACAATTCGAGGCCGTCGATGCCTGGCATGCTGATGTCGGAGAGCAGCAGGTCGCAGCAGTTGTGGTCGAGCCAGACGATGGCGGCGTTGGAATCGGTCTGGCCCGCGAGCGAGATCCGGTCGCCGAAATGGCTTTGCAGCACCTGGGAAACGAGCCGCACGATCGCCGGGTCGTCGTCGACCAGGAGGATGTTGAGCCTGGGGGTGGCGTTGGCCATGGGCGGCTGTCCGGGAGAAACTTCGGAAACAGGAGTGGTCACTAGAAAAATCCTAGGCCGAGATTTGAAACGAGGCCCGTGATTCCCCGGCAATCCCTACGAACGGACGCGGGGGACGGCGGGCGGGCCTTGCATTTGACCCGCCTCCTCCGCGGCCTTATGCTTGAGCGATCGTTTCCGGCGTTCAAACCTGAAAATCCTGGCAATGCCCCCGCTCGCTTCGAGATTTGCCGCCCGCCTGGTCCCCGTGCTTCGGTCGGGGGCCCCGGTCGGCCGAATTACCCTGGCGGAGAAGCGGCCGTAAGGGCGTGCTGGCGAAACGACTTGCACATAGACGAGCCCTGCGGCCGCATCCGGCGGTCGGAGGGTTTTTTTGTTGATCGGCTCGCGCCGGCCATGAGCTGCGGCCGCGAGCTGAGAACCTGGGGCCACCCGAGACGACTTCTCATGACCCGCATCGAGATCTACGACACCACGCTCCGCGACGGCAGCCAAGGCGAAGGCGTTGCCCTCTCCCTGCAAGACAAGCTGCTGATCACCGCGGCTCGACGAGCTCGGCTTCGACTTCGTGGAAGGGGGCTATCCCCTCTCGAACCCCAAGGACGCCGAGTACTTCCAGCGGGTGCAAGAGCTCCCGCTGAGTCATGCCCGCGTCTGCGCCTTCGGCATGACTCGCCGCCGCGACACCGCGCCGGATCAAGACATCGGCATGCGGGCATTGCTCGACTCGGGGGCCGGCGTGATCACGATCGTCGGCAAGACCTCGGAGTTCCACGCGCGAGGTGCTGCAGGTTTCGCTCGAAGAGAATCTGGCGATGATCGCCGACAGCGTGGGCTATCTGCGCTCACGGGGGCGCGAGGTAATCTACGACGCCGAGCACTTCTTCGACGGGTGGAAGCTCAACCCCGAGTACTCCTTGAAGACGCTCCGGGCCGCGGCTGAGGCCGGCGCCCGCATCGTCGTCCTCTGCGACACCAACGGCGGCACGATGCCGGAGGACGTGGCCGAGTTGACGCGGGCGGCAATCGCCGGCCTGGGCGCCCCGGTCGGCATCCATACGCACAACGACTGCGAGTTGGCGGTGGCCAACTCGCTGGCCTCCGTCGGCGCCGGGGCCCGCCAGGTGCAGGGAACCATTAACGGCCTGGGCGAACGCTGCGGCAACGCTGACCTCGTGTCGGTGGTCGCCAACCTGGCCCTCAAGCAGCAGGGCTACGAGGTTTTGCAGAGCGGCGTCGAGCGGCTGACCGAGCTCTCGCGCTACGTCTACGAAACGGCCAACATGAATTACCGCTCGAACCAGCCGTTCGTGGGGCAGAGCGCCTTCGCCCACAAAGGCGGCATGCACGTTCATGCGGTCAACCGCGTAGCGGCCAGCTACGAGCACATCCCGCCCGAAAAGGTGGGCAACGAGCGGCGGATTCTGGTCAGTGAGCTTTCTGGCCGCTCGAACATCGTCGCCCTCGCGACCAAGCAAAACGTGCAGCACGACCGCGAGCTGATGGACAAGATTCTCAGCGAAGTCGTCGAGCTCGAGAACAAGGGCTACCAGTTCGAGGCCGCCGAGGCCTCGTTCGATCTGCTGGTGAAGAAGTGCCGAGCGGTTCCGCCCCCACTTCGAGCGGCTCAGCTATCGCGTGAACGTGGAGACCAACGAGCACGGCGACGTGGTGACCGAGGCCACCGTGAAGCTGCGGGTGGGCAAAAAGGTGCGGCACGAGGTGGCCGAGGGGGATGGCCCCGTCAACGCCCTCGACGCCGCCCTCCGCAAGGCTTTGACCCGCGCCTACCCGAACCTGGCCGACATGCATCTTGTCGACTATAAGGTGCGGGTCATCAACTCCGAGGCCGGCACGGCCGCGGGCGTGCGGGTGGTGATCGAATCGCGCGACGACGCCGGCCTCTGGGGCACGGTGGGCGTGAGCGAAAACATCATCGAAGCGAGCTGGATCGCCCTGGTCGACAGCTTCGAATACAAGCTATACAAGGATGAACAAGCGGCCGGCGTAGCCGCGCCGAGCGAGCCGGTGGCCGGCAGCCGGTAGCCTTCAGAACCCTCTCCCTCCGGGAGAGGGCAGGGTGAGGGTAGTCCGACACTCGAGCCACGACATGCGGCCGAACGCGCGGACCCAACACTTTTATCTGAAGTTAGTAGCGCGGCCGCACTCGGCCCGGTGAAGGACCCTCACCCCGGCCCTCTCCCGGAGGGAGAGGGAGCCAGAACGGCAGACCAATCAGGACATTCATGGCTTCCACCCTTTCCGAAGAGCTCCCCAAGCAGTACTCCCCGGCCGAGGCCCAGCAGCGCTGGTATGGCTTCTGGAAGGACCGCGGCTACTTCGACAGCGATCCCGACCCCCAGCGGAAGCCCTTCACGATCGTTATCCCGCCGCCGAACGTGACGGGCGCCCTGCACCTGGGGCACGCGCTCAACAACACGCTGCAAGACACGCTATCCGCTGGCGGCGCATGCAGGGCTACAACGCCCTCTGGATGCCCGGTACCGACCACGCCGGCATCGCCACGCAGGCCGTGGTCGAGCGGCGGCTGCTCGAAGAAGAGAAGAAGAGCCGGCACGATCTGGGCCGCGCCGCGCTCGTGGAGCGCATTTGGAGCTGGAAAAAGGAATACGAAGCCCGCATCCTCGGCCAGCTCGAGCAGATGGGCTGTAGCTGCGACTGGCGGCGGACCCGGTTTACGCTCGATCCGGTTTGTGCCCGCGCCGTGCGCCACACGTTCTTCGGGCTGTTCAAGCAGCAACTCATCTACCGCGGCCAGCGGCTGGTGAACTGGGACACCTTCTTGCAAACGGCCGTCAGCGACGACGAGGTGTTCCACGAGACCGTGAAGGGGCACTTCTGGCACTTCAGCTATCCGGTGGTGAACCCTCAGCCCGGCGAGCCGGAGCGGGTGACCTTCGCCACCACGCGCCCCGAGACGATGCTCGGCGACACGGCCGTGGCGGTGCATCCGAATCCGGCGGCCGCGCGAAGCAGGCCGACGCCGAACTGCGCGAAAAGCTCGCTTTCGCCCCAGCGAAGGAACAACCGGCGATCCAGGCCGAACTCGATGCGCTGGCTGAGCGCCGCCAGGAGATGCTGCCGCACCTCGAGAAGCTCCGCGACATGGCGCTCGCCGGCCGCAAGCTGAAGATTCCGCTGGCGGAGCGCGAGATTCCACTCGTGGCCGATGAATGGGCCAAGCCGGAAATGGGCTCGGGCTGTGTGAAGATCACGCCGGCGCACGACCCCAACGACTACGAGGTGGGGCTGCGGCAGAAGCTGCCGATGATCAATATCTTGAACGCCGACGGGACGCTCAACGCCACCGCAGGCAAGTACCAGGGCTTGTTCGCCAGCCGCGCCGCGCGAGCCGCGTGGTGGCCGACATGGATGCCCTCGGCTTCCTCAAGAAGGTCGAAGACCGCGAGATCGACCTCGCGCATTCCGACCGCTCGAAGACGGCCATCGAGCCGCTCTTGGCCGACCAATGGTTCGTGCGGATGCAGGACCTGGCGCAGTCGGCCATGGACGCCGTGAGCGACGGCCGGGTGAAGATCATCCCCAGCCGCTACGCCAAGGGCTACCACGACTGGCTCGCCGAGAAGCGCGATTGGCCCGTGAGCCGGCAGCTCTGGTGGGGGCATCAGATTCCCATCTGGTACTGCGAAGGCGCGAGCGAAGTCGATCTGAAAAAGGCCTTCGCCGGCCGTAACGACGTCGTGTGGCAGCGCGATGAGGCGGGCCAGCGCTGGCTGATCTGCGCCCAGGAGGAAGACCTAGCCGCCGACGCCGTGCCCGGTTGCACGCTGCGACAAGACCCCGACGTGCTCGACACCTGGTTCAGCTCGGCCCTTTGGCCCCATTCAACGCTCGGTTGGCCGGAGAAAACGCCCGAGTTGGCCTACTACTATCCCACGAGCGCGCTCGTGACCAGCCGCGACATCATCACCCTGTGGGTAGCCCGCATGGTGCTCACCGGGCTGTTCAACGTAGGCGACGTGCCGTTCCGCGAGGTCTTCATTCACCCGAAGATTCTCGACGGCTACGGCGAGACGATGTCGAAGAGCAAGGGGAACGGGGTCGACCCGCTCGACGTGATCGAGAAGTTCGGCGCTGACGCGCTGCGCCGCGCTCGCGTATCTCACCACCGAAACGCAAGACGTGCGGATGCCGGTGGAGTTCGAGTGCCCGCATTGCGGCCACTTGGTGGAGCAGACCAAGAAGAACCGGGTGCTGCCGCGGATCGAGTGCTCGAAGTGTCAGCAGCCGTTTTCCACGCAGTGGGCGAAGGCCGACGCTGACACGGCGCTGCCGCGCGGCCCCGTGGTGAGCGAGCGGTTTGAGCTCGCCCGCAACTTCTGCAACAAGCTCTGGAATGCGGCGCGGTTCGCGCTCCTCAACCTCGACGGCTACGAGCCGGGCCCTGTGGCCGAAAGTGAGTTGCTGCTCGAGGACCGCTGGCTCTTGAGCCGGCTTTCGACGGTGACGCAGAAGACGACCTGCGCTCGAAGAGTTCCGCTTCGCCGACGCGGCCCGCCAGCTCTACGACTTCGCCTGGGACGAGTTCTGCAGCTTCTACCTGGAGATGGCCACAGCGCGGCTGCAAGATCCGGCGAGCCGCCCCGCGGCCCAGCGGATCTTGGCCCACACGCTCGACAACCTGCTGCGGCTCTTGCACCCCACGATCCCGTTCCTCACCGAAGAGATTTGGCAACGCTTGGCGCAGGCGGCCCCCGAGCCGCGGCCTGCCAAAGGTGCGCCGGCCGCCGAATCAGTGATGATCGCCGACTGGCCTACGGCCGACCTGAGCCGGCAGAACGCCGAGATCGAGGCCCGCTTCGCACGGTTCCAAACGGTGCTGGCGGCGATCCGCGATATCCGCAGCCGGCAGAACATTCTGCCCAAGCAGCAAATCGAGTTCAGCGTGCGCTGCGACGAGGCGGCCGCGGCGCTCCTGCAGCCGATGGCCCCCTATTTCCTTTCCATGGCCGGGCGCGAGGGCTACGGCCTGGGGGCCAAACACGGCGCCCCCGGCGATCGGCGCGAACCTGCTCGCCGGCGGCGTCGAGGTGTTCGTCGATCTGGCGGGCCTCATCGACAAGCCGGCCGAAATTGCCCGTAACGAAAAGGAACGCGCCAAGCTCGCCCAGGCGATTGCCGCGAAGCAAGCCAAGCTGTCCGGCGGCACGTTTGTGGAGCGGGCGCCGGCCGAAGTCGTGGCCAAGGAACGGGCTAGCCTCGCGGAGCTCGAAGAGAAGCTGGCGGCGATCGACCGCGCTCGTGGAACTGCGCAAGTAGTGCGAGACTTCTCTGTGCGGTTGGCCGGATCTCCGCGGTCGCGGTCTACTCCACGAACCGGTGGTACCGCCCCATCCAGTACGGCAGCAGGATGAAGGCCCCGTCGTCGCGCGCGTTCCTCCTTCGCCGCCATCGACTTCGTAGGGGTCGCCGTTCCACTTCATCACGATCCGTTCCGCGATGTGGATCGGCGTCTGGAGCACCGCCTTGCCGACACGGTTGCCGCGCGCGGCCCCAGGTCGCGGCGGTGGGAGTTCTGCACCGACCAGTAGATCGTGTCGCTCGGCACCTCGCGGAACCAAGCCAGGGCAGGCGTCGGCGTCGTAGTCCGCCGGGGGAACATAGCCCTTGTCCGGCCGCTTGCTCGTGTTGGGCCAGGCGTCGAGCTGCTCGGCGGCCGCGTAGATGTAGTTGAAAAACGGGCTCTCCTCGGGCCGCTCGATCTCCCACGAGCGGCGGATGCTGGCCAGGTACACCTTGCGAGCTTGGTGTCGCGCTCGTACCGGAGCAGCGGATAGTAGGACAGGAAGGCCAGCTCGTCGTCGCTATGGTTTACGGCATGCGGCGGCCAAAGGAGCTTCTGGTCGATGGTGTTCGTGGCGTAAGCGTGCTTCTCGATCAACTCGCGGGCAACGGCCGCGTACTTGGGGTCGCCCGTGATGTGGCTGGCCACCTTCAGGTGCGAGAGCAGTTCGAGCGAGTTGAGCCCGCGCTCCACGTGCCACTCGAGATCGTGGTTCAACGTCGCTCGGATGCGCCCCACACGCCCCAGGTGGTGTGCTTGCCGTCGGGCCCGACGTAGTAGTAGCCGTGGTCGAGAATGTGGTCGGTCATGCGGGCCACGACGCCGCGGATCAACCGCGCTGCGGCTCGTCGGCCGCCAGGTCGTAGTACACGGCGTAGGCGAAGTAATGGCCGTCGAGCTCGTCGCTCGAAGTGTCTCCTTTCCACCACCAGCGGCCGTCGGCCGATTTGTGCCACTGGCCCCCGTACTTGTGCGGCTCCTCGCTCGCCGGCACGATGCTGCGGGCAGCGAAGCCGGGAATGCCGGTAATCTCTTCGAGCCGCATCAGCGCCTGCACCGCCTCCCAGGCGTTATCCTTGGCGTCGGCCGCGCCGGTCGCTCCGTAGCGAAAGGCCTCGCCCCCGGCGTACATGCTGGTCCAGAGGCCGTCGTTGTCGTCGGTGTGCTTGAACCACCCGCCGGCGAGCGTGCCGGGCGTCTTCAGCTCAATCGAACCGACCAGCCCTTCGCGAACGTGATGCTTGCGAAGCGTGTCGTGGATGGTCTGCATCTTGTGCTCGAGCGTCGTCTGCTGCTGCTTGAACTTCACGGCGCCCCCGGCGGTTTGCACCCACACGACGCCTTGGTCATCCACGGCGAGTCCGGTGACACGATCGTCCGGCAGCCAGCGCCGCGAGTGAAACAACCGCCAGCGTTTGGCGCCCGGCTCGAGCAACATCAGGCCGCCGTCGCTGCCGAGCCAGACACGGCCGGCCTGGTCGCGCAGACTGAGAGTGGCGGATGCAAGCGGGGTGAGGGGCTCGCGGGCGAGGTACTCAGCGAGCTCGGAGTTCGGGAGCGGTGGCGAGACACTGGCCGGGAACGCGGCTTCGGCCGGGGCGGGGGTGACGGTCCAGATGGGGAAGGGCTCGTCGAAAACGGCGCCTAGGAGTAGGGCCAGGCAGAGGGAGCTGAGCATTTCGAACCGGCGGGGATACCAAGGCGGGGGAGCGTGCGATCTTACGATAGCCAGCGGAGGGTGTGCTTGTCACCTCGCAAACCCCAACTGCAGATGGAGTTCTCGGTCAAGCGTCGCGGACTCGCCACCAGAATCATAATTCCTCGCCTCCGGCGCCGATGCAGTAGTCGCCTGTTCCGCGGCGAATGTCCGCCACGCCTGCCTGCACGCCTTGAGCCGGTCTTTGCCGACCTCAAGCAGGACCGCGCTGGCGACCAGACCAACCGCCACGTCGAGGCGTCGGCTTGAGGGTCATGCCTGATGGTCCAGGTCGCCGCGGAGAGGATCGGCGCGCGATGCCCTACGACCTCCAATTCCGCACGGTTCGGCGTTGCGGTCGAAAGTTGAGCCGAAGAGGCTTCGAGCGCGGTCTCGAGCTTGGCCAAGTATGCGAGCAACGTATCGCAGCCGGCGGAGTCGGCAGTGAGATGGGTCCCGGCGTAGTTGCGCGAGTCGCTGGCGTATCGCCAAAGGCATACGCGGCCGGAGGGGTGGTTGGTTGCCGGCGGTCGCTGGGAAGTAGGGCTCACCGCTGGTCCTTGGGTCGCGCGAGTCACGGCACACGGAGAGCCTGTGAGTTTTTGGGCTTTTCGAGTGAGCGTAAGGGGCGCAGCTTGGTTGTTGCGGGGTGATGGGCGAAATTGGCGTGGGTCGAGGTTCCAGGATGGATCGCTTGTTGTTCGAGAAGGGCGCGGCGGAGTCGTCGGCGCGCCCGAAATTGTCGCGGGAAAGCCTCGGCTGCGCGTGCCGCAGCGCGATCAGGTGGAGCTGCAGTGCTCCGCGCTGGATGAGCTGCTCGAACCCGACCATCGGGCGCGGCTGGTGTGGGCCGCCGTCAGCGGTCTGCCGCTCGCGGGTTGGCTGTCGGAGATTCGCGCCGTCGAAGGGCACGTGGGCCGCGACGCCACCGACCCGCGGCTGTTGGTGGCCCTGTGGGTCTACGCCACTTTGGACGCGGTCAGCAGCGCACGGAGCTGGCCCGGTTGTGCGAAACACAGGCGGCCTATCGCTGGCTGTGCGGCGGCGTGAGCGTGAACTATCACCTGCTGGCCGACTTTCGTTCGCGGGGCGGCGCGACTGGGACGAACTGCTGACGCAACTCGTGGCCGTCCTGTTGGCCGAAGGCTTGGTGACGATGCAGTGCGTGGCTCAAGACGGCATGCGCGTGCGGGCCAGCGCCGGCAAGGCGAGCTATCGCCGCGCCGGCCGCTTGGAGCAATGCTTGGAACAAGCCCGCGCCCAAGTGCAAACGCTCAAGCAGCTTGCCGAAGAGTCGCCGGAGGAACTCAACCTTCGGCGACGGGCGGCGCGGGAGCGGGCCGCCGCGGAACGCCAAGCGCCAAGGAGGAAGCGCTGCGGCAGTGCGAACAAGCGCAGGCGCAACAGCAAGCCGCGGCCAAGAAGAGCGGCCGAACGCCGCGCGAGGCCCGTGCCTCGACCACCGATCCGGAGCGCGAGTGATGCAGTTCTCCGACGGCGGTTATCGGCCGGGCTACAACGTGCAGTTCTGCACCGACACCGTCTCAGGCATCATCGTGGGCGTCGACGCCACGCCAGCCGGCACGGACTTCGAGCAACTACCCCCCATGCTGCGACAACTGCGAGACCGCTACGGCAGCGTGCCGGAACAGGCGCTGGTCGACGGCGGGTTCGCGGCCTGCCACTCGATCGAGCTGGCCGCTGCCGCAGGGTGCGCGGTGTATGCACCGCTGAAGGAAGAACAGAAGCAGCTCGCGCAAGACAAGGACCCCTACGCCAAGAAAGCCGGCGACGGCGTGGGCGTGGCCGCCTGGAGGGCGCGGATGGGCACGGCAGCGGCCAAGCAGATCTATCGGCTGCGCTGCCAAACTGCGGAATGGGCGAACGCGTTGGCGCGCAATCGTGACCTCCGACAGATGCCTGTCCGCGCGCAGCCAAGTGCCGCACGGTGGCGACGCTGTATGCGATCGCCCACCATGTCCTGCAGGCTTGCCGGCTCCAAACACTCGCCGGGGAAACGGCCGGCGGAGGAAGTTGAGAGCGGCCAGGCAGCGGCGCTCGCCCGCGACCGCCGCACCGCTCCGCCCACGAGACAACGAGGAGAACCCCGCAGCTCCGCTCAAAAAACAAAAAAAAGCGTCCCCCCCGCCGCACCCATCCAAAATCACACTCCTCGGCCAAAAAACTCACGGCCTCGGAGTGTGCCTACTACGTAGCCGGCACACTCCGTGTGCCGAATGCTGGAGCGGCGCAAACGCAATTTGGCGTGCTGTACGCCGGCTCGCCGAACACAGTTGTACCCGCTTCGGCGTTCTGCTCTCGGAGAGAGCAGGCTACGGGCGCTGCTTCCCGCGCCAGACTTCGATCGGCCGCTTATCCGTCACTTCGAACGGCAGTTCGATCTTCCTGCCTTGCCCGGCCGAAGCGTACGCGGCCAGGATGATCTCCATCGTTGCCCGGCCGTCTTCGCCGCTGGTGATCGGGCGTTTGTCGTCGCGCACGCAGTCGACGAAGTGGGCCATTTCCTGGGGGAAGCCGTAGTTCCAGTTTTCTTCGTACATGGTGAAGGTCCACCCGGCGGTGCCGCCTGACTTTTCCACCGCGTAGTCGTAGCCCCGCTGCGAGTAGGTGTGGATCGAGTTGCCGCGGAGCAGGTCGGCGTAGGCCAGCCCCTGTGAGCCGAAGACTTCGGCCCGATCATCCATGCCGCCGGGCTTGGCCCAGCTCTCCTCAGCCAGCCCCACGCAGCCGTTCTCGAACTCGACGATGATCAGGGCATGGTCGTCGCCGTTGGTCTTGTCGCCATGAACATACGTGCCGAGTTGGGCGAGCACGCTCTTGGCCTTCGGCGGCTGGTCGGGCGCTGGGGCCGGACAGGAGCCAGCGGAAGAACTGCACCGCGTGGCAACCCATGTCGAGCGCCACGCCGCCGCCGGAGCGGGCGGTGTCCCAGAACCACGGCGTGTGCGGGCCGTCGTGCTTTTCCGACTGCTTCACGAGATACGGCTTGCCGAGCGCCCGTCGTCGACCAGCTTCTTGAGCCGCACGTACTTGGGGGCGAAGCACAGTTCCTCGGCATACATCAGCTTCACGCCGGCCGAACGGCAGGCCGCGATCATTTGATCGCACTCGCCGAGGGTCATGGCCATCGGCTTCTCGAGCACCACGTGTTTCCCGGCGGCTGCCGCCGCCACTACCATCTCGCAGTGCAGATCGTTGGGCACGCCCAGGGCCACGAGCTCGATCTCCGGCAGGGCGAGCAGCTCGCGATAGTCGCCGAAGGAGCGCGGGAATGCCCCGCTTCGCGGCGAACTCCTTTGCCCGTTCGGCCGACCGCGAAGCCACGGCCCGCACCTCGGCCCCCGGCGCCCGGAGGAAGCTCTCGTAGTGCACCGCGGTGATGAACCCGCTCCCCACCAACCCGACGCCGATCGTGCGCATGAACCGCCCTAGCTCCGCAGGAGGGACCCCGTCGCCCGCGCGGGCAGTTTGGCAGTGAGGCGCGGGAGCGTCAAGCAGCGGAGGGAGCCAGGATCCGTCCTGGTTTCGCCCCCGGCGAGTCGCCGGGGGAGTGCGGTTGAACTCGAAGCACGATCGGCCAGCCCAACGCGGTCGAAAGCAACGAAATGTAATTGGTCTGTTGCCGTGGCTACCCCCCGTGACTCACGGGGGGCTAATGGCGGTTCCCGGCTACCCGCCGATCTGATACATCGCCCGCTTGGGCCGTACGAACTCGGGCGTGTCGATGCCGTGCCCCGCGCGTTTGGCCGCCACGCAATCGCGCACGAGCTGCGCGAGTTCCGTGTCGCTGCCGCCGGAGCGGAGCAGGGCGCGGGCATCCCATTCGGCCGTCGAGAACAGGCAGTTCCGCACCTGGCCTTCGGCCGTGAGCCGCAGGCGGTTGCAGTCGCCGCAGAAGGGCTCGCTCACCGGGTTGATGAAGCCGACGACGCCGCGGCCGTCGACGAAGCGGTAGTCGCTGGCCGGCTGGCTCGGATCAGCCACCGACACTGGCTCGAGCGGCCCCAGTGCTTGCTCGAGCCGCTGGCGAACCTCGGCGCCCGTGAGCACCTGGTCGTGGTTCCAGCGGTCGTCAGCGTCGAGCGGCATGAACTCGATGAACCGCATCTCGAGCCCGCTCGCAGGCGAATTGCACCAGCGCGCGAGCTCTTCTTCCGTGAGCCCGCGGATCGCCACGGCGTTGAGCCGAATGCGGTCGAAACCGGCCGCCTGGGCAGCGTCGATCCCGGCCAATACGCGCTCGAGCCCCGGTCGGCGGCTGATGCGAGCGAACGTTTCTTCGCGCAGGCTGTCGAGGCTGATGTTGAGCCTTGCAAGCCCCGCGCGCTTCAAGGCGCCCGCTTGCTCGGGCAGCAAGATTCCGTTGGTGGTAAGCGCCAGGTCTTCGATGCCTGGCACGGCGGCCAGCAGTTCGATCAGCCGCGGCAGTTCCTGCCGCAAAAGGGGTTCGCCGCCGGTAAGCCTCAGCTTGCGCACGCCCAGCGTGGCGGCGACGCGCACGAAGCGCTCGATCTCTTCGAACGTGAGCAGCTCGTGCCGCGGGCGAAAGCGCACGTTCTCGGCCGGCATGCAGTAGAAGCAGCGGATGTTGCAGCGATCGGTGACGCTGATCCGTAGGTCGGAGTGAACGCGGCCATAGCGGTCGACGAGCGGCAGGAGGTCGTTCACGGCGCGCCCTCCGCTGGGGCGCGCGAGTCGCCGGTCTCAATTATCGGATGAACCCACTCACTTGTTCCGTCGGCCCAGAGCTCGCGCTTCCAGATCGGGACGCACTCTTTGAGCGTGTCGATGAGCCACTGCCCAGCTTCGAACGCCGGCTGCCGATGGGCCGCGCTCACCGCCACGGCGACGCTCGCTTCCCCCACCTCGAGCCGCCCCAGCCGATGTACGATCGCGCAGGCCACGAGCGGCCACCGCCGCCGCGCCTCGGCGGCAAGCTCCGCGAGCTTGGCCTGGGCCATCGCCGGATAGCACTCATAGTCGAGCCGCCGTGGTTTCTCGCCCGTCGGTCACGCCGCGGGTCGTGCCCAGGAACAGCACCACGGCCCCGGCCGCCGCCGACTCAACGGCCCGCAGCACGCTCGGCACGTCGATCGGCGCGTGGGTGAGTTCGATCATGAGCGAACGGCGAAGTAGCGAGGATTAGCCCCCGGCGAGTCGCCGGGGGGAGAGGCACGGCCACGCACCAAACTCCGCTCGGCCGCACGCCCACGCACTATTCTACCCCCCGCTCACCGGCGGAATACACGCAACCTCGCCCCCGGCGACCAACCCGGCCGATTCGGCCGCGAAGTCGCTTTCGGCCGCGAATCGGCAATGGGGCAGCACGCCAGCGAGCCGCCGGGTATTCCCCCGCGAGGGCTACCCGCAAATCGGCGATCGTGCTCCCCTCCGGCAGTTCGAAGGTCACCTCGGGCCGCCCAACCAGCTCGCGGGGGCGGCGAACAGCCGCACGCGCACGATCATGTGACCACCAACTCCTCGCCGCGGGCGGTGAGCAGTGCGGCGAATTCCGGCATCTTGCCATAGGCCAGGGCCAAGAGCTTGAGGGGGTGGATCGTCGGCTTGCTCGTCCCCTGCTCCATCTGCATCTTGCAGGTGCTGCACTCGCTGGCCCCCGCCTGAATGCTGGGCTGTCTTAGGGCCGAGATCAGCCCCCAGCCGATGCGCAGGCTGGCGCGGTAGTTCTCGCGCTTCATGCCGTAGGACCCCGCCATGCCGCAGCAGCCGTGCTCGAGCCGGATCACCTGCAGGCCGGGAATCAAGCGCAGCAGGCTTTCGCCCGGCGAGCCCACCTGCAGGGCCCGCAGGTGACACGGTTGGTGGTAGCCGATCGTGGCCCGCTGCGGCCGGAAGTCGAGCTGCAGCGTGCCGGTCTGGTGCATCCGCCAGAGATAGGTGCAGGCTTCGCTCGTGTTCTCGGCCACCAGTCGAGCTTCTTCGTCGGGCAGGATATGCAGGTACTCGTGCGTCAGGCAGAGAGCGGCCGAGGGCTCGGGGGTAACGATGTGGTAGCCCTGCCGCACGGCTTCGGCCAGGATTCGCACGTTCCGCTCGGCGATCGGGGCGCAGCATCTCGAGCGCGCCGGCCGACACCATGCCCATGCCGGCGGCCTGCTGATCGGGATGTACGTAGACGGCGACGCCGTTGTGCTCGAGCACGGCCACGAGGGCTTCGGCCAGCTTGGCGTCGAAGTAGTTGGCGTAGGTGTCGAGAAACAACAGCGCCTTGCGGCCGCTGCGCCTTGCGGGGCGGGTGAGGCGTTGCTTAGCGGCAGTGCAGAAAGCTGCCGTGGTTGAAGCGGGCGAGCTTGCGGCCTTGCGCCAACCCCAGTGCGCGGGTCGAGGCCAAAGCGCGAGCCGCGGTAGGTGAGCAGGGCGTTGGCCAGCCGCGGGAACCGGCAGCCCCACCGGCCCACGACATCGAGCCGCGCGAGAATCCAATCGCGCACCCGCAGGCCGTTCGTGGCGACGTAGGCGGCCTTGGCCTCGAGCATGAGCTTGGGAATGTCGACGGTCGCGGGACACTCCAGCCGGCACATGTGGCAGTTCACGCAGAGGTCGGCGACCTCTTTCAGCTCGTCGCTCGTGGCGGCGGCCGGTTCGAGCCGGCCGGTGAGCAGCCCCCGCGCGAGGTTCGCCTTGGCCCGCGGCGAGGCCTCTTCGGCCGGCGCGAGATGGAAGATCGGGCACATCCGCACGGCGAGCGACACCTCGCGGCGGCGCCGCAGCCGTTGCAGTTGCGCGCCGTGTCCAGGTATTCGAGTCCTTGCCAGCGCAGTTGCAGCGGCACCGGCAGTTCGCTCGCCGGCGGCGCCTGCTCAACAGAGTCCGCCGCCGGCGCGACTGCCGACGCGGCAACGCCGTCGGCTGCGCGCGCTGCGCCGGCGTCAGCAAGCTGCGCAGATTCTGCGAAACGCCGCTCGGCTCGTCGGCCACGATCTTGCCGGGGTTCAGCAGGTGCAGTGGGTCGAAGATCGCCTTGAGTTCGCGAAACACCTCGTAGAGGGGCCCGTACTGCTGCCGCAGATAGGGCGTGCGGCTCAGTCCGTCGGCGTGTTCACCGCTTACGGTGCCGCCGGCCTCGACGACGTCGCGATAGAGCTCGTCGGCAATCGCCTCCATCTTGCGTACGTCGTCGGGCTGCGTCAGATCGAGGAACGGCCGCAGGTGGATCTGCCCGTGCCCCACGTGGCCAAACAGGCTGGCGATCACCTGGTGACGCTTGAGGACGTTTTGGATGCGGACCAGGAACTCCGGCAGCGCATGCGGCGGCACCGCCAGATCCTCAACGAACGGCAGCGGACGGGAGGTCCCCTTCGCGCGGTGCAGCGTAGGCACGATGCCGCGGGCCAGGCCCCAATAGAGCTCGCTCTCATAGGGATCGAGCGTGGAGCGGGCGTCGAGCCGCCCGCAGCTTGCGGCGGCCTCGATCGCCCAGGTCGGCCAGCCAGTCTCGGATCGCGTGCGGATCGTCGCCGTCGCGCTCGACGAGCAGCGCCGCCTCGGCTTCCGGCGAGACCAGCACGTCGTAGCGCGGATCGGCGCGCGCGCGCGAGCGACAGATGCCGGCGGTCCATGAGGTCGCAAGCGCTCGCGTCCATCGACACGATCTCGGGCACGGCGCGGGCAGCCAGATCGACGCTGTCGAACACCAGCAGCGCCACGCCCCGGTGCGGGGGCAACGGCTGCGTGGCCACCGTGGCCTCGGTGATCAGGGCGAGCGTGCCTTCGGAGCCGCTGAGCAGCTTGGCCAGGTCGAGCCGGCCGTCGACCAGCAGATCGCCGAGCTGGTAGCCCGAGCGGTTCACCAGGCTCTGGGCGCCGGCCGCGCGGATCAAGTCGTCGTACTTGGTGATCAGGTCCGCCACGCGCTCCACGAGTTCTGCCCGGCGGCGGCCGGCCGAATCCTCGGGCGTCGGCTGCCCGAGCGGCTCTTGGCCCAGTTCGAGCACCATGCCGTCGGCCAGCACCACTTGCAGGCTGCGGACGTGCCGGCGGGCCGAGCCGTAGCGCAGCCAGTGGCTGCCGCCCGAGTCGACGGCGATCACGCCCCCCATCGTCGTGACTTTGCTCGTGGCCGGATCGGGTCCGAAGATGCCCCAGCCCACGCAGCTCTTGATTGAGCTGGCCGTGGACCACGCCCGGCTGCAAGCGGACCCAATCGGGACCGATGCCCACGATGCGGCGCATGTAGCGGGAGAAATCGACGATCAGGCCGGGGCCTAGCGATTCGCCGGCCAGACCGGTGCCGGCGCCGCGGGCGTGAAGAGGCAGGCGATTGCGGGCCGCGTATTCGACGATGGCCGACACGTCGGCCGTGGTGCGCGGCCGCACGACGCCCAGCGGGCGGATTTCGTAGAGGCTGGCGTCGCTGGCGTAGAGCTGCAAGAAAACGTCGTCGCAGCGAACCTCACCGGCGATGAGGCCGCGCAAATCGTCTTGCACTCGCTGCCGTTCGGGGTCCACGCTGCGCTCGATCTCCCTGCGAAATCTTGGCTTGCACAGGCTGGAAGCCTGTGCCACTCGGAGCGGCTTCGCTTGCCGTATTCGTGGAACAGGCTTCCAGCCTGTCTGAAACGGCTAGCCGCTGCCTTCGGAGGCCGCAGCGCCCGACCGCTGTCGGCCTTGCTCCAACCGGGCCTGTTGCTGGCGATGTTTCTCGTGCGTCTCCAGGTTGAACGGAGCGTGCCCCGCGGCGTCGAAGTCGCCGCGGTACTGGGCGCCGCAGCGATAGCAGGTGAGCGATTCACCCATGAGCAGGTAGAGCACCACGTCGATCAGGGCCGTGGCAAACAGGATGCCGAAGGCCCAGTAGATCAGGTAGAAGAACCAGGCCACGCTGCTGGCCACGAAGCCCACCACCACCAACCCCACCCCCAACCGCTGCGGAAAGTCCTTGCGAAAGTACAGGTCGGTGCTCGGGCACACCGCGCACCGCCGCAGCCGAGCCGCCATCGAACGTGTCGGCCGGAACGACCAGGGCGGCCTGGCAGTGGCTGCAAGTGAGCGACCGCCGTGGCGGGGCTCAGTTCTGCGCGGACCGTAGCTTCGCAGTCGGGACAACGATACTCGACGTTCATCGGCACTTTGGGAACGAACCGAGACGGGAACCACGCCAGCGGCCGGCGGCGACCGGGCCGCGAACGCACAAAGCGCGCTCTGGCCCGCCCCCTTCGTGGGGCTGCCCTTCGGAGCAGAATTCTTTGGCGCGCGGCAGACGCGGGCCGAACCTCCATCATACGGGAAACGCGCCGCCGGCGGACAGTAGCAACCCGGCGAGCTCGCCGAGGAAGGCCCCGATGACCCCTACATACAGAATGCCCGTTGCACTCTGCGTATTGGGGATTTCGAGGGTCTTCCACGTCATCACCGTGACGCCGGCCAAGCCGAACACGCCGGCCAGCCACCGCAAGGCCACGAACATCGGCCAGCCCGAAAACGGCGCTCCCGGCCCGGTGATCTGCAAAGCGAGCCCGGCGCCGCACACGACCGCGCGCAGCGCAATCGCGACCCCCATCAGCACCACCAGCCGACGCAAGGGAATGAGATCCATGCCGGGGGTGTTCAAGTACCAGTGCCCCAACAGCATGGCGGCGATCGTGAAGCCCAGGAGCAGGCCGCCGGACACGGCGTCGATGCGCGTCAGCGCAACAAGCGCCGGCGGCGCGCCGGACGCCAGGGGGCTCGCCGCCCAGGCGCCGATCAAGGCCAAGGCCGCGCTCGCGCTCAGGCAGAGGTTGCCGAGCCGGGGCCGTTCGTAGTGCGAGGCGACCGCCGCGGCGTAGCTGGCCGCGGCCGCGCCGGCGGCGGGCCACCAGGGCCAGGCGCCGCTGCCGAGAGTCGCCATGAGCGCGCCCACGTTGAGGCCTAGAGCACATAAGAGTGCGCGTGGAAAAAGCCAGCCGGCACGAACCGCGTCGGCGTGCAGGCCATCGCCACAGCCAGACCAAAACTCAGGCGGAAGAGGAATTCGGCGAGAAGCTGCACGCGGAGTCCTAGGGGAACGAAGCAAAGGTGCGACAAGGGCCCAAGCGCCCAACGAAGAGCACTACCGTACCGGGGAAGGCTCGGCCTTGAACAGCCGCCAGCCGCTGCCGTCGGGGGACACCTCGAGGCGATTGGCGCCGGCCAGCTCATCGTACACCGCGTGCATCTCGTTGATCGAGTCGAAGAAGCCCACGACAAAGGCTGCTCCAAACTGCTCCCCCGGCTTGATGGGCCGGCCGCCGATTTCTTCGATCAGGCAGACGTAGCCCCGCTGGTGGCACCAGGCTTCGCTGACGGCCGCTGAATCGAGCGTCATGCCGGCCAGCCAAGGGCCGTCGCGGCCAGTCTTGGGGTCGCGCAGATGGTAGGCCCGAATGATCCGCTCGGGCAGCTTGGCGTCGTCGCGGACATAGAGAAAACGGTCGTCGGGAGCGAAGTCGCTGGTGAACTCGGCGGCTGGAATGCGGCCGTGGTAGCTCAGGTAGACCTCGCTGAAGGTGTCTCCGCCAGAGTGCTTGATGTGCCCCGGCATGTCGAGCCGCAGGAACAGGGCCTCGCTGGCGTTGACGGCCGTGATCAGGTCGCTCGACAGGAAATAGCGCTTGCCGGCCGGAAAGACGATCGTCTGCTCCCAACGCGAGCCAGTCTGCTTGCCGGGGGCGGCAAGGTGATACTTGTAGTCCTGCTGGATGGCGACGAATTCTTGCCCAGCCGCGTCGCGCCCCTGAATCACCCGGGGCTCGAGGCGGCCGGCCTGCGTGCAGATTTGCGGGCCTTCGATGCTCCGCTTCGCCCGCCGACCGTGGTAGGCGTTGTTGAACAGGTAGGGCAGATCGCCAGGCAACTGGTCGCGGTACGCCTCGTCGCTGCCGGGCTCCATGATCCAGTCGACGATGTCGAGCCCGAAGCCGGCGTCGCGGAAGCCGGTTTTCCGATCGACGAGCGACTGTCCTTCGACGCCCGACACATAGCCCTGCTTGCGGATCGCGGCCTCGAGGGCGGGGCCCTGGATGCGGATTCTCTGGTCGTCTTGGGAGACTTGGAATTCGGCGGCGAAGAGGGGACCGGTGGCGAAGAGCGCCACAAGGATCAAAGGGGGTAGAGTCTTCGGCAAGGCGCGGTGGGACATGGCTGTGAGCGCGAGGGAGGCTGACGCGAGTTGGGCGTTCTGGCGGCGCTGATGCAGGGATCGTATCCTAATCCTTGCGGGGGCGTCCTGCACGCCTCCGTCACACCTCGTCGCCCGCATTCGAGAGGCAGGCATTGGCCCATGGGAAAGCTAACCGCGCTTCTGGCAGCCTTCCTGGTGGTGTTCCTCTCGGCTGCGCTAGCCCTGGGAATTGGCACGGCTGTGACAGACCTCCTGTCTCCTGCGGGCCGGACCAAGTTCAGCGGCTTGCAGAACCTGCAATTGAGTGCCCTTGTGGGCGGATTGCCCGCAGCCGCGATTGGCGTTGGGCTCGGATATCGCAGCTATCGGGCGCAATCGTCACTCGGACGAAGCCCTGTCGCGGCAGATCGTGTGCCTGCTCACGGCCCTGCTGGGCTTCGCCGTCGGAACCACGCTGCTTGCGCCGCTGGTCCTTTCGATCGACGCCGTCGATCGGTTCAGCGGCGGCATGTTGTTTGGCGGCATCCCCGGTTCGCTCGTGGGCTATCGTTGGGGCCGGAATCGTTTTCGGTACGAAGCCCCGCCGCCCCGCGGTCGCGCTGGCTAGGTGTACTTCGCGTGGTCGCCGGGCGGCGCCTCGGTCGGCGCGGCCCCTCCATCGGCATCCGAGCCTGCCCTATCGCCTCGCGACCGCCGCAGCAACCACAAAATCGCGATGAAATCGTAGAGCCCATGCGCGACGATCGGCGCCACCAGGTTGCCGGACCACAGCCACAGTCCGCCCAAATACAGGCCCACTAGGCCTGCCAGCACCACGTAAGTCTTCGTCACCGCATGCGCCAGGCCGAAGAGCAGGCTTGCGCCCAGCAGCCCCAGCCACATTCCGGCCGCGCGGGCGCCAGCCCCGCGATTGCCGGCTGCAGCACGCCGCGGAAGAGCATCTCCTCGCCCAGCCCGGCGAGGGCCGAGACCAGGGCCACCGCGCCCAGCGAGCTGCCAGCAAACAGCGGCAGCAGCAATTCTTCGACGAGCTGGCGGATCTTCACTAGGGCTGCTGATCTGGGCGCGCAGGCAGCCCCAGAGGCCCAGCAGCATCGGCAAGGTCGCCGCCACGCCCAGTCCGAAGCCCTTCGCGTCCACGCGGGCCGTTTCGAGCGCGGGATGCCCCAGCAGCCAGCCGAGACCCAGCGCAAGGACCGCCAAGCCCGCCTCGAAGGCGATCGCCGGCGCAAGCAAGGACCGCGGCGGCGGGTGCGACATGCGGCGGCGTTTCCGGACTTCGCGGTGAGTTCGAGTTCTGCCTGACGGGCTTGAAATGATAGCCGATCGGCGGTGCGCCGTGCAGCACGGGGCTTTGCCACCGGCGCACCCGGCACGACCCCTCCAACCGGTCTTGCTTCGTTGTTTTTCCACCCCACCGCACGTTGCAGAATTTCACCATGTGGCAAAAACGCATGGTACGTTTGGCTAAGAAAGGCGGGCTGCGCGAGGAGCGGCCCCTGGCAACGGACAGGCCAATGAATCGCGAGCAAGGCGGCAATCGAAGGGCAGGCTGGGCGGCGCTGTGCTGCGCTCCTGCTTTCCGGCTGCGCGAGCTTGCAAATGCCGCCCTCGGGCCAGCAGCTTTTCACCACGGCCCCCGGCGCCACGCCAGGCACGGTGACGCCGGTCGTGCAGCCGTCGAACTGCTGCTGTAATCTGTTCAGCCACGCGCAGCTCTCGTCGCTGCATCAGCACTTGGGCTGCAGCAGTCTGACGGCGTGTTGCACGAGCTTGTTCGATCACTCGTGCTGCAAACAAGACCACTGGGCCAACCTGCTGAACCACGGTTGGTGCGGCTCGAACTGCAAACAGCCGTGCGGTCCCGTGCTGCCGGGTTCGGCTGCGCCGTTGCCCCCGCCGGGGCTTGCGATCGCGCCGAACCAGGTGATCGCTCCCGTGGGGAGCGAAGTGGTGATGTTGGCGAGCATTCACAACCAAGACGGTCGCCCCGTCGGCAACCAGCAGGTCGAATGGATGCTCGCGCCCAACGGCGTCGGCTACTTCCTGGCCCGCTCCAAGCAGGGGCACGATTGGAATTGTTTCCCCTCGAGCGTCCCGCGCAAGGTGGACAACGACTACGCCCTGGCCAACACCTCTAATCGGCTGGTGACGTTGACCCGCGGCACTCCCACTCCGCTCGACGACGTGCCGGTCGCGCTCGGCCAGGCTTGGATTAGCGTCAGTTCTCCCACCGAGGGCACGAGCTACGTCACCGCGTTCGCGCCGCGCGTGTCGAGCTGGGATCAGCACCAGAGAACCGGCGTCATCCACTGGGTCGATGCCCAATGGAACCCGCCGCTGGCGGCCGTGAACCCGGTCGGCACGCAGCATGCGCTCACCACCAGCGTGGCGCGGCAGACCGATGGCACTCCGATCGCCGGCTGGCAAGTTCGCTACGAAATCGTCTCCGGCCCGCCGGCGCAGTTCGAAAACGGCGCTCAAGCGGTAGAGATCACGACGAATGACCTGGGCCAGGCGACCGCCGTCATTTCGCAGCGCAGCCTTCCCCTGGCACGAATCAGATCAACGTGCGGCTGATCCGCCCCGCGAATTCGGCTCGCGGCGACGAGCGGCCGCTCGTCATCGGCAACGCGACCACCCAAAAAACCTGGACCTCGCCGGAGATCGCCGTGCGCGTGGTCGGCCCGTCGCAGGCCAGCCTCGGCGCTACCGCCAGCTTCCAGGTGCAGGTGAGCAACCCCGGTGACTTGCCGGCTCGCGGCGTGGTGGTCACCGTGCCGACTCCGAGCGGCCTGACGTTCTTGAGCAGCACGCCCCCCGCCCCCGCGACGGGCAATCAGGTGGAGTTCCAACTGCTCGACCTGGCCGCCAAGCAATCGCAAACCATTGCCCTCGACTACCGCATCGACGGCCCCGGTCAGGCCCAGGTGTGCGCGAGCGTGCGCACCGCGGAGGGGCTCTCGGCGCAGGACTGCGTGACGACGGCGCTTACTTCGCCGACGTTGAGCGTGTCGATCGTCGGGCCCGACCGCGGCGTGGTTGGACAAAACCTGGTCTTCGAGATCGTCGTCAGCAACACGGGCGCGGCCCCGGCCAGCAAGCTCGTGATCATCGATACCCACGATCCCGGCCTGCAGCACCAGATCCAAGGCAAGATCGAAAAAGAATTGCAAGGCGTCTTGGCGCCCGGGCAATCCCAGCGGGTGGGCATTAGCTTTACCGCCGCGGCGGTGGGACGACAGTGCCATACGGTGGAGGTCGTGGGCGAAGGGGGAACTCGGGCCACGGCCCAAGCCTGTGTCGACATCACGCAGGGGAGCGGAGTTGCCCCTGTGGCCCCGATTCCTAACTCGGCTGCGCCCAACTCGGCCGCGCCGCCGGCGAACCCCGCGCCGAGCTCGCCTTCCACCAGCGGGCCGGGCTTGAGCGTGCGGAACACGGGGCCCTCGATCCGCAATGTCGGCGAGGTCGCCGAGTTCGTGATCGACGTTGCGAACACGGGCGAAAGCGCTCAGCAGGGATTGAAACTGGCCGTGGAATACGACCCCGCGTTGCTCAAGCCCGAGGCGGCCACCAAGGGCATTCCGACAACCGGCGAGCTGATCTGGGATTTGCCAACTCTGTTGCCGGCCCAAACCCAGCGCTTCCGCATTCAATGCCGCTGCCTGGCGCAGGGCCGCGCTTGCAACATGGCCACCGTTACGGCCGCCACCGGGCTCAAGATGGCCCAAGAGGCCTGCGTCGATATCCGCGGGCCCGCGAACGCAGGGCCGGCCGCGCCGCCTGCCGAGGCGCCTGCGGCCGAAACGGGCCCGGCCCTCTCGGCGGCCCCAGCCGCCGCTTCGCTCGAGCCGCGCCCGCCCAGCCGGGTGACGCTGGCGGTCGCAGAGCAGAGCGACCCGGTGCGAGTGGGGAGTGAAACGACGTTCGTGATCTCCGTGCGCAACCCGGCCAGCTACCCCGATCAGCAGGTGCAACTCAAGGTCGCCGTGCCGGCCGAGCTGCAATTGCTCTCCGGCAGCGGGCCGACGCGCAATCGCGTGGCCGGCCAGACCATTACGTTCGAACCGATCGCCGAACTGCGGGCCGGCGAGACGGTGGAATACCGTCTGAAGGTGAAGGCCGCGTCCACCGGCAACCCGCGGCTCGACGCCCAAGTCACCAGCCGCGGCCTGGCCCAGCCGCTGCTCCAAAGCGAAACGACGCTCGTCGTGGGCGGTTAGCGGTCGCCATTTTCACCACAAAGACACAAAGACACGAAGAATACATTTCTCGCCAAGGCGCGAAGACCGCAAAGTAGGAAGTCGTCTCTTAGCGACCTTTGCGCCTTGGCGAGAAACAAATCCGTCTCCCTTTGTGTCTCCGTGCCTTTGTGGTTCAATCACTCCATCTTCTCTGTGTCCTCCGCGTCCTCAGCGGTAAAGCATCCCCGGTAAACAAGGCTTAGAAGGTGTTCGATGGCGCTGGGTGAGTTGGCGTTTCTCAAGAACGTGCCTGATCCGTTGCTCGCCGCGCCGGAACTGCCGACATTCAAGTTCGAGCTCGAGCGATCGCAGGGCAAGGTCGTCGGCGGGAGCTTTGGCAAAGAGGCGACCGTCGAGCAATTGCCCATCTCCAAGGGGATGGCCGGCGTCTCGATGCGGCTCGAGCCGGGCGTGATGCGCGAGCTGCACTGGCACGCCACGGCCGCCGAATGGGCGTTTGTGCTCTCGGGGCGCGTGCGGACCACGGTCGTCGATCCGCAAGGCCGCGGCGAAACAAACGACTTCGCACCGGGCGACGTTTGGTACTTTCCCCGCGGCCATGGGCACATGCTGCAGTGCCTGGGGAACGAGCCGTGTCACTTCATCCTGATTTTCGACAACGGTTACTTCTCGGAGTTCGGCACGTTCAGCATCAGCGATTGGATCGGCCACGCGCCTAAGGCGCTCGTGGCCAAGAACCTGGGTCTGGCGGAGTCCGACCTGGCGAGCTTCCCGCGCGACGAGGTGTACTTCGCCAAAGGCGCCCTGCCCCCCGAGCCCGCGGCCGCGTCGCTGCAAGGGCCGAACCCGCCGCCGCAAACGCACAAGTTCTCGCTGCTTTCGGAACCGCCGCACCGCACGTTCGCCGGCGGCCGCGAGTGGCGCGTCGATTCGTCGCGGTTCCCGATCTCGACCACGGTCACCGGCCTCGTGCTCGATCTCGAACAAGGCGCGCTGCGCGAACTGCACTGGCATCCCACGGCCGACGAATGGCACTACGTGGTGCAGGGCACGGTGAGCGTCACCCTGTTCGGCTCCCACGGCCGTTTTCGTACAGAAACGCTGGGGGCCGGAGATGTCGGCTACATTCCCCAGGGGTTCGGCCACTCGATCGAGAACGTCGGCGGCGGCGCCTGCCGGGTGCTCGTGGCCCTGAACACGGGCGTCTACGCGGCGATCGACCTCTCGCAATGGCTGGCGGCCAACCCGGCCGACGTGCTGGCGACGAACTTCGGCCAGCCGGCGGAACTCTTCGCGAGGTTCCCGCGGCGCGATGTGTTCATCACCGGGAGCTAGCGAACGTTGGAAGACCGACTGAGCGAGATTGGTCGGGCACAGCACAGCAGAATCAACCCGAGCGCCGCTAAGGCAGCGGCAGGCGGTTCCGGTACTGCCGCGGCGACCTTCGCGGCCGCGAAGGCCGCTTTGAGACTGGCGAAATCGCTCAGGTCTACCTTGGCGTCGCGAGTGAGGTCGCCCTGGGTCATCGTCACGTTGGCTTGACCGAAGTAGGTTTTGAGCACGCCGAAGTCGCTGAGATCGACCTTGGCGTCGCCGGTCGTGTCTCCGCGCGGCGTGTCGAGCGAGGCGCCTTTGGTGCGGAGCGCCTCGAGCACGAGGTCGGCGATGTAGGCGCTGCCTGCATCATTCCAGTAAATCGAATCGCCCAGGAATCCGTTGGCCTGGAAGAAGGCCGTCGTACCTGCCGCGTCGTACAGGTTGATGAGCCCAAACCCGCGCTCCTGGGCAAGGGACAGGGCGTCGTCGGTCATTTTCGACAGCCTTGCGCTCCCGCCACCGAACTGGTAGGGAGGCATCAGCAAGACTTCGACGTTCGGGTTGGCGGCCAGCAGACGGTTGGCGATCGTCTCCAGACGATCGCGGTAGCCTGGCGCGAGCGCCGCGGTGTTGTCGTTCGCGCCGAGCGCGATGACGGCCAGGTCGGCGCCGAGCATCTCGACCTGCGCGTCGAAGGTCTCGTCGCGCTCGACGAAGTTCACGGTCGACCAGCCGTCGACGGCCGCGCGATCGACGCGCACTCCGGGCGACGTGCTTTCGCCGACAATTCCCAGGATTTTGACGGGATGCCCCTCGTCGAGCGGTTGAAAGACGAGTCGCCCCTCGGCCACGCCCTGCCATTCGACAACCTTGGCGTCGTCAGCCGCGGTGTCGATAGTCGCCAACAGCTTGCGGCCGCTGACTGTGTCTTGGAGCACATTGAAGCGGCCGCCCATGGGTTGGGCCACGTACTGCAGGTCAAAAGGGCCGAGTTGCCAGGGAGTGAGTACGGCGCTGTTGGCCGTGCCCGGCGCAGGCGTTCCCACCGTCGTTTGGGCCCAGAGCCCGTCAATCCCGCTGTGCGGGGCACGGTCCTCGGCGATGTTGTGCACGTCCCACGCGCCGCCGTTGAAGCCGCCGGCGTTGTGCCAGTTCAGACCCTGATAGCCCGACCCTCCGTTGCCCCAGATCGCCTGTAGGTTGTCGCGGAAGGGCTGCGTCCAGCCCTTGCGGCTCAGCGAATCGCCGATCACCAGGACCTGGGCGTCGCCCGAGCCGAGCTTGGCCTCGACGGGCGGCATGAGCTGATCCAGATTCGCGTGCAACGGCCGCTGGGCCGGAAGGGCGAGCAGAAGCAGCAGCGCCGGACTCATGGAACCTGCCTGCACGCGTGAGGGCAGCGGCCCGGACGGTGCATGAAGAGAGAAGGCGTCCGAGCGAGAGCCGTGTCGGGGCAAGCCGTCCCGCGCCCCGGGAAACGAAAATCGAATAGAGACGCTCGCTCACTGCCCAGGAAGCGACTGCCCGAATCGTCCATAATTTCAGGCTAGTCGGAATGTGCCGATTGGGCAAGCAACGAGTTCGCGCTGCGGATGGCGCGAGTCCGGCGCCGAAGCGGTCGTAAAGACCGCCTTACCAGTCGTTCATTTCCTGAAGCGCTTGCCGCAGCAAGATCAACAGGGCGTTCGGATCGTACGGCTTCCGCAAGTAGTAGTGGCACCCGGCGGCGCGGGCTTGGCGGAGGACGTCAGGGCGGTCGACGCCGCTGACGATGATCACCGGGATCTCGCAGGTCTCCGGAGAGTCGACGAGCTGTTCGCACACGCTCAGGCCGTCGAGATCCGGGAGCTGCAAGTCGAGCAGAATCGCGGACGGTTGATCCGATTGAGCCAACGCCAGCGCTTGGCGGCCCGTCGACGCAGTCGTCGGGCTGAAGCCGTGTTGCCGGAGGCGAAAAGCCAGCGATTCGGATTGGGTTGGGTCGTCGTCGACCACCAAGATCGTCGGGCCATCCTCGCCAAGCGACGATTGGGGCTCCAGCTGCGCAACCGATTCGGCAAACACGGCGGCTAATTCCTGCGGGGGGGAAGCGAAGGCGGGACCCCGGCAAACGGATTTGTGGGGCTGAGAACCCTACCCTGCAATTGTGCGCCGGTCAAATCGGCCAGCAGTGCGAAGATCGCGGCCCTAGAATTCGACGATCATCCGGTCGTGCGCCACCACCGTGTGGGCGAAAATCCGCTGAGCCGCCGGCAAATCGATCGGGTCGGGTTGGCTGACGAGCGGATTGCAGTGCACCAGGATCAACCTCCCCACGCCGGCGGCGCGGGCGGTTTCGGCGACGGCCGAAGTGCAACTGTGGCCGGTGCGCCGCGCCAGGTCCTCGCAGCCGTCCGGGAAATAGCACTCATGAAAGAGTACGTCGACGCCGTGAATCCGGCTCACATACTCGGCCGTCGGGCTCGCGGTGGTGTCGGTCACGTAGGCCAGCGAATGGCTGGGCCAGTCGAACCGATAGCCCAGCGAGCCGCCGGGATGCTCGAGCGGGAAGTAGGTCAGCCGGCCGCCCTGGGGCAAATCCACGGGGCCGCAGAGCGGCGCATAAAGACAAGGGAGCGGCGCCGGAAACAGCGTCTCGTTCAACAGGTGCTCTTGAATCGCCGCCAGCTTGGCGGCGTCGCCCCACACGGTCACCCGTTCCAGCGGACGCTCGTGCAGCACGTCGAACAGGTACGTGAGCCCGATCACGTGGTCCAGGTGCGCGTGCGTAAGATAGATGTCGAGGGTCGGCGTTTGCAGATAGTCGCGAACGCGATAGAAGCCAGTGCCGGCGTCGAGCACGACGCCGATCTCCGGCAGCATCAGACAGGCAGTCTGCCGAAGATCGTTGGGATGGTATCCCGTGGTGCCCAGCAGGACGAGCCGCATGCCGAACCTCGCGGGCGGTGCTTGAACGGTTAACGCCGCAGGGCGAACGTCAACAGACCTTGCCGCATGTTGGCGGCGCCGCTGGCGACTTCTTGCCCCAGTTCGGTCTTCTTGTTGTACTTGGCGGGAACCATTTCCTTGCCTTTGTTGTCGCGCGTAATCTCGATCCGGTAGAAGCCAAGCCGAAGGCCGCCCACGCCGGGGGCCGGCATATGGTCGGTGCCTACCGAAGGGCTGCAGATGCCCTGGTCGTCGGTCACCCCCTCGGCCGGCGCCGCAGCGGTCCCCAGGAACTCCTCGGGCACGAACTTAACGGTAGCGCCCGGCAGCGGCGCGCCATTGAGCGTCACCAGGACCGACGTTTGGGAGATGCCGAACTTCGAGTCGATCCAATACTGCAGGCGGGCCTCGATCTCCTCCTTGGAGAGCTTCTTGTCGCGATTGGCGTCGATCTCGGCGATCGCCGCCTTGAGACCGGGCGAGGCGTCGAGCTCTTTGCCGCTAATGGCGCCATCGCCGTCCTTGTCGTAGGTTTCGATCGCCTTCTGCGCCGAACCGGCCGGATCGACCGCCAGCGGCTTGATGCGCGTGGGGCCTTGATTGCAGCCGGCGCTCGCCAGGATGCTCAAGCCCACGCCCAACGCCACGCCGCGAAACGCCGCAAAACTCATCGCAAAACCCTAGACCAAGGGAAGCCGAGCGGGACCTCGGCGAGAATCGCCCGTCACTAAGCTGGAGAGTAACACAGGTCCGCCGGCCCGGTCAAATCTTGGGCCGATTTTGCGCGTTTCCGGAAGCTGCGGGCCGGCATGGAAGGCCGGATGATGCGACCCGCCACGCTCACCTTAGCTCCCCGTCAATGACGGGGGGCCAAGCCGCATGATGTGGCGCAACGCAGCGGTCGACGCATTCGGTGAGTTGCGATCCTCGTCCGGCGACTCACCGGGGCTAAGAAGCGGCTTGCATCACTTCCGGACGCTCGGCCACACGCCGTGCAGGACGACCGTCTTGAGCTCCGTCATCTCCTGCACCGCGTACTTCGGCCCTTCCTTGCCGAAGCCGCTCTCCTTGAGCCCGCCGTAGGGCATCAGGTCGGCCCGCCACTGGGGTCCCCAGTTGACGTGCAGATTGCCGGCGTCGACGTCGCGGGCGAACCGCAGGGCCCGCTCGAGGTCGCGGGTGAAAATTGCCGCGCTCAGGCCGTAGTTCGTGTCGTTCGCCTGGACGATCGCCGCCGTCAGGTTCGTAGCCGTCGAAACGGCCACCGCCGGCCCAAACAGCTCTTCGCGGCTGACCCGCATCTCGGGGCGCACATTGGCCAAGAGCGTCGGCTCATGGAGGGCCCCTTGCCGTTTTCCGCCCGCCACCAGCCTTGCTCCCTGCTGCACCGCCTCCCCGATCCACTGCTCGACCCGGGCGGCGTCGGATTCGCGGATCATGGGGCCCATTTGAGTTTTGGGGTCGAGCTGGTCGCCCGTTTTGAGAGCGCGGATGCGCGGGGCCAGCGCATCGACCAGTTCGCCGGCGACCGTTTCGAGCGCGATCACCCGCTGCGCCGAAATACATACCTGGCCGGCGTTCGAGAAGCCGGTGGCCACGGCCGCCTCGGCCACTTGGTCGAGATCGGCGTCGTCCATCACGATCACTGGGGAGTTCGACCCCAGTTCCATCGTCACCCGCTTGATGCCGGCGGTCTGCAAGATCCGCTCCCCCACCTCGCGGCTGCCGGTAAAGCTGATCTTCCGCACCCGAGCATCGCCGCAAAGCGCGTCGCCGAGCGTCTTTCCGCCGCCAGTGAGGCAGGAGATGGCCAAGGGGGGCAGCCCCGCTTCGAGCAAGATCTCGATCAGCTTGAGCGCTGAGAGCGGCGTGTCGCTGGCCGGCTTGAGAACCACGGCGTTGCCGGCCGCCAGCGCCGGGCCGACCTTGTGCGTCACCAGATTGAGCGGGAAGTTGAACGGCGTGATCGCCACGACCACGCCGCAGGGGACGCGGAGCGTGAAACCAAACTTCCCTTCGCCGCCGATCGCGCCGTCGAGGGGCAGCACTTCGCCGCCGAGCCGTTTGGCCTCCTCGGCCGAGAGTTCGATCGTTTGCTGTCCGCGGCTCGCCTCGACCCGCCCCTCGGCCAGCACCTTGCCTTCTTCGCTGCTGATGAGCCGGCCCAACTCCTCGCTGCGCTCCGCCATGAGCTGGCTCGCGCGGTGCAGGATGCGGTACCGCTCGTAGCCCGGCATCGCCCGCATGATGCGGGCGCCTTCGACCGCCGCGGAGAGCGCGGCCTCGACGTCTGCCGGCGTGGCCCGCGGCACGGTGTCGATCACCTGCCCGCTAAAGGGGTTGCGAACGTCGATCCGCTCCGCCCGCTCAACCCACTCGCCTGCAACGAACATCTTCATGCGGCCGCTCCGCTTGGTCGGAGGATTGAACCACGAAGGCACAAAGACACGAAGAGGTTTCTCGCCAAGGCGCAAAGAACGCAAAGAGAATGCCTGCCTTGGCGAGCTCTGCGCCTTGGCGAGAAATGCATCCTTCGTGTCTTTGTGTCTTGGTGGTTCGCTCTCCGACTACCGCCTTTTCTTGATGGCCCGTTGGACGGCCGTGCCCATGTCGGCTGGGCTTTCGGCCACTTCGATGCCGGCGGCTTCGAGGGCGGCGATCTTTTCGGCGGCGGTGCCTTTGCCCCCCGAGATGATTGCCCCCGCGTGCCCCATGCGCTTGCCCGGGGGCGCCGCGCGGCCGGCAATGAACGCCGCCACGGGCTTGGTCACGTGGGCCTTCACGTAGGCCGCGGCCTCTTCTTCGGCCGTGCCGCCGATTTCGCCCATCATCAAGATGGCTTCGGTCTTCGGATCGGCCTGGAACAGTTCCAGCAGGTCGATGAACGACGTGCCGACGATCGGGTCGCCCCCCAGGCCTACGCAGGTCGATTGGCCCAGGCCCAGGTTCGTGAGCTGCCAGACGGCCTCGTACGTGAGCGTGCCGGAGCGGCTCATGAGACCGACGGGGCCCTTCTTATGAATGTAGCCCGGCATGATGCCGATCTTGCATTCCTCGGGCGTGATGACGCCGGGGCAATTCGGGCCGATCAGCCGCGACTTCGATGCCCGCACCACCGGGTACACGCGGGCCATATCGAGCACGGGCACGCCTTCGGTGATGGCAATGATCGTCTGGATGCCGGCGTCGAGCGCTTCGAGAATGGCGTCGGCCGTGGCCGGCGGGGGCACGAAGATCATCGTGGCGTCGGCGCCGGTCTTGGAGACCGCTTCGGCCACCGTGTCGAACACCGGCAACCCTTGCACCTTCTCGCCCCCCTTGCCGGGAGTCACGCCGCCCACCATTTGCGTGCCGTACTCAAGGCAGCCCTTGGTGTGGAACTCGCCGACCTTGCCGGTGATGCCCTGGCAGATGACGCGGGTATTCTTGTCGACGAGAATGCTCATGGATTGCGTTCTTCTCTTGTTAGGGCAAATCGCGCCGATTGGTGGGGCTTGCTTCGCTCGCCCCACCCTACATGGGAGCGCTTCGCGACAAAGGCTAGGCCGCGGCGGCGACGACCTTCTTCGCGGCGTCGGTCAGGCCTTCGGCGCTGATGATCTTCAGGCCGCTCTCGGCCAGCATCTTGCGGCCCTCTTGCACTTCGGTCCCCTCGAGCCGCACGACGAGCGGCACGCTGAAGCCTACGCTCTTGTAGGCTTCGAGGATCGCGCCGGCGATCGTGGTGCAGCGCATGATGCCGCCGAAGATGTTGACGAGCACCGCCTTGGTGTTCTTGTCGTCGAGCAGGATGCGGAAGGCCTCTGTCACTTGGTCGACGTTGGCGCCGCCGCCGACGTCGAGAAAGTTGGCCGGCTCGCCGCCATGCAGCTTGATCAGGTCCATCGTGCTCATGGCCAACCCGGCGCCGTTCACCAGGCAGCCGATGTTGCCGTCGAGCTTGACGTAGCTCAGGCCCGATTTGGCCGCCCGCACCTCCGAGGGCTGCTCTTCCGACAGGTCGCGCCAATCGGCGTAGTCCTTGTGGCGGAAGAGCGCGTTGTCATCGAACGTGATCTTGGCGTCGAGCGCCAAAAGCTCGCCAGCGCCGGTGACGACCAGGGGGTTGATCTCGAGCAGGCTGCAATCGGCTTGCACGAAGAGCTTGCAGAGCGACTTCATGAACCCGTCGGCGCTCTTCAGGCTCGCGCCCGACAGGCCGAGCTGCGCACCGAGCTTCCGCACCTGAAAGCTCTGCAGGCCGCGGTCGGGATCGAACTTCTCGCGGAAGATCTTCTCGGGCGTGTGGGCGGCCACTTCTTCGATGTTCATGCCCCCTTCGGCCGACGCCATGAGCACCGGGCCGGCCGCCGCGCGATCGACGACGATGCCGAGGTACAGCTCGCGAGCAATGTCGCAGCCCTGCTCGACGAGCACCTGGCGAACCGTTTGCCCTTCGGGGCCGGTTTGCAGGGTCACGAGCTCGTGGCCCAGCAGATGGCGGGCGACGGTGGCCGCTTCCTCGGCGCTCTTCACGAGCTGCACGCCACGCTGGCTGGTGTTGCCCTTGACCGTGCCTTTGCCGCGGCCGCCGGCGTGGATCTGGGCCTTGACCACGGCCAGCTTGCCGCCGAGCTGGTTGAAGGCCTCTGCCGCCTCCTCGGGGGACCGGGCGACCTTGCCCCCCGGCACGGCGACGCCGAACTTGCGGAGGAGCTCTTTGGCCTGAAACTCGTGAATCTTCATAGGCGAACGGCCGTGCGATGCTAGCGGAAACGCGGGCTCGAGCGGCGTATCGACGCGGCGCGGGCCGGCGGCTGTAAGTTCGCCGCGGATTATAGGTTTGGGCCGCAAGGGGGGTCAAGGAAGCGCGAAGTCGTGACGATTGCGCAAGCTTGTTGCCGCGTTTAGAACTGCAATCTGGCGGTTAAGTCGCCAACATGCCGTAAGCCGTTTCGCGCCTTGCGGTTGTTTGACCGCTCGCCCTATTCGCGCTATATTTGGCTTGATGGCTCACGCTCCTCGTCCGCGCAATTCTGCTCTCGAGCTCGCCCCCGCAGATGAGGCCCGCGTTCGCGCTGCGCTCGTCGAGGCTGGCAGCCGCTTCACGCATCAGCGGGCCGCCGTGTACGCCTATCTCGAGCAGGTCGATAACCATCCCACGGCCGACGATGTCTATCAGGCGGTGCGGCAGTCGATTCCGCACGTGAGTCTGGCCACGGTCTACAAAGCGCTCGAGGCCCTGGTCGAGGCGGGGCTGGCCGCCAAGCTCAGCAACGCAGACGGCTCGGCCCGCTACGACTGCCGGGCCGACGACCACTACCATCTTCGCGACGTGCGGACCGGCGAGATCCGCGATCTGCACGTCCCCTACGACGGCGCTTTGCTCGCCAAGCTTGATCCCGAGCTCGTCGCCCGGCTTTCGCAAGAGGGCTTCGAGGTGCTTGGGTATCGGCTGGAAGTGCTCGGGCGCTTCGCCAAGTAGGCGACACGCGCTCTCGTTAGCCCCCGGCGAGTCGCCGGGGGGAGAGGGATCGCGGCCCCGCCGAATGTCGGCAACCCTTGGTGCTTCGCCGCACCGATTGGCGATCGATGCGTGTTCGCCGCGTCGGGCGTAGTAGGCCCCCCGGTCATTGACGGGGGGCTAAAGGGCGCGTGTTTGCTCTTGGCGAGTCGTTACCGAGGGCGCTTTCCGGCGTAGACTTGCGGGACCGTTGCGAACTAAAACGCTGGTTTGTTCCGTCCTCGCTCGCTCCCGCATGACGCACCCCTCGAAACGAACCGCGCGGGCAGGCCGCATTCACGTGTCGTCGCACCTGCTCGGGGCGCTCGTCAGCGTCACCGTGTTCGCCGGGGCGTTGTGGCTGCTGCACCATGAGCTCGAGCACTACAAGCTCAGCGACGTCCGCGAGAGTCTCTCGCAGCTCACGGCGTTTCAGCTCGTCTCCGCGGCGGGGCTCACGTGCCTGAGCTACGTGATCCTCATGGGTTACGATTTCCTGGCCCTCCGCTACGTCCGGCATCCGCTGCCCGCCTGGCAAGTCGCCCTCACGTCGTTCGTCAGCTATGCCAGCAGCAACAACTTTGGCGCCCTGCTCGGCGGATCGACCGTTCGCTACCGCTTCTACGCGGGGTTTGGCCTCTCGACCGTGGAGATCGTGAAGATCCTGGCCATGCTGGGGCTCACCTTCACCACGGGCTTCTTCACGCTGGCCGGCGCGTCGTTTCTCATTCACCCGCTGCCGCTGCCGCCAAAGCTCCACCTCGATTGGGTGAGCCTGCGGCCGCTGGGGGGCGTTCTCCTGGGCGTGATGACCGCCTACTTGATCGCGACGGCGTTCCGCCGCACGCCGATCACGTTTCGCGGCTGGAGCCTGGAGTTGCCGTCGACGCCGCTGGCCCTCGGGCAACTCACGGTGGCGGCCGCCGACTTCGCCACCGCCGCCGGCGTGCTCTATGTGCTGCTGCCGGCCGGCGTGGAGGTGAGCTACCTGCACTTCGTCGCGATCTTCCTGGTGGCGATCGTGGCCACGGTCCTGTCGCACGTGCCTGGCGGCCTCGGGGTGCTCGAACTGACGATCCTTTGGCTGCTCAACCCGCCTGAGCCCGACGCCGTGCTCGCGTCGCTGTTGGCCTTTCGTGCGATCTACTATCTCGCGCCGCTGGGGGTGGCCGCCGCGCTCTTCGCCGGGCACGAGGCCTTCCGTCAGCGCGAAACCCTGGCGCCAGTGATCGCCGGCGCAGGGCAATGGGCGCCGGCCGTCGTGCCGCGGTTGTTCGCGCTGCTCATGCTCGTGTCGGGCGCGGTGCTGCTCTTCAGCGGCGCGACGCCGCCCGAGCATGGCCGCATGGCCTGGCTGGCGAAGATCGTGCCGCTGCCGGTCGTCGAGCTGTCGCACTTCCTGGCGAGCCTGGCCGGGGCGGGGTTGCTCGTGCTAGGGCACGGCATCTACCGGCGGATCGATACGGCCTACTACCTGTCGCTCGGCCTGTTGGCGGCGGGTTCGGCCTTCTGCCTGCTCAAGGGGGCCGACTACGAAGAGGCGGCGCTTTTGGCCGGCATGTTCCTGGCCCTCTTGCCGATGCGCCGGCACTTCTACCGCCACGGCGGATTGCTCCGCGATCCGATCAGCCCGGTCTGGAGCGCGGCGACGCTCGTTGTCGTGGGCGCGTCGGTCTGGCTGGGGTTCTTTGCCTTCAAGCACCAGGAGTATCAGGACAACCTCTGGTGGCAGTTCGCGTTCCAGGGCGACGCCCCGCGGTTCCTGCGGGCAAGCGTGGGCGTGGCCGGGCTGCTCGCGCTGGTGGGCGTCGTGCGGTTGCTGCGTCCGCGCAGCGCGCCGGCGGCCCTGCCGATGGCCGACGACCTGGCCCGCGCCGAGCCGATCATCGCCCGTTCGCCGCGCCCGGCGGTGCAGCTTGCCCGACTCGGCGACAAGCGGCTCTTGTTCCATGAGGCGGGCGACGCGTTCCTGATGTACGCCGTGCAGGGGAGAACGTGGGTGGCGCTCGGAGACCCCGTGGGACCGCCCGAGCGAGCCGCCGAACTCGTGTGGCGGTTTCGCGAGCTGTGCGACCGCTTCGCCGGCCGCCCGGCGTTCTACCAGGTGGGGGTGGATTTGCTTCCCGTTTACCTCGAGCAGGGCTTCTCGCTGCAGAAGCTGGGCGAAGAGGGGCGGGTGTCGCTCGCCGACTTCAAGCTCGAAGGCTCGGCGCATCGCACGCTGCGGTCGATCCACAACCACTTCCAGAAGTCGGATTGCACGTTCGAGGTCTCCCCCGCCGACCAGACCGCGGCTCTCTTGCCAGAGCTGAAGGCGATTTCCGATGCCTGGCTCGCGACCAAGCACACGCGCGAGAAGGGTTTTTCGCTCGGATTCTTTGAGGAGAAGTATCTCGCCCGCTGCCCGCTCGCGCTGGTGCGGCGGCAGGGGCGGATCGTGGCGTTTGCCAACGTGCTCGAGGGGGCGGAGAAGTTCGAGCTGTCGATCGACCTGATGCGGCACGTCGACGACGCCCCGAACGGCATCATGGACTCGCTGTTCGTCGAGCTGATGCTGTGGGGACATGCCCAGGGCTTTCGCTGGTTCAGCATGGGCATGGCGCCGCTGGCCGGGCTCGAAGCGGGGCCCCTTTCGCCGGTGTGGAATCGACTGGCCGACGTGCTCTACCGGCACGGCGAGCACTTCTACAACTTCCAGGGGCTGCGGCAGTACAAGGAAAAGTTCCACCCCGAGTGGTCGCCGCGCTACCTGGCCTCGCAAGGCGGCTTGGCGCTGCCGCAGACGTTGGGGGACATTGCGACGCTGATCGCTGGGGGCGTGGGGGGGCTCGTGGGGCGGTAGGGCGAATCTACGTGCTGCCCAACGTCCGACGCGATAAATTTGACACCGCCTCTAGGGACAGCTAAAGAGTATCTCGTCGAGGGATGTTTCTTGCGGGGTTCTTCCCATGGTGCGGTCGTTCTCGGTCCTAGTTGCTTTGCTGGTTTCGGCCGTTAGTGCTAGTGCGAGCCCGATCGAGCCGACGTTCTACTTCGGGCAGCAATACGCCGGCATCGAAGACAGCCCCTTCGCCGTTCAGCATCTCGAAGACTTCGAGGACGGCCTCTTCAATCAGCCGGGCGTCACGGCGTTTTCGGGCTACGATCCCGGTGGGTTCGGCCTGAATTATGTGGCGCCGCCGGGGAACGATACGAACTCGGTCGATGGCGGTCACGATGGATATGCCTTCGAGCCGGGAACGTCGCAGTCGAATTTTGTCAAGCCGGGGACTATGCGTTCGGCACTCGAGTTCGTCTTCGACGATCCCCCGACAAACGCCGGCATGGCGATCACAAAGATTTGGAGCCCGGATCTTGCACGACTGGACTTCCGCGTCTACGGCCCCACCGGCGAGGAGGTTGGGCGGTACGAGACGCCCTGGACGAGCGTGACCGTGGAGACGCCTTTCCTTGGCGCTAGCTATCCAGACGGAATCTCAGCGGTCCAATTGATCGTCTGGGTGACTGGAGGCCCGTCGTCACATTTCGAGATCGACCATCTTCAGTACGGAGTGCCCGAGCCAAATACGCTGCTGCTTGGGCTGCTGGCAGCGGTTGGTTGCGGCGCGCTCCTTCGCCCTCGCCCCTAGGACCCGACGGAAGCGGCCATGGTCGACTTTCTGGCACAGCTTTTTTGGTCGCTCTGTACAACTCTTTCGCTCGAGGCGACACGGATTCAGGACCCCGACACCGGCAAGCCCATGCTGCTGCGCCCCTTGGGGTTCCTCTTCGCTTCTGGGTCGGTGTTTGGTCTTGGCTTCGCGATTCTGTCGCTGATTGCTCGCAACTGGAGTTGGTTCGCCGGATGCACTGCCGGTTTTGTCGGCTTCGGCCTCCTGGCGACGCTCTGCTTTGTCGCCCTCTCTCGGAAGCGAGCGCGCGACCTGAGTCCAAAGTGAACTCCGGCCTGAGTCCAACGGCATCGTGGCCGACAGGCCATCGTCGGCGGGCGGTAGGCGCACAGGCTGGAAGCCTGTGCCACGAGATGGGTTTGCCAGCAAGTCCGTGGCACAGGCTTCCAGCACTGTGCAGCCCGTTGCAAACGCCCCCCAATGCGCTATCATGCCGGCTTAGCCGGGCGGGAGCACTTCTGGTTCTAGCGAAGCGAAAGGGAAACGACGTGACCCCCAACGAAGTCTTGGCCCTCTGTAGAGAACGCGACGTCAAGGCCGTGGACCTCCGGTTCATGGACTTTCCGGGACTCTGGCAGCACTTCACGATCCCCGTCGGCAAGCTCGACGAGGACGTGTTCGAGAACGGCCTGGGCTTCGACGGCTCCAGCATCCGCGGCTGGCAGGCGATCAACGAGAGCGACATGCTCGTCGTTCCCCAGCCCGAAACGGCCTTCGTCGATCCCTTCACCGCGCTCCCCACGCTGGTGATGATCTGCAACATCCAGGACCCCATCACCCGCGAAGACTATACCCGCGATCCGCGGAACGTGGCCCGCAAGGCGGTGAACTACCTGAAGAGCACGGGCATTGCCGACACGTGCTTCATCGGCCCCGAGGCCGAGTTCTTCATCTTCGACGACGTGCGGTTCGACCAAACCGCCAACAGCGGCTACTACTACCTCGACAGCATCGAGGGAGAATGGAACCGCGGGCGCGTCGAGCAGCCGAACCTGGGCTACAAGCTGCGGTACAAGGAGGGCTACTTCCCGGTGCCGCCGTCGGACCAGCTCATGGACATCCGCAACGAGATGATGCAGACGATGATCGACGCCGGGATCGACATCGAAGCTCAGCATCACGAGGTGGCCACCGGCGGTCAGTGCGAAATCGACATGCGGTTCACCGAGCTGGTGCGCATGGCCGACCAGGTGCTGATCTACAAGTACATCATCAAGAACGTGGCCAAGCGCCACAATAAAACCGTCACCTTCATGCCCAAGCCCCTCTACGGAGACAACGGCTCGGGCATGCACACCCACATTTCGCTGTGGAAGGGGGGCAACCCGCTGTTCGCCGGCAGCGGCTATGCGGGGTTGAGCGAGATGGCGCTGCACGCCATTGGCGGCCTGCTCAAACACGCCCCGGCCATCCTGGCCTTCAGCAACCCCACCACCAACAGCTACAAGCGGCTGGTGCCAGGCTACGAGGCGCCGGTGAACCTGGCGTACTCGCAGCGGAACCGCTCGGCCTCCTGCCGGATTCCGATGTACAGCCCGAGCCCCAAGGCCAAGCGGGTGGAGTTCCGCTGCCCCGACCCGAGCTGCAATCCGTACCTGACCTTCGCCGCCATGCTCATGGCCGTGATCGACGGCATTCAGAACAAGATCCACCCCGGCGAACCGCTCGACAAGGACATCTACGACCTCGAGCCTGAAGAGTTGGCCAAGGTGCCGAAGACCCCCGGCTCGCTCGACGAAGCGCTCGCGGCCTTGCGGGCCGACCACGAGTTCCTGCTCCGCGGCGACGTGTTCACCTCGGACGTGGTCGACACCTGGATCTGGTACAAGAAGGAAAAGGAAGCCGACCCGATGCGGCTGCGGCCGCACCCGTACGAGTTCTGCTTGTACTTCGACATCTAGGGGTGCTTGCAGCGCCCCCTTTAGCCCCCCGTCAATGACGGGGGAGCAAACCCGTCGACTGCTAAAACCGCCCCCGGCGCTTCGCCCCCCGGCGACTCGCCGGGGGCTAATTCTTGGCGGCGGCTCGTAGGTTATGCTTCAGCATAACGCCCCCGCTAACCAGCGTTGCCCTGCCTTGGGGCAGTGAAACGGCTGGCCCAGGCTTCGCGCGGGTCGTTGTTATGCTGAAGCATAACCTACAAGGGCTCTTGCTCGATGCAGCGCATTCTCTGGCTCACCGATCTGCACCTGAACTTCTTGCGGTACGACGAGGTCGAGCGGTTCCTCGATCTGCTGGCGGCCGAGAGCCCCAGCGCGGTGCTGATCGGCGGCGACATTGCCGAGGCCCACGACGTGGGGCGGTATCTCGAACGGCTCGATGACCGGCTGCACGTGCCGATCTACTTCGTGCTCGGCAACCACGACTTCTACTTCGGCTCGCTGCGGCGCGTGCGGCAGCGGCTGGCCGAGCTCTGCCGGGAGCGGCCGAACCTGGTCTACCTGACCACGTCGCCCGCGGTCGAACTGGCCCCTGGCGTGGCGCTCGTGGGGCACGACGGTTGGGCCGACGGCCGCCTGGGGAGCTACGAAACCTCGCTGGTGATGATGAACGATTATCGCCTCATCGAAGAGCTGGCCGGCATGACCAAGCTCGAGCGCTGGCCGCTCCTGAAAAAACTGGCCGACGAGGCGGCCGCCCACATTCGCGAAACGCTGCCAGCGGCCCTGGCTACGCACCCAAAGGCCTTCGTGCTTACGCACGTGCCGCCGTTTCGCGAGGCCTGCTGGCACGAAGGGCAAATCTCTGACAACCAGTGGCTCCCGCACTTCACCTGCCGGGCCCTGGGCGACGCGTTGCTCGAGATCGCCAACCGCCATCCCGATCGCCAGATTACCGTTCTCTGTGGCCATACCCACGGGCGAGGGCAAGTGAAGCTGCGCGACAACCTGCTCGTGCTCACGGGGGGCGCGGTCTACGGCGAGCCGGAGGTGCAGCGGGTGTTCGAGCTGGCGGACTCGCCCGGCAGGTAGGGCCGCGCGGGGTTTTTGGCGTCGAGCGAGGCGGGGTGGTAGAATTTGGTCATGAGCACTCCCTCGTTTCAAGCTGTGTATGAAAACGGCGTGCTGCGGCCGCTCGAGCCACTGGCGCTGCCGGAGCACCAGTTGGTCTCGCTGGCGATCGTGCCGGAGGAGGCTACAGACGTTGTCGCACCTGAGGATCCATCTCGGCAGGCCAAAGCGCTCGAGGCCTGGCTCGATGAGGTAAGTCGATTGCCGCCAGAAGGACCGGACGATGGCCTGAGCAATCGGGACCACGATCAGATTCTGTATGGGAAGCCGACGTGATCTTCGTTGATACGGGCGTTTGGTTTGCGGCCAACGTTTCGTCGGATCACGATCATTTGCAGGCACGCGCCCTTCTGCGACGCCGGCAGAGCTCGCTGGTGACAACCGACTACGTGCTTTGCGAATTGTTTACGCTGCTCAAGGTGCGTGGGCAACGGAGCCGTCTGCCACTGGCAGGCAGAGCTTTCTTCGAGCAACGGGTTTGCCACGTCGAGCATGTGTCATCGGCTGATGTTGTGGCCGCGTGGAACGTGTTCGAGCGTTTTCGCGACAAGGATTGGAGCTTCACTGACTGTACGAGCTACGTCGTCATGCGGCGGCTGGGCATAGTCGAGGCTGCTGCGTTCGACGAGCATTTCAGGCAGTTTGGTTTCGTCACGGTGCTGCCATGAGGCATGCCACCCCATGAGCGGTGACGAAGCAAAACTCGCGAGCTGGAAGTCCCTCGCGGCGCTCGGAGCACTCTGCCTGGCGGGGGCTTTCTTCGCGCTTGGTCAACTGCTCCCGCGGCCGATCGCCGAGTCTGCATCGAAGCAGGTTTCCTCGGGCATGAGCCGGGATCAGGTTCGGCAGGCTCTGGGGGACCCCGAGGAACGCCCCAAGCACAGCGATGGAACCACGGCCTGGGTCTACTACTTCGACTACCTTGGGCTGCGCGGCTACGTAGTGCGCTTCGATCGCGACGGAGTCGTCCAAAGCGCGGGCGCGTTCTGAAGGGGCGCCTTGATCCGCACCCCTGGACGGCGCCTCGTCGCCCTGCGCGCCGGGTCTCGCTGCCGGCCTCAGGCCGACGAGCGGTCGGCCTTGTCGAGAATCGGGTAGACCACCGCCACCAGGTGCGAGTTGATCCGCCGGGCGTCGCGCATGATGTCGATGTGCAGCGAGCTCGTTTCCACCGTCTCGCGCACTCCTTCGCGGAGCCGGGCGAAGTGCTGGCGGGCGCCGGAACGCTCGAGCTGGCGGAAGGCCTCTTTCTCTTCGACCAGCCGCTGGGCCGAATCGACGTCGCCGCTCAGGAAGACGGCCAAAGAGAGCCGCAGGTTGTCCATCAGCCGGGCGAGCATGCGGTGAATCTCGGCCAGACCTTCGGTGGAGAATTGCAGTTGGTGCTTGATCTTCTTCGAGGCCAGCTCGCGAAGGTTCTTGTCGATGATGTCCCCGACGTGTTCGAGATTGATGGTGAGGGCCACGATCTGCCAGTAGCGGCCGCGCTCGGTCTCCTCGAGCTCGTTGGGATCGATGCGGGCCAGGTAGAGCTTGATGGCTTCGTGCAGCTCGTCGAGCGTGTCGTCCATGCGGCCGATCTCGGCCACCAGCTTGCGGTCGTTCGTGGCCAGGGCGTCCTGCACGCCGCGGAGCATCCGCTCCACCACGTCGGCCATCCGCAGCGCCTCGCGGGCGGCGTTCGACATGGCTACCGCCGGATTCTCGAGCCCTGTGAGGTCGAGGTAGCGCGGCTGCCCCGGCGCGTCGGCCGCCGCCTGCGACGGCAGGATGCGAGTGAGCAGCCGGGCTAGCAGATCGAGCAGACCGAGGAACAGCAGCGCCAAGGCGACATTAAGCAGCGTGTGAAAGTTGGCCACGAACCGCGCAGGGCTCGCCTGCAGCGGCACGAGCCACCCGACAATCTGAGCCTGCAACGGCAGCACCAGCGCGCACCCGGCCAACCGCGTGAGAAAATTCCCCAGCGGCAGCCGCCGGCTCTCGCGCGAAGCCGAGCCCGCCTCGACCAGCGGGACGAGAGCACCGCCCAAATTCGCACCCAACACCAGCGGCACGGCCCCCAGCGGGCTGACGATTTGAGCCTCCGCGAGCGACATGACGACCAGGATCACGGCCACACTCGAGTGCGAAGCCCAGGCCAGCACGGCCGCAAGCGTGAGCGCCAGCACCGGCTCGGCGCTGGCCGAGGCGAACAGCTCGCGCATCACCTGGGCGCCTTCGGCGGCGTCGATCGTCGTCACCAGCATATGCACGGCGTGGAGCATGAGCCCCAGGCCAATCGCCACGCGGCCTAGGTCTCGGGCAGCCGTTTTGGTGCCACGGCGAAACGCTACGAGCCCGCCAAAGAAGAGGATCGCCGAGAGCCAGCTCACGTCGAAGGCCAGGGTTTGCACGATCAGGGTCGTGCCGATGTTGGCCCCGAGCATCAGGGCCAGGGCCGGCACGAGGTCGACCGCCCCCATCGAGACAAACGAGGTGGCGATGAGGGCGGTGGCGGTGCTGCTTTGCAGCAGCGTGGTCACCCCCAGGCCGGCCAGCAGGGCCGTAAAGCGGTTCCGCAACGCGCCGCCGAGCAGGTGTCTGAGGTTGGCCCCATAGGCGCGAGTGACGCCGCTTTGAACCATGTGCATGCCCCACAAGAGCAGGGCGACACTTCCCACCGACTCGATCAGGATGCGGGTTCCCGTCATCAAGCAACCTCAGCGCCGCAGCCCCGATCCAAGCAATCCCCGCGCGACCCAGGCGGCCGGCGGAATTTGCAGTGTACGCCTGACGGTTTGATCGTGCAAATGCGATTTGCCTGGATTCTTCGAGAGAAACGCACTTTTGCCAGGTGGCAGCCAGCCACTCGCGCGCGAACGGCACGGCTTGGCTCGCATCGAGCGTCGCGGCTTCGTGGTATCCTTGGACCGCTCGGGAGCCCCCACGAGCCGAACTTGGCCTCTCACCGCAAGACGCCGGCCGCTGCGGCAACTGTTGATCGGGTATCACCTGCAAAAGGTCTCATGCGCCGTTCTCGCGGACTCACGATCGTCGAATTGCTGGTCGTGATCGCGATCATCGGCGTGCTGGTTGCGCTCCTGCTCCCGGCCGTGCTCGCAGCGCGGGAAGCGGCGAGAAAAACGCAGTGCGCGAACAACTTGCGTCAGATCGGCCTGGCCATCCACCAATACGTCGGGGCGCATCGCGAGCGCTTGCCGCCGTTTTCGAGTTACTGGAAGGACGGCTGCCGCGGAGTGAGCTGGCGGCGTGGGCTGCTCCCGTACCTCGAACAGCAGAAAGCCGCCGATCTGCGGCCTGTTGGCGGCGCGGCGGGGGATTTTGGTCAACTCGTGGCGCTCGCGCTGCCGGTGTTCTCCTGCCCCAGCACTGCCGAACAGCCGCGGTCGTTCCGTCTCGAGGCCGGCAATCCGTGTTTCGCGGGTCGGTCGATCGGCGGGGTGGATTACGTGGCCGTGCTCGTGCTGGGGCTGGGCGAAGCGCCGCAGTTCGGCGCATGGTTCGCCGCCCAACATTGGAATGCCGACACCGCTGGGCCGGCGATGCCAGGCGCCACCACCGGCGCACGATTAGCCGATATTGCCGACGGGCTCAACAATACAGCCCTCGTCGTCGAGCAGGCGGCGAATCCCGACTGGTATGACCTGTGGGGCGGCCGAAATCCCGCCGAACCCAAGAACGCCGCCGGCTACACGAGCGGCGACTACCAGCCCGACGCGCAGGGTTTGCCGCTTGGCTACCACACGGCCCGCGGCGCGTGGGCCACCGAGGACGAGCTCTATCTCTGGCCCCCCAGCGTGTCGGCCGCCCGCACGGGGCGCTGCGTGAACGTGAGCAACTACGACGGGCTCTACTCGTTCCATCGCGGCGCCACCACGCTGGCGGCCGACGGCGCCGTTCGCTTTCTGACCGAAACGGTCGACTGCCGCGCGCTCGAGGCCTTCTTGACCCGAGACGGGGGCGAGCCGCCTGCCGCGCTTGAATAGCCGGTTGCGCTCCAGCCCTTAGATTCCCAAGCCGAAGGTGCGCCGTACCCAATCGCGGCCGCGCCGTGCCAGGGATCGCGGCGTGACTCGAACGGTCGCGGCGCCCATCGAATCGAGCGCTGGTGGGCGTTGTCTCGCGGAAAGCTCCAGTGTTACGCGCACGCGGTATCGCGTTTCCAACGGCTCGAGCTGGCCACTGGCCCCTACACGAGAGGGCACTCGACCGGCCGTCATCAAATCGAGCGGCATTAGCTCGGCGTCGGCGCGGGCGATCTCCATCACGCGGCCGGGCAGCGCGGTCCACTGACCGTCGAGATGCAGCTGCACCGCTTGCCCTGCGCGCAGCGCCTCGACCTGGGACTGGTCGACTACGAGCACCGCCTCGAGCCGCTGCGGATCACCCAAACGACAGAGCGCGGCGCCCGCTTCGAGCCAACAGCCCAGGTTGTCGGCGTCGAGCGGGCTGCCTGACCAAGCTGGGAGCCTTTCAGGGGCTGTCTCGACACGATTTGACGGCGGCGGAAAGACCGTCCCCGCAATCGGGGCGGTGACAGCGAGCTGCGCGAGTTCGTTTTTCCGCCTCGCCAGCCGCTCCGTCAGATCGGCAACTTTGGCTTGCGCAGCGGGCAGTTCGAGCCCGGCCTCGACGTCGGAAAGCCGCAGGCTTTCGAGCAGCCGCACGTGTTGCCGCTGCTGAGCCAACTCGCCTTCGAGTTCGATCCGATCGCGTTCGAGGTCGTCATTCGCCAGTCGGGCGAGCACCGAGCCCGCCGCGACTACGGCCCCCGGACGTACGGCCTCGCGGAGCGTGCCTGAAGTTTCGACGTAGGCCACGCGCCCGCTAGCCAGCTCGATCACCGCAGGCGCTGACACCCAGGCCGGCAGCGGCACGAAGGCCAGCCCAAGGAGCGCCGCGGCCGTGCCGAGGCTGCGCCAAGCAAACCGGCGTCGGTCGATCCGCCGCACCACCGCTGGATCGCGCACGACGGCGGCCGTCCGCGCCGTCGTTCCGGCCACCACTGCGCCGAACACCAGCAGCGTGAACGCTTGCGCCACCACGGTCAGTCGATAGGGGGTGAGTCGATCGAACACCAGCCACACGAGCGCGGCGATCACGAATGCCCGGTAGCCCAGCGACGCGAGCGCATATACGGCCAACTCCGGGCGCCGATTCGCGTTCGCCTGCGACGTGACGTCCGTGCCCAAGTAAAGGCGCGAGATCCGGGCCTGCCAGGGCGCCCAGGCCTGCTGCCATAGGTTGGGGGTTTCGAGCAGATCGGAGAGCACGAAGTAGCCGTCGTAGCGGAGCAGCGGATTGGCGTTGAACAAGAGCGTGCCCACCGAGCAAACGATTGCTAAGTTCAAGCACACTGTGTGGAACAGCCCCGGCGCGCTCAGCCACCATAGCCAGCCAGCGACCGCCGCGATCAGCAACTCGACATAGATGCCGGCTGCGGCGACGCCTGCCCTCGCCCACTTGCCGGGAACGAGCCAGGTGTCGCTGACGTTGCAATACAGGCAGGGCGCGAAGCAGAGCAGCATCACCCCGAGTTCATGGCAATCTCGCCCGGCGCGCCGGCAGGCCAGTGCATGGCTCAGCTCATGCACGACCTTGGCCGCCGCGATGCAGAGCCAGAGCACGAAGACGTTCTCAACGGTCACGAAGTCCGCGAGCGATGGCAGCCGCGCGGCGTCGAGCCGCAGTCCGGCCAATAGCGCGCTCGCTACGATCAAGGCCAGGCCCAGCACGATTGCCGGCGGACTCAGCAGCCAGCCGCACCAAGGCTCGATGCGGTCGAGCAGCCGCCGCGGATTCAGTCCCCGAAAGCGGATGGCCAGCGGATTGGCGAGCGCCATCGCCCAGCGATTGCGGCGGGCGGCCGCGGCGGATTCCTGCAAGAAGCCGGTCCGCGCGTCGTGGTCGGAGAGCACGAGCCCGGCGGCGTGCAGCGTGGCCAAGAAGCCGTGAATCCTGGCCGCATCGAGCCGCCACTGCGGAAAGCGCCGCTCGAACCCTGTGGCCAATTCGGCCAGGGTCGCTCGGCCGTCGAGTGCGGTCAGCAGCCAGTATTCCTCGTCCCGGAGTTCATAGTAGCGCAGGCTTATCGGGTCCTTGATCCGCCAGTACCGCTGCTGCCGCAGCCACACGGGCTGCACCTCGAGATCGGTGCGGCCGCGCCAAGGGAGCGGCCTTAGGGCAGGATCAGCGGCGACCGCGGTCATGGCGCGGCCTGAGTCGCCGGAGGCGCAATCTCGAGCCTGCCAGACATGCCTGGCTTGAGCCGCAGATCGCGATTTTGGATTTCGGCCCAGAACCGCACCTGGCCATTGACCGGATTCACCTCGGGGCTGACGAACGTCATGCGGCCGGGGTAGCTCGCGGAGCGGCCCCCCGGCAGATCGACCGTCAGCGTCACCGAGTAGCCGGCCAACTCTTCTTTGAGGTCGGCCAATTGCAAAAAGCCTTCGGCCCGCAACACGTCGAGGCGCAGCAGCCGCAGCACCGGGTCGCCCGGCTTGGTCCACTCGCCCTGGCGGCGGTAGAGCTGCACCACGGCGCCTGGAGAGGGCGCAACGATTCGGCGGCGTTCGAGGTTGGCCTGGGCTTCGGCCACCTTGGCCTCGGCTAGATCGGCTTGAAGCCGGGCCACATCGTGTTTCTCGTGCGCGTCGTCGAGCTTGGCGGCCGCCTCCTCGGCGGCGAGCGCCAGGCGGTCGAGCTCGGTTTCCGACACGCTGCCTGCCCGTCGTGCGGCGGATGCCTTGGCTCGCTCGAGTTCGCTGCGGGCCGTTTCGCCGGCCAGCTTGGCGTGCTGCACCGCAGCATTCCCTTGGGCTTCCCGCTGGGCGATGTCGCGCTCGAGCTGCGCCTGTCGCACGGCGATCAGGGCATCGGCATCGTCGAGGTTTGCCAGCAGCGCTCCGGCTTCGACAAGCTGCCCTTCGCGCACGGCCACCTGCTGCAGCACGCCTGCCTCACGGCTGGGCACCTGCACCTGCTCATGAATCGTGACGAGCACGTTGTCGACGACGAGCGGCTGGGGCGGTTCGGCCCCGCTGATTGCGGCCAGAGCGAGCCAGACGCCCAGCGAGTGCGTGAAACGGCGAGTCATGGGAATGCGGTCCTGGACGTTAATACCACCAACTCGCAGCGGCCCGCGCGGCGTCGTGAAACAGCACGTAGCCCCACGGTCGGGGGCCGCACTCGATGCGGGCCAAAACGCCTGCGCCGGCGCGGGGCGCCGGCGGCGGCTCGTCAATCGCCACGGCGAGTTCGACAGCCGGCTCGTCTTCGGCATCCAATTCGACGACGTTGGCCAAGTCAACCAGCCGGCCGCGAAAGTTCTGCGTCGGATCGGTGAGCAGTGCGAACGTGACCGGTAGTTCGCCTGCGGACGCCACTCTCGCGGCCTGAAGGTCGCCCGCATAGTCCTGCGGCACGCGCGCCTCGACGATCCACGGCCCGGCGACGTCGGCCACGCGGAGCAGCAGTTGCCCTCGCTCCACCGGGCGGCCGGCGAGCAGTTGGTCGGGGCGCCAGGTGAGTACTTCGCCGGCGATCGGGGCGCGGAGCGTGAGCTCTTGCTCCTGGCGGCGGAGAATAGCGAGCTGCTGCTCGAGCATGGCCAACGACGACTTGACCTCTTCCTCTTCTGCCGTGCGCTGCTGGAACTTGGCGAAGGCGTCGTCTCCTTCGGGCAACCCGGTAATGCGTTCCGCCTGGATCGAAGCCAGCCGCTTCCGCGCGGTCTCGAGTGAGCCTTGCACGCGGGCCAGCTCGAACTCGAGCTTGGGGTCGCGCAACGTAACCAGCGACTCTCCGGCAGTCACCTTCTGGCCATGCGTGATGTGGACGGTCTCGACGACAGCCGCGGCGGGAGCGAAGACATTACGCTTGGTTTGCGGCCAGAGCTCGCCGCTCGCGCTCAGCCGGTATTCAGCCGGCACGAGCGACAGCGCGGCCGCGACGGCGCAGACCAGGGCGAGTGCGACGAGCGCTTTGCGCGCGGGTCGCTTCGGCATCCGGCCAGGCCGCGCTGCCCACGGCGTCAGCCACCGCGCGAGCGGTACGCTCTCGTGTTCGAGCGCATTGGCCAAGGACGCCGCGGCGTGCCGGCCGAGCGCCCCGAGCCGCTCGCGTCCCTCGCGCGCCGGCGGCGCTTCACGCAGCCATTCGGCCACGAGCAGCCCGAATGACGCATTCGCCCCGTCGGATGTGTCCTGGGAGCGCAAAAAGGCCAGCGAGATCGCCTTGGCCTGACCGACATCGACTGCCCGCCGCACGGCATGCTCGAGGGGCGGCGGCAGATCATCCGCCGGCAAATCGAGGTCCTCTTCGGTCGCCGCGGCGGCGTTGCCGAGCGCCTCGAGCGCGGCGATGATCGGCGCCCGGCGATCGAGCACGTCGACGCCGCTCGTGGCGCGGGCACGCACGACGCCGCTGGCCAAGGTACAAACCATGAGCCGATCGGCGCCCAGCCAGCGCCGCCCTTCGTTGGCGATCGCCACGGCCGTCGCGTCGACGCCCAGCGAGCGATGCACCGCGAGCGCCAGCGCGTCGAGTTCGCGGGCACTGCGCACCTGTCCTTGCCAGCGGCGCTGTTCGAGCCGCTGATGATAGCGCTCCGCTAGTTCACACAGCGCGGCGACGAACCGCGCGTAACCCTGCTGTGCAGCGAAGGAGACCGAAGGCCGCTGGCGGATTTCCAGAAGCGCCACGGGCTGGCCGGACCAGCAAACTCTGCCGAGCACGAGCAGCCACGGGGAGTTGTTGACGAGGCCGTTCACTGCCGCCGAACTTTCCGCCGGCACGAGCAGTGTTGGCTGTTCGAGCGCGGCGTTCAGCAAGGCCAGGCGCTCGGCGGTCTGAGCAGTCTCGGGGCCGAGAGCGGCCAGAGCCTCGAATTGTCGCTGAGGCGTGCAGGCCCATGCCGACCCTCCGGAGGCCGCCAGACCGAATACCGCCCGCTCCAAGAGCTGCGCGTAGAACTGCTCAGGGGCCAGATCGCGCTCCGCCAGAGCGGCGACCTGCCGCAGCAGCTCTTCGACCTCGCGGTCGAGCTCGGCAAGTTCGGGGAGGTCCATGTGCATCAGCAACGAAATACGACGCGTTGGCTGAGAAACCAGCCAGTTCCACCAGACTACCAAATCTGCGCCCAGGGACGGCGCAGATGGCGCTTTGGGGCGCTATCGGGCCTCGTGGCACGCAGGCAGGAGAACAGGGAAGGATGGGTCGCCTGATGCTTTTGGGATGTTCTTGCCGTTTCCGTCGAAATTAACGGTGGTTCCGATTGTCCGGCTTCCGATCTATACGCAGACGATCCCGAAAGTCGCCAGCAGGCCCCTGCGCGCAGACTGGACCAGGCACGATCAACTGCCTGGTTGAGGGGCCCAGGGCGCCAGCAACCGCGCGGTTGTCGGATGCGTCGATGGAAAAACTTTGTCGCTGCTAGTTGGGCATGCTTCGGTTCCTCCTCACGACGTGCTGCTTCTCCGCCCTGCTCGCCGCAGGCTGCGCGTGGCGTGATCGTCCGCCCATTCCGGCCCCGGAGCGCGACTACTACCTCAAGCACGCCACGGACCTCGAGTATCCCGACGTCGCCCCAGAACACTTCGCCTCCGAAGGCGTGGGGCAGCCCCGGTCGCTGTTCAGCGAGAAGCCGGCGGCCTATCGCGACATTCGGCTCCAGGAAGCGATCCACACAGCGCTGACCAATTCGCCGGTGATGGGAGACTTGGGGGGCACGGTGCTCCGCAACCCGGCCACGATCCGCACCATTCAGGGCCCGGCGATCACCGAAACCGACCCGCGCTTCGGCGTCGATGCGGCGCTGGCCGCCTTCGACGCCCAGTTCTCGACAACGGCCTACTTCAACAAGAACGACCGCGCGCTCAACAACACGTTCTTTGGCGGCGGCACGCGGTTGTTTCGCCAAGACGCTTATGTCTTCCAGACGGCGATCACCAAGACGGCGGCCACCGGCACGGTGCTGACTCTGCGTCACAACACCGACTACGACGCGAACAACGCGCCCGCCAACCAGTTTCCCAGCGCGTGGAACACGAATATCGAAGGGCAGTTCCGCCAGCCGCTGCTGCAAGGGGCCTCGGTCAACTTCAACCGCATCGCCGGTCCGGCCGCGATCCCCGGCCTCTACAACGGCGTCCTCATCGCCCGCACCAACACCGACGTTAGCCTAGCCGACTTCGAGGCGGGCACGATCACGCTCGTCAGCGAAGTGGAGAACGCTTACTGGGACCTCTACTTCGCCTATCGCGATCTCGACGCCAAGCTGGCCGCCCGCGACATTGCACTCGAAACTTGGCGGCGGATTCAGGCTTTGCAGCTCGAGGGACGCGTCGACGCCGAGCAAGAGGCCTATGCCCGCGAGCAGTTCTATCTCTTCCAAGAGGAGGTGCAGAACTCGCTTACGGGCCGCCTCATCGAGAGCACCCGCTCCAACAGCGGCAGTTCCGGAGGCACTTTCCGGGCGACGACCGGCGTCTACACCGCCGAGCGCCGGCTGCGGCTGCTCATGCAACTGCCGATCAACGGCGACGAGTTGCTGCGCCCCAGCGACGAGCCGACGATGGCCCGCATGATCTTCGACTGGGACCAAGTCTCGCAGGAGGCGATCTCGCGGCGCGTGGAACTGCGGCGGCAGAAGTGGATGATCAAGCGCCGCGAGCTGGAATTGACGGCCGCCCGCAACTTCCTGTTGCCGCGGCTCGACGCCGTGGGACTCTATCGCTGGCGCGGCTTCGGCCAGGATCTGATTGACCTGCCGCGCGACCCGGTCGATCCGTTCGCCAGCGCCTACCAGAATCTGACGAGCGGCAAGTTCCAGGAGTGGCAACTCGGCGCGGAGCTCACCTTCCCGTTCGGCTACCGCAAGGCCCACGCCGGCGTGCGGAACGCCGAACTGCTGCTGATGCGCGAGCGGGCGGTGCTGGCGCAGCAGGAGCAGCAGGTGCTGTTCGACCTCAGCAACGCCTTCAGCGAACTCGATCGCGCCTATGGCGTGGCCCAGACGGCGTTCAACCGCCGGCTGGCCGCCCGCCAGCAGCTTGCCGAACTGCAGGCCAAGCTCGATCGGTTGCCGCTCGATCTCGACCTCGAGCTGCAGGCCCAGCGGCGCGTGGCCGATTCCGACACGCGGTTCTACCTAGCGCTCTCCGACTACGCGTTGGCGGTGAAGAACATCCACGTCGAAAAGGGGTCGCTGCTCGACTTCAACGAAGTCTTCCTGGCCGAGGGCCCCTGGCCCGGCAAGGCGTATGACGACGCGGCGCTCCGCGACAGCTTCCGCGCTCCGCCGGGGCCGCTCAACTACGTGCTCAAGCAGGGGCCCACGATCAGCGCAGGGCACGTGCCGCAACAGATGCACACGCCGGGGATGCCGCCCGAAGGGGGCTTCGCGCCGCCAGCGGCCAGTCCCCCCGCCGAAGCGATTCCGCCCGGGGCGAATCCCGAGCCGCTGAACCCCGTTCCGGGGCAGCCGCAGCCACTACCAGCCCCTGCAGCCCAGCAGACGACCGTTCCCACGGCCGCAGCCCGGATGGTGCAACCGCTGCCGCCGATGGCCCCGGTGCTCGCCGGCGACCTCCGCTAGCCAGGGCGATCGCCCCTACTTGGGCTCGGCAAACGCGTCCGCCTCGACCTTGCCGGCCGGCTTGTACTCGAGGTACTCCTGCTCGACGAACCGCTCGCCGTCGTTGAGGCTGCTGACCTTGGTGGCCAACTTCACGCCGTCGAATTCCTTGTAGTCGGCGAAGCTCGTCTCCTGTGTGTATTCTTCGCCGCCAAAGCCGAGCACCTCGGCCTCGAGCTTGAGGAGCAGGCCGGTTTCCTTGTCGAAGGAGAGCGTGAATTCCTTGGCGTCGGGGCCCGTGACCACGATCACCGCCACCGGCTTGCCGCCGATCGCTTGGTCCGGCGCCGGCTTGAGGGCGAAGCCTTCGCCCCGCAGCGGCAGCAGAATGCGCGGCACGACCTGCAGGTAGGTGTTGCGTTTCTCGCTCGCCAGGCTTTCTTTGTCGAGCGGCTGAAGCATTTCGCCAAACTTACGCCAGCCGCGGTCGCCGTCGACGACGGTCAGCCCGCGGACCTTGTTGCCGCCGAAGTCCCCCTCGAAAGCAACATGCAGCTTGTCGATCCCTTGTGAAAGGCCGTCGACCGTAAAGGGACTCTCCCCGCCCCCGAGGATGAGCGTGCCCTTGCTCTTCCAGCGAGTCGCGGTGAACTTGCCCAGAGCCTCTTCGCCGCCGACCGCCTGGATCGCCTTGTCGACAACGGCCCGGGCGTCGTCGGCCGCGCGGGCAGAGCCGGCAAACCAGACGGCGGACAGCGCGAGCGAGAGGGCCAGACGACGCATGGAGCACCTAGGGGGTTGTTGGTTGAAGGAGGGCTACTATTGGGTAATTGCCATCATTGGAGAACCTAGCCACGCGCCCCGCAAGGGGAGGATCGAAGCGGGGGCGCTTCTCCCAAGTCTCAGGCCGTCGGCTCCGCGTTCGCCGCCACGTGTTCGTGGTTCCGCAGGTGATCCTGGCAGTATTCGTGGCTGCCGGCGCACTTCGAGCAATAGCGGAAGTCCATTTTGGGGTTCTGCTGCTCGGTCAACCCGCAGACCGTGCAGCAGTGAATGGTGCTCGGCTTGGCGGCCATTTGCCGCCGCTGCCATTCCATCCGCCGGTGGCTGGCCCTCATGCGGAAGAGGATGTCGTCCCAGAAGAACAGCAAGAAGTTGAGCACGGCCGCCAGCACCAACAGCCGCGCCGGCCAACTGCCCGTGAGCACCGTGAAGCCGTACATGATCCAAGTCAACATCGCCAGGTAGCGCACCTGCACTGGCAGGATGAAGAACATGCAGATCTCAAACCGGGGGTAGAGCTGCGCGAAGGCCAGGAACACCGTGCCGGCCAGAAAGCCGTTGCTGGCCGGGATGTCGGGAAAGGCGAAGGCCGCGCCCAACGTGGCCAACCAACCGACCCACAGGAACACGTTGTAGCGGAAAGCGCCCCACTGCCCCTCGAGCGCCGTGCCCATCAGAAAGAACATATACCAGGCGAAGAACAGGAAGAGCAGGTTGTAGGTGGGCGGGATGGCGAGGAAAGTGACGAGCCGCCAGACCTCGCCCGCCAAGACCCGCTGCGGCACGAGTTCGAAGCGATCAACGCTTTCGGGCCGGATGATACGCACGAGCAGGCAGGCCGCCTGGCTGGCGATCAACACGGCCGTGAGATTGGGGATGGCGAACGCCCCGAAGAGCCGCGCCAGGCGATCGAGCAGCTTCGTCACGTCGTTCAGCTTCCCTAAACTCGGCTGGCCGGGGCGATCGCGGACCATCCGCGAATTTGTCTCGCCGGAAAGCATACCGCGCTCGTCCAGCCGGCAAAAACGGCGGCGGCAAAAGTTGCCTCGGCTCAAGGTTTCGCGGCTGGCGGGGCGGGCTTCAACGTGGCGTCGAGCACTCTGTAGGCCGCCTCCCGTTGGGCCGGCGGAAAGTCGTGCTCGCAGTCGGGTTGGTCGATCACGAGCTGGTCGGCGGCGCCGAACAACGCGTAGACCTTACGCGCCTCCGCGGCTGCTTTGCGCACCCCTGCCGCGTCGAAGTTTTCGTCCCGCAGCGGCGAGCTCGAAAAGAACGGCCGCGGCGCCAGGGCCGCGACCACCTCGTAGAAGTCGAAGGGGACGCGATCGGGATCGTTGCCGTATTCCTCGCGGATCTTCGGCATGTAGCGGTCGCTCGTCCAACCCGCCAGCTTGCCGCCGTAGTAGTCGTGAAACGGAGTCCAGCCGCAGCTCGACACGATCGCCTTGAGCCGCGGGTCGAAGGCCGCCGCGAACAGCGCGTTGTGCCCGCCGAGCGAGTGGCCGATCACGCCAATCCGCTCGGCGTCGACGTCGTCACGGCCCGTCAGGTAGTCGACGCACCGCAGGTGGTTGAAGATCCCCTTCATCGTGCCGGACACGAAATCGTCGGCCGCGAAGTCGTAGGGATAGTCGCCGAAGCTCGGGTAGTCGGGGGCGAGCACTACGTAGCCGCGCTGGGCGAGTTCGAGCCCGTAGGCGCGGTTCGGCTTCCCTTCTTCGCCCACGTCGCGCTTGCCGATGGGAATCGTCTGGTGCAGGGCCAGCATCGCCGGACGTTTCTTGCCGACGTCACCCGTAGGGAGGTACAGATGCGCCGGCACGACTTGCCCGGGCGCGACGGTGAGCTCGATCGTCAGACGCTCGCAACCGTCGAGCGCCTCGTGACGTAGGATTCGGGCCGTCGGCCGCTCCAGTCCCTGCCGGTTGGGCAGCGGCCCCATGGCCGCCTGCATGCCGGCGAGGATCGCGGCGCGGCGAACTGCCCACTGCTTGGTCGTTTCGATCGGTCGCTCGTGGCCCTGTTCATCGAGCACGTACAGCAGGCGGCGATGGTCGTAGGTCGACTGGGCGTTCGTCCAAGAGGGAACCGCCAGGGAGACCGAGACGATGGCCAGCAGAGCCGAGAGCACCTGCGCGACTTTTCGAAGAAGGCGATCGTTCGAGTCGTTCACGGCACACACTCTCACCGCTGTGGCTCCCCGTTTCGTCCGACCTAACTTAGCCTGCCGACGAATCGCACGCACCCCTGGCACGAGGTTACGCCGGCCAACGCACCACCACCCCCGACGGGAGCGCGCGCCCGGCTCGATCGACGAGGTTTAGCTCGCCGGCAAAAGGCGGCCGCGCCTGGCACTCGTCCCAGGTCCGCTGCACCAGGTCGGCCAAGACGCGCGGCGTGAAACCGGGGGTATGGCACGTGAGGAGCAGGGCCTGGAGCCGGCCGGCGGTGAGTTGAGCGCACAGGCCGAGCAGCTCCGGCAGCTTCTCGCTCAGCTTCCAGGGTTGTCCCTTGGGGCCATGGCCGTAGGAGGGCGGGTCGAGGATCACGGCGTCGTAGCTGCGGCCGCGCTTGAGTTCGCGACGCACGAAGGTCAGCGCATCTTCCACCAGCCAGCGGACGGGGGCGCCCTCCAGCCCCGAAGCCAGGGCGTTGCGGCGTGCCCAGGCGACGCTCGTGGCGGCGGCGTCCACGTGGCTGACCTCGCAGCCGGCGGCCGCGGCGGCGAGCGTGCTGCCGCCCGTGTAAGCGAACAGGTTCAGCACTCGCAGCGGTTGAGGCGCGGCGGCCAGCCGCTGGGCCAGCCACTCCCAGTTGGCCGCCTGCTCGGGGAAAACGCCCACCTGGCCTTGGTCGGTGAGCCGTAGCTCGAGCTGAAACGGCGGCTGCTCGAGCGGCCACGGAGCGAGCGGCGCCGGAGCTCGCCACTCGCCGCGGCCCTCCTCGAACCGCTCATACTTGGCCGCGGCCGTTTGCCAGACCGTGGGCGCGGCGCGATCCAAGCCCTCGGCCGCGGGACAGGGTCGGTCGAGCACGTGGCGGCCGAAGCGCTCGAGCTTTCGCCCCGCGCCGAAGTCGAGCAGCTCATACTGGTCGGCGGCGAACATCACTCGGCGATTGGCTCGCTGCGGTCCTCCGGCCAGCCGGCAGCCGCGCTCGCTTCGCCCCCGGCGTCGACAGGCGCCGGCTCTGCCGGGGGCGCTTCCGGTGCCGCGGGTTCCTCAGGCACGCTCGGCGATTCCGGTAGGAGCGCGCCCGCGATCCACGCGAGCGCGGCTGTGGCTGCAACCGCTCCGACCATCGGCAGCGCGCGCCCCTCGGGACCCGGCCACCACGGCCAGAACGCGAGCGAGCGCCAGGCCGAAATCTGCACGAAGACCGCGAGCCCCACGAACCCACACAAGGGGATGCGGGCGAACGCCGGCAGGCCGCGCGTTAGAATCGCCGCGACCAAGCACAGCAGCGCCGCCAGCAAGCCCGTCGACACGGTCGCCTGCCAGCCAAGATACGCCCCCACGAGGGCTGCTGCGCCGCACGTTGCCCGCAACTCGTCGCCCCTGGTTCGCGGTTCGCGAAGTCCGGCGGCCAGCGCCCCGCCAACCAGCACGCCCGCGGCTACGCCGGCAACGCCGTCAATCAAGGCGGCCCACGGCCCGCGCCAGCTCCCCTCGGCCAGCAGCGACCACGGCACGGGGCGCAGGTGGGGCCATACGAGCGGCGGAACCAGTCCCACGAACAAGCCGATCGTGAGCAGCTTGCTCGGCGCCGGCTGCCGGTCGTAGCGAATTAGGCCCAGGCAGACGAGCACGCACAGCAGCCAGCAGTGATAGACGTAGATGCCGAGCAGGTCCCAGGGGAGCGACCACACGGTCCAGATCACGCCGCGGTGAAAGGTCGGCGTCCGCAGCGGCAGGTTCGCGCCGCCGGGCACGACCTCGGTCATCAGCAGCCCCCAAAACATCAGCCCCACGCCCAACTCGACCAGCAGATAGCGCGACGAGATCGGCTCACCGCATGCCCGGCAGCGTCCCCGCAGCCGCAGCCAGCTAAAGATCGGGATGTTGTCGCGCATGCGGATCGGCGTCAGGCACTTCGGGCAGCGCGACGCCGGGTAGACCACCCCTAACCCGCGCGGCATGCGATAGACCACGACGTTCAAGAAGCTCCCGATCGTGGCGCCGACGGCGAAGAAGTAGAGGTGGGTCGCCGTGGCCAGCACCTGCAGTCCGACGACCTCGAACGTCGTTCCTTCAGTCGCCGAGCCGGGGCGCCGCGGAGCATCGGCGGCGCAGGCCACCGCCGCGCTGACCGCGACCAAGAGCGCCGCGGCGACCGCGCGCCCTGGTCCAGCGATCCAGGAAGTGCGGCGGACGAAGGCGGTGGGCCGCATGACGGATCGGATACGACAGAAACGGTTAGAGGCTGGCGAACGCGGTTGGGAACCCCTCCTAGCATAGCCGAAACCCGCTGCGGCTGCGGCTGCGTCGGGTTATGATCGGGGGAGGCCACTTTCCAGGCGGAGTTATCGAGCGATGCGCGAAACTTCGAGCGTCAGGCAGGTCGATCGCCGCCGCTGGCGGCAGTTCAGCCTGCGCACGTTGCTGCTCGTGTCGATCGGCTCCGGGGCGCTCATCGGCCCTTGGATGGAACGGGCACGGCGGCAGCGGTTGGCGGTGGCGGCGTTGCAAGATGCTGGTTTCCAAGTGTTCTACGGGGAGCCCGATGCGCAGCCCTCGCTGCTTCGCGAGCGGCTGTGGGCGTGGTTCGGCCCGGACCTGTTCGAGACCGTAACCGGTCTCGAGTATTCCTACTTCGACCGATTCAGGCGTCGCCAGCCGCTCGACGGCCCTTCCCTAGAGGCGATCCGCCCGCACCTCGAGAGCTTGCCACGGCTTCAGCGGCTAGATCTGACGACCGCGCCTACGACCCGGATGGATTTTAGCCAGCTCGTGGGACTCGTGCGGCTCGAATCGTTGACCGTGGTCGACAATGGACACTCAGCCGAAGGGCTCGGCAGCTTGCGAGGATTGCCGCGTCTCGAGTCGCTTACGTTGCTCGGCGGCGGCACGAATCTAGAGTTGCTGCGATCGGGCTGGCCCACCCTCGAGAGCTTGAGTGCGCCAGGCACCGGCGACGCCGACGCAGAGATTCTGGCCGATTGCCCCTCCGGCCTAAAGCATCTTCACCTGACCGACTGCCTCCTCACCGACCGCGGCATTCGCGCGCTGGCGCAAATCCGCGGATTGCGATCGGTCTACTTCCAGGACACCTCGGCGCTCACGGGCAAGAGAAGGGCGAGTCGCTGGGACTCGTTGCGAGCGCTTCGCCCTGACGTGACCGTCACATACAGCATTTGCGACTGATGAACGGCGCCTGGGGATGCAATACCGTTCGACCTTCGCGCGGCTGGCGGCAGTTCAGCCTGCGCACGCTGCTGCTCGTATCGATTGGGTTGGGTTCGTACGCTGGCTGGTGGGCAGATCGGGCGCGGCGGCAGCGGTTGGCGGTGGCGGCGCTTCAAGCAGCGGGCTTCACCGTGATCTATGGAGAGCCCTATGTTGCCCCCTCGCCACTCAAGGCCCGTCTGCGAAGTTGGTTTGGCCCCGACCTGTTCGAGACGGTCACCGAGGTCAGGTACTCGTCTGATCACGCATTCCGTCGGCGGCGCGTCGGCGATGATGAGTTGGCTCGCCTGCGGCCCTCTCTTGAGAATCTGCCGGGACTCGAGCGACTGAGCCTCTACAGCCATGATGCGACGTCGGAGGGATTTTCTCAGCTCGAGGGGCTGACGCGTCTCGAGGGGTTGAGGCTTGTGACCGGGCGAGGTGGAGTCGGTTTAGGAACCTTGGGGCGCCTACCTCCATTGAAGGGACTGGGATTGCGCGGCAGTTCGCTCGACCTCAGCAGCTTGAAGTCGGGCTGGCCCGCGCTTTCGGGGCTGAGCGTGGAGTATCTCAGCCACGCCGATGCCGAGTTGTTGGCGAGTCGGGCTGCGGGCCTGAAGACGTTGACGCTGATCAACTGCCGGCTGGGTGAAGCGGGCATCCGCGCCGTCGCCCGCATTCCAGGCTTGGAGGCGGTTCATTTCCACGAAAGGGGCCTTGGCGCCAGTGACGAAGCGGTCAAGGGCAGTGAGTTGCTGCGAACCCTACGCCCCGATCTCGCCGTGAACCTTGCCGGCTGGGACTAAGGTATGCGCGGCTGCGCCGGCTCGCTCGGCGCCTGCTCCGCCACGATCTGCAGCATGTGCCCCAGCATCAGCCGTTTGATCTCCGTGAGCACCCGTTCGCGGAACGCGGCGTCGCCCGATTCCGAAAGGGGCAGCAGCGCCTTGGTGGCGCTCACGTTGATCGTGGCGTACAGCCGGCGATCGGCCGTGCTCATCCAGGGCATGCGCTCCGCGAAGAGTTGCTCTACCCGGCCGATGCATTCCCGCTCGAGCAGTTCATTGGCCGCCGCCAGATGTCCCGACGTGGCGGAGCCGAAGAACAGGGCCTGGAAGGCGGGGTGGGCCGTGTGGAAGTCGGCCAGCGTGCGGATGATTCGCTCGTAGCACTCCTCCAGGTCCTCGGGCAGCCGCTGGTGGTCGAACAAGTCCTCGTGCAAGGCACGGAGTCGCCCGAGAAAGCGGTCGGCCACCGCCTGCAGAATCGCCTCTTTGTGGGGGAAGAACTGGTAGATCGAGCCGATCGAGGTGCGGGCCGCCTCGGCAATGGCGTTGGTGGTGGCCGCTTCGTAGCCGACCTTGGCGAAGACCCGCTCGGCGGCGTTCAGGATCTTCTCGATCCGCCGCTGCCCACGCTCCTGGCGGGGCTCTTTCCGCAGTGCTTGCTTCTTTCCCAAGGTCCCACTCCGCCTTGCTTTGCGGCGATCGGCCGCCGCCCCTCGCGTCGATTGTAGCCGCGGCCCGAAAGCTCAGCCATCGGCCCTGTGGCCAGGCTTTTCCTGGGACCCCTTGCCAATGTGAGCATACACTCATATTATACGATCGTGGAACGCGAGCAATTGCTCACATAAATCATCCGGGCCAAAAGCGTCTGGAACTCGCATGCACCGCATCGCCCTGCAAATGCTCACCGGAGACCGCAGCAAATACCTGGGCATGGTGTTCGGCGTCAGCTTCGCCACGCTGCTGATGGCCCAGCAGGTGTCGGTGTTCCTGGGGATCATGCAGCGGACCGGCAATCAGATTCTCGACGTCCGCGACGCCCCGATCTGGGTGATGGACAATCAGGTCCGTTACATCGACGAGGCGCCGGGGCTGCCGGTGGGAGATGTGCAGCGGGTGCGCGGCGTCCCCGGCGTCGAGTGGGCGGTTCCCCTCTACAAAGGGCAGGTGCGAGCGCGGCTCGACAACGGCCAGACGCGCTCGATCATTCTGTTCGGCCTCGACGACGCCACGCTGATCGGCGCGCCGCAGCGGATGCTGCTCGGCACGGTCGACGCGCTGCGGGCGTCCGACGCCGTGGTGCTCGACAAGTCGGGCTACGAATACATGTGGCCCGGCGAACCTCTGCGGCTCGGGCGCGAAATCGAAATCAACGAGCGGCGGGCCGTGGTGGCCGGCATCTGTGAAGTGTCGGCCCCGTTCTTCTCGACCCCCGTGGTCTACTCCCGGCACTCGCTCGCCCGGCAATTCGCCCCCGGGGAGCGGAACCTGGCCTCGTTCGTGCTGGCGAAGCCGGCCGCCGGCGTGCCGGTGGAAGAGGCCTGCCGGCGGATCGAAGAGCAGACCGGGCTCATGGCGCTCTCGCAGTCGCAGTTCTTCTGGAAGACAATTCGCTACTTTCTGGGCTCGACCGGCATCCCGATCAACTTCGGCATCACGATCGCGCTGGGCTTCATCGTGGGGCTGGCCGTGGCGGGGCAGACGTTTTATCTTTTCACGCTCGAAAACCTGCGGCAGTTCGCTTCGCTCAAGGCGATGGGCCTCACCAACGGCCGCATCGTCGGCATGATCGTGTTGCAGGCGGTGACGGTCGGCGCGATTGGCTTCGGCGTCGGCATGGGACTGACGGCCACGTTCTTCCAGTCGACGAGCCACCTCACGCATCTGGCGGGGCTGCACATGTTCTGGCAAGTGATGCTCGGCGTGGCGGCGGCCGTGATGCTGATCGTCGTGGGGGCGAGCCTGATGAGCGTGCGGCGGGTGCTGGTGCTCGAGCCGGCCGTGGTGTTTCGCGGCTAACGCAACAGGGAACGAGGAGACGCCGAAATGTCGCTCGCCGGGCTCAAACGCCCCAAACTTTGCAATCTTCGCCAAGAGAAGGCTGCTGCGCATGCGGCCGACACGCTGGTCATGGCGCCGGCCGATACCGTGCGCATCGAGCCGGCTCACGAGCCGGGCGCCCAAGTTTCGGAGCGGCCGGCGGTGGCCTGCCGCGGACTCGTCAAGGAATTCGGCTCGGGCGACGCGCGGGTACAGGCCCTCCGCGGCGTCGACTGGTCGGTGCGCGCGGGACAGATGACGCTGCTCGCCGGTCCCTCAGGTTGCGGCAAGACCACGCTGATCTCCGTTGTCGCAGGGTTGCTCGAACCGACCGCCGGCGAGGTCGAAGTCTTCGGCGAAGACCTGGCCAAGCTGCGCGGTTCGGAACTGGTGCGATTCCGCGGCCGCAACATGGGCTTCGTGTTTCAGCAATACAACTTGCTGCCGTCGCTCACGAGCGTGCAGAACGCGGCCATCCCGCTGGAAATTGCCGGAGTGCCGCGGCGCGAGGCGCATGCCCGCGCGGCGGAACTGCTGACGGCCGTGGGGCTGGGCAGCAAGCTCGACGCGTTGCCCCGGCAACTGTCCGGCGGGCAGCAGCAGCGGGTGGCGATTGCGCGGGCGCTCGTTCACGACCCGCGGATGCTGGTGTGCGATGAGCCGACCGCCGCTCTCGACGCCGAGTCGGGGCGCACGGTGATGGAACTGCTCCGCAAGGTCTCCGTGCAGCCAGGGCGCGTGGTGATCGTGGTCACCCACGACAGCCGCGTGTTCGCCTACGGAGACGAGATCGTGGAAATGAGCGACGGACGCATCGAGCGCATCGAAAGTAGGGTGGGGCAAACGAAGTGAGCCCCACCAAGAGTGCCGCCGGTGTGGCGGCCCGGTGGGGCTGGCGCCCCATTCTACATCACATCAAAGGTAAGAAATCATGAAACGCCGTTGGACCTTCTTGCTGCTGCCGGGCTTTGCCCTCGGCATGCTGGTGTTCGCGGTCTGGCATGTCGTGGGCGCGCAGCAATCGTTGCCGCCGGCCAGCCCGCCGCGCTCGCCGCTCGCCAGCCCCTATGCCCATGCGGTCTATGGCGTCGGCCTCGTCGAGGCGGCGACCGAGAACGTGTCGATCGGCACGGCGCTGCCGGGCGTGGTGCTCGAGGTCTATGTGCCGGTCGAGCGCGTCGGAACGCGGGTGACACGGGGGCAGCCGCTGTTCCGTGTCGACGATCGGGCGCTGCGGGCGCAGCTCGAGCATCAGCGGGCGGTGCTGGCGGCGGCCGAGGCGTCGCTGGCCAAGCTGCGGCTCGAGCCGCGCCCCGAGTCGCTGCCGCCGGCCAAAGCTCGTGCCGAAGCGGCCGCGGCCGACGTCAAGCAGGCGGCCGACGAACTAGCCCGCGTCAAGCAGGTCGCTGCCCGCGGCGTGGTCACTGCACAGGAAGTGGTGGCCGTCGAATCGCGCTACGAAGCGGCCCGCCAGCGTTTTGCTCAGGCATCGTCTGAATACGAGCTGCTCGCCGCCGGCGCTTGGAAGCCTGACCTGAAGATCGCCGAGGCTGCGGTCTCCGAAGCGCGGGCTCAACTGCAAGTGCTCGAGACCGAGGTCGAGCGCTGCGTGGTCCGCGCGCCGATCGCCGGCGACGTGCTCAAGGTCAACGTGCGGCCGGGCGAGTTCGTCAGCTCGCCCGCGGCCGAACCGCTGGTGGTGCTCGGCGACCTCAGCCGCTGGCACGTGCGCGTCGACATCGACGAGGCCGACATCGCCCGTTTTCAGCCGAACGCACCCGCCGAAGCGGCGGTCCGCGGCGCCGCCGAACGAAGGGCAGACCTCGAATTCGTGCGCGTCGAACCCTATGTGGTGCCCAAGCGCTCGCTCACGGGAGACAATCGGGAGCGCACCGACACCCGCGTGCTGCAGGCGATCTACCGGGCGAAGGAGACGCCGGGGCAGTGGTTCGTGGGGCAGCAGGTGGACGTGTACATTGCGGCGGGGGAGGAAGGGACGTAAGCCACGCGAAGGTCCACGTCGCTTACATCGACACCTTCTGATCATAGGCAAAGGCCGGCGCCGTGAGGTCGAGCCGCACGGGCTCCGCGTGTCCGGCAGGCACGTCGAATTCCGGCAGCTCGAACGCGCCTTTGCGCCAGCCGCCCCCCTTGGCGGCGCGGAAGCACTCGACCTTGATGCGATACTTGCCAGGCACAAGCCCATCGCCCGGCTTGAAGGAGGCCGCCTTGAAGGATCCATCGGCCGCGAGCTTGCCTGTGCCGGGTCGGCGCGGCAGCCCCGGTGCAGGCTCGACCGGGCTAAAGTACACGGTGGCCGCTTCCGGCGTTTGCGCGGCCTTGAAGGCCACGACGCCTTCGACCGGCACCATCTCGAGCGACGAGCGGCCGCAACCGGACAGTGCGACCATGCAGGCCGCCACGGCCAAGACGGAGGCGCGAAAACCAGGGCTCATGGCAGGCTCACCGCCTCCCCGCCTTCGCGCGTGCCCAGCAGGTTGATCACGCGGTAGTCGACGGTGTCGGCGATGAAGGTGACGCTGCCGTCCCCCATGCCGAACTGCACGCCCCCCGCGTGATAGCTCTTGAACCCGCAGCCGCGCACGTGGCAACCCGGCGGCTGCAAGCACTCCTCGAAGGTGTTGAGCGGAATCGTGGTGCCGGCCAGGGGAAAGTTGGGAGCATACGCGCCGACATAGGCGCACTGACCCGGCGCCGTTTCGCCGAGCATCAGCGTGTTCGAGAGGCCGTCGGCGACGTCGGTGAAGGCGAAGCCTTTGGGATGGCGGCCGAACATGCCGACCGAGTTGTTGGGCGGGCTCGTGCCGTAGTTGGCCCCTTGGCAGCAGTAGTCCGCCGTGCAGTAGGGGCACGAGTCGGTCGACGTCGGCCCCATGCTCACCGGGTACCACAGGCCCAGGGCCGTTTTGGGGTTCACGGTGCCATAGCCGTCGTTGCGGTCGGTGAGGATCGGCTTCGAGGCGTTGGCGTCGGCCGGGCAGACATAGGTGGGCACGATCGTGGCCACTGCTTTTGCGTTGGCCGCGTCCGCCATCCGCTTCTTGAAGTCGAACAGCGAGTGAATGTTCTGCTGCTCCATGAACGGCAAGATGAGGGCTGCCCAAGTGCCGCCGGGGGCGTCGTAGTTCACATCGCGAAAGGGGCTGGTCATCGGCAGCCGCTTGTAGGCGTCGTGATACATGTGGATCGCCAGGGCGACCTGCCGCAGATTGTTGCGACACTGAATGCGCCGGGCAGCTTCGCGCGCCGCCTGCACGGCGGGCAGGAGCAGCGCAATGAGCACGCCGATGATGGCGATGACGACGAGCAACTCGACGAGCGTAAACCCGCGTTTCGGCGCAGGCCTCATCGATGGGAACCCTTGCATCCCTACCTCCGCTGGCAAAGTCGACGAACAGACAGCGGCGGGTCCCGCGGACCCGCCGCGATCAGATCAGTCACCCGCGCTCATGCACAGCCATCCTGGCTAGGGGCGAATCATTCGCCGGGGGCGATCAGAAGGTGCTTTGGTTGTAGCGGAGAGGAAGAGGATGTCAACGGCGGGCGCGAAAGAGCGAACCTCCCCGCCATCGATCGGCGGGGTGGCTTAGAGGTGCGGTAGCCGGCAGCGCCGTCAAGCCGCTCAGTTATGCGCCGACGAATCAGCCGGCGCTGGCGCCGGCGTGGCGGAGGGAGCATCGAGAAGGACGACCAGAAGCGCCGTCAGCAGTAGCAAGGCCAGCAAGACAAGCGATGCGAGCCTGACCGCTCGGTAGCGATACGCCAGCGGCCCAACTACGGCTGCAAGCCACACCATCTCAAGCGCGCCGATGCGGCTCCACCGTGGCCCCGGGTATCTGAACAAGTCGCCTTGCCGTACGAAGTGCTTCAGCAGCTCGTGCTCCGCATCCGGCTCGACGCTCGCGCACGTGACCGTCCAAACCTCGTTGGATTTGATGATTGCTGCGATCGTTTCCTGCTTGGGGCTGCAGCGGAAAGCGAGCGCGATTGGGTAGGGCCCAGCTTGCCCCTTGGCAAAGCAGGGGTCTGCGTCGAGCGCCCGCAGTAGCGCCGCACTCTGGTCGCGCTGGATTGACGATTCGCGCGCGAGCGCGAAGGTGATCGCGGCGACCGTCAGGATCCAAAAGGCACTGGCGAGGCGAAAACGCGTGGACATGAAGGGAGTCTCAGCGTCCAGTCGACCCTTGCATTCGGCGAAGCTTCAGCCTGTCTTCCGCGGTGAGCTGGACCATCGACAGCTGGTCTCGAACAGTGTCTAAACCGGCAGCCTTGTAAGCTACACCGCCCCCGCCATCGCCTCGAGCTGCAGCACCGCGCGCTGCTGTTCCTTCTCGAGGAACGTCCGCCCCTTCTTCACATTCACGTGGTCCCAGGGCAACTTCGACATCATCGGGTAGGGGCGATGCACGGCCGCTTCCACGTCGATGCCGGCGTCGGCCAAGGCTTGCCACCAGAGGCCGGCGTCGAACTTTTCTCGCCAGCTATCGAGCCGCGCGCCGCGCCGCCAGGCCAACTCGAGCGCGGCCGCCACGCGGCGGTCGCCGCGGCTGATCACGCCCTCTAAGAGGCTCGTTTCCGTGTCGTGACACTTGATCTGCACCGTGCCGACGCGCTTTCGCGAGAACAAGTACCGGTGCGCTTCCTTGAAGTACCCGCGCGACTGCATGCCGTTCCACTGATAAGGCGTGTGGGCCTTGGGCACGAAGTTCGACACGCTGGCCGTCACCTTGGTCGGCTTGCCCCGCACCTCGCGGCCGATGCCGGCGATCGTTTCCGCCATCTCCACGATGCCATCGAGGTCGACCCGCCGCTCCCCCGGCAGCCCGCAGAGGAAGTAGAGCTTTACGTGGGTATAGCCGCGGGCAAAGCATTCGCGGCAGCCGTCGTACAGGTCTTCGTTCTTGATCTTCTTGCGAATCTGCTCGCGCATGTCGTCGCGGGCGACCTCGGGGGCGAGCGTCAGCCCCTGCTGCCGCCCAGGCTCCATCAGCGCGGCCACGCTCTTGAGCTGCTCGTTCACTCGCAGGCTGGGGATCGAAAGGTTCACTCCCAACGGGCGGAACACCTCGTGCATCCGCTTCACGAGCTGTTCGAAATGCGGATAGTCGCTCGTGGAGAGGGAGAGCAGCGAGATCTCGTTGTAGCCGGTGTTGCGGTAGCTCTCGAGCGCCGCCTGCACGATCGTTTCGACCGAGCGAATGCGCAACGGGCGTTTGATGACCGTGCTCTGGCAAAACCGGCACTGCCAAGGGCAGCCGCGCATGATCTCCAGCGCGATGCGATCGTGAACGCATTCCACGAACGGCACGATCGGCGCCATGGGGAGCGGGATCGAGTCGAAGTCGGAGATCACCGCCGGCTCGATCGTCTCGGGCACGTCGTCGCGCGTGCGGCGCAGCTCCACGAGCCGCCCTTCGGCGTCGTACTCGGGTTCATAGAACCGCGGCGCATAGGCAAAGGGGAGCCGAGCGGCGAGTTCGGCCAGGGCTTCTTCGCGCTGGCGTCGGCCGGCGGCGCCTGTGGCAGGCTCGCCGTCGAGATAGCGCGATTTGATCTCGAGCCAGGTGTCGCAGAGGACCGGCAAGCTTGGCTCGCCGTCTCCCGTGATGAAGACGTCGATGAACGGCGCGAGCGGCTCGGGGTTCTGCGCGCACGGACCGCCGGCGATCACGAGCGGGTGCGCGAGCGTCCGCTCGTCGGCATGCAGCGGAATCCCCCCCAGGTCGAGCATCGTCAGCAAGTTGCTCGAGCAGATTTCGTACTGCAGCGAAAAACCCAACACGTCGAACTGATGGAGCGGCGTAAAGGTTTCCAGGCTGTAAAGGGGCGCTGCGGCCGCCCGCAGCTCTTGCTCCATGTCGGTCCAAGGAGTGAATGCCCGCTCGCAGGCCCAGTCCTCGCGAGCGTTCATGAGCGAGTAGAGCACCTGCAGGCCGTGGTGGCTCATCCCGATCGTATAGGTGTCGGGAAACGCCAGGCAGAGCCGCCCGCGCACCTCGCGATGGTCCTTGCGGACCATGTTCAACTCGTTGCCCACATACTGAGCGGGGCTGAGCACCTTGGGCAGCACGCGGCCGACCACATAGTCCTTGAGCTTTTGATTGAGCATCGTGCGCGCGATCGAGGGAGAGGGACGAGGGACAGTCCCCCACATTATCGGCCGATCGCGGTCCCCGCGGCAAGGCGGGCCGGCGGCTCGAATCTATTGCTGAGCGGACGCGGCGATTCTCGCTCAGCGGCCCAAGGGGCGATGAATCCGCCCTCACAAAAAGCGCGTTGCCCGCTGGTTCTTGCTATACAAGAAGTGTGACTTTGTCGTGGCGGCGCTATTCCTTGTGCGGCAGTCCATGAGCCAGCGACTTTTCGCAATCGCAGTCTCGATGCTGTTCCTTTGCCCCTTCGGCAACGCGGCCACGTTCGTGACCTTGAATCGAACGCCGGGAGAGACTGCATTTCCCTTGAAAATGGAGGCGATTTCCGCTGATGGCCAGGTAGCCATCGGAAACGGTTGGACCGGTGCCCCCGGGCTGGGACAGCGCGGCCCAGTCTTGTGGAGAGCGGCGACCGGCCTCCACATCTTGGATGGCGATGGCCCATTTTCCGACAATTGGGAGAGTCCTTGGGCTGAAGTCTCGGCGGTATCGACTGACGGTTCGGTGATCGCCGGCGCCGGTATCAACAACGATGGCGACTATGAAGCCTTTCGTTGGACCAGCGAGGCAGGCGCCATTCCCATTGGTTCGTTGAGTCAATCCCGGAATCTGTTGACGGTGTGGGTCGCAGCCATGACCGATAGCGGCTCCGCAATCGGCGGTGAATCGGAATCTCCCAACGGTCAGGAGGCTTTTGTCTGGACGCCGGCAAATGGAATGCGGGGACTCGGCGATTTGCCCGGCGGCGAATTCCGCAGCGGGATTCTCGGGATGACGCCGGACGCAAAGACGATGGTTGGTTACGCCACCTCGGAGCGAGGATGGGAAGCCGTTCGATGGACGGAAGAAACGGGGTTCGTCCCGCTGGGGGACTTGCCAGGAGCGGGCGACGTGGGCCCCTACGGCCGCACAGCGAGTCTCATCTCAAACGACGGGAAGGTAGTCGTTGGCGGTTTCGGCGGCCAAAGTTTTCGATGGACGGCCGAGACGGGGATGGTAGGGCTTGGAGATCTCCCTGGCGGAGACACCTTCAGCGGTGTAACCGATATGACGCCCAATGGAACCACGATCGTTGGGATGGCCGAGATGAACCGCGGAAGCGAATCGATTGGCGACTCGTTCATTTGGGATGCCGCTCGTGGCATGCGTTCGCTGACTGACGTCGCCATAAGGGACTATGGGCTTACGCAGATCCTCGTCGAGGGCGTGGGCGGTCGAGTGGACGCGGTTCGGGGAGTCTCGGACGACGCGAAGGTCCTTGTTGGCTGGGACTGGGTCATCGATCTGCGGGATGGGCCGAGCGACGGGGATGCCAATTTCGACGGCGCCGTAGACCTAAGCGACTTCGGGACCCTGAAGCAGAATTTCGGAGCCGGAATTTGGCGTGATCAGGGCGATCTCGATGACAATGATCGCGTCGACTTGTCCGACTTTGGGATCTTGAAGGCGAATTTCGGCCGAGGCCCCGCCGCCGCACCCGAGCCGGCTACGGTGACGCTCGCGACCGTTGGGGCGCTGCTGCTCCTCATCGATGGTCGCAGATGTTTCCGTCGCCGAAGCTCCGGCGCCGACTTGCCCTAAGAACCTTTAGTCCGAGTGCTCGGACGATTTTGCCGAATGGCAGAGAGGACTCCGGCTGGCGCGGAGAAGCGAAGTTCTAGGCTTCGTGAACCTTCTTCAGCTCCGCCTCCGCCGCGGCAATATCCTTCTCCAGCCGCCGGACTTCCTCGATGTCGTCCATTTGCTTCTTCGCGCCGGCGAGTTGCTGGCGGAGCTTCGTCAGCCGCTGATGGAGCACGTCGGACTTCTTCTTGGCTTTCTTGTCCATCGCAGGCGACCGGGGACGAGGGTTAGGGGGCGGGCGAGGCTTCGGCCGCCAGCTTGGGGAGGTTCGGGTTCGGCGCGTTGTGCGTCATCCGCAGCACACCGGAGATGCAGATCACCAGAATGCCGAGCACCAGGTTCACCGTCAGCCAGGTCTTGGCGTTCTCGCGGAACTTGGCGGTGGCCGCCGAACGGCCGGCCAGGCTGCTGGCAATGTAGAAGATGCCCAGCGCGAGCAGGAACTTGACGCCGAACAGCGGGTGATAGAGGGGCGGAATCTTGAGTCCGGCCGTCTTGAAGCTGGCGTTGATGATGAAGAAGTTCCAGAGGCCGCTGACGAGGAGGAACAAGATGGCCGCCATGACCACCTTGGCCCAGCGGCGGCGGATCGCCTCGGCGAGCGACTTGTGGATGTCGGCCGGCAACTCGGCGGCGGCCGGCACGAGGGCCACGCGCATGAAGATGGTTCCGCCGATGGCGGCCACCGCGGCCACGATGTGCAGCCAGCGGAGCACGAGCGCCAACCAATCGATATCCATGAGCTTCGCCTCAGGCCAAGGGTTCGGCGCCGCCACGACGGCGGCGCCGAAGGTTCGCCCGATGGTAGGCGGCGTGCGCCGGAATGTCTACCCGCTACCGCTTCCCGCGCGGCTTCGGCCGCGGACGCTGCGGGGCCGGGCTGCCGTTGCCGCCCGAAGGCGTGGCCTTTACCAGTCGCTCGGCCCCCGGCTCGTCGCCCGGCTTGGGGGGGAGCGTCTTGGGGAGCAGCTTCCGCTCGGCGATGCCCCACAGGCTCGAGGCGGTGAAGTAAACGCACAGGCCGCTGGCGACCTTGAAGAACATGACCCCCATGAACACGGTCATGTACTTCATGATCTTTTGCTGCATCGCCGTTTGCTCGTCGGTCGGCGGCGGCATGAACATGTGCGTCTGCCAGAGAAACAGGCCGACGGTGAAGATCGGCAGCAGATTGAAGTAGGGGCCGAGCCAGCCCAGCGGGGCGGCCAGCACGCCGGGCATCCAGTTGCCCCAATAGAACAGCATGTCGGGCGCCGCCAGGTTCGAGCACCAGCGAATGGCGTCGCTGAGCAGCGGCGCCTGCCAAAGCTCGACGTCGACCATCAAGGCCCGGTACAGCCCCATGAAGATCGGCAACTGCACGAACATCAGTAGGCAGCCGCCGAGCGGGTTGTAGTTGTGCTTGCGGAAGAGTTCCTGCTGCGCCTTGCTGCGGGCTTCGAGGTCGTCCTTGTAACGCTCCGTGATCCGCTTGATCTCCGGTTGCAGTTCTTGCATCTTCTGCGCGGCCAGAGCCTGCTTGCGGCTCAGGGGGAACATGCAACTCCTCACCACCACCGTGAGCATCACGATGGCGATGCCGTAGTTGCCTACCACGAAGTAGAAGCCGTGCAGCAGTCGCGTGAGCGGGCGGGCGACCCAGCCGAACCAGCCGTAGTAGACCAGGTCGCTCAGATCGGTTTGCGTCGAGTTGTTGTACTGGCTGAGCAAGTCGGTGCGTTTCGGGCCGACGAACACTTGAAAGGCGTGCGTCTGCTTGGCGCCGGGGGCCAGGCTGGCCGGGTGCGAGGTCATCCGCACCGAGGTGTTGGCCAGCATCGCTTCGGTCTTTTCGGCCGGCTTGCTGAGCAACAGCGGGCGGACTTCGGAAAACCAGATGTCGGCGGGATCCTTCTTCTGCGGCAACAGCGCCGAGGCGAAGTACTGCGCGTCGACGGCTACGAAGTCGAGCGGCGAGTTGAGCCAAGTGACCGGCGGGTCGGAGTCGGCAATCTGCTGCCGCGTGGCCATCGTCACCGGAGCGTTTTCGAAGTGCACCACCACGTCGCGCAGACCGGCCGTCCAACTGTTGCGGCTGATCTTGTGGGCGAACCACCAGCCCTCGGTCGGCAGGCCGTTGGGACCGTTGAGCCGATAAGCCACCGAGCGCGGGGCGGCCCCCGTGTTTCGCATTTCCACCTCGAGCGTGAGATGGTAGCCCGGGTAGTCGCGGTTGCTCAGCTCCGCGGCCGGCACCTGAGCCAGCTTGAACCGCTTGATGAGCTCGAGACCGTAGCGATTGACCGGCAGGCGGAACTCGACCGAGTCAGGCGTCGACGACACCACTTCCCAGGCCCGGGTGTGCAGATCGAGCCCCGGCATCTCGGCCTTATCGTCGGGGGCCCGCTCGGCGTCCACCTGAGCGAGCGTGAGCAGGAACGAGAACGGATCGTGCACCGAGCTGTCGACGACGTCGAGTTGCCGCCCATACGCCTCCGGCCGAATCACCGACAGCGGATGACGGCCGAGAGTGACCGAGAGTTTCTTCTGCTCTTCCCCGCGGCGAATCTGCAGCTCGACCACGTCGCGCGGCTTGGTATCGGCCAAAGCGCTCGAGAGGGCCACCGCGTCGGCAATCGGCCGGCCGTCCAAGCTTTCGATGCGGTCGCCCGCTTGCAGGCCCGCCACCGCCGCGGGGGTGCCGGGGCCGACGACCTGCACCAGGCAGCCTGCCCGGTCGTTGTTCACGGCGACATGCCCCAGGTAGCCGCTGCGGTTGTCTTCGGCGCGATAGCGCGGATCGCTCAGCTCGACGCGTTCGATGGCGGCGCCGCGCGTGTTGAAGGTGACCAGCATCCGATACGGGCTGGTGGGGTCGGCCGAACCGAGCGACAGCCAACGCGCGGGGAACTCAGGCTCGGCCGCCGGCGCCGCGGCATCGGCGGGCGGCTGGGGGGCGGCGGCATCGGCGGGCGCCTTGCCGGCGTCCTTGTCCGGTCCGGCGGCATCGAGCTTCGGCTGTTCGTTGCCCTTCGCTTGGCCGGCCTTGTCGGCGGCTTTGTCTTTGGCGGCGACCTTGGCGACGTTCTGCGCAGGGGGCTTGAGCCAATTGGTGAGGTAATAGTTCCCCACCAAGATGGTCATGGAGAGAACGAGAAAGGCAATCAGCCGCTTTTCCACGGATCACAGGTCCTTCGCAGGGGCTGGGCAGGCGGTTGAGGGACGCCCAACTCGTCTAAAAAATCTCCGCGGCTGCGGAGCGGGGACGGCAAAGCGCGCCGCGCCCTGCCCGCCCCTATTGTCGAGAAGCCTGCCAAACACGCAATGGCAGGCCAAGTTCGGCCAATCCGCCCGCCGTTGGCGACGGTTTGCCGCCGGCTGGGGGCCGATTGGTATTCGCGGCCGGAGGTCCGCCTATTTGCCCTCGCGGAGCCGGTCGCCGAGAAAGTTGTCGAGATCGCTGATCTTGTAGATCTTCTCGATCGTCTGCTCGAAGGGGTATTCGACCCGCCGAAAGGTGATGTCGAAGGTCTTCGTGCCGTTCGAGCCGGCCACGTCTTCGAGCACCACGTAGCAGGCACGGCGGTCGCCGTCGCGCGGCTGACCGACCGAGCCGACGTTGACCATCGTCTTCTCATCCCCCAGGCGATAGCGGTAGTCGATCTCGTCGGGGCTGTTGAAGCTGAAGGCGCCGCTCTGCACGAACACCCCCGGCACGTGGGTATGCCCCTGAAAGCAGTGCTTTTCGATCAGACCGAAGATGTTTTGCATCTTGCGGTCGTTGTAGATGTCTTCAGGAAAGACGTATTCGTTGAGCGGGTTGCGGGCCGAGCCGTGGACGAACAGCAGCCCTTCCTCGCGGCGGTTGCGGGGCAACTCGCCCAGGAACTCCCAGCGCCGGGCATTCTGCTCGGGGTCGCCGCGGGGGCTTTCGAGCTGTTCGCGGGTCCAGAAAATGGCCCGCTCGGCCCCGGTGTTGAAGCCTTCGGGGTCGAACAGCGCGCCCTGGTCGTGGTTGCCTAGCAGGGTCACGTTGCACTGCATGACCAAATCGATGCACTCCCGCGGATTCGGCCCGTAGCCGATAATGTCGCCGAGGCAGTAGATTTCGGTAATGCCTTGCGCGCGGATATCCTGCAAGACCGCCTCGAGGGCCTCGAGGTTGCTATGAATATCGCTGATGATGGCCCGCTTCACACCCAACACCTCAATCCGCGCCACAGAATCGGCGCAGCCGGCAAGAAGGGGTTGCTGCAGACTCGCCGCCGACACCGCGCAGTCTAGGGCGCTGCGAACCCAAGGTCAAGCGGACCGGGATTTTGCGCACCGCGGCCGTGGCCCAACCGACTTTTCGGAACCCTTTGCCATCAACTCTACCGCAGATCGCACCCTTGAGTCCCCCGCCCCCTGACGTGCCGCTGACCCTCGCCCTCGAAGCCTCGCAGACTGCCGCCTCCGTGGCCCTGCTCGACGCCCAGGGCATGCTGGCCGAGCGTGTGCTGGCCCCAGGCGAGCGCAGTGCCCGCTTCCTGGCGCCCGCGATCCAGACCTTGCTCGCCGGGGCTGACCGCCGGTTGGCCGATTTGCGGCTCGTAGCGGTTTCCGTCGGCCCCGGTTCGTTTACGAGCCTGCGGGTGGGGGTGACGACCGCGAAGACGCTGGCCTACGCCCTGGGAATCGATGTGATCGGCATTGGCAGCCTGGACGCCCTAGCGGCCCAGGCGCCGCCGGCGCCGCGCGTCGACGTGGGCGTCGATGCCGGCCGGGGCCAGGTCTACGCCGGCAGCTTCGATACCAGCCGACCCGGCCTGCCTCGCAGTCTGGCGCCCGTGGCAGCGATTGACCTGGCTGAGTGGCAGGCGAGCACTACGGGTTGGGTGACGGGACCAATCTTGGCCAAGCCTGGGCTGACCTGGCCGACGTCTGCCCGAATGACCGCGGCCGACACCTGGAACCTGCGGGCCGCCACGGTGGGCGCGCTGGCGCTCGAGCGGCATCGCATGGGGGAACGCGACGATCTCTGGCGGCTCGCCCCGCTCTATGTCCGCACAAGCGCGGCCGAAGAGCGCCGCGCGGCGCAGGACCGCTAGACAGAACACCGGTCTGCTTAAAGGGGTGGCTGGGGTCGAGCGCAGCGAGCCCCCAGGGCGCCGCGGATGGCCGCGGTTTGCTGGGGGCTCGCTGCGCTCGACCCCAGCCACCCCAACTCGCTACTCCGCTGCTTCCGCCGGCGGCTGGTTGACCAGGTTCTGCCGAAACACCTGATGACAGGCGTGGCAGCTCTGGTTGAGCTTCTTGATCAGTTCGGCCGCTTGCGCCTGGTCGCCGCCGCGGCACGCCGCGTTCAGCGCGCCGCAGATGTCGCGGAACTCGCCCGACAACTCGTACCACTTGGGCAGGTCGGCCTCGTTCTTCACCTCGTGGGTGTCGAAGAGGACCACCTGGCCGATCGCGGCCATGGTCGCGGCGTCGCCGGCGGCTTCCTTCGCCGAGCGCTTGAACCGCTGCGGCGTGACCGAGCGCTTCAGCCGGGCGTTCAGCGTGTTCACCTGCTTCATGAGTTGCCCCTGCGAGGCGATCCGCTTCCAGGCAAGCTCCCCTGCGGCGGGCTCCGCCGTGAGCGCTTTTTTCAGCGCGTCGCGGGCGGCGGCCGCTTGTTCGGCGTTGTCAGAAGCCTTGGCGAGCGCCTGGGAGGCCTGGATCAGCGCCGGGGCGGCGCTCTTGAGCGGATGGTCTTCGTCGTGCAGCCCCAGATTGAGCGCGAGCGCGGTGACCGTGTTGGCCTGCTTCTTGACCTTGGCCTTCTTCACTTCATCGTATTCGGCCGGATTGACGAGCGCCGTGTCGATCTCCTTCACGTAGAGCTCGATCTGGGTGGCCAGGTCGTCGATGGGGGCGAACTTCGACACCGGGGGCGTCGCCGGAGGATCGGCCAAGGCCACCGAGGCGCCGAGCGCCGCGAGCGCAACCATTCCCAGCACTTGCAATCCGCCGTTGAATTTCATCGCCGCCAACCCTTTCCAGGGACCTGATCGAAGGAATCGAGCCGTCTGGCTCATTGCACGACACACCCGCGGCAGCGTTAGCGCCGCCGCAGGTAGTGTACCCCAGCCGCGGCCCGCCCCCAATCTCCCGCGCTGCCCGAGATCGACTGTTCTCAGACCGTTGCATGTCCAGCCAAATTCTGCGATTGTCTTAGGGACCGCCGCAGGACGCCGTTCCCGGGCGTGCCGCGGCACCTGCCCACACTCCGCCCCCAGGCTGATTCATGCCCTCCGAGCACGCCGCGCCCGCGGAGGGCGCCTTCGTCGCCCCCTACATCGGCTCCCGGCAAATGCCCCGCTGGGACACGGGCGACCTCATTCCGGCCCCCGTCTGGACCTGGCGGAAGTGGTTCGCGCTGCTCGGGCCAGGCGTGATCCTCGGCGGCGCCTCGATCGGCGGCGGCGAGTGGTTGGCCGGGCCGGCGACCACGGCCCGCTACGGCGGCGCTCTTATGTGGCTGGCCACGCTCTCGATCGTGGGCCAGGTGTTCTACAACCTCGAGATCAGCCGCTACGCGCTCTACACGGGGGAGCCGATCTTCACGGGCAAATTCCGCACGCTGCCGGGGCCGCACTTTTGGGTTTGGATCTACTTGATCCTCGACTTTGGCTCGGTGTTCCCGTACCTGGCCGCGAATGCTGCGACTCCGTTGGCCGCCTTGATTTTGGGCGAGCTCCCCAACCCGGAACTCAATCCCGACCACAAGCTGATGCTGAAGGTGCTCGCCTATGTGGTGTTCCTCGTGGCGATGGTGCCGATCTTGGTCGGCGGCAAGATCTATCAGTCGCTCAAGGTCGTGATGACGGCCAAGATCATCTTCGTGCTCGGCTTCTTGTTGATGGTCACGTTCTGCTTCACGCGGCTCGACACCTGGAAGGAAATCGGCCTGGGCTTCCTGCGGTTCGGCACCGTGCCGATCGAACGCGGTGAGGACTTGAACGGCAACGGCCAACTCGACCCCGGCGAAGACTGGGACGGCGACGGCCGCCTCGACGCCATGGAGCCCTGGATCGATTCCGACAAGGACGGCCGCTTCGATCCGCGGAAGGACCAATGGACCGACGTCGACGGCGACGGCATTCGCGACGGCGACAATGTGCAGAACATCTTCGTCAGCCTGGCCACCGGACAGGGTTTTCCGCACATCAACTTCGGCATGATCGCCTGGCTGGCCGCCTTTGCGGCGATCGCCGGCTCGGGCGGGCTCACGAACTCGCCGATCAGCAACTATACCCGCGACCAAGGTTGGGGCATGGGCTATCACGTAGGGGCCATTCCGAGCGCCATCGGCGGCCAGAACATCGAACTCTCACACGTCGGCATGGTGTTCCCGGTGACGCCCGAGTCGCTCAAGCGCTGGAAGGGCTGGCTGCGCCACGTGATGCGAGACCAGCTCGCGGTTTGGATGCCCGCCTGCTTCCTGGGCATCGCCCTGCCGAGCATGCTTTCGGTGCAGTTCCTGCCGCGCGGCACCATCGCCAGCGACTGGGTCGCGGCCGGCATGACGGCCGGCGGCGTGCAGAACCACGTGGCCGGCGTGTGGGGCGCCTGGTGGGGACAGCTCTTTTGGTTCCTCACCATCCTCTGCGGCCTGCTGGTGCTGGGTCCCACGATCTCCACCACGGCCGACGGCGTGATTCGCCGCTGGGTTGATGTCTTCTGGACCTCGAGCGCGCGGCTCCGCGAATGGGACCCGCGGCACATCAAGCGGCTCTACTTCGCCGTGTTCGCCGGCTACGTCTGCTTCAGCATGGTGATGCTGGCCTTCCCGGCCCCCGCCAACCTGCTCAAGATCACGGCAAACTTCTACAACTGGGCCCTTGGCGTAAGCTGCTGGCACACGCTGATCGTGAATCTGGTCTTGCTGCCGCGCGAGCTGCGGCCCGGCTGGTTTATGCGCACCGGCCTCGCACTGGGGGGCACGTTCTTCCTCGGCATCGCCTTCTTGCAAACCGCCTCGGCGCTCGGTTGGTTCCACTAAGGTGAACAGACTCCGCGCCGCCGCTGTGTTCCTGTTTTGCGCGGCGGGAATCGCTTGGGAAGCGACGGCCGCAGAGGAACCCGGCGCCGTAACAGTATTTCCTCCCTCCGCGTATCAGGCGCCGGCCGAGTTCGCCGGCCAACTTGGCGATTACCGTTCGCCGCTGCTGCGCGACGACGGAAGTCGAGTTTCGACGGCGGCGGAGTGGCCGGCCCGCCGCGCGGAGTTACTGCGTCACTGGCAGCGCGAACTGGGCGCTTGGCCTCCGCTCATCGAGCGGCCGCAGCTCGAGGAACTGAGCCGCGAGGAACGCCCCGGCTACTCGCAGCGGCACATCCGCCTGCAGATCGCCCCCGACCGCACCACCGACGACGCCTACTTGCTCGTGCCTCCGGGGCCGGGGCCGTTTCCGGCGGTGCTGGTCGTCTACTACGAGGCCAAGACCGGCATCGGCGAAGGCAAAGAGCCGCTGCGCGACTTTGCTTCTCAATTGGCCCGCCGCGGATTCGTGGCGCTGTCGCTCGGCAGCGACCCCAACACCTATTACCCGTCGCGCGAGCAGGCGACGCTTCAGCCCTTGGCGTTTCATGCCTACGTAGCGGCGAACGCCGCTAGCGCGCTCGCCGCCTTGCCGATGGTCGACGCCCAGCGGATCGGCGTCGTAGGGCATTCTTACGGCGGCAAATGGGCCCTGTTTGCAGCGTGCCTGTACGACCGCTTCGCGGCGGTCGCCGTTTCCGACCCCGGCATCGTGTTCGACGAGGGCCGCCCCAATGTGAACTACTGGGACCAGTGGTACCTGGGGTATGAGCCGGGGAAGGAGCGGCCCCGCGGCGGGCCGCGCGCCGGCGTGTCTCGAACCGGGGCGTATCGCCGATTGGTCGAACAAGGGCGCGATCTGCACGAGTTGCACGCGCTCTTGGCCCCGCGACCGCTGCTCGTCTCGGGGGGCTCGGAAGATCCGCCGGAGCGGTGGCGGGCGCTCAACCATTTGGTCGCCGTCAATCGCCTGCTGGGGCGCGAGCGGCGGGTGGCGATGACCAACCGGCCGGACCATGCCCCCACGGCCGAGTCGAACGCCCAGCTCTACGCCTTTCTGGCCGAGCATCTGCAAAGCGCCCGGCAGCAATGACGGAGGGCCGGGGCGAGGCAGTTTCAGGCCTTTCTCCCTCAAGCCCGGTAGAATCGGTCTCTGTGGCGTGGTCGCCGCGTGATATTTTGGCCGGCGGGCCGCCTGGGCTTTGGGGACCCGTAGCGCCGGGTCGATGCTTGGCGCGCCCCTCCCCGAGCCTCTCCTTCCAGGGAACGATTCGCGCATGGCCACGCAGCACGAAATCGATCGAGAACCGCCGCCGCCGGGAGGAGTGTGGAGCCGGGGCTTCGTGGCCCTCTTGGCCACGCAGTTCCTGGGGGTGTTCAACGACAACTTCTTCCGCTGGATGATCGTCCGCCTGGGAGCCGAGCGGGTCGGCGACGACCATGCGGCCCTCGTGTTGTCGGCCGGCGGGATTTGCCTGGTGCTGCCTTTTCTGCTGCTGGCGGCCCCGGCCGGCGTATTGGCCGATCGGGCCAGCCGCCGCACGGTGATCTTTTTCTGCAAATGCACCGAGCTCGTGAGCATGACCGTGGGCGCGCTCGCCATCTGGCGCGGCCCCGCGCTCGTGCAGGCGACCGGCATCGCCTACTTCGACGTGTTCTTGCTCTTCGCTGTGCTGTTCCTGCTGGGCTGTCAGGCGGCCATGTTCGCCCCCGCGCGGCTGAGCAGCATTCCCGATTTGTTGCGTCCTACGGACGTGCCTGCCGGCAACGGCGTGCATGGCCTGGTGACGATCGTGGCGGTGATCGCCGGTACGCTGGCCGGCACGGGTCTCTACGACCTCAACGCGACGCAACCCACCTTGTTCTACACCATCATGGCCTCGGGGCTCGTCGGCGTAGCGGTGCTGGGGGCGGCTGCGGCGCTGGCGCTGCCCAAGCTGCGGCCGGCGAATCCGCACGCGCGGTGCTCCTGGAACTTTCCCCAGCAAACGGCCCGTGACCTGTTCGACTTGGCGCGCCAGCCGCTGCTGTTCCGCGTGGCCCTGGGTTCGGCGTTCTTCTGGGGTCTGGCGTCCCTCTCGCAGCTCAACGTCGACCGCTTTCACGCCGAGACCTTCAACAAGGCGCTCGTCGGCGTGGGGCCGCTCCTGGGATGCTTGAGCCTGGGCGTGGCCCTGGGCAACGTGGCGGCGGGCTATGCCTCGGCGGGGCGGATCGAGTTCGGCATGCTCCCCTACTCTGGGTTGGGCATCGTGCTCAGCAGCGTGGGCCTGGCCGCGTTGCCGCACGCCACGGGCTCTGGAGGGAGCGTCTACTGGCTCGCCTGCCTGGGGCTCGGCCTGCTGGGCGCCGCGGCCGGCATGTTCGACGTGCCCTTGCAGGCCTGTTTGCAGCGGAAGAGCGACCCGCTGCGGCGCGGCTCGGTGCTCGCGGCGGCCAACTTTCTCGCCTACACGAGCATGATCCTGGCCATGGGGTCGTTCTGGTTCCTCTACGAAATCGTCGGCGTGTCGTCGCGAGGCGTGTTTGTCTTTGGGGCGGTGGTCACGCTGGCGGTGACGATCTACGCCTTCTTCGCCGCGGCGAAAGACTTCATCCGCTTCACGCTCTGGTGCTGCACGCGGCCGTTCTACCACGTGCGGCTGCGCGGGCTTGAGAACGTGCCCGAAACAGGGGGCGCCCTGCTGATCGCCAACCACGTGTCGTGGCTCGACGGCATTCTCGTGCTGATCAGCACCCCCCGGCACGTGCGATTCATGATCTGGGCGCCGTTCACCGAGCTGTGGTGGGCCCGTTGGATGTGCCGGGTGACCGGGGTCATTCCCGTGAAGCCAAGCCCCAAGGCCGCCCGCAAGGCCCTGATCGAGGCGCGGCGGGCGGTGCTCCAGGGCGATGTCGTTTGCATCTTCCCCGAGGGAGGCATCACACGCACCGGGCAGCTCATGCCCTTCAAGGAAGGGTTTCTGCACGTGGTGGAGGGGACGGAAGTTCCCGTGATCCCGGTGTATCTCGAGGGGCTTTGGGGCAGTATATTCAGTTTCGCCGGCGGCAAACTTTTTGCAAAAGTTCCCAACCGTCTGCGCTATCCGGTGGCCGTAAACTACGGCCCGCCGGTGCCCACCCCACCCACCGTCGCCAACGTGCGGCGCGCCATCCACGACCTGGAGCTGGCCGCCATGACTCAACCTCTCACTCCGCGCACGCCGCTCCCCTTGGCGATGGTGCGCAACTGCCGCCGCGCGTTGCGGCGGCCGAAGGTGGCCGATTCTACGGGCGCGGAACTCACGGGCGGCAGTCTGCTGATGCGGACGCTGATCTTCCGCCGGCTGCTGCGGCGCCACGTGCTCGAGCCGCAGGAAAAGTTCGTCGGCCTGCTGCTGCCGCCGTCGGCCGGCGGCGTGCTGGCCAACGCGGCGCTCGCGCTCGACGGCCGCGTGGCCGTGAATCTGAACTACACGCTCTCCTCGGCTCTCTTGAACAAGTGCATCGAGCGGGCCGGCATTCGCCGCGTGCTCACCAGCCGCAAATTCATGGACCGGGTGAAGCTCGAGGTGCGGGCCGAGCTGGTGTACCTCGAGGACCTGGTGGCCAAGGTCGGCGCGGCCGACAAAGCGGCCGGCTTCGTCGGCGCCTATCTCACGCCCCTCGCGCTGCTCGAACGGCAACTCGGGCTGCGCAACATCAAGCCCAGCGACTTGCTGACCGTGATCTTCACCTCGGGCTCGACCGGCGATCCCAAGGGCGTGGCCCTTACGCACGACAACGTGGCCTCGAACATTGCGGCCATCGATCAGGTGATTCGCCTGCGGAACGACGACGTGGCGATCGGCGTCCTCCCCTTCTTCCACTCCTATGGCTACACGGCCACGATGTGGACGGCGCTGGCGCTTGCGCCCAAGGGGGTCTATCACTTCAACCCGCTCGACGCCCAACAGGTGGGCAAGCTCTGCCGCGAGCACCGGGCCACCGTGTTCATGGCCACGCCCACCTTCCTCCGCACTTACCTGCGGCGCTGCCCACGCGAAGACTTCGCGGCGCTCGAGGTGGTGTTCGCCTCGGCCGAGCGGCTGCCGACGGAGCTCTCCGACGCCTTCGAGGAGAAGTTCGGCGTGCGGCCTTGCGAAGCCTATGGCGCCACCGAGCTCTCGCCGCTGGTTTCGGCCAACATCCCGCCCAGCCGCGCGCCGTCGTCCGCTCAAGCGACGGCCCGCGAGGGGAGCGTCGGCCGGCCGATTCCCGACGTGATCACCAAGATCGTCCATCCCGACAACGGCCTGGAGATGCCCCCCGGCGAACCCGGCATGCTGCTCGTCGGCGGCCCCGGCGTGATGCAGGGCTACTTGAACCAGCCGGAGTTGACCGCCGAAAAGATTCGCGACGGTTGGTACGTGACCGGCGATCTCGCGCGGCTCGACGACGAGGGCTTTCTGTTCATCACGGGGCGGCAAAGCCGATTCTCGAAGCTGGGGGGCGAGATGGTGCCCCACATGAACGTGGAGGAGGCGATCAATCGCATCCTCGGTGCGGGCGAGGAGCACCAGTTAGCGGTCGTCACAGCCGTGCCGGACGTCAAAAAGGGAGAGCGGCTGGTCGTCATCCACACGGCGATCGACAAATCGCCCGAGCAGGTCTGCCAGGAGCTGACCGAAATGGGGCTGCCGAACCTGTGGATTCCCGGCAGCGACAGTTTCATGCAGGTGGAGCAGATTCCGGTGCTCGGCACCGGCAAGCTCGACCTCAAGGGGATGAAGGACCTGGCGCTCGCGCACTATTCCGGCAACGGAGCGCACGTGGCGCGGGCTGGCGCTGCAGCCGCGCGATAGCGACCCGCACTACCGGAGCTAGATCCGGTCGAGGGCGTCGATCCAGCGGGCGAGTTCGGCCAGTTCGGCGTCGTCGAGCGGTCGCGGCTTGTCGCCCAAGGACCGCGTGGTGACCGGGAACTGCTGCTTCCGCAGTTCGTCGAGCCCCTTCGCGATCCGCGGGGCGAGGCTCGATTGCGCGGGCCAGGCGGCGTAGATGGCCAGCGGCGCCGCCGGCTCGGTTTGCGGCGCTTCGGTTCCCAGGGGCAACGCCGCATCGATGGGCGCCACGCCGCGCACGAGCCCGCGGGCAGACAGGGTGAGCAGCCAGGCCATTGCCCCGCCCCCGCCCTGGCCGACCACGGCCACGCGGTTGCGGTCGATGTTGTACTGTCCGACGATTTGCATCGCGGCCCGCCGCAGCATGGCGGCTTCCGCGGGGTCCCAGCGCTTGGGGTCCTTGGCCGAGGGGGCGAGCAGGATCAGCCCGTGCCGATCGCAGAGCGGCTTCCAGCGGTCGAGCGTCTTGGCCGCCTCCGCGTCGCCCACCGGGTGCAGCCAAATCACCAGCCCATACGCGCGGCGAGGGTCGTAGTCGGCCGGCACGTAGGCCGTGATCTTGTTTTCGAACTCCGGCAGCTTGGGCTCGGTCGTGCCGGTTGGAGGAAGTTCCTTGGGCTTTTCGCCGGCCAACGAGGGGTGTGGCGGCAGTTCCGCCGGAACCTCGGTGGGCAATTTGGCGAGCGTTGCGTTCAGCTCCACGCGCTGGCCGCCGCGCTCCACCGTGAGAGGCGTGGCTTCGCCGACCGGCAGCGCTTCGATCGCCTGGCTCAGCGCCTTGCGGTCGGCGACGTCCTGGCCGGCGAACTTGACGATGCGGTCTCCCACGGTGATTCCGGCGGCGGCCGCCGGGCTCTCTGGGAAGACCCAGCGGACCTCGACGCCCGGGGGAGGCGACTTGGCATCGGCCGCCACGGGCGCCGGAAGAATGCCCAGGAAGGGCCGTTCGTAGGGGGCCAGCTCATCGACGAGCTCCACCTCGAAGTCGAGATCCTTGCCGCCGCGGCGCGCGCCAACTCGCACGCGTTCGCCTGCATACAGGCGGCCGAGCTCCGTCTTCACGGCGGCCTGATGCTCGGTCGGACGGCCGTCGATCGACACGATTTCGTCATCGGCCCGCAGTCCCGCCTTGGCCGCAGGCGAGCCAGCCCTGGCTGCGGCCAAGACCGCCGGCTTGTACAGCTCTTGCCCGCGGATCGACACGCCGAGCAGCCCCGCGTGCAAGTCTTTGCCGTCGCGGAGGCGCGGCCAGGTGCGCTGAATGTGATCGAAGGGAATGGCGAAGCCGATGCCGGAGTCGTACCAATCGACGCCCGCGGTGATGCCGGTGGCCTGGGGCGAGAGGGGAACGAGCACGCCCATCACGCGCCCCTGCACGTCGAGCAGGGGGCCGCCGTAGTTGGCGGGCGAAATCTTGGCGTCGGTCTGCAGGGCCTTGCCCCACACGCGGTCGAGCGCACTCAGGATGCCGACCGACACGTTGGGCCGAACCGTTTCGAAGGTGCGGCCCACGGCGATCGCCCACTGCCCCGGTTCGAGCGAGTCGGCGGGCGCCGCCTCGGGAACAGGCAGCGGCTGAGGCGGGGTGACCTTGAGCAGCGCCAGCCGGCGGCTGTGGTCGGTGGCCACCAGCCGTGCAGCCAACTGAGTTCCGTCGTGCAAGACCGCGACGATGCCGACCGGCTTCTGAGCGAAGCTGAACTCGCTCGAGACGATGTAACCGTCGGGATCGACCACGATGCCGGTGGTGGCGCCATCGCCCACCAGCACGTCGCCCACGGTTTCGGCCCCGCCGACGGATTGCAGCCGCACCAGCGAGGGGGCGACCCGAGCCACTGCTCGAGCGAACGCCTGTTGTTCGAGATCGGCGAGCGAATCGGCGGCCGCCACCAAGGGGACGAGCGACCAGGCGGCCAGCAGCGCGCACGACACGGCCCAAGGCCGCAGGACGCGAGCGTATCTCGTGAATCGCGAGCTAGTTGCCGTCCGCATAAGCCAGTCGATTGCTACAGGTCCTGAGGGGCAGGCGGTTCGAGCGTCACTTCGATCAAGTCTTGCCCGCGGCTCACGGTCAGCCGCAGCCGCTGGCCGCGGTCGACCCGCGCGAGCACAGCTTGAACAGCCCGCACCGACGGAGTGAGTTCTCCCTCGGCAAAGACGATCAGATCGTCGGGCAGGAGGCCCGCCTTGGCGGCCGGCGAGCCGGGACGCACCGCGTCGACATAGGGGGGCGTGCGATCGAGCACCTCGGGCATGAGCACGAGGCCGAGAGCGCTCAGTTCGAGCGCGTCTTCGCGGGCCAGGTTCGCTTGCGGCGGCGGGGCCGATTGACCGGCGAGGATCCGCTCGACTGCCGGGCGGAGCTCCGAGGCAGGCAAAGCGTAGTTGAGCCAGGTGTTCGTGAGCGAGCTGCGGACTTCCTTGCCGAGCATGCCGAGCAGACGCCCTTGGACGTCGGTGAGAGCGCCGCCGGCGGCCCCCGGGTTGTTGGTCATCGCGTCGAGCACGAGGATCGGGCCGCGATAGCGCGTGGCGGCCGCGCCGCGGCGGGCGTCGAGCTTGGTGACGACCGACACGGCGCCGTGCTGCACGCTGGCGGGCTCGTTGCCGGTGGCCACGCCAAAGAGGTTGCTGAAGGCCAGCACCCGCACCGCAATGTCCGCCTCCGGGGCCTCGGCCAGATCGAAGTAGGGGAGATCGCTGGCGTCGACCTTGAGCACGGCGATCTCGAGCGTGGGATCGACGCCCACCTCCTTCGCCTCGAGCCGCCGGCCACTATCGAGCACGACGGTGACGACGTCGCTGTCGAGCACGGTGCTGGCGGCCGTGAGCACGTGTCCCTCGGCGGAGATCAAAAAGCCGCTCTGATACGATTCGAGCCCCCGCAGCCCCCCTGCGCCGTAGATCTTCACGATCTTGGGCTGCACCTGGCTGATGACGGGGGCAAAGCCCCCTTCGCCCACGCTGGCGCGGGCCGCGGGAGCGGACGTGGCCAGCAACCCCGCAATCAAGCCGGCTCTCCAGAATGGCGCGAGCAAGCGGCGATCCATCACTTGTTCTCCGCGGGGCGTTTCGACTTCAGCGCAACGCTGGTCAACTGAAATACCCCGAACTGCACGTCGCCGTGGCGGACCTCGATCCTGTGAGGAATCTTCAGGCCCTCTTCCAGGCGGTAATCGGAGAAATAGATCTCGCACGGATCGCGATCGTCTGCCGAGAACATCTCCATCGCCAGCATCGTGTTGTCGACGGGCGAGAAATAAAATTTGCAGCGCACGCCCCAGTGGTCGCCCAGCAGCACGTCGGCCTGTACCACGCTCGCGGTGTCGCGCGGCGGCAGACCGCCGGCGTAGACCGGCGCCGTGCCGAGGTAGTGCAGATCGCCGAATTTCGCCGGACCTTCGATCAGCAGCTTGCGCCAAGCGCTGAGCGCCACCAAGAGGCCGCCGCTGCGCGGGGGCTGCAATTCGTCGCTCACGTCGTCGGACAGCGCGACCACGGCCTTGTCGTTGCCAAGGCCGTAGCTGGCCTTCAGGTCGCTCAGCTCGATCTCAACCTGCTCGCCCGACCCCAGCGCGCCCACGAGCGTCCACACGCCGCCGACCTCGGCGTAATCGCTCATGCCCAAGAACGCCTTCCACACCCGATCCAGATTCGCCTGGTTGAAATAGAAATTGGCGAAGTCGCGATGAGCCTGAAACAATTTGGCCACCGCTTCCGGGGGCGGGGCCTCTTGCCGAGGCAGCGGAAAGCCTGGCAGCTTGGGGAGCGGGTTCTCGCCGTCGGGGCGTTTGTCGGGCGGCCCTTCGGAACGCGGGGGGCGCGGTGGACCGCCTTGCGCCGCGAGGATCAGCTCCAGTTCGCCGTCCCGATGCAGGGCGTTCAACCGCACGAGCACGCGCTTCTTCTGCCCCTCGTGGATGAACTCCAACGGGACGCGCCAGTCCTTTGGAAAGATGCCGAGCACGTTCTTGAGATCGTTGACGGTGCGGATCTGCCGCCCGCCGAGCGAAATGATTTCGTCGTCGTAGGCCAGCCCGCGGCGCGCCGCATCGGAGTCGTGCAGGATATCGCTGACCACAGCCCGCTGCTGCTCGTCGCTCGAAACGTTGGCCCCGAGCGTTGCGTGGTCGACCACGCGGCCGCTCTTGAGCATGCCGAGAAAGTTCTTGATCTGGTTGATCGAAATCGCGTAACCCACCCCCACGTTCACACGGCCCCGCTTTTCGAACGAGCCGCGGCCGTTGATGCCGATCAACTGCCCCGCCGCGTTGAACATCGGCCCCCCCGAGTTGCCCGGGTTGATCGCCGCGTCGCACTGCAGGCAGTCGGAGTACTCGAGGATCGTGCCGGAGGGGTACTGATAGCGATGCACCCCCGACAACACGCCGTAAGTGACGGTGGGCCGGAAGTCGGTGGCCAGCAAGAAGGGGTTGCCGACAACGTACACCCAGTCCCCCACGCGCGAGGCGTCGCTGTCGCCGAGGTCGGCGCAGGGAAAGTCGTCTCGTCCCACGAGCTTGATGAGCGCCACGTCTCCCGTGGGATCGATGCCCACGATGACGGCGTCGTAGAGCTTGCCGTCGGCCATGCCGCACTTCATGAAGTTGCCGCATTCCGACGTCACGTGGTAGTTGCTCAGCGCATAGCCGTCGGGCGAGATCACCACGCCGGAGCCGCCGTTGTCTCCGCTGGCGACGAAGACGGCCAGCGTGGCCGCCGAGATTTTCTTGATCGTGTCGATGCGCCCCGCTTGGGCGGCGAGCACCTCCGGGGCGACTTCACCTCGAGCCAGCGGGGCCACCGCGAGCGCGAAGCAGAGCCCCAAGGCGGGACGGAGGACGGAGAAAAATCCCTTCTTCACTGCGTGACCCTCGCTTCGCACAAATTGAGGTGGTCCGCCAAATCCCCGCCTTCGCCGAAATCGACCAAGATCTCCAACCGTCGGGCGCCCGTCACGTCGAGGTCGAGCGCTTTGGGCGCAGCCCCGCCCACCACGGGCTCGTCAAAGAGCGTGCGGCCGTCGGCCAGCACCCGCAGCACTACGTGCCCGCGCGCGGCGTAACGGTCGTCAATGCCGGCGGTGGCCTGGAACCGCCGTGCCCCTGGAGGCAATCGATACGTGACCCGTGACCGGCTGCGGAGCGCGAGGCCTTGTGAGTGTTCCTTGCCCCCCAAGAGGAGCGGCCCGCCGTCGAAGCCGGTGTTCACCCTTGGCGTGAAGAGCGCCGCCAGGCCCCCCAGATCGGCCGCCGTGCCCAGGAAGGGAGTCCACTCGGCGGTTTCGGGCTCGCCCAGCAGTTGGATCTTGCCGGCCGAAAAATCGATCGACCGCACCTCGCTCCAAGGCAACGCGCGCGTTTGGCCGGCGACTTCGAGCCGCAGTTGATCGCCTGCCAGTTCCACGCTCTTCGCCGCCCATAGTGAGCCCCCGGCGTCGAGCACGCGCCCGGCCACCTTGGGAGGCTGCCCCGCCGGGCGAAAGTAGACGATGCCGGCCACTTTCTCGCGTTTTACAGGGCGGACCATACCCAGATTGAACTGCAACTCCTGGGGGCCGACGTCCTCGGCCACGCCGGTGAGAAAGTCGAAGCCATCTTTCTTCTTGACGACCAGTCGGTCCTCAGGCGTCGCATCGGCGACGGCCGCCGTCCACACGGCTTCGAAGTCGGGGCTGCTCGGCGCGAATTGAACCGAAGTGATCTGCGCCAAGTCGATCGGCAGGTCTCCGCCGGGCAGGCCGATCCGAGCTTCTTTGCCGGAGACCGTGTACTCGTTCGCCAGCAGTCGGCTGCCGCCGGCCAGTTCGACCACCACGGGCGGAGCCGCCGCCGGCGCGGCAGGCGCCTGGGCGGGCGCGAGCGAGAGGAGCCGATCGGCAGGCAACTCTTGGAGACCAGCGTCGGTCTCGACGATCACGCGGTCGGGCGTCAGCGTTTGCAGCTTGCCGACTAACTGCTCACCGCTGAGCGTGCGCACCTCGACCTGGCGAGCCGATGGCTCGGCAGCGGCGACGGCCAGCAGCAACACCAAGAGCGAAGTCATACGAGGGGGTCTTCTTTCGTTACTTCGGGGCCGACTCGTCCTGGGTCGCCAGGTTGCGGAAGTACTGCTCGATCACTTCGCGGTAATGGGCGGGAAAGTCTTGACCGATCTGCTGCAGGGCTTCCTCGCGCTGTTTTGGGTCGAGGTTGCCCCAGCCGCTCCCCTGGCCGACGTTCCGCTTGTTCACCTGCCCCGGCGCTTTCAGCTCCATGGGCATGCTGTCTTGGGCGGGGTTGCTGGGGCCCGAGGGACGCGACCCCCCGCCTGCGGCGGCCGCGGCAGCGGCTTGCTGCTTTTGCTTGTCTTCCTCTTTCTTGATCAGCTTGTCGAGCGATTCGATGACGCCGTCTTCGATCTTCCGCACGACCGGCCCGGCGCGTCCCAGGTCCAAACGGCGCTCGATATCATCCATTCTACGTGAAATATGGTCGAGCGACTCCTCCTCCAGGGCGTGAAAATCGTCGCGCAGCAGCCGGGCGACGGCCACGAACCGCTGCGGCAGCTCGGATTCTCGCTCCAGCAGCCGCTCGACCGCCTGGGCCCCGGCCTCCTGGTCGAGCAGCCGATGGAAGCCCACCGACTGGTAGAACAGCAGCGTCGCCGGGTCGGAAACCGCGCCGACGTCGAGCTTGCCGATTTGGGCCAGCGACTCGTCGTACAAGCGCTCCTGGGCGGCCCAGCGGCCGGCATAGAGCTTGAGGTCGGCCCGCAGCCACTCGGGGCGCGAAGGCTCGTCGAGCCAAGTCCAATCCACAGGCGTGCCTGGGCGCCACCGCCCTTGGCACTGCACCCGCAGCGCGGCCACCGGTTCGTCGAGCGCGGCCACGGCCGCCACCACGCGATCGAGCGCGGCGGTTGGGGGACCCGCCGCGAACGCCGCCAGGCAGCGCTGCCGCGCGGCCTCGTCGGCCTTGCGCTCGTCGAGCCAGGCGTTCAGCTTGGCGGTGAGAGCTTCGTTCGAGGGCGCTTCCCACGAGGCGCTCGGGCCAAAGTCGTCGGCCAGCGCGCGAACGCTCGGTTGGACGAGCAGCGCCGCGCCGATGGCAATGATCACACGGAGGGTCTTCATTCGTTCCTCCCGACCACGATGTCGCGCGTGGAACGGTAGATGCGGTCCTGCCGGTCGGCGAGTTGTTGCAGGCCCTTGAGCAGGTCGGCCTTGTCGGCCTGTTCCCCTTGGATTAAGGCGCCGTACTCGGCGGTGCGGCGATTTACCCGCATTTGCAGGGAGCGAATCATCTTGAGTTCTGCCAGATTGTCGACGAGCGGCTCGTCGCCGGGCTCGCCTCCGCCCCCCGGAGGGGGCTTGCCTTTGTTCTGCTGCAAGTCTTCGATCGCTTTCTCGAGCGCGGCGATCATTTCTTCAAGCGCCGCGATGATGTCTTCCTGAACCCCTTGGGTAAGGCGGTCGACCTTGGCTTGAGCCAGGTAGTCGGTCGAGAGTTGCATGTCCTCGCGCATCTGCGTGACGGCTTCAGGAAACGCCACCGCCGAGCCTTCCTCACGGAGGAGCGTGAGGGCCTTGTCGCACTCGCGGCCGATTTCGCCCTGCTTGCGGCTGAGGCGGCCCGACTCGATGTCGATCTCGCGGTCGCGCTTGTCGGCCGGAATGGCGCCCAGCCGCTTCGTCGACTGATGGACCTCGGTCTCCTGTTCGAGCATCTTGCGGAAGCGGGCCTCGAGGGCCACGAGCATCCGCTCGACCTCTTCTTCGCGCAACTGACGCAAGATGCGCTCGAGTTCTGCGGCCGCTTGTTCGAGCTCGCGGCGGGCTTCTTCCTGTTCTTCGACGGCGTCTTCGCGCTCGGCCTTCTCGAGCTTCTCGGCGGCCTTGCGCATTCGCTGCTCGGCCGCTTGAATGCGTTTGCGGGCAGGGTTGCCTTCGTCCTGCTGCTGTTCCTGCGGCGCCTCGCCTCCGCCCGCTTCGCCTTCGCTGGGCTGACCTTGGCCCTGCCCGGGCTGGCCTTTGGACGGCTGACCTGGCTGTCCCTGCGAGGGTTGGCCGGGCTGGCCCGGTTGTCCCGGCATGGGGGATTGCCCGGAGTTCGGCTGCCCTGGCTGCGGCTCGCCCTCGGACGGCTGAGACTGGCCCTCTTGGGGCTCGCCTTGCTTACCTTCGCCCTGCTTGCCCTCGTTTTGCTTACCTTCCCCCTGCTTGCCCTCGTTTTGTTTGCCCTCGCCTTGTTTTCCTTCGCCCTGCTTGCCGTCGCCTTTGCCGCCTTGTTTGCCTTCGCCTTGATCGCCTTGTTTGCCTTCCCCTTCTTTGCCGTCGCTTTGTTTCCCTTCGCCTTGCTTGCCTTGGCCGTCCTGCCCCTGCTTGTTCCCATCGTCGTCGGAGTTCTTGCCCTGCTCGCTGTCCTTGGAATTGTCGGAGGGGTCCTTGCCGGCGTCTCCCTTGCCGTCTGAGTTACCTTGCTCGCTCTGCTTGGCCTTGTCATCGGCTTCGATGTCGCCCGCGAGCTTGCCGGCGTCGCCCGCCAGTTTGGCCTGGCGCTCGGCCAGGCTCTTGGCGTCGGCCCCGTTCTCGGTTTGTCCTTGCAGCGACTTCTGGCCGCGGATCAGCTTGTTGACCCGTTTGAGGTATTCCTTGATGCGGGCTTGCTCGCTTTCCAGTTGATGCGAGCGGTCCTCGCTCGACAGCAACTCGAGCAACAGCTTGAGGTCCTTCTGCAACTCCGTTTGCCCCGTCAGAACCTGGCTGTACGAGCGCGAGTTCGACTTGGCGAGCAGTTCGACGAGCACCTCGAACTGGTTCTCGATGTGGGCGTCCTTGCTCTTCGACACCACCTGGCGGAGCAGCGTGGCCCGCTCGGGATCGGCGGCGGCCGCCACTTCGGCCCGCCGCAGCAACAGTTCCTCGAGCCGCTTGTACTTGTCGGCCAGCTTGGCTTGCTCGATCGACAGCGCCGCGCCCGGCTTGGGGGGTACGGCCGCCGGGGGCGGCGCGCTAGCGGGCGGGTTCTCGGGCGGCGCCACGTCGGCCGGGGCTTGGCTCCAAGCTGCGCCGCGCAGGAGCGCGAGCATAAGCCCGCAAGTGGCGAGCGCGAACTTAGCGGTACGTACGAATGGGGGACGCATGATTCACCTCGGCGCTTCTGTTGGAGCGCCTTATTCGTCCTCTTCCAGCAGGTCCAAGGCGTCCTGGTCCCGCTGCTGCTTCGTCCGGTCCTGGAGCGCTTCTTGGTCGGCGATGATCGACCGCAACATGTCGAGCACCTCGGTGAAGCTCTCCATCTCAATCATCTTATCCAACACCTGCTTCATCTGGATCAAGATCACATCCGCCTGCTGCCGCGACGCCAGCAGCGCCGACGGGCCAACCGTGGGATCCTCGAGGTGCTTCTCGAGCTCCGTCAGCCGCTCGTCGAACCGCGGAAACTGCTCGGCGGCGATCGCCCGCAGCGGGTCGGCGATCCCTCCCTTCAGGCGGGTCTGCAAAGTCTCGCTGTCGAGGCCGTTGTTGGCCAACTCCGCGCGGATGTCGTCGAACGACGTGGCCAGCGTGGTCACCTCGTGGGCCGCCCGCAGGCTGTTTTGCAGGGCCCGCTGCACCCGCAGGGCGCTCACCTGGCGGCGGCGCTCCTGGGCCTCGGCCTGGGTCTCGGCGGGGGGCGTTGCGACGGGCGGTTCGGTCGCCGGGGGCGGAACCGATTCGGCCGCAGATTTCTCGCCCGCCGGGGCATTGGGCGCCGGTTCAGCGTTGGGGGCCTCAACCTGGGCAACGAATCCGTCGCCGCCGGTGCGGCGGCGGGCAGCCGCGGGGGCGGCCGACGGGGTAGGCAGCTCGACCCGGTCGAGCGAATCTCGGGTGTCGGTGAACTCCTCGATGATCGTTTCCAGCCGCCGCCGCAGCACCAGCTCGCGAGCTTCGACTATTGCCCGCAGTTCTTCGGGCGTCACCACCTCGAGCAGGTAGCGCTGGCTCGAGCCGATGTTGGCGCCGCCGGCGAGCGCGCGGTTGTCGGCCACCTTGAGGCCCAGCAGCAGTTGTTGGCCGGGAGAAAGCTGCAACTCCGCCGCCGAAAAGGACAGGCCATCGAGCTTGCCTTCGGGCCCCAACTCGAGCGGCCGCTCGACCGACTCAGACTCGCCCACCTGGTGCTCGAACCAGGCCTTGCTGAGGCCGTAATCGTCGGTCACCTGGCCGGTAAAGGGAATGCGGGCTTGCGGGGTGATCGCCGTGCCGATCCCTTGCAGTTGGGCCAGCACCTGCGGGGCCTCGTCGGGCAAGGCGGTGAACGAAAGCCGCAGTGGCTGGCGGTTGCGCAGTCCGTCGGTGTCGTGCAGCGTGACAAGCAAGGTCTCGTCCTTGTCGAGGGGAGGCAGCGTCCAGTCGAACGTGCGCTCGGACACCTTGGCCAGCGCCGGCGGTTGTGGCGCCTCGGAGCCACTTGCGCCGCGGGCGATCTCCACCGCTTCGAGCGGCTTGTTCGCCAGGCCGTGCAACGTGATCGTGCTCCCCTGGGGAAACGTCATCAGGCTGCTGGCGGGGAGGCCTCGGGCGGCAGCCCTTTGCGTGTAGGCGGGATACGCGACGTCGAGCGTCACCGCCGCCGTGGGGCTGTCCACGACTTCGATCCGCAGACCGCTCAGTCGGTCGTCGCCGCCGCGGATATCGAGATCGATCGACACCAGCACGCCTTTGAACGTGTGGACGTAGGTCTGGGCGGCGTCCCCCGCGCTCGCCTGGCCCACCTGGCTCAGGTTGTCGCGGCCGCGGGCCCCTTCCTCGGTGACGTAGCGCACCTGCACTACGCGGGGAAGCGTTTTGCGGGCATCGGCCTGGACCATGAGATCGAAGTCCGAGCCACGGGCAATCCGCACGCGGCCGTCCTTGAACCCGGCCACCGAGAGGCTCGTCTTCCGCGGCCAGCGAACCTCGGCCAGCCGCACGTTGCGGGCATACCACACCTGCAGCGACGGCGTCGACACGATGGCGAGCGCCACGATCGACAAAGCCAGCAGCCCGGCTCCCGCCACGGCCCGAACGAGCGGGCGACGATCGAAGACCTCGGCCAGCGGCAGCCCCGACGAGCGTTCGACCGCCTGGTGCAGCGAATGCGCCAGCATGCGCCGCGTCAGCTCGCTGGCCTTCTCCTCGCTAGGCTCGAGTTCCACCGCCGTTGCCAGGCTGCCGCCCAGTTGCGGGAACCGCCGCTCGAGCACGAGCGCCAGGCTGGTGTCGGCCAAGGGGGCGATCAGCCGCCGCAAGACATCGCGGTAGAGCACGGCGGCCAGCCCCAGGCCGGCAATTGCCAGCACCGCGGCGCGCAGCCCCACCGGCGGCTCGAAAAACCAGTCGACCGCCAGGCTGAGCCAGAACATCAGGCCGAGCCACACCACGGCCCGGGCCAGCCCCTGCACGAGCACGTAGCGGCGGATCGCCGCGCGCAACCGCGCCAGCAGCGCTGCGAGAGTGCTCAAGCCAGGGTTGACGGGGCGGTCTGCCATCAGTGGTTCCAGGGGCTACGCCAGCCTCCAGAGGCGGCGGAGCAACCATTCCAAACACAAGACGCCGCAAATGCCCAGCATCAGCCAGCGGAGCCAATCGCGCTGCCAGGCCGGGTCGGGGGCGCCCGAGACAAACGTTTGACGCGTCATATCCTTGAGTTGGTTCCACACCGGCGGCAAGCTCTTACGGCCGGCCATGGCGTCAATCCCCACGTAGTACTGGCCCCCGGAAGCCTGGGCCAGCGCTTGCAGCACGGGGTCGTTCCGCTCGGGGCGCTCGCGCTCGAGGTCCGGCACGCGCACCTGAATCCGCCGCGTGAGCCGCTCGTCTTGGCTCTCCGGCACGAGCAGCGACAGCTCATAGGCCCCTTCCTCGAGCGCCGTGAACTGCCCGCTGAACATGCCGCGGCGCGATTCGTCGGGCTTGAGCAGCAAGGTTTGCAGCTTGCCGTCGGGCGTTTGCACCTCGAGGTCGACGCTTGGCGCCACCAGCGGCTCGAGCCGCACGTCGGTGAGCTGCGCCTTCACGAGCACCGAGTTGCCCACGTTGTAGCGGTCACGCTCCACGAGCAAGTTTCCGCGGGTCGACCCGCGCAGCAGCCGGCCCTGCGACACATGCCGAATGAGCTTGGTGTAGAACCGCTCGAAGTAACCGTCGCTCAGTGCCCTCACGCGCCAAATCTCGGGGCTCGAAAGATAGAAGACGCGCCCGGCGCCATAGAACTGCCCGGCCATGAACACGGTTTGCGGATCGTTCTCCGGGAGTTCGGCGTCGGCGAAGTAGGCATAGACCGTGGCCCCGGGCTTGGGACCGCGCACCGTGTAGTAGCCGTAGAAGCCGGGGAACTCCTCCCAGGCCTTGGCCGAGCCGGCGGCCGTGTCGTCGACCCACAGGAACTCGCTCTCCAGCCCCTCGCGCGTCCAGCGGGGCGGTCGCGGCTGCGTGGCGCCATAGCGGCCGTCGTCGAACCGCGAGAAGCGCTCGTTGAACTCCACCGGGTAGAGCGCCCGCAGCTTGGCCAGCCGCGGCTCCTGCGCCCAGCGGTCGGTGAAGATCGGCCCCGCGGCCACGATCAGCCCGCCCGCCTGCTCGGCTACCCATTGCTCGAGCAGTTCCAACTGCGAGTCGACGAGTTGCCGCCAATCGGGATCGAAGGCGATGATCGTGTCGTAGGCGAACAGTTCTTCCTTCGTGCTGGGGAATTCTTCGAGGATCTTGGCCGCGTCTTGCGACATGCCGGGCTGCCCCGATTGCAGCCAGACATCGACCTGCATTTCCTTGTCGCGGTAGAGCTGGTTCCGCAGAAAGCGGTATTCGCGCCCTGGCCCGCCGGCGATCAGCAGCACACGGGTTTTTTGTTCCACCACCTCGATGTCGGCCGCTTGCAGGTTGTCGGTCGGCGTGCGGTCAGCCTCCGGCGCTTTGACGCGGAATTCGAGCACCCGGCGGCCGGGAGTGTCGATGCCGTCGAGCGGCAACTTGACGGCCACCACCTCGCCGTCGCGCGGGAGCGTCACCGCTTGCGAAGCCTCGATCTTTTCCGAAGCTGGATCGTTGGACGCGGCGTCGGCCGGTCGCGACACGAGTTCCACGTTCACGCTTTGGCCCGCGAGCCCGTCTCCCTGCACGTACCCGGTGACCGCGAAGCTGTCGCCTGGATGAATGCGAGCCGGGACGGTGAAATCGGCCACGCGCACGTTGATCGGCTTGCGGTCCGACCCCAGCCCCACGGGGTAGATCGGCAGCTTGGCTTCGCGGGCCGCATCGGCTGCGGCCTGATAGCCAATGCCGGCGTTCAGATCGCCATCGGAAAACACGACGATGCCGGCCACCGGCGCGGCCTGCTCGTCTTGGATCACTTGCCGCAGCGCCTGGCCGAGCCGCGTTTCGCCCCCCGTGGCCACGAGCGATGACTTCCAGTCGACCCGGGCCGTCTCGGCGGAGACGGGCGTCAGCGGCGGACGGGGGGACGACTCGCCTTCCGCGGCGGCCGCGGCGCGCGGCAGGCTCGTCACCCGTCGCGTGTCGGCGTCGAACTTCAGCACCAGCACTTCGTGCTTCGCGCGCAGCTCCGGCAGCAGCTCGCCCGCCTCGAACGCGGCCACGACCTCGGCCACCCGCGATTCTTGTTCCGCCGAAGGGCTAAGGTTGGCCTGAGAGGCTTCGCTCGGCAGACCCATGCTCAGACTCGTGTCGACGAGCAGAATCACCCGCGAAGGATGCACCACCTCCTGCTCTGTCCGCCAGCCCGGCTGCAGGTACATGATGAACAGGCCGACGAAGGCCGCCAGCCGCAAGGCGACGAGCGCCGTGGCCCTGATCGGACCTAGCTCGACGCAGTCCTTGCGATACACGAGCACCACGAACACAGAAACGGCGGCCAACACCGTCACCGGCAGCAGCCAGTCGAAGTTCGACTGAATGCGGCCGAGTTCAAAGATCGTGCGGCTCGCGCCATCGGCCAAGAGCCAAGGTCCGGGGGTCATGCAGCGCCCCCCGACTTCGGATGGTAGCTCGCCGAGTAGGCCAGCAACTGTTCGCCAATCAAGATCGCGACCAGCAAATAGAGAATGCTGTCGCTCAGGTTGAAGCCCGCCAGATCGTGGGGCGAGAACTGAAAGCTCTCGACCTCGTGCAGCAGGTGGGGCACGCCTTCGAGCCGCGATTCGAGCTGCTCGCCGTCCAAGAGGGCCAGATTGCCTTCAGCCGCTTGCACGTTGTAGGCGAAGAGCCGTGTTTCCGGCCCGCCGGCGATCGAGGTGGTTTCCACCTGATAGAAGCCGCTGCGGTCGGTGTCGTCGAACACGGCCACCCAACGGTCGTCGACCGCTTTGGCCGTGACCGCCTGGGCGTCGGCGGCCGCCGGCGACGTCAATTGCATCTGCGGGGCGTATTGCGCCTGATCGAGCTCGAGCGACAGGGGGGCGCCCACCTCACGGTTGGCGGCGGTCGTCGGCCGCTCGGCGAGCAGCGCCTGCAGCTCGAGCAGCATGACGACGAAGCTGGGGTTGTCGCGCGCCCAGTTGTTCCAGTTGGGGGCCAGTGTGGAAAGAAACGTCACCACGCGCCCCTGGCCAAACCGGCTCTCGAGCACGAGCGGCGCATGGTTTCGCAGTCGCGCGATGACCTGCACCGGACCGTCGGCGGCCGGCTTCCAGTTGTCCTGCAGCCGGAAATAGCGGCTGATCCCCACCGACGACAGAAAGTTGTTGCGCGTGCCGGTGAAGATCTCGAACAGCGGGTGTTGCTCCACCTCGATGTCGGGCGTGTCTTCTTCCAAACGGTTCACGAGCAGATCGGCCGCCGACACGAGCGGCGCGGGGAACAACCCCTGACCGTCTCGATAGAGCCGTTGGTTGTACGCCGCCGGCAACACCTGATCTCCCAGGAAGAACGCGACGCCGCCGCCGGCGCGGACGTAGTTCTCCAGGCTTTCCGCGTCGCCGGTCTCGAGCTGTGGGACGTCGAGCAGGTAGATGGCGGCGAACTTGTCGAGCGCCGCGGTGCGCAGATAGCGGGGCTGCTCGACTTGCGTCTGAATGCCGGTGCGGATGGGGCCGCCGGGCGCCAGGGCTGCCGTGAGGAAGCGGGCCGACGCGCCGCTCGGATCGCTGTCGATGATCAGCACCGGCACGGTGGCCGGCAACTCGACCACCGCGAACCGCGTGTTGTCGGTCGCCACGGCGTCTGCCCCGAGCTGCGCCTTGAGGCGATGCGCGCCGGCCGTAGGCAACTGCACCGAAAACTTCCGCCGCACCGTGCCGCCGGGGGGGATCTCTTCGACGACGATTGCAGGACGCGTCTGGCCGTTCTCCTCGAGCTGCACGGAGACGTTGCGGGCCCGCGTGGCGCCAAAATTCGTGACGCCGACCTCGATCGGCAGCGGTACGCCGGCCGCCTTCGTGCCGCGGCCCGCCTCGAGCGCCGACAGCGCCAGATTCGGGCGGGCCTCCGCCACGCAGCGCACCAGATGCAGCCGGGCGCCAGCCGAGTTGAGCCGCTCGAGCGACTGCCGGAGCTCCGCGGCCTCGTTCCATTCCTTGCTGCGGAAATCAGAAATCAGGTAGACGACCTGAGTGTCGCCGTCGCTGCTGCCGAGCAACTGCTCGACCGCGGCCAGCGCCGGGGCGGGACCCACGGCCAACTCCGAGGGCGCGAGCCGCCGGACGACTTCCTCCAAACGGACCGCGAAGTCCGAGCCCACCAAGGTCTCGAGCAGATCGGGCTGCTTGCCTTGCGGGAGGCCGCCGGCCTGCGAGAACCGCAGCAGCGTGAACGATTGTGGGCCGCTGGCGCGGGCCACGTTCGCCCCCAAACGCTGCACGGCGTCGCGGGCGCGCTGGAACGCGGTGGCTCCCGACCAGGTGTCGGTCATCGAAAAGCTGTCGTCGAGCAGCACGATGTGATGCGTGCGGCCGCCTCCCAGCAGTGCGCTCCAGGCGCTCTTTGCCAGCGGCTGCGCCACCATCAGCACCACGGCCGCCACCGCCGCCATCCGCAGCAGCAACAGCAGCAGTTGCTTGAGCAACACCCAGGTGCGGTTCTTCCGCTGGCTTTGCAGCAGGAACTCCATGGCCGCCCACTGCACGCGCCGCTGCCGCCAGAGGTTGATCAGATGGATCAACACCGGCAGGCCCACGATCAGCAGGCCCCAGAGCAGAGCAGGATGGACGAAGGTAGGCATGGTCGCTTGCGCTTAATTGCGGTGATGCATGCCCAGCCGGTTGCTCAGATAGGCGGCCAGCGCCGCATCGAGCGGCTGCCGCGTGCGCAGAAGCGCGTAGTCCACAGTGTTGCGGGCGCAGCCGCGGCGAACCTCGTCGAGAAAGGCCGCCACGGCCTTCAAATAGCCTTCGCGGAGCGCCCGCGGATTGCACGAGAGCTGGCGATCGACCTCGAGCCCTTCGAACCGCAGCGGGCCGTTGAAGGGGAAGTCGAGCTCGTCGTCATCCATTACGTGGAACACGAGCACGTCGTGTCCTCGCTCGCGGAGCATCCGCAATCCCTTGAACAGCCCCGGCCGGTCCGTCAACAGATCGGAGATCAGAATCATCACGCCGCGGCGGGGGTATTCTTCGGCCACGTCGCGAAGCACGCGGGCCAGGTCGGTTTTTTCAGCCGGCTGCTGGACCGAAAGGGCCTGGATGATGCTGTTCAGGTGCTGCTGCTGGCTGCGCACGGGTACGCGCGTGCGCACGCGGTCGTCGAAGGCCACGCAGCCTACGGCGTCTTGCTGCCGGAGGATCAGGTAGGCCAGGCTCACGGCCACGGTCGAGGCGTAGTCGAGCTTGTTGAGCGGCCCCGAGCCGTACTGCATGCTCTTCGACACGTCGACCAGCAGCGTGCAGCGGGCGTTCGTGTCTTCCTCGAACTGCTTCACGTAGTAGCGGTCTTGCTTGGCCCAGGCCTTCCAGTCGATATGGCGAATGTCGTCGCCGGGCGCATACTCACGGTGCTGGCGAAACTCCACCGAGTGCCCGAAGTAGGGGCTGCGGTGCATGCCAGAGAGAAAGCCTTCGACGATGTGCCGCGCCCGCAGCTCGAGCCGGGCGATGCGCTGGATCGCCTCAGGATGCAAAAATCTTTTGGAAGCGGGCATCTCGGGCCAGTTCGTCTTCGCGCGCGGGGGTGGTTTCCAGCAGCTTGTCGATGATCAGGTCGCTCGTCACGCCGTCGCTCTCGGCGGCGAAGTTGACGACCAGGCGGTGGCGGAGCACCGGCTTCGCCAGAGCCTGGATGTCGTCGGTCGTGGCGTGCGAGCGGCCCTCGAGCAGCGCGCGGGCCTTGGCCCCGAGCACCAGGAACTGCACGGCCCGCGGCCCCGCGCCCCAGCTCACCTGATCGGCCACGAACTCCGGAATGCCAGGCTCGCCGACGCGCGTTTGCCGCACGAGCGAAAGCGCGTAGCGGATCACGTGGTCGGCCACGGGCACCTCGCGCACCAGGCGCTGCAGCGTCAGGATTTCCTCGGCCGAGAGAACGGGCAGCACCTCGTCGACGATCGTGGTGGTGGTCCGCCGGGCGATCTCGAACTCTTCGGAGAAGTTCGGGTAACGCACGAAGACCTTGAACATGAAGCGGTCTTGCTGCGCCTCGGGGAGCGGGTAGGTGCCTTCCTGCTCGATCGGATTCTGGGTGGCCAGCACGAAGAACGGATCGGGCAACTTGTGGCGCACGCGCCCCACCGACACGTGCCGCTCCTGCATCGCCTCGAGCAGGGCGGACTGCGTTTTCGGCGGCGTGCGGTTGATTTCGTCGGCGAGCACCACGTTGGCGAACAGCGGCCCCTCCAAGAAGCGGAACTCGCGAGCGCCCGTGGTCTTGTTCTCGGCCAGCACCTCGGTGCCGGTGATGTCGGCCGGCATCAGGTCGGGGGTGAACTGCACGCGCGAGAAGCCCAAGTTGAGCGAACGCGCGAGCGTGCTGATGAGCAGGGTCTTGGCCAGACCGGGCACGCCTTCGAGCAGGCAGTGGCCCCGGCTGAAGAGCGAGATCAGCAGTTCTTCGATGACTTGGTGCTGACCCACGATCACCTGCTCGAGTTGCTCGCGGATCTTGCCGCGGGCTTCGTCGAGCTTGCGAATGGCCTCGAGGGATTCGGCGTCGGCGGAAGAAGACATTGCGGGAAATTCTCGGAGGGACCGGGCGCGGAACTCAGGCGGGCGGGAGCGCTAGCGTTGGTAAATGGGCAGGGCCGCGTTGTCGAGTTGCAGGATGGTGAGGTTGGTGGCCGTGGTGTAGACCGGGCCGATGTAGCCCTGGTTCCAAAAGTACAGCTTGCCGCTTTGCGTGGCCTCGCTCACCAGCTTGGTGGAGATCTTCTCGTAGTAGTCGTCCCAGGTCTTGCCCCCTTCGCGGTACAAGACTTGAGAGTAGTAGTAGTGGGCGTAGTGCCAGTGGCCGAAGCCTTCGTTGGCGATGTTCGCGAGATTGCTGTCGCAGAACCGCAGCATGCGGGGCACGCTCTGGTCGTCGTATTCGCCGGCGTTGAACAGGCAGGCCACGGCCGCGGCGGTGATGGCGGGACGGCCGCGGAGGTCGCGCGAATTGAACTGGTAGCGCACGCCCCCCTTGTCGTCGGTGCAGTGGCGGATGTAGGTCACCGCGCGATCGATCACTTCGTTGGGCACCGGAATGCCGGCGTTGCGGCAGGCCCGCAGTCCCTGCACCTGCGTGACCGTCGTCGAGCCTTCGTCGAAGCCGTTGCCGTCCTTCGCGCTCACATAGCCCCAGCCCCCCTGCTCGGTCTGGGCGTAGGCGGTGAACTTTACGGCGCGGGTGAGCACGCCAATCAGTTGCTCGCGGCGCTGTTCGTCTTCCTCTTCGCCGAGCACTTCGGCCAGGAAGAGCATCGAGAAGCCGTGGCCGTAGGTGTAGCGGTCGTCGCCCGTGGGATCGCCGATCAACCCGTTTTCGCGGGCGCGGTTCTCATTCGTGAGATACTCCACCGCCCGGCGGATGTTGGCCGAGTACTTGCCCTGGGTCGTGGTGGAGCCCTCGCCCAAGAGCGCCATGCCGGCCAGCGCCGTCATGGCCGTGGGGTAGTGGCCGGCGTTGGCGTTCCAGTGCCCTAGGCGCGACTGATTGCTGGCCAGCCAATCGAGGCTGCCGTCGATCACCCGTTGCACTTGCGGCGGGCGGCCGGCCGCGAAGACGGAGGGGACGAGGGCCGTCCACACCGCCAATGCCGCTGCCAGTTTCGTTCGCCACCGCATGGTTCCACTCCTGGTCGACACCGCCCCCTCCTTCACTTTGTGCCACGCCGGCGACAAATGGTTCAAATGCTTGCTGCGAAACGGCTAATCGTCGTCGGGATCGGGAGTGGGCGGGTCCGGTTGGTCTGGTTGTGTCGACGGCGCGTCTGCATCCTCGAGCGGTTCGTCTGCAGGTTCCTCGAGCGAGTCGGTTGCGGGTTCCTCGAGCGGCTCGTCCGCCGCGTCTGCGGGCGCCACGGCCGCCTGACCCGGCTTAGGAGGATCCGACTCCGGCGTGCTCACGCCCGGCGTGCGGCCGCCAAAGGCCCGGAATACGGCTCCGGCCACGCCCGACAGAGCCGCGGTGGCGTTGGGACGGTTGGCGGTTCCCTCGGCACCGGCCTGGTAGGGCGGTTCCGGCGGTCGCGGATCGTCGGTGAACTCGAAGATCATGGCCGGCCGCTGGGCAAAGGCCAGCGTCACGCGGTTTTTGCCTGGATCGGCCACCACCTCATAGGTGGCGATTCCCTGCCCTAAGTCGTCGCGCTTGAGCAGCGCTCGCCCGGTTCGCTTGTCGAGGCAGAGAACGCCGGTTTGCCCGACCGGTTGCCGACCGTAGGGGCCGCTCCCCGACTGGGCTTCCACGATATGCCGCGCGAACACCAAGAAGGGGAGCAGAGCCGGCTGATTGCGATCGAAGCCGTGCTGCTCTACGACCGCGCCCACGGGCCAGAGCTTGCGTCCCGTTGCCCGGTCGAACGCATAGACGTGCCCCGAGACGAGTTGGGTGTCGCCGCCGGGAGGAATTGCTTGGACCTCGCGGTTGCGGCGCACGCGCGTCGCCGGACGATTGGTGACCACGAGATACTGGTCTTCCGAAGCCACGACCACGGCTTCGGCAAGCTGCGGCTCGGGATCGATTTCGGCCTGAATCAACTCGCGACCGTCGGCCAAGGACAACAACGTGAATGTCCCCTGGGGATCGACCACCCCCACGGCTTCGTGGTTGAGCAGGGCGCCCTTGGAATGGAGGCCGAAAGAGTGGGCCCAGAGATCGCGCTGGCCCCAAACGTCGACGAGCGCCAACTGCAGCCGGCCGCTGCGCACGCGCCAGGTGAGCACGTTGCGGCCGAGCGTCGCCCAGCGCTTGTTGTTGGCAGGCAAGGGCCGTTCCCCGAGCAGCGCCCCGTCGGCCGCGCGGAGCACGATCGCCTTGCCGGACTGCTCGGAGGCCACGAAGAGCAGTTCTTCGTCGCCGAACAGGTCGCTGCCTGGAGGCAGCCCCTTGCGCACCCACTGCGGGGCGCCGGTCAGCGGATGAACGCACACCAACTCGCGCTGACGCTGGAAGCACACGCCCGACTCACCCAAGGCAGCCGCCACGCCGATCAGATGATCCTGCTGATCGGTGGGGACGGTCCAGGGGCGGCCCCAGGGATTCTGCAACTGGCGCTGCTGGAATCCGAACGTTTGATACGCCAGCCCGCTGGCCTGCTGGGCCAGGGTCTCGCGCCACAGCACCTGGGCGCGGCCTCCGACCGCGTCCCCCAAGGTGTTCACAGCGAAGAGCTTCGAGCCGGTGGAGAGCACCAGTAGATGCCCTTGCGGATAGCCGAAGCAGAGTTGCGGCTGAAAGGCGAAGGGGTTGTCGCCCGCCGTTTCGTTGAGCGATACGCGCCACCGTTCCACGCCGTAGCCGTCGCGGCAAACGACGTCTTGCTGCTGTGTGTCGAGCTCGAGCGCGTCGAAGGGGGACTCGGTGGAATTCGGAGCGCGGAGCGCTACCGGGAGCCGGTTGTAGCCCAGGTTCGCGGCCGAGGTGAGCGGGGTTCCCTGTTTGACTTGGGTTTGTCCTGGGGGCCAGTTGTGGGGTTTTAGGCGGGCTTGGGTGGGGGAGTTGGGGGGGAGGGCGGCGGCGAGTTGGCGGCCGGTTTGGCCGTCGAGGCAGGGTTCGTCGGGCCAACGTTCGGCGAGGAGGCGGTACTGCCGCGCGGCTTCGTCGGGGCGGCCGGCCTGGTCGAGCAGGCGGGCCAACTGGGCAGCGGCCTCGCGCTCGAACTCCGGCGGACCTTGGGTGGCCAAGCGTCGCCACAACTGCTCGGCTTCGAGCCGCTGGCCGCGCTCCTGTCGCAGCCGCGCGAGCGCCGCACGGACGCCGTCGGCCGCCGGTTGCCCGCCGAACAGCTCGAGGAACCGCGCGTAGGCCTCGGGCGTGGCGGCCTGCTCGGCGGTGGCGAGCCGCGCAGCCACCGCTTGGTCGATCTGCTGCCGCTGGGGCTCGTCGGCCTGGGCGCGGAGTTCGCTCAGGCGGGCGTTGATCCAGCGGTCGCGGCGGACTTCGTGCCCCGGCTCGACCGTTTCCAAGCCCGGGCTCGGCTCGAGATCGGCGAGCGCCAGATAGGCTTCGAGCGCGGCGGCGATTTGGCCCGAGCGCTGCCAGCCGGCGGCGGTCAGCCGCCAGAGGGCCACCCGCTGCTCGGGGCGTTCGATGAGCGGCTCGACCTCGGCCACGAAGTCGCGATGGGCCACGAAGTCGCGCCCCAGGGCGGCGAGCAGCCCGGCCACCAGCAGCTCGCGGGTTTGCACGACGCCGGCGGCCGCCTGCTGCCAGGGGCGGCGCGGGCCCCCTGCGTCGAGATTGCGTTGCGCCTCCGTCTGCGCGACGAGGTAGCCGCGGTAGGCGCGGCGGAAGTCCTCCACGGCCAGGGCGTCTTGGCCAGCCGCCTGCCGCAGCTCGCCGCGGCGGGCCAGCGCCCAAGGATCGTCGGGGGTCTGGGCGAGCGTGGCTTCGACCTGCCGCTCGAGCGGTTCCCGCTGATAAAAGCTCTCCAGCCAGTCGACCCCTTGCGAAAGGACCTGGCCGCGATGGCAGATCAGGTTCCCCAGCAGCGCCCCGCCGGGGGCGCGGACCGGCGCGCCGAGCTGGCCCGTGGCCAGGTCGAGCGGCGTCAGGCTGCCGTCGGAGAGGGGCAGGTGGTAGGTGTTCTCGCTGACATAGCCGCGCCCCGTCGGCAGGGCTTCGGTGGGCAACTTCGTCGTCCAGGCGGGCTGTCCGTCGGCCAACCGCCAGGCCGACACCTGCTGCCGCCCCACCAGCACGACGCGCCCTTCGCGGACCGTCGCCACATAGAGGTTCTCCCCCCGCGGCTGCTTCCAGAGGAGCTGGCCGTCGGCCAGGTTCAGGCAGTGCAGTTCGTCGGCCTCCGGCGGCGCGACGAGCACGCGTCCTTCGGCCACCGTGAGCAGGGCGTCGCTGAAGCTGCTGCCCACGCCGGGCTCGCCGCCGGCGTAGCCCATCCGCACGGCCCCCAACCGCTCGCGATAAGCGGGGCGGGTGCGGGGATAATGGTAGCCCCACAGCAGGCTGCGGCTGGCCAGATCGACCGCCACCACGGCCCCGGCCGAGGTGGGGCAGACGAGCACGCCGTCGGCATACGAAGGACTCGCGCCCGCCAGCCGACGCACCGAATCCTCGACGATGTTCCGCTCCACCACCGCCAAGGGCTGCGACCAGGTCTGCTTGCCGCTGGCCGCCTCGAGCTCGACCAGGCGGATCTCCCCTTGCAGCTCGGCCAGCGCCCACAGCCGGTCCCACAAGGGGAGCGGCGCCCCCAAGAAGAAGGCCCCGGCCAGGGCGGGTTCGGCCTCGCCCGTTTCGCCCCCAACTTCCCACAGCAGCTTGCCTTCGGTCTTCAGTTCGCGGGCCGCCAGGCGGTTGAAGGTCTTGGGCCAGCTTCCTTCCAGCCGCCGCTGGCCGCCCGGCAGGAGGACGTTGGGCGAGCCCTCGAGGCCGCTGGTGAAGCCCAGCTCCTCGAGCAGATAGACGTTGCGGCCGTCGCTCGACAGTCCGCCGTAGGCGGCGTCGTCCCACAGACGTTGTTCGAGCACCAGCGCCAGCCGCGAGCTGTTCATGGCCTGCTGCAGCCGCTGCTGACTGCGCCCCGCTTCCAGCAGCCGTTCGAAGGCGTCGTCTTCCCAGGGGGCCACCTCCCAGATCCGCTTGCCGGTCACGAAGTCGACCGCCACCAGCTTCCGCGCGGTGCGGAGGAGCACCAGGTCGCCGAGGGCCAGCGGCTGCCCCGCCGGCAGGGCCGCGGTCTGCTGATCGGCGAAGGCCGAGCGCAAGCCAGCCACCAGCCGCTCGATCGTGGGATGCTCGCTCGTCCGCACCCGCCACCGCGGGCTGAGCAGCGGCGGACCGCCGGCGGCCGGGGCGTTGCGGGCCGGGTTGCCGCCGGCCAGCAGCCAGTCGGCCGGCGTCGCGCCGGCGTCGTGCGACGCGGCTCCGTTCGTCGTGTCTGCGTTCGTTGCGGCGGCGTTGCCCTTCGTCGGGTCTTCGTTCGTCGTGTCTTCGTGCGTGGCGCCGTCGTTCGTGGCGACGTCGTCGCTCCCGGCTCCCCGCTCCCGGCTCTCCGCTCCCAACGCCCGCGGCCAGCCCGGCCCCAACGCAGCGCTCAGCCAGGGGAGCGCCTCGGAATCGCTGGCGAACCAGGGGCGGGCTTGCCCCGCCACCGTGGGCGGACTCTGCGGGAACCGCGCCTTGAGCGCCGCCAGCCCCGCCTGGGCTGCGGCCGTTTCGCCCAAGGTCTGTCGGCAGGCCGCGGCATAGAGGCCGGCCAGCTTCACCAGCGGTTCGGGCGCCACGGGCGAGGCCACCACTTGGCCAAAGGCCAAGGCCGCCGCCTCGGGCCGCCCCTGCTCGGCCAGCCGCAGCCCCAAGGCCAGCGACGCCTGCGCCCCGGCCGGCGTCAGCGGCCAGCGGCGGGCGACCTCTTCCAAGGCCGGCTGGTTGCCCGCCTGGGCCGCCTGCGCGAGCTGCCGGGCAGCCCCCGCGGCGTAGTGCAGTTCATAGGCCTGGCGGCCGGCCGGCGGCAACTCGGCCAACACTCGCCGAGCCTCGCTCTTGAGGCTGCGATAGACCGGCTGGGCCGGATCGGGCCGGAAGAAGTAGTCCTCCCCACCCGCCAAAATCCCCCCCAAAAAACCCACCCCCTCCGCATACCGCCCCCCACCCACCAACCCCCGACCCTCCTCGAAACGACGCGTGAGATCGCGGTTGGGCATGAACACGACCGTGCCCATCTCGGCCTCCTGGCAAAGGGCAAGTCGCGGCCAGAGAGGGCCGCTGCAGAGCTCGGCGACAAGCAACAAACCGACCCCGCTCGCCAAGAACGCGAGCAACTTGTTTCCCACTGCCCCGCCGAGTCGCGCGCGAGCGTGCATCCGTTTGCCACCTTAAGTGGATCGGGGGAACGGCTTGCCGATGCTTCCATTCTATCCGAAGAAGGGCGAACGCCGCGCCGGCAGTTTTGACCAGCGTCCATCGGGCCGAGGGCGACGGTCTTCTCGCCTGCTAGCGAGCACTCAGTACGCCCCGGCTTCGCGCTCGGCAATCCAACCGGGCGAAACAAAGCGCCACAGCGAGTTGCGCAGCACGTCGCCGGCGGGACCTGGGTCGATAGCCGGCGCCGATGGGATCGGTAGATCGGTTTCTCCCAAGGTCGTCGTGGGAACCGAGGTCTGAAAGCCCCTCCAACTCAGCCGGACCGGCCAACTTTGCGCCGTCGCCGCACTGTTGACCCGCTCTTGAACGCGCAGCCCCCAAACCAGGCCGAAGGCGTCGCGAAAGTCCAGCCACACTCGATCGAGCGAACGAGCGCTTCGCGAAGGTACGAGCCACGCCAGCAGCACAGCAGCGGCGAAAAGCCCCAGACCCAGCCGCGGCCAGGCGGGCCCGGCGAAAACCGCCGGCAGAGATTCCTTCATCAGTAGAACCTGTCCGGCGGACGCTAGACAAGCGCTCGGCGCATAGCGAGAGGCAAGATGATTGATCGCCCCGGTGACGATGAGGATCAAGAGGAACCATGCCTGCGCGGGATGCAGTTCGAAGCCGCGCTGAAAGAGCCAGGCTTGCAGCGCGGGCAGGGCCAGCACGATCCACAGGGAGAGCACGATCCAGCCCCAAGCGCGGTCTTGCGGCCGCTTGGCGCCAAGTAAGGCCAGCAGAGGACAACAGGTGAGCCCGCCGGTCAGACACCGCGCAATCGCCATGTTGGTCTGCGAAACCGAGCCCGAACTCGCCAGGCCGACTTCGGCGGCGGTCACGGCCACGGCGGCTAGCGCGGCCCACAGAGCGGGCGCGGCCAGCGTGGTCCTCCGCAGTCGCGGCAGCGCAGCCAAGACACCGCACAGCGTTGCCCCTCCAAAAGCCACCAAGACAGCCTGAGAAACCATTCCCGTTTGCGGCGCCGCGTCGCTCGCCTCCCACCAGTCGCGTCTACTCGCCGCCCCCGAAACAAAGGCTCATTATTCTCGCATGAGGAGCTTCGCCATGAAACTGAGGTCGACACTCGCCTTAGCCCTGGCCCTGGCGGCCGGCGCGGCGCACGCGCAAGAGGTTTACGTCACGCCCAACGGCAGTGGCCCCGGTTGCTCGAGCTGCGCGGGCGGCAGCGGCGCCGAAGCCTGGCTCGTGCCTCGGCCTGGGCCGCAGGGCTACAGCCATCCGGCGACCACCGTCTACTCCGAAAAGTGCTGTCGCGACCACTATCCCGGTTGCTGCGACAACGTGTGGGACGGCTATTGTTCCGAGCGCTACTGCTGGCATTCCGACAAGGCCGGCCACTGTGGCCCCGCGGGCTGCTATGGCTACGGCTACGGAACCTACGCCGGACAACGCTGGGGCGCGCCGCGCGGCTGGTCGGGCGGCGGCTGGGGCTGGAATCCCGGCTACGGCGGTGCGCCGACGGTCGTGAGCCAGCCGGTCGGCGTGCCGAGCGGCACGACTGCAACGTGGAGCAGCACCCCAACGCCGGCGCCGGCCGGCGCCGTTCCGGCCCCCGTGCCAACGACGACGGTCGTGTCTCCCTCGGCCGACGTCCCGGTCGCCACGCCGGGTTCGACGGGCGAGTCCCCCTCGGCCCGCAACTGGAGCGGCTACCCGCGCAGCTCGCGGACTTGGTAGCCAGCGGTCTTCAAAAGCACACGCGGCCGGCCGGGAGGGACACTGCCCGGACGGCCGCGTGGCTCAGGAATCGGCCTGCGAATCGACAAATCGAACTCAACCCGCGGAGGGCGCAAGGTCGATTCTACCAAATAACAATTTGGCGAGGACGGACCGTGGCGCGCCGCGGTCCGCTTCAGGATAGAGGTCATGATAAGACGACGGATCGAATTATCATGACCTTTTTTATGCGCCCTTCACGCTGCCCGGATGAACCGCGCTATTCGAGTGCGCCGGCGCCGGCGCCGGCGCCGGCGCCCGGAGCAGTCTTCAGTTGCGCAAGCAGCGTTTCGGCGTCCTTGCGATAAGCCGTCGAGAGGCGATTGCCTTCCAAGGCCAACTGCAGAAACCGTTGGGCCTGATCCGGCTTGTCGAGCTCGGTATAGATCTTGGCGGCGTAGTAGGCGCCGTCCGCGGTGAGGCCGCCCGCCTCGGCAACGCGCTTCAGCACGTCGAGGGCCTGGGCATTGTTGCCTAAGCGGTGCGACACCCAGGCGAGCGTCGAAAAGGCGTCAGCTTGCTTGGGATGCGCCTGGGCGCTCAACTGCGCGTAAAGGAGCGCGCGCGTCTTCTCGCCCTGATCAGGCAGCTCGATTAGCGTCAGCGCCAATTGGTTCAGGCAGGCAAAGCTCGAGGGATCCTGAAGATGGGCCGCCTCGAACTGCTGCTTGGCGGTGCGGTAGTCCTTCTCGAGGCGCGCGACGAAGCCGCGGAGGAGCTTCGCGCGGAAATCCTTGGGATCGATGGCTAGGGCAGCGTCGGCCCGTTGCTTGCCCACGTCGATCTGATTGGTTCCCAAAGCCCACTCGCCCACGGCGATCTGGGTGGCGATGTCGCCCGCGCCGGCCTTGGCCGCTTCGGTCATGTACTTGGCGGCATTCTGGTGGTCGCCCGCCGCTTCATAGAGCAGCCCCATGGCCACTTCGGGAACGAGGAGCTTGCCGTCTTTGTCGAGCTCCTTGGCCTTCTTATACGACGCGAGCGCCTCGGCGTATTTCTTGCTTTGGAACTGAGCCCGCCCGAGCCGTTGGATGGACTGCGGGTTCGGGTCTTCCTTCTGGGAATCAACCAACCGGCCCAAATAGACCGTGGCAGGGTCCCACTTCTCGCGGGTCTCGGCGATGGTGGCCAAGCCGTTGTAGATGCGGGTCTGGAAGTCCGCCTTCCGCTTCGCATTTCCCGAGAAGTTCTTGGTGAGGGCGACCGCCTTGTCGTAGAGGGCCTCGGCCTCGGCCACTTCACGTTCGCGGAGGGCCAGCTCGGCCAGGTAGATGAAAGCGTCGGGGTCGGTGGGCACCTCGGCGGCTGCTTGCTGAAGCGCCGAACGCAGCGCGTCGGGCAGATTCGCCGCCAGGCAAAGTTGGGCGTACATGATCTGCCCCGGCGGCAATTCCTTGTCCTTCTTGGAGGCCGATTTCAGCAGATCGAGGGCTTCCTTCGTGGCGCCTGCCTGAAAACGAGTGATGGCCTGGTTGATGTCGTTGTGCTTGACGCCGACGTCGACGTATTTGCCGACCAGGTCGCGGGCCGTGAGTTGGGCCCAGGCCGGGTTGGCAAGGCAAAAGATCGCCAGTCCGGCGGCCACGCTGGCCAGCGCGGTGCGCACCAGCCGTTGAACCGGCCGGAAGCCGCTCGGAGGCAGTTGGGTGTCCCGAGAACGTTGAACCCGCATCGAATCGACCTCGGAGAAGGATTTCGGAGCCCAGCGGCTGGAATAAAGCCGCCGGGGATGTTGGAAGGACAAGGCTTTGTTTGAGTCTAACTCTGCGGTGGCCTGCTGGCCACTAGGCGGTGAGGCGGAGCGGAGGAGCAGCCCAACGATCGCCGCGGCTTGCGAAGCGCCGAAGGCGCGACGGAGACACGCCGAATGTGCGACGAATGCCGGTTTTTTCGGGGATCACGCCCCGCTAGGATGCGCGGGACCCAGGTTTTTTCTGGGGCTTCCAATCCCTGGCCCGTTTATGAGGAGTGGTTCGATGTTCCTTGCTTCGCGACTTGCCCGCTGCGAGTTCCTCGGCTTGTTGCTGCTGGCGGCTGCTTGGCCGGCTGCTGCGTGGGCCCAGGCGCCGACCAAGCCCGCTGCGCCGCCCGCGGCGGAACGAGCTCTGCAGCGACGCCCGCGGCTTCCCCCTTACTACGGACGTGTGGCCACCGTGGATCAGCGCGCGGCGCTCGACAAAATCCAGGAAAGCTATGCCCCCAAGATCGAGCAACTGCGGGCCGAACTCGACAAGCTGCTTGCGCAACGAGACGCCGAACTGCGGGCGGCGCTGGGGCCTGAGCAACAAAAGCAGTTCGACGAGTTGACCGTCGCCGCGCGCGACCGCCGCCGGACTCGTTCGGAGTTACGCAGGAGTGCTTCCGCCACGAATGCCACGCCGGCCGAAGGCGCGGCCCGCACGCCAAGGCCGGCGCAAGAGCGCGCTGGCGCCAAGCCGTAGCTGGACTT
>JAXMBI010000005.1:0-289225 GCA_046349955.1 Pirellulales bacterium | reverse complement strand
GCGCGTGCCCGTCATCGCCGCCCGTGGCGAACAACCGTCCGTCGTGCGATCGAGCCAACGCATAGAAGGGCCCCAGGTAACGCGGAGCGGTGTGAAACGCTTCTCCCTTCGCAAGCTGCGAAAGCCAACGCGACAAGAATTCCTGACCCAACGTGGATCGTCCTTTGTCGAGCAACTCGCGCGCGCCCAACGCGTTATGGTTCATGAACTCCGCGAAAGCGGGTCTTGTGACTTTTGCGCGGGCATAGCCCTGAATTACCAGCCGCTGTTTCTCGTTGGCACGTCGTTCTGCGTTCAGTGAACGGACCAACTGCGCGCCAAGCCAGGTTCCGCCACACAAGATCAACAGGGTTGCAGCGACCAGCGCTGCCGTGAGGCTGGCAACTGCACGCCGCCGCCTTGCCCATTTCCATGCGCGGTCAAGCGCCGTAGCGGGACGAGCCAAGGTGGGCTGGCCTCTAAGATATCTCCGCAGATCGGCGGCCAGCATGCCCGGTGTGGCGTAACGATCGGAGATGCCCTTCTCCAAGCACTTCAAGCAAATCGCCGCCAGCTCAGGCGACAGGCCAGGCCGCAGCCGGCGAGGGTCCAGCGGCTCTTCGTGAACCGCTTGATGGATCGTGTCGATGTCGTTTTCGCCACGGAACGGCGGCCGGCCCGTAAGGATCTCGTAGAGGAGTGCCCCGAGGCCATACACGTCGGTGGCAGGGCCGACGTCGCGGAGCTTGCCGGTGGCCAGCTCGGGGGCCATGTAGGTGGGAGTGCCGAGCAGCACGCCGGTGCGCGTTTGCGTTTGGTCCTTGGTCGCTTCGAGCAGCTTGGCCAGGCCGAAGTCGGTCAGCCGAGGCGACAGGCGGCCCCCTTCTTCGCTCAAGAGTACGTTACTCGGCTTGATGTCGCGGTGCAGGATGCCGTGGGCGTGGGCGTGCTCGACGCCGTCGGCCAGGGCCGCCACCAATTCCGCCGCCTGTCGCGGCGGGACCGGCGCCGTTTGCTCGGCCAGCCACTGCGCCAGGTCCTTCCCTTCGACGTACTGCGAGGCGATGTAGAACAGCCGGCCTTCCTCCCCCACCTCGTGCACCGGCACGAGCTGCGGGTGGTCGAGCTGCCCGGCCGCCTGGGCTTCGCGAAGAAAGCGTTTTCGCAGATCGGCGTCGAGCAGCGTTTCGGGACGCGAGAGCTTGAGCGCCACCTGGCGTCCGAGACGTTCGTCGATGGCCAGATAAACGACGCCGTGGCCGCCGCGACCCAGCTCGCGGACCAGCCGAAACGGCCCCACGCGCTCGAGGGGCGCCGCACTAAGCTCGGGGGCCGGCGTGCCCATCACGGTGTCCCGCGCCCGGGCCAAGAGCTTGAGCAGCCGGACGCCGCTTGCGGCCTGTGGGGCGAACGGCGTGGCCGCGAGTTCGGCCGGCAAGGGGGGCAGCGGCTCGCCGTCGCGGAGCGCCATGTCGCAACGGACGAGATAGTCGTCGTAGCGGTCCTTCAGCGAGGTTCCGTCGCCCTTCGTCGCGTCCCCGTTCGTCGGGGCGCGGATCGTCGGCGCTTCGTTGCCGCCGCCCAACTTCTCGACGGGCGTCTCGGGCGGCTCCAACGGTTGCGGCGTGTCAGACATGCGGCGCGATTCCTCGACGGGCCCCTTACCCCCTAACGCAGCCGCGGCCGCAAGTGGACGGAAACCGCGGCGGTTAGGGCGCTGCGCACTCCTGCGTCTCGGCCAGCCGCCGGCCGAGCGCGGCGACCGCCCGGTTCCAGAGTTTGCGGGCCGCTTCCGGGGAGCGGCCAAAGAATTCTCCCAGCTCTTCGTAGGAGCACTGGCCGAAGTTCCGCAGCAACACGATCTCGCGCCAGAGGGGCGGCAGCGTTTCGATGGCCGCCAGCAGCCGTTCGAGCTCTTCCTCGCGGGCCACGATCCTGCTGGGCGTTTCCCCCAGCGAGCCCGTCTGCTGGAGATCGCCGGACCGGATCCGCCCGCTCTCGAGCGGCACTTCCAGCCGATCCGAGCGGATCTGGGCCAGCCGATGGCGGCGAATCGCGGTGGTCAGGTTGTTGATCAGCAGCTTGCGCAGCCAGCGGAGGAGCTCTTCGCCTGTCTCGCCGTGAAACCGATCGAAGCGCGTGCTGGCGTGCAGCAAGGTCTCCTGCACGACGTCAGAGGCGCCCAGTCGAGCGTCGAGCCCGGTCCGTCCAAGCTCCTCATTGGCGATCCGCAGCAGATACGCCCGGTAGGTCGCGGCGAGTTGCCCGAGCGAAGTTCGGCAGCCTTGCCGGGCCGCCCGAATCTGCTGGCCAATGACGGGTGAATCCCAGGCAGTGCGCACGACGATCCCCCAACCAGAAGCTGAACATCTAGCAGGCGTGGCATCTGCCGAGCAGTCTGCCCCCCCTCAGCAGAGCTGTCAAGCAATTGGTCCGCGTTTCTCAAAAAGTAGGCGCGAGCGCGCGGCTTCGCACGGCGGCGGAATCGATCGCCCGAGGCAAGCAGGCTTACGAGCGTCCGCTCCGATTGCAACCTGCGTATGGGGCAGAAAAGGGGAACCACCGACTCGGCGGATCATCAGCCAGCTCAGCCGCACTTTTGCCGAAGTCGGCGAGGTGGACCTTTTCGTCGCAGTTAGCGTCCCCCTCGGCCTTCGAGCCCGTCGCGCCGACGTGATCCTTGCGCGTGCCGAAGTGAGCCGCACCAACGTGGGCGGGGCCGAATTCGCGTCTGGACGAGGAATCAGACGCGACAGCGAGGCAACACACAGCGAGAGCAGCACCTAAAGCCGCCAAGGCGAACGACGAGGGCTCCGGCGCGGCGGCCGCTGGTTTAGACGTCCCAAAGTTCGCCTTCAACAGGCCAAAGTCTGACAGGTCGACTTTGCCATCGGCCGTGAAATCGCCGGTGCGAAGGGTCGCTTTAGCGCTGCCGAACCCGGCCTTGAGGATGCCGAAGTCACTCAGATCGACCTTCCCATCCAGGGTGCCGTCTCCCGGCAGCAGGACGCTGTCGATCACGAAGATCTCGTTCTGTTGCGTGAGCAAATAGACATTGCCAGCGCCATCCTCGCCGAAGTCCCAAACGTTGGCCAGGACGCCCTGGTCGGCGACGAACCGATTAGTCAGGTCGGTCAGTGAACCTGGAATAGCCTTCCCGGTCTGGCGATCGAACTCGAGGGAGTAGAAGTTGTCTTGCACATAATCCGCCGCCAGCAACTGGCCCTGCAGCTCTTGGATAGGACCGTGATAGACGTATCCGGCAATCACCAACGCATCGCCTTCGGCCGGATTGTAGGGGCCGGTGTGTGGATAGGTGTAGGCTGGCTCGGCATGATCGATGGCGTCGCAGGCCGGATTGCCCTTGATGCCGCCGTTGTAGCAGACTGGCCCTTCGAACACCGACCAGCCGAAGTTCTGGCCCCCCGGCGCGCCGAACACGTGCATGTCGATCTCTTCCCAGGCATGCTCTCCCGCGTCGCCGATGAACAGATCGCCGGTTTGGCGATCGACGGTCATCGTCCAGGGGTTCCGCAGTCCCGTGGCATAAATCTCCGGCAAGGCTTGGGGATCGTTCTTATACGGATTGTCGGCGGGAACGCCGTAGTTGCGCAGCGGGTCGTCGGGAAAATCATCGGTCCGCACATCGATTCGCAGAATCTTGCCGAAGTAGGACTGCGTCTTCTGCGCCTCGAACTGCTGCAGATCGTCGCCCGAGGCGATGTACAGCATTCCATCGCGGCCAAAGGTCATGGCGCCCGAGGTGTGGTCGAGGTGCGGCCGCGCCCACTCCATCAGCACCTGCTCGCTGGCCGGATCGGCCTTTAGCCCGCTGTCGGCGTGAAAGCGAGACACCGTGGAGATTCCGTCCTCGGCGCCTTCGCGGACGTAATGAATGTAAAAGTAGCCGTTCTGGTCGAAGTTTGGATCGAACGCCAAGCCGCGCAGCCCGTCTTCGCCCCGCTTCCCATTCAGGTTGTTGATCGTCAGAAAGGGGTCGGGCAAGACCTGGTGGGTCTGGGTGTCAAGGATCTTGATCGAGGCCGACTTGCCCCCGAAGGCGTCGCGAGATTGGGAAACGTAGAGATACTGCTCGTCGTCGGGGCGAACCGCGGTGTAAATTGGCAAAAAGATCTCCTTGCTCGTGCTCACACGCTTCAGCAGGTAGTGCTGTGCCAGCACAGAGCTCGACGCGAACAACGAACTCAAAGACAGCCAGGCGAGCAACGCGAGCTTGGCAACGGGAGCTAGTCGATTCATGAGATGCTATGCAGATTAAAGGAAAGTGATTGAAAAACGCTCGGCGGTCCGATCGGTGCGCATGCGCACACGAACTCGCGCGACCCAAAGGCCCACGATGTCCGACGTAGGGCAACTCAAGCGTCGCACCGCCGTATAAACAAACGCGGAATGCCCGCGTGCCGGACGCGCGAGCGTGCAAAAAAAATTTGAACCGGGGCGATTGTGCCGGATGGCGCCCCCCCAAGGCAAGAAAAGTCGACCGCAAAATGAGACGGAAATCAGGTCGGTCCAGATCGTGGCTCTGCGGCTAGGGCGATCCAGCCGCCCCCCAACTCGCGGCCGCATCCTAGCAGCGGAATGCCTCAACGCGGGGCAAGGGTCTCTTAGATCGTCCTCTCATCGGGCGAAATCGCCCGTGTTCTCGATCACCAGCGCGCGAGACAGCACGCTTTCTGCGCCGACGGCGAAGGGAGCGGCTGAAGTCCTCGCAACGCGGCCGGCGCGATTCCACTCACAGGGGGCTCCCTTCTCCGCGGAGTCTCCCAACCGGCTCGCGTGGCGCAGGGTGCGGCCTGGACTCGGTTTCCACCGATTGGGCCCGGAAGCACCAAGCACGCCACTCACCGAGGAGGCTGCCGAAGCGCGCTCGACGCCTTCCTCTGGCGAGCAGGCGGCCAGGGTTTGGTTTGCAATTCGCTCTGGATTTGGCGCCGGAGACCTTGGAAGCCTGGAACGGCCCTTCTTCACAGGAGAACAATCATGTCCGCACCACAAGCCAACCCCTCACGGTCCCGAGGCGTTGGCGACCCGCACGCCATGCACTGCGATCATCAAGCTTGGCTCAAAGAGGACGCCCATTGGCGCGACGAAGTGCTGCTCTGGCAAGAGGCTTCCGCGCGGGCCGTCTCTCGGCTTCGGCAGCTCGAGGGGGATTTGCTGCAACATGCCGAACTGCTGCGAAAGCATGCGGCCGCCATTCGGCTCTACGAGCAGGACGCCATGGCGCATGAACGGGCCGTGGCAGAACTCGAACGAGCCAGCGGCGGGACCCTGCCGAACTCGCCGGCCCCCGAGCATGAGGCCGAAGCGGATGCCCACGCCCGGCAGCGCATGATGCATGAGCGCTTGAAGCAGGCGCACCGCGCTCTCTTGTCGACTTGTTTGCCGCTGCTTGAGGCCGGCGTTCCGGCCTAAAGCGCGGAGGTTTCGAGACTGACCGGCCGGAACGCTCCCGGCCGATGGTCCTTTGATTTCGGATATCACGATGACTACTCTGGCCGAACAGCGCCGTCGTTTGGTGGAGGGCCAGCTTCGCACGCGGGGCATCACCGACCCAAGAGTGCTGGCTGCCTTCGCCCGAGTGCCGCGAGAGGCCTTTCTGTCCGCGGACATGACCGAGTTCGCCTATCTCGACACCGCGCTGCCGATCGAGCAGGGCCAGACGATTTCACAGCCCTACATCGTCGCGCTCATGACCCAGGCTCTCGAACTGAAGCCCGACGAGCGCGTTCTCGAGATCGGCACGGGTTCGGGTTATGCCGCGGCGATTCTGGCCAGCGTCGCCCGCGAGGTTTACACCGTGGAGCGCCATGGCGAATTGGCCGCGCAGGCCGTCGCAAGGTTGGAGAAGCAGGGCTGCTCCAATGTCCATGTACTCCACGGCGATGGCACCTTGGGGTGGCCGGAGCATGCGCCGTTCGACGCCATCGTCGTGGCCGCGGGCGGGCCCGAGGTCCCGGCGGCATTGCGCGATCAACTCGCCGTGGGGGGGCGGCTGGTGATTCCGGTCGGCGAAGAGAAATCGCTGCAAAAGCTGGTCCGCGTGACCCGCGAAGGCCAGGCGAGCTTCCGGCAGGAGGACCTCTGCGAGGTGCGTTTCGTCCCGCTGATCGGCGCGCAGGGGTGGCAGGACGGCGTGGCGCCGGCGACGGGCGCCAAACTCGTTACTCCGCCCAAAGCCGGCAGGCCGAAGCTCGTGGCGGAGTTGATTCGCGAGTCCGCGGAGCCGTTTTCAGAAATCCGCGGCGTGGAACTCGCGCCGCTGCTCGAACGCATGGGAGACAGCCGCTTGGTGCTGCTCGGCGAGGCCACGCACGGAACCTCGGAGTTCTACCGCCTGCGGGCGGAGATCACGAAGGAGTTGATTCGTCGGCGACGCATTCGCTTCGTGGCCGTCGAGGCCGATTGGCCCGACGCGGCCCGGATCGACCAGTATGTGCGAGGCACTGCGGTGGGCTCGCAGACCTGGACCGCTTTTGCCCGCTTTCCCACCTGGATGTGGCGGAACCACGAGACGCTCGCGTTCCTCGAATGGCTGCGCGAGCACAATCAGGCGCAGGAAGATCCCGCGCAGCGCGTCGGCTTTTTCGGCCTCGATCTCTACAGCGTGTTCACCTCGATCCGGGCAGTGCTCGACTACTTGGATCGCGTGGATCCTGCGGCAGGCCGGGTGGCCCGCTTGCGCTACGGTTGCCTCACGCCCTGGGAAGCCGATCCCGCGCTTTACGGACGCCTGGCGGTGGCAGGCCGCTATCGCGTGTGCGCGGACGAAGCCGTGGCCACGCTGGTCGACCTGCTGAAGCAGCGTCTGCGGTACGCCGAGCAAGACGGTTCGGCCTTTCTCGACGCGGTGCAGAACGCGCGGCTCGTGGCCAACGCGGAGCGCTACTATCGCGCCATGTACCTGGGAGGCCACGAATCGTGGAATTTGCGCGATCATCACATGTTTGAGACCCTGACCCTGTTGCTGGGGGCCCAGGGGCCCAACTCGGCAGCCGCCGTGTGGGAGCACAACTCCCACCTCGGCGATGCAGCCAGCACGCAAATGGGCGCCGCTGGCCAGACGAATGTGGGACATTTGTGCCGTCAAGAATTCGGCCAGGCCGCCTATCTGATCGGGCAGGGGACCAACCAGGGAACCGTGGCGGCGGCGAACGACTGGGACGAGCCCATGCAGGTCATGCAAGTGCGGCCCGCCTTGTCCGGCAGCGTGGAGGCCTTGTGCCATGAATCGCGGTTGGCCGCGGGCTTCTTGCCGCTGCGCGCGCCACGCAAAGCCGACCTGTCCGCTGAGCTCTCGGCCGACCGCCTGCAGCGGGCGATCGGGGTCGTCTACCGGCCGGCAACGGAGCTGGCGAGCCACTACTTCTATGCACAACTGGCTCGCCAGTTCGACGAATACGTTTGGTTCGACCGCACCGCCGCGGTGCGGCCGATCACGCCCGCCGAGTCGCGGCAGTTTCCGCCGACGCACCCCTTCGCGCTTCCCTAGGCCCTCGAGATGGACGATGCCCTGGCCAAGGTGCTCGCAAAGCTCGAGTGGCTGCGCGACGAGCGCATCTGGCCCCACGGACTGCGGTATCTGTGGACTGACGCCTTTGGCCTCACGCTGCTCGTCTCGCTGCACCAAGCGCTCGGAGACGACCGCTATCTCGAGCAGGCAAAGTGGCTGGTGGCGGAGGTCGAGCGGGTGCTGGGCCGGCGGATCGGCATCCGCATCGGCGAGCAACCAGACCGCGATGGCCAATACTATCACTATCTGGCCATGTGGCTGTTTGCGCTCACGCGATTGGGCAGCGTCGACGAGCGCTATCGTCAACAGGCGGTCGAGTTGGCGAGGGCGATTCACCCGCGCTTCGTGATTCCCGGCGTAGGCGTGATCTGGAAGATGCGCGAGGATTTGAGCGGGCCCTATCCCGGCTACGGCTTGGGCGCCCTCGACGCCTTCCATGGCATGGTGGTTTATCGTCTGCTCGACGCCACGTTGCTTCGTCGCGAAATCGCCGAACTGAGCGTCCTTGTCGAACGATCCTATTCCCGCCTGCACGTCACGCAGGACCTGGGGTTGGGCATGCTGCTGTGGCTCTCGCACTTCTTTCCGCTCGAGCCCTGGGCGGTGACGCTGCGGGAACGTTCGCTGGGGACGCTGGAGCGCATGTGGATCGATCCCCCGGGCTACTTTTGTCGAGACCCGGCGCTGCCGCAGACGAAGTTCGCCTTTACGAACTTTGGCGTCTCGCTCGGCTTGCAGGCGGTGACCGCCCATCCGGGGCGGGTCGCCAAGCTGAACGCCTTCTTCGATGCGTACCGCTCGGGCGATCACTACGACCGCGACGCCATCACGCACGTCATGCACTGCTGCTCGCTGTATCCCGGCCTGCTGCTCCAGGCGCAGTGAGCCTGGGCTTCGCCTGCAAGAGGCTCAGCGCTGGTAGGTCGCCATCAACCGGGTTTCCGCCCGAACGTGCCCTTGCATCGCCGCGAGCAAGCGGTCTTTGGCGGCGCCGCTCGTCAGGTCCACGTTCTGATCGAGCGCAAACAACGTGAAGAGGTAGCGGTGAGGCTTCCCGGGAGGCGGCGCCGGCCCTCGATAGCCGAGCTCTCCAAAACCGTTTGTGCCTTGACGGGCGCCGGTCGGGAGCGGACTTTCGGCTGGGCAATGTTCCGCCAGTGCGCGAACCTCGCCCGGGACATTGAACAAGACCCAATGCACCCAGGTTCCTCGCGGGGCGTCTGGGTCGTCGCAGATCAACGCAAAGGTCGCGGCGCCGTCTGGGGGATTCGTCCACGAGAGCGGCGGCGAACGATCGGCGCCGTCGTCGGTGTAGGTCTTGGGAATGGTTTCCCCGTCGTGGAACGCGGAACTTGCGAGTTGAAAGTCCATGAGATCACCGCTGCTGAGGGATCGCTTATTGGTCTGCCTGCGGGACTTTCGTGTCCGAGTCTTGCTTGTCAACTGGCCGGACCAGCGTCACCGAAGTCGTCGTCCATTCGCCAGCGTCCTTGGTGGGCTGTGTGACCGACAGAGTTCCTTCGCAGAAGTCGAACTGTTCGAGCACCTTGGCGGCGCTGGGCAGAAACGTCAGCAGTTGAACGGCGGACTCCGCCGGGCCAGCGGCTGGCCCCTTGGGGGCCATCGCCAGAACGCCGGGAGCGATGATGCCGGCCTGGCGCAGAAACTGAGCAGTCTCGCGATTCTGCCGAGCCGTCTCGGTGTAGGAAATAGCGTTGACCGGACCCTCGACGGCGACCTTGAAGCGAGCGAATCGATCGCTGTCGGCGAACGACGGGCGCTTGCCTTCTCGGGTCGCCAGCACCGCGTCGAGGCCGGCTCGGCTGGAGCCGATGACGAGCCAGCCGTCGACGAAGCCGATCAAGGGCCGCACGCCGAAGCCCGCCAGCGCGGGGATCGACAGCCGCTCGAATCCTTCCAAATCCTCCACCGGTCTCCATTCGAGTTGCTGCGCCGCCAGCGGCGGAAGTTCGTTCAGCCGTTCGACCCCCTGGTGCAAGAGTTCGCGGATCCGCTCCGGCTGATGGCAGCGGAGAAACACGATGTTCCCACCGCCGCCGGATTCTCCCTCGCTGCGGGCAAGAGACACCGACGCCATTTCACCGCTGAACGACTGCAGGATGTCTCGATCCAACTGCACGCCGGCTTCCTGCTGAATCGCCTCCCAGCGATCGAGGCCTTGCGCCGCTTCGGGCGAGATTTCGCGGAGAGACGTTGTCGTCCAGGCGTAGAGCGGCTGGAGGCTCGCCCCCGTGGTCAGCGAGAAGCCCTGCGTTTCCGCGGGGACCCACCGCCGCCAATCTTCGAAGGGCGCCCCCGCGGCGAACATCTTGTAGAGAACCCGCTGGTCGACGTTCGCCTGCAGCTTGCCGCGGGCGACGGAGCGATTCTGCTGGCCCTCGGTGAACTCGACCGTCACGATGAGATCAACGATGTTGAGCTGCTCGAACACTCGCTGCATGATCTCGCCGGCCTTGTGGGCGTTGGCGTCTCCCCCAGCCTGCTCGCGCACCATCGCTGGCAGCTTCTCGAGTTGCTGGAAGTACATTTTTGCGTCGAATACGCTCAGCGAGTCTTCGGGCGTGGGCAACTTGGCCAGCAGGGCTTGCACCCGCGGATCGTCGAATTTGGATTTGTCGGCAGCGCTTTCGAGGCGACCGAGCGCGGCGCGAAGAACGTCGGGAGAGCTTGCCACGAGGAACAAGTCATCGCGCAAGGCACAGGTCGGCTTCAGCACGTTGCCCTTTTGAATCTCGAGCGGCAGTTCGAGCGTGACAAGCTTGAAGCCAGCAACCTGCGAGATCTTCACGCTCACCTCGCCGCCGCTGCGCTGCGACACGACTTCGCAGAGATTCTCGAATGCCTGCGCCAACCCCGCCGCGGACTCGGCCTTCAGGCGAACGCCAAACAGTTGCTCTTGAAACGGAAACCCCATCGACTGCGCAAAGATGGCTTCCTGCCACTCCGAAAGGCCCGCCCAGTCGATCGGCGCGAAGGCCTCCTTGACCTCCGCAAGCACTTGCTCGGCGTGCGCGCGCTTGTCGGGGGAGATTCGCGCTACCACGAACTCCAGCAAGCGCTCGGGGAGTCGCTCCTCCTGCACCGTGCGCCAGACACGCGCATAATGTTCGCGCTGGTAGTCTCGCTCTGGATTGCGGCGAGAATGGATTGCGACGAACGCTTCGGGAGAAGCCAGGCGCTGGAGGTCCTCAGCGCGCGATGCGGAGGCCGCGAACAGCAGGCCCAACAGACAGCACACGACGCGACGGCAGGCAGAACTGGCGGCCATGATTCGCCTCGAAACGATGGAGAGTCGGGCGCCCCGCGAGATTGTAGCAGATTTTCGCAGGCAATCGCTCGCGATCCGCATTCTTCGTGCGAACACGCACATCCGTGCCACCCGAGCAACGGGTTGCGCGTGGAGTCCAGGCTCGCTCTGGCGTAACCGCGCCGAGGCAGCCGTGTCCGCCTGTGCCAGCGACGAATGACACTGCCGAGCAGGCCGAGACGGCCAGAAGCGCACCGCAGCGGAACTCGCGCCGACGCAGGGGCACACCAAGTGGAGAGGATGCTCGATGTCTCCCGACGGTTCTTACTCCGGCCGCATCTCCAACAGCCGTCGTCATCGGTAGACATAGTTCCAGCGATCGTGATTGATCCCCACAGCCCTGTGGCATGGGCAGCGCGCTTCTCGACCCGTCCGGCAGCCCCGGCGAGACTGTCGCGCGGGTTTTTTTCGCGCGCCATGAACCTGGCGAGCATTTCCCGCCTCTTGCGTGGTATCTTGGCCAGCCCCGCCGCCGAGCCCTAACCCGAAGTGTAAGCGAGCCTGCCCACAGCCCTACTTCCCAGGAGCCGCCGTATGGACCGTCGTTGGATCGACCGCTACGAACAAGGGCCCGCCGAGTTGCGACAAGCAATCGAGGGCCTCTCGCCTGCCGAGTTGAACGCCTTTCCCGTGCCGGGCACGTGGAGCATTCAGCAAATCTTGTGGCACATGGTCGACAGCGACCTTATTGCTTCCGACCGGATGAAGCGGGTGATCGCCGAGCCGCGGCCGCTGCTCATCGGCTACAACGAAACGCTCTTCGCCCAGCGCTTGCCCTACGACCAACTCGACGCCCAGACCGCCTGCACGCTGTTCGCGCTGAACCGGCAAGTCACCGCCGCGATTCTGAGGACGCTGCCTGACGAAGCGTTCGCCCGCGACGGCGTTCACAACGAGCGCGGGTTGGTGACGCTTGGGTATCTCGTGGAGAGCTACGTGGGGCACCTTGACCACCACCTGGGCTTCATCCGCCAAAAGCGCGGGCTGCTGGGGAAGGGATAGATTGGTCGGCCGCTCGCCGCGAACTTGGTGAGCAGAGAAGACGTTGCGGCTCACTGTAGTGGCGAGCGGCCCAGCGTAAGCTGGCCGACTGGGGCGGAGACGGCGCGGACGCCGGGGTTGTCAGCCGGCTGACGCCGGCCGCTCGCCTCTCGCGTGCTTGGTGCAGCGCGACCGGATCGTTCTGTCGGACGCGGCGATCAAGTCGCGCAAGGAAAAAGCCCGCTGGCCGGGCATACGGACCAGCGGGCTATCGCGACGATCGGCCGTAGTGTGACCGGCGGCCGATGGAGCCAGTTTCGGCTACTCGACGCGCGGGCCACAATCCCCCGATTGGCTCGGGGCAGACCGCCCGGCAGGCTGCTGGCAGTTGAACGCCGTTCGCCCCCCAGACGGCGGACGCTACAATGGCCCGTTCGGTTCGGCGAACCAGCCGGTTTTCGGCGGCCTCTTCTGAGCAAGGTGGCCGCGAACCGCCTGATCCGCCTGGCGTTTTTGCCGCGTCCCGCTTCGAGCCCTGCATGCCTTCGCGAATTCTGGTCACTGCCGCCCTGCCTTACGCCAACGGCCCCATCCACCTGGGCCACCTGGTCGAGTACATCCAGACCGACATCTGGGTGCGCTTCCAGAAGCTCATGGGCCGCCGCTGCCTGTATATCTGCGCCGACGACACGCACGGCACGGCGATCATGATCCGTGCGCGGCAGGAGGGGCGCAGCGAGGATGCGCTGATCGCCCAGACGCGGTCGGAGCACATCGCCGACTTCGCCCGCTTCGACGTGGCCTTCGACAACTACGGCAGCACCCACGCCGCGGAGAACCGCGAGCTCTGCGCCCGCTTCTGGCAATCGCTGCGCAAAGCGGGCCTGATCCACGAGCAGGCGGTGAGCCAGTTGTACGATCCGGTGGCCGGCACTTTTCTGGCCGACCGGTTCGTGAAGGGAACTTGCCCCAAATGCCGGACCGAAAACCAATATGGCGATAGCTGCGACCGCTGCGGCTCGACCTACAGCCCGGCCGACCTGTTGAACCCCACGAGCACGCTCAGCGGCGCCACGCCTGAGGTCCGCTCGGCCGACCACCTCTTCGTGACGATCGAAAAGCTGCACGCGTTCTTGGACGGCTGGTCGCAGAAGGGCGATCACCTTCAGCCGGAAGTGGCCAACTATCTCAAGGGGCACTTCCTCGGCGAGCCGCTGCGTGACTGGGACGTTTCGCGCCCAGCCCCGTACTTTGGCTTCGAGATCCCCGATAGCCCCGGCAACTACTGGTACGTTTGGTTCGATGCGCCGATCGGCTATCTGGCGAGCACTTGGGAGTGGTGCAAGCGGCACGGCGAGCGGCTCGAGGATTGGTGGCAAAGTGCCGATTCCGAAGTCCATCACTTCATCGGCAAGGACATCGCCTACTTCCACACCCTCTTCTGGCCGGCCATGCTCAAAACGGCTGGCTACAACCTGCCGGCCAAGGTCCATATCCACGGCTTCCTCACCGTCGACGGCGAGAAGATGTCGAAGTCGAAGGGCACCTTCGTGCGGGCGGCCACCTACGCCGACCACCTCGACCCCTCGTACCTACGGTACTACTACGCCTCGAAGCTGGGCCCGCGGGTCGACGACCTTGACCTGAACCTCGACGAGTTCGTATCGAAGGTCAACTCCGATCTGGTGGGCAAGGTAGTGAACCTCGCGAGCCGCACGGCGCGGTTCGTGCGCGAGACGGGCCTCTCGGCCAAGTATCCCGACGACGGAGGACTCTTTGCGCAAGCTGCGGCCGAGGGCCGCGAGATCGCCGCCGCCTACGAAGCGGGCGACTACAACCGCGCCATGCGCGCCATCATGGCGCTCGCCGATCGGGCGAATCCCTATGTCGAAGCGAACGCTCCCTGGAATCTAAAGAAGGACCCGGCCCAGGCCAAGCGGTTGCAGGACGTTTGCACGGTGGCGCTCAATTTGTTTCGGCAGTTGGCGGTCTATCTGGCCCCGGTGCTGCCGCGGCTCGCGGAACAGACCGGAGAGTTGCTTGGACGCCCCATCGAGCGCTGGAGCGAAGCGGAGCAGCCGCTAGTCGGCACGCCGGTCGCCGAATTCAAGCACTTGCTCGCCCGCGTCGAGATGAAGCAGGTGCAGGCCATGATCGAAGCCAGCCGCGAGTCGGCCCCCAGTAGCCCGCACTCTCCGCGTGCGGTTGCTTCCCCCGCGAACACCCTAGGAACTCCCATGTCGACCACCCACGAAGACGGTCCCGAATCCCTGGCCGCCGAGCCCTTGGCCCCGCAGATCACGATCGACGAGTTTGCCAAGGTCGACCTCCGCGTCGCCCGCGTGCTCACGGCCGAAGAGGTGCCCGAGGCCCGCAAGCTGCTCAAGCTGACCGTCAGCTTGGGAGGCGAAGAGAAACGAACCGTGTTCGCCGGCATCAAGGCGGCCTACCAGCCGGAGCAGCTCATCGGCCGGCTGGTGATCATCGCCGCCAACCTCGCCCCGCGGCAGATGAAGTTCGGCCTCAGCGAAGGCATGGTCACCGCGGCCGGCCCCGGCGGGGCCGAGGTGTTCCTGCTCGGCGTCGACTCTGGCGCCAAGCCGGGCCAACGGATTCACTAGCGGCGCAGGTAGGTTATGCTTCAGCATAACTGGGCGCGGCGTCCACCGCTGGCGGCGCCGACCCTAAGCGCCGATCCAAGGCCCCGTCAACGCGAGAGAGTTATGCTGAAGCATAACCTACTACCTGTGAGCCCCATCATGTCACGCTGGTCGTTCGTCGTTTGCTGTGTCGTGTTGGCTTGCGCCTCGTCCGCCGAGGCCAAGAAGTACAAGGTCTACTACCTCGGCGGCCAATCCAACATGGATGGCTACGGCTACAACGCCGAGTTGCCCAAGGGGCTCGACGACAAACTCGCCGGCGTGATGATCTTTCACGGCAACACCGCCGAGGACGGCCAGCCGGTCGACGGCCGCGGCCATTGGGCCAAGCTGCAGCCGGGGCACGGCGTGGGCTTCTCGTCGGATGGGCAAGCCAACAAATACTCCGACCGCTTCGGCGTCGAGTTGAGCTTCGCCGCTAAGCTGCGCGAACTCGAGCCTGACGCTCCGATCGCGATCATCAAGTACTCGCGCGGCGGCACGTCGATCGATGCCGCGGCGGCTGGCGGCTTTGGCTGCTGGGAGCCCGACTTCGCCGGCGGCTCAGGCACGGGCCAGGGCATCAATCAATACGACCACTTTCTAGCGACCATCCGCGGCGCCACGGCTTCGGCCGACATCGATGGCGACGGCGAAGCCGACGAGCTCGTGCCCGCCGGCATCCTCTGGATGCAAGGGGAAAGCGACGCCGCCCACACGCCGGAGATCGCCCAGCGTTACGAGGCGAACCTAAAGCGGCTGGCCGACCTGATCCGCGCCGCGCTCCGCACCGACGATCTGCCGATCGTGATCGGACGCATCAGCGACTCCGGCAAGGACCCCGACGGCAAGGTGTGGGACCACGGTCCCACGGTGCAAGCGGCCCAGGCTGCGTTCGTCGAAAAAGATGGGCACGCAGCCCTCGTCACCTCGACCGACAAGTATGGCTATTCCGACCCCTGGCATTACGACACCGCCGGCTACCTGGACCTGGGAGAGCGGTTCGCCGAGGCGGTGCATGGGCTGCAGCCGAAATCCGCGCTTTGATCCCCGTGGGGCGCTCACTTGTCGGTCGCGGTCCATCTCGAGCCCGCCGGAAATGCTCTTCTGGCAGGGCATTGCGCCGCCCCGATCTCGCTAGCGGCCCTCTTGCCCTGGGGATAGAATTCGGGAGAGAGTCCGCGCGCGCCTTCGGCAGGCCGGATGGCGAGTGCGCGCCCCAAAGGCGCGGCCGGGCTTCCCATCCCTCGCTCCCATCCCTTCACGGAGGCGTCTGCTCCCTATGGCCACCACGCTCGAAACGGTTGCCCGCCCGCACGTTCGGCAAACTCAGTGCTTCATCGGCGGCCAGTGGATTCCGGCCGCGTCCGGCAAGACCTTCGACACGATCCACCCGGCCACTGAAGAGGTGATTGCCCAGGTGGCCGAAGGGGACGCCGAAGATGTCGACCTCGCGGTGAAGGCTGCCCGTAAGGCGCTCGAGACGGGCCCCTGGAAGAAGATGGACGCCCGCGACCGCGGCCGCCTGATGAACCGGCTGGCCGATCTGATGGAAGAGGAGGCCGACGAGCTGGCCGCCCTCGAGACCCTGGACAACGGCAAGCCGATCCGCGATTCGCGCGGCGCCGACCTGCCGCTGACGATCGATTGTCTGCGCTACTACGCCGGCTACGCCGACAAAATCCACGGCCAGACGATTCCGGTCCGCGGCAACTACTTCACCTACACGCGGCGCGAGCCGGTGGGGGTGGCGGGGCAGATCATTCCTTGGAACTTCCCAATGCTGATGACGGCCTGGAAGTGGGGGCCGGCCCTCGCTGCTGGCTGTACGATCGTGATGAAGCCTGCCGAGCAGACGCCGCTGACGTGCCTGCGGATGGCGCGGCTGGCGCAGAAGGCCGGCATTCCCGACGGCGTGATCAACGTGATCCCCGGCTATGGCCCGACCGCTGGCGCGTCGATCGTCAAGCACCGCGGCGTCGACAAGGTCGCCTTCACCGGCGAACACCGCACCGCGCAAATCATCATGCGCGACGCCTCGGAGACGCTGAAGCGGCTCACGTTTGAGCTGGGCGGCAAGAGCCCGAACATCGTGTTCGCCGACGCCGACCTCGACGCTGCGGCCGCCGGCGCTCACTTCGGCTTGTACTTCAACCAAGGTCAGTGCTGCTGCGCCGGCAGCCGGCTATTTGTGGAAGACAAGGTCTACGACAAGTTCATCGACAGGCTCGTGGGCATGAACCGCGATCGCCGCCTGGGCGACCCGTTCGATCCCGAAACGCACCAGGGCCCGCAGGTCGACCAGGCTCAGTTCGACAAGATTCTGCACTACATCGAGGTCGGCAAGAACGAAGGCGCCGAGTGCCTGACCGGCGGGAAGCGCTGGGGCGACCGCGGCTACTACGTGGAGCCGACTTTGTTCGGCGGCGTGACCGACAGCATGTCGATCGCCACGGACGAGATCTTTGGCCCTGTGCTCTCGGTGCTGCGGTTCAAGAACGTCGACGAGATCGTGGAACGGGCGAACAACACGTTTTATGGCCTGGCTGCGGCCGTGTGGACGCGCGACATCGGCAAGGCCCACCGCCTGGCGGCCGAAGTGAAGGCCGGCACGGTGTGGGTGAACTGCTACGACGTGTTCGACGCGGCAGCCCCCTTCGGCGGCTTCAAGATGAGCGGCCTGGGCCGCGAACTCGGCGAGAAGGGCCTGGACGCCTACACGGAGACGAAGACGGTGACGGTGAGCCTGGCGTAGGCCACCCCGGCTGATAACCGCGTAGGTTATGCTTGAGCATAACGGACCTGCCGCAAGCTTGGGTCCTGCGCAGTTCCCCTAGTGGCACAGACTTCCAGCCTGTGCGCCTGCTGCTCGAGAGAGAGCGACACGATGGCGACAACTCAAAAGCTGCTCACCGCGGAGGAGTTCTTACTTCTCCCCGATACAGACGGGCCTCTCGAGTTGGTCTGCGGAGTGCCGACGCCGATGAACATGCCGGGAGGGATTCACGGTCTGATTTGTGCGCGGCTCGGCCGTTACCTAGGAGCATTTGTCGAGGATCAGGGGCTGGGCGTCGTACTCAGCAATGACTCTGGAATTGTGACGCGCCGCGGCCCGGATAGCGTCCGGGGTGCCGATCTGGCCTACTACAGCTTCAAGAGACTGCCTCGTGGAACGGTGCCAAGGGGCTATCCCTCGGTCGCGCCTGAACTGGTGTTCGAGGTCCGTTCTCCCAGCGATTCCTGGCCGGAGTTAACCGGCAAGGCGGGTGAATACCTTCAGGCTGGGGTGCTCGTGGTCTGCGTGATCGATCCCGAGGCCCAAACGGCGACCGTTTACCGCTCCGATCGCCCGGCGGAAACGCTGGCAGCGGAGGCCACGCTGGGATTTCCTGAATTGTTGCCTGGGTGGGACCTGCCGCTCGGCAAACTGTTCGAATGACTGTTGGTCTGGTATGAGTCATGGCTAGCCTTCACGAAACTCCGACGTTCACGCCTCTGTCTCCGGCAATCTACTGCGATCGTCCGGTTCATCGGCTTTCGGTCGCCGAGTTCGAGCGGATGATCGAGCTCGGCTTTCTAGTCGATCAACGTGTGGAGCTGCTCGAGGGAGTGATCGTAGAGATGACGCCCGTTGGACCAGAGCACTGCTATACGACGTCCAGACTGACACGGACGTTGCGGGCATTGCTGGAAACGCTGGGTTGGCATGTCGAGGAGCAGTGGCCGATTGGACTGCCGGAGAGTCGCCCACAGCCGGACGTGGTCGTGATCCAGGGTTCGCTGCAAGAGCATGCCCGGCAGATCCCGACAGCGGCGGAAGTGTCGATTGCCATTGAAGTGTCGGATTCGACTCTGCCAGCCGATCGTGCGCACAAGGCCCGACTCTACGCGGCCGCCGGCGTCGAGCAGTATTGGATCGTGAATCTAGTCGATCGACAGATCGAGACCTTTGCTGAGCCGGCGTTCGACGCCCACGGCGGCTGCGAGTATCGGCGCCGGTCGATTATCATCGACCAGGTCGAGGTGATTTTGGGAGGTCAGCGGCTGGGCGCTGTCCGAGTTGCCGACATTTTGCCCACGAAATAGCGAGAAGCGTACTGCTCATGGCCGTCGTCAGCGCACTTCCCGTGTCCCCCGCCACCCTTGGCCCGCCGCCGACCTTCGTCGACCTTCCGGTGCTGCGTTTCACCGTGGAGCAGTATCATCAGATGATTGCCGCGGGATTGTTCCCCGAGGATTTGCGCGTCGAACTGTTCGAGGGAGCAATCGTTCACATGACGCCCGTCGGAAGTCCGCATCGGGGGTCGGTAGTTACTTTGTTGGCTCGGCTGACAAGGCTTGTTGACGAGACGGGTTGGCACGCGTGCTCGCAACAACCGATCACGCTGTCGAACTCAGAGCCTGAGCCCGATTTGTCGATCGTACGTGGATCGCCCCAGGACTACTTCAAGCGACATCCTTCGCCGAACGACTTGGCCCTCGTCGTCGAAGTCGCCGATTCCTCGCTCGCCTTCGATCGCGGTCCCAAGGCCAAGCTCTACGCCGCCGCCGGCATTCCCGAATACTGGATCGTCAACCTCATCGACCGGCAAGTGGAAGTGCATACCAATCCGCGACCGGCGCATGGCGACGAGTCGGCGGCCTACGCGGGTACGAAGGTTTACTCGGCCGCCGAGCGCGTTCCCGTTTCCTTGCTCGGCAAACCGCTGGGCGAAGTCGCCGCGGCCGAGTTCCTGCCCTAACGCTTCTGCCAGCAGTTCTCCTTCTCCTCTCCGCCCTCGTCCTCCCATGCGAAAAGTCTCTGCCGGCGGCGGTTGGCCCGCGATTCGATACTCCTTTGCCAAGGCTCGCGAGGTCGGCGGCTTTTGGAAGTTCTATCAAGCGCTCCGCTCCAAGAACGCCTGCAAGACGTGCGCGCTGGGCATGGGCGGGCAGAAGGGAGGCATGGTCAACGAGCTTGGCCACTTCCCCGAAGTCTGCAAAAAGTCGATGCAGGCCATGGCCTCCGACATGCAGGGCGCCATTCGCCCCGAGTTCTTCGAAACCTACGCCGTGGTGCAGATGCAGCGGTTCACGCCGCGCGAGCTCGAAACCTGCGGCCGCATCACGCGGCCGCTCGTGCTGCGGCGCGGCGAATCCTACTACCGGCCGATCGAGTGGGAAGACGCACTCGGCCGCATCGCCGCCAAGCTCAAGAGCCTCAAGCCGCAAGAAACGTTTTGGTACTTCAGCGGCCGCAGCTCGAACGAAGCGGCGTTCCTGCTGCAGCTCTTTGCCCGCATCTACGGCACGAACAATGTCAACAACTGCAGCTACTATTGCCACCAGGCCAGCGGCGTCGGCCTGACGAGCACGATCGGGACCGGCACGGCCACCGTCGTGCTGGACGATGCGGAGCGGGCGGACCTGGTGTTCGTCATCGGCGGCAACCCCGCCAGCAACCACCCCCGCCTGATGCGCACGCTCATGACCGTGCGCCGCCGTGGCGGACGCGTAATCGTGATCAACCCGGTCGTCGAGACCGGGATGGTCAACTTCCGCGTACCCAGCGACGTACGCAGCCTGCTCTTCGGCAGCCAGATTGCCAGCCTCTATGTGCAGCCCGACATCGGCGGTGATTTGGCGCTGCTGACCGGCGTGGCCAAGCACCTGCTCGAACTCAAGGCGCACGATCCGGCGTTCCTCAGCGAGCATTGCCACGGCTGGCCGGAACTCGAGCAGCGGCTGCAAGAAGTTTCCTGGGAAGAGCTCGAGCAATCGAGCGGTGTGCCGCGGGCCGAGATCGAAGAGATTGCTCGGCAATACGCGTCGGCGAAGAATGTCGTCTTCAGTTGGACGATGGGCATCACCCACCACGTCCACGGCGTGCAGAACGTGCAGGCGATCGTCAACCTGGCGCTCCTGCGCGGCATGGTGGGGCGGCCGCAAGCCGGCCTCATGCCCATTCGCGGCCACTCGAACGTGCAAGGCATCGGCTCCGTCGGCGTCACGCCCAAGCTGAAGGACGTCGTGCTCGCTCGGCTCGAGAGCCACTTTGGCGTCAAGCTGCCCATCGAGGTCGGCCTCGACACGATGGGTTGCATGGAAGGCGCGGCCGCCGGGCGACTCAAGTTCGGCCTCTGCCTAGGGGGCAATCTCTACGGCTCCAACCCCGACGCCACCTACGCGGGGCACGCGCTCTCGAAGCTCGAGCAACTGGTCTATCTGAACACCACGCTCAACACAGGGCATGCCCACGGGTTGGCCGAAGAAACGATCATCCTCCCGGTGCTCGCGCGCGACGAGGAGCCCGAGGCGACCACGCAGGAGTCGATGTTCAACTACGTACGGCTGAGCGATGGCGGCCCGCGCCGGCACGAAGGCCCGCGCGGCGAGATCCAGATCGTGGGCCAGCTTGCCGCGGCAGTGCTCGGGGCCATTGGCCCCATCGATTGGGGCAAGCTCGCCCGCGCCGATCACCTTCGCCGCGCGATCGCGGCGATCGTGCCCGGCTTCGAAAAGCTGGCCGACATTGGCACGACCAAGCAAGAGTTTCAGATCGCCGGCCGCACGCTGCACACCCCCCGCTTCCCCACGCCCGATGGTCGCGCGAGACTGTTCGCCCACGATCTGCCGGTCCTGCCGACCAGCGCGCAAGGTCTGCGGCTGATGACGGTGCGGAGCGAAGGGCAGTTCAATACGGTAGTCTACGAAGACTACGACCTCTATCGAGGACAGGATCGCCGCGACATCATCTTGCTCCACCCTCTGGACGTGGAACGGCTGGGGCTCACCGAGGACCAACGGGTCACCGTCAGCAATCAAACGGGCAGCATCGCGGGGATCTTGGTGCGCCCCTGGCCTCAGATCAAGCCGGGGGCCGCGCTCATGTACTACCCCGAGGCGAACGTGCTCGTGCCGCGGGGCCTCGATCCGGCTTCGAAAACGCCGGCCTTCAAATGCGTGCCCATCGAAGTGCATGCCGAGGCAGCGGTCGGACCGGCGCCGCAACGTCTCGTGCCCGCGGAGCAGGCCGCGCGACCGGCACAGCCGCTCAAGTCCTGTTAGCGTCCCCCGTCGCGGAACGCCGGGGCCACGCTATCATGGAGAGCTTGCGGAGGCCCGCCCTCGCCGGTTCTGGGCGCGAGGGTAGGCGTGCTACACTAGAATCAGTTCCGGCCGCACCTTCCCCCATACTCGTACAATCAATTTTCATGCTGGCCCCGCTCGACAAGTCGATCGACACCGTCAAGCTAAATCGGCTCTTCGCCCTCACGGTGTTCCTCAGCGCATTCTTGCTGTTTCAAGTGCAGCCCCTGATGGGGAAGGCGATCCTCCCCTGGTACGGCGGCGGCCCCGCCGTCTGGACGGCTTGCATGCTGTTCTTTCAGGTGGCGCTGTTCGCCGGCTATCTGTACGCGCACATGGCGGTGAAGTACCTCCCCCCGAAAACGCTCGCAATGGTCCACATTGCGATCCTGGCCGTGGCGGCCCTCACCCTGCCGATCACGCCGGCCGAATCGCTCAAGCCCACCGGCAGTGAGAATCCGGTGTGGCACGTGCTGCGGACCCTGGGGCTGAGCGTCGGCTTGCCGTACTTCGTGCTCGCGTCGACGGCGCCGCTCGTGCAGGTGTGGTTCAGCCACGCTAATCGCGTGGGCTCGCCCTATCGGCTCTACGCGCTGTCGAACGCCGGCTCGCTGCTCGCGCTCATTAGCTATCCGTTCGTCATCGAACCGTTGCTCGGCGTTCGTCTGCAAGGTTGGAGTTGGTCGCTCGGCTTCGGAATCTTCGCGCTGGCATGTGCGATCAGCGGTTGGACGGCGGCCCGCCTGGGCAAGGCGGACGAGTACTCCGTGGAACCAAACAAGGCGGCCGCCAAACGGGAGGCCGAAATGCCGGCGCCCACCTGGGGGCTGCGCAGCCTGTGGCTGCTGTTGCCTGCCTGCGCTTCGCTCTTGCTGTTGGCCATGACCAACTACATGTGTCAGGACGTGGCCTCGCTGCCGCTGCTCTGGATCGCGCCGTTGAGCTTGTACCTGCTGACGTTCATCCTCTGCTTCGACAGCGACTGGTGGTATCGCCGCTGGCTGTTCATGCCAGCCACGGTGGCGAGTTGCATTGCACTCTACTTCGCCTGGAACGGCGGCACGCGGTTGCACCTGTACCTGCAAGTGGGCGCTCACCTGTTGGCCTTGTTCTGCTGCTCCATGGTTTGCCACGGGGAACTGGCGCGGCTGCGCCCCTCGTCGAAGTATCTGACGTCGTTCTACCTGTTCGTGTCGTTCGGCGGCGCCTTGGGCGGAATCTTCGTCGGCCTGATCGCCCCGCTGATCTTTCCCGACTACTACGAGATGTATTTGGGGCTGCTGGCCGTGGGGCTGTTGGCGATGGTCGTGGTGTTCATCGACCAAAAGTCGCTGTTCTACCACGGCAATTACTACTGGGCCTGGGCCGTGATGGTGGCCCTGTGGGTGAACGCCTCGTTTTTCTTGATCGACCAGATGCGCGGCGTACGCACCGGCACGGAGTTCGTCGACCAACGCCGCAACTTCTACGGCGTGCTGACGGTGATGAACAAAAACCTGAACGATCCGCTCCAGCAGAATCGCCTGCTGCGAAACGGACGCATCACCCACGGTTCGCAATTCCTGGCCGAATCGCGCCGCCGGATGCCCACGCAGTACTACGACCCCAAGAGCGGCGTCGGCGAGGCGCTGCTCGCCCTGCGCGAGAGCCTGAAGCGGCCGCTGCGGGTGGGCGTGGTCGGGCTGGGGGCGGGCACCATGGCCGCGTATGGGCAAGACGGCGATTACTTCCGCTTCTACGACATCAACCCCATCGTGCCTGAGTTCGCCCGCAAGCACTTCAGTTATCTGGAGGACATGGAAAAGGCCGGCGGCAAGATCACCATCAAGGATGGCGACGCGCGGCTGTCGATGGAACAGGAGACCGAGCCGCAAGAGTTCGACCTGATCGTGCTCGACGCCTTCAGCGGCGATGCAATTCCCATGCACCTGCTCACCGCCGAGGCTTGCAAGATCTACCTGCATCATCTGGCCCCCGACGGCGTGCTGGCGATCCACATTTCGAACTTGCACCTCGATCTGGCGCCGGTCACTCTCGCCCTGGCCCAAGACAACAACCTTTCCGCGTCGCTCGTGAGCAGCGGGGCCGATGCGCGCACCGGCTCCGCCGCGTCGAACTGGGTCTTGCTGACACGCAACCAGAAGTTCTTCGCGCAGCACAGCATCGGCGCTCCGCTGAATCTGACGGAGAAGGGGGACAAGCCGCCGGTGCGCTGGACCGACGACTACAGCAGCATCTGGTCGATCTTGCTGTAGCGCCCGCGAGCAGATTGAGTCGTCGGTAGGGTGCGTCAGGCGAAGCGCGGACGCACTATCCTGGATCCACCCTACAGTGCTCGGTCGACTTGCGGTCACTGGCTTCGCACGCCGCTATTGGAGCGCAGCGCGCATCTGCCTTGCATCGGCAAAGCGGTCTGCGGGGCCCTTCGCCAGCGCCCGCAGCGTCGCCTGCCCGACCGGATGCTGAGCGATCGCGGTGGGAAGCGGCGGCGGCGGCGCTTGATTGTGCATCAGCATCACCTTGACCGGCTGTAGATCCACAAAAGGCAGGCGGCCGGCCAACAGTTGGTAGAGCACCACCGCCAGAGAATAGAGGTCGCTGGCGGGTGTAAGCGGCTCGTCGCGGCACTGCTCGGGGCTCATGTAGGCGGGCGAGCCCATCACTCCGCCCGACACGGTGAGCCGCGTGGTTTCCGACAGTTCCACGCTCCCGGCGCCGGTCCCCGTGATCTTCGCCACGCCCAGGTCCAACACCTTGAGCAGTTCTGGCTGCTTCCCGCGCTCGCAGAGGAACAGGTTGCCGGGCTTGAGGTCGCGATGCACGATGCCGAGGTCGTGTGCTTCGGCCAGGGCGTCGAGAGCTTGGGCGCCGAGCCGCGCGACCTCCCTGGGTTCCCAGACGCGTTGGCGGGCCAACCGCTGCCCTAGATCTTGGCCGTAGAGCAGCTCCATGACGAGCGCCAGCTCCCCGTTGGGCCCTTCGCACAATTCGTGAACGGCCACGGCGTGGGGACTGCGCAAAAGGGCGGCCAACCGAGCCTCGCGGCGCAAGCGGCGCCGCTGGGCGTCGTCGGCCTGGGCCCACGGCAGCAGCACCTTGACCGCGCAAGTCGTTCCCACGGTCTGATCGACGGCGCGATAGACGACGCCGCTCACCCCGCGGCCGATCTCGGCTTCGAGTCGATAACGGCCGTTGAGCGCCGGGACCAGGTCCACGTGGTAGTCCCTGCTAAGGACGCCGAGCCACGGCGTCGGGTTGGGGCGCGGCTGCCCAGACAGCGGCCGGCCACACGATGGCCGTGCCATCGAGGCTGCCCGTCAGGGCCTGTCGGCCATCCTGCGAAAACACCACCGACGTAACCCCCTGCGTGTGACCGCTCAAGGTCAGCAGTTCGCTGCCTTGGAGCGGTTCGAGGCGTTTCGAATCGCCCTGTTGGCGCCCCGCCACTCCGTTCTCTTGCCCCAGTTCCCAAAGCTTGGCGGTGTTGTCGTAGCTGCCGGTCAACACCCGCCGGCCGTCGGTCGAAAAGACCGCTGCCGTGACCGCGGCCGTATGGCCTAACAGGCGCGAGAGCTCGGCGCCCGTCGTCGCGTCCCACACGCGAGCCGAGTTGTCGTCGCTGCAGGTGACTACGAGCTTGCCGCCGGGCGAAAACGCCCCAGCAAGGACAGGCAGGGCGTGCCCTTGCAGTGTGACGAGCGGTTCGAGCGCCTTGTCGCCGACTTTCCAAATCTGCCCCGTTCCGTCGGCGGACACCGTGAGCAGGCGATCGCCGAGCGGCGCCGCATAGACGGCGCGGTTCACGGCCTGGTGATGCGCCTGTTGTTCGATGATCGGCTGGCGCGACTCGCAATCCCAGATGACGACCTTTCCTTGGGCGTCGCAGGTCACGATTCGCTTGCCGTCGGGAGAGTACTCGGCGTACGTCAGCCGGGCGCTGTGCGGCCCGAGCAATTTGCCCCCTTCGGCCAGCGCCGAGCCCGTGTTCCAGAGTTTGGCCGAACGGTCGACACTGGCGGTCACCACCTGGCGGGCGTCAGTGCGGGAGAACTGGGCCGAGGCGACGGCCGAGTGAGGGCGATAGCTCATCAACATCCGCCCGCTGGCCAAGTCCCAGAGCCGGGTCTGCCGCGCGCCGATCGTCAGCAACCGCTGCCCGTCGGGGCTAAACGTGGCCGACCAAGCGCGGCCGTAGTCGGGCGCCTCGGCGCCGGCCGGCCGGACGAGCTCTTGACCGGTGATCGCGTCCCACAGCCGCACCGGCACACGGTCGGTCCGCGACTCCACGGTCGCCGCGAGTCTGCCCTGGGGCGAGAGCGCCACGCAGGTCAGATTCTCGAAGACGCCGGCCAGGCTGCGTTCGAGCCGCGCTGTTTCCACGTTCCACACGCGCACTTGGCCGTCGTCGCAGCCGGTCAGCGCTGTGCGGCCATCGGCCGAGATCGCCAGCCCCTGCAACTTGCCGGGATGGCGAAGCATGCGCTCCTTCAATTCCCGGCCCGAGCTTAAGTCCCATTGGGCTACGCTGCCGTCGCCGCTGGCGGTGAGCGCCACTTGCCCGCTCGGCAAGAACGCCGCCGCCACGATGGGTCGGGTATGGCCGTCGAGCTTAGCTCGCAGCGCGCCGGACTCCAGGTCCCAGAGTCGCGCTCGGCCGAACACGTCGCCCGAAAGGATCCAGCGGCTGTCGGGGGAGAAGGCGACCGCGCTCACCTGTTCGGCATGGCCGTGAAACACCCGATGCGGGGCGAGCGAGTCTGCGTGCCACACCAGCACAGCGTTGTCGTCGCCGCCCGCGGCGATCCAGCGGCCGTCTGGCGAGATCGCCAGCGCGAGCGACTGCCCTACATTCTTCGAGTAGTGCAGCGGATCGCCCAAGGGCCGCAGCTCGTTCCCGGCCTCGAGGTTCCAGAGCCGCAGGGTGCTGTCGCGAGCGCCGGTGAGCACGCGGCGTCCCCCGGGAACGAACAGCGCGCTTTCTCCCAGAAAGTCGTGCCCCTCGCTGAGCGTCGCGAGGGGTTGTCCGGTCCGCGTGTCCCAGGTCATCGTGACGCCGTCGCTGTGCGCGGTCACCGCCTGGCCGCCGTCGTTCGAGAAGCCGACGCCCAGCACCGGCGAGCTCCCTTCGGCGCGCACGAGCGGGACCGACTCGCGGTAGTCGTCGAGGTCCCAGCAGAGGGCTTGGCCATCGTAGCCGCAGGAGGCCAGGCGATTGGCGTCGGCAAAGAACTGGCAGCTTCGGACCCAACCCCCATGGCCCCGCAAAACGCCGGTGCTGGCCTTGCGCTCTAGATCCCAGAGATGCACGGCGTTGTCGTGGCCGGCACTGGCGAGCCGCCGCCCATCGGCTGAGAATGCCAAGCTATGCACTTCGGCCTCGTGCCCGCCAAGCTCGCTGGCCGGAGTGGGTTCGGCCGTTGCGCCGGCCACCGCGGCCTGCACGTCGGCCACGCGGGCGGCGCTCGGGTCCCAGAGAAAAATGCGGCCGTCGTCGCCGGCGCTCGCGACCAAGCCCGCCCGCGGGGCCGCGGCGACCGCGTAGACCGGCCCGTCGTGACGGCGGAACGTGGGGAACGGCCAGGCGAGTTCCGGGCGACTGAAGTCGATCACGGACACAGTGCCATCGTCGCTGCCGGCCACAACGAGGTCCACCGTTCCCGCCGCTCCCGTGCTTTGTTTGCGCGGCGCAAAGCAGAGCGACCAGACGGGCGCTTCGTGGGCCCGCGGCTGCGCGACGAGCCTTGCCTGGGGAACAGCATCCGCCGCGTTCAACTCCCACAGGAAGACGTGCCCCGAGGTTGTGCCGGCCGCGAGCCAGCGGCCGTCGCGCGAGAGCGCCACGCTCGAGGCCGCTCCGGTTCCGCTGTCGAGTTCGAGCGCAGGCCGGCCGGAGTTGCGATCCCAAAGCTTGATCTGCTTCCCGCGGTCGCCCCCGGCGGTGATCAGCCAGCGGCCGTCGGGCGAAAAGAGCAACGCGTGCAGCTTGCCGGCATGCTTCCAGGGCTCGCCGCGCGACTCATGCGAGGCGACGTCCCAGAAGGTGATGTCGCCGTTCGAGGCGGCCGTCGCCAGGGTCTGGTTATCGGGAGCAATGGCCAGCGCTTCGAGACGCCCCTCATTGCGCAGGGCGAAGCGGCCTTGATTGCAGAGGTAGTTGAGCCGACCCCAAGCCCAGCAGCGAAAGTCCGTGGGGCAGTCGTCGAGCGTGGCGCGGGCTTGCTCGAAGCTGTTGCTGTCGATCTGCGCCGCCGCGAGGCCGATTTTGGCGATGTAACTGCGATAGGTTTCGCTTTGTTTCGCCTCGATCGCAAGTTTTGCGCTTTCTTCGGCGCGCTTTCGCTGCAAATCGGCCAGACCTGCCGAGTCAATGGCGTTCTGTTTCTGCACTTGAGCGTCGTTGTACAGGACGCCCATCACGCCCAGCGCGATGGTGATCGCCACCACAAAGACACCGGTCATCACTCGGGCCGTCTTCCGCAGCCGCTGCAGCCGCGTCTGCCGACTCTCCCGCTCCTGTTGCGCCTCGAGCAACTCCTCGCGCAGCACCCGGTGCTCGGGGTTCTGCTCGTCGAGCAGCGACAGGCCGAGGTCGAAGTCCCCCTTGTTCAGGGCGCTCGCGGCATAAGCCCACCGCGCCAGAGGCAGGCCGCTCGCGGCAGCGGAGTTGCTGGGCCAGAGGGCCAACGCCTCCTCGTACGCGAACACGACGCGCGCGAAGTCTTGATATTGATCGGTCTCGCGCGCCTTTTCCAAGTCCTGTTCGGCGCGGGTCGACAGCAGAATGCTTTCGCTATGCGACTGGTACTCGCGGATCGCCGCCTGGAAAGCCTGCACGCTGGCGTAGCGCTCGCCGGGCTCGGTGGCCATCGCCTTGCGGGCGACATCCATCAACTCGCCGTTCTGCTCCACGTCGACGATCTTGTTGCACGCCGCGGCGTACAGGCAGTTCATGACGTTCGAGCCCGTGTGCGGCGGCTTGCCGGCGATCACCTCGAACAAACATGCGCCGAGCAGATAGACATCGCTGGCGGGGCCCACCTTTTCGATCGGCCCGGTGGCCATTTCGGGGGCCATGTAAGCGGGCGTGCCCCCCATGCTGTTCGACTGGGTGATCGAACTCGTCTTGCGAAAATCGGGCGTGGAGAGGGCGAGCCCCCAGTCCATCACCAGCACTTCGCCGAAGCCGCCGAGCATCACGTTTTCGGGCTTTAGGTCGCGGTGGATGACGCCGCGAGAATGTGCGAAGGCGACCGCATCGGCCACCTTCATCAAGATGTCGAGGTTCTCGGCGCGCGACTTCTTGCCCAGGGCCTCCATCCAGGGCGTGCCGCGCACCCGCTTCATCGAGTAGAAGAGCGCGCCCGCCTCGTTGGCCCCGAGGTCATGGATCGGCACGATGTTCGGGTGATCGAGCTCGCCAGTGACGACCGCCTCGGAGAGGAACTTGAACCGCTGCATCACGTCGGACGCGTTGTCGGCATTGAGCATCTTGACCGCGACTTCGCGGTCGATCGACGCCTGGCGCGCGGCGTAGACGACTCCCATTCCCCCTTTGCCGAGCAGCTCGAGCAGCTCGTAGTCGGCGCCGCCGGCTTCCACGTCTTGCGTGCGGCGGAAGGCGCGGGTCTTGATGACGAGCGTCGACTTGTTGGCGTAGGCCGCGTCGCTGGCCTTGATGGTTTTGAGCGGGTTGCCGGCCGGCGTTTGCGAGAGCGCCCAAATGGCGCTCACCCGCGCCGCTTGCGCCGGACTGATGCCCGACTGCGAATCGATCGTGGCCTGGATCTGTTCGGCCGACAGCTTGGGCACGGAGCCGCTGTCGAGCGTGCGCTGGGCGTCGTCGTCGCCGTCGGCCGGCGGCTTCACGGGGGGCAGCGAGCCGCTGGCCAGGGTGCGGAGTTCGTCGACCGGTTGCGGCGCGAAATTGCCGGAGTCGAGCGTCTTCTGCAAAGCCTCGGGAGGAATGGGGAGCGAACCGCTCACGAGGGTCCGCAATTCGTCGTCGGCCGCGGCCGGGGGCCCGGCCACGGTTTCGCCGGTCGGCACAGGAGACGCTTCGCCGCTCGGCGCGGGGGGCGTATCTCCGATCAGCTCGCTCAGTTCCGGCCCGCGGCGGACGACTTGGAACAGCGTGGCCCGCAGCGTCTCGACCTCATCGGGCGCGGTCGGCCCCGGCACGCCGGGTTCGAGCAACGACCGCCCACACACCGCGCAGCGCCCTTCGGCCTCGACCTGGGCGTCGACCGGACCGTGACAGTATGGGCAGGTGGTCATGGGAGGAAACTGGTCTGCTGGAGTTGACGCGGAAGCGGTCTCACTGGGCCCTACGCGGCTTCTGCAAGTTTAGCTCGTTCGCCTGGGGTCTTGCCGGCCGGCCTACCGTGCCTGCAGGGCCAAACGGGTCATGCGGGCATCGACCTCGGCCGCCCGGTCGAACGCTTTGGGCCAGTAAAGCGGCCCGCTCGCGCGCTGCTCCCAGTAGCGTTCGAGCCGCGCAGCGCGGTCCACCTCAGGCGACGGCAGCAGCGCGCCGTCGGGCGTGGCCGCCCCCTCCGTCCCTTGATCTTCGGGGTCGACCGGTTGGCCGCGGCGCACGAACACGTCGAGCACGAGCCGCCGCTGACCGCCGCCGCGCTCGGTGAGGTAGAGCCGGTAGTGGCCGTCGGGCAGCCGGCGGAAAAACGCCGGCAGATCGCGGAGCGTGTCGAGGGGCGTTTCGATGTCTTGGCCCTCTTCGCCGTCGGGCGAGACCACGCGGAGCGAGAGCGAAGGCTCGCTCGTTTGCGTGGCTTCGCTGCGCGTGCCTCCGGAGTCGGTGGGCCGCGTGTTGACCACCGGAATGGCCCGATCGGCCGGAGGCGGCTCCGGAATCGCCCGCGGCGGCGCGAGGGGGGGCGGGGCCTGCGGCGTGGTGTCGATGCGAATCACCGAAATGCCGGTGCCTGGCACGGTGAGGATGGCGGTGTCGACGCCGTCGCCGTTGTCGTCGTCGGCCGCGACCGCGTCGATCACGATCTGACCGCTCGAACCCACCGACGGCGGCGTGACGAAATACTGATGGCTGACGACGAAGGTCTGCGTCTGCCCACCGACGAACACGCCCGAGTCGTAGGTGGTGCCGTCCTGCCAGTCGATGCTGAACGAGAGCTGGTCGGTCCCGGGATCGAACACGGTGACCGTCACGGTCACGGCGCCGTTGGCGTCGACGGCGCCATCGGACACGGTGATCGTCGGAGCGACGTTGAAGGCCGTGAAGTTCGCCGTCGATTCTTCGTCGCTGGCCCGCAGATTGGGGTCGGCGCTTTCGGTCGACACGGCCCGCAGCACGATGTTGCTGTCGCCGTCGTCGGGGGCGAAGATCACCACGGTGACCGTCGTCGCCCCCGGCTGCGTAGGCGTGAGCGTGTAGGTTTGGGTCAAGGGGGAGAAGGCGACGTTGGCGTCGGGGGACGACACCACCCAGCCCTGGGGCACGTCGGCCAGTTCGAAGGTCAGCGTCTCAGAACCGTCGGGATCGTTGAGTTGGCCGGTGAGCGTGAACTGGAATGTCGAGCCTTCGGGAACTGCGCTCGTGGGCAAACCGGCCGTCGTCAGGGTCGGCCGATCGGCCACCGGGTTGATCGTGATCGTCACCGTAGCGGGCGCCGAGCGGCCGCCGGCAGAGTCGGCCACCGTATAGGTGAAAGTGTCGGTCCCGCTGAAGCCGTTCGTCGGCGTGTACGTGAAGCTGCCGTCGCTGGCGAACACGACCTGCCCATGGCTCGGGGGCGTGTCGATCAAGATCGACGCGGGGTCGATGTCGTTGAGGCCGCCGGGCGCTTGATTGTTGGCCGGGTCCGAGTCGACATCGCTGTCGTTGGCCAGCACGCCGGTCGCGCCGCCAGCGTTCAGCACCTGATCTTCGTCGATCGTGTACTGGTCGTTGCCGACGATCGGCACATCGTTGACCGGCTGCACGGTGAGGAACACCGTGGCCGAAGTCGACCGCGGATCGGCCGACCCGTTCGTCGTGCCATTGTCGGTCACGGTGTAGGTGAACGAGTCGGGCCCGTTGTAGTTGGCCGGAGGCGTGTAGGTGATTTGGCCGTTGCTGAGCGTCACCGTGCCGCCGGCGGCGGTCGTGCCTGAGACGGCCGTCACGGTCAAGGTCTGCCCGGCCTCGTCGGCCGGCCCCGGCGTATCGTTGGCCGTGAGGTCGCTCGCGTCGAAGACGAGGTCCTGGTCCTCGGTGGCGACGAGATTGTCGTCGGTGAGAACAGGAGGGTCGTTGACCTCGGTGACGGTCACGGTCACGGTGGCCGTCGTTTGCCGGGGGTCCGACGAACCGTTCGTCGTGCCGTCGTCGGTGACCGTGTAGGTGAAGGTGTCCGTGCCGTGGAAATCGGCCGGCGGGGTGTAGGTGATCACGCCGCTATTCAACACCACCGTGCCGCCAGCCGCGCTTGTGGCGCTCACGCCGGTGACGCTCAGCGCTTGCCCCGCTTCGTTGCTGGGCCCCGGCGTATCGTTGGCCAGCAGATCGCCGGCCGCGATGTCGACCGGCGTGTCCTCGGCGGTGGAGGCAGTGTCGTCGGTGGCGACCGGCAGATCGTTGACCTCGGTGACCGTCACCGTCACCGTGCCGGTCGTCTGCTGCGGGTCGGCGGCGCCCGCGGTCGTGCCGTCGTCCTGGAGGGTATAGGTGAACGTGTCCGTGCCGACGAAATCAGGCGGCGGCGTGTAGGTGATCTGTCCCGCCACGAGGGTCACCGTCCCCCCTTGGGCGCTCGTGCCGCTCACGCCCACGATGCTCAGGTTCTGCCCGGCTTCGTCGGCGGGCCCCGGCGTGTCGTTGGCCAGGAGGTCGCTGACGGGGAAGCTGAGCGGCGTGTCTTCGGCCGTCGTCACGTTGTCGGGCCCGGCCACAGGCGGATCGTTGACCTCGGCCACCTGCACCGTTACGGTCGCCGTGTCTCCGAGCGGATCGGGCTGGCCGTTCGTCGTGCCGTCGTCGGTGATCGTGTAGGTGAAGGTGTCCGTTCCGCTGAAGCCGGGGGGGGGAGTGTAGACGACGTTCCCGCTGACGATCGCCACCGTGCCCCCCTGCGCGCTCGTGCCGCTCACGGCGGTGATCGACAGGTTTTGGCTTCCTTCGCCGGGTCCCGCGTTGTCGTTGCCCAGCAAGCCGCCGGGCGCGAGCACCAGTTGCGTGTCTTCGTTCCCGCTCACGGTGTCGTCCACGGCGTCCGGCGCGTCGTTGACCTCGGTCACCGTGATCGTCACCGTCGCAGGCGCCAGCGAGTCGAGCGTGCCGTCGTTCACCAGGTAGGTGAAGCTGTCGACGCCGAAAAAGTCGGCGTTGGTCGTGTAGTCGAAGGAGCCGTCGGCGTTGAGCGTCAGCACGCCGTGGGCGGGGTCGGTCACCTTGGCTGCCGAGAGCGCGCCGCCACTCGTGGTGTCGTTGACCAGTACGCCGGCGGCGGGCACCGAGAGCGAGCCGTCTTCGGCCACGTCGAACGTGTCCGCGTTGGCCACCGGCTCGCCGTTGAGCACGCGGCGATCTTCGAGCCGCCGGAGGTAGAGCGTGGGATAAGCCGGCGCAGCCTCGCGGGCACGCTCCTCGCGCGAGCGAAGCCAGGCCGTGAACGAAAGCATGCGGCAATCCCTGGGGTCGATCCGCTCATAGTTCGCGCGCAAGACTCGGCCGACCGGCCACACGCTTGCGCGAAGGGTTTGTGCGCTTGCCCGGCGACCGCCTAGCCGGGCGCCGAAACCCCATGCCTCACAACAAGTTTATGGTGAAAAACAACTTGGGGCACTGGGGTTACGACCAGCCCCGATTATCTCCGGCCGGTGCGCGGGGGTCAAATTCCTGGTCGCCGAGGGTGCGAAACGAGGCTTCCCTGGCCGTCACCTCGTTCGACTGTAGCGGTTGGGAAAGAGCTGCGGGCGCCGGCCCCCCCGACCGTGCCGAAGGCGCCGATCGTGCCGAAGCAGACGTTGAGCGGCGCCGCGCCTTTCGCGGCGTCTAACGCGAGCGAACACGTCCCTGGCCAACCCGAGAACGCCATGCGCGGCGCCCTAGGTTTCTGCTTGATCTTCGTGGCGGTGGCCGCCTGTGCGGCCGCAACCCCGCCCGAGGCGGGCAGACGGGCCGCGCTGCGGCTGCGGGCCGATCTCGAGCCCACTCTGCGGCTCAGCACTCCCTGGCACGGCGTAACCCCGCCGACGCTTGCCCTGCCGGGGCTTCCGGCGGCGAGTGCGGTGGAGGCCAGCGAGTTACTGTCCAAACCGTCTCAGTCAGAGCTCGTTCTGCCAGCAGCGCCAAGCGCAACGCAGCAGGCGGCCAAGACGGCCGATTCCCAAGTGATCGCGGCCGCCGAGTTCGTTCCGCCGAATCAACCGCCGCAGGCCCAGCGAGCCTTGGGCATTCCCGCCGCCGGTTTGCCCGATCTGCAGTACGTCTATTTGGCCGCCCACAACGAGCCCGAGCCGACCTCTGACGACCTGGCCGACCCCCTCACGCGGCTCTTGGGGCAGCAGCCCGACGAATACATCCGCCCCATCGGCGACCTGGGGGCTGACATCGCCTTCAAGCCGGGGCCGCTGCCGGAGAAGTACGATCGAATGGCGGCCGAGAAGTTCGCTCGCGCGGGAGAAGTGGTCGCGGCGTTCGGCTCCGACCGCCCCTGGCCGCCCTTCACCTACGCGTACGTCGCGCCTGGGCTCTGCCACCGGCCCCTCTACTTCGAGGAGCCGAACGTCGAGCGCTACGGCTACCAGCTCGGCTGCGTGCAGTCGGTCGTGTCGGGAGCGCACTTCTTCGCGACCGTGCCGTTCCTCCCCTACAAGATGGTTCTCAGCCGCCCGCACGACTGCCGCTACACGCTGGGCCAATACCGCCCAGGCGACTACACGCCGTTCCAACGCACGCGGTTCGTGTGGGACACGAAGGCGGCGGCCGCCCAAATGGGCGTGGTGGTCGGGCTGGTGTTCTTGATTCCGTAGCTGGGCGAAGCTCGACAGCGCGACCCTGGGTACATGCACCAGGTTGGGCCTTGCAGTTTCGATCGCAGTGTTGATTGCGGGCTCGCAGGCTAGAATCGGGCGAAACCCTTGCCTGATGTGGAAAGCCCCATGCCCCACTCCCCCCTCCGCACCACGGTCATCGGCAGCTACCCCCTGCCCGGCTGGCTCGAGTTCGCCAGTCAGCATCTCGATCGCTTTGGCCCCGACGACCTGGCCGAGTTGCAGGACGACGCCGTGATTGCGGCGATTCACGATCAAGTGGCCGCCGGGCTCGATGTGATTACCGACGGCGAGCAGACGCGGCTCGACTTCAATCTGTCGTTCTATGGGTTCTTGGAGGGGATCGCAGTCGAAGGGGCGCCGCCGCGGCGGTTTGGGCCCCCGGCGCACGATCAGCGGGGCCGCCACGCCGTAGTCGGCGAGCTCCGCGCGCCGCGTGGGTTAGGGGCCGTGGCAGAGTTTCAGCGGCTCGCGCGGCTCGCGCCGCCGGGACCAGCGCTCAAGGCCAGCGTGCCGGGGCCCTACACGCTGAGCGGCCGCATTGCGCCGGGCGGCCCCTATGCCGATCGCTACGCCGTGGCCGAGGCGCTCGTGCCGATCGTGCAGAGAGAACTTGTCGACCTGGTGTCCGCCGGCTGCCGAGAGCTGACGGTCGACGAGCCTTCGATGAGCTGCTACGCCCATCGCGAGGACCGCTCCCGGCTGGTCGACCTGTTCAACCGCACGGTCGCGCCCGTGGTGGGCCGCTGCCGGCTCTCGACGCATCTCTGCTTCGGCAACTTCAAGGGCCGGGCAGTGGCCCCGCGGCGCTACGCCCCCATGTTCCCCGACTTTCTCGCGTTCACCGTCGATGAGATGCACGTCGAGATGGCCAGCCGCGAGCTGGCCGAACTCGAGATCATCGCTCAGATCGCTGAGCGGATGGACGTGGCGGTCGGCATCGTTGACGTGAAGAGCTACTACATCGAGCCGCCCGAAGAGATCGCCCGCCGCGTGCGGCTGTGTTTGCAGCATGCCCCGGCGGAGCGGCTCTCCTTCGCCCCCGACTGCGGCCTCAGCCAAACGGCTCGCTGGGCGGCGCGGCAGAAGCTCGTGAACCTGGTGGAGGGGGTGAAGCAGGTGCGAGCGGATCTCGGCTAGGAGGCGTTACTACTCCTCCACCATCACCGTGTCGCCGTGTTCGTAGCCGGGGGCGCAGCAGCAGAGGAACACGAGCGGTTCCGGGCCCGGGTTGGCGATCGTGTGAACCAGGCCCGGCGGAATGGCGATCGCGTCGCCCGGACCGACCGGTCGGGCTTCTTGTTCGAGCCGCATTTCGCCCCGCCCGGAGAGGATGTAGTAGATCTCCTCGCTGCGGGGGTGGTAGTGCGGGGTCGTCCGTTCGCCGGGGCCGACACGGGCCTCGGCCAGGCTCTGGTTGCGGATCGCCGAGTTGCGGTGGGCCAGCAGTTCGCGGATCTCCGAGCCGTCCTTGGTGCGGAACGGCGGCGCCTGGGCGATGTTGACGACGTCCATGGCAAGCTCCGGAGAAGGCCCACGAGTGGCCCCCTGGGGACGGGCCAGAAAACGACAACAGCCCCGAAAAGCGGGGCTGTTTCCCAAAGAGCGGAGGGCATGGGATTCGAACCCACAACCCCTTTCGGGGCACCTGATTTCGAGTCAGGCCGCTGGCCAATTCGCTTACCCTCCGGGGCACAGCAAATCTACAACCCGGTGTGTCCGAATTCAAGCTCGTTTGGGGACCATCCCTGGGGCCCGTTCCGAACCCGCTCAGGGACGCCCGAGCAATGCTCCCCTGAACCGGTTTCGCCGGATTGCTTGCCTGCGCGGTGCAATCCTGTCTATTCATAAGAGATAGCGCACGGGCGACGGGCAGTTGGGCCTCGTTCGGCGGCACGCCCCCTCCTCGAGAAACGCACCTATGATTCGCCGTGTCTTGGCTTCGGCCCGCCGTGGGCAATCCGTCTTGTCGATCGTCGCCGTGGCGGCCGCGGTTCTTGGAGCGGCGATCGCCGAGGCGCAAACCGACAATCGCTGGATCGGCCCCCACGGAGGCGACTTCGACAATAAAGCGAACTGGAGCTTGGGCGTAGTTCCGACCACGGCGCACACGGTGGTTTTCGACCTGGGTACGAGCATCACCTCGTACTACGCCGGCGCGACGCGCGATGTCGACGGCTTTCGGATCGACGCCGGGCTCTTCGTGCTCGATCTTGGCGACCCCGCCACGCGGCTGCGCACGACCAACAACACGCTCGGCGTGCAGATCGGCACGATCGATCATCAAGAAGCGACGCTCGTGCTCCGCAACGGCGGCCTGACCGATCTCAACGACGCCGGGGCCGTCCGCTCGATCGGCTCGTCGCCGGCGGCCACCGGCACGGTCATCGTTTCGCTCGATGGATCTTGGCTGCGCTCCAATTCGAACACAGCCGGACTGCTGGTGGGGGACGTGGGCACGGGCACGCTCATCGTGGAGCGCAACGGGGTGGCATCTGCCCCCTTCGTGGCGGTCGGCAACTACGGTCAGGGCACGTTGTCGATCAAGGACGACGGCAAGCTGAGCGTTCAAACCGACATTCTCGTCGGCCGGCAATTCGGCGGCACAGGAAATGTCGTCGTCTCGGGCAACGGCGTGCTCGAACAAACCGCGGCCGATTCGACGCTGAGCGTCGGCGGCAACACGAACTCGGCGCAAGGATCCGGGAGCGTGGAGATTCGCAACTTCGGGGTGGTCGACCTGGGGACCGGTTCGAGCGTCGACGTGTGGGCGGGCGGAACGCTGAACTTGGCGGGAGGAGTGTTGCGAGCCGACAAGTTGAATCTCCGCGGAGGGGCCTTCACGTGGACGGGCGGGCGCATCCAAGGCGCGAGCGGCGGCAACATGGACCTGATGACCGTCGGCGGCGACGACCTGCAACGCTCGTCCCTGAGCCTCGTCGCCGGCAATGAACTCACGCTCGATCAATCGCTCACCGTTTCGGCCTTCGGCACGGTGGAGATCGCCGGCGGCAAGTTCTCGGTCGGCTCGATCAGCAACGCCGGCGCGTTTCGCTTCAAGTCGGGAGAGTTGGAAGTTCGCTCACAAGCCCTGTCGCTCGGAGCGGGGCAATTGCTGGGAAGCGCTGTGACCCTGGCGACCGGTGATCGGCTGGCCGTCACGCAGGGACTTACCGTGACGGCGGGCTCGCGCCTCACCCTGGCCGGCGGCACGGCTGCCGGAGGCACGCTGGCCAACGCCGGGTTGATCTCAGGTACGGGGCGGGTGGAAAACAAGCTGGAGAACGGCGCGACCGGCCAGGTCATGGTGCGGTCCGGGGATTGGCTGCACTTCGCAGCCGCGACCGACACCCACTCGAACCTCGGCGACGTGTTCCTCGACAACGGCACCGTCCAATTCGATCAGCCGCTCAACAATGGCGCCACGGGTCGCATCCTCGGGCGCGGCGAACTTCTCTTGGGACAAGGGCTCACCAGTTCGGGGTTGATGCACTTCGACGCCGGCGTGACCGACGTTCACGGCAACGTCGACCTGGTGGCCGGCGCCCGTACGATCGTCTCGGCTGGTGGCACGGCCACCTTCTTCGACAACGTGAAGAACAACGGCGATCAGTTCACCGTGCGTTCTGGCGCCGCCGCGGTGTTCGTCGGCACGCTCTCCGGCAAGGGGATCGATGGACCGGGCGACGTCGTCGTCGACGGCACGCTCTCTCCCGGCAATAGCCCGGGCAGCATGTCGTTTGGCGGCAGCCTCACGCTCGGCCCCGATTCGTTCACCAAGATCGAGATCGCCGGCTTCACTCCAGGCGTCGAGTATGACCAGGTCAAGGTCGCCGGTCCGCTCAAGGCCGAAGGCGAACTGGCGATCACCATCGACGCGACGACTCAGGCCGCCCTGACCACGGGCAAGCAATTCCAATTGCTGGAATTCGCTAGCGCCAGCGGCAGTTTCGCACAGATCGACCTGCCGAACTTGGCGGGGCCGCTCACCTGGGCGACCTCGACCTTGCTGAACAATGGCAAGCTGCAGGTCATCAGCCAAGTGGCCGGTGACGCCGACGGCAACGGCCGCACCGATCTGGGGGACTTCGGCTTACTGAAAGCAAGCTTTGGCGCCAATGACGTCACCTGGGCTCAAGGCGACTTCGACCTCGACGGCAAGGTTTCCCTGAGCGACTTCGGCGTCCTCAAGACGAACTTTGGCGCCACGGGCGCGGCGGCGGTACCGGAGCCGAGCACGCTCGTGCTGGCCGCGGCGGGCGCTGCCATGGCCCTGTTGGGCATTCGCCGCAAGCGTTGACTCTCGTGGGCCGCTGACCGCCGCTACTTGGCGCGAAACGGCCAGGGGCGCGGGGCGGCGCCAGGTTCGGGCAGACCGATCAACCACGCCACGCCCAGGACGCGCAACAGCGCTGAGAGCAGGAACATCAGCGCGAAGCGATCCAGGCCGATCAGCGACAACAACTGCGCCGCTCCGGCCGCTCCCAATTGGTCGAAGGCGACGCCGGCGGCCACGGTCGTGGCCGCATAGACGACGTTCGTAAGGCCGAAATAGGCGCCTACGTAGGCCGCGGCGCCGTACGGCGGCGCCAGCTTGAACATCAGATTGGGCAGCCCGATGTTGAGGCCGGCAAAGGCCGACCACGCGATCCAAGCTCCGAGCACGAGCCAGCGCGTTTCGGGAGTGGCGAAAGCATAGAACAAAGGGCCCAGCGCCACCAGCGACTGGCTGACGATGAGCAGCGGCCGATTGCCGTACCGATCGCTATAACCGCCCGCCCAGCGGCTATAGCCTATCTGGCCGATCTGCATGGCCAGCCGCATCCAGGCCAGATCATAGACGCCCAACTGGAGGACGGCCTTAGGAAAGATGTTCTGCGCGCTCTGCGAAACTCCGTTCGCCACCGCCACCCAGCAACCGAACATGAGCAAGCGGCGGAAGCGCGCATCCGCCAGCGCCGAGAGGGTACGGTCGCTACGCGAAGGGGCCGGTTCCGGCGAGACGGGCGGCGACTCTGGCGACGGTGGGGCGTGCTCTGCTCCTCCCCTTCTGCGGCGGTCGCTCGATCCGCCGGGCATAAGCGCCAAAGGCGCAAGCGACGCCTGCAGGCAGACGGCGCCGAGCGCCGCGGTCAGCGCGTAGCCGCCGAGCGTCCAGGCCGGACGACTGACGGCGGCTTCGGCCTTCCAGCGATCGGCAAACCATCCGCCGGCGAGCAGTGTGGGGGCGAGCACGACCAGTTGCACGATCTGCCGCCGCGCGAAGTATCGCCCACGTATTGGCCCCGGTACGAGCCGCCGCAGCCATGCCAGCAGCGCGACCTGTCCGACATACTCGAGCAACTGATGCGCGCACACGAGGGCGATCAGTCCGGCTAGCGCGTGGCCCCAGGGCCAAAGACCCGGCACGGCCAGGGCCGGCTGCCCCAAGATCAATAGGTAGCTCACGGCAAACGCCGCGAGACTCGCGCGTTTTTCGGAACCGCAGCGGCGTATCACCGTGGGCGTGCCGAGGCGCAGCACTCCGGCGACAGCAGGCGCCGCGAGAATCAAACTTACGCCGAGCCCCTTGGCGCCTAGGTCTTGGGCCAGAAAGACGAGCAGCGTCCCACTGGTTAGCCCGTTGCCTGCGGCCCACAAAGCCGCATTGACGTGCCCCAACGCCAGCGCTCGACGGCGCACGGCAGGCGTCAGGCGTAAGAGGTCTGCCTCCATAACAGGGCAGACTAGGGGGGCCGAACGGCCGATGCAAGATGGCGCGGAGTTGCCCCTACTAGTGGCTCGACGCTCGCACCGCCTTAATCGCCCACGCCCTCATCCGGCAGCCAGGCCGGGAGGTCGACGACGATGCGGGTGCCTTGGCCCGGTTCGCTCTCGATGTTCAGATCTCCGCCGAGGACGCGCACACGCTCGCGCATGCCCCGCAAACCAAAGTTGCGAAGACCGCTTTGCGCCGGGTCGAAGCCGATGCCGTTGTCGGCGATCACGGCCCGCACCCGGCCATCAACCCGCCGAAGCTCGACGCGGACCTGCGTGGCGGCGCTGTGCCGACGGATGTTGGTGAGTGCTTCCTGGACGACGCGATAGAGCGTCAGCTCCACAAGGGGCGCGAGCTCCTCGAGCCCCGCGCGGCAGTCGATTTCGATGGGTAGCCGCATCTCGGCGGCCAAGCGGGCCGCCAGATGTTCGAGCGCCGCTCGCAGCCCGTCTTCATCGAGCACGGGGGGACGGAGCCCGGAAATGAATCGGCGCCCCTCCGAAATCCCCTCCCGCAGCAGCCCCAGCCCGACTTCGAGCTGTTTGTGGGCTTCTGGCGGCAGGGCATCCGCCGCCACCCGTGTGGCCTCGAGGTGCAGGGCGGCCGCCGTGAGGGTTTGAATCAGGCCGTCGTGGATCTCAAAGGCAAGCAACTGCCGGTCCCGCTGGTAGATGGCGAGCAGCTTGCGGAGCCGCAAGCACTCATCCTGGTCGTTTTGCGACCGGACATCGGGGCGTTCTGGGTAAATAATGCTCATTTAGCCCTCGTTTCAAGCTCCCCAATCGCCATTCTACTCGCCGTCCGCCCCCCCGATATGGAGGGAGCATATTTTGTGCCGGACATGGCGCCCCTGTGGGCCGCGCGGCGAGTCTGCTCGTTTGCGCAACACCTAAGCCGTTTGCCGAGCGGGCGCTTACCGCCTAGCTAGTTGACCTATCTCCACGGTGATAGGATGAGGGATGCCTTTGATCTGGGGCGTTCCCCGCGAGTCCCTGCCCGTCGCATCTCCCGCCTCCGCTCCTCTTTCGGGCCCTGCCTTATGGAATTCGAGCAACTTGGTCCGTATCGCATTGGCCGCAAGCTCGGCCGGGGCGGCATGGGCACCGTGTTCGAAGGGCTGGACCCGCAAACCGGGCAGCGGGTGGCCGTGAAGGTGCTCTCGCCCAACCTGGCGCAGGAAGAGGGCTTTCGCGAGCGGTTCGAACTGGAGATCGAGTCGCTCAAAAAGCTTCGCCACCCGGGCATCGTGCGGCTCTATGGCTACGGCGAACAGGATGGCCACCTGTTCTACAGCATGGAGCTGGTCGACGGGACCAATCTCGAGGACGAGCTGCGCGCGGGGCGGCGGTTCAGTTGGCGCGAGGTCACGCGGCTGTCGGTCGAACTGTGCCGCGCGCTCAAGCATGCCCACGACCATGGCGTGATCCACCGCGATCTCAAGCCCGCGAATTTGCTGCTGACTCCCGACGGGCAGATCAAGCTCACCGACTTCGGCATCGCCCGTTTGTTCGGCCAGACGCATCTCACAGGGGGCGGCGGAGTGCTCGGCACAGCCGAGTACATGGCCCCCGAGCAGGCCGACGGGAAGCAGGTCACCTCGCAGTGCGATCTGTACAGCCTGGGCTGCGTGATGTACTCGCTGCTCTCGGGGAGGCCGCCGTTTCGCGCGTCAGGCCTACCGCAGATGCTGCACCTGCAGCGGTTCGCCGAGCCGGAGCCCGTGGGCCGCTTTGCCCCGGAGACGCCGCGCGAGCTCGAGCGGATCGTCGACAAGCTGCTGGCCAAGGATCCGCGCGAGCGCTTCGCCAATGCGGCCGTGCTCGGCCGGCGCTTGGAGGCGATGGAACGCGGGCTATCGCTCTTGGATGGCGAGCGGAAGTTTAGCGTGGGGGAGGAGCAAGGCGAGCTCGATCCACTGGCCGAAACTCGGATCGCCGGCTCGGCCGAGGCCGAGAGCGCGCCCGCCCGCTCGACCGATGGTCGCCGCGACGCTGCGCCCACCGATCGGCACGATCACCGCCGGCTCACGGTGTCGACCGGCGCCAATCCGCAGCGCCGCTTCACCACCGTGGAGGAGGAGCACGAGCGGGAGCGGCAACGCTCGCGTGAGGACGAACCCTCGATCTTTTCTGCGCAAACGGTGGCGCTCATTGCCTCGTTGCTGGCGCTGGCCGGCATCGTTTGGTACTTCCTGCAGCCGGCGTCGGCCGACACGCTCTATCGCCGCATCGACGCGGTCGCCGTGCCCAGCGAGCCGGAAACCTTGCTCCGCGTTCAAGGAGACATCGAAGCTTTCGTGGAGCGTTTCGGCAGCGACCCGCGGGCCGACGAGATCCGCGGCCTCAACGAGGAACTCGAGCTGTGGCGCGCCGAACGGCGGATGCGGCGTCTCGTGCGGCGGACGGGCAAAGACAAGCTGCTGCCGGTGGAGCGGGCCTATCTCGAGGCGGCCAGCTACGTATCGTCCGATCCGGACCGCGCGATGACGAAGCTGCGGGCATTGGTCACGCTCTACGACGATGGAGAGGATCAAACCATGCCCGCCCGCCGCTGCGTGGAATTGGCGAAGCGGCAACTGGCGGATCTTGCCGCGGCGGCCAACGACTATGTGCCGGCGCAACGCGAGCTGCTGGTCAGCCAGCTCGAACGGGCCGGCAAAATCGCCGAGTCTGACCCGGCCAAGGCCCGGGCCATCTATCAAAGCGTGATCGAGCTGCACGGCGACAAGAGTTGGGCCAACGATTTGGTGACGCAGGCCAAGGAGGCGCTGGCCAGAAAAGACAAGGTGCAAGTGAGCGCCGCCGGAAGCTAACGGCCACGGTGGGAATGACGACAGCCGCATGAGCAACTATCCCCAAACCCGCCTGCGCCGCCTGCGGCAACATCCGCAATTGCGCCGCTCGACGCAGACCGTGCGGCTCGAGCCGGCCCATTTCGTGCTGCCGCTCTTCGTGCGGTCAGGAGAGAACGTCCGCCGCGACATCGCTTCGATGCCGGGGGTGCAGCAGCTTTCCATCGACCAGGCCGTGGTCGAGGCGCGCGAGGCGCAGGAGTTGGGCGTCGCCGGAGTAATCCTGTTTGGCATCCCTGATCAGAAGGACGCCACGGGCGCCGAGTCGTGCCGCGCCGAAAGCATCGTGCCTCAGGCCGTGCAGGGGATCAAACAGGCGGCCTCTGAGCTGCTGGTGGTCACCGACGTTTGCCTGTGCGAATACACGTCGCATGGCCATTGCGGTCCCGTTGACGACCGCACGGGCCGAGTCGATGTGAACAACGACGCCACCCTCGAACTGCTCGCCAAGCAGGCGCTCGTGCATGCCCAAGCCGGGGCCGACCTGGTGGCCCCCAGCGGCATGATGGACGGCATGGTCGGCGCAATCCGCCAGGCCCTCGACGGCGCGGGCTATACGCACTTGCCGATTCTGAGTTACGCGGCAAAGTACGCGAGCGCCTTCTACGGCCCGTTTCGCGACGCCGCCGAAAGCGCGCCCCAGTTCGGCGACCGCCGCAGCTACCAAATGGACCCGGCGGCCGACCCTGCCCAGGCGCTGCGCGAGGTGGCGCAGGACCTCGAGCAGGGCGCCGATCTGATCATGGTCAAGCCGGCGCTGGCGTATCTCGACATTCTCCAGCGAGTGAGCCAGCGGTTTCCCGGCGTCCCCCTGGCAGCGTATAACGTGAGCGGGGAATACAGCCTCGTGAAGGCCGCGGCGGCCCAAGGTTGGCTCGATGAGCGGCAGGTGGCCCTCGAGTCGCTGCTGGCAATCCGCCGCGCCGGCGCCAGTCTGATCCTCACCTATTGGGCCAAACAAGCCGCCCGCTGGTTGAGCGGCAACTAGCGTTTTATTTCTCGCCAAGGCGCTGAGTTCGCAAAGCAGGGCTCGCCCGATCGCCAGCCGCACGATCGAACCAAAACGAACCACGAAGGCACGAAGACACAAAGAAAGAGGCAGAACGAGTGCTCATTCTCGCATCCAAGCTACTCCTGCATCTCTCCGCGTCTCCGCGTCTCGGCGGTTCGTCATCCTCTCCGTGCCTCCGTGTCTCCGTGGTGAGAATCTCCGCCGCATGAGTCGAGAGAAAAGCCAAGCCGCCTTCGCCCGCGCTCGCCGGTTGATTCCTGGCGGAGTGAATAGCCCTGCGCGGGCATTCGGCGGGGTCGGCGGCCAACCGATCTTTTTCGCCCGCGGCGAGGGGGCCTATTTCTGGGATCTCGACGGCAACCGTTACCTCGACTACATCGGTTCCTGGGGGCCGCTGATCCTGGGGCACGCGCACCCGCGCGTGATCGCGGCGGTGGTCGAGGCCGCGGCCCGCGGCACGAGCTTCGGCGCCCCCACGGAGGCCGAGAGCGAACTCGCAGAGTTGATCATCGACGCCGTGCCGTCGATCGAGAGGGTGCGCCTCGTGAGCTCAGGCACCGAAGCCACGATGAGCGCGATCCGCCTGGCGCGCGGCTTCACGGGCCGCGACGTGATCGTCAAATTTGCCGGCAACTACCATGGCCATGTCGACAGCCTGCTCGTGGCGGCCGGCAGTTCAGCGGCCACCCTGGGCGTGCCCAACTCGCCGGGGGTCACCGCCGGCACGACGAAGGACACGCTCGTCCTCCGCTATAACGACGTCGCCGGCCTCGAAGCTGCTTTTGTCGAGCACGGCCGCCGGATCGCCAGCGTGATCCTGGAGCCGGTGGTCGGCAACATGGGGCTCGTCGTGCCGCGTCCTGAATTCCTGCGGGCGCTCCGCGAACTGACTCAGCAGCACGGCGCCCTGCTCATTTTCGACGAGGTGATGACCGGCTTCCGCGTGGCCTACGGAGGCGCGCAGTCGCTCTTCGGCGTCACGCCCGATCTCACGACGCTCGGCAAGATCGTCGGCGGCGGGCTGCCGGTGGGGGCCTATGGCGGCCGGGCCGAGATCATGGATCATGTGCTGCCGGCCGGCAAGGTGTTTCAGGCTGGCACGCTGAGCGGCAACCCCCTGGCCACGGCCGCCGGCATCGCCACCCTGCGCGAGCTGCGCGAGCGGCCTCCTTACGAGCGCTTGGAGCGGCTGAGCGGGCGGCTCGCCCAGGGATTGGCCCAGGCCGCCGAGCAGGCCGGAATCGAGCATTGCTTGGCCCGCGTGGGAAGTATGCTTACGCTATTCTTTGCCGGCGGGCCGATCGTCGATTGGGAATCGGCCAGCCGCTGCGACACAGCCCGCTTCGGGCGCTACTTCTGGGCGCTCCTCGAACGCGGCGTTTACATGCCTTGCAGTCAATTCGAGGCGCTGTTCGTTTCGGCGGCGCACGGAGAGGAGGAGATCGAACAGACGATCGCAGCGGCGCGGGAAGCGCTGGCGGCGGTCGGCTAGGGGGATCGGAAAGGGTCAGTGCTCCGGAGCCCCTCACCCTGGCCCTCTCCCACGGGGAGAGGGAAACTGAGGCGTTGCGACCGGACTCACCGAACCAGTGGCAATAGGCGACGGGAACTGAACGACGCGCAAGTCCTGCCTAATAGGCAAGGATTTACACAACCCGTTTTCTATCAACAGGTTACTGGCCATTCATGAACTTCGGTGGTATGTTTCGAGATACCGGCTCGGAAGCTTCGTCTCCCCCTGGGAATCTCGACCCGCGCATGCTGAGATTGCACACTCACCCCGCACTGCAATTCACCCAGCCGCTCCCCTTCGGCGCCATCGTCCATGAGAAGGGGGTTCAGTTCGTCGTTTTCAGCCGTTCGGCGACAGCGATGCGGCTGCTGCTCTACGATCGCCCCACCGACCTCGACCCCACGGAAGTCATCGCCTTCGACCGCGAGACCGACCGCTGGGGAGACGTGTGGAGCGTGTTCGTTCCGGCGATCGGTCCCGGCCAGCTCTACCACTTTCAGGCCGACGGCCCGCACGACCCGCAGCGCGGGCAGTGGTTCGACTCCAAGGCCCGCCTGATCGACCCCTGGGCCCGCGCGCTGACGGGCGATTTTCTACCGTCCTCCGACGGCGTGATCCGCCCTCCCAAGTGCGTGGTGATGGAGGACCACTTCGACTGGCAGGGCGACCGGCATTTGCGGCGCAACCTGTCGGAAACGATCATTTACGAGCTGCACGTTCGCGGCTTCACCAAGTCGTCGAGTTCGGGCGTTTCGTCCCCCGGGACCTATCTGGGGATGATCGACAAGATCCCCTACTTGCAATCGCTCGGCGTCACCGCCGTCGAGTTGATGCCGATCCACGAGTTTCCCACGAACAACGCCGACGGCAGCTTCGGCGGCCGGCAGAATTATTGGGGTTATGACCCCATGGGCTTCTTCTCGCCCCACCGCGGCTACGCCTCGGGCACGGAGCCCGGCTGCCAGGTCAACGAGTTCAAGCAGATGGTGCGGGCCTTCCATCAGGCCGGCATCGAAGTGATTCTCGACGTGGTGTTCAACCACACCTGCGAAGGGAACGAACTCGGCCCCACGCTCAGCTTCAAGGGGCTCGAGAACCGCGTCTACTACATGCTGGCCAACGGCGGCAGCCGCTACAAGAACTACTCAGGCTGCGGCAACACCGTCAACGGCAACCACCCGATCGTCCGCGAGCTGATCTTCCTTTGCCTGCGGCACTGGGTGCTCAACTACCACATCGACGGCTTCCGCTTCGACCTGGCTTCGATCCTCAACCGCGATAGGAACGGCGACCTGGTGCCGAACCCGCCGCTCGTGGAGCAGATCGCCGAAGATCCGATCTTGGCCGACACCAAGATCATCGCCGAAGCCTGGGATGCTGCGGGCGCCTATCAGGTGGGTACGTTCGCCAACTTGCGCTGGGCCGAGTGGAACGGCCGCTATCGCGACGACATTCGCCGCTACTGGCGCGGAGACCATGGCACGCGCGGCGGCTTCGCCACGCGGCTGGCCGGGTCGAGCGATTTGTATGAAGGAAGCGGCCGCCGCCCCTATCACAGCATCAACTTCATCACTTCGCACGACGGGTTCACGCTCAACGACCTGGTCAGCTACGTCGACAAGCACAACGAAGCCAATGGCGAAGGCAACCGCGACGGCGACAATCACAATCTGAGCGGCAACTACGGGGTCGAAGGTCCCACCCGCCGCAAGGATGTCGAGGCGCTGCGGCTGCGCCAGATCAAAAACATGCTGGCTACGCTGCTGCTCAGCCAGGGCGTGCCCATGCTCGTGTTCGGCGACGAATGCCGGCGGACGCAGAAGGGCAACAACAACGCCTACTGCCAGGACAACGCCATCAGTTGGTTCGACTGGAAGCTGGTAGAAAAGCACACTGATCTGATGCGGTTCGTGCAGGCTCTGATCGCCTTCCGCCGCCAGCAGCCGACGGTGCGGCGGGCGAACTTCCTCCGCGGCGCGTCGCATCGTCCCGGCGACCTACCCGACGTGAGCTGGTTCTCGCACGATGGCGGCGCGGTCGACTGGAATCGCGACGAACACTGCCTGATGTGCATGTTCGCCGCCCCCAAGGCCGAGCCGGGCCAGCCGAAGCCCAAGAACGTGCTGATGATGATTCACGCCGGCATCGCCCCGTGCGACTTCGTGCTCCCTCCGTTGGTGCAGTTGGCCGACTGGCGGCTGTTCGTGAACACCTCGGCGGCGAGCCCCAACGACGTGTACCCGAACCTCGACGGTCCGGAATGCCCGGCGAACGGGGTGGTGCGGCTCGAGCCGCGAACGTTCGTGGTCTACGTGGCGTAAGGGCGACCGTGAGGTGGCCGGCGCGAACCAGCGGCCTTCCGCCGGGGTCCAAAACCCTGGCCTGGTCAGGTCTTTTCGCCCCCCGAGCCAGCGTGTATCCTAAACAGACCTAAAAGGGCAATTCGGTGGCGAGGCTCGGGCTCGCAACCTTCCCGAAAAGCGTGCCGGAAGTCCTTTTCTGGCAACGGTTTTCCCCTGTAGCTCAGTCGGTAGAGCAGCGGACTGTTAATCCGCGTGTCCCTGGTTCGAGCCCAGGCGGGGGAGCTAGATCGAAACGATAAGGCCCGCAATCACTTGTGGGCCTTTTTCGTGCGCTCGCGTCGAAGGGGCGGTGCGCCCGATTGCCCTGGGTGTCGGGGGTTGGTTCTGCCATACTTTCGGCCCGTTTTCAGGCGAAGGATTCGCAAGCCCCCGGTGCTGTCACTTCACGATGAAGATCTTCTTTTCGGCCGGCGAGCCCAGCGGCGATCTGCACGGGGCGAATCTGATCCGGGAGTTCCGCCGCCAACGGCCCGACTTCGTGGCGATTGGCTACGGCGGCCCCAAGATGGCCGAGGCCGGCGCGCAGCTCCACTTCGATCTCACGGCCCTGGCCGTGATGTGGTTCCTGCGGGTGCTGCTGAACATTCACAAGTTCCTGGGGCTGCTGTGGCGGGCCGACCGCGCGTTTGTCGAGGATAAGCCCGACGCCGTCGTGCTCATCGACTATCCCGGCTTCAACTGGTGGATCGCCCGCCGCGCCAAGGCCCGCGGCATTCCGGTCTACTACTATGCCCCCCCGCAGATTTGGGCCTGGGGGAGTTGGCGCGTGAAGAAGGTGCAGCGGTTCGTCGACCACGTGCTCTGCGCGCTCCCCTTCGAGGAGCCTTGGTACCGCCAGCGCGGATGCAAGGCAACCTTCATCGGCCACCCGTATTTCGACGAAGTTCGCGAGCATCCGCTCGACGAGGCCTTCGTGGCGGCCGAGCGCAGCAAGCCAGGACCGCTGGTCGCAATCCTTCCCGGCTCGCGGACGCAGGAGGTTCACAAGAACTTTCGCTTCTTTCTCAAAACGGCCGCCCGCGTACGGCGGCAAGTGCCCGGCGTGCGGTTCGCGGTGGCGGCGTTCAAGCCGCATCAGGCCGAGATGGCCCGGCAAGCGATCGCCGCGGTGGGGTTGCCGATCGAGGTGTACGTCGGCCGCACGCCCGAGTTGATCAGCGCGGCCACCTGTTGCATGGCGGTTTCGGGCTCGGTGAGCTTAGAGTTGCTCTACTACGGTCGCGCGACGACGATCCTCTACTGGATCGGCAAGTTCCCGTACTGGGTGCAGCAGCAATTCCGCCACGTGAAGTACATTACGCTCGTGAACCTGCTGGCCGGCCGCGAACTCTACCCGGCCGACATCACCCCCTACCGCGACGACCAGCCGGATGCGGCGAGCGTGCCGTTTCCCGAATACCTGACGGGGGACGACCGCTCGCCCGAGATCGCGGCCCACCTCGTGCGCTGGCTCACCGACCCGGCGGCGCTCGCCGCCAAGGAAGCGCAGCTCGCCGAATTGCGGGCCCGCGTCGCCCACGGAGGCGCGACGAAGGCCGCGGTCGATCTGATCCTCGCCGAATTGGATCGCCCCAACCCCGCGGTCCCCCGCCCGCATTTCGCCGGCGCCGAACGGCGCACGGACGCCGCCTAGTTCAGCGCGGATTCTCTGGCGCGCTCCACTCCGGCAACCGCCGCTCCAGTCGCACGTGGCGGGCAACGGTAGGGGCGAGCGGCCCAGCGTAAGCTGGCCGATTTTGCGCGTGAGCGCGTGGAAGCCGGTTAGGTCATGCCGGCTGACGCCGGCCGCTCGCCCGTGCGGATTAGGGGACGCTGCGACGGGGCTTACGTTGCTCAGGCTGGCCGGTTGCCGTAGAGTGAACAGAGGGTCGGCAGGCCTGCGGGCGGCTGGCTGACCGTGGGTGTTTGGTTTTGCCTCTCGTCTCGGGCGTTCGCATGGGCCTTTTCTCCCAGTTCTCCAAGCTCCTCAGCGGCGGGCGCGTTGACGTGTTCGCTCGCTACGAACTGATGCGTCAGGCGGTTTCCGGCAGCATGTCGGAGTTCCATGTTGCCCGCGATCGCGAAACGGGCCAGCTTGTCGGCCTCAAGATTCTCGACGCGGAAAAGACGGCCCACTTCGAAAGCCGCTTCAAGGGGCTCAAGAAGCCGAGCGAAGGGGAGATTGCCAAGGCGCTGAGCCACCCCAACATCGTACAGACCTACGAGTACGGGCAGACCTCCGACGGCCGGCAGTACATCGTGATGGAGCTGGTCGACGGGCCGGGGCTCAACTCGCTGATCATCGGCCGCAGTCCCCAACTCGATGGCAAACGGCTGCCGCTCTTGCGGCAGGCCGCCGAGGCGATCGGCGCCGTTCACGCCGCGGGCTACATCCACCGCGACATCTGCCCGCGAAACCTGATCGTCGACAAAGACTGCCAAACGCTCAAGCTGATCGACTTCGGCCTCACCGTGCCGATGAAGGGCGAGTTCCTGCAGCCCGGCAACCGCACGGGCACGCCCAACTACATGGCCCCCGAGATCGTGCGGCGGAAGAAGACTGACCAACGGGTCGACATCTTCGCCCTGGGGGTGACGGCCTACGCGCTCTGCACCTACGAGCTCCCCTGGTCGGGCGGCACCACCGGCAAGGCGGCCATGAGCCACGACACCCAAGAACCGGTCGACATCCGCCAGCGCCGGCCGCAGCTCAACACGCGGCTGGCCCAGGCGATCATGAAGTGCCTGGAGCCGCTGCCCGAGAACCGTCCGCCGGACACGGAAACGTTTCTGAAGATGATCGCGGGGGTGACGCGGGAAGACCAGAAGTAGGGCGCTATCGCCGCAAGCTCGCCAGCGTCACCTTGAGTTGGGCCTGCGTCTTGAGAGCGGTCAGCAGCGCGTCGAGATCGACCCGGCCGGCGTCGTAGGATGCCTGCGCCGACTTCACCAGGTCGTCGGCCGCTGCGGCGGCCTTGGCGTAGTGTTCGGCCATCTCGCGGGGTTTGTTCTCAGCGGCCGCCAACTCGGCCAGCGCAATCTCGAGCGCGGTCTGCACGGGGAGCAGGCTTTGCGCTTCGATCAGGCCCGTATCGTGCCGGCTCTTCAGTTTCTTGGTGAGCTGCTCGAGCTGCTCGACATAGGCCTTGCGGGCCGCCAGTTCGCCGGCCGAAGCCATCCGCGCCCCCGGCGAGGGGACGCTCACTTCGAAGTCGTCGATCGGCGGCGTTTGGGCCGACAGCGAGTAAGCCAGCACGCCGGTCAACAGAGCGCCGCCGAAGAGCATTCCACGGTTCATACAAGTTCCTCCTGGAGGCGGGCGAAAGGGGTGCGCGGGGCCGGCCGGACGACCGGAACAGTTCCTACAAGCCTAGCTTGCAATCCGCGGCACGCCAGCGGGAAAACTCGGCCAATGCGGTTCCGATACAAGCCCGCAGCGCGAGAGCGCGAGCAAGGGAGAGCTGCGCACCTGGTCGAGCATGCTGAGCCCTTCACCGACTGGGCGGCATCAACGGCTGCCGCGCCCAACGCCTCTTGCGTCCCTTGCTCGCGCTGCGGGCTAGTGTGGCGCGGCCCGAAAAACGCGTGTCAGCCGCTCAGCCTCGTTTCCGCAGCACCCACACCACGTCTTCGGTCTCCGGCCCCACCTCGATCGGCGTGTCCAGGTCGTAGGCGAAGTCGTAGGTCTCCGCCACGTCGAACACCGCGGCCCGCTCGAGCAGGCGGCGGAACTGGGCGGCCGAGTACGTGCGGAAGCAGATGTCTTCGGAGAGGCGGAACTGCCGGCGGGGGGTGTAGATGTCGAACTGCATGATCACGCGCTCGGCGCGGCGCCGGGTGTCGCGTTCCACCGTCCACATCCGCGAATTCACCGCTAGGTGCCCCCGCCGGGCCGACCAGCTTTCTTCCGAGATCGGCTCGCCGCGCGTGGGGGTGAGGTGCAGGCCCAGCACGTAGAGACCGCGCGGCTTGAGCGCCGCGGCCATGCACCGCAGGTGGGCCTCGGCCCGCGATTCGGTCGCCAAGTGGCGGAAGCTGTTGATCGTGTTGAAGGCGGCGTCGACCGGCTTGGCCAGGCGAAAGTCGGCCATGTCGCCGACCAGCGCGGTCGGCTTGAAGCCGCGCCGCGCGAGCCGCGCGTTGCAATAAGCCACGGCCCGCTCGTTCAAATCGTTGCCGGCCACGCGATACCCCGCCTTGGCGAGCGGCACGAGCAATCGCCCAGTGCCGCAGGCGGGCTCGAACAGCGAACGCGTGGGGCGGCGGCCGTGGCGCTCGAAGACACCCTCCAAGAACTTGAACTCGGCCCGCCAATCGGAGCCGAACACCACGTCGTAGTAAACCGGATAGTCGTACAGGCTTTCGGAAGCGGAGGTCGGCAACGGGAGGCTTTCTCGGTGGGCGGCAGGGAAACGGGGACGCGGTGAGATCAAGACAGCGGAGGCTATTTCACCTGCCGAGGCTTCACGCCTTCGTGCGTAATCTTAACCGGCTTGATCCGCCCGGCGTCGTCAAACTCCATGCGCTCGATGCAAGTCGCGCGCGAGTTGCCGTCGGTCTCGCCGAGAGGGCGGCGGTGATAGACGATGTAGTAGTCGTCGGTGTTCGGAACGCGGATCACCGAGTGGTGCCCTGCGCCGGTGGCGACCTTGGGATCTTGCTGCAGCACCTTGCCGATCCGCTGGAAAGGGCCGAATGGGGAATCGGCAATCGCATAGGCCACGCAGTAGTTCGGCCCCGTCCAGCCCCCTTCCGACCACATGAAATAGTACTTGCCGTCCCGAATGAACATGCAGGGCCCTTCGACGTATTGATCCGGCGTGATCTCCTTGAAGATCGTGCCGTCGGCATGCGGTACGAAGCCCGTGAAGTCGTCGTTGAGCCGAGAGATGTTGCAGTGCCGCCAGCCGCCGTAGATCAGGTAGTGTTTGCCGTCAGAGTCCTTGAACACGAACTGGTCGATCGGTTGGGCGCCGTTGTGAAACTTGTCCACGAGCGGCCTATTCAGATAGTCCTTGAACGGCCCAGCCGGCGAATCGGCCACGGCCACGCCGATGCCCCCCAGCGTCTCATCGTTCTGAATGTCGTTGGCGCCGAAGAAGAAGTAGTACTTGCCGTCCTTCTCGATGATCGACGGCGCCCACATCGCCCGCCGGGCCCACTTGATTTGGTCACTGCTCAGAATCCGTGAGTGTTTGGTCCAGGTCACCAGATCCTTCGACGAGAAGCAGTCGAAGAAGGTCTGCTCGTCGTAGGGGGCCGAATACGTCGGGTAGATCCAATAGGTGTCGCCGAACACGATCCCTTCGGGATCGGCGTACCAGCCCGGGAAGAGCGGGTTGCCCGAAGTCTGGGGCGGCGCCGCGGTCGAGAGCGAGGCGGCCAGGCAAAGGGCGACGGAGAGCAAGAACGAGGTGCGGTTCACGGGTAGTGCGTCGCGGGGTGGGGCAGGGCGCGGATCGATCCGCCCATGGTATCGCGAAGTGGCCGCGGGGGCCAAGCGAGCGAAAGTTCCCTAGGTGTGCGATCCGCGAGTTTGCCCTGCTCCGCCTCCGCAGAATCTGGTACGGCCTGTTGCTTTCCGCTTTGAGCGCGGGGGGTGACCGTGGGCCGAATTTAGTCGGATTGCGGTAGACTGAGGGAGTCGGCTGCTTCTTGCCGGGCGTCATAAACCAGTCGCCCGGGGGAGCTGCAGGCCAACGATAGGCGTCTTCCTTGCAATCGACCGCACCAGACTGCCGCTCTCGATCTAAAGCCACGAGGTGGATTGTTGGCGCAACGTGCGTTTTGGGCGTCGTATTGCCCGTCGCCGTCTGGATTCTCTACCCTCGGGAAAGATACCTCACGGTGAATTCCGCCTTCGTCGGCTACTATCGCGGAATGGGGATGCATGCAGGTCTGAGTTGGACGGGCAGGCGCTGGTTTCATGTGCGTGTCGACGAGGGTGCACAAGGCTGGTGGGAAGTAACCTTCTCGGGATATGGCTATGCTCCGTACCGCGGGTACTACGCGAACGGGAAGCTCAAGGAGGAAGGAGTCTGCTTGGTGGAGGAAAACGGTACGATCGGAGAGCCCTTGCCCGATCGTCATCGAATCGTTGAAGGCCGCTACTTCGATCCGACAGGTCGGCTGGCGAGCAAGGTGTCGCGGGGAACCGGTCGCCAAATCTTGTTCTACGCGGACGGGACAAAGTCTTGGGATCTCCAACTACAAGACGGGCATCGCGTTCAGATGAAGATGTACTGGCCGACCGGCAAACTCGCCAGCTTCGAGCGATATGCCTCCGACGATCGGGTAGACGGGCCGGCCTATGGGAATCACTCCGATGGATCACCCCGGACGCGCGGCAGGTACGTCAACGGCGAACGCAACGGAATCTGGTATCGGTTTTTCGAGGATGGCTCCGTCAAGGCGATTGAGCACTACGACCCTGCCCCCGCGGCGACTGAGGAGTTCGCCCGCGGGCAGAAGCGGCTAAGCGAGGCAGAAATGAGCGCGCTCGAGGGTGAGTTCCATCGAGCCAGCCGCACGCCGTGAGTCGAACTCGGGCTCTCGTCTAAAGCGATTTGCGCTCAACGCCGCATATCGCCTCACTCGAACCGATCCACCTCACTCCCCCGGCAAGCCAAAGCAGTGCAGCGAGCCGCTCTCGGCCTTGGGGAAGAATGCTTCGTAGTCGGCCGGGCTGAACAGGGTGTTGCCGGTGCCGATGTACACGCGCCCCCGCGACACCGAGGGCCCCGACCAGACCGGCCCCAGTTCGATCTCCTTGAGCAGCTTGCCCGACTCCGCGTCGACGGCCACCAGCTTGCCTGACGCCACGGTGGTGAAGTAGACCACGCCGCCGGCCACTGCCAGGCCCGAGGCGACCGGGTCGCCGAGGTTCTTGAACACCGCCTTGGGAGGCGGACCGCCGAGCGAGGGGATTTGCGGGCGTTCGTGCCGCCAATGTTCGTGAGCCAAGTCCGCGCTGATCGAGACGACGCGTCCGCCGGTGGGCGGCTTGCCGTCGGTGATCTTGGCCTGCGAGGCGAGCAGCAAGGCGTCGATGCCGTTGGTGTAAACGCGGCGGCCGTCGGTGGCGCAGCCTGTCTGCAAACCGCCGATGGGACTCGGCAAGGCAAGCACGCGCGGATCGGGCGTGGGGGAGAGCGGATACGTGGGCGGACCGGTGTAGCGCGGCGTCTCCGCCACGATCTGGCCGTCGTCGGCCCGCAGCACATAGAAACCGCCGTTCTTGCAGCCGACGCCGACCACCTTCACCGGCCGGCCGTTGATCTCGAGCGTGTAGATCTTGGGGGTGTCGCCGATCGACTGGTCTTTGTAGAGACCGGTCTTGGGATCCCAGCCCCGCATCGAATTGGTCCAAACATCTCCCGGATTGAGTTGCCGAACCCACTTGCGCGAGCCATCGCGGACGTCGATCGCGATCACGGCGCACGATTCCGGCGTGTGGAGTTGGGGGTCGTCGTCGGTCGGCTTGCGCGGCGCGGTGTTCACATCGGTGCCGAAGAAGACCGTGCCGGTTTCGGCGTCGAACGAAGGCGTGCTCCAAACGCTGCTCGTGGCGGGGCCGTGATCGAAGGTGTGCTTGCCCCAGGTGTCCTCGATCGTGATCGGCGGCTCGAGTTTCTCGGGCTTGGGTCCGACGTCGTGCTTCCACAGCAGCTTGCCCGTTTGCGGTTCAAAGGCGGCCACGAAACCGCGCCCCGTGCTCCCCTTGTAGAACAAGCTGCCGGCGTAGAGCTGTTCGAGCGCGCCTCCCGAGGCGATGATCCGGCCGTCGGCCTCGATCGGCGAACCGAACCACACGTTCGAGTCGTGGGCGCCGGGGAAGCTGGCGTCGCGCGAGTGTACCTTCCAACGCTCGCGGCCCGTTTCGCGGTCGAGGCAGTAGAACCAGCCGCTGAGGTCGCCGAAGTAGACCGAGTCGGCGGTGACGAGCGCCGAGGTCATGATCCCTTCAGCCTGCGACTGGAACCGCAGCTTGTCGATGATCGTGTTCGTGCTTTTCTTGGCAGGCTTCGTGGCCGCCCGCTTGGGGTTGCGGTAGTTCCAGAGCAGCTTGCCGTCGGCCGACAGCTTGTAGAAGCAGGCGTCGGTGGCGGTGCCGAAGTAGACTTGGCCACCCACGACGCTCGGCGTGGCATGGATCACGCCGATTCGTAGGTCCTCGTCGGCGGCGGGGAACCGCCACTTCTCGGTGAGCCCGCCCACGGTGTCGGGGCGCAGCGCGGTTTCGGCCGGGTTGTGGCGCGAGCCGAGCGCGTCGTGGTTGTAGGTAGGCCAGTCGGCGGGATCGGCCGCTTGCCCACTGGCTGCAAGCAAGAGGAAAGCGCTCAGGAGAAGGCAACGCAGACGCAGGGCAGTCATGGAAGGTTGTTTCTCAGGCCAGGTTGACGACACGACGGAGACGCCACGAATTCGTAAGGCAGCGAACTACTTTGGGGCTGCTTGGGCGCCACGGGGGCGTCTTCGGATCGGAAAGAGATTCGGCGGCCCGCGCGCTCTCTTGGCGTGCTCCTACGCGCTTTCTGGCGGTTTTCCCGTCAATTGCCAGCTTTTGGCTTGGTGATCAGCCGGGCTTGGATGACCTCGAACACGCCGCGGGCAACCTCTTCCTTGGGCCCGGCGAGCGCCAGCAGCACTTCGCCGTGCGGATCGAGCACTTCGACCTGGTTCTCCGCCGAATTCATTGCCTCGGGGCCGTTGAGGATCATCAGGTCGCAGCACTTCCGCTCGAGCTTCGCGAGCGCGCGCAAACGCGGATCGGCAGTTTCAAGGGCGAAGCCCACGACCCAACGGCCGTTCTTCCGCTGACCCAGCGTCGCCACCACGTCGGGCGTTTCGATGAGGTGCAACTCGAGCGGCTGGCCGGTCTTCTGAATCTTGTGCGGCTCGACATGCACCGGGCGATAGTCGCAAGGGGCCGCGACGCCGATCAGGCCGTCGCAACGGGCGAACTCACGCTCGCAGACCTCGAGCATCTCTTCGGTCGAGACGACGGGCAAGACCTCGGCCTCCGCCGGATAGCTGACTTCGACGGGTCCGCTGACGACGAGCACCTCGTGCCCGGCGGCGAGCGCCGCCTCGGCCAGGGCTTTGCCCATCCGGCCGCTGGAGGCGTTGGTGAGATAGCGGACCGGATCGAGGTATTGCCTTGTGGGGCCGGAGGTGATGAGGATGCGCGCCATCAATGAACGAACCAAGTTGCTAAGGCCAACGCCTGAACTGCGATCGCATCCCTCTGGGGGCGGGGGTTGCAATCAAGCGGCGCAGATTCTAGCCTACGGGCGCTCACATTGTAACGGCTGCGCGGACCTAGCGTTCGCGGCCAAAACCATGTGCGCTTCTAACGCTCCGAAGCGCCACGGCTGGCGATTCGGCGGCGTCGGCGGAGGAAGAGGCCGAAAGTTTTGATTTGCGCTGCGGGAAGCGCCGAGCGTCGCTTCCTATCCGCCGGGTTCACTGCGGGATCTGTGCGGACTTCACGCTCGATCGGCAACACGAGGATCCGATGTTGTCCGCGCGCGCCCTGCGATGGGCCCTGGTCCATGGCGTCGCCGTTGGTTGCGCTCTGTCCGCAACCCGGCTGCCCGCCGAGTTGCTCGTCGCCTTCGACCAGCCGAAGTACTTCGTCAATGGTCCGGGGGACCAGGTCGAAGTCTCGGTGCTGATCGACGGGCTCGACTCCACGCCGGCCCTCGATCCGGTGCATGGCGGCCTGTTCAGCTTTGCGGTGCGGGCGACGTTCGACTCAGGCAAGGCGAAGCTCGACACGGCCGACGACATCGATCCGGTGGCCGAACTCACTTACTTCGGCTTTAGCGCGGGGGCGTTCGAAGCGCTGGGCCCCGGCTTTGCCGCGGTGAAGGGGAACATTCGGCAGCAAACCAGTCCGCTCGAGCCCTACGTCGGCTCGTTGCTCGCCAAGATCACGCTCACGAACCTGGCCGCCGGTCCCGACGCCTATCCCTTGCGGCTCGAGTTCTTCCGCACCGTGGGGCCCAATGAGCAGTTCTTCCTCGATGGCGCGGGGTCGGTGCTCGATCCCGACATCGAGTTCGTGGCGTCGGAAATCGTCGTCGTGCCGGAGCCGCCCACGGTCGTGCTGCTGTTGTTGGCCGCCGGGGTAGGCATGCTCGCGCGCTGCCGCCGCGCCGACGCTCCGGAGCAATGACCGGCTCTTTCTCGGTGAGCGACTCCCCTTGCACGAAGTCGCTCGTCCGGCCGCCGACGAAGCGCTAAGAGGCTCCTGTCGGTGAGCCCGCTGCCGCTGGAGCCGCAAGATGCGGTTCGCGTCCCAAGGGGGCGCAGGGGCCTGGGAACAGGATGGCCTCGGTAAAGGCAATCGCCGTTGCCGAGCGAAAAACAGGTGCTGCAACTGGGAGTCCTTTGGCCATGGCTAGCGCATCACGAGGCCGCAGGCCGCGTCGTCGCGTCGAGTGCTGTGCACCGTCGCGTTTGCCGGGGGAACTGGCAAGGCTGCTCGGCGCTCCGCCGCTGGGCGCGCGGCCCCTCTTCTACGAGCAGCTCGAGTCGCGCCGGCTGCTGACGGTCGCCTCGCTGCTCGACGACGATGCCGCTTGGGTAGCGCAAGGCCCCGCGCCAGCGCTCGGCGGCCAATCGGAGAACGTGTTCGCCGACAACCCGGTCAGCGGCGCCATCGAGGCGGTCGCCGCGCATCCGACCAACCCCAATATCCTCTGGATCGGCGCCGTCAACGGCGGCGTGTGGCGCTCGGAATCCCAGACATACGGGACGGACGGCCTCGACAACGACGGGCTGAACGGCGTCGACGATCCGAACGAAATCTGGACCGCCACGTACGGGGTCGACGGCCGCGACAACGACTTCGACGGCGCGGTGGACGACGCCGACGAGGTGCATTGGACCGCGCTCTTCGACAAGCAGTCGTCGCTGTCGATCGGCGATTTGAAAGTCGATTCGAACGATCCGACCGGCAATACGGTGGTGGCCGGCATCGGCCGCGCCAGCTCGTTCCAGTTCATCGGCGGCCCTTCGGCCGGCATGTTCCGCATCACCAACGCTGCCCGCCCCACCTCGGCCGGCGGCGCCACGATCACGCCGCTCGGCTTCGATCCGGGCCGCAACATCTCGGCGATCGCCACCGGCAAGGACGACGCCAACAACCCCGTCATCCTGGTGGCGGTGAACCAGTTCGGCGCCAACAACCAGGCGCTGGCGGGCGTCTACCGCCTCACAAGCGACACGGCGCCGGCTGAGTTCCTCTCGGGCGGGGCGCTGCCCGGCAAGTTGCCGGCGGGCCGCGCCTACGACGTGATCAACGATCCCGCGAATCCGGCGCGGTTTTACGTCAGCATCGGCGGCGCGGCCGGCGGCATCTTCACTACCGCCGACGGCGGCAAGAATTGGGACCGCGTCAGCGACAGCGCGGTGAGCAACCCGGCCCTGCTGGGCACGCCGACGATTGACGCGCTCGTCAGCGGCAACACGATCAACCTCAAGTTCGCCCTGCACACGAGCCCCGGCAACAACATCCTCTATGCCGCGCTCGTAAACACGAATACCGTGCCGGCGAACAAGCCCAGCGAGCTAGCGGGCGTGTTCTGGTCGAGCGACTTCGGCGCAACCTGGACGGCCATGGACCTTCCGCGCACGCTCGATGAAGACGGCAGCGGCGTCGGCCGCGAAGGCATCCACCCTGGCGGCCAAGGGGAAATCCACCTCTCGATCGCCGCGGATCCGACGAACCCCAACCTGGTCTACCTCGGCGGCGACCGGCAGCCCAACAACTTGGCGCAAGACAATCTGGCGACTCCCAACGCCTCGGGCGCCAGAGACTTCTCAGGGCGCCTCTTCCGCGGCAACCGCAGCATCGCGCCGACCGGCGCCGTGCCTTCGCCGCAGTGGGCGCACATCACCCATTCGAACACCAGCAACAGCAGCGCCCCGCACGCCGACTCGCGTGACATGGCGTTTCTCGGCAATCGCCTCGTCGAAACCGACGACGGCGGGATCTTCATCCACACGAACCCCACGGCGAACAACGGCGAATGGCGCTCGCTCAACGGCCGCCTGCAGATCGCCGAGTTCCACAGCATCGCCTACGATTCGAACTCCCACACGATCGTGGCCGGCGCTCAAGACAACGGCGTGGCTTCCCAAAAGGCCGCGAACTCCGAGCTCTGGGACCACCTGGCCGGCGGCGACGGCGGCGACGTGATCGTCGACAACTTCACTCTGGCCGCCAGCAAGCAGTCGATCCGCTACTTCAGCTCGCAGAACCTGAGCAGCTTCAGCAGCCAGATCTTCGACGCCAACAACCAGCCGGTGTTTCCCCCCACGGCGATCAGCTTTGCGGCCCCGGCGGGGTTCGTGCCGAACTTCAAGACGCCGCTCGAGCTCAACGCGATTGGCGAAAGCGGCGCGACCTCCACGCGGATCGCCATCGCCGGCAAGACCAGCACGACGGTCACCACGGCCGCGATCTTCGAGAGCAAGAACCAAGGCGCTGCCTGGACCGCCGTGAACGTGCCGGCTAACTTCGCCGGCGTCAACGACAGCGGCGCTTTGGCCTATGGCGGTCGGCAACCCGATCCGGCCAACCCCGGCTCGTTCATCAACAACGTCGACCTGCTGTACGCGGGCTCCGGCAACACGGTGCTGATCCGCACCACCGCCGGCGGCGCGCTCGCGCCGACCAAGGCTCTGATCGCGGCCGATGGCTCAGCCGCCGCCGGCATCCGAGATATTGCGGTCGACCCTGACAATTGGGCGATCGCCGTCGTGGTCGACGCCAATGGCCGTGTCTTCCGCACGACCGACGCCGGCGGGGCTTGGACCGAGATCACGGGCAATCTCTCGGGCCTGCTCGAACACGGCGCCGCTCAAGTGGCGGGCACGGACAGCATCCTATGGACGAGCGAGATCATTCCTAACGTCGTCGTCCCCGGACAAAGCCGGGCCCTCGACCATCTGGTGGTCGTGGGCGGGGCCTTCGGCGTATTCTATCTGACCTCGGAAACGACGCCGACCGGCGATCCGGTTTGGAAACGCATGGGGGCCGGGCTGCCCAACACCTTGGTCCTCGATCTCGATCAAGGGGTGAACGAAAAGGGGAACGCGGTGCTCGTGGCCGGCACCTTTGGCCGCGGCGCCTGGACCTTCGAGCTGCCGCAATCGCTGACCCTGCCGGCGCTCTCGGATCTGATCGGCCCCAGCGGGCTCAAGCTGCAGGTCGAGGCGGCCACCGTCATCACGCATGGCTACGAGCCGTTCGACGCAGACGGCGATACGATGCTGCCCCTGGCCCAAGCGATCCGGCAGAAGATCGACGACTCCAACGGCGACAAGGAAGTCTGGCTGCTCGACTACGATAGCCGCACCGGCACGTTCGACTCGACCGACTCAACCTTCCCCGGCATCGAAGACGCCGGCAAGACGGGCGAGATCGTGCTCCTGTTCGATTGGACCGAAGGCTCGCGCCACGCCTCGCCCGGCTGGACCGAGGCGGCCGGCGATTCGCTGTTCGGCATGTTGGCAGGCCTCAACCTGGTGAACCCGGCCGCGGGAACGGGCGTTGACCTGCATCTCATCGGCCACGGCAGCGGTGCAGTGGTGACGAGCGAGGCCGTCGAGCGCCTGGCGTTCTACAACGTGCCCGTCAAGCAACTCACGTACCTCGATCCGCATGACTTCGATCAGAGCCAGGTCGTCGATTCGGCGCAGTCGCTCGTTCCGCAGGCGCGGCTTGAGGGCTATAGCGCTGCAGTCTGGAGCAACGTGGGGTTCGCCGACGTCTACTACCAAACCCGCGGGCACAATGGCTCGAACGTGCCTGACGAGCTCGTTCCCCACGGCCGGCCGATCCCCGGAGCATTCAACTTCCTGATCGACGCTACGAACTTTCTGCCGACCGGAGACTACAAGGCCCTGAACGTCTTCGGCGACGATCGCTACCTCTGGGAAGGCTTCTATCTGTCGACGGTCAACGGCGTGCAGCCGGCGGCCAACCAGGCGGCCGGCAGGGCCAAGGACGCCCCTGCGCCGGCCACGGCGATTCCGGTCGACGCCACGGGCTATGCTTTCAGCCGCGCGAAGGGAACCGCCACCGCGCCGGACGCAGTGTTCTATGCCAGCCGCGATCGCGGCGCCTGGGCCGATGGCGAGCTGTACCAAGAGTTCGACCGCGTGCAGCACGCCGGGCAGGAGTGGGTGGCGCTGCGCACTCACACGGCGCGCAATTCTGGCGTCACCGAGCCGGTCGACAACCAGCCCGGCGGCGCAAACTCGGCCAGCTTCTGGCAGCAGGTGACCGGCCCCTTCGCCGCGCAGGACCATACGCACACCGCTAGCTACCTGGTGACCGCGGCGACCGGCGCTCCCAATCAGGCCGGACTGCTCGAACACCGGCTGACAGCCGACATGGTGACGAGCGCCCGGCAGCGGCCGCGCTGGAGCCCGCTCGAGATCGTCAACGGAGACTTCGCGCAGACGAGCGACCTGATCGGCTTCGACCAGCGCCGCCTGCCCGGTTGGAGCGGCCACGCGGCGCAGCCGCTGTTCGACCCGGCGAACATGCAAGTCGACACGACGGCCAAGAACGTAACCCTCGGCAAGGATCAACCCGGCCTCACCCACAATTGGGTGTATGTGCCGGCCGAGGCGGAGCACTTGTCGCTGGATCTGCGGATCGCCAAGTTCAGCGGCAACGACACCTTCCAGGTGCTGCTGGGAGACACGGTGCTCAGCGAGCTCGGCGCCCCGGTCGACCTGACCTTCATCTCCGAGGGCTTCGTCAACCATCGCTTTGCCATTCCGCCGGCGCTCGTCGGCAAAGTGAGCGACCTGACGGTGCGGCTGAACGACGGCGGCGACAGCGAGTTCAACGCCGAGGTGCAGCTCGACAACGTTCGATTCGAAGGTTACGTGTTCGACGCCAAAGCCGGCGATGTGACGTTGATCGACCTCGACAGTGTTTTCGACGGCAAGGACTACAGCATCCTGCCCCCCACGGTGCTCGATTCCGGGCGGATCTTTCCGGCCAAAGACATCGACCCGAGCGAGGTCGCCACGTTCGCGGATTCGGGTCGCTTCTACTTCGTGCCGGATTTCGAGACCGACGGCCGCACGATTCTGTTCGACGACGACGACGCTACGCCCGGCAACGACGACCTGGCCACGATCCGGGTGCTCGTGGACCTGGGCACGGGCAAGGTCGAAAGGACCGTGCGGGTCCGTTTGCTGGATGATTACTCACAAACCGGCGAAAACTCGGTCGAGCTAATCGGCAGCGTGGGCGAAAGCGGGACGGACAACAAGATCGACGTGTTCCGCGTCCAGCAGCGGCTCAAGTACCTCAACTTCCGCGGCAAGAACGATGAGGTGCTCGCGGTCGATGGCCAGGACGGCCAGCAAACGCACGAGGCGATTCGCCTGTTCGAAGCCGTCAAGCAGGACGACGGGCGGGCCGATCCCGTGGTCAACTCGTTCTTCGTCGACGGCCGCGTCGACGTCAACCTGTTCGCCAACCGCTGGCTGAACTCGCCGCTCGCCCCCTTCTGGTCGACGGTGCGCGAGTCGCTCCGCAACCGCGTGGGCGCCCTCGAAGGCGAAGACGAAACGCATGCCGCGAGTTGGACACTGCAGGTGATCGAGCGGGCGGTGGCCAGCCGCCCCGAACTCATGCGCATCGGCAGCGCCGAGGAGTTCGGTCTCTACAACCTGTCGGAATATCCCGACAACGGGCCCACGATCCATCCCTCGCCCACGCACAAAGCCGGCGTGAGCATCGACTGGGAGCTCGAGCAGGCGACGCTCGTCGCCGGCGGCGGGGCGATCGACTTCAGCGAGCCCTTCAATCTGAATCAGGCGACGATCAGTAATTCGGAGCGGGCGATCGTGCTCGACGTTCTGGCGTTCGTGGGCGCGGCCAAGGCGATCGGCGTCGGCGTCGAACGCGTGAACCTCGGTGTGAGCGGCGGCCCGCCTGCCTACGAGCGGACCCGCAGCATCCTCACGCACCTGGGGGTGCCCAACGTTGGCCCGGCGGCGGGGCATGAAGGAATCATCAGCATCAACCTGGTGCCGCCGCAGGGCGAATTCGAGATTCCGCTGCCGCTCCAGCAGGGACTGCTCGCGACGCTGGGCGCCCTGCGCGACAACGGCGCAGCGGCGATCGAGAGTTTGCCTCTCCTGCAAACGGTGCTCCCAGGCGTGAACCGCACGATCGCCGGATCGATCGATCTGGCGCAGATCTTCGAGCTTGGGTTGCACCAGCCCTTGGCAGACCATTTCGCGGCTAATACAGCCGCCCGCATTCACGATCTGCAACGGGCCCTGGAAGGCCTGGTCGTGCGCGACGACACGCGGCTCATCGAGCTGCGCGACGTTCACGTGACCACCGACGCTCCCACCACGCCGAACGACCTGGTCATCACGTTCACGCTGCATGCCCTGCAGATCAACGACGTCGATCTCGGGGGCAATTTGCCGCAGAACCCCGGCAGCGGTCCGCAAGATGTGCTCAACCCGCAGGCAGCGATCACCAACTTCGCCGTCGACTTCACTCTGCCGCTTGAAATCCGCCTGCCGGTCGGCTTCAACCCGGCGTCGAGCCCGGACACAGACGTTCGCCTCGCGCCGGGCGAGGTTGGGCTCAAGGTGTCGTCGGTCAGCCTGAACGACTTCGTGGCCAACGTCGGCGTGATGCCGGTGACGATCGCCAACGATCCGGTCGTGATGACCGGCGAAGCGAAAATCGACTTCACCGAGACCGACCAGGACGGCCAGATCACGCTTGCTCAGCTCAACGATCCGTTCCTAAACGAAGCGCTCAAAGCCACGCCCATCGCCAGCCAGCTCAAAGGCGTGTTGCCGGTGCAGGAAACGTTCTGCGCCATCCTGGCCCCCGGCGCGAACCCGCAGATCGACATCAGCTCGGCCGACATCTTCAGCGGCCTGCCGGCCAGCGTCATCCCCAACGGAGACTTCGGCCCGCTGCAAGTCTTCCAGAATCTCACCAACGTCGATGTGCTCGGCTTCTTGAATGGCCTCTCGACGACGCTCAAACGACTGATTGAGCGGTTCGACCTCGACGACGGCGTCGACATTCCGTTCGTCGGCGACAAGCTGAGCAAGCTTGTGAACCTGGGCTCGATGATCGACGACTTGGTGGCCGGGCTCACGAGCGGCACGGAGGTGCATTTCGAAAACCTGCAGTCGCTGGTCGATCGCCTGGTCGACACCTTCGGCATGGCGGCCGAGGATTTGAACATCCGCTGCGATCCCGTGACCAATGCGTTGCTCATGGATCTCAACTTGCGGCGCGATTTCGTGAGCCTCGTGCCCTTGAATTTCGGACATGACCTGGGCCCGGTGAACATCGACACGGCCGGCCAAGCCGAGTTCTTTGCCCATGTGAACCTCGACGCCACGATCGGCTTCGACTTCCGCCCGACGGATCTGAGCGAAGCCCAGTATCTGGCCACCAAGCTGAGCGAACTCAACGGCGACACCGGCGTGCAAACCGCCACCGGCGCTGACTTCGAAGTCGTGCTGCCCACGGCCGTCTTCTCGATCGACGACACCGAAGGAGGCCCCTTCGACTTCCTCGAACTCGCCGAAACCGACCCGCGGCCCAAAGACAAATTCAAGTCCGAGCTCGACCAGAAGCTGCTTTCGGCCGAGCTGAAGACGGCGTTCTCAAATGCCGGTCACGCGCTCTCCGGGGCGATCGATCCGGCCCAGGCCCTCACGGTGGTCAAGTTCGGCCAGCAATGGCGCCTACGAGACGGCGCCGCGCTCTACGAGATCGTGGCCGATGGAGCGGTGCAACTCGACATCACGGTCAGCTCGATCACGCCCATCGATCTCGACACACTGGCCGCCGGCGCCACGGTGAACGACGCGCTGACGCTGATCAAAACGGCCACCGGAGGCGCGGTCACCTTTGACCTGATCACCGAGCAGGAGACCCAGCCGGCGGCGGCCACGAACTTTGTCACCGGCCTGGTGCTCAAATACGGCGGAATTCCCGCCGGCGCTCGGCCCACCTTTGCCATCCGCGCCGTCAACGATTCCGAGGCGGCCGGCGACCTGGGCGTCGGCGGTCAGGACACCAACAACGACGGGCTGCTCCTCGGTACGGTCAATGCCCGCTCCTTGCTCGACCGCTTCTTCATCACCGAAGACTCCGGCATCGAACTCTCGGGCGGCCTTAAGGCCCAGGCGATCGACCTCTCGGTCTCCTTCGGCGGTTTGGGCCTGGCGGTGAAGAACGGCAGCTTGAACGTCGCCATCGACAGCGATCTCTCGCTGGTCGACCCAGGCAAGGGAACCAACGACGACGCGCGGCTCACCATGCGCGAGATCTTCGACACGGCAGTCGGCGATCTGGTGAAGCTCACGCCCCCCTTGGTGATTGGCAGCGGACGGCTGCCCATCGTAGGCGAAGGCGACCTAGGCGGCATCGACGCCAACACGCTGCTCGGCATCGATCCGAATCACCCCTACACCGAGGCGGTGCTGCCCTACCTGGCCGATCCAGTCTCCGACGGCCCGGAAATCTTGATCGACATCAAGAGCGATCCGTTCGACATCAACGTCACCACGAACGAGCAGTTCGACACGATTCTGGCCAACTTCCAGAACTTCTCGATCGACTCGGTCTGCGACGGCGTGCAGCAGCTCATCGGTCTCTTGCGCAGTTCGAATCTGAGCATTTTGAACACCGAGTTGCCGCTCGTGAACACGACGATCAACGATCTGCTGCAGGCCGACGGCCTCTTGCAGACGGTGATCGACGTGCTGTGCGTCGATCCCAGCGTGCTGCAGCAAAAGGTGAAGGACCTGGCGGCCCAACTGCTCGACAAGCCCGACGCGCCGCTCGGCGCGATTCCGGCCCTCTTCCCGCAGCTCGACCTGGCGCAGCAGGCCAAGCTCACGGAACTGCGCGACGCGCTCAGCTTCGCCCTCGGGCAGGTGGGCGCGGCGATCGAGGAAGTGCCGACGCTCTTGGCCGGCGTCGTCAGCGGGTTCCACGACTTCATCGACGCGCTGCCGAACACCGTGAACGCCGATCAGCTCACGGCGGCGATCGGCCAGATCGAGGCGGTTCTTCCGTCGACCGATTCGATCGAAGTGGCGATCGAGAATGCGCTGGGGCTCGACGACTCGGACTTCGAGTTCGAATTCGAGGACGCCGACGGCGATCTGACGACCCCCGGCCTGCTGGCCATTGCCCGGCTGACGCTCGATATGTCGGTCAGTAAGTCGCTGCCGCTCGATTTCAATCTCGACATCGGCGGCGGCGTGATTCCGCTCGACATCGAGTCGGGCGGCGACCTGACGCTGGCGCTCGATGGCTCGCTGCAACTCGACTTCGGCATCGACCTGCGCGATGGGATTTCGCTGGCCGACCGCGTGTTCCTCGTCGGTTTCGACGATAACGGCACCCCCGCCAATCCGGCCGACGACACGGGCACGTCGGCCAAGCTCTCGGCCAAGATCGAGGCCACGGGGCTCTCGCTCGACTTGATGCTGGGCGGCGTAGGCGGGGCCAGCATCGTCACCGGCGGCAGCGCGCATCTCAAGGAGCAGCGGCAGACCAACACCACCGCCGCGGGCGACGGCGCCAACAGGGCCTTCACCCTGGCCAGTCCGATCCCGAACGCCGCGCTCGTCGAAAACGCGTTCGTCGCCGTGAACGGCGTCATCCAGCGCAGCACCACCTACACGCTCACCACGAACAGCCTGACGTTCGCCCCCGCGGCGGTTGCGCCGGCCAATGGGGCCACTATCACGATCTTCTACCCTGACCAGACCGACGGCGCCTCGGTCGGCTTCCACGTGCTCGACGCCGAGCCCACGCCGGGGCTGGCCGTCGACGTGATCCCCTTCGCCGACCTGTTTGGCTCCGGGGCCACCATCGTGCCCGACGTAAACGGCGTGCTCACCGCCAACTTGCCGTTTGCGCTCCCCTTGATCACCCCGTTCGACGTGCGCGGGTTCATCAACCTGAGCGACTTGGGCGATCCGAATAGCTTCTACCTGGAGTTCCCCGACAACCTCGAGGTCATGCTGGCGGGCGCCGGCAGCGACGCCTGCGACATCGGCCAATTCGCCCGCGGTTTGCAGTCGTTTCTCGATGTGATCGACGTGGGCATTCGTAGCGACGTGCTCTCGCAGTTGCCGCTCATCGGCGACCTGGGGAGCGACCCGCTGTTTCAAGATATTCGCGACGCGCTGAACGTGGCCGTCTCTGCCATCAGCGACACTCAGGGGCTGCGTGAGTTCCTCTTCGAATACCTGGGCGCCGGCTCGCCGGCCGGCACTGGGGCCAAGCTGAACATCTTGCGCGACAAGAACGGCAACAGCGTCGACAGCATCGACGAGATTGGCGACTTCAGCGATCTGACGCTGGGCAACAACGCGGTCATTCCGACCGACGGAACGAGCTGCGTCGACGTGCAACTGCACTTCGGCGGCCAGATCACGTTCCCTATCGACTTCGATCTGGGGCTCGACTCGTTCGTGTTCGACGTCAGCACCACCGGCGGGCTCGACTTCACGCTCGACTATGACGTGGAGATCGGTCTGGGCGTCGACAAGGCTCAGGGCGTCCATTTCATTCTCGATTCCGACCCCACCGATCCCGAGATCGAGTTGAACGCCGCCGTGCAACTGCAGGACGGCACCGAGTTGGCCATCAACCTGTTCTTTCTCGAGGCGGCTGCCCGCGAGAACGCGGCCGGCGACCCGAGCGTGAAAACGGGCATCTCGGGCACGCTCGACATCAACATCAACGGCTCGGGGGCCGATCCCACGAAGCTGCCGCTGGGGGACATCACCGACCGGCCGTTCGATGAACTGATCGACCTGGCGCTCAACATCCGCGCCGTCGTCGACCTGGAACTCGAGGCGGGGGTCAGCTCGTCGCTGCCGTCGATCCTGGCCAACTTCTTCGTCGACTGGCAATTCAACGCCAACTTTGGCGACGCCGATCCGTTCAGCGGCCAGCTCAATGCCCTGCGGTTCGACAATTTCCAGATCGACCTGGGGGACTGGATTTCGGAAGTGCTCAAACCGATCGTGGCGACGATCGACAACTCGCTGCAGCCCATCGATCCGCTGCTCGAGTTCCTCACGCTCGAAGTGCCGCTGCTCTCGCAGGTGTCGCAACTGCTGGGGCAGGATCCGATCTACGTAATCACGCTGTTCGAGCTGTTTGGCGAAGGATCAGAGTCGGTCGTCGATTTCTTGGACATCGTGCTCAAGATCCGCCAGATCGTGAAGGACATCGCGAGCGCTCCGGCCGACGAGTTCCGCTTGAACTTCGGCTCGTTCGACGTGCTGGCCACCGGCAAGGACCCCCGCTTGCCAGGCACCATCTTCAAGCCGAACGAGGAGAACGGCGCGGCGTTCAGCGGCAGCGAGAACTTCCAGGCCAAGGTCGACGGCAAGAAGAACGAGAACTCGGAGCAAGGGTTTTTCGCCAACCTGCTGTCGGTGATGAGCGACATTGGCGTCGAGTTCCCCCTGTTGGCCAACCCGTCGCTGGCCTTCAACATCCTGATGGGGCAGCCCGCCGACCTGGTGACCTACGACTTCCTGGGCTCCGGCGAGCACGATCGGCTCGAGGCCGGCTTCGACTGGTCGGTGAGCTTCGGGCCGATCATTCCGCCGGTGCCGCTGTTCGCCAAGATCTTCGCCGGGTTCAACGTCTTCGCCGACATCAAGGTCGGTTGGGACACCTATGGCCTGAGCACCGGCGACTTCGAAGACGGCTTCTACTTTGCCGACGAGCGGCCGGTGTTGGGGATCAGCGCCCAGTTTGGCGCGGGGGCCGAACTCAACTTGGGCTTGGTCTGGGGCGGCGTGCAAGGGGGCGTGGAAGCCGAGATCGGCGCCGGCTGGAACGACGTCAACGACGACGGCAAGTTCCGCCTGCTCGAGCTGTCGCAGCGGCTGGGCCAAGGGATCGAGTGCCTGTTCGACCTCCAAGGGAGCATGGACGCCTTCCTCGAGGCCTACGCCGGCATCGGCATCAACATCTTCGGCGGCAAGATCACGATCTTCGAGAAGACGATCGAGCTGCTGCGGGCCACGATCTTCCAGTTCGACGCCGCCTGCCCCGCGCTGCCGCCGCCAGACCTGGGGCACGTGGAGTCGGGCGACCTGATCCTGCACATCGGCCCCAACGCCGGGCTGCGACAGGCGGGGGCCACCGATGGGGAAGACAAGATCAAGATCGAGTACGACGAAGACGCCGCCCCCGGCGAAGAAATCGTCGTCAGCGGGTTTGGCGTGATCGAGAAGTTCTCGAAGGCCGAGGTGGCCAAGATCACGATCCTGGCCGGCGCCGAGGCCGACGAGATCACGGTCGACTCGAGCGTGCTCGTGCCGGTGACGATCGAAGGGGGGGATGGCGACGACATTCTGATCGGCGGCTCGGGCCCCAACACGATTCGCGGCGGCGCCGGCAAGGACAGCATTACCGGCGGCAAGGACAACGACAATCTGTTTGGCGACGAAGACGACGACGTGCTCGTCGGCGGCGCAGGTGACGACACGCTCGAAGGGGGCGCCGGGAAGGATCAGCTCCGCGGCGACGACGGAACCGACACCTTGCGGGGCGGCGACGACGACGACTCGCTCGACGGCGGCAAGGGGGTCGACACGCTCGAAGGCCAAGCCGGCAACGACGTGCTCACGGCCGGTCCCCCGACCGAAACCGACGGCAACACGCTTGACGGCGGCGAAGGAGACGATTCGCTCGGCGGCGGCGGCGGTCCCGACGTCCTGTTCGGTGGCCCCGGCAACGACATTTTGGCCGGCGGCGACGAGACGAGCGGCAACGCCGGAGACGACCAGCTCCACGGCGGCACAGGCGACGACCTGATTCTGGCCGGCGCCGGCAACGACCAAATCTGGGGCGACGACGGCAACGACAACATGGAGGGAGGCGCCGGCGACGACGTCTTCTTCTTCGAGATCGTCGTGGGCGCGAGCGAACTCGACCGCATCAAGGACGTGGCCAATTCGGCCGGCGGCGGCATCGACCGCGTCGACTTCAACACACTCCCGGCCAGCGACCCGGTGACCGTCAACCTCACCAACGGCCGCGCGAGCCACACCAAGCGCCGCGTCGAGATCGAGGACTGGAACGACTTCGAAGACGCCACCGGCGGCGCCGGCGACGACACCTTCCACGACAATCGCAACAACAACACCTTCCGCGGCAACGCCGGCAGCGACCGCTATGTGTTCCAGGCGGCCGTGGGGCTCTCGAGCGCCTCGCACCTGGATCGCGTGTTCGAAGGGCCCGGCGGCGGCGACCACGACGAGATCAACTTTGCCGACCTGCCGGCCAGCGATCCGCTGATCGCCGATGTCTCGGTCGCCCAGGCTCTGCTGAGCGGCCTGAAGATCGCGGTCCACGCCACGCGCACGCTGCAAACGGTGGATAACGGACAGCGGGCCTTCATCGAAGACATCACCGGCGGCGCGGCCAACGATCAGATTCACGGCAACGACGCGAACAATCGCCTGGTCGGCAACGCCGGAACCGACCTGATCCTCGGCATGCCAGGCAACGACGAGATCTTCGGCAACGACGGCGACGACACGATCCACGGCAACGACGGGAACGATGTGGTCTTCGCCGGCGCAGGCATCGACCTGGTGACGGGCGACCTGGGCAACGACGAGTTGCACGGCGGCTTCGGCGTCGACTATGTGGAAGGGAACGACGGCGACGACACGATCTACGGCGACAGCGACGACGACGATCTACTGGGCGGCATCGGCAACGACACCATCTACGGCGGCGCCGGCAACGACTTCATCTTCGCCGGCGCCGGCAACGACTACGTCGAAGGCAACTCCGAGGCCGACACGATCTTTGGCGAAGACGGCGCTGACGAAATCCATGGCAACACCGGCGAAGACCGGCTGTTTGGCCAGGCGGGCGACGACACCATCGACGGCGGCCCCAATCGCGATTTCATTCTCGGCGACACGGGCAACGACATTCTCCGCGGCGGCTCGGGCGACGATTTCCTGAGCGGCGGCGCCGACACCGGCACGCTGCCGGCCTTTGGCGACCAGCTCTTCGGCGGCGATCACCACGACATGGTGATCGGCGGCCTGCCGGTGCTGATCAATCCGGACGGCACGCCGCGCGGCTTCGATCGCCAGAACGGCATGGTCGGCACGCTGTTCATCGACCTGTTCAAGGACAGTGAGGCGGCCCCGCGGCCCATGATCTTCCCGCCGGACGACTCGGGCCAAGACTTCGTCACGTTCCTGGCGAACGGCGAGTTCACCTACCAGTTCGTCACCGGCGCTCAGCAAACGCTGACGTTCAACCACAACGGCGCCGATCAAGACGACCTGCTGCACGGCGACTTCGGCAACGACCTGCTCGTCGGCCTCGACGGCACGGATAACTTGTACGGCGACTGGGGCAACGACGTGCTCTTCGCCTTCGAGATCAGCGCGGCTTTCGACGAACTGCCGAACACGCCTGACCGGCTGGAAGGGGGCCCCGACGACGATTCGCCCATCTGCGGCACGCAGGGCGAAAACCTGATGATCGGCGGCACGTCGGACCCGAATCTGACGTACATCCTGGGCAACCAGCCCTACGCCAGCCCGATCTCGGGTGGCTATTTCTTCGAGACCTGTTTCGACGTCACCCCGGAACTGCTCGACAACCTGCCGGTCGAGATCCGCGGCCAGAAATTCCGCGACGCCGACGGCGATGGCCTACGGGACCCCGAAGAGCCTGGGCTCGACGGCTGGACGATCGAACTGCGCGACGTGGAAGGGATCGTGCTGGGGTCGATGGTCACCACGAGCGTCGACCTGAACGAAGACGGCGCGATCGATCCGTTCACCGAGTCAGGCCTGTACTGGTTCACCGACGAGCGCGTCGGCGGGCAGATCAAGGGGCTCGAGGCCGGCATCTACTTGGTCTCCGAGCAGCCACAGGAAGGCTTTGCCCAAACCCGCCCGATCATCGGCACGAAGATCACGCTCCCTTCCGGCGAGCAGGCCGAGGCCAAGCAATACACGTTCGGCAGTGACCAGATCATCGCCTTCACGTTCAAGCTCGACTCGGGCGAGCAATTGACTGATGTCGAGATCGCCACGGGCGTCGACTTCGGCAACGTCGAGCTCTCCGACATCTCAGGCATCAAGTGGCACGACCTCAACGGCGACGGCCTCAAGGACGCGAACGAGCCCGTGCTGGGGGGCTGGACGATCGAGCTCGAGCTGCAAGGGGGCGGCCCCGTAGTCGTCGCCACGACCGACGAGCTGACCGGCGAGTATCAGTTCCGCGGCGTGCCGCAGGGCATTTACGAAGTTCGCGAAGTGCTCACCGGCGACTGGATTCCCACGAATCCGGCCGGCGGCACGCGCGTCGTCACGGTCGGTGTGGCCGAGTCGATTCCCGACATCAACTTCGGCAACCGGCGCCCCGCCAGCATCTCGGGCGTGAAGTGGCACGACCTCGACGCTGATGGCGTCCGCGACGCCGGCGAACCCGTGCTTTCCTTCTGGCCCGTCTACCTCGACCTCAACCTGAACCGGCAGCTCGACGGCGGCGAGCCGCAGACGTTCACCGGTTTCTTTGGCGAATACACGTTTGGCAACCTGGCGCCGGGGATCTACGTGGTCGGCGAGGGGAGCTTCGTCACGTGGCAACAATCGTTCCCCGGACCGGCCGACCTGGGGCTGCACATGTTCGAGATTCAATCGGGAGATTCGATCACCGACGCCGACTTCGGCAACTACCGGCTGACTGGCCTCCGCGGCCGCAAGCTGAGCGACCCCAATGCCGATGGCGTGCTCAACCAGGCCGATGGCCTGGGCGGCTGGCAGATCTATCTCGACCTGAACGACAGCGGCCAGCTTGACGACGGCGAGCCTGTGACCACGACCGCCGCCAACGGCGACTACGAGTTCACCGGGCTCAGGCCAGGCGCGTACATCGTGGCCGAAGTTCCGCAGCCAGGTTGGCTGCAAACGTTCCCCGCGGCCGACGCCGACAATGGGCGGCGCATCCATCGCGCCACGCTCGTCTCGCAACTCGCCGACGCCTTCCCGACCTTCGACTTCGGCAACGCCCCCTCGATCGAGATCGAAGGCGCGAAGTGGCACGACCTGAACGCCAACGGCGTGCGCGATCTGAACGAGCCGGGCTTAGCGAATTGGACGATCTACCTCGACTTGAACGATAACGGCTTGCTGGACGTCGACGACCTAGGCCGGCCGACCGAGCCCGCGGTGGCGACCGCCTTCGATGACCCGAGCACGCCAGCGATCGACGAAACCGGCAACTATCGGTTCGAGAACATCGCGCCCGGCAGCTACCGCGTCCGCGAGGTGTTGCAGCCAGGCTGGCGAGCAACCGCCCCGGCCATCGGCAGCTACCTGGTGTCGAGCGCCGATCCAGCGATCACCGGTGTAGTGTTCGGCAACGTGCAAACAGTGAGCATCACCGGCACGAAGTGGCAAGACCGCCGCGCCGATGGAACTCGACAGCTCTACGACAACTTGCCCACGGGCCTCCAAGGCGACACGGGCCTCGCCGGTTGGACGATCTACCTCGACCGCAACAACAACGGCGTGCTCGACCGACTGCTCGGCATTCCCCTCGAGCCTGTGGCGGTCACGCAGGCCGACAACCCGGCGACGCCCGAGAACGAAGCGGGACGCTACGCCTTCAATAACCTGCTTCCCGGCGACTATGTGGTCCGCGAGGAGATGTCGCCCGGTTGGGTGCAATCCTTGCCGGGCGCCAAGGCGCTTGTCTCGCATGCGTTGTCGCTCTCGCCAGGCGACGTGGTGCACGGTCTCGACTTCGCCAATGCCCAAGAGGTGTCGATCAGCGGCCGCAAATGGCTCGATGCAAACGCCAATGGCGTGCGCGACCCCGGCGAGGCCGGGCTGCCCAACTTCCGCATCTACTTGGATCTCGACCGCAACGGCGTGCTCACGCGCGATCCGGTCACGCTGCTCCCCGTAGAGCCGCTCGCCATCACGCTGCCAGACAACCCGGCCACGCCGGAGGATGAAGCCGGCGCGTACCGCTTCACGAATTTGCTCCCCGGCACGTACTTCGTCGCCGAGGTTCCCGAGCTTGGCTGGCAGCAAACCTGGCCCGGCGCCGGCAGCCTGTTTGGGCATTTCCTCGACCTCGAGGGAGGAACTTCCAAGACGGGCGCCGATTTCGGCAACCGCCGCGTGGGAGATTGCAACGGCGACGGCCGGATCGACGCCGAAGACCTGACGATGTTCAACTTCGCCTTCCACTCCGAGGTCGGCGACCCGAACTTCGGCCAGCCTGGCTTTGGGCAATACAACATCTGCTTCGACTTCGAGCCTGACGGCGACGTTGACTTCCGCGATCTCTATCTCTTCCGCCAGTTGGCCGCTGGCCTGATTGGCCCGGCGCAGCTCAGCCCCTTCGAACGGGACCTTGTGGCCAAAGCGATCACCGAGGTCGCCGGTCCGGTCGCCACTCAACCGCCGATCGTGGTCGAACCCGGGCCTGCCACGCCTGTCGACAACGAGCACGATCATCCGGCTGCGCCCACGGCCGAAGATGGCCCGGCGATCCCCACGGCCGTTTCGACTGACTGCGAACTGGTAGCCTGCCTGCCGTTGCCGGGTGGGGTGGGCGACAGCGAAATCCGCGGACGCAAGTGGGAAGACTTTGACGGCGACGGTTCCCAGGACGATCTGGAGCCGTCCTTGCCCGGCGTGATCGTTTACTTGGACCTCAACAACAACGGCGTGCGCGACATCGTACAGGTGCCCGGCGCAGTTCCCGCCAGCGAGCCGTTTTCCACGACCAACGCCAACGGTGAGTACCACTTCGCCGAGCTGCCGCCGAACGACTACGTCGTCCGCGAGGAGATTGGCGCCGGCTTCGTGCAGACCTATCCCAGCGATCATGCACTGGCCGGCTCCTTCCCGAACCGCGGCCTGTGGGATCTAAACCTGGCGACCGACCTCGTGCGGCGGCAGCGCGCGGTCAATATGCAGGGCAACCTGGCCGGGCTCACCTTCTCCGACTGGGACGGCCGCATCTATGGCGTGTCCGACAGCGGGCAGCTCGTGGTGATCGAAGAGCTCCGCGGCGCCACGCGCGACGTGGGCCAACTGCGCTCCGACAGCCCCTTTGGCCCGATTCCGATCAGCCTGGGCGAAGGGGATCTGGAGATCGATCCCACGTCGTACAACCGCGCGGCAGGCGACCACACGGCCGACATCTACTTCGTGTCGGGCGCCGGGGCCCCCGTGCCCAACGCATTGTTCCGAGCAACGCTCGACTACAGCGGGGCCGTCGGGCAGCTCATGTCGGCCCTGCCGACCCTTTCACGCGTGACGGCGATCGCCGCCTTCCCGAACGCCCAGGACCTCTCGGGCATGGCCTTCTCCAAGGACGGAGCGCTGTTCCTGTTCGACACCGCGCCGGGCAGCGACGCTTCGCGGCTGCTGCGCGTCGACAAGACGACGGGCGAAGTGCTGTCGCTTTTGGAGATTCCGCTGCCGGAGCAGTCGGGCGTGCTCGCGGGGCTCGATTTCGACCCGGACACCGGCATCCTGCATGGAGTCGTGAGCGCCCGGCAACAGGACTGGCACTTCACGGTCGACCAAACTCCCAACGGCCCAGCCGTGGCCGTCAATGCCCTCACGCGCCGCGAGCTTGCGGGGCTCGAGTTCATCGAGACCAATGCCCATCGCATCTTCTTGGGGCCCGACCAAACAGTGCTCGACGCCGACTTCGGCAACCAGCGAACCACCGGCACGATCTCGGGCCAGAAGTGGCACGATGTCAACGCCGACGGCCGCCGCGACACGCAAGATGTAGGGCTGGCGGGCTGGACGATCTTCCTCGACTTGAATCACAACGGCAAGCTCGACGAGGGCGAGCCGAGCACGGTGACGGGCGAGGGCGGGCAGTATTTCTTCACGAACGTGCCGCCGGGAGAATACACGGTCGTTGAGGTCGTTCAGCCCGGGTGGACGCAAACCTTCCCGGTGAACTGCGTGAACCTGGAGTTCGAAGACCAGGCGGTCGGCGCGCTCTTCCAGGCCGGGCAGTCGTTCACCACGACCGGCGACAACGGCACGCCGTATACGGTCGCTGTCGGGCCGTTCAACCTGCCGAGCGGCGGCACGTCGGCGAACTTCGCGCAGATCGATCCGGGCGGGGTCGCAGGCGGCACAGGCAAGGAGATCCAGCTCAACAACGTCAACCTGCAGTTCTCGTTCGCGGCGACCGTCGGTGGCGTGTCGCTGCACTTCGCCGATCAAGGGGGCTCGGTGAACTTGGCGGTCAACGGCGAGTCGCGGGCGATCGAGGACCTGAGTGAGCTCAACGGGCAACTGCTCGGCGGCGCCCTGGTGCGGATCACGCTCGTCGACGGCAACAGGCAACTGCTCGAGCTCGTGGGCCCCGTCACCAATTTCGCCATCGGCGGACAGGAGCTGTGGGTCGACGCGGTCTGCCTGCAAACGCTGCCGCTCACGCCGGGCGTGTACGTGGTCGACATCCAGCCGGGCGGCCGGGCGGTGGGGCGCGACTTTGGCAATGCCCACAACGGTGGGATCACGGGTCAGAAGTGGCTCGACACCGATGGAGACGGCCAGCACGACGACCTCGAGCCGGGCCTGCCGGGCTGGCAAGTCTATCTCGACCTCAATCGCAATGGCGAGCACGACCCCGGCGAGCCGGTGACCACGACCGACGAGAACGGGAACTATTCGTTCCCCGATCTGCCTCCGGGGGTGTACATCGTTGGCGAGATCGTGCAGCCCAACTGGGTGCAAACCTACCCCGCGCCGCAAACACTGGCCGATCTGTTCCGCTTCGAGGACGTGAACCCGCAGCTCGTCTTCCCGGTGAACTCCAGCTTCGACACGGCGGCCGACTCCGGCTTCGTGGAAACGGCCACGATCGGCGCCTTCGCGTTCCCCGGCGGCGGCAGCACGAGCGATGGCTCTGCCCGCGTGCAGTTCACGGGCAACAACGTGGTGCAGCAGGCGATCGCCACGAGCACCGCCACGGCGCGGTTCGACCTGGGCGAAGGCGTCACCGGCGTCGCGCTCGTGTTCTTCGACGGCGGCGGCGCGGTGAACCTAATCGTCAACGGCGAAACGCGGGCCGTGCAGAACTTCACGGAGCTCAACGGCCAAACGGTCGGCGGCGCAGTGGTCACCGTGAACCAGGTGACCGACAACCTGGGCTTTCTCACTGTCGTGGGCGCCGTCGAAACCTTTGGCTTGGGCGGGCAGGAGTTCTGGTTCGACAACCTCCGCGTGGAGCGCGGGCCCGATTCTGGCACGGGCGTGCATATCGTCGATCTCGGCTCGGGCGAGATCGAGCGCGGCCGCGACTTTGGCAACCGCCCCTTGCGCGGCCAAATCCACGGCACGAAGTACCTCGACTTCAACGGCAACGGCATTCGCGACGACAACGACCGCGGCGCGGCCGGTTGGACGATCTACCTCGACTTGAACAACAACGGCCGCCTCGATCCGAACGAGCCCTCGACGGTGACCGACGAGAACGGCGAGTACTGGTTCAAGAACGTCGAGCCCGGCACGTACCACGTGCGCGAGGTGCAGCAGGCGGGCTTCACCCAGACCGCGCCGTTCATCACGTTCGACGCCACGAAGTACGACTTCGGCGAGGGCCCGATCGCGCTCGACAGCGGCCGCGTCAACGGCGACGCCTCGGTGGACATGGTAGTGGCCGACCGCGGCGCGCGGGCGATCTGGATGCTCGCGAACGACGGCGCCGGCAAGTTTGCGCCGGCCCAGTTGATCGCGCTGGCCGCCGAGCCTACCGACGTGAAGCTGGCCGATCTCGATGTCGACGGCGACCTCGATCTGGTCGTCACGCTGCTCTCGAGCGAAGTGGTGACGTTCGCCAACGACGGCGCCGGCGCCTTCGGCGCTCCCACGAGCTTCGCGACCGGCGGCGATCCGGTGGCGATCGCCGTCGCCGACTTCAACCACGACGACCGCCCCGACGTGGCCGTCGCCTCGAGCGGCGACGGGCAGGTGCGGGTGTTCCTCAACAATCCGGCGGGGGGCCTCTTCGCGCCCCTGCTGCTGGTCGCCGGCGAAGGGCTGCGCGACCTGGCGGCCGCCGACTTCAACCACGACGGCTTTGCCGACCTGGCCGTGCTCAACGGCGCGAGCAGACTCGTGCGAATCTTCGTAAACAACGCCACGGGCGACGGGTCGCTCACTCAGGCGCTCGATGTGCCGGTGCTCGCAGAGCGACTCGAAGGGCCGCGGCGGCTGGCGGTGGGCGATTTCGACGCCGATGGCAACCTCGACCTGGCCATCGCCGCCGCCGGCGATGCCGGAGTGTACTACGGCTTGAGTTCCGCTACAGCGCTCACCTTTGCCGCCACGCCGGAGATTCTGCCGTTTACGCTTTCGCCGCTCGACGTGGCCGCCGGGGACTTGAACGGCGACGGCATCGCCGACCTCGTCGTGAGCGACGATGGTAGTGAAGGGGACAGCGAAGTCAGCCTCTTTTTCGGCCGCGTCGACCGCACGTTCCTCGGCCCGCTCGACGAAGAGGTCGGCAGCTATCCTGGCGCGGTGATCGTGGCCGATCTCAACGGCGACGGCCGGCTCGACATCGCCACCGCCGACCGCGATGAAGCGGGCGCTACCGTGCTCTTGCAGGGCCCGAGCGACCACTATTTGGTCACGCTCGAAGGGGACGAAGCGGTCTACGGCCGCGACTTCGGCAACTTCCGCAACGGCCGCATTCAAGGCACCAAGTTCCTCGACGTCGATTGCGACGGAGTGCTGGTGGGCACCGAGCCCACGCTCCCCGGCTTCACGATCTACGTCGATCTCGACGACGACGGCAAGCTCGATGCGAACGAACCGTTCGCCGTCACCGACGCCGCCGGCAACTACACGATCGACAACTTGCCCCCTGGCACGTACTCCGTTCGCGAAGTTCCGCAAGAAGGCTACATCCACAGCTATCCGGCCACCGGGCGACACGTCATCGCGATCGGCCAGTTCAACCAAACGCTCGACGACATCGACTTCGGCAACTTCCTGCAGACGCCGCTCGTCGACGGCAAGGACTGGCTCTATGGCTTCAACGCCACGGACACGATTTACGGCGACAACGTCATCACGAACCCCTGCATTCTCAGCCTGGGTGACGACGACCACCTGTTCGGCCTCGGCGGCGACGATCTGTTGATTGGCCAATTGCGGAACGATACCTATCATTTCGGCCCCGCGCCGGCGGCCGGCGACGAGCTCGACACGATCGAGGAACTGGAAGGGGGCGGCACCAACGAGCGCTGGGACGAAGGCATCTACGATCGCCTGGACTTCAGCCCCGTGCCGCTCAAGGATCAGCCCGGTCTGGGCGCCGATGAGCCGGTGACGGTCGATCTCTCCGACGCGCCGGCGGCGTTTGCCGTGCCGATCGTGGCCCAGCATTCGCGGCTCGGCAGCGCCGTCCATAAGGTGCAGACCAAGCTCAACGACCAACACGCCTTCCTCGAGCAGGCCATTGGCGGCGCGGCCAACGACTTCTTGATCGGCAATGCCCGCAACAACCTGCTCGACGGCCGCGCCGGCTCCGACGTGCTGCAAGGCGCCGCCGGCGACGACACCTATGTCTTCGTGCCAGGCAACCCAGGCGACAACGACCAGATCGTGGAGACGATCGGCAGCGACACGCTTGACTTCAGCCAAATCCCCGATCCGGTGACGGTCGACCTCGAGACTCCGCCGATCCTCACCACGGCGCCCGTCGTGGCGGTGTGGGGACTGCCGCAGCAGACGGTCGAAACGCCGGCGCCGGGACTCTTCGAGAACATCATCGGCACGGTCGCCGCCGACACGCTCCGCGGCAGCAGCGAGGACAACAAGATCTTTGGCGGCGATTCGGCCGATCTGATCATCGGCCTGGCCGGCGACGACGAACTGGCCGGTCAAGCCGGCAACGACACCTATCGCTTCGCCGACGGCTTCGGCGTCGATGACCTGATCGAAGGCCCGAGCGAAGGAACCGACGACTTCCTCGATTTCTCGGCGGTCACCGTGCCGCTCAACTTCGTCGTCGGCACGCAGATCAAGGTGAGCGACGGTCTGGGCAACGAAGTGTCACATGCCGGACTGAACGTCGAGCGGCTGCTCGGCGGCAGCGGGCTCGACACCCTCACGAGCGGCGACGGCGAAAACCTGTGGATCATCTCCGGCCCCAACACCGGCACGCTCAACGGCGTCGCCTTCACGGGGATCGAGAGCCTGGTGGGCGGCATCGGCGACGACACCTTCGTGTTCCTGCCCGGCGGCTCGCTCACCGGCTCGATCGATGCCGGCCTCGGCGACGACACATTCGACTTCCGCCAGGGCGGAACCGTGGCTGGCACGATCGCGGGCGGCGGCGACAACGACACGCTGCTCGGCAACGACGCCAACCGTACCTGGAGCATCACGGGCGTGAACGCCGGGACGGCCTCAGGCATCGGCCCCTTCGATCAACTCGAGAACCTGGTCGGCGGGGCCGGCATCGATACCTTTGCCCTCTCGACCGGCGGTCGACTGACGGGCGGAGTCACCGGCGGCGACGGCACGGCTGACGTGCTGACGGCCGACGACCTCGTGCCGACGACGTTCCGGCTGACCGGCGACGACGCGGGCCTCCACACCGACGGCGTGAACACGTTCACGTTCGCCGGCGTCGAGAATCTGACGGGCGGCGGCCAAGCTGATCGCTTCGAACTCGATTTAGGCAGCCTCTCGGGCGCGATCGCCGGCGGGCTCGGCGCTGATACGCTCGTGGCGGCTGACGTGCCGACGACGTTCACCATCTCGGCGGCCGACGCCGGCACGGCCACACGGCTGGGCACGTTCGCCGGCATCGAAAATCTGACCGGCAACAGCCGTGACGACGAGTTCATGTTCGCCGGCGGCACGCTCTCGGGCGCGGTCGATGGCGGGGCCGGCAGCGATACGATCAGCGGCGACAACGTGGCCAACGCGTTCAACGTGACCGGCGCTGACGCCGGCACGGCCACCGGCATCCTCGGCGCAGGCGGGTTCACGAACGTCGAGAATCTCACGGGCAATGCCCTGGCTGACACGCTCACGCTCAGCGGCCCCGGCGCTCTCTCCGGCGTGTTCCGCGGCGAAGGCGGGCTGGATGTCGTGCAGGCGGCCGATGTGCCGAATCAGTTCGTCACCTTCGGTCCCGCGAGCGGCTTTCTGCTCGAAAACGCCGGCCCGGTGCGGCTCGGCGGCTTCGTCGAGGTGGAAAGCCTCATTGGGAACAGCAAGGCCGATGAGTTCTTGTTCTTCTTCGAACCGTTCGCCGGCGAGCTCGATGGCGGCGCCGATACTGATCGCATCTCCGGTGGCAACCAGGCGGTCGAGTTCACGATCAACGCCGCCGACGCCGGCTCGATTTCTGGCGTCACCACGTTCGTGGGCGTCGAGCGACTTACCGGCGGCCTCGGCGACGATACGTTCAACTTCACCACCGGCGGCACGCTGACCGGCTCGATCAGCGGCGGCGATGGAGTAGATACGCTGATCGCCGACGCCGCGGTCGCCACTACGTTTACGCTCACCGGACCTGACGCTGGCACGATGGCCGGCACGAGCGTCGTCCCCTTCGACGGAATCGAAAACCTCACCGGCGGCGGCCTGGCCGACAGCTTCCTCCTCGCCGGCGGAACGCTTTCTGGAATGGCCGATGGCGCGGCAGGCGTCGACACGCTCACGGGCGACAACCTATTCAACATCTTCCAGGTGCAAACGCCTGGGGGCGGGTTGGCGACTGGGCTTGGCGGCTTCGCCGGCATCGAGAACCTGGTGGGCGGGACCAGTCTCGACATCTTCTGGCTCGACGGCGGCACGCTCGCCGGCAGCGTCGACGGGGGAACGGGCAGCAACCGCATCGTGGCCGACGACCTGCCGACGACCTTTACGGTCGACGGCGCAGACAGCGGCCAGGCGACCGGCATCGCCGCGGGCTTCACGAACGTCGGCAACCTGTGGGGCGGCACGAACGCCGACACCTTCGTCGTCACGGCCACGGGTTCGCTCACGGGCCTAATGTTTGGCGACGAAGGGGACGACGAGTTCCAGATCACGCCGGCTCTGGGCGCGACGTTCAACGTTTTTGGCGGCTCCGACGACGACACGTTGACCGTCGACCCGCAAGACGGCGTGGCCACCGAGTTGCCGGGCCAGGTGACGATTGCTCCGGGGGGCGCGTCGATCAGCCACTTCGGCGTCGAAACGGTTGAGATCATCGACGCGGCGGCCCGGCCGATCGCCGGAAACCGGAATCAGCCGAAGTTTGGCTTCCTCAACGATTTGAACGGCGACCGGAAAATCGACCTGAGCGACTTTGGCCTCTACAAGGCGCGGCTGGCTCGGGCAGCGGCACTGGACGGGGCGCTCGAGGCGCTGCAGGCCGAGCGCTGGGAGGCGGCAGCCCGCGGACTGGCCCAGAGTTTGTCCGGCTCGGCCCGCCGCCAGCGGGCTCAAGAGGAACTGTGCGACGCATTTTTCGAGCAGTTGTCGTAGCCAACAGTTAAGATAGACGCGGAATTCTGCGAGTCGTTTGCGAGTTCGACAGGGCTCGCGAGCGGCGGCCGGTCCGCGGCAAGGACGAGAAAACGATGAACTATCGCAGCCCCAGTGTGCCGCGCTTCGAATCGCTCGAGGTTCGCCTGTCTCCGGCCTCGGCCTTGGTCTCCCCGGTAGCGGCTCCCTTGGCCGCCGGGCCAGTGGCCTACCTGTTCGAGCCAGTCGTCGACGTCTCGGCCTTTGCCCAAGCGCTCACGGCGTCCGGCACGAAGTTGTACGGGGCCTTTTGGTGTTCGCATTGCCACGCCCAGAAGGAACTCTTCGGCGCCGCGGCGGCAGAGCTGCCGTATGTCGAGTGCTCCAATCCCGATCGCACGCAAACCCAGGCGGCCATCGACGCCGGCATCTCGGCCTATCCAACGTGGGTCTTCTCGAACAGCACGCGGCACGTAGGGGAACTCTCGTTCGAGCAGCTCTCGAGCCTTTCCGGTGTGTCGCTGCCCGTGATCTCGGCCGAGACCCAGTACGAGGCCGCGATCGATCACTTGATGAGCCAATTCGGCGAGTCGGGGCAGAACCTCTCGGCCGATCTCGACGCCGACGGCCGGGTCGACTTCGACGATGTCGCGATGGCGAAGGAGAACCGCCCCGCCGCGGCCGCGCCGAACGCTCCGCAGCCGTCCGCGGCATAGCCGGGCTGCGCACAACCGCATCTGGCCGCCTCGGCGCGGGTCGAGGCCTGGGCAGTTGAGGCGGGCGCCGCTGGGTTCGGGCTCGGGCGCCTTTAGCCCCCCAGCAGGGCATGAAACCGCGGCGCGAACCCGCTACACTTTGGGCTTCTCTCAATGCTCAAGGAGTAGCACGCCCAAGTATGGTAGCCCCGCCCCGTTTTTCCCCGCTTCGCACCAAGATCGCCGGCGCGAGCGTGTTTCGCCTGGCCGAGGAGTTTGAGACGCCCCTCTACGTCTACGACGAGGCCAAAATCGTCGAGCGGATTGCCGACCTCAAGGCCTTCGACGTCGTGCGGTTCGCCCAAAAGGCCTGCTCGAACCTGGCGATTCTCGACCTGATGCGGCGCGAGGGGGCCTTGGTAGACGCCGTGAGCGCCGGGGAAATTGGCCGCGCGCTGGCCGCTGGCTTCCTTCCGATGGGCGACCCGCCCGCGATCGTCTACACAGCCGACATCTTCGATCGCGAGTCGCTCGAGATGGTGATCGAGCACGGGCTGCACGTCTGCTGCGGTTCCCCCGACATGATCGATCAACTCGGCGAGCGTCGCCCCGGCAGCCAGATCACGCTGCGCATCAACCCAGGCTTCGGCCATGGGCATAGCCAGAAGACGAACACCGGCGGCGAGCACTCGAAGCATGGCATCTGGCACGCCCAACTCGCCGACTGCCTGCGGCGGGCCGATGCCCACGGCATCGCCGTCACGGGGCTGCACATGCACATCGGCTCCGGCACCGACCTCGAGCACTTGAGCCAGGTGTGCGGGGCGATGGAACAGGCGGCCCGCGAAGTGGGCCGCTCGCTGACGGCGATCAGCGCCGGAGGCGGCCTGCCGGTGCCCTATCGCGCCGAAGAGACGTATGTCGATCTCGACGGCTACTTCCGGTTGTGGAACGCCATGCGCGGCCGGCTGGAAGAATCGTTCGGCCATCCGCTGCGGCTCGAGATTGAGCCCGGGCGCTATCTGGTGGCCGAGAGCGGCTATCTGGTGACGCGGATTTGCGCCGTAAAGCGGATGGGGGGCAACACCTTTTACCTGGTCGACGCCGGCTTCAACAACCTGGCGCGGCCGATCCTGTATGGCGCTTATCATCCGATGGCGGTCTGCCCGGCGCGGGAGGAGGACCGGCCCCTGGTCGACGCGGTGGTGGGCGGGCCGCTATGCGAATCGGGCGACATCTTCACGCAGACCGCCGGCGGCTTCGTCGAAGCACGGCGGCTGCCAGCGGCTGAGGTCGGCGACTTGTTGGTGATCGAGAACGCCGGCGCGTATGGCTTCGTGATGAGCTCGAACTACAACAGTAAGCCGATGTGCGCCGAAGTGCTCGTCCGCAACGGCCAGCCTGAGTTGATTCGCGAGCGGCAGACGTTCGAGGACCTGATCCGCGGCGAGCGCCTGCCGGCCTAACCGGCGCAGCCCTGGCCTGCCCAACCGCACGTCGCCGCGGCAGGAGCGCCCCGCGAGAATCCGAGCGCGTGCGCTGCGAGTGCGTTTCTGGCGAGCGGCCAGCGTTAGCTCGCCGATTTTCAACCGTGTCGCCGTGGTCAGCCGTATTTTTGTCAGCCGGCTTACGCCGGCCGCTCGCCCTGAGCGGGGCGGGCAAGGTCTCGGCAACGCCCATCGCTCGCCGCCGCCGCGCACCCGTCGGTCTACGGCCGCTGGAATAGTTGGCAGCGGGGCAGATCCACGGCGAGCTGCGCGACCCCCGCGCGGCTGAGGTCGGTGTCGAAGACGTCGAGTTCGGCCAACGAGCGCAGCTTGCGCAAGTAAGGGATCGCGCGATCATCGATCCGTGTGCCGCGCAGTTGCAGGATCTGCAGCTTCGGCAGCCGCTGCAGTTCGGCCACCCCGGCGTTTGAAATTCCGCTGCCGACCAGGCTCACCAGCCGCAGCCCCTTGGCGCGCACGAGAAGCCGGAGGTCGGCGTCGTCGAAGTGCTGGCAATTGAGCAAACAGGCCGTTTTCAAGGTCGGCAGATCGCCCAAAAACGAAAAGTCGGTCGCGTCGGAACCCGGCACCCACACGCCTTCAGGCCGCTGCAGATACTGGTCAGGAATCCACTCCGGCGCCCAGTGCGGCCGCCAGTCGGGCTGCTCGGCCTCTGCGACCGAGGAGTGCCCCTGGGCGAACGACACGTAGCCGCCGATGGCCTGCACCGCCGCCACGGCGCGCTGCTGCCGCCGCGCCCGCTCCACGGACCAGCCTAGTTGGAGCGCGGCCAAGGTCGTCAACAGCAACAAGCCGCGCAGGCTGAATCGCGAGAACCGCCGCCAACCGCGCCTTGGAACCGGCGGCGCCTCGGGCGTGTGCCGGTCGCTCATCGCGCTCCCAACCGACGCCGCGACGCGAGCAAGCCCACTAGTCCCGCCGCGGCCAACATCCAACTGCACGGCTCCGGAACCGCCAGGGTTCCCGATTTGCCGAAGTTTGCTTTCAGGATGCCGAAGTCGGTCAGATCGACCGACCCATCGCCATTGAAATCGCCCTGCGCCCGCGTTGTGCCCGAGCCGAAGTTGGTTTTGAGAATGCCGAAGTCCGTAGGTCAACCGAGCCGTCGCCGTTGGCGTCGCCTGCCAGCAAATCGATGATCCTCAGGCTCGACGCCTGAGCGAAACGGAAGACGCCGACCGACTCGAAGTCGTCTTCGTTGTAGAGCAGCCCCGCCACCCCGTTCGCGTAGTTGTCGTCGGTGGCGATGACTTGAGGGCCGGCATCGGCTGGCCGGGGCGCCAGGCGGTCAGGCTGAGCCTCCGAGCCGAACACGTCGAGTTGGAGGAGCACGTCGGCAGTGGCGTCGATCCCTTGGTCGCCAACGTCGATCTGGTTGAGCACTTCCGGGCGCCTTGGTCGATCCGTAGAATCTGCAGCAAGCCGCCATGGTCGATGAGCCCGAGATAGCCGTCGAGATAGTCAGGGTCCAAGCGGGCGACGACGATCAGGTTGCCGTTCCCTCGGTCAGTCCTTCGGTGCGGATCGAGGTGTCGGTGAAGTTGGCGGCTGGCGACATAGCTAAGCAGGTTTTCGTCGTTCGCCGAAACATCGGCGCCGGCGAGGCGGTAGGTGCCGGCGGCCACCGCGTAGCTGCCGGGAAAGAGATCATGGGGCGTCCAGCCTAGTTGAAGCGCGGCCAGGGTCGTCAACAGCAACAAGCCGCGCAGGCTGAATCGCGAGAACCGCCGCCAACCGCGCCTTGGAACCGGCGGCGTCTCGGGCGTGTGCCGGTCGCTCATCGCGCTCGCGCTGCCGTTGCCGCGCGAACCGCCTGCTGTGCCTGCCACATGCTTGCCAGACCTCCGCCGAAGGGGTGCAAATCCGGTTGGCCGCCCACCTTCAAGCTAGCCGCGAGGGCGCGCCGACGCAAGAAATACGTTGCTTAGACCTGGGCCAACTGCAACGAATCGATTGCGGCCCCCGATTCCCGCATCGAAATCCGAATCCGATTCAGACCCGCGCTTAGCGTCCAGCGCCCCGCGCTCCGCAGTTCGAAGGCCCCCGTGATATTAGTGGCAATTTGCAGGCCGCTGCCAACGGTGGGGTTGCCTTGAGCGTCTTGCAGCGTGCCCGTCGGAGCCTCCACAAACAGGCTGTCGCTCGAGGTGCTGATGCCTGCGACGCGCAGTTTCAACTCGTACACCCCGGCCGTGCCCACGGTGATGTCGAACTCGACGAAGGGCGTGCCGGGCGACAGCACGGCGCTGGGGCTATCGGCGGCCGCCATCGTAAGCGCTTGCACGAAGTCCGCGCTGGGCCCAGTGGCGCCGGTGAACGAACCGACTCCGGGGGTCTCCTGATCCGCCACCCAGTATTGGTGGCCATTCCCGCTCGCCCGCCGCGAGAAATCCTCGGCCTGGATCGTCGTCGTGCCGGCGATCACCGTAGGCGTTGGCGGGCTGATTTGCAGCGCGTCGATGGCCGCCCCCGACTCGCGCATCGAGATGCGGATCGTGTGCGTGCCCGCAGCGAGTTCCCACCGCCCGGCATTGACCAGCGTAAAGGCGCCCGTCGAATTCGTGCCGATCTGCAGACTGCCGCTCGACACCGAGTTCCCCTGGGCGTTGAACAGGCTGCCGGTGGGCACACCGATCCACAGCGAATCGCTGGCGCTGCTGATGCCGGCCACGCGCGCCTTGAGATCGTAGATGCCCGCGGTAGCGACCTGAATCGAGTATTCGACCCACGGCGCCGCCGGCGCCACATTGGTCGTCGCGCTGTCTTGGCCTGCCAGGGTCAGCGATTGCAAGAAGTCTTGGGCGGCGCCTGTGGCGCCCGTGAAACTGCCCACGCCGGGCAGATCTTGATCGACCACGGCCCATTGGTGGCCGTTGCCCGACAGGCGGCGAACGAAGTCCTCGGCCTGGATGGTCGTGGTTCCGGAAATGGAAACGGGGGCCACGGCGGCGATCTGCAGCGAGTCGACCGCCGCGCCCGATTCGGCCATCGAAATGCGAATGGTGTGCGTGCCCGCAGCGAACTCCCAGCGCCCAGCGTTCTGCAAGGTGAACACGCCGGTGGAGTTCGTTTGGATTTGCAGTGCGCCGGCGGCGAAGGAGTTGCCTTGGGCGTCGCGGAGGAGCCCGGTGGGCGCTTCGATCCAGAGCGAGTCGCTCGTGCCGCTGATGCCTGCGGCCCGCAGGTCGAGCTGGTAGACGCCCGCCGCCGAGATGACGATGTCGTATTCGATCGACGGGGCGGCGGGGGCGTTGTTCTGGCTGGCACTGTCTTGGAACGTGGGCGTGAGCGCTTGCACGTAGTCGAGGGCAGGACCGGTCGCTCCCGAGAAGCCGCCCGTTCCCACGGTCTCCTGGTCGACGACCGACCACTGGTGGCCGTTGCCACTCTGCCGGCGCGTGAAGCTTTCGGCCTGGATCACCGTCGTGCCGACGATCGGCGTGGCCGCGGGGGGCACGATTTGCAGCGCGTCGAGCGCGGCGCCCGACTCGCGCATCGAAATGCGAATCGTGTGCGTGCCGGCGCTCAGCTCCCAGCGGCCGGCGTTCCGCAAGGCGAAGGCGCTCGTCAAGCCTGTGGCGACGTTCAGTCCGCCGCTTACGATCGGATTCGCCTGCGCGTCGAACAGGCTGCCCGAGGGTACCTCGACCCAGAGCGAGTCGCTGGTGCCGCTGGGCCCAGTGGTCCGTAGCTTCAGGTCGTAGACCCCTGCGGTGGGGACTTGAATCGCGTACTCGATGTACGTGGCGCTCGGAGCGAGCGCGACCGTTGCACTGTCTTGGCCCGCCGTGGTGAGCGCCTGCACGTAGTCGAGCGCCGGCCCGGTGGCGCCGGTGAAGGCGCCGACGCCGGCCGTTTCCTGATCGACGACCAGCCACGAGTGGCCGGATGCCGACTGCCGACGGGCGAACGCCTCGGCTTGCACCTCGGTGGTTCCATTGATCGCCACAGGTGCAAGCGGAACAAGCTGCAGGCGGTCGATGGCGGCTCCCGATTCGCGCATCGAGATCCGAATCGTGTGCGTACCCGCGCCCAGCTCCCAGCGTCCGGCGCTCGCGTCGGTGAAACTGCCCGTAATGTTCGTGGCGATCTGCAGTGCGCCGCTGGTGAGCGAGTTGCCCTGGGCGTTGAACAAGCTGCCCGTGGTCACCTGCGCCCACAACGAATCGCTCGACGAGCTGACGCCGGCGACGCGCAGCTTGAGGTCGTAGATGCCGGGAGTTGCGATCTGGACGACGTAGTCGACGCTGGGAACGGCCGGCGCGACGTTGGCCTGCGGGCTGTCTTGCCCGGCCAGCGTCAGTGCCTGCAAGAAGTCGGAGCCTGGGCCGGTGGCCCCAGTGAAGCTGCCCACGCCCGCCACCTCTTGGTCGACGATCGACCACTGATGGCCGTTGCCGGACGTCCGACTGCTAAAGTTCTCCGCCTGCGCTTCGACGATCGTCATGCTCCAGGCGTCGCTGGCGTCCGCGGCCAGCGCATTGGACGACGTATCCGTGATGCCCGAGCCGGCGGCCGTCAACGCGAGCGTGTAGGTTCCCTGATTGCCCGTCAGCGCCGTCAGCCCGCTCAGCGTGAACGTGATGTTGTCGCCCGTGGTCAGCGACTCGCCGCCGGTCAGCAGATTCGGCCCCCCGTTGCGGGTCAGCGCCAGGTCCGCCAGGTTGAACCCGGTCACGGCCTCGCTAAACACGATTTGGATCGAGCTGACCGCAGTGCTGCGGGGGTCAGGCGTCACGTCGACAATGTCGGCCGTCGGGGCCGAAGTGTCGACCACCCAGGCGTCGCTGGCGTTTGCTACGAGCGCATTGCCCGCAGTGTCCGTGATGCCGGAACCGGCGGCCGTCAATGTGAGGGCGTAGTTTCCGCCCACCCCCGTCAAGGAAGCCAGCCCGCTCAGCGTGAACGTGATGTTGTCGCCCGTGGTCAGCGACTCGCTGCCGGTCAGCAGGTTGGGCCCCCCGTTGCGGGTCAGCGCCAGGTCCGCCAAGTCGAGGCCGGTCACCGCCTCGCTGAACACGATCTGAATCGAGCTGACCGCCGTGCTGCGCGGATCGGGCGTCACGTCGACGATATCGGCCGTCGGCGGCGTCTGGTCGATGACCAGCTCGTTGACCGTGGCATCCTGGGCGCGGGCCTCCGATTCGTCCCAGGCGGTCACCTGTACGTCGTAGCTTCCGGCCGCCAGCGCCGGCAGCACGTTGTCGGCCAGGGTCCAGGTCCCATCGCCGTTGTTGGTGGCCTTGAACGCCCGGTTCTGCACGACGGTCACGGTCGACGCATCGGAGTTGGCTGGGCCGATCGCGGCCAGCGTGCCACGGGTCGAGAGGCCGTTGTCCCAGGTCACCACGAGCACCGCGCCGGCCAACTGGTTGCCCGCCACCCCTCCCGGATCGATGTCGATCCGCCAGGAGATCGATTCGCCCGGATTGAAGTCGCTGAAGTTCATGACCAGCGTCTTGCTGATGTTGAACTGGTCGCCATCGTCGGTCACGGCGTCGGACACGGGGCTAATGAGGCCCACGGTCGCCGGTTCGCCTGCGCCCGCCTCAAAGTCAGTAACGGCTCCCGCTCCGCCCCCCGTCTGGGTGTTCATGTGGAAGTCGGGAATAATATTGCCGAACGAACCAACCCCCGGCAGGATCAGCTCGGCCCGCACGATCTTGGCCTGACTGCTCGCGTCGTTCGACAGCACGAAGGCGCCCGCCAAGGTCGAGGGGCCGTCGGCCGTGAGCGTGGCCGAGTTCGTGCCCAGCGCGCCCGGAATTCCGACATAGACGCTGGCGGTCGCCGGAACTCCCGCCGTGAGGGCGCCGCTCAGCGACGGCGTGGCGTCGTTCGTCGTCTTCGGCGTGACGGTGACCGTGGGCGCCGGGGCGAATAGGCCGTTGTTCACCGTGTCCCAGCCGATCAGCCCGAACAACCGTAGATCGGTCTGCGTGAAGGGGAGGATCTCTTGGAAGTTGATCGTCGGATCCATCAACCCCTGGAAGCCGGAAGTCTCCCCCGCCTTGTAGTGGCTGGCCTGCTGCGTGTCGCCCGTGGCGCGGCCGGTCGACATCACGATGTCGCCCGTGGCCAGGTTTGGAATCCCGGCCGCAAAGGCGGCCTTATATTGGCTAATGTCGAACTGGCCGTCGTAGACCACTTGGTCGCCGCCGGTGGTCAGCACCCGCGTGGCGGTCGAGAAGTTCGGGCCTTGGCCCGGCGCCAGACGGAACAGGTCGAGCGGCTGGGGGAAGACCGTGGTCGGAGGGCTCCCCGCGTCGAGCACCGCGTCGACCACGTCGACCGTGCTGAAGAACCCGAGCGCATGGCCGATCTCGTGGATCGCCACGCTTTCGAGGTCGATCGTGCCGGGGCTGACTCCATCGCTGCTGTCGAGGTCGAAGCTGAAGGCGCTGTTGAACTTGATCGAGCCGTCGATGATCACGCCGGGCGAAAAGGCGGATGTCTTGGTCCCGGTGACCAGGTTGGTGAAGCCCAAGGCCAGGGCGTTGGCCCGCGTCAGCGCCATGACCGGGTTGTTCCCGCCGGTGGTCAATTGGAGCAGTTCGGGCCCCGCCGGCAGGCTGAAGTTCAACGCGCCGACGGCGGGCAGGCTGTTGACCAACGATTCGTTCGGCGCCGCGTCGTAGGTCAGCCGCGCGCGGACGTCGCTGTACTCAAAGTTCAGGTTCTGCACATCGGTGCTGCCCACCACGCTGGCGCTCGAAAAGCCGACGCTCGTGAAGTCGACGTCGAGCCGCACGGTGATGGGGTCGGAGAGCACGCTCTCCCAGAACTGGGCCGCCCGCGCGAACACCGCCTCGGCCGCGGGGTTGGTCTGCAGGTCAGGACCTTCGAGGAGGTCGATGTTGAACCCGCCGACGCTCGTATCGGGGTCGAGCGTTCCCAGCGGCATCAGCGGCGACTCATTCACGCTGGGCACGTAGGCCGGCGCCACGTAGTTCTCGGGCAGGCCGCCATGCACGGTCCGCTCGATCGTACCCGGCCCCAGGGGGGACTTGAGCGTGTACGACCACTCGTTGCCTGGGGTTACGGAGAGCAGCCGCCGAGCCTCGAGAGGCTCGAGCCGCAGGAGAGTGCGCGAAGGCGAACAACGGCGCAGCCAGCCAAACAACTTCATGGGTGCTCGAATCTGGTGGTGCAGGTGGGCAAATGTCGTCCGGCCCGCGTGGGAGACGCGAACGCGGAGGGCAAACGAATCTGCGAGGTCGGGCGCCGTGGCATTCGGATGCGCGGCTCCCAGTATACCCAGAGACGAGCGCCGCTACTCAAGGGGCGGCGAGAATTCTCGCCGCAGCGGCTCGAACGCCAGCACGCGCCAGCCGATCTCAGCGCCGCCTCCCAGCGATGTGCGGCGGAACCGGGCCGGATATCCGTAGCGCGGGTCGAACTCCCCTCGAACAACGATCGGCGGGGCTTTAGGGTCCTGGGCTGCGTCGGACGCGCAGTTCAACTCCCCTTCGATCACATCGAGCAGACCGGCCACGGTCCAGTAGTCCCAGGTGCGCTGCGGGGGGGACTGCCCCGGTTGCCGGTCGACCCTCAGCGGGCGCCCGTTGCGCACTTGCACGACGAGGCGCCCAGATTGGTTGCCCGTGAGTTCGAGCTTGAGGTCGTAGTCGTGGGGTCCCTCCGCCTGCCACCGAGCGCGGGCGGCCGCCAAGTCAGTTTCTGCGATCCGGGGCAGGCTGTCGCGGAGAAATAGGAACAGCCCCAGCAGGAGCGCGAGCAGCCCCAGCGCCAGGCCGAAAATAAGTCCGAGGACGAAGGCCTGGAGCCGCCGTCGGCGCGCCAAGGATGCGGCGGAAATGTCGCTCGAACTATGCATGAAATAAGGATTTGGCCTGATGCGCGGTCGGTGCGGCTCGCCGACTCTCATCGATTCCGCTAGCTTGATGATCGAACCGGCGGCCCGCCGACCTACGATTGCTAGGCGTCGGCCGACCTGCGCGGAAATTGTCCTCGCCCTGGGCGGGCTTCGTCAACACAAAGGATCGTCTTGATGCAACCCTCCCCCGGCGCACAGCCTTTCTCGCGGACCAAGATCGTCGCCACCTACGGCCCTGCCTGTGCCGACCCCGAGCGGCTGCGGCGCGTGATCCAGGCCGGGGTCGATGTGTTCCGTTTGAACACGGCCCACGGGTCGACCGTCGAACACGAGAAGGCGTTGGCGGCGATTCGCGCCGCGGGCGAAGAGCTCAAGCGACCCCTCGGCATCTTGGTCGACCTGGCCGGACCGAAAATGCGGCTCGGTGAATTGCCCGGGGGCCAGCTCGAGTTCCATGAAAACGAGCATTTTCGCTTCGTCCGCAAGCGGATTGGCGAAGACCCTCATGACCTGACGGTCACCTACGATCCCTTGGTCGACGAGCTCGATCCAGGCGACCGTGTGATGCTGGCCGACGGCACGGTGAGCCTGGCCGTCGAAGAGAAAGCCGCGGATGCCGTCGTTTGCCGAGTAGTCCAGGGAGGACTGGTGCGCAGCCGGCAAGGCGTGAATCTGCCCGGCGCCAAACTCAGCGCGCCGGCCATGAGCGATGTCGACCGGCGCTGGGCCGAATGGGCCGCCAAGAACGAGGCCGACTTCGTGAGCCTCAGCTTCGTGCGCTCTCCCGCCGAGGTGCAGGAACTGAAACAAATGCTCCGCGGCTGGGGCTCGCGGGCGCGCGTGATCGCCAAGATCGAAAAGCCCGAGGCCCTCGCGGCGCTCGACGCCATCGTTTCGGCCGCCGACGGCGTGATGGTCGCCCGCGGCGATCTAGGCGTCGAAATCGACGTGGCGCAAATCCCCGTGGCGCAGAAGCGGATCATCGCCGCCTGCAATCGGCACCAAAAGCCGGTGATCATCGCCACCCAAATGCTGGACAGCATGCAGCGGTCGCGCTGGCCCACCCGAGCCGAAGTGACCGACGTCGCCAACGCCATCCTCGACGGCGGCGACGCCTGCATGCTTTCAGGCGAAACGGCCGTCGGCGACTACCCGGTCGAGGCCGTGCAGATGCTCAATCGCGTGGCGCTGGCGACCGAGGCGCTGTATCAAGACCGCACGCCACTGCCCGAGGGTGAAGTGCCCGTCGAGGGCGTGCACCAGATCACCGACGCCGTGGTCTATGGTTCGGCGCACGTGGCCGGCAAGCTGGCCGCGCGGCTGATCGTGGTCGCCTCGCATTCGGGCGCTACGGCGCTGGCGGTGTCCAAGCGGCGGGGATTCGTCCCGGTGATTGGCGTCAGCGACTCGCCGCAAACGATCCGGCAAATGTGCTTGTATTGGGGCGTCACGCCGCTCCCCGGGGCGCCGGCCCGCTTTCTGCCCGAACTACTGGCCTTTATCGACCACTGGGCCGGCGCCGAAGGCATGCTGTCACCGGGAGACCGCGTGGTGGTGATCGGAGGCAGCGGGCTGAACTCGGGCGGTCACAATGTGGTGGTTGTTCATGAAGTGGGCGCCCGCGAGGCCTAAGGTTTTTGCGGGATTTGCGGCAAACCAGGTACGGCTTGGCCCGGCCGGCTGCCGATATCCCTAGGGGACGGCGCCCTTCCGCCGCTCCATGCCCTCTCCTTGGTGAACCGCTCCGCGAGCGGCGCCGCTGCCATGTTCCGTCGCGGAACAGTTTTGCTGCTGATCCTGCTGGCATGCGCATCAACCGGCTGCGGAATGGCCGACTTCTGGATGCCCGAGCCCAAGGCGGCCCGCTGCCCGGCGGGCTGCGGCTGCCCAGAATGCCGGGCCACCTCGGCGTACGATAGCGGCGGAACGGCGGCGCGACCGCCGGCTTCGCGGGTCTACTAGCGTTCCGCTAGGCAACCGTGAGTTGATGGTGAGACGGCCGCAGCTCATTGCGCGGCTGCGCGGCGATCCCTGCCTGGCGAAGCGGCAAGCTCGCAAAGCCGTTTTCCCGCCCTTTGTGGACGGAAAGTTTCGGGAATCACTGTAAGCGTCGGCGCAAGAACGGCTTGAGCGATGCGCCCCACCTTGGTGGCTCGTGGCCCGGCCAGTTCGGCACACTGGTTGCAAAAGCAGGGGTCACGGAACAGTTGCTCTCGGTCCAGTGGGGTCATGAGCACATCTCACGACGGATGTGTTCCCTGACCCGACCGAGAGTAAATCGCGGAGACAACGAGCGTCGTTTCGCTTCGGCGGCCTTTTCGCTTTGGCCGCCGTAAGAACCGGATCCTGGTCGGAATGCGTGCCCCGACCAGGATCTTTTTTTTGCGCTCGCGATGTCGATGCGAACGATTCCTTGCCCTACCGGGGAGCGTAGCTCGCGGCGGGCTACGAGTCGGAGTCTCCCGCGACGTTCTATTCCACGTCGCTGCCAATAACCGCGGTGTGCGTCACGAGCACGTCCTGATCGCGATAGGTCACGGCGGAAATCGTGTGCAGCGTTTGCAGCACTTCGATCACCGCATCGACCTGCGAGACGATTGCGCGGTATTGCTCGCTTTCGAGATCGCCGCCGCCGATGAGCCCGCTCGTGCCTGCAGTTCTCAAGCCCGCATGGACCCAGGGCTTGATGAGCCGCACGGCGCCGGCCCAATCGAACGACACGAACTGGCCGGCTTCATCTTTGGCGCGCGTGACGAGCGATGCATCTCCCGCCTTGAACTGCGAATCGGCGAGCATCCGCTGTGCTGCGCTGTCCGTGATCGCCACCACGGCCACGCTCTCGGACAACCCTGCGTGCGGCGTGACGGGGCTCTGCTCCGGCAAGGGGTAATAGTAGAGCGCACCGGCCGCGCTTTCCCGCATTTGCGGCGAGGGAATCTCGACCTCAGGCACTTCTTCCGGCTTGAGTGCGTGCAGGTCGGCCAACAGCTTGTTGATCGTCGTGCGGTACGCAGCCAAGGCCGATCGCAACAGGCCGGCGTCCTTGACGCCGTAGATCACCGCTGGCTCCGGCAGCGGCATCTCGTCGTCGAACGGCAGGCCGAGCTTGTCGCCGGCGATCCGCAGCTCGTCGTCGATGACCAACGCGAACTGCCCGTCGAAGGAGGGCAGAAACTTGTTGCGCGTCGTTTCGCCTAGCGCGTCGATCGCGGGGAACAACAGCCCAGCCACCTGGTCGTAGTTGGCTCGTTGCTCTGCATCGAGGCGAGGAACGCCGAACTTCTCCCAGTACTTGCGGGCCAGTCCGTACCAACGGGCCAGCATCTCCACCTGCGCGGGATCAGAGCGGCCGCGCACGGTCCAGGCCAAAAGGGGGCTGCCGCCTACGTGCGAGAGCAGGCCGAGCGGCTGATCGGTGACCAGCCAGGGCTGTTGGCCGAAGTTGAACGTGAAGCTCTCGTAGCCGGTCGCGTTGGAAAACTGGATGGCCGAAACGGCGCCCGCCGGCGGGATCAGCGTCTTCAAGTCGGCGGCGACCGAGTCGAGGTCGCGGCCCAGTTCCGCTCGGGCATCGTCGTCGACGTCGAGTTCTTCGAGCGCCTCGCGTCCGGCGGCCGCCAACTCGGTCATGTCTTGCGCGTTGGCGCCGACGTGCTGCATGAAATCTTGGCTCATGTAGCTGATGCCCGTCACCGGGCGATCGCCGTAGGGCTCGAGCCGTTCGACTTCGGGCCGCGTGCGCAGCGCCGGGCCGTCGCCCAGCTTCTCCAGCGGCTCGAACGAGGGCGACAGGCAGAGCAGCAAGAAATCATCCCGCACGCCGAGCGAGATCTTCAGTTCGAGCTCTTGGAGCGCCTCGACGAGCTCAGCGTATTCGCCCGGCTCGGTTTCGAACTCGGAGAAGGGGATCTGGTCCCAGGGAATTTGGTCCCCCTCGAGCGAGAGCGTCAGGTAGTCGGCGCCGTCGAACGTCTGGCGACGAAACCGGCCTTTCCAGTCCTCGTTCTGCGCGAGAGCCAGGTTGGCGAGGACTTCGAGCCGCTTGAGCTGCGTCTTCGCGCGCTCGCTGTTCGACAGCCGGAATCCGAACATCAGCGTCGGCACGTCGAGGTCGTCGCGGCCGTCGTTGAGCACTTCCAAGATGGCCACGATGCGGGCCTGTGCGTCGCTGAACTCTGCGGAATCGTCATCGTCCTCGTCGGCGGACGCCCGCTGCAGCGCCTGCATCACGGGGGCAAAGCGCGAGGCGCCGTTGATTTCGGCGGCCAACTCGGCCAGGGCGCCCAACTCGGCGCTGCCGTAGAAGAAATGCTCCTGGCCAAACAGATCGGCCAACAGCGACAGCAACTCCTGGTTCTCGGGCAACTGCAACAGTTGGCCGGCCATGTAGAGCTGCGAATTGGGGTCAGTCAGGGCGGTATGCACCTGCTGCCGAAAGTGCTGGGCCAGTGGGAGCTCGGCCAACTTCTTCCAGGCGCGACTGTCGGCAAGCCGCCGCCACTCTTCGCGGCCGCGGAACGAGCCCACGTACACCGCGGCGTCGGCTGGCGCCCAATCGAGCGATTTGCCGGGCAACTCGGCGCCCGCCGCAAGTTGCGGGAGCGCGAGCGTTGCAAGGGAGAATGCCAGGGCCCACTTCATCGGGGCCCCACTCAGTCGACGTCCGTGGCTCATGAACGCACAGCTCTGGGAGGTTGCTAGGCAGCCGCCCAAAGCCAGGTGCGCTCTCGAGCGGGCTACCGATTCCACTCGAAGCCGAAGGTGAACATGTTCACCCACAGCGACTGCCGCACATTGTCCGTCGTAATCCCCATATCGGGCATCCGATAGAGGATCGTGTTGCTGGCGCGGGCGATGCCGTAGTTGTACATGCCCGTGTAGCCAGCTTTCAAGGCGACGTCGGCGGTTACGTTGTAGCTGACGTTGAACCGCAGTTCCGCTCCCGGGGCCAGCACCGAGGTGTGAAAGGCGTGGCTGAAGCCGATTGGGTCGAGGAAGGCCGGGGTGTTGGCCGGACGGTTGGTGCTGAAGCCCTCGAACCCGGGCGAGAAGGCCAGCGATCCCAAGCCGACCAGGCTGCCGAGTCGGCCCTGTTGTTCGAGTGTCTGGAAGTTGAAGCCCAGCAAGCCGCGGGCCTCGCCGGAAAACGTCCAGCGCCCCTTGCTCTGATGGTAGCGGAGGCCGATTTCGGGGCCGACGATGTTGTTGTCGGCCAATTGATTCCAGTAGCTATCGGCCAAGATGCCGCCGGTGGCGAACACGTTGAAGCGATCGCGGAACTTGATGAACTTGACGCCGTACATGATCTCCGCTCGACCGCCGTTGTGCAGCGGCGCCAGGGCGTGCGTTCGCAGCAGTTCGACCGAGTCCATGTACGATTTGTTGCGAATCCGCATCGTGGCGAACAAGACCGGCAACCGGAAGAGGTCTTCGATGTCGTAGTAGGGAGGCGTCGCGTAGTTGTCCTTGGGGAACGGCTCGAGCTGATCGGCGATGTTCGTCGGGTCGATCACGCCGTCGCCGTTGCCGTCGAAGAACCGGCCGAAGATGCCGTTGTTGTTCAGGTCGTCGTCCACTCCGTCAAGCCGGCCGCGGTTGACGAAGCCGTCGAGGCTGTGCCAGCCGTAGGGACCGAAGGCCGGATCCTCGAACACCACGTCGACGTCCTCCCGCAGCTTCATCTCGCTCTGAAAGCTGGTGCGGTCGGTGAGTTGATCCTGCGGCTGACCATCGAGGATGCTGCACAGCCAGCCGTCGTCGCCTTCGACGTAGCCGAACTCGTAGCGGTTGCCCCAGGCTTGCTTGGAATCCAAGAAGCCGGTGTCGAGCCCATTCTGCTGCACCCGGAAGCCGTCGCCGTCGGCGACCAGCGCGGTGAGGCCTTCCTTGCCAATGGTGGTCTTCTTGGGCGCGTTGATCCACATCACCACGCGCTCGTAGTTGAAGAACCAGCCCTGGCGGGGCGGCGGGCCGCCGTTGTAGTCGTCGTACTCGAAGCCCTCGAAGGGCGCTCCGCTTTCCTCTTCCACGCCGGTCTCGAACGGGCGGTAAGGCTGCGCAGCGGCCTCGCATGCCAGGCCCAACAGCACGGCCAACGATGCCAGTGACTTCAGGTGCATGATCCGCATGGTTACTGTCTACCCTGGCTTTCCGCTAAGGTTGGTCCGCACACATCCCCCACGCCGGAACCGGCATGACGGTTGGTGCCGTTAGTATCGGTCCTGCCAAACGCGGAAGTTGAACAAGAAAGGCAGGAGATTCCGGAAATGCCGCCGGCAGCGATTGTGCCGATCGATCGGGCAGGACCCGCGGACGCTCGGGTGCCTGCCCGAAAACTCCTAACCGCCTGCGAGCCAACTGTTAAGGAATCGTGTTTGCGGCGGTTAGAACTCGTAATCTTGTCCGCGTCGGAGTACTTCCATGCCTGGCGGCTTACCGATTGACCTCTCGCCAAACTCCGCAGACTTCCAACTGGCAGGCTGGCGGATCGAGATGCAATGGCTCGATCTGGCCTTTTTACACTGGCCCATGACGCCCGCAGCCCTGCGGCCGTGGCTGCCGCAGGGCGTGGAACTGGACGTTTGGGAAGGACAGGCGTACTTGGGGATTGTCCCTTTTGCGATGCGCGGTATTCGTGCCCGCGGCTGCCCCGCGTTGCCCGGTTGCTCTTGCTCGCTGGAATTGAACCTGCGGACCTATGTCCGTTGCGGCGGCCAGGCCGGGGTGTGGTTCTTCAGCCTCGATGCGCAGCATCCGGTGCTGGTCTACGGCGCCCGGGCGACGTTTGCCCTGCCTTACTACCGGTCACGGATGGCGCTCGATGCCGACGAAGGGTGGACTCGCTATTCCTCGTGCCGCGTGCATCGCGGCGCCCCGCCGGCCCACTTCGCAGCGGCTTGCCGAGCTTCCGGTTCGTCGTTTCGCGCTCTGCCGGGGACGCTCGAGCATTGGCTGACGGAGCGGTACTGCTTCTTTACGGTTGACCGTCGGGGCCGCTTGCGGCGTTGCGACGTTCGCCACGCCCCCTGGACGCTCGCGCCGGCCGAACACTTAATCGCCAAGAACGACATGGGGAGGATCCTGGGGCTCCCGCCCTTCGGAGAGCCCGCTATCTGCCACGTGGCGGCCCCTTTGACGGTACGCGCGACGTCGCTTCAGCCAGCGCCGTCCTGATTCCCCACTACCGGGTGGGATGAGAAGGCTTGGTTATCTGGGGTAAATGCAAAAACATTGCCGCAGGCAAGGAAAGAGGTTAGCCTACCCCTGGTGTGACAGGGCTGGCGCGCTCTCTCTTTCCAAGATTCCGTGCGTTGCGGCGGAACAGAACCCCGCCTTCAAAGCGCATGGTTCGGTTCGCGGCGTAAGGGCGGAAGGGCCGCGCGGTCGAGCCTCGCAGCATTGTGGCGCTTGAACTCTCTGCTCGCGGTCCTCGGCCGGCAGTGGCAGCGCTATCACGGAGTTAACGGACCGACGGATCGAACTCAGGCGACCCAGGAAGGCACCGCCGCATGAACTCGGCGCGCACTCGACCCCACAGTCAATCAACCTCTCGGGCCGCGGTACGCTTGTCCGCGGACCGCAGTCGGCGTTTGCGAGCGGAACCGCTCGAAGCGCGGCGGCTCATGGCCGTGTTGCCGTTTCCCGAGCCCGAAGCACTCGCCCCGCTGGGCGCGCAACTTTGGACTAGTTCTGCCGAGGAAACGCTCGCGAAAGTTGGTGACTCCGATCGCTTCCTAATCGTGCTGGCCGCTGGACAGGCTCTCGAAGTCTCCGCGAGTTCGCTCGATCCGACACTCGACCTGAAGCTCGTGCTCCGCGGGCCCGACGACGCCGTCGTCGCCGAGACGAACGTAAAAGGAGTAGGGCAGGGGGAGTGGTTGCGCGGACAAGTCGCCCCGGCGTCCGGGCTCTACTCGGTCGAGGTGCTAAGCGTGGCCGGCGCCGGCCGCTATGCGGTGAACCTCCTGCTGGGCGCCGAATTCGAGCTGGAAACGTTGGCAGGCGCGTCCAACGATGTGCTTGCGGAAGCCGAGCCGCTGCCAGCTTTCCACGCCGTAAACGACGGAGTGTCGCTGGCGGCGGTGAGCGGCCAGCGGCCGGCGCAGATCGACGAACTGCTCAACGTTGACTTTAGCAATGGCCTCGGAGGCTTTCAGCTCAACAACAGCTACGGGATTGGCGGCGGACAATGGCACGTGTCGACCCTGCGGTCGGACACGCCCGGCCATTCGCCCAATCGTAGTCTGTATTTCGGGGCCCGCGACGGTTCGGGTTATGCGGACGACGCCGAGGGGGTCGCCGCTTCCCCGTCGATCGACCTCCGCGGCGTCCAGGGGCAGATCGAACTGTCGTTCAACTACCTGCTCGATGTCGAGGAGTTTCTGGACGTGGCGAGCGTGGAGGTCGTGACGTCGCAAGGGGTCGACACGATCGCCGACAACAGCCTTTTGGGCAATTTATTGAACACCGCCGGAGAGTTCCGGTCGTTGTCCCTCGACCTAACGGCCTATGTAGGCCAGCGAGTGTCGGTGCGGTTCCACTTCGTGTCCGACTTCGTCGTGGCTTACGAAGGCTGGTTTGTGGACGACGTCGTGGTGCGGCAGATCCGTCCCCCCGCGGCCGACGTCTACCGCGTCGATCTGACGGCCGGCGCGTTGTTTTCAATTGCCCTGGCCGCGCAGAACGGGCCAACCGGGCAGGATCTCGAGTTGCTCGACGCGACGGGGCAAAAGCTCGCGGTCGGCCTGCCCAGCCAAAGCGCTCCCCAGCGCACGATCCATCAATTCGTGCCCACGACCGATGGCGCCTATTACGTGCGCGTCGCAGGCGTTCCCGGCGACTATGGCTTGGTGGTGACGCAAGGGGCCGACTTCAACGCCGAAATCGGCGGTCACTCCAAGAGCGCGCAGTGGCTCTCCCCGGCGGCCCGGGCGTTAGGAGGCGTCGGCCATGGCGCCGCGCCGCTCGCGACGGAAGCCGAGCCCAACGACGATGGGCAGTTCGGTCCGATCCTCGATGATTTGCCGCTCGCCAACGATCTTGCGGGCAGCTTTGTGCCGACGACCGGCGCCGACTACCAAGCTGCGATCACGGGAGCCCTCGAAACCCGCCCGGGCAGTTTCGACATCGACCTGTTCCGCTTTTTGGCATCGCCGGGAGACAGCGTCAAGATTGCCCTCGAAAGCCGCGGGCTCGGCGATCCGCTGGTCGAGCTCTACGACAAAAGCGGCCGTCTGCTGGCCAGCGACGACGACGGCGGCTCGGGGCTCGATTCGCTGCTGCTCTACGATCGCTTTCCCTACGCCGGTGAATTCTTCATCGCCGCCAAGTCGTATGACCTGGGCGCCGGCGGGTATGCGCTGACCACCACGCTGACCACCCCGGCGCCCATTCGGCAGATCGACGAAGACTGGTATCGGGTGTGGGTGCAGGTGGGAGACCAGGTGACCCTGGCGACGAGCACGCCTGGCGCGTTCAGCGGAACGACGTGGCCGCGCAATACGCTCGATCCCACGATCGAACTGTTCACCACCACCGGCGAGCGGCTCGCTGGCGATCTCGATTCGGCGGCCGACGGGCGCAACGCCTTCTTAACTTTCACCGCCACGAAGACCGGCGAATACCTCGTCCGCGTGGCGGCCGAAGAGCAAACGCAAGGTGAATACGTCCTCAGTATTTCGGGTGCAACCGGCGAGCCCGAGGGAGTCGCGGTCGGGCTGGCCGATCCGCAACTCACGGACCCGCTTCCGTACAGCCTGGCGGCGGTCGAACTCCAGTTCGACTCAGGCCTGTTGCTCTCGAGCGTGGCGGCGAGTGATCTGCAGATCGACGGCCAGCCTGCCCAATCGGTCGAGGCCCTGGCGGGCGACCGCGTGCGTTTTACCTTTGCCCCGCTGGCGGAAGGAAAACATAGCCTGCTGCTCCCGGCGGGCGCCGTGCTTTCGCTCGATGAGCGGGCCGGGCAAGAGTATGCCGTGGACGTGGTGATCGACACCACCGCTCCGCGCGTGATCGGATCGTCGGTGCAGGCGGGCGATGTGCTGCCCGCAGGGCCGGTGACGCTCGCGTTCACGTTCGACGAGCCGCTGGCCGCCAGCGTCACCGCCGACGACTTTTCCCTGATCGGCAGATTGCACGGCGCGATCCAGCCGACCGTGTTCAACTACGATCCGGTGAGTTCCAAGCTGCAGCTCGTCTATGCGAGCCTGCCGGACGACCAGTTCAAGCTGTCACTGCGTTCCGGCGATGGCGCGTTCGAGGACTTGGCGGGGAACGATCTCGACGGCGAAGCGCTGGCCTTTCCGCTTCCCCCGGGACGTTCGGGCAATGGGCAGCCAGGCGGCGACTTCAACGTCGCGTTCTTCGTCGACGCCACAACCGCCGAATTTCCCTTGCCGCTCGCGCCGCTGGCGCCTTTGGGGTCGTTGGCCTATACCGGCAAGGTGCAGGGGCTGTGGAACGCCGCGGGGGATGCTGACCGTTTCGATCTGCCGCTCGAAGGTGGGCAGGCCCTGTCGCTGGCCGTGCAGACCGATGCGCCGCTCGAGGCCAGCCTCGAGGTACGCGACGCCGCGGGCGCCGTGATCGCCTCGCTCGTCGCCCCGGCCGGTGCGCCGCTGGTCCTATCGGGCGTCCGCATCGAGACCGCCGGTGTCTACTCGATCGTCGCTACGGCCGCCTCGGGCGCGGGCATCGCGTATACGATCGACCTCTCGCTCAATGCCGGACTCGAACTCGAGGATCTGCTGCAGCCCCCCTCGAGCAACGACACGCCGGCGACGGCTCAAGATTTGGAGTCGACGGCCGTCGCGCTGGCAGACGGCGCCGACCGCTTGGCGGTGCGGGGCAGCCAAACGGAAACGGCAATCGAGCGTCTCTCCCGCGATTTCGAAACCGGACTCGGCGGTTTCACCATCAACAACAACGTGGGAATCGGCGGCGGGCAATGGACCCGCACTTCGTTCCGCGCCAACGAACCGGGCCATTCGGGCGCCCGCAGCTTGCACTTCGGCCGCGGCCCGACGAGTACGTACAACCCGCTCGCGGAGGGCGAGGCCATTTCGCCGCGGATCGACCTCGCGGGCGCCACGGGCCGCGTCGAGTTGTCGTTTAATTATCTGTTGAGCGTCGAAGCGCCCTACGACGAAGCTCGCGTCGAGATCACGGGCAACAACGGCCGCACTACGCTGGCCAGTTCGTCGAATGGCACGCTCGCGCAATCGACCGACCGCTGGCGCAACGCCACTTTCGATCTCACGCAGTTTGCGGGGCAGGAAATTCGCGTTCGCTTCTATTTCATCTCCGACCCGCTCTACGAGTACGAGGGCTGGTACGTCGACGACGTCGTGGTCCGCGAGGTGCAGCCTGCCTCTCCCGACTACTACTCCTTCCACCTCGAGGCCGGGCAGCATGCCTCGCTCTCGCTGGAGAGCGACGGTTCGAGTCAGCCGAGCCTGTGGCTGTTCGATGGGCAGGGCGCCGCGCTGGCGGCCGGCGCCGCAGCGGCCAACGCCACGAGCGCGCTCTCCGACTTCGTGGCCCCGGCCGCAGGCGTGTACTATGCCCGCGTCGTGGGCGGCCGCGACGCATATACGCTGGTGGCGGTGCGCGGCGGCGGCTTCGATCGCGAACGCAACGACAGCGCGGCGACGGCCCAAGACGTTGCCGCCGGTGCGCCGGTTTTGGGCTACATTCCGCGTGCCGATGAACCCGACGCGAATTCGCTGGTGAACCCGCCCACCAGCCCGACTGATTCCGCCGCAGCAGACACAAACGGCTGGCCGCAACCGGTGCATGGCCCGCGGCGGCCGCAACCGATCGACGCCGCGCCCAATCGGCTGATCGTGGCCTTCAAGCCGGAGACCACCCACGCCGAACGCGAAAAGCTGATCGCCCAGGCGGGGCACACCATGCTCCAGCAGCTATCGCTCATCGACGCCGTGGTGCTGTCGGCGCCGGGCGAAGGGGAACAATTGCTCGAGCAGGCAGCCTGGTGGAGCAAGCAGCCCGGCGTGGCCTATGCGGAGCCCGACTATGTAGTGCGGGCCGACGCGACCCGGCCAAACGATCCCTTCTACGGCAGCCTGTGGGGCCTGGAGAACACCGGACAGACCCAAGGCGCGCCGGGGGCCGATATCTCGGCCGCCGCCGCCTGGGACATCTTCCGCGGTTCGCACCAGGTGGTGGTGGCAGTGATCGACTCGGGGGTCGACTATCGCCACGAGGATCTGGCCGCCAACATTTGGACCAACCCCGGCGAGATTGCCGGTGACGGGATCGACAACGACGGCAATGGCTTCATCGACGACATCCACGGCATCGACACCGCCAACGACGACAGCGATCCGATGGATGACGCGGGCCACGGCACCCACGTGGCCGGCACGATCGGCGCCGTGGGCAACAACAGCGTGGGGGTCGTCGGCGTCAACTGGAACGTCCAGATCATGCCGCTCAAGTTTTTGAGCGCCCTGGGCATTGGCTTCACGTCCGACGCCATCGCCGCCATCGACTACATGACGCTGATGAAGACGAAGTACGGCGTCAACATCGTGGCCAGCAACAACAGTTGGGGCGGCGGAGCGGAATCGCAGGCGCTCTACGACGCCATCGCCGCCAGCAACGCCGCGGGCGTGCTGTTCGTCGCCGCCGCCGGCAACTCGGGCTCCAACGCCGACGAATTCGCCGAATACCCCGCGGCTTACGACTTGCCGGGCATCGTGTCGGTCGCCGCGACCGACGCCCACGACGAGCTTGCGGATTTCTCGAACTTCGGCGCCGCGAGCGTCGACCTGGCCGCGCCGGGCGTAGGCATTCTCAGCACCACGCCCGACAACACGTACGACACGTACAGCGGCACGTCGATGGCGACGCCGCACGTCACGGGCGTCGTGGCGCTGGTGAGCGGCTTGGCGCCGAATCTGTCGCTCGCCGAGATCAAGGATGCCCTCTTGGCCAGCGCCGACCAACGCCCGAGCCTCGTTGGCAAGATGGTCAGCGGCGGTCGCCTGAACGCTGCGCGCATGGTCGGCTTGTTTGGCGAACCCGCGGATTGGTATCGCGTGTCGGTGAGCGCCGGCGACGAGCTCGTCATGACGACTTCGACGCCGGGAGACGCCGCGGGGCAATTCGACAACGTGCTCGATCCCCTGCTCGAACTCTACGACGCCGCGGGAGTTCAAGTGGCGGTCGACCACAATAGCGCGGCTGACGGCCGGAACGCTCAACTTACGTACAGGGCAAGCGAAGCGGGCACGCTGTTCGTGCGCGTGGCGTCGGAGCGGGGCGCGGGAGAGTATTTGCTGCGGGTCGACGGGGCGACCGGCCCGCGGACTCCCTTCGCCGCCGTAGCCGTCGATACGCCGGCCGACGCGCGGCTCAACGCGGCCCCCCCTGCCGTAACGATCAGCTTTTCCGACCTCGTTTCGCTGCCCACGCTTGCGGCCGGCGACCTCACGGTCGACGGGTTGCCGGCCGTGTCCGTCGAGGCCGTGGATGGACTCACGCTGCGTTTCACTTTGCCCAACTTGGCCGAAGGTCCGCACGTGCTGCGGCTGGCTGCGGGCGCCATCGTCGATCTGCAGGGAACGCCGCTCGAGGCCTGGGAAAGCAACTTCTTCGTCGACCTGACGGCGCCGCGCGTGGTGGAAACCTCGATCGCCCCTGGCGCCGTTCTGCCCGTGGGGGCAGTCGAATTCACGGCCCGCTTCAACGAACCGCTGGCGGCCGGCAGCTTGGACCCCAGCGATGTGTTGCTCGTGGGGGAGACCACGGGGAAGCAGCGGGTGCAGTCGTTGAGCTACGACCCGGCGACCTCCACGTTGAAACTCCTGTTTCCCGTGCTGCCCGATGACCGCTACGTGCTCAAGTTGCTCAGCGGCGATCGCCAGTTCGAAGATCTGGTCGGTTGGGACCTCGACGGCGAGGCGCCCGCCGGTCCGCTGCCTCCGGGGGTGTCGGGCAACGGCCAGCCCGGCGGAGATTTCGAGCTGTCGTTCACGGTCGACGTGCAGACCCAGCTGCTCACCGAGCCGTTGCATCCCGTGTTGCCGCTGGGGAGCCTCGTCTACTCCGGGGAGGTTTCGGCGCTCGCGGCCCCAGCGGGCGATGTCGACACCTATCTGGTCGCGCTCGCCGCCGGGCAAACGCTTTCGCTCGTCGCTACCCCCAGCGACGGTCTAACGCCGACGCTCGAGATTCGCTCGCCCGAGGGGAATGCGCTGGGTTCGGCCGCCGCGGCGTCGCCGAGCTCGCCCGCGGTGATTCAAACGTTTCTCGCTACCACCGCCGGCCTTTACCGCGTCGTCGTGGGGGGCGCGGCGGGCTCGACCGGTTCGTATCGGCTGCAACTCGTGGTGAACGCGGCGGTCGAGGTCGAACCGCAAAACGGACCGGCCAACGACGACCTGGCTTCCGCGCAGTCGCTCGCGGGCTCGTTCGTCGAGTTGGGCCCCGGGGCCGACCGTGCGGCGGTCCTCGGCGACCAAGCGCCTCCCACGACCACGATCTATCGACAAGACTTCGAAAGCGGTCTGGGCGGCTTTGCGCTCGACAATACGTTCGAGCTGGGGCAGGGCCAGTGGCATCGCTCGACCGGCCGCGGGCACGACGCCGGTCACTCGGCCTCGCATAGCCTGTATTTTGGCAGCGGCGAAGGAGAGGAAGGGGGCGGTTTGTACAACTCGCTGATCGGCGGCGCCGCGCTCAGCCCCGAAATTGATCTGCGAAACGTCACGGGCCAGCTCCAGTTGCGCTTCAACTACTTCCTGGAGGCCGACGGCTTTGGCGACCTGGCGCGGGTCGAGGCGGTCGTGAACGGCTCGGTCGTGACGCTCGTGGCCGACAACCTCACGCTGGGCAACCTGAGCGACTTCACCGAGGGCTTCCGCACGGCGGTGATCGACGTTTCTCAGTTCCGCGGCGAGCGCGTCCAGTTCCGCTTCGCCTTCTCGAGCGACTTCTTCGCCGAGCTCGAGGGCTGGTACCTCGACGACGTGGAGATCCGCTCGATCGGTGATTCGTCGCCCGACTTCTATTCCGTGGCGCTCAGCCAGGGGCAGCCGGCCACGATCGCGCTGCGGAAGAACGGCGGGCCCGAAATGGACCTCGAGGTGCTCGACGCAGCGGGGCAGACCGTGGCCACCAGCGGGCCGCGGGCCAGCAACCTTGACCGCGTGATCCAAGACTTCGTGGCCCCGGTCACCGGCCAGTATTACGTCCGCATTCGCGGCGGCTCGACTCCCTACACGCTGCTCGTCACCCGCGGCGCCGATTTCGATCACGAACGCAACGACGAGCTCGCCGACGCTCAAGACTTGGATGGATCGGGCATGGCGCTGGGGCACGTGATCGGCGGCGCCGAGCATCCGGCGACCAATGCGGGCGGCGTCTCCACTTCGTCGTTGCCCGCAACGGGTCCCGCCGCCGGCATGACGCGGCTGATCGTGCGCTTCGACGATCCGCTGCTCAGCCTGGGGCAGCTCAAGTCGCTGAGCACGCCGGTGAGGAAGGTGGGCGCGTTGCCGCTGGTGAGCGCGAGCTTGTTCGACGTGCCGACTAATGACTTGGCCCAAGTGCTCGACGTGTGGCGCCAGGCGCCCGGAGTGCGCTATGCCGAGCCGGACTACTCCCTGCAACTGCTCGACACGATTCCCAACGATCCGCGGTTCAACGAGCTCTATGGCCTGAACAACACAGGACAAACCGGCGGCACTCCCGGCGCCGACATCGACGCCCCGCAAGCCTGGGACATCACCACGGGCTCGGGCGACGTCGTGATCGCCAGCATCGACACCGGCATCGACTATCGGCACGAGGACCTGGCCGCCAACATCTGGGTGAACCCTGGTGAAATCGCTGGCGACGGCATCGACAACGACGGCAACGGCTACATCGACGACATCCATGGCATCGACACCGCCAACGGAGACAGCGATCCCTTCGACGACAACGGCCACGGCACTCACACCGCGGGCACGATGGCCGCCGAAGGGAACAACGGCGTCGGCGTGACCGGGATCGCTTGGAACGCCAAGCTGATGGCCCTCAAGTTCCTGTCGAGCGCCGGCACCGGCTCCACGTCCGATGCGATCGCCGCGATCCAGTACATGACGATGATGAAAACGCGGTACGGCGTGAACATCGTCGTCAGCAACAACAGTTGGGGAGGAGGCGAAGGGTCGGAAGCGCTCCGCGAGGCGATCGCCGCCAGCATCGACGCCGGCATCCTCTTCGTCGCGGCCGCCGGCAACCTGGGCTCGAACAACGACCAGTTTCCCACCTACCCGGCCAACTTCGACCTCGAAGGGCTGGTGTCGGTGGCGGCCACGGACCACCGCGACGCGCTCGCTTCGTTTTCGAACTACGGCGCGACCACAGTCGATTTGGCCGCGCCCGGCGTCGACATCCTCAGCACCACGCCCAACAACACCTACAGCGTGTTCAGCGGCACGTCGATGGCCACGCCCCATGTGTCGGGCGTGGCCGCGCTCCTGGCCGACCTGAATCCCGGGCTCACTCCGCGGGAGATCGAGCAGATTCTGCGCGACGGCGCCGACCGCCTGCCGCAGCTCGCCGGCCAGGTGATCTCAGGCGGGCGGTTGAACGCCGCCGGCTCGCTGGCGTTGGCCGGTCAGCCCAACGACTGGTATCACTTCAGCGCCGCCGCAGGCGAAGAGATCGTCATTCGCACCTCGACGCCGACCTGGACCGCGCTCGAAGCCGACAGCGACCTCGACCCGCGGATCGAGCTCTACGACGCGGCGGGCTTGCTGATCGCCCAAAGCGACAACAGCGCGGCCGATGGACTGAACGTGCGGCTGGGTTTCGTCGCTCCGGCCGCCGGGCATTACTACGTGCGCGTGCTCGCGGCGCATGGGCGGGGGGAATACGTGCTCACGGTCGATCGCACGGCCGCCGTGCCGCCGCAGGTGCTGGCGGTGGATCTGGCCAGCAGCCAGTGGACTGCCGGCTTCGCCGAGCAACTCGCCGGGCAACAAGGGTTCTCGCTGCCCGCCGGTACCGACTTTGGCTCGCCGCTGCCGTGGTCGAACCTCGACCGCATTTCGGTGCGGTTCAACCAGCCAATGATGGTTGGCAAGCAAGATCTGCTGCTGGTGCGGCTCGACGACCCCACGCATTTCCTGGCGATCGCCGGTTTTTCGTACGACGAGTCGACGCGTACGGCGACCTGGACCACGGCCGCGCCCCTCGCCGCGGGGCGGTATCTGCTGGGTCTCTCGGCCGACGTGAAGGACAAGCATGACCGTCCGCTCGATGGCGAGTGGCAGGCGTCCGCCGAGTTCCCTTCGGGGGACGGTCAGGCCGGCGGCAACTTCCGCTTGGGCTTCAGTGTGCTGCCAGGCGACGCCGATCGCTCAGGGCGCATCGGGCTCGACGATTTTGGCTTGCTGCGCGGCGCCTTTGGCGAGCCTTCGACCTTCGTCGACTTCGGCGGCAACGGCAGCGTGGACCTGGACGACTTCGCCGTGCTCAAGCAGAATTTCGGTCAGCGGCTGCCGCGAACGGCCTTCGAGGGGCTCGGCGAACAGGAAGCTCTTCAGGCGCTCGACGACCTGGTTCACGAGCAGGCGGCCGGTTTACCAGAGGAAAACGAGTCGGAACTGCAGGCGCTGCTCAGCGACCTGGCGCTCAGCCATTGGTTTGAGGATTGAACGAAGTGTCGGAGCCGACGATCTGGTTAGGGCAGCTCACCCGCCGCGAATTTCGCGAGCGCATCGGCAGCGGCGAACTGGCCGCTTGCATTCTGCCTGTCGCGGCGATCGAACAGCACCTCGAGCATCTGGCCATGGAACACGATTGGCGCAGCGCCAACGTGGTGGCCGCCGCAGTCGCCCGCCGGCTCGCACCGCGCGTGGTCGTGGCCCAAGGCGTGATGGCCGGGATCAGCGAGCATCACATGCGCCACCCGGGCACGCTCAGCCTGCGCCCAGGCACGTTCTTGGCGGTGCTCAACGACCTGGTCGAGAGCCTGGTGCGCGCCGGCTTTCAGCACGTGCTGGTGCTCAACGGCCACGGCGGCAACATCGCGGCTTGCCAAGCGGTGTGGGACCAGATGCTGCGGCTCCACCGGGTGAACCTGCACTTCCTTTCCTACTGGGACACGCTCACGGCCGACGACGCGCGTGAACTGTTGCAGGGAGGCAGCCGCGTGCCGGAGGACTTGCCGGGACACGCGCAGGAGTTCGAAACCGCGATCGCCCTGGCGGCGTTCCCCGAGAATGTGCGGCCGAACATCGACCAGCCCGATCCCAAGCCGAGCTACGCCACCGCCGCCACGGGGCAGGCGTTCCTCGATCGCGTCGTGGAGCGCGTGACGGGCTATCTCGAACAGATGCTCAGCGGCGAGCGGAGCGCCCCGCGGCCGGAGTATTACCCGTAGCCGCCGTTCGTCGCCTGCACACTCCGTGTGCGGATTGCTGAAGCGCCAAGCGCGCCGTTTGGCGTGTTGCTAGTCCGGCAATCGGCACACGGCGTTTGCCGGCTACGGCTCTAGTTGTCCGAGGTTTCCGGACCGCCGTTGCTGTGCTTGGCCAGGTGCGAGCGCAGGTAGCGGGCCCGCTCGACGTTGCGGTCGGCGGTGCCCAGTTGCGAGCCGCTGATCTTTTGCAGGTGGGCCGGCTGCGTTTGGATGAACAGTTCGTTGATCGTGGGGATCGGCAGATCCTCGATCAGGCCCAAGTTCACCCCCATCCGCACGCTGGAGAGGAGTTGCATCGTCTCCTCGGAGCTGATCGTTTGGGCGGAGCGCAGGGTGCCGTAGGCCCGGCTGACGCGGTCGAAGAGGCGGTCGTGGTCCTCGCGGACCAGGAACTCGCGGGCGCGGCGCTCGTAGTCGATGAGCACCGGCACGACGTCGCTCACCTGCTTGATCAGCTCTTCTTCGCTGCGGCCGAGCGTAATCTGGTTGCTCACCTGATAGAAATCGCCCATTGCCTGCGAGCCTTCGCCGTAGAGGCCGCGGACGGCCAGGCTGATCTTCTGCAGGCTGCGGAGGACCTTGTCGATTTGCCGGGTTTCCTTGAGAGCCGGCAGGTGCAGCATTACGCTCACGCGCATCCCCGTGCCTACGTTGGTGGGGCAGGCGGTGAGGAAGCCGAGCGTGGGGTGGTAGGCGAACACGGCGTGCTGGCCGATCAGGTCGTCGAGGTGGCTGATTCGCTGCCAGGCGGCCATCAGGTCGAGCCCGCTGTGCATAACCTGCATGCGCAGATGATCTTCTTCGTTGATCATCACGCTGACCTGCTCGCCCGGATCGATCGCCACGCCGCGGGCGCCATGGCTTTCGGCGTGTTCACGGCTGATGAGTTGCCGTTCGACCAAGAACTGCCGATCGATGCCTTCGAGCTCGCCGACGTTCAAATAGGTGAGGGCGCCGGCGTCGCGGATGGCCATCACCTGCTCGCGGAGCAGTTTTTCGGCGGCGCCGCGATCGCGATCGGCGGCCTTGGAAATGAACGGGTAGTCGGCCAGATTGCGGGCCAGGCGAATGCGCGAGCTGATCACGATGTCCGACTCAGGGCCGGAGCCTCGCAACCATTCTCCGCTCGAACGGGCCAATTCGTCGAGTTTCACGTCTTTCGCGCTCGCAACCGATGCAGCTTTCCGCGTTATTGTTCCGCAGGCGATGCCTGAGCCTCGAGCCGGCGGATTTCGTCGCGCAGCTCCTTGGCCTTCTCATAGTCCTCGTCGGCGACGGCAGTCTGCATGTCGCGCCGCAGGCGGATGAGGTTCGTCCAGGGCTCGGTGCCATCGGGGAACCGAGCGCTCTTTTTGCCCCGATGCTGGTGATCGCCGTGAATGTTGACGATCAGGGGCTCGATTTCCTTGGCGAAGCACACGTAGTCGTGGGCACAGCCCAAGCGACCCTGATTACGGAATTCGAAGAACGTAATGCCGCATACCGGGCAGGCCCGCTGATCGAGCCGGGCCAAATCCTCGGCAGCCTGGCCGACCGCCAACTGCTGGGCGAGCGCACCGGCAATCCCCGCCGCTTGGCCCACCTGGTCGGCGCCCGGGTGGGTCAGGTAGTCGCGGGCGTGCTCCTCGCAGAGGTGCAGTTCCTGGGGCTTGCTGCCGCCGGTGAGCTCGGTGATGTGAAACGTGGCTTGCTTTTCGCAGCGCTGACAACGCATGGCACGACCGCACCGAGGGAGAAGCGGCCGCCGAGGGCGTTCCCTCAAAAGTGCTCGGCCGCCACGGGAAACGGCGCCCCGCGAGCCCCTCATGCGACGCGACGCCGTTTCGTAAGTCGATATGCTGAAAGGATTCTAACCACGCACCCCCGAGTGTCAAGCTGAACTCGGAGCGTGCGCCCGCGTGCTAACCTACAGAAGATTCGGCAGTTACGCGGCCCGATGGACCGCGTTGTGAGCCACCCCTCCGGGGTGCTAAGCTGGGCCGCCAACAAGACCGACTCGCGCTGACCAAACCTGGCCAGGGCGGTCGCGAACCCGGCCGCTGGGCTGGCACTCCCCCTAAAGAGCGCTGGCGATAGCTTGCAGACCGCCTTGGATAGAACCGGCCAACTATGCCCCACGCGCCTGACTTCGCAGCGTTTTCTCAGTTGGCCGCTGGCCATGGTCTGGCGCCCGTCTATCGCCGCCTGACCGCCGACACGCTGACCCCGGTGTCGGCCTTCCACAAGATCGACACCGGCCGCTGCGCCTGCCTGTTCGAGAGCGTGGTCGGAGGCGAAAAGGTGGGCCGCTACAGCTTTCTCGCGAGCGACCCGTTTCTCGAGATCGAGGCCCGCGGGTCGCACGTCACCATCCGAGACGCCGCCGGCGCCCAAGAGTTCGAAAGCTCCAATCCGATCGAAGAGCTGCGCCAGCGCGTAGGCCAGCTCAAGGCGGCCGTTCTGCCCGAGCTGCCCCCCTTCACCAGCGGCGCCGTGGGCTACGCCGGGTACGACGTAGTGCGGTACACGGAGCGGCTGCCGAACGCGCCGACCGATGACCGCAGCCTGCCGGACTTGGCGTTCGCCTTCTACGACCGCATGGTCGTGTTCGATAACGTCAACAAAACGCTCGTCGTCGTGGCCATGGCCCGGCTCGACCTGTTCGGCAGCGATCTGCAAGGCGCCTATGAAGACGCCTGCCGGCGGATCGATGAAACCGTGGCCCGACTCGAGGCCCCGGAGCCGTCGCTGCGCACCGCCGACATCGATACGCGCCGCGTGCCCAAGATCGCCTACGAATCGAACTTCACGCAGCCTGCCTTCGAGGCCGCGGTGCGGAAGTGCGTGGAGTACATCCGCGCGGGAGACATTTTTCAGGTCGTGATCAGCCAGCGGCTGAAGCTGCAAATCTCGGTGCATCCCTTCGAGATCTACCGCACGCTGCGGATCGTGAACCCGAGCCCGTTCATGTTCTACGTCCGCACGCCGAGCGTGACCCTGGTCGGCAGCTCGCCCGAGGTGATGGTGCGCGTGGTGGCGGGGCAAGTGACGGTGCGGCCGCTGGCCGGCACGCGGCCCCGCGGCGGCAGCGAGGAGGAAGACCGCCGGCTCGCCGAGGAGCTGCTCGCCGACCCCAAGGAGCGGGCCGAACACGTGATGCTGGTGGACCTGGGCCGCAACGACGTCGGCCGAGTGGCCCGCTTCGGTTCGGTCGCTCTCTCCGACATCATGACGATCGAACGCTACAGCCACGTGATGCACATCACGTCGAACGTCACAGGGCAGCTCGCCGACGGCAAAGACGCCTTCGACGCGCTACGGGCTTGCCTGCCTGCCGGCACCGTCTCGGGAGCGCCCAAGGTGCGGGCGATGGAGATCATCGACGAACTCGAGCCCCACCGCCGCGGCCCCTACGCCGGCGCCGTGGGCTACGTCGACTATTCGGGCAACATGGACACCTGCATTGCCCTGCGGACGATGGTCGTGCAGGGGAACACCGCCTACGTGCAGGCGGGCGCCGGCATCGTGGCCGACAGCGTGCCGGCGGCCGAGTATCAGGAAACGCTCAACAAGGCGCGCGGGCTGCTCAAAGCGATCGAGCTGGCGGAGCAGGGGCTAGACTGAAGGGTTGATCCCAGGCGTCATGGTATCGCCAGCGCGCGAGGCGAGCGTGGAACAGTCGGTCGAGTTCGCAATCGTCGGCCTCCGGAACAAGCCTCACGCCGCTTTCCCGTCACCTCATCCTGCTCACTCCTCCCTGTCCCAAAATGTCCACGTTAGCCCAACTCTTCGACTACCTGGATGGCCTCGATCAGCGTCCGGAACTGGACGACCTGGCCGGAAGGCTGGCGCAGCTCGATCTTGACCGCACGCTCGAGGAGTTGAAGCCCAAGCTGAAGTTTTCTGACGCGGGCTATCAGCGGATCTTGCTCCGCGAAAGCCCGCACTACCACGTGTGGGCCATGTGCTGGAAGAACGGCCAGCGGTCGCCGATCCACGATCACGCCGCCTCCAGTTGTGCCCTCCGCGTGCTGCGCGGCACGGCCACCGACACGCAGTTCGAGTTCGCGCCGCACGGCCACGTCAAGGCCGTTGGCTCGCGCGAGCTGGCTGCCGGCAACATTTGCGCTACGCAGGATTCCGACTTGCACCAGATCTCCAACCTGCAAGACGGCACGGCCGACCTCGTCACGCTGCACGTTTACTCGCCACCGCTCAAGCGGATGAACACCTATTCCCTCCTCGACCTGAACCGTGGCGAAGACGTGTGGGCGGAAGAGCGGCGGATGGTCACGGCCTCGCCCGAAAACAGCGAGATGTTGCTGGAAAACGTGCACAGTTGGGTCACGCCCAACCGGCTGTTCTTCGTGCGCAACCACTTCGACGAGCCGACGGTCGATCTGGCAAATTGGCGGCTGCGCGTGGAAGGCTGCGTACAGCGGCCGCGCGCATGGACCCTGCAGGACCTGCTCGCGCTGCCGCAGCGGAGCGTCTTCGCCACCGTGGAATGCGCAGGCAATGGCCGCTCGTTCCTGGCAGCGCCGATGCCGGGCGTGCAGTGGGGGGCCGGGGCCATCGGGCACGCGGAGTGGACCGGCGTCCCGCTGGCGATCGTGCTGGAGCAAGCCGGACTGAATCCAGAGACCCTGGAGATCGTTTTCGAGGGCGCCGACCGCGGCGCCGAGGCGGATCATCCGCAGCCGATGCAGTTTGCCCGCAGCCTGACCCTGGAAAAGGCGCTCGACCCCGACACGCTCCTGGTCCACCGCATGAATGGCGAGCCGCTGCGCCCCAATCACGGCTTCCCCCTGCGACTCTTCGTGCCGGGCTGGTATGGCGTGGCGTCGGTCAAGTGGCTCGGCAAGATCGAAGCGATCGATCACGTCTTCCAGGGCTACTACCAGACGGTCAAGTACACCGTGAAGCGCCGCACCGGCAAGGGGACGATTCGTGAGGTCGTGGGTCCCATGGCGGTCAAATCGGAGATCATCCGCCCGCAGTGCGGCGCGACGCTGGGATTGGGAACGAACCGGCTGTTCGGCGTAGCATGGGCCGGGGAAGAGGCGGTCGCGGGCGTGGATGTGAGCGTCAACGGCGGCGCCGCCTGGAGCCCCGCGCAGCTCATCGGCCCGCAGGCAAAGTACTCCTGGAACATGTGGGAATACCTGTGGGACGTTTCCGAGCCCGGCAACTACCAGATTCTGTCGCGGGCAATCTCCACCGACGGGCGGATTCAACCGATCCAGCACGATGCGCTCAACGGCGGCTACCTGATTCACCACAGCCGCCCGGCGAACGTGCGGGTCGAGGCGCGCCAGCGCATCCAGGCCGAACGCGCGGACATGGAGACGCTGCTGTACGACATGAACGCCTACGCCGAGCGTGGTTTGCACATGCCGCTGGACGTGGAGATGGAGTTCTCGGTCGGAGAAGGGATTTAGCTGGGCGCGCACCGGCCGGACGTGGCGGATCGGACGGCGCTCAGCCGGCCCCGCCGCCGCCGGCTTCCCGCTCCTGGCGGGCCAACTGCCAATCGGCCTCCACCATCAGCCGCACCAATTCGTCGAACGACGTCCGCGGCTGCCAGCCGAGTTCGCGCTTCGCCTTGCTGGCGTCTCCCACCAGGCGGTCGACTTCGCTGGGCCGGTAATAGCGCGGGTCGACCTCCACGTGCTTCCGCCAGTCGAGCTGCAGGTGGCCGAAGCAGCGCTCGAGGAAGTCTTGCACCGAGTGCATCTGGCCGGTGGCCACCACGTAGTCGTCGGCCACGTCGCGGGCGAGCATCCGCCACATCGCGTCGACATAGTCCCCGGCGAAGCCCCAATCGCGCCGCGCTTGCAGGTTGCCGAGGAACAGTTTGTCTTGCAGGCCTTCCTTGATCCGCGTGGCGGCGCGGGTGATCTTGCGGGTGACGAAGGTCTCGCCCCGCCGCGGAGATTCGTGGTTGAACAGGATGCCGTTGCAGGCAAAGAGACCATAGGCTTCGCGGTAGTTCACCGTTTGGTGGAACGCGAAGACCTTGGCGCAGCCATAGGGGCTGCGGGGATGAAAGGGGGTCGACTCGGTCTGAGGCGAATCGGCCACCAGGCCATACATCTCGCTCGACGACGCCTGATAGAACCGCACCTCCTGCCGCTGGGCAAGCGTGCGGGCCGCCTCGAGGGCGGCGAGCGCGCCCCAGGCCGCAGTTTGCACGGTATAGAGCGGTTGATCGAACGACACGCGGACGTGGCTTTGCGCGGCTAAGTTATAGATCTCGGCCGGCGCCACTTCGTCGATCAGCCGCGCGAGCGATGCTGACTCGGTGATGTCGCCATAGTGCAGCTTGAGCCGGGCACTGGCGACGTGCGGGTCTTCGTAAATCGTGCGCAGCCGCGCCGTGTTGAACGAACTCGAGCGACGTACGAGGCCATGCACCTCGTACCCCTTGTCCAGCAACAGCTCGGCCAGATAGGAGCCGTCTTGACCGGTGATGCCGGTGATCAGGGCGCGCTTGGCCAAACGAGAAATCCTGCGAGGGACGAAAACTTAAAGGACGACGTCGGTCAGGTCGGGCTTCGCGGCTCTCAGTTTCGCAACCCCCTCGGGCGTAACCGCCGTGCTGCCAATGATCAGCACTTTGAGCTTGGGAAGCTTGGCCAGCTTCATCAGGCCGGCGTCCGTGATCTTGGTGCCAGTAAGCTCCAGCGAGGTGAGCTCCGGAAATCTCGCCAGCTTGTCCAGATCGGCGTCGGTGATGTTCGAATTGTAGAAGCGGAGCGTGGTCAACTTCTGCAAGGGGAACAGGGCGTCGATGCCGGCGCCGCTGACGCCGGGCCCCAAGGGGCCGAGCGAATCGAGGTTGGTGAGCCGCGAGAGTTGCGGCAACCCCTTGTCGGTTACCTTGTCGCTGAGCATCAGTTCGACCAGGTTCGTCAGGCCTGCGACCGGCTTCAGCCCCTCGTCGGTGATTTCGCCGTTCATGGTGAGCACGGTCAATTCTGGCATGTCGGCGACCACCCGCATGCCAGCGTCCGACATTTTCGTGCCTTCGAGCAGCAGCTTTTTCATCTTGGGGTTGCCCGCCAAGTGGGCGATGCCCTCGTCGGTGACCGGCAGGCTGACCAGGTTGAGGGCCACAATCGGCTTTCCTTTGAGCGCCTCGAGCCAAGAGTTGTCGGCTGCCTTGGTCATGAGCTCGAAGGAGTCTTGCCCGGCGGCCACCTGCCGGAGGAACTCTGCCTTCTCTTCGGCGCGGTTCTTGGCCTGCAGCGCGGCCACCGCCTGCGGATCGGGCGCCGGAGGGCCTTTTTGGCATCCGCCGCAACCGACCAGCAGCAGGCCCGCCAAGAACAGTTTCAATCGCGACGACGGCATGGAGAACCGACTCCCGTAGGGGCAAGAAGATGATGCTGAAACAAGGCGCGGCCACTAGGTCGCGCCGGGCTCGCCGAAGATGCGGCTGACGTTGTCGACGAGCAGGGTCCGCCCCAGCTCCAGTGCCCGCTCTTCGCTCCAGCCGCGGTCGACCACGAATCGTTCGGCGAGCACCTTGGCCAGCACTCTTTTGTACATGCGGAACTTGGGCCAGGCAAACTCCAGCTTGTACATGTCGCTATAGTAGCCAATTTGCTTGGTCAGCGGCGCCGCCTCGAGCCGATGCGCCAGATCCCGCTCGATCAGGCTGGGGGTGTTCGAGTACCACCAGTGGCCGCAGGTGACCACGTTTGGGAAAATCCAGGCGTAGCTGACCAGTTCCTGGTTCGTGACGCTGGCCAGCACCGAAATCGGAAAGGTGACCTGAGGAAAAGCGTTGAACAGCTCGCGGTACTGGATCAGCGACACGCGGCTGTCGTAGAGATCCTGCCCCTGAAACACTCCGCCCGGATAGACCGCGCGGTTCACGCCGATCATCAGATCGAACGGCAGGCCGAACTCGGCGCAATGCTCGGCGAGGGTCCAGAAGACGAGTTGGCTGACGCGGGCCCGCGTTTCGGGATCGACCACGTCTCCTTGCGTCAGCAGCCGGCCGAGTTCGCGCTCCGCTTCTTCCGTCGGTACGTGCGACGCCACGAAATCCGGCGGCAACGAAATCGCACAGGCCCGCGCGCCCCGAGCGCGAAAGTGCTCGAAGCGGGCCGCCAGCGCGCGGCGCAGGCTGGCGAGATCCTTGACCTCCACGCCGGACGACTTGGCCAGCCGCTCGCGCACGGCAGGGCGGGCCAGGTGGAACACGAGCTCATCGGTCCTCAGGCAGGGAACATAGATCGAGGTGTCGAAGCCGGCCAGCGGATCGTCGAAGTCGTTCGTCAGGAAGACTGCGCGCAGTCTGCTCTGCCGGAGCACTTCGGCCGGCCAGTCGCTTGCGCGGGTTTTGCGCTCGACGAGGTCATAGGCTTCGTCAGCATTGTCGGCCGTCAGGCGGGCATGCTCGAAGCCAAAAAACTGCCGCAGAATCTCGAGCAGCCACTGATGCTGGGCCGTGTTCTCGAGCGGGCTGAGGCCGGCCGCCAGGCGGCGCACCTTGTCGCGCGGCGAGAGCTGCGGGTTCTCGATCTCGCTCCGCGGCACGCCCGCCGCATGCACGAGCTCGGTGTAGTAGTGGTAGCCCAGAATGTCGGCCAAGCTGCGGGCGGCCGGGACTTGGGGATTGATGTGCGTGTGCGGGTCGACGAGCCACAGGGCGTCGAGCTCGTCGAACAGGCGCTGGAAGAGCGACGTAGACATGCAAGTGCAGGGAGAGCAGGGGAGGGCGGAGGGAAGCCTGGAATGTACCCGCGCGGGGGGAGCTTGCCCAGGCGATGCGCTGCAGGGCAACGCCTGACAAGCTTGCTTCGCCGCCAAGACGACCGGATACTGAGTCGTGACCGGCCGGCTCATCGGCCGCACGGCATACAGCACTCAGGCGGAGGTGCAAATCATGGGCACGCGGACATCGCGGCGGGGCTTTCTGGCGGGCACGGCTTCGGGGGCGGCGCTGTTGGGCCTCAGCGACCTCGGAGCGCTCGGCAAGCTGCGCCCCGTGTCGGCCGAGGAATCGCAGCTCGACCCCAAGGTCGTGCGGCTCTCGCCTGAGATCGAACCGCTCGTGCGCCTGCTCGAGGAAACGCCGCGCGATCACCTGCTCGAAGAAGTGGGCCACCGGGTCAACAAAGGCCTCTCCTATCGCGATCTGCTGGCGGCCCTGCTCTTGGCCGGCGTGCGGAACGTGCAGCCGCGGCCGGCGGTGGGCTTCAAGTTCCACGCGGTGCTGGTGGTGAACTCGGCCCATCTAGCGAGCCTCAACTCGCCGCCGGCCGACCGCTGGCTGCCGATCTTCTGGGCCCTCGACGAGTTCAAGTCGTCGCAAGCCCGCGACGTGGAGGAGGGGGACTGGACCATGCGGCTGGTCGACGAGGCGGCCCTGCCCAAGGCCTCACAGGCGGGCAAAGCATTCGCCGCGGCCATGGACCGCTGGGACGAGCCGGCGGCCGACGCCGCGGTGGCCGCGCTCGCGCGTTCGGGCGGCGCTCAAGAGGTGTTCGACGTCTTCTGCCGCTACGGCGCCCGCGACTTCCGCTCGATCGGCCATAAGGCGATCTACGTGGCCAATAGCTGGCGGACGCTAGGCTGCATCGGCTGGCATCACAACGAGCCGGTCCTGCGGTCGCTGGCCTATGCCCTGCTGATGCACGACGGCGAGCGTCCCGATCAGGCCGATCTGCTGCCTGATCGCCCGTGGCGGGAGAACCAGGAGCGGGCGGGCAAGATTCGCGGCGACTGGCTCGACGGGCAGGCGAATCCGCAAGCGACGGGCGAAACGCTGGCCGCGCTGCGCTTGGCCGATCATGCGGCGGCCTGCGAGTTGGTCGTGGAGCTGCTCAACCGCGGCGTGGCGCCGCAGTCGATCTGGGATGGCCTGTTCGCTTCGGCGGGAGAACTGCTCGCGCGGCGGCCGGGCATCGTGTCGCTGCACGCGGTGACGACCACCAACGCCCTGCGGTTCGCCTTCGAACAATGCGCGGTCGACGAGACGCGGCGCTTGATGCTCCTGCAGAACGCGGCGTTCCTCACGTTCTTCCGCGATCGGCTCAGCGGTGAATTGGGAGACTTGCGGCTCGACACACTCGAACCCCTGACGCCGAGCGAGAAGTCACCGCAGGCGGCCGTGGCCGAGATCTTCGCCACCGTCAACGAGAACCGCCAGGCCGCCGCCGCCAAGGCGCTCGGCTACCTGAGCGCCGGCGGCGATCCGCAGGCTTTGATCGACGCTGCCCGCGTGCTCGTGTTCCTCAAGGGAGACGACTCGCACGACTACAAGTTCAGCTCGGCCGTGCTCGAGGACTACGGCCAACTCGCCCCCCAGGTGCGCGACCGCTTTCTGGCGGCCAGCTTGTTCCAGCTCCGCGGCTCGGGGGATCGCGATAATCCGCTCGTGGGGCGGATTCGGGCAGCACTGGGGTAATTTCTCAACAAGAGGACTGCATGGCATCGCCCCCCGCCGACCTCTACGGCACGGCCTACGGCAACTTCGCCGAGCGCGTGCTCGGGCAAGTGCGCCTCGAGACCTACGGCGAGGACTTTGGCCAGAGCAGTTGGGTGACGGGCGATGAGTTCCGCCAGTTCATCGCGCGCCTCGAGTTGACTGATCACGACCATGTGCTCGATGTCGGCTGCGGGTCCGGGGGGCCGGCCGTTTTCCTGGCTCGCGAGACCGGCTGCTCGGTCACCGGAGTCGATGTGAACCAGGCGGGCCTTGCAGCCGGCCGGGAACTCGTGCGCCAGGCCAAACTGGAAGACCGCGTGACGCTGCAGTTGGCGGATGTGAAGAATCCGCTGCCGTTGGCGGACCACTCGTGCGACGCGCTCGTCTGCCTGGATGCGATGTGCCACCTGCCGGACCGCCGCCGCCTGTTCGGCGAGTGGCGGCGAGTGCTGCGGCCCGGCGGCCGCTTCCTCTACACCGACCCCGTCGTGGTGACCGGGCTGGTGACCAAGGAGGAGTTCGCCATCCGCAGTTCGACCGGCTACTTCGAATTCGCTCCGCTCGGGGTGAACGAGTGGCTGCTGGAGGAAGCGGGGCTCGAACTCGCGTCGGCCTGGGACGCCACGGAGAACGAGGCCGAGGTCTCGCGCCGCTGGCACGACGCCCGCGAGCGCCACGCAGAGGACTTGGCGCGGCTCGAAGGAGCGGAGACGTTTGCGGCGCTGCAGCGGTTCCTGGGCGTGGTGCATGCCCTGACGAGCGAGCGGCGGTTGACGCGGATGGTTTTCTTGGGGCGCAATCCGGCGTGACAAGGTCTCCAACGAGACGTCGAGACTTTCGGTTCGCCAAACCTTTCCGGCGGTAACTCCTCTGCGCGTTGTGCCCCTCCTAAGGGCAGTCGCACACGTTTGCCGAACAGTCGCAGTCCGCTCGCGCCGCCTGTAGCGAACGCAGCAGCCCCCTCTGCACGCCAGCCCCTGTCGAGCGGTCTTTTGCTGGGCCGGGCCGCTGGCGGTGACGATTTCCTGATGCGGGGAGCGGGATCGGATCGCGCTTCGCCGAACGGAATCGACTTCTGCTGGCCGCCTCGCTCAGGGATGAGACATGCGACCCCTTCGCCGCTGGGCACAGCCCTGCTTGATCGCTTCGGCCCTGGGCCTGCCGGCGCTGGCTGGTTGCAGCGAAGGTCCCGAGGAGACGGGCCTCATGGCCCCCCGCGGATTCTCCCCCGCAGGCGCTCAGGTCGACCTGGCCGCGATTCACCTGGCCGCACAGTCGCCCTATTCGAACGACCTTGCCCCCACCCCCGAAGAAAACGAGTGCCTGCCCCCGGGGACTCCCTCCCCACCGGCCCCTCCCAAGCTCCTGCCCGTGGAAGTGCGGGCAGCGGCTTTCGAGATCGAGCGGCAGCTCGATGCCTTGGCCGCCGAGATGGAGGAGCCGCAAGCGCCTCCGGACGCGGAAACTGCTGAACAGCCGCCGGCCGAAGAGATGCAGCCCTGGCTCACGGAGCGGCTCGACGGGGCCGAATCGCTCGCGGCTCTACGTCAGGCCCAAGACCTGGTGGCCCGTGCCTCCGACCTCGGCGCGCGTGGCGCGCACTACGCCTCGCGGGCCGACTTCCTCCGCGCCCTGCGACTGGTTGCCGACGCCCTCGACCGCGCCCGCGGCACGACGCAGCATGCCCGCGCCCTCGCGGCGGGGCTGCAAGCGCTCGAGGAGTCTCGAGACTTCACCCCGCCCGCCGGCGCGACTCGGCTCTTGGACCTGAAGACGATCGCCGAGGCGCACGAAACACCGCTTTTGCGCAACGGCGAGATCGCCGTCGGCTCGCCCACCGACGCGCGCCAGGCCTACTGCAGCTTTGCCGCCGAGCAACTGGCCGTCGCCTGCGGCCGAGAACCGGTGGCCTCGCTCGCGCTCTACGGTCTGGGCAAACTGCAAGCGGCCATGGCCCCCACGGGCTCGGTGCCCGTCGAATCCTATTTGCCGCGCGCGGCGGCTTGTTTTCAGGCCGCCGTGCTTACCGATGAGCAAAACTTTTTGGCCACGAACGAGCTAGCCGTGGCGCATGCCCATTGCGGCCGCCTGCCCGAAGCGCGGCAGCTCTTGGAGCAAGCAGCGCCCGCCTCGAACCGGCCTGAACTGTGGCACAATCTCGCCGCGGTAGGTCAGCAACTGGGCGACGCTTCGCTCGCCAAATCGGCCGAGGCCCAGGCCAAAGCGCTAGCCAGCCGCAGTCCGCTGTCCCCCTCGGCCCTGTCTTCCGTTGGAGTGCCGATCCGCATCGTCGATGCCCGTTCGTTTTCGCAGTCGGCCATGACCTTCGATCCGATCGTGCCGGCGGCCAGCGCCGCTTCGGCCGCCGCAGCGCCGACGCCGCAGCGGGCCGCGGAACGCAAGCCCGGCATCCAATGGCCCTGGAGCACGAGAAAATAGCCATGCAATCGCTCCTGAGGACCATTGTGAACGCGATTCAGTTCGGCCGACTCCAGCGCGCCTGCCTGGCCTGGCCGGTCGCCGCTTGCGCCGGTGCGGCCTTGCTCGCCCTCGGTCTCGGATTCCTCCATGACGGCGTAGGCGGCCCGCGCGTGTCCGGATCTGCCGGCGCGCACGGCCGCTCGTCGTCTTCGCCTGCCATGGTCCGTCTGCTGCGCGCGGCGGAGGGAACGCGGAGCGTGCAGCTTTGCCAGGCTCTCGGCCCGGCGGCGCCTTACTGTGTGCAAGGGATCGACGGCGCCGCCACGAACGGCTGCGGCGAACAGGATTGGGGGGCGATGGGCAACGTGCCCTACCAGATGTACGCCCAGGGGGAATACGTCGGCCGCGCGCGCCTGCAGCACGTGCCCGAGTACCGCTTGCGCGTCGACGACCAGCTCGAGTTCCTCTACCGACTGACCCGCGAGGAGAGCTCGACGCCCTATCGCTTGAACGTGGGCGACGAGGTGCAGATCGAGTCGTTTACCGATCCCGAGCTCAACAGCAACCGCATCATCCAGCCCGACGGCACGATCACCGTGCGGCTGCTCGGCCAGGTGAAGGCCACGGGCCGCACGCTCCCTGAGCTGCGCGAAGCGCTCGTCCAGGGATACCTCAAGTACTACAAGAACCCCGACATCACGGTCGCCCCGTTGCGGGTGAACACCAAGCTCGAAGACTTGCGGCAAGCGGTCGACAGCCGTTACAGCCAGGGCGGTCAGACCCGCATCGTGCGGGTGAACCCCGAGGGGACGATCGGCCTCCCGGTCGTCGGCACGTTCCCCGTGCAGGGGCTCACGCTCGAGGAACTCGAGCGCGAAGTGAACGAACGCTACAACGCCGAGATCTTCGGCATCGAAGTCATTCCGGTGCTCTACCAGCGGGCGCCGCGCTACGTGTTCGTGGTCGGCGAGGTGAAAACGCCGGGCCGCTACACGCTCGAAGGCCCGACGACGGTGACGCAGGCCATCGCCTTGGCCGGAAGCTGGAACGTGGGCGCCAACCTGCGGCAGGTCGTGGTCTTTCGTCGCGCAGACGATTGGCGGCTGTTGGCCACCATGCTCGACGTACAGGGAGCCCTCTACGGCAAGCGACCCACGCCCTCGGACGAAATCTGGCTCGGCGATTCCGACGTGGTGATCGTGCCCAAGGGCCCGCTGCTGGTGGCCGATGACTTCATCAACCTCGTGTTCACACGGGGCATCTACGGCGTGGTTCCCTTCCAAACGAACCTGAGCTTTACGAACCTGACGTCGTTTGGGCAGCGCTAGAGACGGCGCCTACGCCAGCCCGCAACGCAAGCAAGGGATGGGAGCGCCCTTGGGGCGCGCTGGCCGAAAATGCTGCCCGGCCCGTGCCGGGATCCGCGAGCCTCGACCAGGGACGCGTGGCTCTCCCTTGCTCGCGCTGCGGGCTAGTAGGGATCGGGTTCGCAGTCTCTAAGCAGAAGCCAACGACGGCGCAGCCACGTGCATGCAAGTGTGGTGGTGCGACAGCGGCCGCATGCGATCCAAGCCGACAACCTGCACAGGCACGTCGCTTTGCAGAAACTCCTGAATCACATATTCCAGGTTCTCGAAGGAAGTGTGGTCGACGAGCGACACGCACTCGTCCAGGTGCACGAACACGGCCTTGGCGTCGCGGGGCACGCGCTCGAGTTCCTCGCTCAGCTTCATCGAGTTGAAGCAGACCAAGGGCTTGTTGATGAAGAGGTGATAGCCGTCGGGCTGCAGTTCGCGCCGGCTCACCGGATTGCGGAAAAAGTCTCCCACGCTCTGCAGCCAAGTCGGCAAGGCCGTTCCGGCGATCGGCTTCATGGCCACGCCGCGGCGCGAGAGGGCAAAGCTGAGCGCCAGCTTGGCGGCGACGCCAATGAAGATTCCCCACAGTAGATCGGTCAGCAGGGTTGCTCCGACCGTAATCGCGAAAATCGCCAACTGCTCCTTGCCGATGTGGGCCATGTGCCGCCAGATCACCGGCTCACACATCTTCCAGCCGGTGTACACCAGCACCGCCGCGAGCGCCGCTTTGGGAATCATGTTGATCAGTGGGGCGGCGACCAACAGGTAGATCACCAGGCACACGGCGTTGGTGAAGTTGGCCCACAGCGTCCGGCCGCCGGCCGCGATGTTGGCCTTGCTCTTCACGCCGCCGGGAATGATGGTCAGACCGCCCACCAGGCTCGAGGCGATGTTGCACACGCCCATGGCGAGCAACACACGGTTGGGCTGCGATTTGCGTTTGAAGGGGTCGATGCGGTCGATGGCCATGGCCGTGGCCAGCGATTCCACGCCGTCGATCATGGTCAGCGTGATCACGCCCAGGATCGCCGCGTACCAAAGATCCTGCCGGGCCAGCATGCCGGCGAGATCGGGCAGATGAACGCCATGGAACGGCGTCTCGGGCAACTTGATCAAAAAGCCGCCAGGGAGGCTGCCTAGATTCAGCGCGTAGCCAAGGCCCACTCCGAAGACCACCGCAATGAGCTGCGGCGGCACGACCTTGAGGAACCGCACCCCCTTGATCGACCCCAGCACGAGCATCAGGACCAAGCAACTGAGCGCCACCGCGAACACCGCGGGCGTAAGATGCCAGACGATGTGCGGGGCTTCGCGCAGGAATTCGAAGAACTCGTGGGCATGCACGGGGCCGGTGTAGCCGAAGAACATCGGCAACTGCTTGACGATGATGAGCAGGCCGATCGCGGCCAGCATTCCCTCGACCACGGCCACAGGAATGATCGCCGCGAACCGAGCCAGCTTGAGCGCGGCCAGCACGATCTGCACGCAGCCGACCATGAAGATGACGACGAGCAAGTAGTGGTAGCCTGCTCCCAGATGATCGGCGTCCCCCGCGCCCCCCATCGTCGCCATGATCGCCAGCAAGGCCGGGGCGAGCCCGGCGGCCGGACCTGCAATCGTGACGTACGCGCCGCCAATCAACGGAAACACAAAGCCAGCGATGATGGCCGAAATCAAGCCATAGATCGGCGGCATTCCCGAGGCGATGGCAATGCCCGACGAAAGGGGCAGCGAGATGAGCGAAACGACCATGCCGGCCGGAATGTCGTAGCCCAGTTGCCTGAGTCCTGCGAGGCCGTTCTTCGGCTTCTCCGACGAAGCGGCGGGGGACGGGTGCGGACTGATCGACGCGGCGGCGGTCATGGCGCCAAGCCCTCCGGGCAAACGTTTTCGAACGAAGCGATCCGACGGCCGCACGCAGACGATTTTTCAAAGGCCGCCCGCTCACGCTCAGCCGGTGAGCCGCGGCCCACTACGCGGACGCGAATCGAACGATTGCCAGGGACGCATGCGCCATACCAAACAGCCGCAGACGCGCCGGCCGCGCAGAGAGCTCGCAGCAACTTGCTGCTCGCGCAGCAAGTTAGGGCTTGCGCCGCGCGCATTAGAAAAGCTTCAGCTTTCCAGCCGGGGCCTTTGCCGCGCTGGGAGCAAAGCGACTGGACAGCGACTGGAAAGATACTTGCCACGAGAGACAGCGGAGGCCGCCCTCGAATTCGAACGCGAGTGAGCGATGCAGCACGCCGCCGCCCCGGTTGCGAGGATTGCCATCGTTCGGGCGGTTCTAGCCGTTCGCGAAGCTGCGGGGCGCCAGAGGCCGCCTCTATTTGTCTCGGGCCAAGTCCAGCGCGCTACCACCGACGTTGGGATTGGACGTCCTGAAGCTAACCGCCCTCGGTCGGCCGAACGGAGAGGAAGTCCGCCCTTTCTTACGCATGAAGGCGCGCGCATTCGCTGAAAGTCCTTCGCGCGGGTTACTTCGTTCCCAGCAAGTGCCTGTCGAACCAATTCGCGACCGTCTCGAGGTCTTGATAGATGTCGAGCCACACGTGGCCGGCCCCCTTCTTCACGACCAGCTCGCAAGGCACGTTCTGCTCTTTCAGCTTTGCGATCATCAGTTCGGACTGTTGAATGGGAACGAGCTCGTCGGCATCTCCGTGAATGATGAGCGTCGGGGGAGAGTGCTCCGAGACAAAGTTCACGGGCGAGATCTTTCTGCCAATCTCCAGACGCTTCGCTTCGTCGGTCACCAGGACGAAGGCCTTAGTTCGAGAGTCGAAGACGTGAAAATCGAACGGAGCCTTGTAATCCTTGAGGATGCCGGCGCCCAACGCGGTCTCCCCCGGCTTGCCGTAGTTAAGGAAGTCCGTCGGAGGGACAAAGCAAGCAACTGCCGCAATACGTGACGACTGCCGTTCCACGGGGTCGGCCGAGTCCGGATTCCCGTCCATGGGAGCGCAGCCTTGCATGAGCGAGAGGTGGCCGCCGGCTGAAAGGCCGGCGATACCGAGTCGATCCGGTTCGATGGCATACTTGCTCGCGTTCGCGCGGATAAACCTCACCGCCCGGTGCATGTCTTCGAGGACCTCCGGAATGGTGAACTTGGGCTGGCTTCCATGGACCACCTGGAAAACCGTGTAGCCGCGTTCGAGAAATGGTGTCGCGACGGCAGCGTTGACCGATTCCTTGCTGGACTGCCATCCACCGGATACGCACCAAATGATGCCCCGGCCGTTGCCCTTCTTAGGCGCGAACACATCCATCGTGAGCGCGACGCCGTACTTTCGCCCGTAGATGACGTCTTGCGTGCGGGTGACTTCTACCGCCTGGGCTCTGACGTATTTCGTGACTTTGCCGTTGCTGTCCTTCAGTTCGAGGGCGGTGTCGCTCAACTTCTGGATACGGTGAGCCTCCGTCTTTTCCTTCTGGTCGGGCCCCTTCATCGTCAGTTTCAGGTCTCGGCCGGAAACCTCGTACTTCCCCTCAAGCGTGAAAACCGACAGCGTAAAGCTCATCGAGCCGTCGTGGGTGAGTTCGAGGGCGGCATCTTTCAGGAAGGGCTCTGGCGCCTCAACGATCTTCCACCTTCCGACGATCTTGCTAGCGTCGACGTTCGCAATCTCGGCGGCCGGCTGCCGCTTGGCGGTCCAAGTTCCCTCCAGGTCGCCATACATGACCGTCCCTTTGATCGAGTCCTCGACCACCGTGCCGAAGTAGCTGATCTCGCCTTGGTCGGTAATGAACGCCCAGTCGACCTGGTCGCCCTTGATGGCGCCCGTGACGTCGTGCTCACCGAACGTACCGCGGTACTTGCCTATGAGCTTTGTGCCCTCCTGGGTGAGCGTGAAGACCGGCGCGCCGGTCTGGCCGGCGACCGCGACCTCCGTCTTCCACGTGCCGGACACGTCGACCGGCGGTTTGTCGTCGACCTGCGCCGCTGCGAGGGCAGCTACGCATAGGAGCGGAAACCACCACAAGGACAACGCGATTCGGTTCATGATCCATCTCCAACGGTTGGTTCGAGAACTGCAACGCTTCGGGGCAAGTAAGCAGAAGGCGGCGGTCAGTCGACGATGGCCTTACGGAGCGCTCGCTCAAAATCGTTCCTGACGTTTGCCGGAGCAGGTTGCGTCTGGACGAATAGAGCCGCAACAAGATCGAACGTCGGATCGGCCCAGGTTTCAGTGCCGTATGCGCCACCCCAGCCGAACGCGCCGACGCCCCGTCCGCCGCCCTTGGCTGCATCCTGGACGATTCGGACGCCGAGGCCGAAGCCGTGGCCTGACGTGACAAACGGAATCCACTCTGCGAACAAGGTCCCGACGTGGTTGCGCGTCATCAGGGCCACCGTTTCCGGCTCGAGCAACGTGCGCCCGTTAAGCGTGCCGCGATTGAGCAACATCGCCTCGAGTTGCATGTAGTCGTGAACGCTGCTGAAGAGACCGCCTGCTCCGGAGAAGTACGTCCAAGGGCCTTCGCCGAGGAGGTGCTTTTGCACCGTTCTGTCCGGGCCGTAAATGTCCACCACACGAGACTGTTTCTCCGGCGGTACGTTGAAGAACGTGTCGCGCATGTGGAGCGGCTCGAAGATGCGTTCACGCAGGAATTGGTCCGCAGGCTGGCCCGAAGCGATCTCGACGATGCGCAGCAGCACATCGAAGCCCGCCAGAGGCGAGTAGCTCCACTTCGTGCCCGGTTGGAAGTCCAGGGCGGCCGCGCCTAGTCGGGGGATGTAGTCGGCGAGCGTGTCGTCCGGTTTGCGCTCGATCTTGTTCACCAGCGCCGCCGGCGGAGAACCGTTCAGGTCTCCTGAACTCATCAAACCGGAGGTGTGGGTCAGAAGATCCTTGATGGTGATCTCTCGCTCCGCCGGGACGAGCGTGACTTTCGCAGCATCCTTCGTCCCTCGTGGCCCGATTGCCACCTTCGGATCCTTGAACGTCGGGAGAAATCGGCTGACGTTGTCGTCAACCGAGAGCTTGCCCTCGTCCAACAAAATGAGCACCGCCACGGCGACCACCGGCTTGGAGGAAGACATCATGCGGAAGATGTCATCCTTGCCCATGGGTGTTCCGGCGTCGACGTCGCGGACGCCTTGTGCCTCGTACCAAACGAGTCTGTTGTGCCGGGCAATGGCGGTCACCGCTCCTGGAATCGATTTGTCGTCGATGCTCTTCTGAATCGCGGCGCGAACCTTTTCCAGCCCGTTGCGCGACATCCCCACCGATTCTGGAGGATGAAGGGTCCAGTCGAAAGCGGCGTCCCTCTCCGCAGCGCAAAGGAGCCGCGGAAGCGAGGCGCCGGTCGTCAGAGCAACCCCTAGTTTGAGTAGATCGCGACGCGCGAGCAGACTCATTGCCGGTTCCTTTTCGCCTCGAGGAAGAGAATACGAGACCGCCCTAGGTGCATCACTTCTTGGCCGGAGTGTCGTTTCCCATGACCGCCCGTTCGCCATGGAGAATGAGACTGCCGAAGGTCTTGGGGATCTTGTCGTTGACGACCGTATGCACCGAGGATTGCTGGCGCTGCTTGACGAACTTCTGGAGGAACGCGTCGATCTCATGCTGACAATCGCCGAACGGAGATGCCGCGACGATATGGTCGCCTTGAGGGTAGTCGACGAACCACTTCGGGAACTCTGGGCCCGGGAATTTGCGGAGGTAGGAGGCGGGGCCGTAGCCGGAGAAGGCGCCTTGGTACTCATCGTAGGTGACCAGTTGATCCTTCGCGCCGTGGAAAAACATGATCGGGGCCGGCTTCGACTTGAAGGTGAGCGGCGTATCCGCCTTCAGCCAGAAGGCGCCTGCCATCGAAATGACGCCGGCGTAACGGAAGCCGTGCGGAAGATGGGCACGGGCCAGGTCGGTGTCGTTGGCGACGTTGAACTCCGCAACGAGCGCGGTGGTCGCCCCCGCACTTCCCCCTAAGAGCACGATCTGATCCTTGTCGATGCGCCACTCTTCCGCGCGCTCGACCATGTAGGACGTGGCATCGAAGACATCCTCGACGCTCCACTCGATGGCGCGCAGGTACATTTCGACGCCATTGGTGCGAGTCATCTCCTTCCTTGCCTTTGCGATCTTGATCCCGAGGCGGTAGTCGATGGAGACCACCGTGTAGCCGCGTGAGGCGAGCTGATGGAGACCGGGTACGAGCCCCTGGTCGTCGCGTCCGCCCCCCTCCCAACCACCGCCAACGAGGAAGATGATCACCGGACGCTTGCCGGGCGCCTTCACGGCGAGATCGACGATCCGGTCGAGGTGAAGCTTCCCCGTGTCCCTCGCGGCATACTCGAACGTCGTTTTCTCAATTCCGGTTGCCGAATAGCGGCCGCTAGGCGACTTGGTCTTGGCGTTGTCGTGCTCTTTCTTGGCGGTCCACGAACCGGTGAGGTCGCCGTATTTGGCCTCCCCTTGGATGACGCCCTCGTCGATCGTGCCGGTGTAGACGACCTTGCCGGCGTCGGTGGTGAACGCCAGTTCGACTTTTCGGCCCGAGACCTCGCCGCTCAACTCCGCCTCGCCGAGGAGGCCCTGGTACTTTCCCGTGACCTTCTCGCCCTCTTGCTCAAGGGTGAATACCGGCGAGCCGGACTGACCGCCGACCTCGACTTCAACTCTCCATGCGCCGGTGACATCGACCTTGCCCGGCTGCTTGTCCTCGCTCTCCATCGCAGGCAGCCGAGCCACCCATAGCGCTGCCAAGCAAAACAGGAGCGGCGCGACCTTGTTCATAGAGACACTCCTCGGTTTCGAGTTTCGGGGCGGCCTATGCAACCGCGGGGCGGCAGGGGAGAAGGCCGGGACCTGCCGTTTTGCGATTACCTCCATCCTTGCCGATCTGGGCGGCAAGCGACGGAGGACCACCAGTTCATTTGCATATTACTCACATGAATGTCGGGGGGTTTCACGCCTGCCGGTTTTTGGCGGGAATTGGTCGGGAAGCGATGAAACGGCCTGTTTCGGCCCCTTCGCCCCCGAAAATGGGTTTGGAGGCCGAGCCTTGAAACTTATCCCCAACGAAGTTAGTAAGAGTAACGTGAACACACCCACGCCCCGTCCCTATCGCCAAACAGCTAGAGCGGCCGCCGCGGCAGAAACCGGACGGCGGATCACGACCGCTTTTCTAGCCAGGCTGAACGAGCAGTGGTACGACGAGATTACGTTGGAACAAATCGCCGAAGACGCGGGCGTGACGGTCCAAACCATCGTGCGGCGATTTGGCGGCAAGGCGGGATTGCTCGCCAGTGCGATCGAAGAGATGAAAGGCGCCGCTAAGAAGCGTCGAGCAGCGACGCCGGGAGACCTAGAGCAGATCGTTCGGAGCTTGATCGACGACTACGAGGCGATGGGAGATACGCTAATCCGTCTGCTTGCCTTAGAGGAGAGGCATCCCATTCTTCATGAGCACCTCACACTGGCGCGTGGCTGGCATCGCCAGTGGCTTTCTGAAGTTCTGGCCGGCGCATTCATGCATCTTCGCCCGCTGGACCGCAACTCGGCGATCGACGCGATCGTGGTCGCGACGGACGTCTATGCCTGGAAACTGCTGCGCCGAGACCTGAGGCGTAGCGTACTGGCCGTCCGCAGAACCCTGGAGTCGTTGATCCGTTCGACGATCGCCCTCTACTCGAGCTAAACGCCGCTGCCGCAACCGAGGAGTGTCCCATGCTTCGGCTCCCGAGCATTATTTTAGCCTTAGGGCTTTTCTCCGTTCTCGGCTCCGGCTCGCCCGCTGCAGAGCTGGTTTCAGGAGCGGTCTTGCCCATTTGGCCGGGGGTGGCGCCCGGCTCGGAGAAGTGGCCGCAAAAGGAGGTCGAATACCGTGGCCTAGACGGCAAGGCGATGATCCGCAACGTCGTCACTCCCACGCTCACGGCGTTCGTGCCTGAGCCGGGAAAGGCCACGGGCGCCGCCGTCATTGTCTGCCCCGGGGGAGGATTCCGCTTCCTCTGTTGGGACGCCGAGGGAACGGGGGTGGCTGAGTGGCTTCAGAAGCGGGGGGTCACTGCGTTTGTCCTGAAGTATCGGTTAAGACCAACGCCCGCCGCGGAGTCCGAGTTCTCCGGAGAAACATTGAGCTTCATGTGGACGCTGTTCAGGTTCAAGGACCGAGACCCGACGAGCAAGATCGCGCGAAAGCTTGCGCAAGATCTCAGTGCCGATGGGGCTGCAGGCATCGCGGACGGACAGCAAGCGGTTGCGTTCGTTCGCCAATCGGCTGAGGAGTGGGGCCTGAAGCCAGACCGCATCGGCTTGATGGGGTTTTCAGCCGGCGCAATGGTCACGAACGCGGCAGCGATGAGCGATGTGCCGCACGGGCGGCCTGATTTTGCCGCACCGATTTACGGCCCAGTGTTAGGAGAGGTTCGCGTGCCGCATGGGGCTCCGCCGCTATTCATTCTCTGTGCCGCCAACGATTCGTTCGCGGAGGCGAGTAGCGTGCGGCTCTACTCTGCTTGGCGTGAAGCCGGTCGCGAGGCCGAGCTTCATATCTTCGAGAGCGGCGGCCACGGTTTTGGCATGACGCGGAAAGGCCTGCCGATTGACGGGTGGATTGACCGCTTGGGCGATTGGCTCGGCCAACGCGGCTACATCCAGCCGGATCCTTGAGGCCTGTCACTACCTTGTGGGCCAACTCGCGATTCGACGCGACAACGCTGCAAGGCTTCCCGCTCGGCGACCGTGGCGCCAACTCTCGTTCATCCGCCAGGATGCCAAGACTACCGCACGCGGCACTTGAACCGCAGCACGCCGCCTGCGCCGGGGGCCAGCGGTTCGGCCAGGTCCCAGCGTAGGGCCAGCGAGTCGCCCTGATTCGGGTCGAAGGAGAAGGCGGCCTGGCGGTTCGACTCGGCGCTTCCTTCGACGTATTCGAGCCGCGTCGTCAGGTTGTCGACGATCGACACGTTGCCGATCGAGAGCTCGCCCACGTTGTCGTATCGCAGCGTGAAGGACACTTCGTCCCCCGGCTGCGCGTGGTCGGTCGAGGCCACCTTCACGATCCGCAGGCTCGGCTGGCCGAAGGTATCGACGATGTGAATCGCCTGGGCTCGGCGATCGCCGACCAGTTCGTTGGCGGCCTGGTGATTGAGGATCACCTGCACGGCCTTGTCGTGCGTCCACACGATCGCGGCCTGCACCCCTTCGATCACGGCGGCCTTCTCGCGCTGCGAGAACTTGCCGAACTTGATCAACTGCAGGTTTTCATGCGGAGCGAAGTCTTCGTCAGCCCGCATCAGCGCCACCGCCGAGGAGAGGCCGCCGTCGAATTGACGGCCGCGGTAGATGGTCACCCGTTTGCGGCCGATCTGCCCTTCGGCCTGCTCGCGCTGAATGCTGGTGGCCGCGAGCTGTCGGTCGATCTGCCGCACCGGCGCGAGCGGCCGATCGACCGCCCGCAGCGCGTCTTGCTGTTCGTTTTCTGCCAAACCGACCACCTGCCGCACGGCGGCGAATCGCGGGGCATAGAGATGTACCCGGTTGCTCGGCGTCACCACCTTGGTGCCATCGCTGGCGTCGCCATGGATGATCGTGTCCTCGAGATCGAGGCCGTCGATCTGCTCGTTGTCGCGCACGTAGACGCGCGGGTCGTGGTCGCCGCCGTCGTGCAGGTATTCGTCGCGCGGCCAGGGGCGGCGGATCCCCGGCGGGGCCCAAGGCTGCCCATCGAGCCCCGCGGCGCCTAAGCCTTCTTCGTCGCCGACCATCACCTGGCCGTCGTCGGGGCAATCGGCCGCGGCGCGGGCCCGGGCACGATGGCCGAAGCCGACCGGCGTCGTCTCGACCTCTTGGGCCGCGGCGCTCGCCGCCCACACGATCGGCAACAAGCAAGCCCACAGGCGACGCATGGCGAAGGTCTCCGAACGATTCGTGCAGAAGAGAGAGAAGAACCAGTCGCGGCAGCCCTCGGCGGCGCCGGTCGAGCAATCCCTAGCGCAGGATGCGGTTGGCTCGCGGCATGCCTGAAAGCACCTGGCGCGCGCTCACCGGCTGAATCTCGCGCTTGAGCGGCTCGGCCGTTTTCGACGGCGGCGCCAGCTCTTCGAACGGCGGCGAGCCGAACAGAAACTGCTCGTCGAGCTCGCCTTGGTCGGGCACGCGGCCTCCCATGCGCAGGATCGCCACGGGCCGCCCCAGCTCGTCAGCCACCTGCAAAGGGTTCGTGCCGAGCGGAGCTTCGAACCAGGGCTGCGTGTTCGATCCCTGCGGGACTGGCAACGCATAGTGCGGGTCTTCCACGTAGATCACCCGCGTGACGAACTTGCCATCGAGCGCCAGGTTCAAGTCCGCCAGCGTCAGCTCGATCGGAATCGGATACTGGTCGGTCAGCCCCGGCGGCGGATAGGTGCGGTCGATGATCTCGACTGTGGGAAACACTTCCTCCCCTTCACGGAAGGGGATCTGCGTTACCCGCAAGCGATAGACGGGGGCGACCATCAACCCTGCCCGACGCGGCGCCGGCCGCTCGTCGTCGAAAGTTCCCCCGTCGGCCAGCGAAATCAGGGCTCCTTCGGGGGCCCGGATCTCGACCGGCTGAAAGTACCCTGCCAGTGGTCCCCCGCGCTTCAACTGCCACTGCCCAATCGCTCCCGGAATGCTCGTGCTCTGGTGCTGGTAGTGCACCCCCGGTTGGGCGCTCGCCGGCGCGAGCGAAACCAAGCTGAGCACGAGCGCTGCGGCGGCAATCTGCGCCGCCCGCGCCGCACGTAGGCGGCGCGAGCGGCGGGCTCGGGGAATCGCTGTCATGGTGAGCCTGCTTCTCTTCCCTGGAAGGCCCGCAGGCCCAAGTCACAGTCCGTTGCGGAGAGCTACTGGCACTCGGAGCACGTGCAGTCGGCCGCGTGCTTGTGGTGCAGCAATCCGCCCAGCTTTTGCAGCCGACTCCCTTCCGGCTCCACGTTGCGCTCGAGGATGAACGCGTGGTTCGCCGGGGCAGGGTAGCGGTAGCCAGGCATCTGCTTGACGTGAATGACCTGCTTCTTGCTCGGCCCCGGAATGTGCATCCGGGTGTGGTTCTTCACCACGTGCTTCTGCAAGCCGGCCGGCACGCCAAGTGGCACGTGCGGCGGGCCAGGCAAGCCGATCGGAGTGCCCGACATGGCCATGCCCCACTCCGGAGCGCTCACGCCCGAAATCGGGCTGGCGCCGGCAGCACCTGCCGCGCCCCCGGCGGCACAGTTCGCGAAGACATCGCAGCCGTCTCCGGCGCCGCCTCCGCCCATGCCGCCGATGCCGGCCATGCCAGCAGCCAGGCCAACGTCGTCGCCGCCGCCGGGCGTGGTGAGATCCTTGTTGCCCAACCGCAGCACGGCGAGGATCGCGCCGCGGCGATCGGCCTCGACGATCGGGTCGACCCCGGGATCGAGCCGCGTGCTCACGAGCGTTTCCACGCCCGCCAGCGCCAGCTCCTGGAACTCGGGATCCGGCAGGTAGATGACCTTGGTCACGAAGTTGCCGGTCCGCACCTGCTCGAAGTCTTCCTCCGAGAACTGGATGGGCACGGCGTTGTGCGCGAGAAAGGCTTCGCTCCGCGGCGTGGCCGGGGCCACTTCCAGCGTCGGGTAGAGCTCTTCCCCTTCCCGGTCCGGAATGCTGGTCAGCTTCAGGCGATACAAGCCCCCTTGCGGGAAGTTGTAGCGGCCCGGGGTGACGAGCGGCTCCGAGTCGAACGAGCCGACCTGGCCGACGTCCCAGGCCACCTGCATGCTGTCGGGGCCGGCGAACAAGATTTGCGAAGTGCGGCCCGTGGCCATGCCCTCTTCGGGCCAGCCGACGACGCCGGGGCCGGGGCCGTCAACGCCCGGGCCGGGGTGCATCATCATCTGCGACGGCGGCAAATGGCCGGGCCGCCCCACGCACCCCACGGCGCCCAGGGTGGTGGCCAAGGTGGCGCCGCACAGTCCAAACAAGAACTTCCTGTGTTTCATGGTTCCCCCCAAGCCTGGCGCCCGACTCTCCGCGGGCCTGGCCGGCCCATGGACCTCGAGTGAGCGCGAATCGTTCCGCGGTGCGGACATCCGTCCGACGGTTTCAAACCAGGTTCCACGCGCCGGCGACGAGCCAATGGCGTGGACCCGAAGGCAATGCGTTTCTACAATCCGCGGCCACGCGCCAGATCCGTGCGGGCACGGCAGGCGCTCCCTGCTGCCCCATGTGGGGCGGCAGCCAGAGTGTGGTTCCGCAGAGTTATTGGTCGGACGGTCCTCGCAGGATTCTTTGGCAAATTCGCTAGAACCACAAAATGCAGCAAACTCACCCAGGATTGCCCATTTTGCTGATGCTTGTCGGGTTGCAAGCACCGGCGTTTGCCCAAGGCGGGGCAGGGCAGGGGGCTGCGCAAACTGCTGCCGCGCCAAAAGTTGAAGCTCGGACCGCCGACCCCGCCTGGATCGTGGCCCAGTCGGCCGCCACGATTCAGAGCCGCAATGCCGTTTCGGCGAACCTCCGGTATCGGGCCGACCTCCGCGGCGCCCACATGCTGGGAACCGGCGCCTACTGGCAGCAGGGCAGGGGGCCCAAACGCGTCTCCCGGCTCGAGTTGAGCATGCAGATCGGTGGAGAACAGCGGAGCACCTACACCCAGGTGAGCGACGGGCTGCACCTCTGGATGCACCGCACGCTGGGAGACAAGCCGACGCTCACGCACGTCGACCTGAAACGCGCGGCCCGGGAAGCAGCGGGCAAAGACGCGGCCGCCAACCCGAACCCCTTGGGTCTGCCGCTGGCAGGCGGGCTGCCGCAAATCATGGTCGGCCTGGTCGACAACTTCGAATTCATCCGGCTCGAGCAAACCGCGGTGCAGTCGATCCCGATGTGGGTCGTTTCCGGCGGTTGGAACCGCACGCGGCTGGTTCAGCACTTGCCGCAGCAGCAGGCCGCGATCGAAGCGGGGCAGGAGGTCGACCTAAGCAAACTCCCACCGCACGTCCCCGATCGGGTGTCGCTCGTGATCGGGCAGGACGATTTATTCCCCTACCGCATCGAGTACACGCGGGGCGAAGGAGACACGCGGCACGTGCTCCTGCTGCTCGAGTTCTTCAACGTGCGGATCGGCGAGCCGATCGAGCCCCAGCGATTCCGCTATCAGCCGCCGCCGGACCTCGAGATCGTCGACGTGACCGACGACTTCCTCAAACGCGGCCAGCCGGGGCAGGGCGGGGCAGGGGGGTAGCGGCGCTAGTCGGCCCGCTCGAAGCTCAGGTGGATCGTGCGCGGCTCGATGCGGGCCACGTGCAGATCGGGCGGCCGATCAACGTCTTCTTCCACCAGGCGAACGTTGCCGTTCCCCTGCACCGCCGCAATCCCCGCGTCGACGCGAATGCGGAGCGCGCCGGGATCGAACAGGCGGAAGGCCGCCGCGGAGCCCTGGAGCGTCACTTGCGCTTCCATGGGGCCGGTGCGGTCGACCACGACGCCGCGGGGGAGATCGTCGTATTCGATCGGCGCCACGAACGACCGCTCGACCATGCCTGGCCGATAGGCGAACAGCAGCCAGGCCGCCAGAGCCACGGCGACCGCCGCGAAGGCCGTGCGCGAACGCCACACGAGCGGACCAAGGCGGCGCCCCGCCGGGGCGTGCGCAGGCACGCGGCGATGATCGACCAGCCGCTCGAGCAACTCGGTCGACGACGTGACGAGCGCCAGTTCGCCGCCCTGAGCGACGCTCACGCTGCCGCGCTCTTCCGACACGATGATCGCCAGCGCGTCGGAGCGCTCCGAAAGGCCGACGCCGGCGCTGTGCCGCGTCCCGAGGTGACCCAGGCGGTGCGGATCTTCGCAGAGCGGCAGATGAACGCCGAACCGAGCGAGGCGGTTCCCTTCGATGATCGCCGCGCCATCGTGGCCCACGGAATGGGGGTCGAAGATGCTGTGCAAGAGCGCGGGGCTTAAGCGGCCGTCGAGCGGCGTTCCCCCTTCGAGTTGCTCGAGCGGCTCGCTGCCTGCCAGGACGACGAGCGCTCCGACGCGCTGCTCGCCAAGTTCGAACGCCGTTTCGGCCAACAACTCGAGTTCGGCCGGCGAAGGGCGCGGCTCAGCCCGCTTCCAGGGCCACAAGGTCTGCGCCGACGCCCGGCGCACATAGCGCCGCAGGTCGTCTTGAAACACGATCAGTAGTCCCAGGACGAGCGCCGCCCAGAGGCCTTGGAACACGAGCGACATCAGATAGAGGTCGAGCGCGTGCGCGAGGAAATAAACGGCGCCGAGCGCAGCCAGCGCCCAACGAAGCTGGCGTTTGACCAGATGGCTGGCGATCGCGAACAGCGCGTAGAGGACGCCGGCGAACAGGGCCACGTCGAGCGCGTCGGCCCAGCGAAACTCAGCCCAGGCGGCGGCCAACCAGGCGACCATAGCCCCCCCAAACGATGCAGAGGCTGACGCCAACGGTGTGGCGACAACGTGCCCAAGCCCCTGTCGGTTCTACGTTGGTGGGAGGGGCTTGGGTTGCAGACGAGCCGCCTTAATCGGCGCCGCGCGTCGCCGCTAACTGCGCTGCCACGCACACCGCTTCGACCATGCTGTTCGTCTCGGCCTTGCCTTGCCAGGCAAGGTCGAACGCCGTGCCGTGGGCGACGCTCGTGCGGACGATCGGCAGTCCAAGCGTCACGTTGACCGCGCGGTGCATGCCCAGCAGCTTGAGCGCGATGTGCCCCTGGTCGTGGTACATGGCCACCACGGCGTCGAACGCGCCGTCGCGGGCTTTGACCATTAGCGTGTCGGTCGGCAGCGGGCCGGTCGCATCGAGCCCTGCCGCGCATGCTTGGGCCACCGCCGGTTCGATCAGCCGCGTTTCTTCATCGCCAAAAAGGCCTTCTTCGCCCGCATGGGGGTTGAGGGCAGCGACGCCGATCCTCGGACGAGCCGCGCCGAGCCGCTTCAGCACGTGATCGGCCAGGTGGATCTTGGCCAAGATCGCCGGCGTATCAAGATGGGCGAAGACCTCGCGAAGGCCCATGTGCAGCGTGACATGCACCACGCCCAAGCCATGCGGCCCGCGCAGCGGCTCGCCGGGGGGCAGATAGAGCATCATCGCGAAGTCGCGGACGCCGCAGAGCTCGGCGAGCAGCTCGGTGTGGCCGGGGTAGTGATGCCCAGCGCGCCAGAGGGCCGCTTTGTGCAGCGGCGCGGTGACCAGGGCGTCGATCTGGCCGGCGAGCGCGAGCCGCGTGGCGGCCACGAGCGCGTCGTAGGCCGCCTGGCCGCCGCGGGGATCGATCGCCGCTGGCGGAACCTCGGCCGCGCTCGCGTCGCCTGCCGGCAGGCAGGGGAGCAGGGCAGGGGAGGGGGCCGCTTCAGCGGGCGCGTGAATCTCAACGACTTCGAGCGGCCGACCCCACAGCGCTGCCGCACGGCGCAGCACACTCGGGTTGCCGAGCGCAAAGGGACGGCAAGCCGCGTGCAGGCGCGGGTTGGTCCAGGCTCCGGCAATCGTCTCCGGCCCGACGCCGGCCGGGTCGCCGAGCGTGAGGGCGATCAAGGGTTTGGGCATGGGGGTATTGTAACGATGTTCGAGCGCCCCAAGCGGTCGCGAGGGCTTTCCTCTACAATACCGCCATGACCCGCATCTTCTACATCTGCGCCGTCGCTGCCGTGGCCCTGGTGGCGCTCGCTGCGTTCGTTGGCCTGAGCCTCGGCGATCTCCAGGCTACCCTCCGCGAAATCCAGTCGCTCGAGATCGAGCAGGAAAAGCTCGCCGGGGCAGGGCAGGGGGGCTCGAACGCCGAGCTCGATCGACTGGCCGCCCGCAGCAAGGAGCTGCGCGAGATCGAGCCCTGGGCGCGGATGCACCGGCTGGCCGGCGTGGCGGCCGCGCTCGTGGTGGTGCTTGTGTACAGCATCGTGGTGACCTACTTCATCGGCACAAGCCGCTGGTGCAAGGAGGTTGTCGAGGCCTATGGGCTCGCGCCCGAGTTCACCACCGAGGCCGCCCAGATCAAGCGGCGGGCCTTCGCCTGGGCGCTCCTGGGCATGCTCTGGGCAGTGGGGCTCGTGGCCTTGGGAGCGGCGGCAGACCCGGCCACGGGACGCGCCGGCACTTCGGCCTGGGTGACGCCCCACTTGGTGGCGGCGCTAACCACCTTCGTCTGGCTCGCCTGGTCGTTCACCACCCTCTATGGCTATATCCTGAGGCAGAATCAGGTGATCCAGCGCATCATGACCGAGGTCCGCGCGGCACGAGAATCGCGGGGGCTCGAGGTGTAGCGGCACGGTGTAACAGCGGCTGCTCTGCCTACGCTTTGGGTTGGCAGGGCAGGGGGAGGGCACCCGAAAAGGCCTGTACTCTGGCGGCGGCAAAGCGTTACCATGCCTGCACCTGCGGCGAAAGTGCCGCAGCGTTCCGCCGCCTGCCCCCCGGCGTGCGTATTGAACTAGAGTTTTCCTGGCGTGGTCCAATCGTCCAAACTGCGACGCGCCCTTCGTTTTCCAGAAAGGATGTCCGTCATGCGAAAGTGCGTCGTGACTGCCGTGGCAGTCGCTCTGTCGTCGTTCGGCGTCGCTCGGGCCCAAGAGCCCGGCGCCGTTCCCCAGCTCGAAGTCCGCTCCGAGGCCGCGCCGGCCGACCTGAAAGGGGAGGACTCGAAGGTCAGCTACTGCTTGGGGCTGAGCCAGGGTCGCCAACTGAAGAACCTGGAAATCACCCTGAGCCAAAAGGACTTCCTCAAGGGGCTCGTCGACGGCATGACGGGCGGCAAGGCGGCGCTCACCGATCAAGAGATGGCCGACGTGATGCAGAAGTTCCAGTCGGAACTGCAAGCCCGCATGCTCAAGAAGATCCAGGAGATGGCCGCCAAGAACAAGCAAGAGGGCGATGAGTTCCTCGCCAAGAACAAGGCCGAGAAGGGGGTCACCACCACCCGCAGCGGCCTGCAATTCAAGGTGCTCAAGGCGGGGAGCGGTCCCAAGCCCAAGGCCACCGATACGGTCAAGACGCACTACGCCGGCAAGCTGCTCGACGGCACCGAGTTCGATAGCTCGATCGCCCGTGGCGAGCCCGCCACCTTCCCCGTCAATCGCGTCATCAAGGGCTGGCAAGAGGCCTTGTCGCTGATGCCCGTCGGCTCGAAGTTCCAAGTCTGGGTGCCCGCCGCCCTGGCCTACGGGCCCGACGGCAACGACAGCATTCCGCCCAACGCCACGCTGGCCTTTGAGATCGAACTGTTGGGCATCGAGAAGCCGAGCAGCCAGCTTCCGGGTCTCGACCCGCAGTAAGGCGTTTTTCGACGGCCACTGCCAATCCACGAGCCCACGGACCTAGCGTCCGTGGGCTTTTTCGTTGCCGTGGCGTAAGAACTCTGTAGGTTATGCTTCAGCATAACTCCACCGCGCACCACGCGGGACCGGACGCTCGGCCCGCCGATCGGTCGCGCCGCGCTGCCCCGTTATGCTCCTGCATAACCTACCTGCTCTCGCTCGCCGAGAAATTGCATGCGCGCTTGTGTCCAACGGGTCGCCTCGAGTCGCGTGACAGTGGCGGGTGAAGTCGTGGGCGAGATCGGCCGCGGCCTGCTCGTCCTCTTGGGCGTCGCCCCCGACGACACGGCCGACGACGCCCGGCAGTTGGCCGAGAAGATCGTGGGGCTGCGGATCTTCGACGACGCCGAGGGGAAAATGAACTTGGGGCTGGTCGACGTTGGCGGCGCGCTCTTGGCGGTGAGCCAGTTCACGCTGCTGGGCGACTGCCGCAAGGGGCGTCGCCCGAGCTTCATCGGCGCCGCGCCTCCGGAGATGGCCGAGCGGCTCTACGAGGAGTTCGTCGCCGCGGCGCAGGCACTCGGCGTGAGGGTGGCCACGGGCCGCTTCCGCCAGCACATGGAGGTGGAACTGGTGAACGACGGCCCGGTGACGCTGCTGCTCGACAGCCGCAAGGCGTTCTAGCGGAGTTGAGCGCGAAGTCCACGAGGGAACTCCGCTGCGTTATTTCTGCTTCGCCTTTTCGCGGCTGGCGTAGGTGCGGCCGAGGAAGTCGACGATCGCCCGCCGCACGGCCAGCGGCTCGACGCCGCCTGTGTGGCGATAGAGCACCTTGCCGCCGGGGGCGATGAGCACGGTGTGGGGCAGGGGGCCGGCCCACTCCTTGTCGAGCACGTCGGCCAGGCGATCGCGATCGGGAATCGCCGAGAGGAAATTCTTGGCCGCTACTTTCTTGTCCTTGAGCGCCTCGAGCGCTTGCGGCTCCTGGTCGAGCTCGTCGAGGCTGATCGTGACCAGCTCGAACTCGCGGCCGCGATACATGCGGTTCATCGTCACGAACTCAGGCAGTTCCGCCAAGCAGGGCCCGCACCAAGTGGCCCACACGTTCACGAGCAGCAGCTTGTCGGAGTCGTTGGCCGCCAGCTTGGCGAGCGCCGCCTCGTCGAGCCGCTCGAGCGACACTGTCTCGGCGTTCCACTTCTCCAGGGACTTCTCGGCGTCGGCCCGCTTCTCGGCCCACTTCGTCGAACAGCCGAAGGTCCGCGTCCGTTCGACCGGCACGGGCTTGCCCGCCAGCAGCGCCTCGATGGCGTTGCGGGCGTCGTGCTTGGTCGGCTCTTTCACTTCGGCGTCGTCGATGCGGCCCACATAGCGCAGCTTGCGGGCTTCGTCGAAGAGGAACGCCTGCGGCGTGGCGACGACGCCATAGGCGGCGGCCGTCGCTTGCGTTTCGCCGTCGTAGAGGTAGGGAAACTCGAACTTGCGCTCCTCGGCGCGCAGCTTCATGTCGGCGAAGGAGTCGCCGACGTCGGTGTAGCCAAGCTCATCGAGCCGCACCGCCTGGTCGTCGTTGGGAGAGATCGCCACGAGCGCGACGCCGCGGTCCTTGTAGTCGGCGTGGAGCTGGGCGATCCGCGCCTCATAGGCCTGGGCCGTGGGGCAGTGGTTGCAAGTGAAGATCACGAGCAACAACTTGGCGTCTTTGAAGTCGTCGAGCCCGTGGTCCTGCCCATCGACCCCAGGCAACTTGAAGGCCGGAGCCGCTTCGCCAATTTCCAGCGCGTGAAAGCCCTTTGGCTCGGCGAACGCAGTGGAAGCGAGGAAATGCGACAGCAACACAAACAGAAGCGCGGAAACGGCTCGCATGACGAGGGCCCTGGAGGGGAAGGGCAGGGGAGGAGGCAACGCCGGCGCACCGACTCTAGCGCACCGGCCGCCGCAATGCAAGCCAACGGCCCTTTCGAAAAGTAACGGAGGGGGACGAACCGCGGAGGCGCGGAGAGAATGCGGAAGAAGGAGAAACAATCCGCGAGAGGGGAGTGACTCTAATCTTCCCTCCGCGTCTCCGCGACTCCGCGGTTCGTTTCGACCTGGGCCAGGCGCTCGGCGACCTCCATGAGCAAAGCTTCGTCGCTCATGTCGAAGGCGCCCACTTCGTGGCCGTCGGCGTCGATCTGGCCGATCACCTGGCCCGACTGGCGGATCAGCACGACGATCTCCGACCGCGTTTCCACAGAGCAGGCCAGATAGTTCGCCACCGCCCGCACGTCGGCGATCACTTGGTTCTTATTCTCCGCGACGGCCGTGCCGCACACTCCCTGGCCGACGGCAATGCGATCGTGCTCCGTGGCCGCGCCCACGTAGGGGCCAAGCACCAGCACGTCCCCCTCGAGCCAGTAGACGCCCACCCAGCGGTAATGGGGGAAGCGGACGGCGATCAACCGCATTGCGAGGGCGGCAGGTTGCGGGCTAGCGGGGAGCGCAGCGTCGAGTTCGGCCAAGAACGCTCGGGCTTCGGCAGGAGGGATCATTCGATTTGGTTTCGCAGTAGCTGTCGCAGGGAGGATCGCAAGCGGCAATGTCGCCGTCAGGACCGCTGATAGCAAGGGGCCCTAACCTGGCAACGGCTCGTACGCCCCCCACAACCCGCCGCGCATCCTGCTCAAGTGCAACTACTACATCGATCACAGCGGCCTGAGCTTCTGGCGGCGGCTAGGCATCGGCCTGAACGTGGCGGAGTTCTACTCAGTGAAAGCGGCCAGGGAGTACAGCAAGAGCCCGAAGACGGTTTTCCAGCGGTGCGTGGGGATGCTGTGCAACGTTTTCCGGCGGCTCAACAACCTGAGCCCCGCGGCGCCGATCGTGCTGGTGGTCGGCGTGCTCGTGGTGACGCTCAAGCTGTTCGCCGTGCAGGTGGCGCAACTGTTCTAGGTGAGAGGACGAACCGCGAAGGCGCGGAGACCGACGAGAGGGCGGAAGTCAACCTCGCGCCGTCTCCCCTCTCCCTGTGGGAGAGGGGCCGGGGGTGAGGGGCCGACACGGCGGAGGAATCGGCGGCCCCGCTGACACTCCGCGGCTTCTCCGAGTCTCGAACGACCGCACCGCGAATCCATGACTTTGCCCGTCCGCAGTCTCAAGAACCGCGCTGGGCAAGGGAGTCGCTGTCATGGCAGGCTCACCGCTTCGCCCCCTTCGCGCGTGACGAGCGCGGCCAGCACCGCGCGGTCGAGCCCCTCATTCAAGAAATGCACCGAGCCATCGCAGGCCGCGGCGTGCGCGCCGCCTGGATGGAACGAATACAGGCTGAAGGCGTTGTGCTGGTTGATGCCGCAACGCCGATCGATCTCGTCCCATTGCTCGTACGCCATCCAGGCGCCGTCGCAGAGATACGGAGCAGGCGGATCGGCGAGGCCGCCGCCTGGGCCTAGATACTCCGGGTGCCCGCTCCGCTCGTACAGCAGCAACGTTTGCGAGAGGCCGTCGGTGATCTCCTGCAGCCGCGCAGGAGAGCGAAGTTCCTGTCGGTCGTCGATGGATTCAGTCGACCCGATCGACCAGGCCCCTGGCTCGCTGCCTTCGAGGCTGGTCACGCCCGACATCGCCTGATAGTCGCAGGCAGCCACGTTGATTCCCTGTCGGAGGAAGCCGATGCTCGTGGAGCCCGACATCAGGTCAGAAATTCGCCGCGGGCTGCCAGGCGTTGAGGGACATTGATAGACCGCGACAAGCGTGCGTGCGACGGGCAGATTCTCCGCCGACAACACGGCTTCGCGGAAATCGATGCGGTCGTACAACGTCTGCTGCTCGTGGTGCGGCAACAGGGTCGCTCGCCAGGAAATCGTTTCCACCGGCGACCAATTCCCCCAAGTGAGCCCCGACTTCACGGGATTGCGCGTGCTGTGAAACGCCGCCCGCACGCGGCCGGGAAGATGCTCGCGATTCACGTCGGCATACGTGTGTACGGCCAAGGCGAGCTGCTTGAGATGATTGGAGCACCGCAGCCGCCGGGCGCTTTCCCGCGCCGCCTGCACGGCCGGCAACAAGAGCGCGATCAGAATCGCAATCACGAAGACCACGACCAGCAGTTCGACCAGCGTCAAACCCGAGCGCACGGATCGGCGAACCGCGGAGGCGCGGAGACGGAGAGGAGAATGATTCTCCCCTCTCCCCGTAAGAGAGGGGCCGGGGGTGAGGGTCCGACGAAGCGGAGGCGGCGCCATCGTAGTAACCTCGCGCCTCGTATTCTCCGCGACTCCGCGGTTCACAAGGCGCCGCAACTGAGCGGGGTGGAAAAGGTCGCTGTGGCACTCACCGGCCAGCCTATGAGGCACGCGCGACGTTTGCAATAGTTTCGAGAATTCCCTTGCTGAAAGCCGCCAAGAGGCGCCTAGCAGGTTCTTTGCGAGCTTTGCGCCTTGGCGAGAAACAAATCTCTGCTTCCTCTCTGCGCCTCCGCGTCTCCGCGGTTCGTTCAGTCACAGACCCTCACCCCGGCCCTCTCCCACTGGGAGAGGGAGAAGAACAGGGAGCAGGGGGGCGGGCGGGGGAGGGGCAGGGCAGGGGGGCCGGGCGGGATGCGTACAGCGGCATCCGCGCAGACTCCGCCCTTTGGCCAGGTTGATCTTGGCCGCGGCTGCCGCCGCCAACTACCATGCATCGCCCCGCAGGATGCACGCACTCTCTCGACGGATCGAGACCCGCCATGGCCGGCTTTCGCACGCACATCACCACCAGCACCGTGCTGGGCATTGGTTACGGAACCGTAGCCCTCTTCGCCTACGACGTGCCGCTGCCCGCCTGCTTGCTGGCCGGCGGTCTGTGCTCCGTCTCCGGCATGCTGCCGGATCTCGATTCCGGCCCCGGCCGCCCGTTGCGCGAAAGCACCACGTTCGCCGCGGCCGTGGTGCCGATGCTGTTGCTCGATCGCTTTCGCGAGGCCGGCTGGTCGAACGAAACGATCATCCTGGTTGGCGCCGGCATCTATTTGTCGATACGCTTCGGCGTCCACTGGCTGCTCTCACGCTACACGGTGCACCGCGGCATGTTCCATAGCCTGCCCGCCTGCCTGATCGCCGCGGAGTTGGCGATGCTGGCGTTCAGCGGCAACCCGCTCGAGATCCGCTACTTCAAGGCCGGCGGCGTGGTGTTGGGCTTCATGTCGCACCTGGTGCTCGACGAGCTCTGGAGCATCGAGTGGCAGCGCGGCCGCATCGTCTTCAAGAAATCGTTCGGCACGGCGATCAAGCTCTGGGGCGACAGCCTCTGGGCCAACGTGTCGACCTACGGCAAACTCGCCTTCCTCACGTTCGTGTGCCTCAAAGATCCGACGCTGCGCGACAACCTCGAAGATCGCTCGCGGCGGTTCGAGCAGATCGCCAAGGAAAAGGTGGAACAAGAGCGCGAGCACCGCAGCGTAGGGTCCGCTGAGCGGACCAACTCGACCGCCGCGACGACGCCCACGACCACAACAACATCGCCATCGGCGAGTGGCGCGGACCCCAGCGCCGCGGCGACGCCCCTGGGATCGCCTGGTCCGCGCCCGTGAAGCCCAAGCAAGAGCCGCTGGCCGAGGCGCCCGCCGTGCTCAACCCCCGGGCCGGCGTCCGCCCCCTGCCCGCCGATCCTGTCTTTTTCGAACAAGGGCCGCACGCCGCGCCGCTGCACGAGTTGCCGACCGAGGTCTTCCCGGCGCAGCCGGCGCCCGCGGCTCGCTCTGGAGCCCGGCCGAAGACGCCACGCGGTTTCCTTCCACCTTCCCATAACCTGCCGAGCGAACTTTCGAAGTTCGCCAGGGCTGCCTTGCTAGCGAGCCATGGCCCCTTACGACATTTTGATGATCCTCGTGCTGGCCGGCGCCACGCTCTTCGGCGTGGAAAGGCATGGCCTGGCAGATCGCCTCGGTCAGCTCGCTCGTGGTCAGCTACTTGGTGGCGCTGCGGTTCAGTCCGCGGATTGCGCACCTGTTCGGTCAGCAAGCGCCCTTCAATCGCTTCTTGGCGATGCTCGCGATCTACCTGGGCACGTCGCTCGTCATCTGGATGGTGTTCCGCGTGGTGGCCGGGGTCATCGATCGGGTGCGGCTCAAGGAATTCGACCGTCAGGTGGGGGCGCTCCTCGGGCTGGCCAAGGGGGCGCTCCTGTGCGTTGCGATCACGTTCTTCGCGGTGACGCTCTCGGCCGTTGCCCGCAGCCGCGTGCTCGAATCCCGTTCCGGCCCTACGATCGCGCGGCTGCTCAACCAGGCGCCGGCGGTGATGCCCCCCGAGCTGCACGAAATGCTCCGCCCCTACATGGAGCGCATGGAGCACGAACTGAACTCGCCGCGGTCCCCGGAGGCCGACGAGACCGCCCCGCTCTGGAGTCCGCCTGGGGCCCCTGCCGACGGGGAACTGACCGCCCCCAAGTCCTCCGCCGACGCGCCTCCCAGCGTCCCCGAGCCGCCGCTTCGACAAGCCGTCCGCTGGCCCGCCGAGCAGGGGAGCGGCGGCCCACAATGAGGGCGCTGTGCAGCTCGCCCGAATCAGTCCTCGAGGGCAGGGGAGCGAGCACCGCTCGAGCGAGCGGCGGGGTTCACCCCCGCCGTCTTCCGCCGGCCGCAGGGCAGTGGCCGGCAGGCCCAGAAACCCTGCGTTTTCCCGGCAAGCGACAGATCTGCGAACCGAACATAACAAACATTATCGGACGTTGTAGAGTGCCCGAAATGGCCACTGAGAGGGGCTGAATCGAACCACAAAGACACGAAGGCACAAAGACAGAGGAAGCAGAAACCTGATGCCTCTTCTTCCCCTCTGCGTCCCTCCGTGTCCTCCGCGGTAAAACCCTTCTGCGGCTAGGCCGTCGCCGGCTCCAAGAACTGCCCCATCCGGCGGAACTTTTCGTACCGCCCTTGCACCAGGTCGTCGACCGGCCGGGCGACCAACTCGCGGATGGTTTTGAGCAGGTAGAACTTCAGCCGGGCGGCCATCTGGTTGGGGTCGCGGTGGGCGCCACCCAGGGGCTCCTCGACCACGTCGTCGATGACTCCGAAGGAGAGGAGGTCGCGCGAGGTCAGCCGCAGGGCCTTGGCCGCCGGTTCGGCAAAGGTGTGGCTCTTCCAGAGGATGCCGGCGCAACCCTCGGGACTGATCACCGAGTAATAGGCGAACTCGAGCATCGCCACCTTGTCTCCCACGCCAATGCCCAGGGCGCCGCCGGAGCCTCCTTCGCCGATCACGACGCAAACGACGGGGGTCGGCAGCCGCGACATTTCGAACATGCTCTCGGCGATCACCTGGGCCTGGCCGCGCTCTTCGGCCCCGATGCCGGGGTAGGCGCCCGGGGTGTCGATCAGGCAGATCAGCGGCAGGCCGTATTTGCCTGCCAGCTTCATTTTCCGCATCGCCTTGCGGTAGCCCTCGGGATGGGCGCAGCCAAAGTGACAGGCGTTCCGCTCCTTGAGCGTTTTGCCTTTCTGGTGGCCGAGCACCATGACCTTCAGGTCGTCGAGCTTGGCGAAGCCGGCCTTGAGGGCCGGGTCGTCTCCAAAAGTCTTGTCGCCGTGGAGCTCGACGAACTCGTCGAACACGAGCTCCAGGTAGTCGGTGGTCATGGGGCGCTCGGGGTGCCGAGCGACCTGCACCACGTCCCAGGGAGAGAGCTGGCTGTAGACGCGTTTCTTTTCCTCGGCCAGCTCGCGGCGCACGCGGCGGATGTCTTCCTCCACCTGGGGCGTTTTGTCAGCGGTGGCCTCGAGCTTTTGGAGCTGGGTCTCCAGCTCGCAGATCGTGCGTTCGAAGGCGAGGCGAAAAGCGGAAACAGCCATGGAACGAAAGCTCGCGGAATGTCAATCCTGGAAATTTAGCAACCGCCTAGAATACCGCGCCGAGCCCCGCCGGCCCAGAGCAACGGGGAGCGCGATCCGACGGGGCGAGATTTCACCGCAGAGGACACAGAGCACGCAGAGAGAAGCATTTTTGCTCTGCGTCCTCTGTGTCCTCCGCGGTAAGTCATTGCCCAGTTGACGGGCGCGGAGCGCAGGACGATGCTGGCGGCTCATGGCGTTTGAGGAGTCATCGTTGACCGTGGGCCAGCGGGCCGCCGAGCGGCGGTTGACCTGGTTGCTGCGCTTGGCCGCCGGGCTGTTGATGCTGGCGGGGCCGTTCGCCTTCCTGCCGCACGGGTGGATGTCGGCGGTCCACGAGCAGTTCGGCCTCGGCCCGCTGCCGGAGTTGCCGATCATCGGCTACCTGACGCGTTCGGTGTCGGCGCTCTACGCCTTTTACGGCGTGATCACGCTCTGGATCTCGCGCGACGTGCGGCGCTATGGACCGCTCATCGATTTGCTGGGCCTAGGCAACGTGCTCTTCGGCGGCTTCATGCTGCTCCTCGACCGCGTGGTGACAATGCCGCGGTTCTGGATCCTGATCGAAGGCCCGTTCATCATCGCCTTCGGCAGCGCGATCCTGCTCCTCCGCCGCCGCATGTGACCGCCGCAGAGTTTCTCGCAAAGGCGCGGAGCTCGCAAAGGCGCGCTCGCCGCACCTCTCGTCTGAGAGGCCGTTCACAACTCGAGTGATCCCGTGCTTGATCAGTTCGACATTGAAGTTGATCAGCAGTCCGAGTCGCCACTTGCCGAGCCGCAGGTAGGTGAGAAGCTGTTTTTTGTGGACGTTGCTGATCTGCTCGATCGACTTGATCTCGACGACGACCAAATCCTCGATCACGAGGTCGGTGCGAAACCCGACGTCGAGCCGAAGGCCATCCCATTCGACGGGCAAGGGCTGCTGCTGAGACACTCGCAGTCCGCGCTTTGCGAGTTCGTGGGCAAGGATTGCTTCGTAGACCGATTCCAGCAGCCCGGGCCCCAACTCGCGGTGAATCCTCAGCGCGGCGTCCACGATCGTAGCTGCGATCTCGTTTTCGGGGTTCATGCTGCGAAGCGCCGCCTTTGCGAGCTTTGCGCCTTGGCGAGAAACGAATTCACCGGCCGGGGCGCGGGGGGACTTTGAAGACCTTCATGGCCCGCAGCTCTTGCAGGAAGTCGCTCATCGAGCCGGGGCGGTCGGTGGGCTTCTTGCCGAGGCAGCGGCGGATGAGCTCGGAGAATTCGGTCGTGACCAGCTTATTATGCGTCTCGATCGAGGGCGGCGGCGATTTGAGGTGCTTCATCAGCAAATCGTCGGCGCTCGCGCCCGTATAAGGGGGCTTGGTGGTGAACAGCTCGTACATCGTGCAGCCGAAGCTGTACACGTCGGCCCGCGGGTCGAGCTTCTGCCCGCGGATCTGCTCGGGCGACATGTAGCTGCGGGTGCCTTGCACCTTGGATTTGCCGCCGAAGAGCTTGGCCAGGCCGGTTTTCATTTTCTCCGAAAGGGAGAAGTCGATCAGCTTGGTCTCGCCCTCGGCGCCGACCAAAAAATTGTGCGGCTTCACGTCGCGGTGGATGTAGCCCTGGGAGTGCAAGTACTCGAGGCCTTGGGCCGCGTCGTCGACGATCCTCGGGTACCAGTGGTCCAGCCGCTCGGCGTTCGCCTGCAGCGTGAGCTTTTGCAGGAGCTGCTTCATGTTCGGCGCGGCGTAGAGATCGAGCGCCAGATAGACGTCGACGTCGTCCATGCCGAAGTCGAGCGCCCGAATGATCCGCGGGTGCGAAAACTTCGAGGCGATGTCGTACTCGCGGCGGAGCGCGGCGACTTCCTCGCGCTTCTTGCGATGCTCCTTTTGCAGCGTCTTCAGGGCGCAGCGCTGGTTGGCGCCGCCGTGCATCGCCTCCCAGACCTGGCAGGTGGCGCCGGTGCGGATGAGCGACATCAAACGGTAAGGACCGACGTACTGCTGGCCTGCAACTGCCACGGCGAAACCTGGGGCTTGAAGAGACGATTCGGGAAGCGATCGGGCCGGCGACAATCCGGCCGATCCCACGGTCGCGGGCCCCAGGGCCCGCGCTCTTTCCATCTTATCTGCCCGCCAAAGAGCGGACAACGAATGCAGCGGCTGGTGGACTTGGCGCGATCGCGCGTACCGCGTATGGGGCCCAGTAACCTTCGTCACGACTCGATCGAGTTGGCGAGCGGCGGGCCTTCACGCCCGCCGTTCCGGCCGCAAGCACTGCGGGAGGACGGAAGCATGCGAGAACTCAGCAGATTTCCAGGGCCTTGGTCCCCCCGCCCCTCCCCTGCCCCGCCCTGCCCTTTCTGCGGCGCGAAAAGCGGCCGACGCTCCCCTCGAAAGCGCGGGGGACCGCCGGCGTAAAGACGGCGGCTCGCTAGGACGCGTTAATGGGAGCTGGCGGCGGGAAGCCGGTGACTCGCTAGCACGCGCTCATAGATCGCGCGGAGTTCGCGCGTCATCGTTTCGTGCCGGAAAACGTCGCTGCAGCGGCGGCGACCCTCCGCCCCCAGCCGGGCCCGCAGCGCGGGATCGACCACCAGCGCCTCGAGCGCGCGCGTCAGTTCTTCGATCGCCTGCGGCCGCACCAGGAAGCCGGTCTCGCCCGTGATCACCACCTCGCGAGCGCCGTCGACGTCGTAGCTCACCGCCGGCTTCCCGGCGATGAGTGCCTGCGGCAGCACGCGGGCCAGCCCCTCGCGCAGGCTGCAATGCGCCACGGCGTCCATCGCCCCCAGATAGAAGGGAATTCGCTCAGGCGGCACGAGCCCCGTGAACTGGAAGTGCTCGCGCAAGCCCGCCTCGGCGATCCGCTGCTCGAGTTGCCCGCGGAGCAGGCCATCGCCCACGAGGAGGAACCGCACCTGCGGATGGCGGGCCACGAGCGGCTTGGCCGCGGTGATCAGGTCGCCATGTCCTTTGAGGTGAAACAGCCGCGCGATCTTGCCGATCACCACGTGCTCGTCGGCGTAGCCCATCTCGCGGCGGACCGCCGCGCGATGTTGGTCGGCGGCGAGGAACGGCTCGACCTCCATGCCGGAGTAGACCGTGGTGAACTTCTCGCGCGGGGCCACCCCGGCGGCGACCATCAACTCGGTCATCGCGTCGGCCACGCTCACCAAGGCATGGCAGCGGCGGGCCGCCCACCGCTCGCACGCCTGATAGAACTTGCGGGCGGCCGCCCGCTGGTAGGGATGGAACGGGGCGCCGTGGACCGTGTGGATCACTGCCGGCACACGCAGCGACCAGGCGGCGGCGCGGCCGAGGATGCCGGCCTTGGCGCTGTGCGTATGCGCAACGTCAGGCCGATAACGACGCAGTTCGCGCCGCAAGGCATAGTAGCTGGCGGCGTCTCGCCCCGGATGGATCGCCCGCCGCAAGGAATCGACGACGACGGTCGGCGTACCCTTGGCCTTGGCCCGCTCGAGCAGGCTGCCTTCGGGCCCCAGCGGCGGACCGGTGATGAGCAACACGTCGTCGCCGTAGGCGCGGATCAGATCCTCGCAGGTGAGGAGCGTGTTCTCCTGCGCACCACCAAGAATCAGCCGCGTAATGATGTGGGCAACCCGCATCCGTCTTTTTTACCACGGCTAAGGGGAATTACGAACCGCGGAGGCGCGGAGACGCAGAGAATACGAAGACAGGTTTCTCGCCAAGGCGCAAAGTCCGCAAAGTGCCGCATTGCAGCGCGGGCTTGCTTTGCGATCTCTGCGCCTTGGCGAGAAAATCTCTCTGCATTCCTCCGCGCCTCCGCGGTTCAATCATCCGTCTGCCGCATCAGCCGGGCGATGGCTTGGGAGTTTTCGTCGGGTTGGGCCTCGAGGGCGGCGATCACCCGCTCTCTGCGTTCCGCCGAGTGGTTTTGGTTGAGCTTCCATTTGCCTTCGAGGCGCGTGAGGTCGATGCGGAAGGCGGTCACCGCGGCGGCCATTCGCTGGGCGTAGTCGGTCGCGGGGTCGAACCGCCAGCCCCCCTCCCCTCCCCTTTCGTAGCGGGCCACATAGTCGGCGAGCACCTGGATGGTCTCGGCCGGATCGTCGATCAGGTGTAGTCGCCCATAGGCATGGACGGCTACATAGTTCCAAGTCGGCACCACGTTCTCGTCAGCGTACCACCGCGGCGAAACGTAGGCGTGCGGCCCCTGAAACATCACGAGCACCTCCTGCCCCTCGGCCGCCGCCGCTTGCGGATTCGCCTTCGCCACATGACCAACGAGCCGCCCGCACGCGCCGCTCGCGCGCTTGAGCAAGAGCGGCAAGTGCGTGGCAAAGGGGCGGCCATCGACCTCGGACACGAGCGTGGCAAAGCTCTCTTGCTCGATCAGCGCGAACAACCGCTCCCGATCATGCTCAGCAAAACTCGCAGGCAGGTACATGGTTGCTCCGATCGCTGTTTCACCACGGAGACACGGAGGCACGGAGAGAAAGACTAGGGAACCACGAAGGCACGAAGACACAAAGAATGCATTGCTTTGGCTCTTTGTGTCTTCGTGCCTTTGTGGTTCATGTCTCTCTCCCTGCCTCCGTGTCTCCGTGGTTCATATCCCGGTGCGCCACCCAGAGGAGGAACAGCCCCTGGGGCGGGGCCGTGGGGCCGGCGAGGGTGCGGTCGGAGGCAGCCAAGACCTCGGCAGGCCAGGCCTCCGGCTGCGCGCCGCGGCCTACGAGCGCCAGCGTGCCGGCGATGTTGCGGACCATGTTGTAGAGGAAGCCGTTGCCTTCGATCTCGAGGATTAGGCCATGGGCAGGCAGCGGGCCGGGCAGGCTGAGCCCCCCTGCCCTGCCCTGCTCTGCTGGCGTGTCAACGAATGGCGCCTCCGCGCTGCCCTTGACGCACCCTACGCGGCGGACGGAGAGCTCATAGACCGTACGGACCGGGCTTTGCCGCGGGGAGCCGAGGTTTTCGAAGCTGGAGAAGTCGTGCGTGCCGACGAGCGCTTGGGCGGCGCGGTGCATCGCCTCGGCGTCGAGCCGGCGGGTATGCCGCCAGGCGTAACGCTGCTGGAAGAGATCACGCAGCGGCGCGTCGTCGATCACGTAGCGGTAGCGCTTCCGAAGCGTGTCGCGAATGGCATGAAAGCCCGGCGCCTCGGCCACGGCGAAGACCTGCACGTCGTCCGGCAGCTCCGCATTGAGCGCTCGCCGCAAGATGTCGGGCGCAAGCCGCATCGCGCTTTCGAAGCTTACGACCTGACCGAGCGCATGCACGCCGGCGTCGGTGCGGCTGCTGCCCAAGGTCTCGACCGCCTGCCCGGTCACCTTCTCGAGCGCAGCCTCAAGCGCCCCCTGCACGGTCCCCCGGCCGGGCTGGCGCTGCCAGCCGGAATAGTTCGTGCCGTCGTAGGCGAGGTGGAGTTTGAAGGTCTTGATCACCACGGAGACACGGAGGCACGGAGAGGAGCGAGAGCGGCAGCGGCTATTTTGTCTTATGAGCCGGACCTTCGCTAGCGAAGCCTTTTGCCGTAGCTTGCCGCGAACCACTCCGCATAGCGCTCCTCCTTGCGGCGCGACCGCCAGCGGTAGCCGTTTCGCCGAAAATCGACGTGGTGGCCTACTTCGTGGAGCAAGACATCGTAGAGGTAGAAATCGCGCAGCTCCCGCTCGTCGACTTCCGTGAGCCAAGACGAGCCTTCGCGGCGAATGCGCGGCCGCAACGGGCGGAATCGCTCCAACTCCGGTCCCGGGTACTCTGCGGTGCGCCAGATCAGCCATGCGCGCGGCGCTGCGAAGAGGAATACCCTGCGTCGGTAGTAGCAGCCCCAGTTGCGGCCGCCGACCACCTGCCGCTGCGAACCGCCGAGCAAATAGACGCCCTCGAGCCCGCCGAGCAACCGCCGCGGCAGTTTCTCGAGCACGGCGGCGACGTCGTCTACGCTAACCGGCAACGCAAACTCAGGCCGCGGGGGCGTGGCGTAGATCGGGAGTTGGCCCTCCCCTACCGGAAGCGACCGGGCGGGCTTCTTACGCCTCGCGGCGAACGCTGCCCGCTCCGCCTCGATCACCTGCGGACGCAACGGCGCGGAGTCGAGCCAATACCACGCCCCGCGCGACGTAGAATTGCGACTTCGCCGCCGCCCGGCCATGACAACATCCGGCGATCTCGAGGGAAGGAGAATGCGGTCGAACTCCGACCGCTTTCCTTGAGACACCGAACGCGCGAGAAGGTTCTCGCTGCCGCGAGCCGGCAAAGGCCCCAGTCAATCCTGAGTGCCCCGCGTGCGCACTCTCAACCACGAGGCAAGCATCGACTTCCGCAGCGAGGCCTGCGAGTCGAGAAACCGCAACAGCACCGCTTGCTGATCTGCGGAGAGCAAGGAGAACTCGAATCCCGTGGACTCATGCCAATGTTCGTGGCCGTTCTCCACGAAGTCGAGCCAACGCTCTTTGGTCAGGAAGACTTCCGGGGGAAGGCCAATTCGCTGCAGCGTCGCTCGATGAGCTTCGATCCAAACCTGCCAAGCAGCATCACGCTGATGGCGATCGCTCTTGGGCTGACGAAAGGCCATACGAGTCGCCGCCGCAGTTGGGTGCAATCAGAATCGATTGAACCACCAAGACTCGAAGACGCAAAGAAAACTTCAGCGAAACAAGCTCCTCGCACTTCTTCGTGCCTTTGTGTCTTCGTGGTTCCTCTCGCCTCCCCCTCCCCTGCCCTCTCCGCGCCTCCGTGTCTCCGTGGTGAAAGAAACCGCCCCCTGCCCTACCCCGCGGCCCCCTGCGGCATCCCCCACCCCTCCCGCACCAGCAACTCCGCAATCTGCACCGCGTTCGTCGCCGCCCCCTTCCGCAGGTTGTCGCTCACGCACCAGAAGGCCAGGCCGTTGGGGCTGGAGAGATCTTCGCGGATGCGGCCGATGAACACTTCGTCGCGGCCGTCGCAGTCGAGCGGCATCGGGTAGCTCTTCTGCCCCAGGTCGTCGAGCACCACCACGCCGGGCATGGCCGTAAACAGCCGGCGGGCGTCTTCGACCGAAAGCTTTTCTTCGGTCTCCACCAAAATGCTCTCGCTGTGGCAGTTCGTCACCGGCACGCGGACGCAAGTCGGGCAGACCTGGATCGTGTCGTCCCCCAGGATCTTGCGAGTCTCGTAGACCATCTTCATCTCTTCCGAGGTGTAGCCCGCCTGCTTGTGCGAGCCGATCTGCGGAATGAGGTTGAAGGCGATCGGATGGGCGAAGATCTCGTAGCGGTGCTCCTCGCCGGCGAGGCTCGCGCGAGCGCCCGCCACCAAGTCGCGCTGCCCGGCGACGCCGGCGCCGCTCGTGGCCTGATAGGTGCTCACCACGACGCGCTTCACGCGGGCCGCCTCGTGCAGCGGCTTGAGGGCGACCACCATTTGCGTGGTCGAGCAGTTGGGGCTGGCGATCAGGCCCTGGTGCTCGCGGGCGGCGACGCCGTTGACCTCAGGCACAATGAGCGGCACCTTGGGGTCCATCCGCCAATAGCCGCTCTCGTCGACCACCACGCAGCCACGCTCGACCGCCCAGGGGGCGAAGTCGCGGGCCGTTTCGTCGGGGGTGCTGCCGATCGCCAGGTCGATGTCCTCGAACGCCTCGGGGGTGAGCTCTTCGACCGTGTACTCCTCGCCCGCGAACGTCAGCTTCTTGCCGGCCGAACGGGCCGAAGCGAGGAACTTGATCCGCTGGAACGGGAAGGCCCGCTGCTCGAGCAGTTCACGGATGATGGCGCCCACGGCGCCGGTCGCGCCCACGATGGCGATCGTTTCGAACACGGAACGGTTTCTCCCTGTAGGGTCCGCTCTCGCGGACCAAATCGAATTCGTTAGATAGGCGCGCGATCGCGACTCGCGCAGAGCCGTGATCCCCGGCGCAACCCCCTGCCCCCCTACAACTTGCCGCCGGCAGGCCTGCTGACTTGCCGCCTAGCCCCCCTGCCCCACAGTTTACCCCCGGCAAGCCCGACACGCCAACGCCAGCGGTGGTTCGCCGGCTGCGCCGTCTATTTCAGCGTCGCCAAAGGCGGCCGCCAAGGCGGCCGAAAGTCAGACTCGGGCGCACAAGCCCACGTACTTATACTGTTCGACCCACATTCCCCGGCCACACCCGAGCGATTGCTCCCATGCTCTCCGTCGCATTCTTGTTTGGGTTCCTCGTCGGCAATGGGATGGGGCTGATGATCCGGGCGATCACCGGCGGGTATCGTCTGGTCGCCTGCACGGCCTTGGCAATCGTCGCGGGGATCGGCAACGCCCTGGCCGGCCCGCCGGGCGCCGAGCACTTCTATAGCGTGTTCTTGGGAATCGTGATTGGCGTGGTCTTGGGGGCGGGGGCCGGGCAGTTTGCGGCGCAGGGAGGCAAGCTGCCGACCGTGCGGGGGCTAGCTCTGGGATACGCGCAGTTCCTGAAGGCATTCGTTGGCGGCGTGTTGCACGGCTCCGTCAAGTCGCGGGACGCGAGCCTCTCGGGCGTGTGGGTCAGCCGCAGCCAGAAGCTCGCCGGCGTCGGCGTGTGGTTCATCACGTGGTGGCTCGTGACTGGTAGCCGCGCCTATGCTTTCCACGCTTGGTTCTTGCCAGGCGGGTTCTTGCTCGGCCTCATGCTGTACTTGGAGGGCGTGCAATCGGGCGTCGTGGCGTCGCTGGGGACGTTCAACACTCCCCCTGCCCTGCCGCCGGAGGCGGCCGCGTTCACGCCGGTGTGGCCGCGGACGAGCAGCGAGGCCGCCGCTCCGCCGTCTTTGCCGGAATGACACGGATGCCCCGGACAGGCTAGAGGCCCGTCCCGCTCGTGGCACAGGCTTCCAGCCTAGGCATCAGCCAGGAAGCGCTGTTGCCGCTCCAGCATTCCGCACACAGAGTGTGCGGGCTACGTAGTAGGCACACTCCTGTGTGCCGTAACTCCGGCCGCCCCGCTGGCCGCGCTTACTCGCCGAGCTCGCGCAGGCTCTCGCGCACCGCCTGGTCGCTCGCTGGGCTCGTTGCGGGCCGTTTGCGGCGCTGATCGCCCCACAAGCGCCAGAGCGCCCAGATGAACATCAGCCCCACGACGCCCAGCGCGATCGAGCCACCAACGGCCGTGGCGTTGCCGGCTGCGGGCGTCGAGCGTTCGATCAACTCGGGCTGCAAACCGACGAGCAGCGGCGCCAAGCGGCGGGCGCCGCGGGCGGCCTCCCCCTCCCCTGCCCCGTGATAGGCCCATGACTTGAAGAAGAATCCGGCCACGCGGAGCGGCACGTTGATGTCGCTGCCGGTCGGCATGCCGGGGGGAAGACTGCGCACGACCACCACGAGCGGATTGCGCTGCGAGTCAGGCGTCACCAACTCGAGTTCCCAGTACTCGTGAATGCCGAAGCGGGCCAAGATGTCGCGATCCGGGACTTTGACCTCGACGGCGCGGCGGGCACGCCCTTCGAGCATGACCAAGCGGCCGCGCTGCTCCGCCGGCTTGTTGAACAGGGGCGCGACCGAAATCTTCTGCTCGGCGGCGGCGTTCAATTCCTGCAAGTTGGCGCGGCCGACGGCGGCGAGCAATTGGTAGAACGCCTCGCGCTCGTCCCCCACCAGGCCGCGGCGGTCTTCGACGTCGTCGAACAAACCTGCGTCCATGCCGAGATCGCCGAGCGGACCCGCCGGATAGAACGCGAGCCGGTCGGCCAGCAGGCTTGTCGGCGCTGCTCCGCCAGCAGGGGCGGCAACTACGCCGAGGCACCCCGCAGCCTCGTCAATGGCATGGCCAGCTTGCCAGCGGCGCGGCGCGCGGTTGGCGAAGACCACGGCGCGAGAACCGTCGGCGCGCTCGAGTTCGCCGCGGTAGACGCGCTCGTTCTCGAAGCGCTCGCCGAGCTCAGGCGGGAGCGGCAGCTCCTCGAAGCCAACGATGCGGCCGCGCAAGGGCTCGAAGTCGCCGAGCGCGCCCCCCTCCCCTGCCCTGCCCCGCGCCCAGCCCTCGGCCTGCTCGAGCGGCACGCGGGCCACTTGGCCGAGCGCAGGCAACAGCGCGGCGAGTTGCTCCGCAGACAGGTCGCCTTGCGCGGGCAGGTTCTTCAAGCCCGCGAAGTCGAGGCCCCAAGCCTGCCAAAGCTCCTGGGGGCTGGCGAGCGGCGGGGCTGTTTGCAGGCTCGTGGGAGGTTCGCTGTTTTGAGCCAGCGCGAGAGGCGCTAGAGCGAAGAGCAAAACTGGCAGGGCGGCGAACTGTAGGGTGAGGCGAGGCTCTGCGAGCCCCACCCAGCGCACGGCCGAACTCGGTTGAACTTGGTGGGGCTCACTTTGTTCGCCCCACCCTACGAGGCGCGGCCCCTTAGCGCTCATTGTCGTGCTCGCGGGCCAGGTCGGCGAGGGCTTCGCGAGGATCGATCGTTTCGAACGACGGGTCGAGCGGCAGCGGATCTTGGGGGGCGCGGCGTTGCCAGAGCGACGTGTTCGCGCGCCGCGTGGGCCACAGTCGCCACACGAGCCAGCCTGCGTAGCTCACTCCCGCCAGCACCAGCCACGGCAGCCAGGGCGATGACGTGGCCCCGCGCTGCGCCGCCGCCGTGCGGGGCGACCAGGCCAGCGTGCGGGCGGCGATCACGGGCGCGGTACGAATATCGTCGATCGCGCGATACGCCATTCGCTTGAAGAAGAAGCCGCTCACGGCGGCGTCTTCGTAGATCCGCTCTCCCGCCGGGAAGCCCGGCGGCAACTCGAGGAAGTAGACGAACAGCGGGTTGGCCGCGGTCTCGAGCACCGCGCGGTAGTACTCTTTCACGCCATACGAGTTCGCTGGCGCGTCGAGCCGCTCGACCCGGCGCACGCGCCCCTCCAATCGCACCAGCCGGCCACGATACGCGCCGGGCTGCTGGAAGAGCTGTGCGAAGTCGACCGGCGCCGCGGCCGCCGCGAGCTCCGTCTGCGGAGTTTCGCGAAGGACTTCGAACAGGTGGAACCAGGCGTCGTCCTCGGCGCCGCGAAACACGGTGTCGTCTTCGACTGAGGTGAAGTACCCTGGCCGGATTCCCGGAAACGGAGTCTCGGGGCCCGCCGAGGGGGCCGGCGAACGAAACGCATCGGGCGTGCCGACCGGGGGCTGGACTGCGGCCAGGCGCGTGTCGACCGCTGGCTCTTGGGGAGGTGCGGCGACCGGGGGCTTACCTCCCCACAGCCAATACCAATTCGCGGGGCGGCGGGCGTGATCCATGAGCACCACCACCAGCCCCAGCGCAAACACCAGCAGCGCGATCCGCCGGTGGCTGGGCCCGGTCGGCCGTGTGCGCTCCGGCGGGCGATGGCGGTATTCGATCACGGGCAAAGCTCCAGGCACGGGGCGGCCGGGCCCCGGTCGCTTGATTCTATTGATACTACGGCTGCCAGGCGGCAAGGATCAAGCGTCGGCGGGGCCCATCGGGGATCCCCTGCCCTGCCCCGGGCGACGAGCCCCCGGCCGCGAGGGCCAAATTCTTGCCGGCGCTGGTCAAAGCTTATAATCTGCTAGAATAGAAGCTCTTCCCGCTTGTGGCTTTCGGAACACCACAGCCCCCGAACATGCCTGGTTTTCTGGGCGGCCCCCGGCGCCGTGCCGGCATATTCCGCACGATCGTTTCAAGGATGTTTTCCGGACCGCCAGCACCGCACGGGTAGCCGATGACCGTTCGCCTGTCAGCCGCCGGCCGAATCGCGATTGTTGCCCTGCTGCTGACCGTGCTGGGCCCAGTCGTCGCCGGGGCCGTTGAGCCGAGCAAGGAGTTTTTGGCCGGGCTGCGGGAGCGCGGGCTGCATGACTACGCAGTGCTCTACCTGGAGCAGATGCGGAAGAGCCCACTGGCAAGCCCGGCCTTCCAGCAGACGGTTGACCTCGAGTTGGCGGTCACGTTGGCCGACGGCGCCCGGTTGGCGACCGACCCGGCAGCCCGCGACGAGGAGTTGCGACGGGCTCTGACCGCTTTCGACAAATGCCTCGCGGCCGGAGGCGAATCCTTCGCCTATCGCGGCGCGGCGCTCCGCAGCAAGGGGAAGACGCAACTCGCGCTGGCCGCGTCGCTGATCGCGCAGGCCGACCGGCCGACCAACAAGGCCCGTAAAGGAGAACTCGTCGAGGCGGCCCGCAAACTGTTTGGCGACGGAGGCAAGTCGTTCAGCGAAGCGACCGCCTTCTACCACCGCCGCAAAGACGAACTGGCGAAATCGACAGCCGCGGATAAGAAAGAATTGGAGGAAGAGCGGAAGGCTGGCGTGCTCGAGGCCCTGCTCCTCGAGGCGACAGCCGACCTCGAACTCGGCAAGACGTTTGAGGCAGGATCCACCGACGGCAAGCAGGTGCTTGCTCGTGGCGCCGAGCGATTCGGCTATCTCGCGGAGCAATACCGCCGCTTCCTGGCGGGCCAACTCGCCACGGTGCGGCAGGCCGAGTGCTACGAACTGCTCGGCGAAGCCGACAAGGCCCTGGGCGCGATCGAGCCCATCGTCGGCGGCGACGACGGCTCGCCCGAAGGCAAACAGGTGACCGCCGAGGCCACGCAGCTCTTTCTGAAAATCGCCACGAGCGATGGGCAAAAGAAATACCTCGAGGCGATCGAACTCGGCAACAACTTCGCCACTCGCGCGACCGACGACAAGGCCGAGAATGCTCTGGCCGTCGAGTACTACACGGCGATTGCTTACCAGAAGTTGGCGACCTCGGCCAAGAAAGAAGACCCCGCGGCCCGCAAGAACATCGGCGAAGCCCGCAAACGCGCCCGCCACGTCGCCCGCTTCAACGGTCCCTTTCAGCAGCGGGCACAACAACTGGTAAACGCTCTGGGGCGCGGCGACGCCGCGCCCGAAAGCGGCGAGCCGCAGACCTTTGCCGCAGCCCGGGCCAAGGCCGACCTTGCCCGCGACGCCTGGCAGGTCGCCGAGCAGGCGGCGCGGCTGGCCAAGAACGGCGGCGACGCCAGCGTCGCGCAGGCCCAAGAAGACGAAGCCGAGAACCAACGGGTGCTGGCCTTCGAGGGCTACCAGCGGGCGCTGCGGCTCGCCGACGCACAAACGCCCGCGGCCGACTTAACGCAAGTGCGGTACACGCTCGCCTTCTTGTTCTGGGATTTCGAGCATTTCGAGGAAGCGGCGGTGCTCGGCGAGCACGTGGCGCGGGGCGACGCCAAGCATCCGTTGGCCCCGAAAGCAGCGCAGATCGCGCTCGCGGCCTATCAAAAACTGCTGCAAGCGGCGCCGGAAGGAGAACGCAAGTTCGCCGAGCGGGGCGTACAGTCGCTGGCCAACCACATGCTGGTCACGTGGCCCGACAAGCCGGAGGCCGACACCGCGCTGCTCACGATGTTCGAGGCGGCAATCGCCTCCGGCGAGGCCGAGGCGGCCATCGCCCAGCTCGACAAAATTCCCGAAGACAGCCCGCGGCGGGCGGTGGCCGAACTCCGTGCCGGCCAGATTCTTTGGAATGCTTACCGCCGCGCACAAGCCGCCGGCGACCAAGCGAAACAAGACCCCGAGACGCTGCGGCTGGCCGCCCAGAAAACGCTCGAGGCCGGCTACAATCGGGCCCGCGCCCGCAACGCAATCAACGCCGCCTCGGCCGGCGGCGCGATCGCGCTCGCGCAGCTCTACTTCGATGCGGGACATCCCGACAAGGCGGTGCCGATCGTCGAGGACTCGAAGCTCGGACTGCTCACCCTCGTCAAGCAACTGCCGGCTGATTCGCCGCTGGTGATGGAGGTCTACAAGAGCGCGCTCCAGGGCTACGTTTCGGCCAAGCCCCCACGGCTGGAAGAGGCCGAAAAGACGATGAACTCGCTCGACGCGCTCGCGGCCAAAGACGCCAAGGCCGCCGCGTTGCTCACGCGCGTCTACGTCGGCCTGGGACGCGAGTTGCACGCTCAAATCAAGTCTCTCTCCGACCGCGGCGATCAGGAACAGGCCGATAACGTGGCTCGCTCCCTCGAGGCGTTTCTCGAACGCGTGGGGGCCCGCAAGGAAGGTCAGAACTATCAGACGCTGAGCTGGATTGCCGAAACCTATTACAACTTGGCCGGCGGCGGCGAGGCCTTGGGCCGCGCCAGCCCAGCCGCGGCCAAGCAGTTTGCCAAAGCCGCGGGGATCTACCAGCAATTGCTCGTCGCGAGCGAGCGCGATCCGGCCTACCTGCCCAAGCCCGAGTTGGCCAAGGCCCTGCGGTTGCGCATGGCTCAATGTCAACGCCGCGCCGGCAACTACCAGGCGGCCACCGACGTCCTTGTGCCGCTGCTCGAGGCCGAGCCAATGCTCGTCGTCGCCCAGGCCGAGGCCGCCCGCATCCTGCAAGACCGCGGCAACGTCGAAGACACCAAGTACTTCGACAAGGCGATCGCCGGCGATCTGCCGCGGGGAAAGGTCAATCTTATCTGGGGCTGGGGGCGCCTGGCGCAGCTCGTGGCCAAGCAAAAGACGTTGTCCGATACGTTCCATGAGGCGCGGATCAATCTCACGACCTGCCGATACCTCAAGGCTCAGCGCAGCGACCCGACACTGCGGGCCGAGTTGCTGAAGCGGGCCAAGACCGACATCGTGATGATGACCAAGCTCTACGCCGATCTGGGCGGCCCCGTATGGCGCGCCCGCTACGACGCTCTGCTCAAGCTGATTCAAAAAGACCTGAACGAACCGGCCGTAGGCTTGTCGGCGATCGCCCCTCTGCCCGGCCCGATGGCCCGCGGCGCCGCCGCCGCTCCGACCGACACTTCGCGATAATCGGCAACTCCAAAGGTTTTCATCCATGCTTTGGCGACGTCTGGCCAGCTTCTCCGCGGCGGTGCTCCTTTGCTCCGTCGGCACGGCGCTTGGCATCGACACGATCCGCACCGGCAAGATCGGCGTGCTCGGCAACATTCAGTCGATCAAACGCTACGAGATCACGATCAAGGAGCGCGACAACGATCGCGTGGTCTCGGCCGGCGACATCGAATCGGTGCAACTCGAAGGGGAGCCCAAGGAACTCGTGAAGGCTCGCAGCGAGCTCAAGAACGGCCAACTCGAGGCCGCGAACAAGTCGCTGACGGGCGTCGAGCTCGACGCGAACGTCCGGGCCGAGGTCCGCGCCGAGCACCAGTTCCTCCGCGCGCTCGCGGCGGCGCGGCTGGCCCTGGCCGGCGAGGGCTCGATCGCCGACGCCGGCACGCTCATGAACGGGTTCCTCCGCGAGAACAAGGAAAGCTTTCACTTCACGCAAGCGAGTGAGCTGCTCGCTGAATTGCTGATGGCCGACGGCAAGGCCGCCCGCGCGGAGCCCTTCTTCGGCCAGGTGGCCAAGGCCCCCTGGCCCGAGGCCAAGCTGGCCGGCGCCGTAGGCCAAGGCCGCGCCCTGCAGGCCCAGGGTAAGTTCGACCTCGCCCAAAAGGCCTTCGAGCGCGGCTTGAAGATCGAAGGCGACGGTCCCAAGGTCGAGGCGCTGCGGCTCGAGGCCACGCTCGGGCAGGCTGTGTGCCTGGCCCAGGCGGGCGACGCCGAGCGCGGCATCAAGCTCATCGAGGAAGTGCTCACCAAAGCCCCGGCCGACGACACCCTACTCCACGCCAAGGCCTATAACCGGCTGGGAGATTGTTACCGGCTGGCCAAATCGCCGCGCGAGGCGGTGCTGGCCTACCTGCATGTCGACCTGGTTTACTTTCAAAACGCTGATGCCCACGCCGAAGCCCTGGCGCACCTGAGTAAGTTGTGGGGCGAGCTGAACCGCCCGGACCGGGCGTCGGCCGCCGCCACGCTGCTGCGGGAGCGGTATCCTCGGAGTCCGTGGACCAAGCAGAGTTAAGAAAACTTGTCAGTCGAGGGGCGGACCGGCGGGGCCAAAGGAATGTGCGAGTGCAGGCATCGCCAATTCCACGTGCGTCGCACATACTCAACTGAAGCAAATTCGAATCGCCGCGGCCTTTCCGGGCCGCGTTCTTCTCGCGGAGTGTCCGATGAGCTTGGCTGAAGTTTGCCTGCCCCTTCGTGGGGGCGCGTTGCGGCTGTTGTGCTGCGTAGGGTTGGCGGCGTTGAGCTTGCTCCTTGCGGCGCCCCAATCCGCTCGGGCCCAAGACGCCCCTGCGGTCGAGCAGGCCGATCCGCCAGCCGCCGCAGCGCCGGCCGCTCCCGCCGCCGAAAAGAGCCAGGCGCCCCAGGAGGAGAGCTACCTGGTGTTCTTCTTCAAGGCGCTCGGCTGGCGATACACGATCGCCTTCTTGTTCCTCTCGTTTACGCTTGTGGCCCTGCTGGTGATGAACGTGCTGGCCGCGCGGCGCGAGAACATCGTGCCCCCGGCGCTGATCGAATCGTTCGAGGAGCACCTAAACAACAAGCAGTATCAAGAGGCGTACGACTTGGCGAAGGCCGACGACTCGTTCCTGGGCCGCGTGCTCTCGGCGGGCTTGGCGCGGCTGTCGGCGGGCTACGCGCCGGCGATCGAGGCCATGCAAGAGGTCGGCCAGGAGGAGAGCATGAAGCTCGAGCATCGGCTGAGCTACATCGCGCTGATCGGCACGATCAGCCCGATGGTCGGCCTCTTGGGCACGGTCGACGGCATGGTGGCCTCGTTCATGGTCATCGCTCAGTCGACGCAAGCGCCCTCGCCGCCGGAGTTGGCCAAAGGCATCTCGACCGCGCTGATCACCACGTTGGTGGGTCTCTGGCTGGCGATTCCGGCCATCGGCATCCACGGCGTGCTCCGCAACCGGCTGCAGCGCCTCGTCCTCGAAGTAGGTGTGGTCAGCGAGAGCCTGATGAGCCGGTTCCAGAACGTCGGCGCGAAGAAGCTCGTCTAGCGGCGCCACGGCGGCCAGGCCACGTTTAGGAGTGCGCTCCTCATGCGAATCAATTCGAAGGCCTTTGGCCTGCCGGCGGAATGCGACTGGACGCCGATGATCGACATGACGTTCCAGTTGATCGCCTTTTTCATGTTCGTGCTCAACTTTGGCGACGCCGACCAGGACGAACGCATTCGCCTGCCGCTCACCGAGTTGGCCAAGCCCACCGAGGTGGCCGCGGAGCGGCCGCTTACGCTGCAGCTCACCAAAGAAGGCACCGTGATCTTTAGCGGCCGCGAGATGCCGCTCGCGAACCTGAAGACCGAGCTGCGCAACGAGGCGAACGTGCTCGAACGGCTGAAGAAGACGCCGTCCTCGGTGACCATGATCATTCGAGCCGACGCCAGCGCCGAGACCGGCAAAGTGCAGGAGTTGATTCAGGCCTGTCAGGAATCGCGCTTCGAAAAGTTCTCGCTACGCGCCAAGCAGCAGGAGCGAGGGGCCAAGCGATGAAGTTTCGGCACCCTACCGGCAATCTGCCCGACAAAGTCGAACTGCAGATGACGGCCATGATCGACATCGTCTTCCAACTGCTGGCGTTCTTCATCATGACGTTGAAGATCGTGACCCTGGAGGGGGACTTCAACATCAAGATGCCGGCCGCCGCCCGCGAAGGCCCCAGCAACTCGACCGACCTCCCCCCCATGGTCGTGCGGCTCTCGGCCGACGACGCCGGCAACCTCACCGGAATCCAGCTCGAAGGCGCCGCCTTCGCCAGCTTTGGCGACCTGAACCGGCGGATCATCGAGATCGTGGGCAACGACCGCGGGCCGGGGTCGGTGGCTGAAACCGCCGAGGTGGAGATCGACGCCGACTACCACCTCAAATACCAGCACACCGTGGCGGCCATCACCGCCGTGTCGGGGTATGTCACCCCCGACGGCCACGTCGTGAAGCTGGTCGAGAAGATCAAATTCCGCCCCCCCAAGCCTCGCTAGCGTCGCAGGCAACATCTTGGGGCATCTGCGGGTCATTTCCGCATTACGCTGAAAGTGCCGGCTGACTAGAGGCCGATACTTGGCGTGAGTTTGCCGCCCGCCGCTCTGCGCAGGCGGCTAAATAAGAAAGACTCGCGCTTTAGGCAAGGAAGCCCCTTGGTGTTGCGGCAATCGGCCCTGCTTTTGATCGGGCTCGCGGCTTGGCACGGCGCGCTCGCGTCGCCCGCGCTGGGCCAGTCGGCGGGCCGGCGGCTGCAAGCATCGCAGGGACGGCGAATCGACCGCTCGCTGCGGCTGGCCAACGCCGAGGAGTTGCCCTCCCCTGGCGCCCCCGGCATGGGGCCGGGGGCCGAAGAGTTGAACGCCATGCCGGAGAGCTACGAGGGGCCCTCGCTCTTAGCCGACGAACAGGCTTGGGACGAGGCGATGCCGGAGGACTCGGCGCCGGCCTTCGGCGCGGCGGGTTACCCTCGGGGGCGCGTGGGGCTGCGGGGCCACCCCTACTCGTGGTTCGTAGGAGGCGAGGTGCTGATGGTCCGGCCCCGTTTCAGCGAGGCCGAGGCCTTCGTCCGGCACGAAGAGATCACCACGGAAGACCGCTCGATCGTCAACGACCAGGCGGTGCAGTTCAACTTCAACTACACGGCCAACTACCGCGTCTACGGGGGCGTGCGGCTCAACGATTGCGGCAACGAACTGCGGTTCGCCTACTGGCGGCTCTCGGGCGACGCCCAGACCGGGGCCACCGTGCCCGACGGGCAAAACGTCACCTACGAGGGCTACTTCAACGACCAGATCTCTCTGCCCGGCGAGTCGCTCACCACGCGGCTCCAGGTAACGGCCAACATCTACGACGTCGAGTTCACCAAGCCGATCGCCTACAACTACGGCGACGCCTGCAATCCGTGCGGCCCGCAATGCCCGCGCTGGGATTTGCGGTGGCTGATTGGCCTGCGGGTGGGCGAAGTCGGCCGCTCGCTCACCTCGCGCACGGCCGACGCCACCGGAGCGACGCTGGTCGACGGCTCGATCGCCGCGCACTTCTTGGGCGTCGGCCCGCGGCTGGGGCTCGAGGGGCGCCGCTATCTTGGCAAGCAGGGCAACTTTTGGATCCAAGGGAAGGGCTCGGCATCGCTGCTGTTTGGCTCCTACGACGTCACCATGCAGAGCACTCAGCCGCTGGGGCTGACCACGGCCGAGAACAACTCAGTCGCCAACCTGCAGCGGGCCGTGCCGATGCTCGAGATCGAGATCGGGGCCACCTGGCGGCCGACGAAGTGCCTGTGTCTGTCGGCGGGCTGGCTGGTTCAGAGCTGGTTCGACCTGGGCTTTTCGGAAGATGTGAGCGCCACCTGCTGCCCGGACATCTTCCCCGCCTCGCGGGACGACGCGAATCTGCTCTCGTTCGACGGCCTGTACTTGAGGGCCGAGTATTGCTTCTAAGCAAGCCACTGCGCTTGGGCCCCTAGGCAGGGGGGCCGGCTCGAGCGGTCGAGGGCGAACTTTGGCTCGAATTCCGCCGATAACCCGTTCTGCGTAAAGCCCTTTAGGCTTGCTGGCCGAACGGATAAGATGCAGCGAAGCGACCAACCTGGCGGCAGCGTTTAGGAGAAGGCATGATGCGGGATACCGTCTTGGCCGTCGTTCTGGCCGGTGGCAAGGGATCGCGCCTGGAGCCCCTGACCCGAGATCGAGCCAAGCCGGCGGTCCCCTTTGGCGGCGCCTACCGCATCATCGACTTCACCCTCTCGAACTGCATCAACAGCGGCCTGCGGCGCATTCTGGTGCTCACCCAGTACAAGGCGATGAGCCTCGACCGGCACATCAACTTGGGCTGGCGGGGCTTCCTCTGCCGGGAGCTCGGCGAGTTCGTCGACATCGTGCCGCCCCAGCAGCGGATCGATGAAAACTGGTACCAAGGCACGGCCGACGCCGTCTATCAAAACATCTACGCGCTCGAAAAAGAGCGCCCCGAGTACGTCGTCATCCTGGCGGGCGACCACATCTACAAGATGGACTACTCGCACGTCGTCGAGTTCCATCAAAACGTGCAGGCAGATGTCACCGTGGCGGCCCTCCGCGTCGACGCCGACGAGTGCCGGCATTTCGGCGTGATGCAGATCGAGTCGGACGGCCGCATCGTCGGCTTCGAAGAAAAGCCGATGGTGCCCAAGACGATTCCCGGCGACGAGAGCCACATCTTGGCCTCGATGGGCATCTACGTCTTTACGGCCCGCTTCCTTTTCGAGCAACTCTGCGTCGACGCCACGCGTCCCGGCAGCGCCCGCGACTTTGGCCGCAACATCATTCCCGCCACGATCCACTCGCACCGGGTCTTCGCCTATCCGTTCCGCGACGAGAATCGCAAGGTCGACGCCTACTGGCGCGACGTCGGCACGCTCGACTCCTACTACGAGGCGAACCTCGACCTGATTTCGGTCGACCCGCAACTCAACCTCTACGACGACCACTGGCCCATCCGCACCTATCAGCCCAACTTCCCGCCGCCGAAATTCGTGTTCAACGAAGAACCCGGCGGCCGGCAGGGGCGGGCCGTCGACAGCATCGTCTGCGCGGGGTCGATTCTCTCGGGAGGCTCGGTGGAGCGGAGCGTGCTCGGGCCCAAGACGCGCGTCAACAGCTATGCCCACGTCGAAGACTCGATTCTCTTCGAAGGGGTCGACATCGGCCGCTACTCGCGCGTGCGGCGGGCCATCATCGACAAGGGCGTATGCATTCCGCCGGGCACGGAAATCGGCTACGACCGCGAACAAGACATCGGCCGCGGCTTCACGATCAGCGACAGCGGGATCGTGGTGATCGCCAAAGCCGACGGCGTGCAGCACTTCGCGGAGTCGGAGTTCTCCGCCCGCTGAGGCCCTCCGTCTCCTCTTGATTCGCCTGAATCGCGAGACGCGAAATATTTTTCGCCGTCTTCTTGACGCGCTTGTTCCCGCGCGTAGAATCGCGAGTGTTGGGGGGTTGATTTTCGTGCGGCTTGTTGCCGTTGAGGCGGCGGGTTGCGTGGGGGTTGGCTTCTGATGGCTCTTTGGGCGAGTGCGTGCCCAGCGGGGTCGGGCTTGGGACTTCTTGTTTCGGCCTGACCAGGGTGCTAGCCTTCTCTGCCGCGTCGTTCGTTCGTGCTCTTCGCCCGTTTCGTTTGCGCGTCTTTGTTCGTGGCCCTTCCGGCAGGTGGCACGCATGGACCGTCCGCCCGCGACCCAATTCACCGCGCCCCCTCCGCGCGCCCTCTTCTCCCCTCTCCCTGTGGGAGAGGGGCCGGGGGTGAGGGACAGTCAAGTGTCAGCACTCTTTGAAGTGCGCGCTCATCGCAACTCAACATCCGCTAAGCGCGTCACATCTCGTTTATCAATCAGCGCAGCCCGATGGTCCGCACAGCCGACCCTACCTCGCATTCCTTCCTCTCCGCGCCTCCGCGTCTCCGCGGTTCGTATTCCCGCCGGCTTCACCCTCGTCGAGGCCTTGGTCGCCGTGACGATCGTGGGTTCGCTGGTGGCGCTCTTGCTGCCGGCGGTGCAGGCGTCGCGCGAGCGGTCGCGGCAGACCGTTTGTGCGAGTAATCTCCGGCAGCAGGGGCTGGCCGTGCAGCAGCATGTGCAGGCGTTTGGCCGGTTTCCCTGCAATGGCTGGGGATATCTGTGGGTCGGCGATCCCGACCGCGGCAACGATTTGAAGCAGCCGGGCGGTTGGATTTACAACCTCGTCGTCTACACGCAGCCGAAGACGCATCGCGATCTCGGGAAGAGCGGCGACGTGCGCGGGGGCGGCCGGGCGGCCTTCGAGCGGCTGCTCTCGGAGCCGGCGCCGCTGTTCGTGTGCCCCAGCCGTGGCGATGGGCGACCGCGCCCCGCGGCGCCGTGGCTGCCGCCCTTCAACGCCGAGTTCCGCCCGCTCGTGGCCAAGACCGACTACGCGATTTGCGAAGGCGATTACATCACCGACACGCAAGGGGGCCCCGAGTCGCTCGAGCAGGGGGACAATAATCAGTACGAGTGGAAGGACACCGGGCTGGCCACCGGCGTCAGCTATTTGCGGAGCGCCGTGAGGCCTGGCCACGTGACGGACGGGCTGAGCCACACGTATTTGATTGGCGAGAAGTACGTGAGCTTTGGCGGCTACGAGACGCACGACGACCCGGGCTACGATCAGACGATGTACACCGGCGTCGATCTCGATTTGAACCGCTGGACGCTCGAGCCGCCGCTGCCGGATGGTCGGGAGTGGGAGCTGCGGCGGTTCGGCAGCGCCCATCCCGAGCACGTCGGCTTCGCCTTTTGCGACGGCAGCGTGCGGCAAATCCGCTTCGCGATCGACCCGCAACTCCACCGCTCCCTCGGCCACCGCAGCGACGGCGCGATCCTCGACGAGGCGAAGTTATGACTCACCGAGCAATGACTCACCACGGAGACACGGAGACACGGAGAGGACAGATGGCTTTCGAGCGCGCGAGCCGTCCCGCTGCATTCAATTGGTTCACCCGTCCAGCCCTCCCTCATATTCAGTCCTTCTCTTCTTCCTCTCCGTGTCTCCGTGCCTCCGTGGTGAAAAGACCCTCGGGCTTCACGCTCGTCGAACTCCTCGTGGTGATCACCGTCATCGCCGTGCTCGTCGCGCTGCTGCTGCCGGCGGTGCAGATGGCCCGTGAGTCGGGCCGCAAGACGACCTGCTTGAACAATCAGCGGAACATCGCACTGGCGATGGTGCAGTTCGAACAGAACAAGAAATACTTTCCTGGCTACGTGAACCATGTCGGCGGCAAGACCGTAGGCTGGGTGTTGCCGGTGCTGCCGTATTTGGGGCGCGGCGACCTGCTCGACAATTTCAAACTCGGCAAGACCTACGCCGGGCAGCTCGACATCCTGCTCTGCCCGAGCGCGTTTGTATCGAAGGAGCTGAAAGCCCCCCTGTCGTTCGTGGTCAACTGCGGGCGGGCCACCGGCCCGGAGAAGCCGGCCAACGGCGTGTTCCTCGATGCTTCAAAGCGGGATGCCCGCGGCAACACGACGCACTACATCGACAGCCACGACGGCACGACTTATACGCTGCTGACGACCGAGAACCTGCAAGCCCTCGAGTGGACGGCGGCCGACGCCAAGGGGGCCAAGGAGGGGACCGGCTTCCTCTGGCACGACGCGGAGAGCAAGGAGCGCAAGATCAATAGCTGGCTCGACGCGGCCTTGCCCTCAGGCGGCAAGCGCGCCGACCATGCCCGCCCGAGCAGCAACCACTCAGGCGGGGTGCAGATCACGATGTGCGACAGCTCTGCCCGCTGGTTGCGGGAGGACATCGACTACGCCGTTTACGTGCAGCTCATGACGCCGTTCGGAAAAGCTTCGGATGATAAAGAGAACCGGACGGTGTTTGATAGTGATTACTAAGAGCAGCGTGTTGCTCCCAGTCGCGGATAAGTCTTCCAAGCAACAACTTCCCCAAGCTACAACGAGGCCCTCATGACTATTATCCGGAACGCGCTGTTTTGCCTGTTCGCCATCATCGTTGTCGCCTTTTGTACTACGCTCGCTAGCGGTGCAAATGATTGTGGCGGCCTGAAGGGAGGCGGCGCGACGCAGAGTAAAGAGTGGGCGCATTGTGTGCGGTTGGACCCGACGAAGTCCCAGGGTATCACGATCGAACCCACGAAGTGGATCGACAACGACGCACACAACGGGGCATGCACTTCGGTGAACTATTGGAACAAGGCGGCGACCGTTTATGCGCCGCAGAGTGGGACTTGTACGCCGACCACCGGAGCGTCCACAGTGTGGAAGCCGAGCGTGCGTGGCGATAGCATTAACGTGTGGGTGACCGTGAAAGACTACAGCGCACCGTTCGACGACGACGACGTGACGTTCTCCGTTCCGGTAAACGCCTTCGAAGTAAAGATCGATGTTGTAATCACAGCCCCCGACGGCACGGCCCGGAATGGATCACGTTGGGAGTACGACACTTCTCCATCGCTTCAGTTCACCGAAGCGCCACTTCCTCGGAATGTGCAAGCACGCAAATGGGGTACGACGACGAACTACTCCGCATCGGACAACGGGACCATTGGGATCGATTTTTGGTTCCGGACGGTTCCAGACCAAGCCGACACGTACGGTGGCATGATCAGTGCGTATCTAGACACGGCTCAAAAGGCAACACTTGAGACCAACGTAGAAGACATCGACGTTCCCGACTCGACGACGCAGATCTCCCCTTCGTTGTCAGCACCTTGGGGTCTTGGTGTCTCCATCAACTGGGGAATTACGATTGCCTCGGACTGCACCGAAGCGTTTGCCTCGTCCGCTGTGGGGTATTTCAGTAACGGCCTGGGAACGGAGCGTCCCCCAACGGTCGCTGCCGCGTATGTCGGTCGAACGAGCGCCGTCGAGGCGGATCCGATTCCTTACAACTACCAATGCTATGTGATCGGATGGCCATACCCTTACAGTTGGGATGAGGAGTATCATTGGCAGTCTAAATCCGTTCCGTACTCCGCGTCGGGCACGTTAATGAAGCCGAAGGAGCAGAGCGTGCGTGCCGAGTGGACAGCCTTTACCTACGTCGCGATCGACGGGCCGAAGACAGGCGCCAATGCCCAGGCGCGCGTTTCGAGTTGGGAGGTCACGGCCTCCGTCAGCAACGTTGTGTTCGTCCCCTAGCAGTCGATTTATCTAGTGTCGCCGAGAGGTTCTCGTTGCATCCATGCATGACGGTTAGAATCGCACCGAAATAGCTTCCCTCACTTGAGGCGGCTGCCCGCCTTGCTAGCAGCCCTCGCGGGTTCCCAAATGCGGGCGCTTTTTCGCGTCCGTTCCTTAGCACTAACTTCTTTGCGAACGTTTCATGTTTCATTGGACAGCTAGCCCCAATGGCCGGTGCATCGGCGGCAGATGTCGGCTCGTGTCCTCTTGCACCTCGCGGTTTGGGATCGCGCAAACGAACCGCCACCCATCCAGCAGATGCTTGGTAGGGGTCGGCCTGAGGTCATTTGACTCGGTGCTCGTCGCACTGGTACTACTGTGTTGGGCTGATCCCTGGGCGTGCGTGAACGCCGCGCCGTCTCGTTTTGATCTTGAAAAGTCCTCCGAGCCGGTTCTCGTTCAAGCCAAAAAGAGTGACTTCGCATTCGTCGGTCCCAGAAAGGCCCAGCAAGCGGCGGCGGAAAAACACTACTTGGCATTCGCGGTCCATCGTCCAACTGACTCACTCACGCCTTACATCTATTTTCATCTTGCTCACAGCTACCAAGACTGGGTGCTTCCGACTTGGCAGGAAAAGTACGGGCATCGTCGCGACGACGCCAAGGCTCGGCAGTTCTTTGGAATGGCAATCTCGCTGCATCCGCCTGGTAAGATTAGCGGGCTGCTGATGGACGCCAGAGTGAGCCATGCCGCACTGGCTCCGTCGGACAAGGAAAAGGTCGCCGAATACCTCGAATGCTATCGCTGGCTCAACTCGCTCACCAGGGATCAATTTAAGGACAAGCAATGGCTATCCGAGGCCGAGGGCACTATCGCAGCAACTTCCCCAGCGTTCCTTGAGGCGTCGACCGCCAGTCTGGTTGCTACGAGGCTGCAGTTGCTTCAGGTTATCCGGACTAATGTAGTGGCGCTCGCTGGCGACTCGCTCTTGGAGCCGATTGTTCTCCTCGATGACATTGAGAATGTTGGCGAGCCTTTGCTCGCGGCCCAGGCACGGGACATGAGAACGCAAGTGCTTCAGAGGAATCCGGCGTTGTCACCTGTAGCGTGGTCCGTGCGCACATGGCGCGCCGGCGCCGTGGCTGCTGGACTGGTGGCTCCAGCAGTGGTTGGCTGGACGATTCAGGCTCTGTCGAAAACCTCCAAAAAACGCAAACTAGCACTTGGCAAGGCTCGCCATCTCCCGAGGAATACGCAGTTTCACGGTCTGCGTGCTAGCTGGAAACTGCCAAAAGTGAGGGTTTTCGACAGAGCCGACGATTCACCGTTGGAGACGCCGCAGCGATCGGCGCGCACCGCGTGTACCTAAGCATAAGGGTCGAACCAAATGAGAATTACGCTACTTGTGATCCTGCTCTTTCTCAGTGAGGAGCGGCGGACGTTCGTGGGGTATGGGCCAATCCTTCGGAACGGAATGATTGTAGCCGTCCTGCAAGAGCCCACTGTGGCGGAGGAACTCATGTTGCCGGGCGACTCGGCAAAGAGGCTCAAGGATCTCTATGATGACATGATTAGAGCTGAGCCAAATTGCTCCGAGGGCGAGGATTGCGCGTCTCAACGCGAGACCTACGCTCGGGCGCAAGGTGAGATGGATGGCCGAGCGAGAGATATCTTGACGCGGGATCAGCTGCGGCGATTGAAGCAGATCGTATGGCAGCGAGCCGGAATCGTGCGTGTTGGGGACGATAACGAACTCGCAGAAGCGGTTGGCCTGACCGCGGAGCAACGGGCTCACCTCGTCACCATCCAACGGGAGTTTGAGCAGGCCGCGACTGAGCTCGCTGCTCGCAGCAGGACGGACGCGCCCTTTGATCCGCAACCCCTCGATCGGCTGCGCAAGCGGGCCGAGCAGGATGCAACGTCGGTTTTGAGGAAAGAGCAACTCGCGCGGTATCGACGCGAACTCGGCAAACCCTTCTCCGAGCGAGCCCCAACGGTTGCTCGCCCGAGTGCCGATAAATGATGCTTCAAATGGTGGTTGTGCCCGCGGCAATGCGAATGAGGTTGTTTGTCGCCGCGTGTCTGGCCCTCGTGGGCTCGCAAGCCATTCTCCTGTGGGTAGCCGCGAGGCGAGATGCACCCACCTGGGATGAAGTTGCGCACTTCGTGGCGGGAGCGTACCAATGGCAGTTCGGACGGTTTGATCTTTTCATGGTCAACCCGCCGCTTATTCGCGGCTTTGCGACCCTGCCCGCGGCGGCGACGGGCGGCGTCAATGTGGGCTGGGCAACCTATCGAGTCGATGCAACCGCGCGGCCGGAATTTACTGTTGGCGACGTTTACTTCTCCACGCAGTTCGCGGATGCATCGTCGTGGCTCACGATCGCTAGAATGGTCTGCATTCCATTCGTATTGATCGGGCTGTTGAGCTGCGTGGCATACTCCTCCAGCTTATTTGGACGTGCCGCCGCGCTAGCAAGTGGGGTCATGTGGGCTGCGTGCCCATTGATGCTGGGATACGGACACTTGATCGTCGCTGACGCCGCCTCCGCCAGCATCGCCGTCGCAGCAGGGTATTGTTTTCTTCGATGGTGCCGGGCGGCGGGATATCGAAAGGCCATTGTCGCTGGAGTCGTCTTGGGCATTGCGTTGCTCACCAAGTTCACCCTGCTGGCGCTACTTCCGGTGTGGTGGTCCGTTGGGCTGGCAAGGAGCATTGGAACGACGAGGTCGCGAGTGAGCATTGCAGCGCAGCTCCTCGTGCTCACGTTCGTTGCGGTCTATGTCGTCAATCTCGGGTTCGGATTCGAAGGGACACTGGAGCGACTTGGCGATCTCCCCTTTGTTAGCCAGCGGCTGACTGGCGACGGTCAGGCTACACCAGACTGCATTGGCTGCGAGAGTCGATCCGAGAACGTGTTTGAGGGTACTCTAATCGGGAAGGCTCCTGTTGTGTTACCGAGAAACTTCGTCCTCGGAATTGATTTGCAAGCTCGCGATTTCGAACTGAAACTATGGTCCTACCTCCGCGGCGAGTGGAAACGCGGCGGCTGGTGGTACTACTATCTCTATGCCTTGGCCATCAAGGTGCCGCTCGGCAACTGGGTGCTCATTGGGCTGGCCGCGTGGTGCAGCTTGTTCCGCCAAGGGTATTCGGCCGGCTGGCGCGATGAGCTCGTGCTGCTCGCGCCGCTGTTCACCATTCTGATCTTCGTCAGCAGCCAGACTGGCTTTTCGCACCACATGCGGTATGTGCTGCCGATCTTTCCGTTTGCCTTCATTTGGGCGAGCAAGGTGTTTCGCTCCTACGAGCTGAGGCACTACAAGACCTTCGCCGTCGCCTGCGCGGCGCTCCTCTGGAGCGTGGTCAGCAGCCTGTCGGTCTACCCGCATAGCCTGTCGTACTTCAACGAACTGGTCGGCGGGCCGAAAGGGGGCCACTGGCACCTCGGCAACTCGAACATCGACTGGGGGCAGGACCTGCTCTACCTGAAGAAGTGGCTCGACGCGCATCCCGAGGCAGCCCACTCCACCCAAGGCCCGATCGGCGTCTCCTACGACAACATCCTCGACCCCAGCGTGGTCGGCATCGAGTACACGAAGCCCCCGGTCGGCCCCACGGCGATCGAACAAGAATTGCCGACCCCCGAGCAGCAAGGTCCCTTGCCTGGCTGGTACGCAATCAGCGTCAACCACCTCCACGGCCGCACCAAGGAATACGAATACTTCCTCCAGTTCGAACCCGCAGCCATGGCCGGCTACTCCATCTACATCTACCACCTCACCCCCGACCTGGTGAACCCAATACGCCGCAAACTGGGCCTGCCGGAGGTCGGCGCATCTGAAACCGTGCCTGAGCCGCCCGGAACTTAGCCGTGGCCCGGACTCGAAAGCCGCGCCCTCCGCTCTGCGCTCGGCGTGCAGCTAAGCGGCGGGTATCCCCCCTGCCCTGCCGGGTGCTAAAGTAGGGAACCGGCGGCCTTGGCCGCCCTCCCCTCCCCTGCCCTGTTCCTCGAGCAACCTACGCGCATGTCGATCGATTGGCCGCGGTTTCGTGACACGATTCGCCGCTACCAGCGGTTCGTTCTGATCAGCCATATCCGCCCCGATTGCGACGCGCTCGGCAGCGAGCTCGGCATGGCCGGCGTGCTCGAGGCCCTCGGCAAGCACGTGTCGATCGTCAATGGGCAGGCCACGCCCCCCAATCTGGCCTTCATCGACCCAGGGCAAAAGATCATGGCCATCGGCTCGCCCGAGGCCGCCGCGGCGATCGAAGCGACCGACGTCTTCATGATCCTCGACACGAGCGCCTGGGCGCAGCTCGGGCCGATGGGCGAAGTGCTCCGCGCCACGACTAAGCCCAAGCTGGTGCTCGATCACCACGTGAGCCAAGACGACTTGGGCGCCGAGTACTTCAAGGACGTGAAGGCCGAAGCCACCGGACGCCTGGTGGTGCAGGCGGCCAAGGAGTTGGGCGTGGCGCTCACGCCTGAGATGTCGAAGCCGCTGCTGGCGGCGGTGGCCACCGACACCGGCTGGTTCCGCTTCAGCTCGACCACCGGCGAGACCTTTCGCACAGGCGCCGCGCTCGTCGACGCCGGGGCTCGCCCCGATCAGCTCTATCGCGAGCTCTACGAACAAGATTCGCTCGCCCGCTTGCGTCTGATCGGCCGCATTCTGGCCCGCGCCGAAACCGAGCTGGGCGGCCGGCTGATCCACACGGCGGTGATGCGCGAGGACTTCGAGGCGACCGGCGCCCTGCCGTCGGACACCGAGGACATCGTGAACCTCACGCTCACGGTGGCTGGCACCGAGGTGGCTGTGATCTTCGTGGAGCAGGCCGACGGCCGCTTCAAGCTCAGCTTCCGCAGCCGCTCGGCCGTTGATTGCAGCAAGCTGGCCGAGGTCTTCAAGGGGGGCGGGCACAAGGCGGCCGCCGGCGCTTCGGTGCCGGGCCCTTATGCCGAGGCCCTCCCCCGTGTGCTTGACGCCATTCGCCAGGCAATGGGATAATCCAGGCAGTCGGCGCCCCCTGGCCGATCCCGCCTATTGATGGAGCCGCGTGGCCGCAGTGTCGCAATCCGCGTGGCTCGTGATCCCGTCTGTTGTCCGCGCCCCTGCTGTTCCCGGTCCGCGCCCTCCGCGGGCAACCTGGCAAGAGAAGTGCGTTCATGGTTCAAACGCCCCAAGCCCCCCCTGCCCCGCCCGGCGCCCCCGAAGCGCGCCGCTCCTTTTTGCGCGGTCTGGCCGCCGGCGTCATCGGCACGCTGGTTGGGCTGGTTCCGGTGGCGAGCGGGCTGTTCGTTTTTTTCGATCCCCTGCTCCGCCGCCGCGGCGCCGCCGCCGAGCTGCTCAAGGTGACCGCGCTCGACTCGGTGCCGGCCGACGGCACGCCGGCCGTGTTTCCGGTGGTCGCCACACGGCAAGACGCCTGGACGCGCTATCCCAACGAGCCGATCGGCGCGGTCTATCTGCGGCGGCTCAAAGATGGCAAGGTCGTGGCGTTCAACGCCTCCTGCCCTCACTTGGGCTGCTTCGTGGACTTCCGCGAGAAGGAGTTCCGCTGCCCCTGCCACAACAGCTCGTTCACCATCGACGGGCAGCGCGTGCAGCCGGGCCCCCCTGCCCCCCCCTGCCCTAGCCCGCGCGATCTCGACCCGCTCGAGGTCGACGCCCAGAAGCTCGCCACGGGCGAGGTGTGGGTGAAGTTCGAGAACTTCCGCAAAGGAATCCCCGAGCGAGTGCCCGAAGCATGAAGCCCGTGCTCGATTGGCTCGACCACCGCACCGGTTGCCGCGACCTGGTGCATGAAGCGCTCTACGAGCGGATTCCCGGCGGCGCTCGTTGGCGCTACGTGTGGGGGAGCACGCTCGTGTTCACCTTCACGGTGCAGGTGATCACCGGCGTCTTCCTCTGGATGAGCTATAGCCCCAGCGCCCAGTCGGCCTGGGAGAGCGTGTATTACATCCAGCACGAAATGACCGGGGGCTGGCTGCTCCGCGGCATCCACCACTACACGGCCCAGGCCATGGTCGTGCTGCTCGGCCTGCACCTGATGCAGGTGGTGATCGACGGCGCGTACAAAGCGCCGCGCGAGATCAACTTCTGGCTCGGTCTGGTGCTGATGAAGCTGGTGCTCGGTCTGGCGCTCACGGGATACTTGCTCCCTTGGGACCAGAAGGGCTACTGGGCCACGCGGGTCGCCACGAACATCGCCGGCATCGTGCCGGTGGTGGGGCCGGCGATGCAGCGCCTGGTGGTCGGCGGGCCCGACTACGGCCATCACACGCTCACGCGGTTCTTCGCGCTGCACGCCGGCGTGCTGCCGGGGTTGCTCATTGCCTTCCTCGTGTTGCACGTAGCGCTCTTCCGCCGCCACGGCATCACCGCCAAGACCCCCTATCGCAAGCCCGACAGCACGTTCTGGCCCGACCAGGTGCTCATGGACGGCGTGGCCTGCCTCGCGGTGCTGCTCACGGTCCTGGCGATGGTGCTCTGGCTCGGCGCCGAACTCGGGGCGCCGGCCGATCCGGCCAAAGCTTACGCCGCTGCCCGCCCCGAGTGGTACTTCCTGTTCCTGTTCCAGATGCTCAAGTACTTCCCCGGCGAGGCCGAGGTGGTGGGGGCGGTGATCCTGCCGGGCGTGGTGATGCTCGTGCTCGTGCTGATGCCGCTCTTGGGGCGATGGAAGCTGGGGCATGGCTTCAACGTGGGCTTCACGTTCGCGCTGTTGATCGGCGCGGTAGGGCTGACGGGTTTGGCGCTGCGTGAAGACCGCGCGAACGCCGACTACGCCAAGGCGGTGCGCGACGCCAAGCTGGCCGGCGAGCGGGCGGTGGAGTTGGCGAGCCGGCATGGCATTCCGCCCGCGGGCGCGGTCACGCTGCTGCGAAACGATCCCCTCACACAGGGCCCCGCCCTGTTCGCGCAGCACTGCGCGAGCTGCCACAACCACAAGGGGGGCCGGGCCGACGACGTGTTGGCGACGGAGTCTTCCGCGCCCAATCTGTTCGGCTTCGGCACGCAGGCCTGGATCTTGGGCTTGCTCGACCCGGCCAAGATCGACGGCCCCGACTACTTCGGCAACACGACGCACAAGGAAGGCGAAATGTCGACCGTCGTCCACGGAGACCTGGCCGAGCTCGGCAAGGAGAAGATCGACGCGGTGGCCTATGCCTTGGCGTTCGAGGGAGGGCACGTTCCAGGCACGAACCAACTCAACCAGGCCAAGCTCGACGAGGGGCGAGCCCTCCTCAAGGACGCCGACGTCGGCTGCGCCGTGTGCCACAAGTTCCACGACGCTGGCGACCTTGGCTCGGCGCCCGATCTCACGGGGTATGGCAGCCAGGCCTGGCTCGAGGAGTTCATCGCCAACCCCGAGGCCGAACGCTTCTACCCCAGCTCGAACGACCGCATGCCGGCTTTCGGCCAGAACCGCCTGACCCCGGCCGAGATCAGCCTGCTCGGCCGCTGGCTGCGGGGGGAGGAGTAGCTGGTGGCTGGTAGCGAAGCCGAGGCTTGGGTCCGCTTCTGGCCACCGGCTGCAAGCTACTCGCTACCAGCTATCAACCCACTCGCGCTGGTGTTGCCAAGGCTGGGCAGGCCGAATAAGCTACCACGATTCGCCAATCCCCCGCTCTCGCGGGCCGCAAAGGAGTGCTAGCTGTGTTCGTAGCCGCGTCGACCGATTGTTTTCCGGACCTGCCGTTCGAGGAGGCCTTGGAGCGATTGGTGGGGCTGGAATATACCCGCGTCGAAATCGCCTTGCGGGAAGACGGGCCGCAGCTCCGCCCGTCGCAAGTCATGGCCGATCTCGAAGGGGCGATCTCCCGCTGCCGCAACGCCCAGCGGCTCACGCCGGTGGCCTACTCTGTCGACATCCTGGCCGAAGGGCCGGCCTACTACGAACAGTTCGCCGCCTGCTGCAAGTTGGCCAAGGCCACGAAAGTGGTCTCGATCACCGTGCCGTCGGCCGAGCTCGGCACCCCCTTCAACGGCGAGGTCGAGCGGCTCCGCGAGTTGGTGAGCATCGCGTCGACCGACGGCATTCTGGTGAGCATCAAGAGCGAAGTCGGCCGCATGTCGCAAGACCCCGACACGGCCGTGGTGATGTGCAACAACGTGAAAGGGCTCGGGATCACGCTCGACCCCAGCCACTATATTTGCGGGCCGCACAAAGGGGGCAACTACGAACAGGTGCTCAAGCACGTCACCCACGTGCAGTTGCGCGACACCAGCAAAACTCACCTCCAGGTGCGCGTGGGTCAGGGCGAGGTGGAATACGGCCGCCTGATCACGCAGCTTGCCCGCTTCCACTACAACCGGGCGCTGAGCGTTCATATCGTGCCGCAGCCGGACGTCGACCATAGCGGCGAAATGCGCAAGCTGCGGCTGCTGCTCGAGAGCCTGCTGTAGGGCTTTCGCGAAAGCGCTCGCGCGGCTTCTAGCTGCCGAGTTGCGGCGTCGCTTGGTAGGCGGCCTGGGGACGCGCTTTGCCCGACGGTACGGGCTGGCCGTCTTGGTTCAAGACCGCGGCCGAAGCGCGCACGCGGCCCCCTATTCCACCCAGGTCGACGACCACGTGCCAATAGCCGGGGCGCGGCGGCTCGAGGCGAACCGGCGTGGATATCGCCAGGCCGCCATAGTGGCGGTGCTTGCGGCCGCTGCGATACGCCCAGAAGTTGGCGTCGTCCATCAGCCGCACGTGCGCCTGCCGGTCGAGCCGGACCTCGACGAATTCATGGGGCCCGATCCGAAATGGATAATGAAGATAGGTCATCAGCCTCCTCGCCCGAACGGAAGGTTACGCGTGCGCGGGAGCCCATGCTAATGGGGGGCGCGAGCGGCGGGCTACCGAAGGCGCGACGAAGGTGCGACGGAGGCTAACTCGGGCGCCCCTACTTCAACTCTCCGCCGTCATCGCCCGCGGGATTGGGGCTCGTTTCTTGCACGCCCTCCGGCGGAATTCTTCCACGGATTTGTTTCGCGACCACGCGCAGCGATTTGCGGCTGCCACCACAACAGGCCAAAGGTGAGGCCCGACAACAGCGAAACGAGGGTTGCGAGCACGAACACGCAAAACGTTGGCGTGTCCGGAATCGACGTGGTCGAGAGCGCGATGAAGAAGGAAATCCCGATGGAGGTCGTGCCGACGCACAGGTTGAGGAAGATCGATTCGGGCGAGCCGCGCTCGAGCGCCTCGAGTTCCGACTCGGTGATCTCGAAGATCGTGACGCGATCCAGCCGAATGCGGTGAATCGCCGGCTCCATCGCGCGCCCCTGCTTCGCCACGTCAGCGCCCCTTACGCATCGACGCCGATGCGCGCAAGCGCCCGGCATAGCCACCCAGGTCGACCACGACATGCCAGTGCCCTGGGCGCGGCGGACTGAGCAGCAGCGGCGACGACTTGGCCAGGCCCCCGTAGTACCGGTGCTGCTTTCCATTGCGGTAGAGCGAAAAGTTGGCCTCATCCAGCAATCGGACGTTCGCCTGACGATCGAGCTCCACCTCGACCACGTCGTTCGGTTCGACATCGAATTCGTAGTGCAAGTAGTTCATCCGTCAGCCTCCATCAGTTCTGCCGATTCTAAGGCCTCCGGCCAAGCCGTCCACCTTCGGCGCGACGATACGTCATCGGCGTCCTCGCCCGAACGGAAGTCCACACGTGCGCCCATACTAATGGGGGACGCGAGCTAACGGCTACCGAAGGCGCGACGAAGGTGTGACGGTGGTTGGCAGCGCCGTCGGCCGGCGGCTAGGATCGGCGTGCGAGAGTGGAGTCCACGGTCCAATCCGGGCAATTGGGAGGGCCCAGTTCTTCTCGCGCCCCTCTTCGGCCTCTTCGGCAATTTCGCGAATTGCCGCGTCGAGGGCCGCGGCGCCTGAGGTCTCCGGATTCTCCGGGCCCGGCGGCGCGCCTGCCGCGGCAAACGCCGCCTTGAAGAGTCCGAAATCACCGAGGTCGACGCGGCCATCCTGGTTGAAGTCCGCCGGCAGGGCGCCGCCCGCTTGCCCAAACGCGGCCTTGAGGGCGCCGAAGTCGTCGAGATCGACCCGCCGATCGAAGTTGGCGTCGCCGGTTGCGGGGCGAAGGGTCCAGGGTTCGCCGGCGCTGAAGTAGATGGTGTTGCCGATGAGTTGCGGAAAGCCGATGTAGGTAGTGGGCAGCGCTTCGTAGAGTTGCGTTCCGGCGGGAGTGCCATCGGAACGCCACCATTGCATGCCGACATGCGTCAGGTTCAGTCCGACCAAGACTACGTCGCCGTATTCCACGATCGCCGACCAATCCGAAGCGCTCGGCAGGGCAGGAAGGTCTTCAAGCAGCGTCGTTCCTGCGGTCGTGCCATCCGACCGCCAGAACTGCATGTCGTCGCGCGTCGATCGCATGATGAGAAATGCGTATTCGCCACGCGCGACGATTCTGCTCCAGTAAGTGTTCATTCCGGGCGCAAAGTCCACGATCCGTTCCGCCTGGGCATTCGGCCCATTCATGCGCGCGAAGAGACCTCGCGGGTTGGCGCTTTCGGTCGCGAAGAACAAAAGTCGGTCGCCAAGCGCTCGCAGAGTTGTAGGTCGAGAGTCGCTCGGCCCTGGACGGATGTCCTCGACGATTCTAGTGCCCTCAGGCGTACCATCGGTGCTCCATAGTTCCCAGCCGTGCTCCGCATCGTACCCAGAAAAATACAGGCGGCCGCCAAGGATTGCCGAGTCGTAGAGCCCGGGGCCGTCATCGGAATCGAAGCGTTGCAGCCGCCGCGTGCCCTGGGGCGTTCCGTTGGTGATCCAGAGATCGGTGCCATAACCCCACTCCTCGGTGAGGAACAGAAGCTCGCCGCCGTTTGCGGCCATTCCCAGGAATCCGAAGTCCCAACTGGATTGGCTCTCCGCCACAAGTGAGACCACGAGTTCGAACCGGCTCTGATCTTTGAGCGACCAGAGTTCGAGGGCGCCTCGCCGAGTAGGGAAGCCCAAGAACAGCGCTTCCGTTGTCGACTTCAAGAGGGGATAGCCTGCACGCTGAAATCGCCCGAGCGGTTCCGTGCCTGCGCTCGTGCCATCGGATTGCCACACCACGAAGGCGTCGTCGCCGTCCTCGGTCCAAAAGTACAAGCGATCGCGGTGAACAACGAACTCTCTGGGAACCGCTCCGACCGCTCCGGGGATCAGATCTTTGACCATGAAGGTCCCGGCTTCAGTTCCATCGCTTCGCCACAGCTCATAGCCGTGGAAGCCGTCGTTGGCGAAGAAATACGCCTGCCCGTGGTACTCGATATACTCCGAGCCGGCGCCGCCAGCCGTGCCGGGCATGATGTCTTGCACCAGATAAACCTGGTGGCCATCGGTCCAGCGGAGCTCGGGGCCATTTGCGGGATCGCTCGCGACGAAATACGCGCGTGTCCCTTGGGCAGCGATCGCATAGCTCGTGCGTGTGCCTTCGGTGAGGATCAATGAGCTTGGGCGCGGGAGACTCGAGCCGTTGTCGCCGGGAAAGATGTCGGCCAGCAATCGAGCGCCCAGCGCCGTTCCGTCGGTCAGCCAGGGCTCGATGCCATGCACGCCGTCATCCGCCCGAAAGATAAGTTCGTTGCCGAACGCCGCAAAGTAATCGGGCGACGAACCGCTTGGGCCGGACCGGATATCTGCCACCAGCCTGGTTCCAGATTCCGTGCCGTCGGTGATCCATAGCTCGCGTCCCACCACTCCATCGTCGGCGGTGAAAGCCAGCCGGCTGCCGACGCGTGTCAATGACTGAGGCAACGACCCGTCGGGACCAGGCCCAATATCGGACAAGACGTGGGACGCGCCGGAGGGGTCTAGAACCCAGAGCTCTGTTCCGGTTTCGGGGGTCTCGGCCGTGAAGTACAGCGTCGAAAGAACGGCACAAGCCGTCCACACGTGTGCGGTCTCCGATTGACCTACTGACGCCACGAGCATAGCGCCGCCCCCCTCCTCAGCCACGCGCCACCATTCGTTGCGGTGGACCAAAAAGTACAGCGAACTGTCGGTTGCGGTCAGATAGTAAGGGTTCGACGAGCTCTCGCCGAGATCCACATCTTGGACCAGCCTCGTTCCTGCGACCGTGCCGTCGCTCCGCCACAATTCGCGTCCGTGCTCCGCGCTCGTCGCCACGAAATAGACCGCGTCGCCAAACGTCGTCAGATCGCGCGGTTCCGATCCGGTCTCGCCCGGGAAAATGTCGGACAACAGGGTCGTGCCCGACTCAGTTCCATCGGTGACCCACAACTCCTGCCCATGCACTCCGTCATTGGCTGCGAAAAGCACTCGACTGCCGAGCGAAGCATGCACCTTTTCGGGCGAAGGAAAGGAGAATTCGGAAAACGCGTGAAGTAGGGTCGTGCCTTCTTCCGTACCATCGCTGCGCCAGAGTTCGAAGGCTCCCAATTCCCCCATGAATAGCAGGTCTCCCGCCACGCTCGAGGTCCAGGCAGGTGTCAGCCCCGAGATACCAGGCTGCATCTCCTTGACGAGCCGCGTGCCGCTCGGCTGACCGTCGCTTCTCCACAGCTCATAGCCGGACGTTACAGTCCACGCGGTGAAAAAGACCTGGTCGCCGATGGGAGTGATGCCATGCACGTCCGCCCCCTGCCCCACCGTGTTGATGTCCTTGAGCTGCGCCGAGCCCCCGTCGAGCAGGCAGCGCGTCTCGAGCGTCTCGACGTACAACGCGCGCGGCCGGGGCTTGCCCCGCCGGGGGAGCCAATCGTGGGAGGGTCGACCCATAGATTCCAAGTTCTTTGCGCGATGAGTCCCCGGACTCGAGCCACCCCCCTATTAGAACTGCAAACGCCGCGAAAGACGGCAATTTGGAGGGGAGGCGGGCGGCGGTCCGAAGCAGCCGGCCCGGGATCGCCCTCGACACTTCGCCTCCGAACGAATACCCTTATTTATCGGACTGACTGGTCCGTCTAGCTATTCGCCCGGCCCTGGCACGCGTATGACCACCCCCTCTCCTTCCCCCTCCGCCCGCGGCCGACCCAAGGACGACGAGCTCCGCCAGCGCCGGCACGACGAGATTCTCGAGGTCGCCGTCGAGCTGTTCGCTGCCCGTGGCTATGCCGGGGCCGACACCCAGCTCGTCGCCGACCGCCTGGGCGTCGGCAAGGGGACGATCTATCGCTACTTCCCTAGCAAGGAAGCTCTCTTCCTGGCCGCAGTCGACCTCGGCATGCGGCGGCTCCGCGAGTCGGTCGACGCGGTGGCCGAGGCTGAGCCCGATCCGCTCCGCCGCATCGCCGCCGCCACGCGGGCGTACCTCACCTTCTTCGAGCAGCACCCGGAGCTGGTCGAACTGCTCATGCAGGAGCGGGCTCAGTTCAAAGACCGCAAGAAGTCGACCTACTTCGTCCACCGCGACCAAGGGATTTGCAAGCTCAAGGCGGTGCTCGCGGAGTTGATTGGCCAGGGGCTGGTGCGCGAGGTGTCGGTCGACCGCCTGGCCGACGTCTTCAGCCAGCTCCTCTACGGCACGATGTTCACGCATTACTTCACGGGTCGCGAGAAGCCGCTTGCGCAACAGACCGAAGATCTGCTCGACGTCTTCTTCCACGGCATCCTCACTGCACAGGGATTGCAGACCTACTATGGCTAGCCGATTGTTGTTGCCCTGCTGCGGGGCGGTCTTGGCGGGGGCCGCGATCGCTGCCGCCGGCTGCAGCAGGCACGGCGCCGCCGAGCCAGCGGCCAAGCACGCCGAGCCCGCTGCCCCCAAGGCCGTGGCCGTCACGCTGGCGGCCGTCGAGTCGCGCCCCATTCAGCGCCGCGTGCAAATCGTCGGCAACTTGCTGGGGCGCGAAGAAGTGACGCTCATGCCCAAGGTCGGCGGGCGCATCGTGCGGATTCATCACGACGTGGGGGATCAGGTGGCCGCCGGCGAGCCGCTGCTCGAGCTCGACGCCACCGACTACCGCCTGGCGGTCGAAGAGGCCGAGCGGGCGCTCGGCTCGGAGCTCGCCAAGCTCGGTCTCAGCGCGCTGCCGACCGGCGCGTTCAACCCGCAGCAACTCCCCTCGATCGTGCGCACGCAGCTCCTGCTCGAGAACGCCCAGCGCAAGCTCAAGCGGCTCGAGGATCTGCGGAAGAGCAACCAGAACTTCGTAACCGCGGACGAGTTCGACCTCTCCCGCACCGACGCCAGCGTGGCCCAAGCGGCCCATCGCCAGGCGGTGTTGGACGTGGAGTCCACCCTCGCGCTCGCCCGCCAGAAAGCAGCCACGCTCGAGACGATGCGGCAGCGCTTGGCCGACACCAAGGTCGTAGCCCCGCCGCAGTCGTTCGCCGAGGCTGGCCAGCAAACGAACTACGTCGTCGCCGAGCGCGCCGTGTCGGAAGGCGAAATGGTGCAGCTCCCGGCGAACACGGCCTTTCGCCTGGTGATCGACAATCCGCTCAAGCTCGTGGCCACGGTGCCGGAGCGCTATAGCGGCGAGGTCCGCGTGGGGCAGCCGGCCGAGATTTCTGTCGAGGCCTATCCCGGCCGCACGTTCGCCGGCAAGATCTCGCGGCTCAACCCGACGATCGACCAAGACAACCGCACCTTCAACGTGGAGGTGCTCGTGCCCAACGACGAGCACTTGCTCCGCCCCGGCAGCTTCGCCAAGGGGTCGGTGGTCACCCGCGACGACGACCAAGGGCTCGTGGTGCCGCTCGAGGCGCTGGTCACGTTCGCCGGCGTCAACAAGGTGTTCGTCATCCGTGATGGCCAGGCCCACGGCGTCGAAGTGCGGCTGGCCGAGCGCGGCCCCGGCTGGCTCGAAGTGCTGGGCGATCTGCAGCCGGGCGACCAAGTGGCCACGAGCGGCTACACGCAGCTCGCCGACGGCACGCCGGTGCGCATTCGTTCCGGCGGACCCGAGCCCGCCGCCGCCACGCCGGTCATCAACTTGGCCGATCCCGCCAAACAGCCTGCGGAGCGGACCACACGATGAGCATCTGGCAAATCTGCATTCAGCGGCCAGTGTTCACCATCATGCTGGTGAGCGCCCCGATCGTGCTGGGCGTCGCCTCGTACATGCGGCTCGGCGTCGACCTGTTCCCCAACGTTGACCTGCCCACGGTGACCGTCACCACCACGCTTCGCGGCGCGAGCGTCGAGGAGATGGAAACGCAGGTCACCAAGCCGATCGAGGAAATCGTCAACACGATCTCCGGCATCGACGAGCTGCGTTCCACCACCAAGGAAGGCATCTCGCAAATCGTCGTCCAGTTCGTGCTCAGCAAGAACGGCGACGTCGCCGCGCAGGAAGTGCGCGACAAGGTGTCGACCATCCTCACGCAGCTTCCCCAGGGGACCGATCCGCCGATCGTCGACAAGTTCGACATCGACGCTGCGCCGGTGATGACGATCGCCGTGAGCGGGCGGCGCAACTTTCGCGAAGTCACCGAGCTCGCCAAGAAGCGGATCAAGGAAGACCTGGAAACGATCCCCGGCGTCGGCGCCGTGGTGCTGGTCGGCGGGCGACAGCGGGCGATCAACGTCTACGTCGAGCCCGACAAGCTGCTCAAGTACAAGAATCTGTCGATCGAAGAGGTGCGGCAGGCGCTCATTCGCGAGAACCAAGAGCAGCCCGGCGGCCGGCTCGACCAGGGGGCGCAAGAAAAGGTCGTGCGCACGATGGGGCGCGTCGAGCGCCCGGCCGATTTCGAAAAGCTGATCGTGGCCAATCGCGACGGCCAGCCCATCCGCATCGAAGACGTCGGCCGCGTGGAGGACTCCTACGAAGAGCCCCGCGGGCTCAGCCGGCTGTGGATCAAGACCGGCGACCAGCTCGACCTGGCCGACGGCCAAAACGCCGTGAGCCTGATCGTGCAGAAGCAATCCGGCACGAACACGGTCGCGGTGGTCGACCGCGTGAAGGCTCGGCTTACCGAGTTGCTGACGACGCTGCCGGAGGACATTCGGGCCGAGGTGATCCGCGATCAATCGCGGTTCATCAAGAACTCGATCGAAGAGGTGGAGTTCCACCTGCTGCTGGCCGCGGTGCTCGTGAGCCTCACGATCTTGCTCTTCATCCGCGACTGGCGGACGACGATCATCGCCACGCTGGCCATTCCCACTTCGATGGTGGCCACGTTCGCCTTCATGCAGTGGATGGGCTTCACGCTCAACAACATCACGATGCTGGGGCTGATCCTGGCCGTAGGCATTGTCGTCGACGACGCCGTGGTGGTGCATGAAAACATCTTCCGCCACATGGAAGAGTACGGCCGCAGTGCCCGCGAGGCGGCGAACACCGCCACGCGCGAGATCGCCCTGGCCGTGGTGGCGACGACGCTGTCGCTGCTCGTGATCTTCATCCCGATCGCCTTCATGCCGGGGCGGGTGGGACGGTTCTTCAGCAGCTTTGGCTACGTCGTCGGCTTTTCCGTGCTGATGAGCATGTTCATCAGCTTCACGATGACGCCGATGCTGTGTGCCCTGTTTCTGAAAGTGGAAGAGGGCCACAAGCAGAGCAAGGACGGCTTCGTCTGGCGGTGGATCGACCGCAGCTACGGCTGGCTGCTTGCCAAATCGCTGCGGCACCGTTGGGTGGTCGTGGTGGCGTCGGCGGCCATTCTTTGTTCCACGCCGGCGATCGCCGGCTTGATCGGCATGGACTTTACCCCCCGCGACGACCAGAGCGAGTTCGAGGTCAGCGTCACGCTGCCGGAAGGCTACACGCTCGAGCGCGGCGACCGCGTCCTCTCGGAAATCGACAAGCGGCTGCGGGCACTCCGCGGCGTCACGCACACCTTTGTCGTCATTGGCGACACGACGGGGCGCGTCACCAAGGGCCAGGGGGATGTCACCGCCGCGTCGATCTACGTGCGGCTGGTGGACCTGCGGGAGCGCGACTACACGCAGTTCGCCGTGATGGACGATGCTCGCCACATCTTGGCCGACTATCCCGATCTCCGCTCCGCGGTGCAGGACGTCTCGGCCATTTCGGGCGGCGGCTTCCGGCAGGTGGAGATCGACCTGAACCTCCGCGGCCCCGACATGGAGAAGCTGCAGGAATTCTCCGGGCAGATTGCCCGCTGGATGCGCGAGCAGGGCTACTACGTCGACGTCGACACCAGCCTCTCGCTCCGCAAGCCGGAGCTCCGCGTGCGACCCAACCGCGAGCGGGCTTCGGACCTGGGCGTCTCCATCGGGGCCCTCTCGTCTACGGTGAACGTGCTCGTCGGCGGCGAGCCGGTCAGCAAGTACAAGGAGTTCGACGAGCAGTACGATGTGTGGCTGCGGGCAGACCTGCCGTTCCGCGGGGACCGCGAGGCGGTGGCCCGCATGACCGTGCCTTCGACGAAGGCGGGGGTCGGCTCGGTGCGGCTGGGCAACCTCGTCGAGCTTGAAGAAGCGCAGGGGCCCAACACGATCGACCGCTTCACCCGGCAGCGGCAGGTGGTGATCTCGGCCAACTTGCGCGGGACGTCGCTCGGCGAAGGCGTGGAGCGGCTCGCGCAGCACGTGCAGTCGCTGAATCTGCCGGCTGAGTATCGCTGGGAGTTCATCGGCCGCTCGAAGCTGCTCAAGGAATCGAACGACGGCTTCCTGCTGATCTTCGGCCTGAGCTTCCTGTTCATGTACATGGTGCTGGCCGCGCAGTTCGAGAGCCTGGTCCACCCGATCACGATCTTGTTGGCCCTGCCGCTCACGGTGCCGTTTGCCTTGCTGTCGCTGTTTTTCCTCCGCACGAACCTCGACATCTACGGCGTGTTCGGCCTGTTCATGCTGTTCGGCATCGTCAAGAAGAACGGCATCCTGCAGATCGACTACACGAACCAGCTCCGCGCCGAAGGCAAGGGGCGCGACGAGGCAATCCTGCAAGCCAACCACACGCGGCTGCGGCCGATCTTGATGACCACCGTCATGCTCGTGGCCGCCATGGTGCCGATGGCCCTGGGCCAAGGCCCCGGCGCGGCCGCCCGCGCCGGCATGGCCAAGGTGATCATCGGCGGGCAAACGCTCTCGCTCCTGCTCACGCTGCTGCTGACGCCGGTGGCGTATTCGCTGTGGGACGACGTGGGCGGCCTGTGGCGGCGGGGCTTGGCGTGGATTGGCTCGAAACGGCGACCGGCGGAACCAGCAAGGGCGGCCGTTCCGGCATTGGTCCGCACGGCGGACCCTACCTAGGCCCGCCCTCGCGGTCGAACACGGCTCGGGCGGCCTGGGAACCGGCGGGAGAGGCGCAAGCTCGGACCCCGGCGCAATCGCCGTCAAGTCTGTCTGCCGACCGGCCGGTCAGGCCAGCCGTCGCGTAGAACGGCCGATCTCAAGACGAAGCGTCGTTTGGTCCCGCTGTCCTCTGGCCCGCACGTATGGATGCGCCCCGGCTCCCAGTCGACCCCTTTCTCGAGATCGAGGCCCGCCAGGACGAAGTGCTGGCGCGGCTCGACGAATTGAACGCCCGGCTGGAACGGCTACTCGAGGAGAGCCAGCGCGCCCTCAAGCTGGCCCCGGTTCCCCTGGCCGACGCCGCCTAGTCGGCTCTCGCCCAACAACCGCCCTGGCGAGCGGCCAAGCGTAAGCTGGCTGACCAATGCGCGCTACCCAGGCTAACCGGGGTTGGTCGGCCGGCTGACGCCGGGCCGCTCGCCAGAACCGCTTTCTCACAGTTCTGGTCGCGCCAGGCCAGCCCCGCCGCAAACTCGTGTCGGAGAAGCACTTTTTGCTTGGGGCCGGGCGTCGGCCTGCTTCACCCAAAACGGCGCTGTCTAGCCGCCGTTTCCCTAAGCCTGACCTAGACTTACGCATTGGCGGCCGAGGCCCGTTCTGGCCGCCTAGAGTAATGCCTAGGATGTGGGTACTTCGATTAGGGTCGGTCTGATGGGGCAAGCGAGCGGTTCCTTTCCAGCGCGAGCGACGAAATCTTCGCGCTACGAATCGCTCGATCTCTGGCGCGGGGCCGCCTGCCTGCTGGTCGTCGTGTTCCACTGCACCCCCTACACCCCCTACTATCAGGCGCTCAAGCAAGGCCTCGTCTACGAACCGGAGCCGGGGCTGATCGGCTACCTCGGCTATCTCTTGCAGCGGCTCTGCTCCGAGATGTGGGCGGGCGTGCCGATGTTCTTCGTGATCAGCGGCTACTGCATCTTCGCCACGATGGACAGCCAGCGCCGCCGCGGGGCGACGATGGCAACGTTCTTCCGCCGCCGCGTGCGGCGCATCTACCCGCCCTACTGGCTCGCGCTCGTCATCACCGGCTTCGTCGTCGGCGCGTGCGTGCTCGCCGGCGGCGAGGCGCTGTTCGCCGATGAAACGCCCCCCTTCTATCCCTGGAAGCTCACGCCGGCGCAGATCTTCGGCAACACGTTTCTGATCGAGACCTGGCGGAGCCTGGCCTTTGGCGGCGAGCCGGGCATCTTCCTGGGCATCATGTGGACGCTCTGCTACGAAGAGCAGTTCTATGCCTTGGCGGCGCTCGTGCTGCTGGCCGCGCCGAAGCGGATCTTTCAGGCGGCGATCGGCATCACGCTGTTTACGTTCGTCGCCCGCTTCGCGGCCGATCAGGCAGGGCGCGACATCCGCGGCTTCTTCTTCGACGGCTACTGGATGCAGTTCGCCGCGGGGATCTTCGTCTACTACGTAGTGAACTACTTGAAGCAGCGCGACCGCTGGATCTGGACCGCCAGCTTCACCACGGCCGCGGTCGCCACGTTCTTCGTGCGCGATCTGCTCCCCTCCGACATCGACCGCAGCACGGTGCTGGCCTGCCTGTTCGCCTCAGGGCTGATGATCCTCTATCCGTGGGACGCGCCGGTGGCGCATGCCCGCTGGCTGCGGCCGATCAGCTACAGCGGGCAGATTTGCTACAGCATGTACATGATCCACTGGCCGATCTGCAAGGTGATCACGCGGAGCGCTTATCTCGCGGGATTCAACGGCGTGTGGGAGACGCTGCTCGTGACGTTGCCGGTGTGCCTGGCGCTCTCCATCGGCGCGGCGGCGCTCTTCTACCACTGGGTGGAGCGGCACTTCTTGAATGCGCCGAGCGAACCGGCGGCGGCGCCGAGCCCGGCGGGAAGGTTGGCGACGGCCACTTAGGCGGAACTAGTCCGGCGAGCCGCCGGCTTCATGCCGGCGGGCCCCGGCGAAGAACCCCTTCAGGGGTGAAAGCAGCGATCACCACCGATGTGCCACGGGAATGGGTAGCGGGTCGATCGCGGCTCGCGGTGCATGAGCACCGGCTCCCTCACCGCGCGGCACGGCGGGGGTGAACCCTGCCGCTCGCCAATCCGAATTTTCTGCGGTGACGCAGCACTAAGCCCGGCCGCGGTTGTCGCTCAGCCAAGCCAGCACTATTCTGATTTAGCGGGTCGCCGGCGCAACCCCGCGGCGACGCCTCGCTAACTCCTTCGAATCGCTCCCCAAGGCCTTTCCTTCATGGCGAACTCTCTCCACGGCCGCGTGGCCCTGGTCACCGGCGCCACCCGCGGCCTCGGCCGGGCGATGGCCTTCACTCTGGGGCGCGCGGGCGCCAAGGTGGCCATCAACTTTCAGAACGACGCCGAGCTCGCCCAGCGCACCTGGGACGAATACGCCTCGGCCGGGCTGCAAGGGATGCTCGTCCGCGGCGACGTGGCCAGCGAAACAGGCGTCGACGAGATCGTGGCCGCGGTCAAAACGCAGCTCGGCCCCGTCGAAATCTTGGTCCTCAACGCCACCCCCGCCCAGCCGCAGTTGCCCATTGAGGAATACACCTGGGGGCATTACCAGCGGATGCTCGACTTCTTCGTGAAGAGCCCGTTTCTGCTCACCAAGGCCTGCCTGCCGGAGATGAAGGCCCGCCGCTGGGGCCGGGTCATCAACATCGGCAGCGAGGTCTTTCAGCGCGGCGTGGGCAACTTCAGCGCCTATGTGTCGGCCAAGGGAGGGCAAGCGGGCTTTACCCGCAGCATGGCCACGGAGCTTGCCCCCTTCGGCATTACGGTAAACCTGATCGCGCCCGGCTGGATTCCCGTCGAGCGGCACGCCGCCGATCCGCCGGAAATGAAAGCCGCTTACCGGGCGCTCATTCCCGCGGGACGGTGGGGCACTCCGCAGGACGTGGCCGACGCGGTTTTGTTCTTCGCGGGCGATGGTTCGGCGTTCGTCACCGGGCAAACGCTCTGCGTCAACGGCGGGATGACGCCGCTCTAGCCACCAACGCCGCTGGGGCGCGCCATGCCACCCTTCCTGCAGTTCGACTTCCGCCGCACGCCGGTGACGCTGATCATCGCCGGCGTGGCCTTGGCGCTCGAGGTCGTCTGCACGTTTGATGAGCCGCGGCGGCTCTACTACTTGAACGATCTGCGGCTGGCCATCTGGTGGCAGATCTGGGACGGCGAGCTCTGGCGCCCCGCCACGACCACGCTGCTGCACGGCAATCTGCTGCACGCGCTCTTCAACATCTCCTGGCTGCTCGTGTTCGGGCAGGCAATCGAGCGCTGGCTGGGCCCTCTGCGTACGCTGGGGCTCTATGTGCTCTTGGCCTACACCTCGATGGTGCCCGATTATGTCTGGACAGAGCAAACGGCCGTAGGGCTTTCCGGCGTGCTCTACGGGCTCGTCGGCTTTTGCTGGATCGGCCGCGGCACGCGCGACGACCTGGCCGAAGTCTGTACGCCGGCGGTCATGCAACTGATGCTGGCCTGGCTCTTGTTTTGCGTCGTGACGACCCACTTCGACCTGATGCCGGTGGCCAACATGGCGCACGTGGCAGGACTGGTGTTCGGGCTGCTCTACGGTCTGGCGGTGTTTGGCCCGTGGCGCAGAGCGTTTCAAGCGGCGGCGGCCGCGGCGACGCTGGCGGTGCTGTCGCTCCTTTATGCCGCGCCTTGGCACGAGCACTATCAGTACGTGCAGCGGCTGCACCGACAGCGGCAGCTCGAACGCGAAGGGGTGCGGCTGATTCCGTGGCCGATGAAGGCCCCGGCGGGCGCTGCCGAGGACAACCGACAGCCCGACAAGAACTAGCCCTGCTGCTCTCGCGATCGTCGCGTTCCTTGGGCGATAGCTAACGAATTGTCACGATGCGCCGCAGCTTTTCGCTCCGCTGGTTCCTGATCCTATTCGTAATCCTTGGAGTGGGTTTTTCTATTGCGCTCAACCTCATCACGCTGAGTCGAACTCGCCTCGAGCGCCGAGAGCTCCGATCGCTCATGCGTGCCGTGCAAGAGATCTATTCCTGCGGCGGTGCTGTCGAATACGAGGAACCGGAGCATCTGACCTCCGCCGGAGGCAGCTTCTCGGTTCGCGGCGGAGTGCTTACGGAAAGTGTAGCGTGGGCTATTTGCCAATCTCCGGTGCACGGAGTCACCTTCTTCGACGCCACGATTCCGCGGGAAGCCGACGACATTCTCGAGGCTTACTTCGACAGCCCAGACAAATCTTCGTCAGCAGCGGATGATCGACCCGTCAGCGTGCGAGTCTATCTGCGCGATCGCTAGGTCCGCGATGCCGCCGAGGCGCCGTTGCGAGGGCGAATTCGCTGCGCTCGACACTGGCCACTCGACGGCGCGCCCGCCCTATCCCCGCCGGCCGCTCGGCTCCATGCCGCGGGCGGTGCGGCGCTCGTCCATCAGCCGGCGATACTCGGCCCGCTGCGCGCGGTCTTCGGGCGAAGAATCGTCGAGCCGGCGCTTGCGGCCGGCCTCGCGCTCGGCGGCCGAGCGGTTGCCGCCGCCTGGGCCGCCTCCAAAGCCCCCGGGCGGCCCCTGGTTGCCGCGCGGTGCTCGAGCCTGCATCTGCCGCCGCCGCTGTTCCGATTTGTTGATCTCGCGGTCGAGAAAAGCCGTGCGCTGCTTGGCCGGCAGGGCGAAGAACTCGTCGAGATTGGGACCGCGCCGCGCGAATCCGGCGAAGAGCTGTTCGCGATCGTCCTGCGACAGCCCGCGCATGCCTTCGCGGAATTGCTGAAAAAGGGCGCGGCGTGCATCGTCGCTCAGCGAATCGTCACGCATTTGCGTTTGCAAGGCTTTCATGCGATCGAGTTCGCCGCCGCCCCAGAACCACCAGCCGACGAGGCTCAAAGCAACCAGGACCGCGGCGGCGGTCCACCACCTTTGACTTGTCGACATGTTCGGATTCTCCCTGGTAAAGGGGCGCTCGAGCGCGCAATGCGGGCCGCAAATGCTGGAACGACTGGGACGCTCGAGCCTCGCTCGCGAGCTACTGGCTCACGTGCCCGTCGAGATAGAGATAGTTCCGCGAGCCGGGCGCACGCCTGTCGCCGTGGAAGGCGTCGAAGTCGTAGGCCACCCAGATCGAGGACGAAGGCTTCGTCTCGGTCAGCTCAGCCCGCGTCTTGCCGGCCAGCCGCGTAGCGTCGTACTCGTAGCTCAGCCCTTCGCGGGCGAAGTACTTGTTATCGAGCGGGCAGCGAAACACCGCCGCGTTCCGCTCGATATAGGGGTCGAGCACCGTGCGCAGGCTCGGCCGCTCGGGCGTCACGCTGGGCAGGATGGCCGAGTACGGAAGCCGAGCCCGTTGCCCCGTGCGGTCGAGATACATGTCGAGCGCCAGGCCGAGCTGCCGCAACTGCGACTGGCACTGCGTGCGACGGGCGACATTGCGGGCATACATCACAGCCGGCAACAACAACGAAATCAGGATCGCGATCACCGCGATCACCACCAGCAGCTCCACAAGCGTAAAGCCGCGCCGAGAGAAGCGTTCCATGAGACACGCCTCCACTGGAAGGGGACCCTGCAAGCCAGGGGTAAGAAACCCCCGACGGGGCGTGCAGGTTCCGCGGCCCAAAAAGAAATCCTCGAAGATTTTTGCCTGACGCGCGGAAAGCCAGGTGGATTGCACAGGCTGGAAGCCTGTGCCACGAGGAACTAGAGCCGCGTCACAGCTTGTTGTTCGGGTTGTGCCACACCGCAGCGCAAGAAGCGCAAGCAAGGGGATACGGGCGCAGGTTGGGCGTGTAGCCCGGAAATGAAACTCGGCTCGCGAAGAGGTCAGGCCGGGCTCGACTCGGGACGCGCGCCGGCGGCGAACAAATCGAGGGACTGCAGCGGCTGCTCGAATAGATGGCCCTTGGCTAGGGGCCACCTACCGCGGGCTTCGCGACAGAATACCAGCCGCTTAGAATGCCTGACGGCGAGGGCGCGATCGATTGCGCACGGGTGTGAAGATGCATCTCATGCGAGGAGCGGCAATTTGGATGCAGAAGTCGAGGCTCTCTATCGCTCGGCCGTCGCGCGCTTCGACGCCGGCGACGGCCCGAGCGCGTTGGCCCACTGCCAACGCATTCTCGAGGCCGAGCCAGCCCATGCGGCGGCGCTCAACCTGCTAGGCGTGCTGCTGGCGGAGCGGCTTGATCACGCCGGGGCGGTCGCCGCCTTTTCCCGTTCGCTCGAGGTGCGGGCCCACTCGAGTTCCGCCTGGCACAACCTGGCCAACTCGCTCGATCAACTCGGCCGCCTTGATGAAGCGCGGGCTGCCTACGCCAAAGCCTGCGAGCTCGATCCGGCGCTCGTCGAAGCGCAATTCGAACTCGCAGCGCTCGGCGGCGCCGCGGCCCCTGCGGCGGCGCCCGCGCGGTACGTGGAGCGCTTCTTCGATGCGTTCGCGGAACGTTACGACGAGCATCTGGCAGGCCTCGCGGACCAGGGGCCGGCGCTCATTGGACAAGCGCTGCGGCAGCTCGGGCCCGCCCGTGCTCGCTATCCGGTGGTCGTCGACTTGGGCTGCGGCACCGGACGCGCCTCGGCCGTGCTTCGCCCGCTCACAGAGCGGCTGATTGGGGTCGACCTGGCGCCGGCGATGCTGGCCAAGGCGCAGGACCTTGGGACCTACGACCAGCTCGTTTGCGCGGAGCTCTTGAGCTACCTCGAGCGGTCGCCGGGGTCCGCTGATCTCCTTGTCGCCGCCGACGTATTCACGTATCTGGGCGATTTAGAGCCCGTGCTTGGCGCGGCCCGCCGAGCCCTAAAAGCTGACGGTATTGTCATCTTCTCGGTCGAAGCGGCCGCAGAACCCACCGGCTACGAACTCGATCGCTCGCGGCGCTACCGACACTCCCTCCGCTACCTGGAAAACGCGGCCAAACTGCAAGGGTTTAGCTGGAAGTCGCAGCCCGTTCGGCTGCGGGTCGAGCCGGCCGGCCCCGTGCAGGGCTTCGTCTTCGTGCTGGAAGCTGGGTAGCGAACACCGCCTGCCAGTTCGTTGCGGAGTCTGTAGCGCACTGGATAATGAGGGAACGACCGGAACAAGCAGCACTAGGCGTTCATTCAGCGGATTCCCTTCTCCTCCCGCTGTCCCAACACTCCTTGCACCCGCCGCAATCGCGCGCAGCCCCAGAGAGCCCGCGCGCCGACCGGCGGCCGAGAAAGGCGCACGAACACTCATGACGAGTCTTCCTCGTCGGCCAAAGCGTTCTCCAGGCTTCTCGCTGCGGCCGCTGGCGCTCGAACCCCTCGAGCAGCGCCGGATGCTGTCGACCAACGTGCTGTCGTATCACAACGACAACCAGGGCCTGGGCGCCAACACGACCGAGACCGAACTCACGCCCGCCAGCGTAAGCCCCGGTACGTTCGCCAAGCGTTTTGCGACCGCGCTCGATGGGCAGGTGTACGCCCAGCCGCTCTACGTGAGCGACGTGAACGTCACGGTCGGCGATGCCCCGGGGCATCACCGCGTGGTGTATGCCGCGACGGAGCACGACAGCCTCTATGCCATCGACTCGGACAGCGGCAATGTGCTCTGGCAGGTGTCGTTCATCGACCCAGCGGCCAAAATCACCACGATGCCGGCGAGCGAGACGGGCAGCGGCGACCTGACGCCGGAAATCGGCATCACGTCGACGCCGGTGATCGACCTCGAACACAACGTGCTCTACGTCGAGGCGAAGACCAAGGAAATTCGCACCGGCGACGCGCATCCAACCCACTACGTGCAAACGCTGCATCGCGTGAATCTCTCGGACGGCAGCTTCACGAGCACGGTGATCGCCGACACCGCGTTCAACGGCAGCACCTACTTTTCCCGGCAAGACGCCGATCCCTACACCGTCAACGACCGCAGTTTGGGGAACGCCGACGGCGCGATCTTGGTGAACGGCCAATGGCGCGTGTACTTCAACGCCATGCGTCAGCTCGTGCGGCCTGGGCTGATGCTCGAGGACGGGCAGCTCTACCTCGCCTCGGCGTCGCACGGCGACAACGGCCCGTATCACGGCTGGGTGCTCAAGTACGACGTTTCCGGCGACGCGCCGGTGCTCTCGGGCGTGCTCAACACCACCCCCAACGGCGGCTTGGGGGGAATTTGGCAAGGGGGCGGCATCACCGCCATCGACGAACAGGGCTATCTGTACTTCGAAACGGGCAACGGCACCTTCTCCCCCTATCGCTCGGGCAACCAGAAGATCGGCTTCGACGCCCAAGGGTTCCCGCTCGACGGCAACTACGGCGACTCGTTTCTCAAGGTCGGCCCCGACACCGAGCACACGAGCCCCACCAACCAGAACAAGAACGGTTGGGGGCTGAAAGTCGTCGACTACTTCACCCCGTTCAACGAGCAGGATCTCGACGGCGCCGACCGCGACCTCGGCTCTGCGGCCCCTATCATCTTGCCTGATTCGCTGGGCAGCGCGGCACACCCGCACCTGCTGTTGGGGAGCGGCAAAGAAGGCAAGCTGTATCTCATCGACCGCGACAACATGGGCAAGTCGGACCCGAGCGTCACCGACCACGTGGTGCAAACGATTGCTTTCGCCGTGAGCGGGCTCTTGAACACGCCGGCCCTGGCGAATGTGGGGAGCCAGGCTTCGCCTGACTACCGGGTGTTTTTCGTGCCGGGCTATGGCGGCCCGGTGGTGTCCTATGGAATCGAAAACGGCGCGCTCTCGGGGCCCGTGTCGAGTTCGAACGACGGCAGCTACGGCTACCTCAGCGGTTCTCCGAGCATCTCTCAGAACGGCACGGCCAACGGCATCGTGTGGACCATCGAGCGGAACACCCACGAGCTGCGGGCCTACGACGCGCACGATCTTACGCACGTGGTCTATACGAGCGGCCAGGCGGGGGGCAACCGCGACCAGTTCCTGGGGACCTCGATCAAATTCAGCGTGCCTACCGTGGCGGATGGCCGCGTGTTCGTCGGCACTTCGAAGGGGCTGATGATCTTTGGCCCGCCGATCCCGCCCACGGCCGTTCCGGCCGCGCCCACCCTGCTGGGCGCCACGGCGACCTTTCCCACGCAGGTGCTGCTCAACTGGACCGACAACTCCGACAACGAAGACCTGTTCCGCGTCGAGCGCTCGCTCGACGGCCTTTCCGGCTGGGTCGAGATCGGCACGGCAGGGGTCAATTACCCAACCTTCACCGACGACACCGCGCAGCCGAACAGCACCTACTTCTACCGCGTTCGCTCCTACAATTCGTTCGCCGGCGGGTCGTATTCCGACTACACGAACGTGGCACAGGCGACGACCTCGCCCAACCCAACCGGCTCGGGCGACGGCCTGCTCGGGGTGTATTACAACAACCAGGACTTCACCGGTTCGACCGTGACCCGGATCGATCCGCGGGTGAACTTCGACTGGGGCACTGGCACGCCGGCCCCCGGCATCGGCGCCGACACGTTTTCCGTGGTCTGGACCGGCGTGGTGCGGGCGGGGCACACGGAGGACTACACGTTCTACACGACCAGCGACGACGGCGTGCGGCTGTGGATCAACGGCCAACAGGTGATCAACTCCTGGATCGACCAGGGCCCGACGGAGTACGCGAGCGCCCCCATCGCGCTGACGCAGGGGCAAACCTATCCGGTGCGGATGGAGATGTACGAGAACGGCGGCGGCGCCGTGGCGCAGTTGCGCTGGTCGAGCGCGCACACCACCAAGGCGTACGTTCCCAAATCAGCGCTCTATTCCGGTTCGGCGCCCGCCGAGCCGACTGACCTCGCGGCCTCGGCAGCGTCGGGAACGCAGATCAATCTCACCTGGGCCGACAACTCGAACATCGAAACCGGCTTCCGCATCGAGCGCAAGCAAGGCGCCGAGGGGACGTTCGAGCAGGTTGCGCTCGTGGCGCCCGACGCCACGTCGTTCATGGACACCGCGCTGCTGGCCGACACCACCTATTACTACCGCGTCCAGGCGACGAACTTTACCACCGACTCGCCGTTTTCGAACGAAGCCAACGCCACGACCCCCGTGCCGCCGCACACGCCCTCGAACGCGCATCCGACTGCGGTCACCACGAACTCCATTGCCTTCAGTTGGCAAGACAACTCCGACAACGAGGACAAGTTCTCGATCTTCCGCAAGGCCGGCACAAACGGCTCGTTCATCTTCATCGGCGACGTGCCGGCCAACACCACGGCCTACACCGACCCCACGCTCAACCCAGGGGTGTACTACGACTATCACATCCAAGCGGCCAACCTCGGCGGGTACACCGACTTCGCCGGCTTCTCCGTGACGACGATCACGTTGCCGCCGCAGTCGCCGACGGCGACCGCCGCCGCGGATCGGATCGATCTGGCGTGGTCCGCTTCCCAAGGGGCCGACACCTACAACGTTTACCGCGGCACTTCGGCCGGCGGCGAAGGCGCTGCGCCCGTCGCCACGGGGCTGACGACGCCCAGCTACGCCGATCACCTTGTGACCGGCGGCGTCACCTACTACTACCGCGTAACCGCGGTGACGACCGGCGGTGAGAGCGCGCCGGCGGACGAAGTCTTTGCCACGGCCGCAAGCGGCGGGCTCCCCGGCGACGCCAACGGCGACGGACACGTCGATCTCACCGACTTCGGCATCCTTAAGACGAACTTCGGCACAGGCACGACGCCGGCCGAGGGCGACTTCAATGGCGATGGCCAGGTCGACCTCTCGGACTTCGGCGTGCTCAAGGAGAACTTTGGCGCGGGGGGCAGCCTGAGAACGGCATCGACCGGAAGCCAACTGCTGGCCGCGGCGGCGAGTGTCGAGCCTTCGGCCGCATCGTCGCTGTCGGCCCAGAGCCGGTCAGCGCTCGCGGCCGATTGGGTGTTCTCGCACCTGCAGGAAGAAGCTGATCTGCCGTCGGGCTGGACCTGGCGCGTCTAGCTAAGTCGAACGGCAAATCACTGCTCTCCCAGTAGAAACCGGCGGAGGAACATCGCCTCGGCGGCGCGGACGTAGTCGGAGTTGTCCTTCTTGGCGAAGCCGTGGCCTTCGTTGTCGGCGTAGACGGTCCACACCTCGCGCCCCTTGCCACGGACGATGTCGACGATCTGCTCCGCTTCGAAGAAGGGCACCCGCGGGTCGTTGCGCCCGTGGGCCACCATCAGGGCCGACACGATCTTGTCGGCGTTGGCCGAAGGGTTGATCTGCTGGAAGATCGAACGCATCTCCGGCTTCCGCTCGTCGCCATACTCGGCGCGGCGCAGGTCTTGCCGGTAGGGGCTCGTCCGCTCGAGGAAGGTGATGAAGTTGGCGATGCCTACGTAGTCGACGCCTGCCTTGAGGCGGTCGCCGAAGTGCACGAGCGAGGCGAGCACCATGTAGCCGCCGTAGGACCCGCCCGACACGGCGACCCGCGAAGAATCGAGTTCCGGTTGCTTGGCGATCCAATCGAGCAACGCGCCGATGTCCTTCACGCTGTCTTCCCGCAACTCGGCGTTGTCGAGCCGCAGGTAGGTCTTGCCGTAACCGGCCGAGCCGCGGACGTTGGGGTGAATGACTGCGATGCCTTGGCTGACGTAGAACTGCGTGCTCGGCGAGAAGATCGGCCGGTACTGCGATTCGGGGCCGCCGTGGATGGTGATCAGCACGGGCGCCTTCTTGCGGTCGCTGGCTTCCGCCGGGCGGTAGTACCAGGCGGGAATCTCGCGGCCGTCGAACGAGGCGAACTTGGTCCGTTCCGGCACGACGAATGAGGCCGGGTCGAGCCCGCCCACCTCGCTGTAAGTCCAGCGGATCGGCTCGCCGCCGGCCACCGGCACGCTAAAGGCTTCCGCAGGGCCGTTCGGCCGCGCCAGCGAAAAGCCAAGCTGCTGGCCGTCGGGGGAAAACTCGAGGCCGCTCGCGATTCCCAGCGGCAGCGCGATTTCGCGCCGCTTGCCCTCTTCGAGCAAAAAGAGCCGGCTCGCGCCGTCTTCGTTGATCGTGAAGGCCAACTTGCCGGACTTGGCGTCGACTTCGATCTCGTCGACGTCCCACTTCAGGTCGTCGGTCAGGTATTCGTAGTGCCCCGGCTTGTCGATGCTGGCCTGGGCGAGCCGCAGGTACTCGCTGCCGACGTCGGTGGTCAGATAGTAGGTGCGTCCATCGGGAGCGAACGCCATTTGCCCCACGGCCCCCTTCTCGAAGCCCGGCGACGGCAGCGGCGTGAGCTTCTTGGATTCGAGCTCGAAGACGCCAGGGTACGACTCGTTGATCGACACGTAGCGAGCCAAGAGGAATCGCTTGCCGTCGGGGGACCAGTCGAAGGCGTTCCAGTGGGCGCTCGTTTCGATCAGCAGTTCCCAGGTTCCTTCGCTGTGCGGGATGACCGAGTAGATGTCCATATCACTCGGCGTGCGGCGGTTGCTGGCCACGATCATCCGCCGGCCGTCGGAGGTCACGGGCCCCAGTTCGTTCCGCGACTTGCCGTCGGTGAGCGGCTCGGTGCGGAAAGCGGTGAGGTCGACGTGGTAGATCTGAAAGTTCTCGTTGCCCCCTTTGCTGAGCGTAGCCAGCAGTTGCCCCTTCGAGGCCGGGATGGGGCGGCCGAGCGTCGGTTCCTCGAAGAAGGTCACCTGTTCGCGGCGGCCGCCGGGCTCGTAGACGCGATGGAGCTGGGCCGAGTTGCCGAAGCGGGTGCGGATCAGCATCCCTGCGCCGTCGGGCGCCCAGCCCTGGAACGCCGCCTCGCGGACGTTCTGAAATTGGGCCAGCTTGGCCACGAGCTCGGCCGGCAACACCGGCACCCCAGTGGCCGCGATCGCGGCCGGGCGGCGCGGGTCGTCTTCGGCGAGGGCGGCGCGTGGCGCCAAGCTCACGGCTGACAACAGCAAGGCAAGCGAAAGCAGGCGACCGATCATGGAAGGCAACCCGGGGCGCGGAGGTTTCCTCGAAGCAAACGAACGTCGACCGCAACTTTACCCCGCGCACGAGGCGGGTGAAAGCGGCGGCGCCAGGTCCCCCCGAGGCCGGTGATCCTTGCGAGGAAATGCTGCCCAGGCCCAACTCAGGGGTTGCCTAAGTGCCGGGCAGTCAGGAAATGGTGCGTAGGAGTCCCAGAGCCGATAAATCCATGCCACCGAATAGGTTACGCTGTGCTCCACTCGCCAGCGGGGGGGCACGGGAACACAATTTGCGGTATTTGGGTCACATCCTTCTGACCTTCCCCAGAGCTCTCGTCGCGACGTCCTGCCTTGGGCGCCATCGCACTGCAACTCGTCGACACCAGCCGCAAACTCCCGCTCCAGACCTGGCAATTCGCCGACGCGACGCTGATTCGCATCGGCCGGTCGCCGGAGAACGAGGTCGTCGTGGGGAGCCCGTTCGTGTCGCGCGCTCATGCCTATCTGCGGCAGAGCGAAGGAGCCTGGGAGTTGTGCGTGCTCAGTCAGCAGGGCGTGTTTGTCGAAGGGCGGCGGATCGAGTCGCTGCAAATGGACGATGGCGCGTTGTTTCGGCTCTCGGCCGGCGGTCCTTTTTTGCGTTTTCTCACTGAGACACCCCCCGAGCTCGACGTCAACACGACCGTGAGCTTCTCGGCCGATACGCCGCTGTTGGTGCTCGACCGGACGCAGCGCGACCGCCAGGTCGACGAGATCGCGGCGAGCGACTACTTCCTCCGTTTGCAGTCCAAGGTGCGCGAACTGCGTCGGCACGTCGACACGCGCTTGCCCCCCGATCTAGAGCAGACTTCCTTGTCGTAGAAAGAGCGTCCCCTGGCCAAGACGATCTCGATCCACTCGTTTCGCGGCGGCACCGGCAAGTCGAACTTGACGGCCAATCTGGCCGTGCTGCTGGCAGCGTCGGGGCGCCGCGTGGGGGTGATCGACACCGACATTCAGTCCCCCGGCATCCACGTGATCTTCGCGCGGAAGCCGGACGACGTCTCCTACTCGCTCAACGACTACCTCGGCGGCCGCTGCCGGATCGAGCAGGCGGCCTACGACGTGACCGACGCAGCGATCGGCGCGGCGCCAGGCAAGGGCGCTCGTCTGTTCCTCATTCCGGCCAGCATCGAAACCGGCGCGATCGCCAAGATTCTCCGCGAAGGGTACGACGTCGGGCTGCTCAACGAGGGGTTTCATCGCCTCGTGGCCGCCCTGGAACTCGACTACCTGTTGATCGATACGCACCCTGGCGTCAACGAAGAAACGCTCCTCTCGATCGCCGTGTCCGACCTGTTCCTGCTCGTGCTGCGGCCCGACAGCCAGGACTTTCAAGGCACGAGCGTCACGGTGGAGCTTGCCCGCCGGCTCGACGTGGCCGAAATCCTGGTGGTGCTCAACAAGACTCCGGCCTCCATGGACCCGGCGGTGCTGGCCATGCAGGTGGAGCAGGCCTACGCGGCCTCGGTGATCGGCGTGCTGCCGCTGTGCGAAGAAATCGCCGAGTTGGGGAGCGCGGGTTTGTTCGTCAACCGGTTTCCCCAGCATCCCGTCAGCGAGCAACTACGGCAGCTCGCGCGGCGCATCGCTTGAGCGCGGCCCTCGAGGTCCAAGTTTCTCCGCGAGTTCCCCGATGAAGCGATCTGCTGGCCCCGACGACATCGATCTGCTCGTGACGCGCACCAAGGCGGCCGCGGCCCCCTTTCGCCGGACGCTGCAGGAGCTCTACGAGCAGTTTCGCGACGTCGACGAAGGGACCGTGGCCGACTATATCCCCGAGCTGGCCAAGGCCGACCCGAACTGGTTCGGCCTGAGCGTCGTCACGGCCGACGGCCAATGCTTCGACGTGGGGGACTGCGACCAGAGCTTCACCATCCAATCGGCCTCGAAGCCGTTTGTGTTTGGCCTCGCGCTCGAGGACCACGGCCGCGAGGCGGCGCTCCGCCGAGTGGGCGTCGAGCCGACGGGCGAGGCCTTCAACGCGATCGTGCTCGACGAGGCCTCGAACCGACCGTTCAACCCCATGGTCAACGCTGGGGCGATCGCCACGGCCGATCTGATCGCCGGCCGCGATTTTCCCGAGCGGCTCACCCGGCTGCTGGCGATGCTCGGCAAATACGCCGGCCGCGAGCTGCACATCGACAACACGGTGTTCCTTTCGGAGCGGCTCACGGGACACCGCAACCGGGCGATCGTCCACCTGATGCGGAACTTCGACATGGTCGGGCCGCAGTTCGAGGACTCGCTCGAGCTGTATTTTCAGCAATGCTCGGTGCGGGTGACGAGCCGCGACCTGGCCATGATGTCGGCCACGCTGGCCAACGGCGGCGTCAACCCCGTGACCGGCGTGCGGGCGATCGCCGCCGAGTACGTGAAAGACGTGCTCAGCATCATGCTCACCTGCGGCATGTACGACTACGCCGGCGAATGGGCCTACCGGGTGGGCCTGCCGGCCAAGAGCGGCGTGGCCGGGGGGATCGCGGCCGTGGCCCCCGGCAAGCTCGGGATTGGGGTGTACTCACCACGCCTCGACCGCAAGGGAAACAGCGTCCGCGGCGTGCAAGCTTGCAGCGAACTTTCCCGCCGTTTCGGGCTGCACGCCTTCGAGTCGAGCCCCCCCGAGGCGACGCTCGCCGAGCAGTTCCAGCCGCGGCGTCCCACGCCGGAATAGGGCGTTTTGGCCAGCGCGGCGTGCTCCCGCCAATCGCCGCGCGTGCAAATGTAAGGGTCGTGCGACGTTCTTGCTTGACGACGGGCAACAGCCGACCATAATGGGCGTGGTTTGTCGTCCGCCAGGCAAGGCCCGTCTCTCGCGGGTCGGAACTCGCAGCAGCAAGTCTCTTTTCCTTTGGCGGGAAAGGTCCACACGCCATGCCAGCCAACGAATTCATCACGATCGTCGCCGGTCTGCCCCGCTCGGGCACCTCGATGATGATGCGGATGCTCGAGACGGGGGGGATTCCCGCCCTGATCGACCACCAGCGCATTCCCGACGAAGACAATCCGAACGGCTATTACGAGTTCGAGGCCGTCAAGCAGACCAAGGCCGATCAGTCTTGGCTCGACGACGCCCCCGGCCGCGTAGTGAAGATGGTCTACCGGTTGCTCTACGACCTGCCGACGGACCGCTCCTACCGCGTGGTCTTCATGCGCCGCAAGCTCGAGGAAGTGCTCGCGTCGCAGCGCAAGATGCTCGAGCGCAACGGCCGCGCCGGTGGCGGCGTTCAGGACGACCAGGTGGCCAAGCTCTTCCTGAGCGAACTCGCCAAGTTCGACGCCTGGATCGTGCAGCAGCCGCACTTCCAGATGCTGAACATCGACTACAACCAGATGCTGGCGGACCCTTGTCCGCAGGTCGCGAAGATCAACGAGTTCTGCGGCGGCGGGTTGGATGAAGAAGCGATGGTCGGCGTGGTCGATCCGAACCTGTACCGCAACCGGGCGGCGGTGGCGGGGTAGCGGTTACGCTATCGCTTTGAATCGTGTGCGGGTGCACCGTGTAGAAGTGTTCACGCCGAAAATCTTCGGTCGATTCTCACTATGGGTTGCCTGGGCGTTCATTTTGCACTGACGCCTGACGAAGCGACGAAGCTTCGTTCATTGGGCGAGGATGCTCGTCTCGATCACGTCAGGGAAGTGATCGAGGAGGAGTACTTTACAGACAACCCATCTCTGCTCGCGGAAAGCGACAAGGCTTGGGACGCGCTCCATCGTGTGCTTTCCGATGGGGAGTTGACTTGGGATGGAGGGGCGTATCCGCTGAATCACGCCGTGTTGGCCGGCGAGCTTCTGTACACCCAGCCAGACTACATCATGAGTCTGAAGACGCCGACTCAAGTGGCCGAGATTGCCGCGGCGATGTCAGCAATGCCGGAAGTGGTGTTCCGTCAGCGGTATTTCGGAATCGACCCGGCCTCATACGACCAGCCGTTGTCCGAGGAGGACTTCGGCTATACGTGGGAGGCATTCGAGCTCGTGCGCGATCTCTACGTACGTGCGGCCGCCGTCGGCCGCTATGTGCTGTTCACTGCGGATCAATGAGCAGCGGACAACGAGCGACTGATGGCTCAGTCCTCTTCGTCCACTTCCACTGGCTCCCAGTCATCGTCGTCGGGTTGCGCCACGCGAGTTTCGCCGGCCACCTTCTCCAGCCTGATCGGCTCCGCCCCGCTCGCGCGGGCGAGCTGCGCCGCGAGCGCTTCGGAATGCGTGGTGACCCACACCTGCGAGCGTTCGGCCGCGGCCGCGATCAACCGCCCCAGTGGCTCGATAAGCCGCGGGTGGATGCTGGTTTCGGGTTCGTTCAGGGCCAGCAGCGCCGGCGGACGGCGGCTCAACAGCGCGGCCAAGAGACACAGGTAGCGCAGCGTGCCGTCCGAAAGCTCCAGCGCCGAGAACGGCCGCGCGAGCCCCGGCTCGGCGAACCAGACGGCCAAGCGCGCGCCTGCTGCGATGCCTACCCCAAGGGTTGCCCCGGGAAACGCGTCGTCGACCGCCGCTTGCAGCAGTTCGCCGCGTGCATCGCCGGACTCGATGATCGTTGCCAGCCGCGGTCAGATCGTTGCCATCGTGGTTCAAGACGGGCGTTCGCGTGCCGACCTGCGGCTGCCGCAGCGGCGACTCCGCATCGCTGCGGAAGGTGTGGTAGAAACGCCAAGCCTCGAGCTCTTCCGCACCGCGCCGGATCTCGGGAACTGCGTGCGGCTCGCTCAGCTCGCCCAGCACCGTCTGCCAGGGTTCGATGGCGAAGGGGTATTTCACTCGTTGTCCGTCGGCATTTCGCGCCGAGATGAACGCGTTCTTTCGGCCCAGCAACTCGCTGCGCCGGCCGCCGGCCTGCACGACGATCGACTCCTCCTTGATCATCGGGTCGAGCGAGAAGAGCGACGGAGGTGGAGGCGGCAAACCGGCCACCAGCTCGTATTCGAGCTCGCCCGAGACTGCCCCCAACACCAGCCGCACGGGCCCCTTCCGCCGCGGCCCTGCCCAGAGCACCGAATTCATCCCCCCTTCGCCCACGATCTGCCGCGCAAACTCTCCCCGCGCCGCCGAAGCCAACAGCAGCATCGCCCGATACAGATTCGTCTTCCCACAGCCATTGGGCCCGACCACGACCGTGAGCCGCGAAAGCTCCACGCTGCACCGCCGCAGCGAACGGTATCCGGCGACGCGCAACCGAGTGATGGCCATGATTATTTCTCGCCAAGGCGCAAAGACCGCCAAGAACACGAGACCATGAGAAAAATCTTTGCGAACTTTGCGCCTTTGCGAGAAACTCTCTGCTTCGTGCCTTTGTGCCTTCGTGGTTCAGAATCTGCGGAGCTACAACCGCGGATCAACCGGCTCGCTCTCCAGCGCGAGCACGGCGAACGTGCATTCGTGGACGCGGCGGAGCGGTTCGCGGCGGACGAACCGCTCGAGCGCTTCGATCCCCAGGGCGAACTCCCGCAGGGCCAGCGACCGCTTCCGCCCCAACCCGCGCGACCGCAGCCGCTCGAGCTGCTCCGGGCGAGTATACTCCGGCCCGTAGATGATCCGCAGGTACTCCCGCCCCCGGCACTTCACGGCCGGCTGCACGAGCCCCTTCGGCCCGCGGGCCACGAACTCTCGCGGTTTCACGACCATCCCTTCGCCGCCGGCGGCCGTCAGCTCTTCCCACCACTGGCAAGCCGCCGCCTCGCTGGCCGGATCGGTCACTTCGACCTCGAGCGTGCGCGTGGCCACGAGCAGCGGCCCAGCCGAAGCGTCGGCCGCCGCCAGCAGGGCAAGCGTTTGCATGTGCCAAGTGTGGTCGCGGTCGACGTGAACGTGCCCCTCGCTCGCCAGCAAATGAAACGGCGCGAGCCGCAGATCGTTGGCCGAACGGACGTGCCAGCAATAGCGGCGGTAAGCCGCCACATAGCGCTCGGCCGCGTCAAGCCGTTCGCGGTGCTGCTCGGCCAAGCGGCCGAGTTCTTCGCCTTCGCCGCCCAGCCGGGCCGCGGTGGCCGCCAACAGCGCCGAAGACTCGGCCAGCGCCGCCTGCGCCGCCGCGCCGACCGGCGCGTACTGCGAGCGCAGCAGCTCCTGCGCCTTGGCCGACCACGGCAGCAGCTCGCAGTCGAGACAGAACCAATCGCTGGCGAACTCCTCCCACCAACCGGCCGCCGAGACCGCGGCGTGCAGCCGGCCGAGCACTTCTCGCTCGACCGCCGCGTCTTCGAAGAACCGCCGTCCCGTGCGCGTGTAGCACGCGCCGATCCCTTCGTCGACGATGCCGAACCGCTGCCGCACCGTCTCTTCGTTGCGGCAAATGATCGCTACGGCCCGCGAGCCCATGTGCTTCTCTTGGCAAACACACCGCGGCACGCTCGAGCGGCGGAAGTAGGCGAAGGCTTCGCTGGGGTACTCGAGCCATTCGGCCTGTTGGCTCGTTTCGCAGGGGCTCATCGTCGGCGGCAGGTAGATCAGCCACTTGGGGTTGAGCGCGAACCGGCTCATCACCTCGAGCGCAGCCACTGCGTTTTCCTCGCGCACGGTCACGTTCTGCATCAGCCGTGTGCCGATCAGCCGTTTGCCGAGCAAGTCGTCGAGATCCAACAGGTCATCGTGTTCCTGCTGTGTCGACAGCGCGGCCGCCGGCTCGCTCGGCAGGAACCGTTTGGCCGACTCTGCGTAGACGGCCGCCGCCGGCACGCTCACGAGCTCCAGCTCCGGATAGCGCAGCGCCGTCAGGCTGCCGCCGTACACGCAGCCGGTGTCGATGTTGATCGTGCGGTTGAACCATTCCGGGTTGGCCACCGGCGTGTGTCCATACACGACCATCGCTCGCCCACGGTAGTCGGCCGCCCAGTTGAGCCGGATTGGCAGGCCGAACTCGTCGCTCTCGCCGGTCGTTTCGCCGTAGAGGGCGAACTCGCGCACGCGGCCGCTTGCCCGCCCTTGGTACTCGGCCTTCATGCCAGCGTGGGCCACCACCAGGCGACCGTCGTCGAGCACGTAGTGGCTGATCAGATTGTCGAGGAAGTCGGCCGCGTCGCGGCGCACCGCTGCTGCTTCCTCGGCCGGCAAGGCGTCGATCTCGGCCACCGACTGCGCGAGCCCATGCGCCACCTGCACGTTCTTGCCGCGCAGGTGGCGGAGCAGCTTGACGTCGTGGTTGCCTGGCACGCAGAGGGCCGAGCCGGCCGTGACCATGCTGGCGGCCAGCCGCAGCGCGTCGAGCACGCGCGGACCGCGGTCGACCAGGTCGCCGAGGAAGATCACCCGGCGCCCCAGCGGATGGCGATAAACCGGCGCCGAGAGCGGGCGAGCATTCTCCGCCGGCCCCGCCTCGTACCCAAGTTCAGCGAGCAAGGCCTCGAGCTCGCTGCAGCAGCCGTGAACATCGCCGATGATGTCGAACGGGCCGTGGTCGCCGCGGCGATCGGTCCACAGCGGCGTGCGCTCGATCGTGGCGGCGTCGATCTCCTCGGGTGAACTGAGCGTCACCACCTGGCGAAAGCCTTCGCGACTGAGCCCCCTGAGCCCGCGGCGGAGCTCGAGCGACTGCTTGCGCACGACATGCGGCCCGAAGCCGCGGTCGGGGCGCTGCCGGTTGCGCTCGTGGCAGACGTTCTCCGGCACGCGGAGCACGATCGCCACCGCCATCACATCGTGGTCGCGGGCAAGCTGCACCAGCGAGCGCCGCGAGTCTGCCTGCACGTTCGTGGCGTCGATCACGGTCACCCGCCCCCGCGCGAGCCGCTTGGCGGCCACATAGTGGAGCGCGTCGAACGCGTCTCCCGTGGCGTCCTGGTCGTTCTCGTCGTCGGCCACGAGCCCGCGGTAGGCGTCGGACGAGAGGACCTCGGTCGGCAAGAAATGCCGCCGCGCAAAGGTCGACTTGCCAGAGCCTGTGGCGCCGATGAGGACGACGAGGGAGGGGGTGGGAAGGGAAATGAGCATACGTGATTGGCGGACTATCATTTGGTCAACGTTCAGCTTTCCCGGTCCCGCAGCGAGCCGCCGGCTTCACGCCGGCGTTCCCGGGTTGCCGTACGGTAGTACGCGAACCCGGCCCGCAAGCTTCGTAGCGCCAAGGGCTCGCAGGGCAACTCGCTTGCAATTTCTCCGGTTCTTGGGCGCCTTGCGGCCGGGACGGCGGGGGTGAACCCCGCCGCTCGCAATCTGAAACCCGGAGCACTAACTTCTCGTCAGCCGCAGCCGCACGAGCAAGTCATCGAGCGCATCGTGCGCCGTCGGCTCGTCTGGCAAGCTGCTCTGCTTCGACGCCTCTTCGAGCAGCGCCACCAGGCGGCGATACTCGCTCGCGTGAAAGTCGAACTCGTCGCCGTCGAGCGTCGCCTGCTCCTCGGTCGCTTGCTTGCGGGCAATTAGCTCGGCCACGCGCGGGAGCCGCGCTTCCTCGTTGAGCACGCCCAGATTCGCCTCGATCCGCCCCGTGCGCATCAGATGGATGCCGGTCAGCAGCACGCGATACAGGTAGAGCAGCGGCTTGATGCGCGACGGCGTTTCCTTGACGAACAGCTTCCACTGCGTGTCGGCGAAGCCCAGGTAGTGGTGGGAGTGATGCCGGGTGACGCACCGCGGGCCGAGCGCCAGCAGTTCTTCGTGCGCCGGCGTCGTATGCAGAACAAGCGGCGAATGGAGCTGTTCGAGCACGTAGCCGTTGCGCTTGAGCATCAGTCCAAAGAATTTCTTGGCGTCGTGCGTCACCAGGTCGATCTCGAGCCCGTCGTCCACCGTTTCGAACTCGATCGTCTCGCGCCCCGGCCGCAGCCGCAGCACCTCTTCGATCGGCAGCAGGTGGACGCCGCGGAGGTCGTAGTCGGAATCGGGGGAGGCGAAGCCGTAGAGGTGCGCGCCGCTGATCGTGGCGAACAACAGCGGATAGGGCTGGGCGCCCAGGTGACGGAGCAGGCGGGGATCGGGCGTCATGGCAAAGGCGGTTCGAGCGCCGCCTGGCGGGCTTGGAGGAGCAGTGCATTTGCCCGCTGGTAATCAGGACGTTCCGGCAGCTTGGTGGCGACCAGGGCCGCGTCGAACTGGCGATGCAATTCGAGCCGCCAACGATCGACTTCCGGCCAAGGGCGCTCGCCGGCCTTGATCGCCAGCAGCTCGTCGCGATGCTGCTCCACGCGGACCGGCACGTAGCCCTCGCGGAGCACGGTGATGCCGCTCTGCAAGAGCCGCAAGAGGTGCATCACGTGCTTCCACTTCACTTCGCCCCGGTTGCGCAGATCGGCCGACAGCTTCTTGAACTGCGAGAGAACATAACCGTTGTAGGTCTGATAGACCAGCCGCGAGAGAAACGCCTCGCGCATGGCCAGCAGCTCCTGCGCGAGCGGCGTCGCCTGCTCCACGAGCGGAGTGTAGAGGCACTCGAGGATGTTGGGGTTCGCCTTGAGGGCCATCACCAGGAACTTCTGCAGTTCCCAGTAAGCCTCTTGCTCTGCCTCGTTTTCGATTTGCTCCGGCACGCCGTAGAGGGACCAGTGCAGCTCGGCCGGCGGCAGATAGATCCCGCGGCGATCGGTGTCGCTCTGCTCGTCGTCCAGCCCGAAGGCCCGCGAGCCGACGATACAGCGATAGATCACGCGGTCGAATAGGTTGTAGTGCTCGAGCCCCGCCGCCGGCTCTTGCAGAAAGCCGCGCTGATAGTCGGCCAGCAGCGTCAGCTCGCTGGCCCGCAGCGGGGCCTCGAAGTGATCGGGAAAGCGCACCCGGTAGGAGTGCCGGCTGTCCCCCGGCGCCTGCACCACCACGCCGACCGCCCCGCGGGGATGGATCGACTTGCCTGTGTGATCGCGCACTTCGACGAGCGCCACCACCTGCGTACCGGGAGAATAGATCGTCGTCGCGGCCGGGGGAAGTCTATTCACGCTCGAAGACCCCCATCTGCGTCGGCGGGCCGGTCGTGGCGTCGTCGGGGCCGATCGGGAGGAACCGTACCTGGTAGCCGTGCCGCGCGGCGGTCGCCTCGGCCCAGGCATGGAACTGTGCCCGCGTCCATTCGAAACGGTGGTCGCGGTGGCGGAGCTTGCCGGCGGGCAGATTCTCGAAGTGGATGTTGTACTCCACGTTCGGCGTCGTCACGACCACGGTCTGCGGCCGCGCGCAGCCGAACAGCGCTCGCTCGCAGGCAGCTAGCCGCGGGGAATCGAAGTGTTCGATCACTTCGACCAGGGCCGCGGCGTCGTAGCCTTCCAGGCGGCGGTCGCGGTAGGTGAGCGAACCGTGCAGCAGCTTGATCCGCTCGCGCTGCTTGGGAGCCATGCGTTCGAGCCGCAGGCGGTCGGCCGCAATTTCGAGCGCGCGGTGCGAGACGTCGAGCCCCACGATTTCGTCGAACTGTTTTTCCGCCAGCAGCCGCCGCAGCAAGTTGCCTTGCGCGCAGCCCAGGTCGAGCACCCGCCGGGCGCCGGCCCCCTTGAGGGCGGCCACCACGGTCGCCAGCCGCTCTTCGTTCAAGCTGAGAGGGCGCTCGACCAGATCCTCCTCGGCCGCCTGCCGCTCGGCCGCTTCGTCGGCCTCCGGCTCTTCTTCGTCGATCAAGCGGGCGAGCGCCGCCTGGGTGAGCCTGCGTTGCCGACGGAGGTAGCGATCGACGATCAGGTTTCGCTCGGGATGATCGGCCAGCCAGGCTTCGCCGTGCCGGAGCAGTTTGTCGACCTCGTCGTCGCCGACCCAGTAGTGCTTGTCGTCGTCGAGCACGGGGAGCAAGACATAGAGATGCGAGAGCAACGCCTGCAGCCGCACGGTGGCGCTCAGTTCAAGACGGAAGTAGCGCCCCTCGCCCCACTCGGGGAACTCAGGATCGAGCGGCAGCCGCTCGGCCGCCACCTGGTAGCCCAGCGGCTCGAACAGTCGTCGGAGCAACTCCTCGCCGCCGCGGCAAGGGACGACCGGCAACCGCGCCACGAGCGGCAGCGCCGCCGCGGCCAACTCCGGGCGCTCGCGGCTGCGGCCGCCGAGGGCTGTGCCGAATGCCTGGGCGATCGCCACGCTCAGGAAGGAGCTGGCCGCGTAGGGTCGGTCGTTCACATACTGCTCGAGCGAGAACCCCTCGCCCGCGGGCCCCCGGCGATTCCGCACCAGGCCCACCGGATCGACCTCGAGCAAGAGCGCGGCGGTGCAGCGCTCCTCGCTCGCCTCAGGGTAAAACACCCGCGCCGGCCCAAACGCCAGCTCGACCACGTGCTGCCGCGCAGGGTTCTTGTGCAGCAAATAGCCCAGGTCGCTGGCCGGGCGATGCGTGGTGGTGAGGGTGAGGAGCATGGGGCTGGTGGCCAGAGCGATTCACAGAACGAACGGACCGAGGGGGCCTGGCGAGCGGCCGACGAAAGTCGGCCGAGCAACCCGCTCGAACCGCGCACTGCGGTCGCCCGCGATCAAGCCTAACGACTGCCAGACCCCTCGCCAGCGGCAGAGGTTCGGCTCGCCGTCGGCCTCAGGAGAAAACGAAACGGGGGCCGCAAGGGCCCCCGAGGATGATCGATCGAACTTGCCGCGAACCCGCCCCCGCCCAACCGGCTCAGGTTTGGTAGGCGCCGCCGCCGGCGGCGAAGTGGCAGTCCATGCCGAGGCGGGTTTTCAGCTCGTCGAACTGGCGGCTGTAGACGTCGCTCGAGGAGTGGACGTGTTCGGCTTCGGTGATGAACTTCATCTTGTCGTCGCAGTCGACCTCGCGGCCGGACAGGATCTCTTCGAACTGCGACAGGTCGTTGCCGTAGACGATCAGCAGCTTGTGCTCGTCGAACTGCACCTCGACCGGCACGGCCGGGTTCAGCACGGCGATGCCGGTGCAGCCGTCGTTGAGCAGCAGATCTTCGTAGTCGTAGAGCGTGCTCTTGAGCACCGGCAGGTCGATGTGCTCGCGGTACAGGTCGACGTGGCCGCGGTTGTCGCGGTGGTGGCTCGTTTCGAGCACGACGTCGACCTCGCAGCCCAGCGGTTCGAGCAGATCCATGAACAGCTCGAACAAGTTCTCCCGCGAGGCGGCGACCATCAGCACCGGAACGCTGGAGCGGTTCTCCGGGTCGCGGTACATGTCGTGCCGGTAGCCCTGCTTCGGCACGACCTGGAGGTCATACGAAGGACGTACGGCGTCGGTCAGGGCGAACTCGCCATAACGGCCGATTCCGAGGTGAGCTTCCAGTTGCTCTTCCGACAAATGTTCGAAGCTGCTGTTGGACATTGGCGGCGATGCGTCGCGGAACACGTTGCGAAAGAAACGCTGCAGAAAGCCCATGGCCTGCGATCAACCGGGGTGCGCGTACGAGCTAGGGGGGCCGGGTTCGGCGGCGGCCTGCGGACGTTTATTAAAACTTAGGTCACGCTTGGTTCCGGCCCGGCCGGGACATTCCCCAGACCGCGCCGGCAGGTTCGCCGGTACAACGTGTGCAACCGCTAAGGCTGGCGAGCCAGGATGGGTCTTCCCAGCACGGGCAGCAACGTGGGCCCAGGCGGCGGCCGGCGAGCCGCTGCAAAGGCCATGTGATACTCTAGCACTCTGCCGTGCGCGAGTTGGCCCACAATTCGACCCCGCGCCGCGGCCCTTGTTTTCCGCGGCCCAGCAGGGCCTGGACCGCACGAGGCGGCGCTCGCCGGCTACGAGTTTCCACGAAGTTGGCATGGCTGCAAACAAAGGAAAACGCCCAGGCGGTCTCTTCGACCGGCGCCGCGTTTCCTGCGGCAAACGGCGAGAGAACCGGCAAGCGATGGGGTCGTGGAAAGGGAATCCGCAAGAGCGTGTCCTTCGCTCAAACGGCAGCGGCCGCAACGTGCTTCAGAGGAGTGGTGGACGAAGGGGAGCGATGGCGGCCGCCGGACAAGGATTTTTGGATGCGCTGGTCAAGTTGATCGAGCCCACCGTAGCGGGCCGAATCTCGGCCGCCCCAGGCTCTTCCTTCGGTATACTAGACCTGTCAGGTCTTGGCTAGCGATTGGTTTGGGGGATGCCAGCATCCGCCCCGCACGAGGTGAAATGCATGCACGATTCAGGCAAGCGCGCGAAGGATTGCGGATTGAGAAATGGGCGGCCAAGGCGGAGCCTGCCGATCGTGGCGATTCTGCTGCTCGGCCTGGGCTGCAACGACGCGGCCCCCGTCAAAGCGCGGCCCAAGAGCCCGCCTGCGGCCGTCGGTCAGTTGCCGGCCGACACCTGGGACGTGCTGACGATGCAGGGGAGCCGCGTGGGCTACCGGCACACCGAAATCCAGCCCCTCAACGAAACCGGGCGGGAACTGCAGGAGATCAGCACCGAGCTCGTGCTGAAGGTGGCCCGCTTCGGCGACAACACGCAAACGCGGCTCCGCGTGACGAGCGTGGAAACTCCGGCCGGCGAGCTCGTGCGCTTCGAGAGCCGCACCGAGATGGGTCCCACCGAGTCGGTGGTGAAAGGAAAGGTCGACGACGACGTGCTGGTGATCGATTCAGGCGCCCAGCAGCAAACGCTCCCCTGGTCGCGCGAGGACCGCGGCTTCTTGGCGGTCGAACAATCGTTGGCCGCGCAACCCCTCGCGCCGGGCGAGCACCGTTCGATTCGCAGCCTGTCGCCGCCGCCGCTCCTGCAGGTGACGACCACCGAGCTGGTTGCCCGCAAGGTCGAGCCGACGAAGCTACTCTCGGGCGCCGAGGAATTGTTGCGGATCGACGCCAGCAGCTCCGGCGGGCCCGGTCAGCCGGTGATGCAGATGACCTTCTGGACCGACACGCAAGGTCAGGTGAAGAAGAGCCGCTTCGCCGACCTCGACATGGACAGCTACACGACGATCCGTCAGGTGGCGCTCCACGAAGACGGCGCGGCGCCCTTCGACCTGGGGAGCTTTTCGGTCGTGAAGCTCGATCGGCCGCTGCCGGCAGGGCACGAGACGCCGCGGGCTGCCTATCGGGTGACGCTCAGCGGCGAAGACCCGGCCAAGATCTTTCCCGGCGGCCCCTCACAGAAGGTGACCTCGCTCGGCGGCGACTCGGCCGAGCTCACGGTGCGGGCGGTCCGCCCCGACACCAAGCCCGAAGATTTCCCTGCCGGCAACGGCCCGCCGACGCCCGCCGATCTCGCCCCCAACGCGCTCGTGCAGAGCGACGACCCGGCGGTCAAGGCCATGGCCGAGCGAGCGGCAGCCGGCGGCCGGCAAGACGCCTGGACCGTGGCCAAGCTGCTCGAGGCGTTCGTCCGCCGCTCGATCAAGGAGAAGAACTTCTCGCAGGCTTTCGCCTCGGCGGCCGACGTGGCCAAGACGCTCGAGGGGGACTGCACCGAGCACGCCGTGTTGCTGGCGGCGCTCGCGCGGGCCAACCGCATTCCGGCCCGCGTGGCGATTGGGCTCGTCTACATGCCAAACGACCAGGGCTTCGGCTACCACATGTGGAACGAACTGTGGATCGACGGCCGCTGGATTCCCATGGACGGCACGCTGGGCCTGGGGGGCATCGGCGCCGGGCACCTCAAGCTCACCGACTCGAACCTGGCCGGTGCCGACGGCTACAGCAGCTTCCTGCCGGTGGCCCAGGTCTTGGGTCGGTTGAAGATTGAGGTCGTGCCCTAGCTCCAGCGCCGTAACTCAGCGGGCAATCGCCGCCTGCTCGATCGTCAGGTTTTCTTGCTTGTGGTTGTGCCCTTGGTGCTGGATCAGCTCGTAGAGCAGTTCGGCCCGTTGGCGGGGCTCGACGGAGGCGCGGAATTCGACCGTGCGGTAGTCGTGGTTCTTGGCCTCGAGACCGCTGCGGAAGACGGCGTGCCCGGGGAACGCCCGCCGCACTTCAACGTGGATCGGCTTGCCCGTGTAGTTGCGAATCCGCTGGGCGAAGAGCGTGTGGTCGTCCCAGCCGACGACGTTGGCTTGCTCCTCGAGCTGCGTCGTTCCGGTCCCCACTTCCTTGAAGGTCTGCGTGCCGGCCACTTGCAGCCACAGGTGGTCCCTCCAGGTGCGGAGCGGCACGAGTTCGAAGACCACTCGCGGGTCGACGCCCAGGTTGAGCTCGATCTTGTCGCCGATCGGCACGTACTTGACCGATTCGGCCGTGAGGTAGGAGAGCCCGTCGCGGCCGTTGTCGCGGAAGACGCGGACGACGCCGTCGGGGAGCGGGCTGTCGCCGAGCTTCGAGGCCTTGTCGTTGGTCAACAGGTAGAGCCGCACCAGTTGCTCGCCGTATTGCTCGGGGCGCTGGCGGTATTCGACGCGGAACGGCGCCCGCTGCCCCTCGAGGCTGCGCATGCGTTTCGACCAGCCATTGGGGATCGTCTCGGTCCCCTCGATCGTGAAGATGAAGTACTCGCTCAGCCCCTCCTTGATGATTTGCTTCTGCTCCTGCGGCGCCGCCGCGCCCATCGGAGCGCCTCCTCTGCCTCCCATCGACTTGGCGGCCGCTTCGTAGCGCAGCGACCGCAGGTGGACGTCGGACAATTCCTTGACCTGATCCATCGGCACCTGCGCCAGTTGGGCAATCTTTTCGACCAAGTTGATCGTGCCGACGACGAGCCGAATCTGGGCATTTTCATACTCTTCGCCCGAGTTGTTCTGCACGCGCACGAACCCCTCGAAGCTCATCGACTCTTCCGCGCGGTCCGCGATGCACAGGTAGTCGGCCGACCAGGTGATGCCGGACGTGAAGTACGTGATCTCCACGGTGGCCTCCCCCTCGAGCTCGCTCTGCACGTTCCAGTACAACATCTGCGGCTTGTCGTGCGGGAACGTGGTGTCGAGGACTTCGAGCTTGTCCGCCGAGGTCAGGAAGCGCAACTCGACCGAGGTTGGATCGATGAGCGTGTTGGCCCAACTGAACTGCAGCGGGTTGGCGCCGCGCTTGAAGCTGATCGCCCGGGTCTCGCGCACGAGCGTCAGGTCTTCCGAGTTGTAGATCGTGAGTTGGACCGTTTGCCGGCTGGGGACCGTCGAGAGGTCGACGTTGTCGGCCGTGGCCAGGGAAGCGGAGGTGGCCGCGGCCAGCAGAGCCAGCAGACCACACAGGGTCGAACGAATCATGGGAATGCCCTAAGCTACGGTGTGAAGATTGGGAGAGCTGGCGGCTTACCACTCGTTGCGAATGACCACGTGCAAGCGGTGCACGAGTTTCTGCGCTTTGCCGTCGGCGTCACGCGCCGGCAAGTCGGCGTGAAGCACCGCCAGGTCTTGCGTGCTCTTTTCTTGGTCGAGGCCGCCGGGGAAAGACGTTTGCCCGCCGAGCGACCATTCGACGTCGCGGCCCGTGTCGCCGTGGACCTCGTTCCGCAAGGCCCGCAGGCTCTCGGCCAGATCGAGCGTGACCGGCTTGTCCTTAAAGTTCTCGATCTCGTATTTGACCACGACCTCGCGATCGAACAGGTTGCCCGCCAGCCGCTTGACCTCGTTGTGCTCGATCGTCCGTTTGACGACGATGTCTTGGGCCACGCCCAGGTAGAGCTTCATCTCGTCGTCGAGAGGGGTGAAACGGCCCCAATCTTCGCCGAGGAAGGTCGCCGAACCGCGGCTGTCCTCCTGGAAGATCCGCACCTTGCCGTATTCGAGCGGCGCGCGGCCCAGCTTGTGAGCCTCGTCGTTTTTGAGCACGTAGTGCATCGGCACGCGCAGCTTCTGCTGCGCCGGGTCGAGGTAGCCGAACTCGTGCAGGCTGGCCGTGTAGGTCTTGCGGATCGGGACGCCGACGTACTTCTCGGCCAGCATCTCCTTGGTTTCGTTGAGCCCGATCGGTTTGAGAAACCGCTGGCCGTAGCCTGCCCACAGGCCGGTCGAGCCGAAGGCCTCGTTAGCCAGGTTTTGCAGCCGCAGGTATTGCGACAGCACCAGGGTCGACTCGTCGTGCGTGGCAACCGCGCGGTAGTTGAAGGACTTGTTCAGGTTGCCCAGCAGGTAGCTGATCCGCACCCGCGCCGAGCCTGACTCATTGGCGGCCACCTGCCACACGAGCGCGGCCTCGTTGGGCGGGTAGCTGACCGAGAGCACCTTGGCCTCGAGCGCGCCGCCCTGGGCGGGGCCGAGCACGCGGAAGACGATCGAGTTGGGGTCGATCTGGGTGTTCTTCCAGGAGAAATCGACCTGGTTGACGCCCTGGGTCAGGGGAACGATCCGCTCCTCCTCGACCAGGGTCGCATTCGCATGGTCCAACTGGATCTCCACGCGCTCGCGAACCGGCAGCGTGATCAGCTTGATGCGCGCCCAAGCCGGATGAGGCCGTGAAAATACGACCAGGGTGAGCAAAGCGCAAACGACAAAACGGCGCATCGACGTATCCTCGAGTGCCCAATGAGTGGCGAAGGAGTAGACGTCGAATTGGACGAGCGCGGGGCGCCGTTGGTTCCCCCCTGGGTGGTTTAAAAAATCGCTCGTCCGCGCGTCCACGCCGGCTGGCGAGCGGCCGGCGTCAGCCGGCTGACGGAGAGCCGACAACTCAGGGGATTGGCCCTGCTGTCGGCCGGCTTACGCCGGGCCGCTCGCCGGCAGCGCTTGCCAGCGACCTACTCCCGCCACCCCATCCGCGGCTGCTTCGCCGCCTGCACCTCGTCGGGCCGGGCGATAGGCGTGGTCCGCGGGGCGTCGTGCAAGGCGTCGGCGTCGGCGGCCGCGAGCGCGGTGAGCGCCTCGACGAAGGCGTCGAGCGTTTCCTTGCTCTCGGTCTCCGTCGGCTCGATCATCATGGCCTCTTTCACGATCGGCGGGAAATAGACCGTGGGGGCGTGGAAGCCGTAGTCGAGCAGGCCCTTGGCCAGGTCCATGGCCGAAATGCCGCGCTCGGCCTTGAGCCGCGCGGCCGAGGCCACGAACTCATGCATGCAGCGGTCCCCTTGCGGCACCGGGAACACATGCTTCAGCTTTGCCAACAAGTAGTTGGCGTTGAGCACCGCGTTTTCCGACACCGCCCGCAGCCCTTCAGGCCCGTAGGTGCGGATGTAGCAGTACGCCCGCACGAGCACGCCCACGTTGCCGAAGAAGCTCCGCACACGGCCGATGGACTGCGGGCGGTCGTAGTCGAGCCGATAGACTCCGTCGCGCTCGACGACCACCGGCGATGGCAAGTAGGGCGCGAGCATGCCGCGGACCGCAATCGGCCCCGCGCCGGGGCCGCCGCCGCCGTGCGGGCCGCTAAAGGTCTTGTGCGGGTTGAAGTGCATCATGTCGGCGCCGAAATCGCCAGGCCGGGCGATGCCCAGGATGGCGTTCATGTTCGCGCCGTCAAGGTAGATCAATCCGCCGGCCTCGTGCACGAGCCGCGAAATCTCGGCGATGTTGGGCTCGAACAACCCCAGCGTGTTGGGGTTGGTGATCATGAACACGGCCGTCTCGTGGTCGAGCTTGGCCTTGAGATCGTCGAGGTCGACCATGCCTTGGGCGTTGCTCTTCACGCTCACGGTCGAGAAGCCCGCCACGGCGGCGCTGGCCGGATTGGTGCCGTGCGCGCTATCGGGGGCGAGCACCTTGGTGCGCTTCTCGCCGCGGTCGCGCAAATAGGCCGAGGCGGCGAAAAGCGCGGTCAACTCGCCGTGCGCGCCGGCTGCCGGTTGCAGCGACACGGCGTCGAGCCCGGCGATCTCGGCCAGCATTTGCTGCAAGCGATAGAGCAGCTCGAGCAGCCCCTGCAGCGTGTCTTCGGGCTGATAGGGGTGCAAATCGAGCATGCCTGGCAGGCTGGCCAGCCGCTCGTTGCGCTTGGGGTTGTGCTTCATGGTGCACGACCCGAGCGGGTAGAAGTGGGTGTCGACCGACATGTTGAGGGTCGACAGGTTGGTGTAGTGCCGCACGACGTCGGGCTCGCCCAACTCCGGCAGCGGCGGCGGCGCCGCGGCCAGCGCAGCGGCCGGCAACAACTCGGCCACCGGCTTGGTGGGCACGTCGGCGGCAGGGAGCCGCGTACCGCGGCGGCCGGGGCGCGAGAGTTCGAACAGCAGCTTGGTCGATTGCACGTTACGCATGGGCCACGGCCCTCCTCTCGGCGCCTCGCTTCGAACTGGCCAGAGCGGCCGCCCAGCCGTCGATTTCCTCGCGCGAGCGCTTCTCGGTCACGGCTACCAGGAAGCAATCGTCGAGCTCGGGATACCAGCGGCCGAGCGCCACGCCGGCGAAGTAGCCCTGCTCGGAGGCCGAGGCCAGTAGGTCGTTCACGCGCCGCTCCTTGTCGCGGACGACGAACTCCTTGAACGTGGGCGCTGCGAACGCCAGCGTGCAGCGGCCGGCGGCCCCCACGCGGCTGGCCGCGTAGCGGGCCTTTTGCAGGCACAGCTCGGCCGTCTCGCGCAGCCCCTGCGGGCCCAAGAGCGCCAGGTAGATGCTGGCCCGCAGAGCGAGCAGCCCCTGGTTCGTGCAGATGTTGCTCGTGGCCTTTTCGCGGCGAATGTGTTGCTCGCGGGTTTGCAGCGTCAGCACCCAGCAGCGCTGCCCCTGGCGATCGACCGTTTGCCCGGCGATGCGCCCCGGCATCCGCCGCACGAAGTCTTCGCGGCAGGCCAGAATTCCCAGGTACGGTCCGCCGAAGGCCATGTAGTTGCCCAGGCTTTGTCCTTCAGCCACCACGATGTCGGCCCCGTAGTCGCCGGGGCGCTTGAGCAGCCCCAAGCTGATCGGGTCGACCGCAACGACGAAGGCCGCCCCCTTCTCCTTGGCTAACTTGCCGAGCGCTTCGACTTCTTCGATGCACCCTAAGAAGTTCGGCTGCTGCACGAGCAAGCAGGCCGTTTGCTCATCGAGGGCCGCCGCCACGTCGGCCAGCGCCGAGACGCCGGTCGCACACGGCACGGTGACGATTTCAGTGTGCTGATGGTTCAAATAGGTGGCCAGAATCTGGCGGTACTCGGGATGCACGCCCCCGAGCACCACGATCTTGCCGCGCCGCCCGGTGGCGGCTTGCGCCATGAACACGGCCTCGACCGCGGCGGTGCCGCCGTCGTAGAGGCTTGCGTTCGACACCTGCATGCCGGTGAGCTGGGTGATCAGCGTTTGGTATTCGAAGAAGGCCTGCAGGTTGCCCTGGCTGGCTTCGGGCTGGTAGGGAGTGTACGAGGTGAAGAACTCGCCGCGCGAGGCAATGGCGTCGACGACGGCCGGCACGAAGTGGTCGTAGCTGCCGCCCCCCAGGAAGCACACCCGCTCGTCGCAAGACGCGTTGGCCGCGGCCAGGTGCTGCAGGTGCTCGGTGAGTTCGAGCTCCACGAGCGCGGGGGGCAAGTCGAGCGGGCGGCCCAGGCGGAGCTCACGCGGGATCAGGTCGAACAGACGTTCGACCGAGTCGACGCCGATGGCCGCGAGCATCGCTTGCTGATCGGCCGGCGTGTTGAGCAAGAACGACATTCAACGAGCACTCCGACGGGTTTCGGAAAGTGGAACTCCAGCCAGCGGCCGCATTGCCTGCTGTTTCGAGCCCCGTAGGCCCCTCGCGATGAGTCGGAGCCGCCTATCTGAAGAATAGGCGGCTGCGCGCAAAAGGCTAATGCTGCTCTTCGGCGATTTGCTTGGAGTAGGCCGCATAGTCCAACAGCGACGACAAGTTGGCTCCCTCAGCCAACTTCAGGCGAATCATCCAGCCCGCGCCGTAGCAATCCTGATTGAGGGCGGTCAGGTCGTCCTTGAGCGCGGCGTTGATCTCGACGATCTCGCCGGCCACCGGACTGTACAGATCGCTGACGGCCTTGACCGACTCGATCTCGCCGAACGATTCGCCCGCCTTGAGCTTGCGGCCCACCGGCGGCAGGTCGATGTAGACGAGGTCGGTGAGCGATTCCACGGCATAGGCGGAAATGCCCACGGTGGCCAGCTTGCTGCCATCCGGTTGGCTTTCCACGGCCGCCCACTCGTGGGTTTTGGCGTAGAGCAAGTTTTCGGGGTTCACTGCGATCGAGCTCCTCGTATTTAGCGGGGGCGGCGATAAAAAGGCAGGGCCACGACTTCGGCCGGTTCGCCGCGGCCACGAATGTCCACTTCCAGTTCCGTGCCCACCACCGACTGCGTGACGTCGACGTAGCCCATGGCGATTGGCCGATCGAGCGTGGGCGAAAAAGTGCCGCTGGTGACCTGGCCCACCAGGCGTCCGCCCGCCAGGATGCCGAATCCTTCGCGCGGCACGCGCTTCCCGGCGAGCGCCAGCCCCACGCGCGTCTGCTCGGGGCCATACTGCACGGCCTCGACCAGCGAATCGCGGCCGGGAAACGCCCGGTCGCGCAGGTTCACGGCAAAGTGCAGCCCGGCGGTGAGCGGGTTCACCTGCTCGCTCAGCTCGTGCCCATAAAGGGGCATGCCGGCCTCGAGCCGCAGGGTGTCGCGGGCGCCCAGGGCCGCCGGCAAGCCGCCAACGGCGGCCGCGGCGTCGGCCAAGGCCTGCCACACGCTGACGAGGGATGCGGCCGGCACGATCAGCTCGCAGCCGTCTTCGCCGGTGTAGCCCGTCCGGCTGGCGACCACGGTTTGCCCCGCCAGGCGAGTTTCGACGGCGTGGTAGTAGCGGAGCGACGCCAGGGGCGCTTCGACCAGGGGCTGGGCGATCTCGAGCGCCCGCGGCCCTTGCACCGCGATCATGCCTGAGGCGGCCGTTTGATCGGTGCAGCGAACGTAGGCCGGCAGCCGCGGACGAATCCAGCCCAGGATCTTCTCGCGGTTGCTGGCGTTCACCACCAGGAGGTGGTAGAGGGAGCCGTCGGCGGCCCTCAACTGATAGACCAGCACGTCGTCGAGAATGCCCCCCGACTCGTTCGTGACCAGGGAATAACGGACCTGGCCGGGCTGCATGTCGAGCACGCGGCGGGTGAGCAGCGACTCGAGGAAGGCCCCGGAGGCGGCGCCATCGAAGCGAAGCCGGCCCATGTGAGAGATGTCGAACAGGCCGACCGAAGTCCGCGTGGCCTGATGCTCGGCCACGATCGAAGTATAGATGATCGGCATCGCCCAGCCGGCGAAATCGACCATCCGGCCGCCGCGCGCAACATGCCAGTCGTACAGCGGCGTGCGGGCAGGCGAGTCGGTCATCCCTGAAACGAACCTTTCGAGTGCCAAAAAGCGACCTGCCCGCGCCACCCCCGGAACCGGGGCGACGGGTCGCAACGAACTGCCGACATGCCAAGGAAGCGATCAGAACGCTCTTGCCGCGAAAGACGCCGGAAGCCCTGACGATCCGCGACGCTCCCATTCTACCGGGCTCGGCCGCCCCTGCCAGCACCTAATTCGCGGTGGGGCCGGCCGCGCAACGATTCGCCACGCCAGCGTTTGAGGTGATAACGAGCGATCCGGTTGCTGGCGTTGACCTTAGTGCAACGCGGGTGGGAAGCGTGGGGCTGGCGCCCCACCCTACGCCGGCGAGTCACATATCGAGAGGCCGGCCGATTTCCCAGTGGTGGCCGTAGGGGTCGACGACGCGGCCTAGCCGCCAGCCGTAGTTATTCTCGACGGCGACGATCTGCATCGCCCCGGCGGCGACCGCGCGGTTGAACGCCGCATCGGGATCGGCCACGGTCAGCACCATCCGCACCGTGCCTCCGCCCAAGGTCTCGGGACTGTAATTGGCGTGCTCCGGCGACTCGTCGGCCAGCCAGAACTCCGCCCCGTCGACCGACAACCGGGCCACCACGGCGCCAGACGGATCTTCGACGCGAAACACCTCGACCGCGCCGAAGGCGGCTTTGTAGAACTCGACGGCTTGCGCTCCGCGGCGGACGGAGAGGAGCGGGGCGAGGGAGGTGGGGAAGTTTGCCAGCGATTGACTGTCCATCGATTTGCGCGTCAGTAGGCAGGTTCGATCGTGAGGTCCCCGAGATCAACAGGCGCTGAAGCCGTCTCGGCGGTTCCAAGCCAAGCATGCTTGTAACGTCCTTGCCGAGGTTCGTCGGGGTAGTTGAGGGATGCCGAGAGCGAATAGGTCCAGCCTGGCGCTAGCTTGTCGAGCACGAAGCGGCCGTCGTCGCCGATCTTGGCTTGACCGTGGGAAACGCTTGGATTGCCGCCAGCTTGGATCACGTTGTTGCCTTGGACGACACGGTAGTCGACTCGCCCGCCAAAACGCCGGCCTGCGCGATCAATGAGTCGGCCGCGCACTACTGCCGGCGGGCTGAGCGGAACGACGAGTTCCGTCTCGCCGGGCTTGCTCTCGACCATGCCCACGAGTTTCTGGTCGTCGTCCTGCGCTTCGACGACAAAGCGGCTGCCGAGTGAGTCGACGTCGGCGATGCCGGCCGCGTCGGCGCGCTTGCCCTCCGGAGGCTGACGGTCGAATCGGTGAATGTAGTACCGCGCCCGTTCCAGGCCCACTTGAGGATCGTCGGCTCGCACGATGCGCACCTTCACGCGCGCGTTCGCGGCGCCGGGAGCGCCGCGGTCGACGTCATACTCCTTTTCTTCCGTCAGCGTGAATGAGGGCGTCGTGGCCCGCGCGACCCCCGGAGGGCCCTCGACGGAGTACGTGCCCGGTCCCACGAAGAATTCGTACTTGCCGTCGACGTCGGTTTCGCCGGTGCGTTGCAGTTGCGAGCGCATCGGAAACGGCGTGAGCCGGAGAGGGAGCAGTTCGCTCCGCGGCAGGGCCTCATATGCGGTCGCCGGATGTTCTGTGAGCACGATCCGACGTAGGTTCGGGTCGCGCCCAAAAACGCGAATCGCCGAGCCCAACGTCAGTTCAACCGGCGGCGGCGATTCGTGGCCAACGACCAGGGTCTTCATTGGCGCTGCCCACTGCTTGTCTCCCGCGGCGAGCAGGTAGTAGTCGTTCGCGTCCACTTCGAGTGCGAACTTGCCGGCGGCGTCGGTCGTTGCAGGCGAGGGTCTGGCCGAACCTCCCCGCTGTCCTCCCGCCACGAGCACGGGCAAGCCCGGCGCGGGGCGGCCATCCGCGAAGCGCACCTGCCCGACGAGCTTCACCCTGGGCCAGAACTCGAGCGTGTACTCGTTGCCCGATCGCTGGGGATCGAACTGGACGAAGCCCATGTTCTCAGGAATCAGCTTCGAGTCAAACGCGTGTACAGTCACGCTCGATGTCTCGTCAAGCGGAGCGAACGAAAAACTCGCCGCGCCGTCGTCGCCGACAAACTGATACAGTTCCGCCAGCGTGTGCAGCATATGATTCTTTCCGTTCCGGCTAAGCCTGTACGATACGAGGCTACCCGGCACCGGTTTTCCGTCGCGCCCGTCGACGGCGCGAACCGTGATCGTCCGCGCGCCCTTGAGCGTGAGCTCGAAGGGAGACGCGCCTACGTCGCGCTCCGGCTTGCCTACCTGATCGAACGTGACGACGTCCAAACCCACGTTGTCCTTCCGCGCAAACACCGCCTCGAGCGGCGCCGCCTGCGGCACGCGCAGCTTCGCGCGGCCCTGCTCGTCGGTTGTGGCGACGGCGCTCAGGCCGTCGCCGAAGATGGCCGTGACGATCGCCGCCGAAACCGGCTGCCCCTGACCGTCGACGACGTGCGCGTCGATCTCGCGCGGCGCCTCGAGCATCACGACATAGGGCTGCGCCGGGCGCTCCGCCTCGGCCTGGGGCGCCCGAAAGTAGCCGAGGAACGCCCCGTCGTTGCTCGTCGCGATGAGGGCGGGATTCGAGTCGGCGGATGGCATGTCGAACTCGCCGCGTTCATCTGTCTTGGCGACCGCGACCGTGCCAAACAGATTGGTTTGGGCCATCACGTCGACGTTGGCCGCCGGATTCCCCTGGGCATCGACGACGCGCCCCCTGATCGCCGCGGTCGGCTGCGGCCACTCGGGGCGGAGCATGTAGTTGCGCAGGTACTCCCGCACCTGCGGATCGACCCAGGAGCTGGGGCCGAGGCGGGGATCGAGCGATTTGGCAGCTGGTTCTACGGGAGCTTTCGTCGTATCGCCCGCGTTCACCGCCTTAGCAAGGGTCTTACCTGCGGCGCCGGCAGGTGCGCCTTCGGACTGGGCTACGAGATCGCCGAGATCGACCGGATCACTCGTGTCGGCGCGCGCGATTCCGAGCCAAATCTGGCCCGTCGACCGCCGACCGGTCGGGCGCATCCGCGCTCCGTCGGCGGCCTCTGGAGATACCGAGAGCGAGTAGTTCCAACCCGGCGCGATTCGATCGAGGGCGAACCGACCCTCTGCATCGAGTTTGGCCTGTCCGTTCGAGAGAAACGTGAATGATCGAGCGCCTTCGCGGTCCCTAGCGATTCGGTAGGTCACGCGCCCTTGGATCGCCTTCCCCGATTGATCGACAACTCGACCCCGGAATGTCGATCCTGGGCCAACAGGAATCACGATCTCGTTCGTGCCCTGGCGGCGCTCAACTCGCCCGATCAACCCGCCGGCCGCGCGGACCTCGATGACTTGGTCGTCGTCGGGAACCGAAACGGAAAACTCGCCTTTTGCCTCGGATCGCAAGGGCGGGCCAGGAACGCGTGTGTCCAGATCGATAAACGCGTCCGCGACTGTTGTCTGCGGATCGTCGCGTCGAACCACGGTGCCTTTCAGGCGCACCTCCGCCGGAGAGTCGTGCAGGCTAGCGCGATACTCCTTCTGATCGGTCAGCGTGAACCTTGGGTTGGATTCGACCTGCGCGCCGCGGGGGCCCAACAGCGCGTAATGCCCTGGGCCGACGAAGAATTCGAAGGCGCCTTCTGCGTTGGTCTCCGCGGTTCGCTCGATCGTGGGGCGGCCAACCAGTTCTCCGAGCCGCAGCGGCAGGTGTTGATCTCGGGGGAGATTCTCATAGGCGAAGTCGGTCGATTGCTCGAGTCGCACGCGGCGGAAATCGGGGTCCGTGCCGAAAATGCGAATCGCCGGTCCGAGCACGAACGCGAGCGGCGGCGGCGACTCATGCCCGATGACGATCGCCTTCGCCAGTGAGGCCCATTGCTTGTCGCCCGCGACGAACAGGTAGTACCTATTCGCTTCGACCTCAGCGCTGAACTTGCCATCTTCGCCGCTGCGCACTTCAAACTGGTGTTGGCCGCCGCCGACCAACACCGGCATGTTCGCCGCCGGCCGCCCGTCGGCAAAGCGAACTTGGCCCGTGACTTTCACGCGGGGCCAGAGTTCGAGCGTCTCGGTTGCATCGTCTTTGCCGGGCTCGAATTGTGCGTAAAGGATGCGATCCCAGCCGCGCACATCGATGTGGTAAGGCAATTCGGGCGAAGCCCAAGTAAACTTGGCCTCGCCTTGTTCATCGGTAAAGATTTGCAACTCGGGCAACTCCCACTGCACCACTCGTCCGCCGTCGGCGTGCGTACGCAGATTCCGCAGCGTCACCGGCAATCCTGGCACGGGGCTACCGTCGCGACCGTCGATCGTGCGGACGGTGATCGTCCGCGCGCCGTCGAACTTGAGCTCCAGCGGAGCGCTGACTTTTTCAGCAGGCTTCGGCCCCTCTTCATCGAGCGCGACGAGCGCCATCCCCAGGCCGTCCTTCCGAGCGAACGCCTGTTCGAGCGGCGCGGCCTTGGGAAGTTCGACGCGGGCAACTCCCTGATCATTGGTCACGACGCTGGTGGTCAGGCCATCGCCAAACACGACCGTGAACGCGGCGCCGGAAACGGGCGCACCCTCCGCGTCGACGACGCGGGCCTCGATCGGCTGCGCCGGGCGAAGCGTGACTTCCGCCGTCTCGGGGCCGGCGGCAAGCTTGGCGTAACCCATCAGATCGCCGGCTTCAGATTTGGCCAAGAATCTTCCGGGGCCCGCAATCTGTTCGAGGTAGCCTGGCGGAACGCGCAGCCCAAATTCTCCGGCCGCGTTGGACCTGGTGTGTGCGACGGTTCCGTACGCCATCACCCGCACCTCGACATCGGCGTTGGCAACGGGCTGCCCTTGCTCGTCGATCGTCTTCCCTTTGACGGTCACCATATCCTCGTCGCGCCAGTACGGCGGCCGGAGGTATTGGCGATAGCGCTCGCGGACGCGCGGATCGAGGTCGGCGGCGGGACCGAGGCGGGGATCGAGGTCGTCCTGGGCTGCGGTCTCGCTGGGAGCGCTCGCCGCTTTCGACCCAGCGCCCTCCTTCGCCTCCTCATCCTCCGCATTGGTCGGCGCAGCAGCCACCAGATCTGTCTTCGTCGCCTCCTGGACAGGATTCGCCCGCATAGAGAGCGGCACGAATGCCAGGGCTACCAGCCCAATCATCAAGCCAGCGGCCCAGCTCAGCCGCGGCGCGTAGCGCCGCGCGAGCATCGCTTCCACGCGGCGGTGCAGCGAGCCCTTGCGCCCTAGGCTGCTCGCCAGGCTCGGGCCGCTCGCGCCGGTCGCCAGGTCGAGCGCGTGCAGCAGGCCGCGGACGTATGCCTCGGGGCCCGTGCCCAGGCGGTCGAGGACGAGCGCGTCGCAGGCAATTTCCTCGGCGTCGCGCAGGGCGCGGCGGGCGCCCCAGGCCACCGGGTGCCACCAGTAGAGACCGACGACCAGCAGTTCGAACCACCGCACCCAAGGGTCGCGCCGCACCAGGTGGGCAAGTTCGTGGGCCAGCATGCCGGCGAGTTCGTTCTCGCCCAGCATGTCGAGTAACGCGCGTGGCAGCAGAATCGTGGGCCGGCCCACTGCCCACAGGAGGGGCGGCGTGCGGCCTGGCGACACGCGCACCGTGAGCGGCCCGCGATAGCCCAGCCTCTGGCCGACCTCCGCGGCGAGATGCTGCACCCGATCGTCGGCGGCCGGCAACGCGGCGAGCGAGCGCTGAAAGCGCGCGATTCGCAGGCCAGCTAGCGCTAGGTAGGCCGCACTCCCCGAAAGCCAGGCAAGCGCCGCAACGGTTTGCCAGCGCCAAGGGCGCGCGCGAGGCGTGTCGGTAGGCGGCGTGAGGGCCGCCGGCGACGCGGACGGTGGGTCCTCAATCGACTGGTTTACCGGCGCCAGGATCGGCGCTTCCGTTGCCGCGATCGGTTCCGCAGGCAGCTCAGGCGTGGCCGCCAGCGTTTTGGCCGGCGACTCGATCACCGGCGCTGTCGATTCGAAGGCGGGAGGCGGCGAAGCCACGGCCTGCGGATTTGCGAGGTGGTTCTCGAGCGGCGCGTCGGAGGCGGCAACCGCCGGTTCGTCGCGCAGGACCCTCTCTGGTTCGACCGCCGCAGGCGCTGGTGCACTCGGCAGCCGCAAGAGCGACGCGCTCGACATCCCCCAATGGAGCGGCACGACCGGCGGCGCAACGAGTTTGACGAGCACCAGCAGCCAGAGCGCATGCACGACGAGCGGATTCCGCCACCACCGCGTGATCAAAAAGACCACGCCGGCGAGCACCGTGGCCCCCAGAGCATTGTCGAGCGCGGCGACGAGCAAAGAGTCGAGCCAGCTCATGAATACACGGCTATTTTCGCCGCTCCAAAATACGCAGGATTTCGGCACGCTCCTCGGCAGAAAGCTTCTCGCGCCGCACGGCGTGGAGCAAGAAGGGGACGAGCGAACCGTCGGTAAGCTTCTCGGCCAGGGCGTCGAGCTGTTGCCCCGCGACCGCCGCTTGCGTGACCAGCGCGCGAAACGTGTGCGGCCAGGTCGAGCGATCGCGGGCGAGCACCTGCTTGGCCTCGAGCCGCTGCAGCAGCTTTTGCACCGTGCCGTGGTCCGAGGGGCTGCCGCCGGGATAGAGCTCGCGGCGAATATCGCTCGCGGAAATCGGCTGGCGCTCCCACACCAGCCGCAACACCGCCAGTTCGGCGTCGGTGATGGACGGCGGCTTGGCAGGCATCGGCGAACTCCGACGAGCAAGAATGTAGACGCGACGTCGTTAATTTAGAGACGTCGCGTCTACAATGCAAGTGGCGAGTTGTCGAGACGCGCGTACGCGGGACAAGGCGGTCGGCTTTCAGGTCGATCGCGCCCCCGCCTATACTGAACCTTGTTCAAAATCACGATTCGAGGAAAAACGAGAATCGTCTCGATGACCACGGCGGCCTCCTCCACGACTGTGAGTTCCCCGACCGACCAAGCTGGGCGGCGGGCCAGGAACCGGCTCTTTGCACTCACCGTGTTCCTGAGCGCGTTCCTGCTGTTTCAGGTGCAGCCGCTGATTGGCAAAGCGATTCTGCCCTGGTACGGCGGCGGGCCGGCCGTGTGGTCGATCACCGTGCTGTTCTTCCAGGCGGTGCTGTTTGCAGGCTACCTCTACGCCTTCCTGGCGGTGCGGTTCTTGCCGCCGCGCATGCTGGCGATCGTTCACGCCATGCTGCTGCTGGCCGCCGCAGCCACGCTGCCGATCAACCCGCCGCCGAGTTGGCGGCCGACCGGCAGCGACCACCCCGCTTGGCACGCGCTGCAGGTCTTGGCGGCCAGCGTGGGGCTGCCTTACTTCCTGCTGGCGTCGACCGCGCCGCTCGTGCAGGTGTGGTTCAGCCGCACCAACGGTCAGGACTCTCCCTATCGGCTGTACGCGCTGTCGAACGTCGGGTCGCTGCTCGCGCTTTTGAGCTATCCGTTTCTGTTCGAGCCCCTGCTGGGCCTCAAGACTCAGGGTTGGGGGTGGTCGATCGGCTTCGTCGGGTTCGCCGTGTGCTGCGCCGCGGGGGGCTGGTGGGCCACGCGCGCCGGCCAAACGCCTGCGACCTCCGTCGAAGTCGCGCACGGCGTCGCCAGCCAGACGACTTGGAGCCAACGGCTGCGCTGGCTCTTGCTCCCCGGCTGCGCCTCCGTCTTGCTGCTCGCCACCACCAACTACATTTGCCAAGACGTGGCCGCGCTGCCGCTCTTGTGGGTGGCGCCCTTGAGCCTCTACCTGATCACGTTCATTCTCTGTTTCGACAGTGACCGTTGGTATCGCCGCGACGTGTGGATGGGAGCGATGGCGCTGAGCTTCGTCGGCGTCTACGTCGTGTGGGACCTAGGGGGGCTGCTCGCGCTGAGCGTGCAGGTGTTTGCGCATCTGGCGCTCTTGTTCACCTGCGGCATGGTTTGCCATGGGGAGCTGGTGCGGCTGCGGCCGCCGCCTGCGCAGCTCACGTCGTTTTATCTCTCGATTTCGGCCGGCGGCGCCCTGGGAGGCATCTTCGTGGGGCTCGTGGCGCCTCAGGTCTTTCCGGACTTCTACGAGTTGCCGCTGGCGATCTTTGCGTGCGGAGTGCTGGCTCTGTGGAGCATCTACGCCGACTCGGCGTCCCCCTTCTATCGCGGGCGGCAATTCTGGGCGTGGGTGGCCGTGCTGATCCTCATGGCCAACTTTGGCCTTGCGCTGTGGTCGCTGACCGCGCGATCCAAGATCAACGTGTTGTTCCGCGACCGCAACTTCTATGGCGCGCTGGCCGTCGCCGAGCTCGACCGCTTTCAGCCCGAGAAGCATTCCGTTTTCATGCGCAACGGCCGGATCAACCACGGGGCGCAGTTCCAGGCTCCGGACCGCCGCCGGCAGGCCTACCACTACCACGGCCCGGCCAGCGGGGTTGGCCAGGTGATGCGGGCCATGCCCGGTCCGAATCGGCGGATCGGCGTCACCGGGCTCGGCGTCGGCACCCTGGCCGCCTACGGGCAGCCGGGCGACTACTTTCGCTTCTACGAGATCAATCCGCTGGTCACTCAAGCGGCCCACGACTATTTCACCTACCTCTCCGACTCGCCCGCCCGCAGCGAGGTGATCGAGGGGGATGCCCGGCTCTCGCTGGAGCGTGAACTGGCCGCCGGCCAACCGCAGAACTTCGATGTGCTCGTGCTCGACGCCTTCAGCGGCGACGCCGTGCCCATGCACTTGCTCACGCGCGAAGCCTGGGAGGTGTATCTCCAGCACCTCAAACCCAACGGCGTCTTGGCGGTCAATGTCACCAACATCCACCTCGACCTGATTCCCGTAGTTCGGGCCTTGGCGAAGGAGTTCGGGCTCACGTTGCAGGTCGTGGTCGCGGGGCAGAAAGATGCAGAGGCGCAGATGCCGACAACCTGGGCGCTGCTCTCGCGCGACGCGGGCTTTTTCGCCCGCCATGGCATCGCTAGCGAAGCCGGATACCTCGACAGTGCGGACCGGGCCCCCATCCTTTGGACCGACGATTTCTCGAACATTTGGCAGGTCTTGCTGTAAATCCTTCGAGAAACGGCGCCAACGCTGGCGTCCGTCACCCGCCCAGGCACTTCAGCAACTGCTCCGAGGTCGAGATCCAGCCGAAGATTCCGCCCTGAGCCTTGATCATGTTCACCGCGGCCAGGTGGAACTCGGGGAAGTAGGAGGCGATGCAGTCCTCGAGCACCAGGCATTCGTAGCCCCGGTCGTTCGCCTCGCGCACGGTCGTGTGAACGCAGACCTCGGCCGTCACGCCGGTCACCACCAGGCTCTTGATCTGCCAGTTCTTCAGGATCAGATCCAGATCGGTGGCGAAGAAGGCGCCTTTGCCCGGCTTGTCGACCACCGGCTCCATGCCCACCGGCGCGAGATCGTCGATGATGCCGTGACCCTGCTCGCCGCGCACGAGCACCCGTCCCATCGGCCCTTGGTCGCCGATGCCGATCTTCAGATGCCCGCGGGCGCGCTTCGCGGGAGGGCAATCGGAAAGATCGGGCCGATGCCCTTCGCGCGTGTGAATGACCTTCAGATGTTGGCCGCGGAAGGTTTCGAGCACGCGCTTGGTCGGTGCGATGGCGGGCGTGAGCTTCGAGACGTCGTTGCCCAAAAGCTCGCCGAACCCGCCGGGCAGCACGAAATCGCGCTGCATGTCGATCACGAGCAGGGCCGTGCTCTGGGGTTCCAGCAGGAACTCGTAGGGCTCGGCGGGAACGTGGATGGCCGTGGGCATGGAATCCTCCTGCCTTGCAAGGCTCGGTCGCCGAAATGGCGGACCCACGTCGGCGCAGAATAGCAGGTTTCCGCGCGGTGAGCGAAATGCGGGCTAGGTGGCCGCGGCCGAGGCGCCGGCCAACCAGCCGGTGCTAAAGGCCGCCTGGAAGTTGTAGCCGCCGATGGGGCCGTCGAGATCGAGCACCTCCCCGGCTAGATACAGCCCCGGCACGAGCTTGCTCTGCAGCGTGCGGCTGTCGACCTCGGCCAGCGACACCCCGCCGGCCGTGACCTCAGCCTTGCCGTACCCCTTGGTCCCAGAGACGGCGATCGGGCAGCGCTTGATTGCTTCGAGCCAGCGGGCACGATCGGCCTTGCCTACTTCGGCCAGGCGGCGGTCAGAGGGCAAACCGGCGACCGCGAGCAATGCCTCGGCCAGTCGACGCGGCAAATGGGCGGTTAAGACGCTGTGAACGGGCCGCCCGCCGCCCCCTTCAGGAAGCAGCAGCCGCTCGAGGTCGGCGGCTGCGATTCCCGGCAAGAAGTCACATCGCAGACTGAGCAGGCGCGGATTGGCCGCGCCGCTGATCGCTCGGCTCACGTCAAGCGCCACCGGTCCTGACAGGCCGAAATGCGCAAAGAGCAGCGAACCGCGGGCGGCAGCCAACACCGCCTTGCGGTCGCGCGAGGCCAGGGCCTCGGTCGGCACGACTTCGAGCCCGACATCGGGAATCGTCAGTCCCGTGAGCTCGCGGACCCAGGCGGCGTCGGTGGTGATCGGCGTGAGCGCGGGATGCAGCGGCTCGATCGTATGCCCCAGCGCCGTTGCGAAGCGATAGCCGTCGCCGGTGGTGCCGCTGCCGGGATACGATTGCCCGCCGGTGGTAAGGATCACTCTCGGCGTTGCGAGCAAGCCGCTCGGCGTGGCGAGCTCGAACCCCGCGGGCGTGCGCACGAGTTCGGTCACGGGGCAGCCCAACCGCAGTTGCGCCCCGCTGCGGCGAAGCCGGGCGAGCAGCGCTTCGAGCACATCGGCGGCGCGGTCGCTGACCGGAAAGATCTTGCCGGTCTCTTCGATCTTGGTGCGCACTCCTTCGGCCTCGACCAGTTCGACCACTTCGCGCGGCCCCAGGGCTGCGAGCGCCGAGTGCAAGAACTTGCCGGGACGCCCATACGCCGCCACGATGCCGCGGGCATCGGTGTTGTGCGTCAGGTTGCAGCGAGTGCCCCCCGACATCAGGATCTTCACGCCGGGGCGGGCGTTCTTTTCCACCAGCAGCGTGCGGCGGCCCAACTCGGCGGCGCGCGTGGCGGCCAGCAGCCCGGCGGCGCCTGCGCCGATCACGATCACGTCCCACTCGGCGGTCGGGCTGTTCACGCGGTCGATTTCCCCGCCTGCGTGCGGCCGCTACGATGGGAGGGCCCGTCGACCGCTCGTTTCTTCTGCATGGATGGACCCTTCGCCTTGTCGACTCCCAAACCCAACGCCGGCGCCCCGCAACCGACCTTCGAGCAGGCGCTCGCCGAGCTCGAGCAGGCAGTGCACGACCTGGAGGAGGGGCGGATCGGGCTGGCCGAGTCCCTGGCACGATACGAGCAAGGGGTGCGGCTGCTCAAGCTCTGTCACGGCATGCTCGAGTCGGCCGAGCGACGAATCGAGGTGCTGCTGGGGGTCGACGCCGAAGGCAACCCAGTGACCGCCCCCTTCGACGACCAGCCAACGCACGACGCGGCGGCGCCCACCAAACCGCGGGTCCGACGGCGTCCGGCCGAACCTCGCCCGCCGGCGCCACCGGAAGACGAGGCGGAGTTTGGGAGCTTGTTCTAAGGGTAGGGTCCGCTGTGCGGACCAGGGCGGCAGGGCAGAGCGTGTTCGAGGCCAGTAGGTTGCAGCCTCTGTGCGACAGTTACCGTACCGCTGGTAAGCAAGATGGCCAAGAAGAAAAAAGCAGCGCCTCCAGGCGTCGTGCGCGCTTCTGAGTTTCAGCTTGTAGACGCCGACGGAAAGCTTCGGGCGCTCTTACTCATGAGCGCCAGCGGCGATCCAAGCCTGCACCTCCTCGATAAGAAGCAGTGTTCGAGGGTCGTGATCGAGCTCACGGGCAACGGTCAGCCACTGGTCAGCCTCATTGACCAAACCGGACGCCCAGCGCTCGACCTCCGCATCTCCGAGCACGGGCCCGGCATCCGGTTTTGCGACAGCGCCGGAATGCCGGGACTCGTCGTTCAACTGTTTCCCGACGGCAGCCGGGCCGTGGTTGCCTTGAACCAGGCCGGAGAGACCGTTTGGGACAAGCAGTGGAAATAGCTTTGGGCCATCCCGAGTCCGCCCCCGGCCGGGTGTCCACCGCAGCCTGCTAAACCTTGCCGATTGCGTTGGCAAGTCCGGCAGCCGGCGTAGTTTCGGCGATTCTCCAACTGTCGGCAGGGCCGCGGTTGGTATAGAATGCAACCGGCCCGCCACAAAGGGGCGGCGGTTCTGCTGGGGAATGACGGGTCGACCCAGGCGTAAGGAAATGTCGCAAACCTCTTCCACGCAATCTTTTCTGCTCGGAGAGCAACTTCGGGCCGAGGTGGAGGCGGCGCTGGCGGGCTCTCTGGAACTGGACGCCGGCTGCCCCGCCAACCTGGCCGAGGCGATGCGCTACAGCCTGCTCGCCCCCGGCAAACGCTTGCGCCCGCTCCTCGTGTTATGGGCCGCCCAAGCTTGCGGGGGGAGTATTGAGGGAGCGATGCCGGCCGCCTGTGCGGTGGAGTTGGTGCATACCTACTCCCTGGTACATGACGACCTGCCGGCGATGGACGACGACGACCTCCGCCGCGGCCGCCCGACCTGCCACCGCGTTTTTGGCGAGGCCTTGGCCATCCTCGTTGGCGACGCCCTGCTCGCCCGCGCCTTCGAGCTGGTGGCCCGGGGGGTGCGTCCGGCCAGCGCCGCGGCTCATTGCTGCGCCAGTTTGGCCCGGGCCGCCGGCCCCTCGGCGCTCGTCGGCGGTCAGGTCGACGACCTGGAAGCGGAGTCGCGCGGAGGGGATTTGGGCGATCTAGAGGCGATCCACGCCCGTAAAACAGGGGCGCTGTTCCTGGCGTCGCTCGAACTCGGCGGGCTGTGCGCGGGGGCGTCGCCGGCGCAGTTGGCGGCGCTCTCGGCCTACGGCCAGGCCCTGGGCTTGGCGTTTCAGATCACAGATGACTTGTTGGATGTGCGGGGAGACGAGGCGGCAATGGGCAAGCGCGTGGGCAAAGACGCGGGGCGCGGCAAGCTGACCTTCCCGAGATTGCTGGGAATCGACGAAAGCCAGCGACGGGTCGAGCGGCTGGTGAGCGAGGCCTGCGCGGCGCTCGCAACCTTTGGGCCGGCGGCCGAGGGCTTGGAAGCCTTGGCCCGGTACGTGATGGAAAGGAACCACTAACGATGGCAGCGTTGCTCCCCGGAATCGAATCGCCCCGCGACCTGCGCACTCTGTCGCAGGACCAGCTCGAGCAGTTGGCCGGCGAAATGCGCGAGGCGCTGTGCGGCCTCGTCGCCACGCGCTCGGCCCACTTCGCCTCGAACCTGGGCGTCGTTGAGCTTTGCCTGGCGCTGCACAAGACGTTCGATTTCGCCCGCGACCGCCTGATTTGGGACACCGGCCACCAGATCTATCCGCACAAGCTGATCACGGGCCGCTACAAGGAGTTCCTCTCGATCCGTACCCGCGGCGGATTGATGGGCTACCCCAACCCGCAGGAGAGCGTCTACGACCTGTTCATGACGGGTCACGCCGGCTGCAGCCTGTCGACCGCCCTCGGCCTCAAGGCCGGCGACGACCTGATGCCGGGCCAGGCCGACCGCCACTCGGTGGCCGTCATCGGCGACGGCGCGTTCCCCTCGGGCATCGTCTACGAGGCGATGAACAACGCCGGCGGCCTGAAGAAGAAGCTGCTGGTGGTGCTTAACGACAACAAGATGTCGATCTGCCCCCGCGTCGGCGGCCTCGCGCAGTACCTCGACGAGCTGCGGGTGAACGCCTTCTACACGAGCCTCAAGAGCGAAGTGCTCAAGGTCCTCAATCGGGTGCCGCTCCTCGGCGATCCGGTCGAGCGGTTCCTCGCGCAGATGAAGGAGTCGATCAAGGCGGGCCTGCACGGCGGCATGCTCTTCGAGTCGCTCGGCTTCCGCTACATTGGCCCTGTGGACGGGCACAACATCGGCCAGCTCTGCAAATACCTGGCGATGGTGAAGGACGTGGAAGGCCCCGTCCTGCTGCACGTGGTGACCGAAAAGGGACACGGCTTCGAGCCCGCCGCGGCCGACCCGGTTGTCTTCCACACGCCGGCCCCCTTCACCTGCGAAGAAGAGGGGGTGATCTCGTTCAAGCAGAGCTCGACGCGGGCGTATACCGACGCGGCGAGCGAGGCCGTCTTCGAGGCGATGACGGCCAACCCGCGCGTCGCGGTGCTCACGGCCGCGATGTGTCAGGGGAATAAGCTCGAGCGCGTGCGCGACGCCTTCCCCGACCGCTTCTTCGACACCGGCATTTGCGAGTCACACGCGGTGGCCTTCGCTGGCGGCATGGCCAAAGCCGGCACGCGGCCGATCGTCGACATCTACAGCACCTTCCTGCAGCGCAGCTTCGATCAGGTGTTCCAGGAGGTGGCGCTCCAGAACCTGCCGGTCACGTTCCTGCTCGACCGCGCCGGCATCACTGGCCCCGACGGACCGACCCACCACGGCATGTTCGACGTGGGTTACATGCGGCTGTTCCCGAACATGGTGGTGATGGCCCCCGGCGAAGAGCGCGAGATGAAGGCGATGCTCGACTTCGCCCTCACGCACGACGGTCCGACGGCGATCCGCTATCCGAAGGCCACGGCCCGCGCCTTCGACCGCCCGCTCGAGCCGATCGAGCTCGGCAAGGCCGATGTGATTTCCTGGGGCGCCGACGGCATGATCGTGGCCTTCGGCTCGCTGTTGGGCGCTTGCATCGAAGCCTCGGCGGCGCTCGCCCGCGAGGGGCTCGAGGTCGGCGTGATCAATGCCCGCTTCGCCAAGCCGCTCGACAGCGAGACGCTGCTCCGCGCGGTGGAGCAATCGCCGTTCGTCGTCACGGTGGAAGAGAGCGCCCTGCAAACGGGCTTTGGCAGCGCTCTGCTCGAAGCCGCCAACGACGCCGGCGTGCCGGCCGTGAACATTCGCCGCTTGGGCATTCCCGACCGCTTCATCGAACACGGCGAACGGGGCGAACTGCTGGACGCCCTAAACCTGAGCGCCGAGCGAATCGCCGCCACCTGCCGCAACCTGGCAGGGCGGGCGGGCGTGCTCGGCGAGTCTGCCGCGGATCGGCGACGCGTGAGCTAGCGCGGGCAGCGAGCCAGCCCCAAGCAGGATCGCCGCAAATCACAAAGGGCATCCCGCGCATCACCTGAGGTCCGCGTCAGCCGCGGCTAAAGCAAGGCCAGCTTGAATCGGTCTAAGGCGGATTACCAGCAGCACGAACCCGGCTAGCGCCGCGAGCAGAAGAGTGGAGGGCTCGGGCACCAATTGCAGCCCAGCCGCTCGTGACAGATCGACTCGCTGCGATCGTGTCCCGAGCAATCGGAAACCATCTCGATCGAAGAAGGGCATGTCGCCTGGGGCTACATAAAGCTGGGCAAACCCCTCGGGATCTGCCGTGTTGAAAGCCACAAGTTCGATCGCGTACTCGCCGGGCTGCAATTCGACGGAACCCCACGCACGGCCATTGCCGGACGAAAGGTCGGCGTCGAGCGATTGCCCATCATCGATAATCTTGGCCGCGCCGCCAGCCGACAAGAAGTGGGCGTTGAGGATGCTCAATCTGGCGCCGTCGCTCGATTCGAAGCCAAAGGTATAGGTGCCTGCTTGATCGACGACAAGGTTGGCCACTCCGCGAAGCGCAGTTCCCGGGGCAGTTGGCAATTGTGAGCCTCCGAAGAGGCCCATATATCCCACGTCCAAATTGTCCGCCAAGACGGTTCTGACAACGTCGCCGGCATCCGGATGCGCTAACAAGGCAAGTGCTTGTTCGACGCTTCCAAGGGGCTCCTGGTTGCCATTACCGCGCGTAACCAGGTCGATCTTGAACTGGTCGGAGATTCGGGGTGTAACGCCATGCACTTCAGTCGCAGGGGCCCCAATCAGCGAGAAACTGGAATCGAACTTCGTGTGAATGCCCGGCGCCGCCGATAAGTCGACATCGGCCACACCGAATCCTTCGTAGTAACTCAACTCGAGGTCGTAATCGCCCGGTTCGAGGTTGATCACCCCCAGGCTTTCTGCAGCGCCTCGCCCTCGAGTAAAGGTGATCGATCCGTAGTCAGTGATTTGAGGTTCCCCGTCTACGAGGGACCCGTAGACCGAATCGAACCGTTCGCCCTTGATCCAGAGTTCGAAGCCGTCATCGCTTTCTACACGGAAGGTCCAAGGTCCCGTGTGCCCCTCTGGGATGCGGATGCGGCCGTGCGCGGCGAGTGCGAGGTTTTCCACTTCGTTCTTCTGCTCGAGGCCGGCATCGACGACGCCAAAACTCTGTTGATGACCGAGTCGCGTTCGGTTTCCAACACGATCAGAGAAGTCAATCACGTCGGACGCATAGTCCAAAACGACAGCGGTATCCTTCACGTTGTTCAGTGAAGCCATGGCTCCGTAGAGGTCATTGAGGTGGCCGTTTCGATAGACCTCACGGACCCCGAAATAGCCCTGCCCCCCCTGGGGACCAGGCAGCTCCGAAGCCTGCGGCAACGGTACCGGGAAGTCCGTTGGGGAATTGACCTCGTACTCGACTACGTAGGGCAGGCGATAGCCCATACGCGAATCGTCCGCCTGGTGGTCCTCCCATCCGGTGGGAAACGCGAGTGCTGTAGTGGAGACAGCATCCTCATCGCTTCCACCACGGGGCTCATTGAGTCTCCAGTGATGGAAATCGAAGACCTCGCCACTGGTCCATTTCCAGCCGATCCCATCGCCAGGCGCGCCATTCAACCCGGCGGTTCTTGCGCTCTTCAAGTCGTCGCCTGCTTCCCCACCGCCGTACGCCTCGTTGTCGGTAAGGCCGATCCAGGCCCGATATACAGCGTTAGGCAGCTTGCCCGCAACAAAACGATCTTCCCCTTGCGCCAAAGGGCCGCTGAATGAGACGAGGTGTCCATTGAGCCCGCGGCCTGACAGTGGCTCTACGAGGGAAGTGGCGGCCTTTTCGGCCTCGAGCCACGTCGACGGCGTGCCCCCATAGGCAGAATAGTGCAAGTTGGGCTGCCCCCGAAGCTCATACAGGTTCCAGGTTCCACCGGGACCATAGGGGCCAGTGAAATACGTCTGCGACGCGCCGGTCGACGCTAAGCCAACAGCCAAAAAGAAGACGGTCGCACGAGCGAATCCGATCATGATCCACCATTACTGTAGTTGCAACGGATTCCATTCCGTCGGCTTTGTCGATGCTAGGTCGGATCCCCTTTCTGGTCAACGAAATGGCCCGAACCAACGACAAGGTGGCCGGGGCCGCGTGGAGGGAATGGGCAGGAGGTCGATTGTGGTGACCGAGCAGGCCACCGGATCTGCGGCCAGCACTTCGCCCGCACGGTGACTTCGAACACGAGAAGCCGAAAGTCGTTGCCGAAACGGTCCACAGCCTGACACATCAGCAGTGACCGGCGACGCCTGCCACAGGGATAAAGAAGGCGGATGGGGAGGGATTCGAGTCGATCGGCGCAACCGGCTTTCCGGCAAGCAACTTGCGGAATCAGGCAATCGCAGGCGAAGCAGAATCCGAAGCAGTTCGCCTCGATTCGGGCCTTCGGGCCGTCATCGACGCTTGGCCGCGGCTGCCAGAACCGATTAGGGCTGCTGTCGCGGCAATGATTCGGGCGCGGGGTGACTGGGGGCGCCCGCTAGTAACGGCTGACCGGCTGCGCTCGCGTGGTTTGAAGCGTTCTACGCTGTCTACGTCTATGGCAGCTCCAAGCCTCGGCAAAACAGCACATACGGTAGATAGCCGACCGTGAATGCCCGGCGCGGGCGGTGGGCGCCTGGCCGCGGCTGGCGGGGCTGACCAAAGGCGGCAGTGTTGGCGACGGTCCAGTCCGCGGGTGGCGGCACGTCTTACATGGTTTGTGTACGAACTATCCGCCGGTTTGCAAAGAATCCTAGACCAATGTTGCCGTTTCCTCAGCCGCTTGCAGTTCCATTAAGGAAAGCCTGCGCCCTCGTGACGCACCGTTCTGCAAACACACCCGACTACATACGCGCATCGACCCATGGAAGCGGAGCGAACGATGGCACGAGTTCTATTTTTCTTGGCAGCCAGCGTTTTCGTTCGTACGGCGCTTGCGGACCCTATCCTAGGGCCGTTGGACAACTACTACGAATTTGTTCCCCAGACCGCTACTTGGGACGAGGCGAAGCTGCTTGCCGAGCAACGGACCTTCCATGGCACTACCGGTTACTTGGCTTCCATCACGTCATCCGTAGAGGAGCAACTGATCGAGTCGATCGCTCCAAGCGGAAGCTTGGGCTGGATCGGAGCCAGCAATGACGCTCAAGGGCAATGGCAATGGACGACGGGACCCGAGGCCGGCGTGCCCCTCTCCGAACGATCGGACCGAGACGCGGTGAGGCCACTGTCGTACGACGCTTGGGTCACCGCGCCGGAGACGAGCGCGGGCAAGCAACAATTCGCGGCTCTCGAGGTGCCCTTAGCCGCAAGTGGATGGGCTGGTGGAACGTCGACCAGACCAAGTCTGCAAGTGGGTTTTGGGTTGAGTACTCACCAGCTGCGCTGGCCCGATTTACAGCCCGACGACCCACAGTTACGTGCAGTTCGTCCCATCACAGGGCCTTTCGTGGGAGCAGGCCAACGCGGACGCGCTGTCTCAAACTTTTGCCGGAGTGCAAGGACATCTGGCAACGGTTGCAACGTATTCCGAACAGGCGGTGTTGCGCCGTAATTATCCCGATGTGGCTGCGGCCTGGATTGGGGCCACGAACGCCGGCAGTGGCGAGTGGCGTTGGAGCGGTTCCGCCTCAGAGAACGATGTTTTCTGGCAGCACGGCGTCGCTGCAGGGTTTCAGAATTGGCAGGAGGGCGCCGACACCTGGCGAATTGGGTAATCCTCAGTACGCAGCCTTCGCCGGGGCCAATGGGGGATGGCTGGCTCTTCCATCAGATAAGTCCGCAGATGTGCAGGGCTATTTCGTCGAGTTCACGGCGGAGCCGCCCGCCTCGTTGCGCTTGTCGGGCGTGAAGCAGAATCCTTCGAACGGCCACTACTACGAAGCCCGCGCCTTGGATGGCGCCAACGGTTGGGATCTAGCGGACGTTGCGGCGGGAAACCTTTTCTACAAGGGCCTGCGAGGCCACTTGGCCACCGTGACGGACGCGGCCGAGCAATTGTTTCTCGAGAAGAGCTTTCATGGAGTAGCCGACTTCGGTTGGATCGGCGCTTCGGACGCTGACCAAGAGGGGGAATGGCGCTGGGTTGCGGGCCCTGAGTCCGGGCAATTGTTTTGGGATCACGGAACGGCGGTAGGCTTCAATGATTGGGCTGGCGGTGAACCAAACGACATCGGTGGAGAAGACTATGCGGGCTGGAATTGGTGGGGCCATTCGTGGAACGACGCGCCGATCTGGTGGACGGGCCTGTTCATTGTCGAGTATTCGGCGGTCCCTGAACCCCCCGCCGTAATGCTGGCGGTTCTCGCGTTAACCTGTCTCAGTGTCGGGGCTTTTACCCGAACCCGACATGTGCGGCGCGCCCGTCGGGCTTGCTGCGGGCATGGCCTGCGATCTGCGGTTTGTCTCGCCACAATCGCGGGCCTTGCGCCCCGGCTCTGTGAAGCTGATCCGGTCCTTGATCCAGCGACGGGGCACTATTACGAGTTCGTGCCCGGAAACGTCAGCTGGGCGGACGCGAACGCGGCCGCCGCGCAACGCAGCTTTGCCGGACATAAGGGGTATTTGGCGACAATTACGAACGCGGCAGAGGAAGCCCTTGCTTTGTCGCTTGCCCCATCGGCCTCGCTCGGATGGCTCGGCGCCACCGATGACGGCGCCTCGGGGGAGTGGCGCTGGATCTCAGGTCCCGACAAAGATGTTCGAATCTCGGAAGTGTCCTCGCGGGAAACGGTTCGCCCCCTTTCGTTCGCCGACTGGGCGGTTGAACCGGTTCTCGCGCCGGAAGCAGGCGTTCGCTTTGCCGCGTTGGAAACCACCTTTAGTGGGAGGCGCGAAGGCTGGTGGGATTTAGCCCCAGATTCGTCCGTTTCGGGCTACTGGGTCGAGTATTCGGACACTGAGCTGCCGATTTACAACGCGAGTACGGGGGGCTATCTCCAATTCGTGCGAGCTCCTGGAATCAGTTGGGACGGCGCCGCCAAGCAAGCTCAAGCGTTGAGCTTCCAGGGCCTGTCCGGGAGGCTGGCAACAGTTGCAAGCATGACCATGCAGGGTTCGCTGCAGAACGACTTCACCAACGTCGGAACTGCCTGGATCGGTGCTGCCGACCCAGCGGGAAACGGCTCGTGGAGGTGGGCAGGCGCTCCGTCAGAGAACGACGTGTTCTGGCAAGGAAGTGCGGGACAGGCGCGAGGGTTTCAGAATTGGCAATCGGGCGAACCGGCTGCCTCAGTCACTAACGAACCTCGGTTCGGGGTCTGGCGCGGCGGCGACGACGGAAAATGGGTCTCCGGCGACGCATCGTCGGCGGTCGAGGGCTTCTTTGTTGAGTTCGCTCCTGAGACTGGCCAACCAAAGACGATCGGTCAGCCGAAGTACAACGCAGCCAACGGGCACGTCTATCAGCTCATGCAACTACCGAGCACCGAAGATCTCGTCAATTGGGATCGAGCGGACTACCTTGCGTCCCATCAGTTCCGCGACGGCCTGCGCGGCCATCTGGCGACGATTACGAGTCAGGGAGAGCAAGACTTCATTGACAATAGTTTTGGCGGGAGCGGAGGCGCGGCTTGGATTGCAGCGAGCGATGCTCTTAATGAGGGCGAGTGGCGCTGGGTTGCCGGCCCAGAAACCGGCCAGATCTTCTGGAAACGGAACGATCCGATTGGGTATGCCAACTGGGGAGGCGGCGAACCAAACGACCTGTGGATCGAGGATCATGCGGCTTGGAATTGGGGCGGGGGCACGTGGAACGACGCGCCGATTTGGTGGGGCGTGAACCGAATGCTCGTAGAGTTTTCTCCGGGCGCAGGGGATGCGAATTCCGATGGTGTCGTGGACCTAACTGACTTCGGAGCTCTCAAGCAGAATTTCGGCACAGGAACGAAGTGGAGCGAGGGGGACCTGAATGGCGATGGCGCAATCGACCTGAGCGATTTTGGCATCCTGAAGGAGGCGTTTGGCGGCGCGACCCTTGCCGCCTCAGTGCCCGAGCCGTCGACGAACCTCCTGGCGATCCTTGCCATCGGCGGGTGTGTTACTCCCTGGTTGCTTTCCCGTCGAACCCGTGTATTACGACCTTGCTATGAAAGTGCGATCTGGTGGCGAGAGGCTGGAACGACACGCAGCTGGATGCGTCGCGAGTGAAGCCGCTACAAAGCGGGTAGGGACGGGGCGACGCCGTGTGACCAGCCTCAAATACCTGTGCCAGGGGTTATGAAGGTACGGGTTGGGGAAGATCGCTGTGCTGCTCTCCGTGAGGGCGTAGCCCGAACCGAAGCAAATCCGAAGCAGCAATCAATCGAAGCGGGCCGCAGCCCGTCGCACGAAGAATCGGCGAATCGCGTTTCTGCCGGGGAAAACGCCCCCCTGTCGCTGGCTGCGATTCTCAAGGCGGATGGGGAGGGATTCGAACCCACGGTGGGGTTGCCCCCACGGCAGTTTTCAAGACTGCTGCCTTAAACCGCTCGGCCACCCATCCGGTGGTCGTTCCAGGCCGCGATTTGTGCGGCCGGGGTCGACTGTCCAACTCTATCGGGCCAGCCGACCGATCGTCAAACCTGGGAGCGTGGGGCGGGCGCCGCGCTGGGCCAGGATGACAATAAAAAAACGGAGTCCGCCGACCGCGCGATTCGCGCCGCCGACGGACTCCGACCACCAGAAGAACACACTGCCTGCGAGAGAGGCTCCTAGCCGCGGGCGCGGCGACGGAGACCGAACACCATGGCCAGGCCGCCGAGGCCCGCCAGAATCAACGTGCTGGGCTCAGGCACGGCTTCGGCGCGGAAGGTCTCGCCGTTGTCGCCCACTTCGCCCACGTACAGGTAACGATTGACCGACGGGTCGATGGCGCTCGTCAGGTTGAGCGTCAGGGCGCCGCCGTCCCCCATGCTGAAGTAGCCGTTGCCCGGGATGAAGCCCACGGCGTCGAGGGCGCCGAGCGTGGCGGCGGCGAAATTGATCGCCCCGCCCCCGGAGACGTTGAACAGCGTCGGATCGACCGGGGCCCGCTGGGTGCCCGGCACGAACGAGGTGCCGGCGGCCGAGTAATCGAACACGGCGGCTTGGATCAGCGTGGCTGCGGTCGGGGCATCGGCGGCGGAGGTGGGGGCAATGAAGATGGCGTCGAGGTCGACGCCGCTATACTGCCCCGGCGAACCACCCTTGCCGCCGCTGGTGTCGGTGAGGATGATCTTGTCGATGCTCCCCAGGCCGGTGGCGGCCAGGTCGGCCACGTAAACGGCCGTGAAGGGCCCCTTGACGTCGCCGGTCAGGCCGGTGAGCTTCGTGAACGTAAGGCCGGCGGCCAAGGCGCTGCCGCCCCACAGGGCGACGCTGAACGCCAGCAAAGCGAGCAAAGCCCGCGAAAAAGTTGCCTTCATGAACGAAATCCTCGTGACGAGAAGACTGGAAAGGACCGAACTGAACGGACAGGAAGGAAAGCCACCCGTCCCGGAGGACGGAGACGGAAGCGGACTGTTAAATTGGGTAATCTAGGTAACATAGGAAGTATGATCAGCCGGGTTTTTCTCGTCAAGCAAATCCTGCCGTAAACGCCGCTCCGCTCGCATCACCTTGAGTGATCAGAGGTTCCGTTTTCGCCACGCGACCGGAACAGCGCGACGGCGGCGGCCGCGGGGCCAATTGCGGGAGCCGCCTGGGAGCCCGATAATGCCGCGAGAGACGCGGGAAGGGCCAATAAAGGGGCTCGGGCGGCCCGCGCCGAACCCCATCCCTCCGGGAAAAACAGCCATGGCTGCCCGTCAGCGACGCCGCCTGCGTGCACGCCGCCGATCCAAGCCCGGCACGGCGCCAGGCACGGTGACGGTCGATCCACAGTCGCGGCCGCCAGTGATTCAGCTCACCGCCTACGACGCCACCCGGATCGTGGAGCGGCCGATCGAGCGGGTGGAGCAAATCCGCGAATATCTCGACGCTTGGCCGGTGGTGTGGGTCGAGGTCGACGGCCTCGGCAGCGCCGGCACGATCGAAGCGCTCGGCGAGCTCTTCAAGCTGCACCGCCTCGCGCTCGAGGACGTGGTGAACGTCCATCAGCGCCCCAAGGTCGAGCTCTACGACGAGCACCTGTTCATCGTCGCCCGCATGGTCTCGTGGAACTCCAAGCTCGACACCGAACAACTCAGCATCTTCCTGGGCAAGAACTTCGTGCTGACGTTCCAGGAACAGGACCACCCCGGCGACTGTTTGAGCCCGTTGCGGCAGCGGCTGCGCGAGGGCCGCGGCCTGACGAGGACGGGCGGGCCGGGCTACCTGGCCTACGCCCTGCTCGACGCGGTGGTGGACGCGTATTTCCCGGTCCTCGAGACCTACGGGGAACGGCTCGAGGCGATCGAGACCGAGGTGATCGACGGCGGCTCGGCCGAAGTGGTGCGGCAGATCCACGACATCAAGCACGACCTCTTGCTGTTACGGCGGGCGATTTGGCCGCAGCGGGAGGCGGTGAACCAGCTCGTTCGCGACCACTGCAATTTCATCAACGCCGAAACTCGGGTCTATTTGCGGGATTGCTACGATCACACGGTCCAGTTGATCGACCTGGTCGAGACCTTCCGGGAACTGGGCACCGACCTCCGCGATTTCTACCTTTCCGCGGTCAGCAATCGCATGAACGTGACCATGCGGCTGCTGACGGTCATTTCCACGGTCTTCATCCCGCTGACGTTCATCGCCGGCATCTATGGCATGAACTTCGACCCCAACTCCTCCCCCTGGAACATGCCAGAACTCCATTGGCGCTATGGGTATCCTGCGGTGCTAGCGGTCATGGGCCTGATTGGCGTAGCGCTGATGCTCTGCTTCTGGCGGGCCGGCTGGTTGCGGGGCGACCGGAGCGGGCTGGGCGACCCCGCCGCGGGCCACGGTCGCCGCCCGACCGACGCCGAGCGCTCCCACGCCGGGCCCGATTCCGGCTCCTCTTGACAGATATTTTTCTGCGGGGATTGTGTGCGGCCTGGAAACTTCACTATGCTTGCACGCGGTTGGAGCATCGGACCAGGTAGAGGTTCCCCTTGCCCGGCAAGGCGGGATCGGTCCCCGGCGTTCGATCGTGCTTCGATCCGTGCGTCGGCCCCGTAGGCCGTTGATTTTTCGAAGTAGCCCGTTGTTCGTCGGGCGATGTCTGATTTCTGTCGAGGAGAGATTCGTGGGTAAGCGGCTGTACGTGGGGAACCTGAGCTACTCGGTGAGCAACGCCGACCTGGAGCAGATGTTTGCTCCGTTTGGCTCCGTGGTCAGCGCTCAGGTGGTGATGGATCGCGAGACCGGCAAGAGCAAGGGTTTCGCGTTCGTGGAGATGGGGACCGACCAAGAAGCTCAAGCGGCGATCGATGGGCTGCACGAGCAGAAGCAGGGCGGCCGTCCGTTGACCGTGAATGAAGCGCGCCCGCGCGAGCAGCGTCCGGGCGGCGGCGGTGGCGGCGGTTACGGTGGTGGCGGCGGCGGCGGCGGTCGTGGCCGCGGTGGCTACGGCGGCGGGGGCGGTGGCCGCGGTGGCTACGGCGGTGGCGGCGGCGGCTACGGCCGCGACTAGGCTGCGGGCCGCGTAAGCACGAACGAACCGACGCGTTACTTCTCGGCGTGAACGAATTCGCTCACGACGATGGAGTCGACCATTCGTTTTCCGAGTCCTTCGTTGACGATCTTCACCGCCATCGAGCGGAGGTTCGCCAGCGTGGGGTCGGTAACGTCTTCCAACGAAAGTTGCCGCGCCGCTACGAGCAATCGTTCGCGGATGCGGTGCTTTTTTTCCTCATAGCGCGCTTCGAATTCGGCCGCCTGGGCCGCTTTCACCGTGCCATACAACTGAAAGCTGATCAGCAGCGACGTTTGGCGCTCGGGCTGCCAGATGGTGGCCGCATACTGCCCGAGGTCGACCTCGGCCTCGCTTGCCGCGTGGCCGTGGGCAGGCGGTTTTCCGTGTTCGCCGCCGTGGGCGTCGCCATGGCCGCCGCTATGCGCCTTCTCGGCTTGGGCGTGATCGCCTTCGTGTCCCCCATGGCCATGGTCGTCGGCGGCATGGCCATGTTCGCCGGCTTCCGGCGGAGCTTCGAGCGGGTCGGGCACCAGGGCCGGTTCGGCGCTCAGGTGCATGACCAGGAAGACCGTCATCACGGCCTGAATCAGCCCTACGGCCGCTACGACGCCGACGATCATCAGCGTGCCCGACTTGCGGCCGGCAGGGGCTTCGGCGGCTGGGGCGGCGGTTTTCGCGGGGGCAGACATCGCGGCGCTTTCCAAAAGTGACCACGGAAGACCCAACAACTCGTCCTCAAGAATAGGTCACGGAATGGCCAGTCTCCCGCTGTCCGATTTGCCCTGAAAGTCGGCTGCGCCCAAGGAATTTGCACCGTCGCCCGCCGCTACTGCGCCTCAGTCGCCGCCGGCTTCCGCCAGAGCATGCGACTGAGCTTGGGGAACAACTCGAGCGCGTTGTCGCGCAGGATTTGTCGGCCGATCCGGCTGGCATGAGCCTCGCTCAGTTCGCCGCGATCCACCTTTTCGGCGAGCGCCTCGGCCAGGCACTGGCGCGTGAACTCGGTGGCCGCGTAAATGCCTTCGGCGTGTACGGTGTCGGCGCCCCACAGGATCCGGTTCGAGGGAACCGCCTCGAGCCATTCCTGGTACGCCCGCTTGGCGACGCTGTAGCTGAGCGTGGGCAACCAACAGGAATCGATCCACACGTTCTTGTGCCGCATGGCGATGACGGCCGTTTCCCCGATCCAGGGGTAGCCGCCGTGGAACAGCACGAACTTCGTGCGCGGGTTGGCCTCGATCAGGTCCACCAGCAACATCGGGTTCGAGCCTTGGATGCGGGCCTGCCCCGTGTGAATCTGAAACGGCAAATCGTGCCGGGCGCTGAGCTGGCAAATGTGCCAGAACAGAAAGTCTTCGAAATCGCGTTTCTCCTGCGGCGTGATCTCCTGCGGCGACTTGCCAAAGACCGCGGCTGCCCGCTCGCGCGGAACCTGCTCGTAGCGCAGCGAACGCTGGTAGGCCTGGGTCGATTTCAGACACACGGCGTCTGCGGCGACCGCCTTGGCGAAGATCGCCTCGAGGACCTGCAGGAATTCATCGAACGAGTCGGCCTTCAGCCCCTCGCGGCGGGCGAACTCGAAGGGGCTGTCGAGGGCCGACGGCGTCGCTTCGGGGTGATGCGCGCTGATCAGCATCGTGACGTTCAGCACCGGCGCCGAGAACTCATATTCGCGTGCGAACTGCAGGCGGCTCCAGTAGGGATCGATCAGCATCAGCTCGATGTTGGCCCGCCGCGTGATCGTGTCGCGGAGCCAGGCGTCGCTCCGGTAGTTCTCAAAGATGCGGCGGTTGAGCTCGCGGGCCTGGTCGTCGCTGAGCGCGTCGAAATCGACGCCGTACAGGTCGCGAAACGCCGGCAGCAGATAACGATAGAAGCTCGTGGCGCGGGCATTGTCGAAATCGTGGCGGGCCTGGGGCCACCAGGAGTCGAAGCGGCCATCCTGCGGCCAGGGAGAGAGCGGGTTGGTCCAACCGTAGTAGCTGCCGGCCCAAATGCTGTGGAGCGTCATGCCCGTTCCGCGCTCCGTGGACACGCGGTGCGGAATCTCATCGAAGGCCCGCAGATGCTCGTGGGTGTCGATCGCCGGCACGGCGTCGAGCGCGGCCTTGATGCGGCCGTAGAGCTCGGTCCGCTTAATGTCGTCGGCCGGGCAAACGCTAGCGGCCAACAGCAGACACAGGGCTGACACGACAAGGCGGGCAAGGCTCATCAGGAGGCTCCGGTTTGCGGTGCGGGGGGTTGCGGAATGCGCCCCGCCCCGTCCGAGCTTACTCCAAGCGCAACCGGGCCGCACCGTCTGGCTCCCCTCTCCCCGTGGGAGAGGGGCCGGGGGTGAGGGACCGCCGCTTCTTGCGCGCCGGCAAACGCGCGCGATCGAATCAAACGGCATGCAGAATGCGCGTGTTATCTGCGGCCGAGGTGTACGGCTTTTTTTTCGCGCTCGACGTATCAAGGATTCCACCAGAGCGGCCCATGTTCTGGGCTCATTGGCACGCCATAGTTCGAGCGATACTCATAAACCCGCAGGCGTGGATTCTGGGCCGAGAAGGCCCTAAGTTTCGCGAGCCCTTTGGGAGAAAACTTCGCGTCAACGACAATCAGTCTGCGCAGGTTCTTGAGGCCCAGCAGAGCGTCGATGCTTTCGTCTCCCACCCGCGTTTTGTCCAAGGTCAACTCCTCGAGTTCTTCGAGACTTGCCAGCGCCCGAATGCCTTCATCGGTCACTTGCGTTTCGGCGAGAGTCAACGAGCGCAGGGTGCGCACCTTAGCCAATTTTGCTGCGCCGGCATCGCCGATGCGGCAACCCCACAAATTGACTACTTCGAGCCGCGGCAAGTCGGTCAAGGCCTCGAGGCCGTCGTCTCCGACCTGAGTTTGCCAGAGAATCAAGGTCCGCAGGCGCCGGCAGTTGCTCAAATACTTCAGGCCGCGGCCGGTGCATTGTGTGCGGCCCGCGTCGAGATGGACCAGGCGCGGCAGACGCCCAATGGAGGGCAGGATCGCATCGGTGACATGCGAGTCCGACAACGACAAGAACCGCAGTTCACTGAGCGACTCGAGAACGACTCCGCTACGGTCGGTGCATTGCCGCGGCACGTGCAGGGCGTGCAACCGAGTATTGCCAATGAGCGACGCCAGGCCGACGTCCGTAACGCTTCCGCCTTCGTACCCTTCTTCGAAGTAAAGCCCGCTGGCGTACTTGGGAGTAAGAGCGAGCAGCATCTCGTCCGAAAGAAGCGGGTTCGAGAATTCTACTTCCTGAAGGTCCGGCAAGTTCTTGAGCGCCGTCAGGGCGTCGGACAGCTTCTCTTTGGTAAGTCCACCCCCGAGAGAGGCTCGCACGAGCCGGGGCCGACGTGGATGCGGGCTACGGATAGTGAAGCCGCTGACGAGGCTCGTCAATCGCTCTGCGCTCGGCGAATGATCCACCAAGCATGCGGCCACCCACCCTACTAGCGCGAATGTGCTCAACAGTTCCCGTAGGCTGAGTTGGAACCAGCGCCGCCGGCGAAGATGGTAGGCGACCGCCATGTAGGTCCCGGCGCCGATAAGAACGAGGAACGCGATGTCGAACAACAGCCCTCGCCACGCGAAGTCGAAGCGGCTGCCGATGTCCCACGGCCCAGGCCAGCTCCCAAAGAAATCGTGCCGTACCAGATGGTAGCGCGACAGAAAGGAAAAAGGCCGGCCGTGCGAGACCTCGAGGACGCCGAAGTGCGGGCGATGGGTGGCCTGAGGGTACACCATCCAGTACCCGCAGCCTGCCATCACCGTCAGGGCGATCAAGATCGGCGCAATTCGGGGGGCCTTCATGGGCGTCGCCGGGCAAGGGCGAAGGTCAGCGCGGTGGAACGTAGCCCTGATTCTAATCTTGGCTGACGTGCAGCAGAAGTTTTTGAGCGACGCGGAACTTCGGCTCAGAGAGACTAGCGGAGCTGAAAAGCTCCCGGACCTGGATGGGGGCCGGACGATAGGCCCAGCTTGCCGCTTCCGTCGCCGCGGGCGATAATCGGTCCAGCGTGCGTTTCGCTCTCCGCCCGTGCAACCAGCCCCTCCCATGCCAGGCCCCGGCGCCACTCCGAGTTCCGACGCCGCGGCTCAGCCTCCCCACGAGCTGCCACCGCGCACGGTTGCTGGGGGACCGCCGAGCACGGTCGAAGCCCTGTTCAAGTCGCTCTATGGCGAGCTGCGGGAAGTCGCGGAGCGGTGTTTCGTCGCCGAACGGGCAGGACACACGCTGCAACCCACGGCGCTGCTGCACGAAGCCTATTTGCGCCTCGCGCGCAGTCTGCAATCGCAGCGGATCGACCAGGCCGAGCTGCTCCCCTACGCCGCGCGAGCGATGCGCGAGATTCTGGTCGACCATGCCCGCAAGCATCTGGCGGCCAAGCGCGGCGGCGACCGTGCGCGGGCGGCCGTCGACGTCGATACGCTGCCGGGCGAGATTCCCACCGACTTGGTGCTCGACATCGATCAAGCGCTCGAGAAACTGACGGCGCTCGATGCACGGCAAGCCAAGATTCTCGAACTGCGGGTGTTCGCCGCGCTGTCGGTTGCCGAAGTGGCGCAGACGCTCGACATGTCGAAGCGCTCGGTGGAACGAGAGTGGACGATGATCCGCTCCTGGCTGCGCCGCGAGTTGGAAGACCACGGGTCATGAACCCTGCGCGGCACGCCCAGGTGAAGCGGTTGTTCTTCGCGGCCTGCGAACTGGGCCCCGAGGCGGCGGCCGCGTTTCTCGAGCAAGCTTGCGGCGAAGATCGCGAACTGCTGAAGGAAGTCGAGTCGCTGCTCGCGCACCACACGGCCTCCACGCTGCTCCCGCCCGTCGACGGCCAGGCGGAAACGACCCCGCTCGTTCCGGGACAGATGACGGACCCCGATGCCGTGGCCGTCAGCGAGGAGCAGCGGATTCCTGTGGGCGAAGTCGTTGCCGGGCGCTACCGGGTGCTCGGGCTGCTCGGCCGCGGCGGCGTGGGAGAGGTCTACCGGGCCCACGATCTGCGGCTGGGGCAAGACGTAGCGCTCAAGTTCTTGCGGGCCGATCGCCTGTCGCGTCCTACGCGCTGGGCCGACTTCGCCGCCGAGGTGCGGCTGGCGCGGCGCGTCTCGCACCCGAACGTGAACCGTGTTCACGACCTCGGCGAGTGGAACGGCGAGCGCTTCATTTCGATGGAGCTCGTCGAAGGCGAAGACCTGGGTTCGCTGCTCCGCCGCGAGGGGCCGATGACCGCGGACGCCGCCATCGACCTCGGGCGGCAATTGGCCGCCGGCTTGGGCGCCGCGCACGACCGCGGCGTGCTGCACCGCGATCTCAAGCCAGCCAACGTGATGATCGACGCCGCCGGGCAGGTGCGTCTCACCGACTTTGGCATCGCGCTCGAAGGCCACAGCGACGAACCGGCGGTCTTGGTCGGCACCCCGCAATATATGGCCCCCGAGCTGTTCTCGGGCGCGACCCCCACGGTGCAGTCCGACCTCTTCGCGCTCGGCATGGTGCTGGCCGACTGCCTGGGAGGGCGCGCATCCCCGGCCCCAACCGAACCTGCCGCGGCCAAGGCTCAGGGCGGGCCGCGCGCGCGGTTGCCGGCCGACACGCCTGAGGCGCTCGCCGACGTGATCGAATGCTGCCTGGCCTTCGATCCCACGCGGCGGCCGAAATCGGCGTACGAAGTGCTGGCCGCCTTGCCGGGGCGCGATCCGGTGCAGGCAGCGCTTGATGAGGGGCGGCTTCCCTCGCCTCAGGCGGTTGCCGCGACCACGCTCAAGCGACCGCTGTCGACGCTCGACACCTGGCGCCTGGCGGGGCTCGTGGCAGTTCTGCTGCTGATCGTGGTGCTGCTGAGCGACCGCACGCACCTAGCGCCGCGCACGCGACAAACGACCCCCCCCGAGGAGATGGCCGAGAAAGCCCACAGCACGCTCGCGCAGTTGGGCTACGAAACCGACCGGGCGAACTACGAGCATGGCTACTCGAGCGAGCCTGATCATCCCGATCGCACGGCCGGCCCCACGCTCGAAGCGCCCGCCCTGCAGTGGCCGGAAGACCGCCAAGAGAACCTGCTCTATTGGTACCACGCCGACGCCGATGCCGACACGCCGCCCGCTTGGGGCGAACTCCCACGGGAACTTTCCGACGGCGACGAAGCGCCCGTCGTGCAACTCGACGCCGCAGGCCACCTCCGCGCCTTTCACGCGCCCGTCGACGCCGTGGGGGCGGCCAAACCAGCGCCTCCCTGGGCCGACGTCTTCCGCCTGGCCGATCTCGACTACCAGGGCGCTCGCCCGAGCACGCCCCAGGGACAGCCGCCGGCCGGGCTCGAGCACTGGCAGCTCTGGCGCATCGATCGGCCGAATGCACCGCCGCAATATGTTCACGCAGCGCTCGTCGACGGCCGACTGGCGCTGTTCGCCGTGCGGCCCACGGCCAACCTGGCGGAACTGCAGTTGGCCGTCGAACGCGGCGGCAGTCCAACCCGCGAATTCTTGTTCCGCGTGACGATTCAAGTGTCGCTGCTCGCGGTAAGCTTGGTGCTCGCCGTGCGGAACCTGCGTTCCGGAGCGGCCGATTTGCGAGGCGCGGGGGCCTTGGCCGCGCTCGTCGCCGCCCTCTGCGCGCTCGAGTGGGTGTTCTATGTCCGGCACAGCCACGAGTTCATCGAGGAGGTGGCCGCCTCGTACTGGTGGCTCGCCCATTCGAGCCTGCTGATTGTGTTCGCCGGAGCGGGCTATCTAGGACTCGAGCCGCTCGTGCGGGCGCGCTGGCCGCAAACGCTGGTGGGGCTCGAGCGTTTGGAACGCGGAAACTGGCGCGACGGCGTGGTCGCCCGCGAAGTGCTGCTCGGCGTGGTGGTGGGAGTGGCGGCGCAGCTCCTGCTGCAAGCGCTCTGCCTCTGGCCGCCCAGCCCGGGGGGCGGGCCCGCGATTGGCCTGGCGGGCGACGGCCGCAATTGGCTGGGACTTTGGCCTGCGCTAGGCACGATTGTGCATTTGGCCATCAACGCGCTCTGGGTCGGCCTCGGCTCGCTGCTGCTCCTATGCGTGCTGCGCATCCTCACACGCCGCGACTGGCTGGCGGGGATCGCCTTTTGCCTGTTGTTCGCCGGCCTGCAAGTGGTGCGACATGATTGGCCGTTCGATCGCGGCGGCGCGGTGGGACTGCTGCAGGCCGTGGGGCTCTGGCTGCTGATCTCCCGCGGAGGAGCGCTGGCGGCCGTCGTCGGGCCGATCGTGTTCGGCATGCTGGCGGTCGCTCCGCTCACGACGCACCTCGGCGCGTGGTACGCCGGCGCGGCCCTGCTGTCGCTGGGGTGCGTGGTGGGATTGGTCGCGCTGGCGATCTGGCTGCGCGGCGGCGCCACGCCCTGGCACTTCAAGCACGCCACGGCGGCCGCTGCGTAAACGGAGTGGCCGATCAGGAAGCGAACGAGGGCCTATTCCGGCAGCGTTTCCGGCTTGTATTCGTGGTCGCGCTTGCGGATCACCTTGGCCTCAATAATCTTCTCTCCCGGCGGAGCGCTCGGATCGTCGGGGTTGCGGGGGGCGATCTTGTCGACCACATCCATCCCTTTGAGCACCCGGCCGAAGGCCGTGTGCAGGCCATCGAGGTGGGCCGTCGGCACGAACGTGATGAAGAACTGCGAGCCCCCCGTGTCGGGCAACTGCGTCTTCGCCATGCTCAGCGTCCCCCGCAGATGCTTGCGGGCATCGGGGTGCTTCACTTCATCTCGGATGCGGTAACCGGGGCCGCCGCCGCCGGTGCCTTCGGGGCAGCCGCCTTGGGCCATGAAGCCGGGCAACACGCGGTGGAAGGTGAGCCCATCGTAGTAGCCGCGCTCCACCAGTGAGATGAAGTTGGCCACCGTGTTGGGGGCCTGGTTCTCGTAGAGCTCGAGTTCGATGTCTCCCTTGGCCGTTTTCAGCACCACCCGCGGCAGATTGTCCTCCTTGGCTTCAACCGCCCGCAACTTGGCCTCGGTGAGGACCACGCGGCCTTCGTCATTCAAGAGCCCCGCCTTCTCGGCTTCCGAGAAGTACTTTTCGGTCTCGGCGTAATTGTCGGCGTAGAAGGCGGCGGTTCCGGCCAGCATGAGGGCACGGCGGTCGTTGGCGCCATGGTCGAGCAGCAGCTTGGCCACGCGGAGCCCTTCGGCCGGATTGCCCCGGTTGGTGTCTTCCTGAGCGGTCTCCAGCAGGAAATCGACCAGCTCACCCTTGTTCTTGGCGCCGGCCACGAAGGCGGCCTCGGCCGCCGCGCGCAACTGGGGCAGCAGCTTTTCCCCCTGGGCGGTCAGCTTTTCGTACTGGGCCTTGATCGACTCCCGTTCGGCCGGCGGTGACACGCGGAACCGCTGGGCGAGTTGCCGCATTTGGGCCAGCATCTGCTTCCACTCGCCGAACAGCGTCTGGAATTGAGCTTCGGCCTCAGCGGGGTTGGCGGACGCGGCCGGGGCCGCCTTGTCTTGCGCTTTTGCGGAACCAGCCATCGCACTCCCCAGCAAACAGGCCACCAGAATTCGTTTGAACATTGCGCCGCCCAAAGGATGACGTGAGAACCGGCCGAAGTCCCCGGCATGGCTGCCGGCGGCCGACTAACGTACCATACCTTAGCTCCGCCGAGGCGGGGAGTGGCAAAGCCGCCCCTCAGTGGTCTCTCTTTTCGCTCGCAAGCCCTTCATGCCTAAGCGCCAAATCCCCCGCACCCCAGCCGCCGACGCCGAGCCGCGGCTCGATTCGCCGCCGCGGATCGTGGGCGGGCGGTTTCGCGGCCGCAAGCTGCTTTACTCCGGGGATGCCCGCACGCGCCCCATGAAGGACCGCGTGCGCGAGGCGGTGTTCAACCTCGTGGGCCCGTCGGTCGTGGGGACGCAGGCCATCGATTTGTTCGCCGGCACAGGGGCCCTAGGGCTCGAGGCCCTCAGTCGGGGCGCCGCGCGCGCCACGTTCGTCGAACAGCACCAGCCGACCGCCCGGCTGATCGAGCAGAACATCGCGCACCTGGGGGTTCTGGCTCAGTGTGAAGTCGTCGTCGGCAGCGCGCTCCTCTGGCCGGTGCGCGAGCCGCCCGCGGGCGACGCGCCCTGGACGGTGTTCTTTTCGCCGCCGTGGGAGTTCTTCCGTTCGAAGAGCGCCGAAATGCTCGGGCAGATCGAGCGCCTCGCGCGGCTCGCGCCGCCCGGGAGCACGCTCGTGGTGGAAGCGGATCTCGAGTTCGATGCGAGTCAGCTTCCGGCGAACCTCGAGTGGGATGTGCGCGATTATTTACCGGCGCGGGTGGGAGTGGGCAGAATCGCGCCTGCTAGTGGACCACAGGGCACGGCTCCATGACGCTGCGTGCCGCGCCGGCGCCCTTGCAGCTCGACGTTTCCTTGGTGGAACACCTGCTGGATACCGAGGCGGTGGTGGCCGCCCGAGCCGAGGTGGAGGCTCGCCGCACAGAAACGTGTGCGTTGCCGTCGCTTGCCGTGGTCGAACAGCCTCGGCGAGCCCTCGAGGACTACTGCACCAACCGCCGCGCCAGCGAAGTCAGCCGCATGCTGGCCGCCGCCGCCCGCCTGCGCGAGTTGGTCGACCGCGTCGTCATCGTCGGCAGCGCGGGCACGCTGGCTGCCGTGCGAGCGCTGCTTTCGTCGTGCCTACACCCGTACCACAACGAGCTGTCGCGGGGCGCCCGCGGCGGTCGCCCGCGGGTCTACTTCGTGGGTGACTCGATCGACAACGATGCTCTGCACGGACTGCTCGAGATCCTCGAGTCGACGGACGCTCAGCGAAACGTGCCTGCCGACGCCTGGGCGATTCTCGCCCTCTCGGGGGACCAAGCACCCGAATGCGTTACTGTGTTGCAACTCCTGCATGCGCGTCTGGCAACGTCCTGCGACGGTGACGAACAACGGGCGGCCGAACGGATCTGCGTGGTCGCAGGTGTAGGGTCGCCGCCTGCGGACCTGGGGGGAGAGTGTCTGGCGCGGTTCACCGAGGCGGACGAACTTTCTGACCCTTGGTCGATCTTTACGGCCGCGGCCCTGCTGCCGGCAGCGGTCGTTGGCATCGACATCGTGCGACTCTTGGTCGGGGGCGTCGCGGCGAGCGAGGCGTTTGCTGACGGCGATGCGTGTCCAGCGCGTGAACTCGCAGCCCACCGGCGAGCGCTCGCCAACGGCGGCGCTGCTCGGCGGACGCTGACAACGGATTTGCATGCGCTCCGGGGTTTTCGCGCCTGGCACGACGACTGGCTCGCGCCCATGATCCACGGCGGCGGCGCCCCGGGGATCGCGGGGACCGTACAGCGGTTAGTCGTGACCGCCGCGCGCACCCGCTGCGACGCACTCGGGCTAGCATCCGCCGCTACGGCCGACGCTTCTCCGGTTCGAGAACTTTCGATCGGGCTCGAGCTGCCGGCGCTCGACGAAGCCTCGCTAGGGCAACTTGCCCAAACGCTGTTGCTCGCCACCCTGCTCGAGCGGCTTCCCCCGAGGTAGCTGGCGCGGCTATTCTCGGGTGCGTCGGACCTCGCCTCCAACTCCCATGAGGATTCGTCATGGCGATCACTGTCACCTGGCTCGGCCACGCCTGCTGGCTGATCGATACCGGACCGCACAAGCTGCTCGTCGATCCGTTTCTCGACGACAACCCCGCGGCCGCTTGCAAGGCGGCCGACGTCGAGGCTGATTTCGTGCTCGTCACCCATGGGCATGGCGACCACGTGGCCGACGCGGCGGCGATCTGCCTGCGCACCGGGGCGACGCTCGTCGCCAACTACGAAATCTGCGAGTGGCACGCCGGGCGGGGCGTCGAACAGGCTGAGCCCATGAACCTGGGGGGCCAAATCGAGTTGCCGTTCGGCCGGGTGAAGATGACGATCGCCCACCACAGTTCGACCATGCCGGACGGGGCGCCGGGGGGAAATCCGGGCGGCTTCGTGCTAGCGCTCGCCGGGGCGAACATTTACATCGCCGGAGACACGGCCCTGTTCGACGAGATGGAGCGGATCGGGCAGGGGACCTACGCTAGCCGCCAGGGCATCGACCTGGCGATCGTGCCGATCGGCGACCGCTACACAATGGGGCCGGACGAGGCGCTCGACGCGGTGGCCCTGGTCGCCCCGAAGCACGCCGCCCCGTCGCACTACAACACCTGGCCGCCCATTGCCCAAGATGCCAGCGCCTGGGCGGAAAAGGTTCGCCAAACGGGGGTCGTGGCGCATGCCCCGGCGCCTGGCGGATCGATTAGACTATAGTTTGCCGGTGGCGCGGGGTGCGCCGCCGTTCAACCTTGGCAGCCTGGGCCACCATGAACTTCTCTCGCTTCGATCCGCGTTCGCTCGGGGGCCTTTTCGGCTGGGCTCTGCTCGTATCGGTGCTCGGGGCCACGGCGCGGAGCGAAGACGTCTTGCTGCAGTGGCAGTTCCAGAAGGGCGAGATGCTCCACTACACGTTTCCGCAAACGACCACCACCTCGGCGCACGTGGGCGGACAGAACCTCGAGACCAAGACGGACAGTCGGGCCGACGTGAGCCTGCTGGTGAAGAGTGTCGACCCGGAAGGAAACGCCGACGCCCGACTATCGCTCGAGCGAATGCGGATCGACATCAAGGCGCCGCAACTGGGCGTCTTCCACTACGATTCGGCCGGGCGCCAACGGACGACGGGCTATATGGAAAACGTGATCGCCGGCTACGACGCGCTCGCAAAACGCTCGTTCCACGCGGTGATCGACGGCCGCGGCGACCTACTGTCGGTCAGCTTGCCGGAAAAAGAAGTGCAAGATCTCGCCGCCGACAAGCTGCCGCTCGACAACTTGCTGACCCCCAAGGGACTCAGCCAGTTCCTGGGCCTGAACTGGCCGCGGTTGCCTGCGAAAGCGGTGGCCGTCGGCCACACCTGGGAAGAGCGAGCAGAGGTCGTCAACCTGGCGCTCGGCAAAGTGCAATCGACGCGGACCTACAAGTTTGACGGCCCCGTCGACCGCGCCGGCAAGCAGCTCGAAAAGATCTCCTACACCGTCGAACTGGCTGCCGAGGATCAACAGCAGCGAGGGGGCGTAAGCTTCAAGGTGCTGCGCCAGCAGAGCGTTGGAGAGGCTTACTTCGATCGCGCGGCCGGCCGGTTCGTCGAAGGCAAGTCGAAGATGGAGTTGACGCTCCTGACCGACACGGGCAGCCAGCAATTCGAGCAGCAAGTGGTGACCGAGGGCGCCTTCGTGTTGCTCGACGCCAAGCAGGCCGGCGAAAAGTAAGGGGCCTTAGTCCTTCGCCCGCACCTGCACCAGTCCGTCGACGACGCGGACTTCAAAGGTGTCGATCTTGATTTTGGGGTTGTCGCACCAGCGGCCGTCACGCACGTCGAACCGCCAGGCGTGCCAGGGGCAGGTGACCACGCCGCTCTGAAACGCTCCGTCGGCAAGCGAGGCCCCCATGTGTGGGCAGAGGTCGTCGATCGCGTAGTAGTTTCCCTCGGAGAGAAACACGGCCACCAGCCGCTCCCCCACGGTGGCGACGAGGCTCCCGCCTTCGACGATTTCGCCGACCTTGGCCACGGTTACGAACTCCGACATCGAACGTCCAGAGATGGTCTGTAGAAGCTGCGCCCCGTGGAATTGTACGCGGCGCGCAAGCCGGCGATAGGCGGGATCCTGGTTCCCTCTCCCTATGGGAGAAGGCTAGGGTGAGGGCCAGCGAACCTTCTCGGCAACCCCAACGTGCCTGACTCCCGTCCCTCTCCCACAGGAACCGCGGGGGGGAGAGGAGAGGTTTTACTCGGCGTCGGAGAGCGCCTGGCGGTACTCGTGCCAGTCGATCGTGGGAAGGTTGGCCATCTGCTCGTTCGTCTGGCTGATCCGCTTGCGGTCGCTGTCGATCAACCGGTAGGCGATCTTGTGCTCGCTGCGGATCACAAGCGGCTTGCCCAGCGCTTCGCGGGGCTGGAGCGTGAGCTCGACGGACTCGGCCACGAGGCCCCGCGAATGCAGTTCGGCGTTGAGCTGCTGGCGCACGAACGGCGGAATCGAGCCGGGATGGAGCATGGCGCCCAGGCGGGCATAGCCGTCGCAATAGGCGCGGTAGTGCGGCAACACCGCGTTGCGGCCGCGCTGCACCGGCACGGCGACCGCGGCGTATTGCAGGAGCTTGTGCTTGAGCAACAACTCGTCGCGCTCGGGATCGAACTCGACCTCGAACTGCGGCTGCGCGGCGAACTGCAGCAAGGGGTCCTTCTGCTCGGCGGCCCACCGCTTGAGCCCCTTGCAGAACTCGTCGATCTCGCGAGTTTCGATTTCCGCCTGGTGTCCGCGGACCGGGTCGATCAGGCGAAAGCGGCCGCCGCGCGGGTCGAACACCGTGACCTCGCGGGTGTCGGGCAGGTAGTCATACACGGCGCCAGCGTGGAACAGCGTGAGATTCTGGCTGACCGGCTGTTCTTCGCGGCCCGCGAAGACCTTGGTCTCGATCCGCAGCTCGTCAGGCGAGGCGGCGTGGAGGGGCGAAGCGATCGCCAGGACCGTGAACAGCAGAACCAAACGAGCGAAGCGCCGTTGCATCGGGGTCGCCTCCGTGCGCTGTGCGAGAGAGAGCGTCAGGTGAGCCTTGCCTTGCCGAAAGGCGAAGGGAAGCTCCGTGGGCCGCGGAGGATAGCCGGGCTCCGCGACGGCGCGAAGGCCAACCTTAGGTTAGTCGCCCACCCTAGACACGCTGGAAGCCTGTCCCACGAAAAGCCTGTCCCAGGAGGGCACTGGAAGCCCGGCCCACGAACGCGGGAGCACCCACGTGGCACCGGCTTCTAGCCTGTGCTAGCAGCCGCCGCGAGCCCGCTAGACCTCGAGCAGCAGCCGAGTGGGCTCTTCCATCACTTCCTTGATCCGCCGCAGGAAGGTGACCGCTTCGCGGCCATCGACGATGCGGTGATCGTAGGTGAGCGCCACGTACATCATCGGCCGAATGACGACCTGACCGTCGCGGGCCACGGGGCGCTCCTGGATCGCATGCAGTCCCAGCACCCCGCTTTGCGGCGGGTTGACGATCGGCGTGGAGAGCAGCGAGCCGTAGATACCGCCGTTGGAGATCGTGAAGGTGCCGCCCTGCAGCTCTTCGAGCTTGAGCTGATTGTCGCGGGCTCGCACGGCGAACTCGGCGATCGTCCGCTCGATGTCGGCGAAGCTCATCCGCTCGGCGTTCCGCAACACCGGCACCACCAGGCCTTTGCCGCCGCCAACGGCGATGCCGACGTCGTAGTAGTTGTGGTAGATGACGTTGTTGTCGCGGATTTCGGCGTTGATCTGCGGCACCAGCCGCAGGGCGTCGATCGAGGCCTTGACGAAGAACGACATGAAGCCCAGCTTCACGCCGAAGGCCTGCTTGAACGTCTCGCCCTGCTCCTTGCGGAGTTGCATGACGTTCGTCATGTCGATTTCGTTGAAGGTCGTCAGCAGCGCCGCCTGCTGCTGCGCCTGCACGAGCCGCTCGGCAATGCGGCGGCGGATGGGGCTCATGGGCACCATCTCGTCCTCGCGCGAGCCGCCGCTAGCGGGCGAACGCGAAGGCATCAGCTCTCCGCGGGCCGCCGGCTGGGGGCTCTTGGCCGGGGCAGGCGCCGGACGAGGCGCCGGGGCCGGGGCGGCGGGACGCGGCGGAGGCGCCACGGCCGTGGCCGCTTCAGCCCGCACAGGCTCTGGCTTGGGCTCCTGCTTCGGGGGGGCCGGCTTGGCCGGCTCGGCGGCGGGAGCGGCGGTCGAGGCCGCCTGGCCCTTGCCTGCTGACTCCTCGATGTAGCCGATCACTTCGCCCACCGCGGCCGAATCGCCCGGCTTCTTGAGCAGCTTGGTGAGCGTGCCGGCGACCGGCGAGGGAACCTCGACGCTGGCCTTGTCGGTTTCGAGTTCGACGAGGTTCTCGTCCTTGTCGGCCCATTCGCCTTCGCGCTTGAGCCACTGGGCGATTTGCACCTCGCTCACCGACTCGCCCACCGCGGGCACCTTCAGTTCCGTCGCCATGTCTTCGTTCTGTTCGTTCTAAAAGAGTTGGCGATCAGTCAACGCCGAAGGCGCTGGCCAGAAGCCGGCTTTGTTCCAGTTTGTGGCTGCTGTGCGAACCCGTCGCCGGGCTGGCCGAGGCCGGGCGATACACTCCGCTGAAAGGCAGGCGGCCGAACAGCCGCTCGCCCCAATGCACGCGGAGATAACGCCAGGCGCCCATGTTTTCCGGTTCATCCTGCACCCAGACGACGGGCACGCCGTCGCCCACGCGGGCCAGCGTTTCTTGCAACTCGTCGGTGGGCAGCGGATAGAGCTGCTCGAGCCGCACGATCGACACTCGGTGCCGCTCGAGCCGCTCGCGCTCCTGGTAGAGCTCGTAATACACCTTGCCGCTGCAGAGCAACACCCGCTCGACATCCAGCCGATAAGGATCGATATCGGGCAGAACGCGGCGGTACGTGCCGGTCGACAACTCCTCCAGTGTGGAAACTGCCTGGTTGTACCGCAAGAGCCACTTGGGGGTCATGACCACGAGCGGCTTCCGCCAGGGACGCAGCACCTGCCGCCGGAGCAGATGGAAGTACTGCGCGGGGGTCGTGGGGCAGCAGACCTGAATGTTGTCTTCGGCCGCCAGCGTGAGGAATCGCTCGAGCCGGGCGCTCGAGTGTTCGGGGCCTTGCCCCTCGAAGCCGTGGGGAAGCAGCAGCACCAGCCCGCTGAGCCGCTTCCACTTGTCTTCGGCGCTGACGATGAACTGATCGATGATCACCTGGGCTACGTTGGCGAAGTCGCCGAACTGGGCTTCCCACAGCACCAGGCCATCGGGGCAATCAAGGCTGTAGCCGTAGTCGAAGCCCATCACGGCAATTTCCGAGAGCGGGCTGTTGTAGACCTCGAACGGCGCCTGATCCACCGACAGGTTCGCCAGCGGAATGAAGGTGTGGCCGTCGGTCGAGTCGTGCAGCACGCAGTGCCGATGACTGAAGGTGCCGCGGCCCGAATCCTGGCCGCTCAGCCGCACCCGCGTGCCCGTGGTGACCAGCGAGGCGAAGGCCAGCGATTCGGCCGCCGACCAATCGAGCGGGCGGGCCCCTTGCGCCATCTCGCGGCGGGCGTGCAGGAACATCTTTTCCAAACGGCCGTGCGGATGGAAATCGGCCGGCAGGTCTAGCTGCCGCAGCAACAGGTCCGACAGTTGATCCACGGGCAAACCCGTGTCGACGTCTGGCGTTTGGTTCTCCGGTCCGCCCCGGTAGCCCTTCCACAGGCCTTGCAGGCCGTCGGGGCGATGCACGAATTTGTCGCTGCGGGCGACGTTCAGCTCTTGCTCGAGCAACTCGCGCCGCTGGTGCGAGATGCGTTCGGCCTCTTCTTGCGTCACGCCGCCCAGCTGCAGCAGATGCTCGAGGTAGCCGTCGCGCACCGATTTACGGGCGTGAATCGCCTGATACATCCGCGGCTGGGTGAACTCGGGCTCGTCCTGCTCGTTGTGGCCGAACAGCCGGTAGCAGTACATGTCGATCACGACGTCGCGGCCGAAGGCGCGGCGGAAGTCCATCGCCAGGCGCACGACCTGCGCCACCGACTCCGGGTCTTCGCCGTTGACGTGGAAGATCGGAATCTGCAGCATCTTCGCCGGATCGGTGGCGTAGGTGCAGGAGCGGGCTTCGTGCGGATTGGTGGTGAAGCCGATCTGGTTGTTCACCACGATGTGCAGCGTGCCCCCCGTGGCGTAGCCGGCGAGCTGGCTCAGGTTCAGGCTTTCCTGCACCACGCCTTCGCCGGCGAAAGCCGCGTCGCCGTGAATGATGATGCCCATCGCGCGTTCGCGGAGCAGATCGCCAAAGCGATCCTGCTTGGCCCGCACGCGCCCCTGCACCACGGGGTTCACGAACTCCAGGTGGCTAGGGTTGAAGCACAGCGACAGATGCACCTTGGCGCCGGCCGTGGTGACCCAGTCATTGCTGTAGCCCAAGTGGTATTTCACGTCGCCGTGCCCGAGGTGCAGCTCGGGATCGATGTCGGCGAACTCGCGGAAGATTTGCTGCGGGCTTTTGCCCAAGATGTTGGCCAGCACGTTGAGCCGGCCGCGGTGGGCCATGCCCAGCACGATCTCGGCAATGCCTTGCTCGCCGGAGCGCTCGATGGCCAAGTCCAACAGCGGAATCAAGCTTTCGGCGCCTTCCAGGCTGAAGCTCTTGCTCCCCTGAAAGCGCTTGTGGATGAACTCCTCGAAGACCGTGGCGTCGGTCAGCTTGGTAAGAATCCGCAACTGCTCGGGGCGAGTGAGCGTCAGCCGGTTTTGGCTAGACTCCATCCGCTCTTGCAGCCAGGTGCGCACCCGCACGTCGTCGATGTGCATGAACTGCGCGCCGATCCGCCGGCAGTACGTGTTCCGCAGGCGTTCGACGATGCCGCGCAAGGTCAGCGTGTCGGGGCCGCCGATGGTGCGCGTGCTGAAGGTGCGGTCGAGGTCCCCTTCGGTGAAGCCGTAATGCTCGGGATCGAGCTCCGGCTGCGAACTCCGCGGGCGGCCCAGCGGATCGAGCTGCGCCGCCATGTGGCCGCGCACGCGATACGCCCGCACGAGCTGGTCGACGCGGTCCTGCATCGCCGCGACGTTGAGGTCGCGTTCGCGCTTCACGGCGCCGGGGGTTTTGGCGGGCGCGGCGAGCGCCGGGGCATGGCCATGCCCGTTGCCGTTCCCGTTCTTCGGGGCGGCCGGCGCGGGGTCGAACAGGGTGCCGGGGCGGAACGAGGGTCCGCGCTGGATCTCGCGCTCTCCCTTGGCGGAGAGCGTGTCGAAATAGGGGCGCCAGTCGTCCGGAACGCTGCGGGGATCCTGGCAGTACGCGGCAAAGAGCTCCTCGAGGAACTCCAGACTGGCGCTATGCGGCCAGGTCTCGGTTTCGTTCATGGGGTCGGTCCGACACTCCACGTGTTCTAATTAGGTAAGCTTAGCTGATTTCGCCGGGTCGCCAATGGCTTAGACGCCGCTGGCGTCGTCGAGGGAACGCGCGGCGCTCGAGTGAGAAAGGCGTTTTCGGCGGCCGGCGCGCCCATCCTTGGCTGGTCGACAGCCTGGTCGCCTGGGGGCTGCTCCGCCCAGAACGGCCTACTGAGTCGTACAGTACGCAATCTCGACATTCCTGACAACACAAGCCCAGCCGCACTTCGGAGAACCGAAATGCGGCGCCCGGAGGCCACTTAACCGCCACAAGCAAAACAACTTGTACGTTGCGCGGGCGGCTTCAGTTCGCCCCTGCCCAGCGCTCGGCCCCGAACTCTTTCCTGAACAATCTGGCAGCCGCACAAGCCTAAGTCGCGGCCGGCGCGAGATGCGGCGCAGGCTCGTCCTCCGCCAACTGGTCACTTGCGCAATTCGCGGGCCGTTTGCTCCGCGCCCCGCAATGCCCGCAGCAGGTTCCCTCCCAGGATCTTGCGGATGTCTTCCGGCTTGTAGCCCCGGTTCAGCAACTCCTGCGTGAGCAGCGGATACGCGCTCACGTCTTTGAGCTGCTCCGGCAGCATCGACACGCCGTCGAAGTCGGAGCCGATGCCCACGTGGTCGACGCCGGCCAACTTCACGATGTGGTCGATGTGGTCCACCACGTCGTGGATCGTGCCAGGCACGAGCGGATGGGCCGCCTGCCAGGCCTTCATGGCCTTGTCCAGTTCCTTGGCGTCGGGGTGCTGTTTCGACAGTTCGCGGCGGACCTGGAACATGTCGGCCGCCGTCTGGGCCGACTCCGGCACCACGAACCCCGAGAAAAAGTTCACCATCACCACGCCGCCGTTCGCCTTGATGAGCAGCAGCACGTCGTCGGGCACGTTGCGCGGGTGGGCCGCAATCGCGTAGGCCGACGAGTGCGAGGCGATTACCGGCGCCCGGCTGACCGCCAGGGCGTCGCGCATCGTGTCGGGCGAAACGTGCGAGATGTCGACGAGCATGCCGAGCTCGTTCATCCGCCGCACCACCTCTTCGCCGAAGGGCGAGAGTCCGCCGTGACGGGGGTCGTCGGTCGCCGCGTCGGCCCAGTTGAGCGTGTCGGCGTGGGTGAGCGTCATGTAGCGCACGCCCAGGGCGTGCAGCATCCGCAGCACGCCGAGCGAGTCTTCGATGGCGTGGCCTCCTTCGACGCCGATCAGCGAGGCGATCTTGCCTTGGCCATGGATCCGCTCGATGTCGTCGGCGGTGAGCGCGAGCTCGAAGGTTTCGGGATAGCGGTCGATCATTTCGCGGATCAGGTCGATCTGCTCGAGCACCACGTGCGTGGCGTCCCCTTTGCGGATCGTTTCGACCGGGGCATAAGCGGCCCAAAACTGAGCCCCCACGCCTCCCTGGCGGAGCCGCGGAATGTCGGTGTGGTTCTTGGGCTGGAGCACGGCGATGTCCCCTTTGGCGAACGAGCCGTCGTGCTCGGTCCGCGTGTGCCAGGGGAGATCGTTGTGACCATCGACGAGCAAGCACTCGGCGTGCAGCTTGCGGGCCGCGTCGCTGAGGACGACCGGCGGCCGCGCGGCGGGCTTCGCGGTTTCTTCCGCGGGCGCGAACTCGACCGTTAAGGTAAGTAGGCCGAGGAACAAAGCAGCCAAGCAAACGAATCGCAGCATGGGCAGCACGAGGTTGCGAGAAAGGGCCGAGAGGCCCCAAGGGGTCGAGAATCAGACGGCCAGGGCAGGATCGCGAGGGAAGGGGGTGGGACCGCCTGCGAGCAAGAAGTATCGCACGCTGGGCAAGGGCGGTCCAGTTTCGCGCACTCGGCGGCTGCCCAAAGGCGCCTCCCTGAGAACCCTCTCCCTGTGGGAGAGGGCAGGGTGAGGGCCCGTTCCATTTTTGGCAACGAGCACGCACCAACAGCGTCCCATCCGTTTGTTCTGCGCGCCGTCAGCGCGAACCTGCCGCCATCGAACAACCACTGCTCGAGCCTGGCCTCCGGCCCCCGGGCGCCCGCCTGCTGGCCGCTGGCAGCCCGGTTTGCAAGCCCCCGCTGCCCGTGGTAGAGTTTTCGACTTCGTTTCCGGCTCCGGGGCTGAACCGTTCCTGCGTGCAGGGCGCCGCCGGCGCAGAATTCGAGAACCGGGGCATGAGCGGTTGGCCGAGCAAACCGACCTTGCCTGCGGATGCCGAAGTCCTTAGACTGAAACAACTTGCCAGCGTAGCTTCAATTGGCAGAGCACCGCATTCGTAATGCGGGGGTTGTGGGTTCGACTCCCACCGCTGGCTCTTTTCTGCCACGTCGCAACTTGATTCGGCGTCGTTCGTTCGGTCGATCTGCGATCGGCCTTTGGCTGGCCCAATCGTAGTAGCAGTTGGGCACTTACGTACCGGCCGCGGCGGTGAGCTGCTCGAAGATTTTCTTCGCTGCCGCGGGGGTCGCGGCTCACCTCCTTGCCACGGCCGAGTTTCTCCCCTTCGCCCTCGGCGACCGCCGCTGTTGGTTGCACGTCGTAAGAACCGCAGTTAGAACAGTGCGGCCCGATTGGGGGATCCGTACGTCATGGATGACGGAGCTGCAAGATGCCCAAGAAATGCGCCATCTCACGGAGCAAGAAGAAGGCGCAGCCGACGTTCGAAGTGAGGTTCGTCGGCCCCGGGCTATCGCTCGAGAAGATCCCGTTGCGAGCCGTAAGCGACGCGCTGTCGGCCGTCCCGGACCTAGCGGCCGGCCGCGATCCATTCGAGACCGCTCATGTTCCGGCCGAGTTGTCGATCGGGCTGGTGGATGTGAGGCAGGGATCGGCAGTGTATTCTTGCGTCGCTAGGGCGCCGCGATTGACCCTCCTTGCGATCCCCCGGTAGATTGTCTGCCTTGCCTGGTCTCGCAACTCCCGCCAACTTCGGATCCGCGCCCTGGATGTCGTCTGTCGTCGTCAAACCGGTCGGTTCCTGGTCCGAGCGGCGGAAGTTTCTCAATCTGCCCTGGGAACTGTATCGGGGCGATCCCAACTGGGTTCCGCCGCTGCGGATGAGCCAGAAGGAGCTCGTTGGCTACGCGCGCCACCCGTTCTACGAGAAGAACGAGGTGCAGACTTTTCTGGCCTGGCGCGACGGCCGGGCCGTGGGGCGGATCGCCGCGATTCTCAACTACGGTCACAACGAGCTCTACAAAGAGCAGCGCGGCTTCTGGGGCTTCTTCGAGTCGATCGACGACCAGGCGGTGGCCAACGGGCTGTTCGACGCCGTCCGCGATTGGTTCGCGGCGCGTAACATTCACCTGCTCCGCGGCCCGCTCAACCCCTCGCTGAACTACGAGTGCGCCCTGCTCATCGAAGGCTTCGACAGCCCGCCCACCTTCATGATGACCTACAACAAGCCGTATTACGCGGCGCTGGTCGAAGGGTGGGGCAACCGCAAGTCGGAGGACCTGTTCGCCTACATGGGGCACATCGACATGCTCGAGACGCTCGACGAAAAGCTCTCGTTCATTGTCAAGCTGGCCACCGAGCGGTTCGACGTGAAGCTGCGGAGCATGGATCGGAGCCGCTTCACGCAAGAAGTGGAGATGTTCCTCGAAATCTACAACAGCTCGCTCCCTGGGACGTGGGGCTTTGTGCCGCTCTCGCCCGCCGAAGTGAAACACCTGGCCAAGGGGCTCAAGGAGCTCATCGTGCCGGAGCTGGCGATCGCGGCCGAGGTCGAAGGCAAGGCCGTGGGCGCGGTGTTCGCCTTGCCCGACTACAACCCACGGATCAAGGCGATCGACGGGCGGCTGTTTCCCTTCGGCTTCATCAAGCTTTTGTGGAACAAGCGTAAAATTCGGCGGATCCGCCTGATCTCGACCAACGTGGTGCCGGAGTATCAGCGGTGGGGCATCGGCCTGGTGCTGGCGGCCGGGTTCGTGCCGAAGGTCAAGGAGTACGGCATCCAGGAGGCCGAGTTCTCCTGGGTGCTCGAGTCGAACGCCCTCTCGCGGGGGACGATCGAACGCGGCGGGGCGAAGAAGACGAAGACCTATCGGATTTACGACTGGGAGGGCGGGAAGTAGCCGGCACATTCCGCTGTTCCGAATGCGGAAGCGGGAATCACGCAACTCGGTTGCTTTCTGGGGCCGAGCAACCTGCGGACCCTCACCCTGCCCTCTCCCACCGGGAGAGGGTTCCAAGAGGACCCGCGGGGAGAGGGCTGAAAGGGCTTCAGCGTGGCACGAGCCAGACGCCGGTCAGTCGGTCGTGCAAACTGCGGGCGGGGCTGATGAGCGCCAGGGGCAAGTAGGCCGCCGCCACGACCGCCGCCGCGATCTCGAGCGGCAGGCACCACTCCAGCCAGGCCGGATAGGCGTTGCTGATCGTCGCCGACAGCGCCAAGAGCGAAACCGGCAACGCCCAAACCAGCAGTGCCCTTCCCGCGCAAACCAGCCGCGGCGCAATCCGCCCGTTGGACATCACCGGCACGATCCCGAAGAGCCAGAGCGTGAGCCCGCCGCGCCAAATCGCGGCGGTCAGCATCGCGAGCAGCGCTGGCGTTTCGAGTACGGCGATGTAGTACCAGGTGAACGGCCCCTCGTAGGGGAGCCGCAGATCGTCGATCGCCCAGGCGAGGTCACCGAACTGCACGTCGGCGAACCGATCGCGCCGTTCGAGCTGCGAAGGGGGCTCGTAGACGGGCGGATGCGAGCCATCGCCGAGCCAGCCGTAAGCGCGCTGCCGCCGCACCCACAGTTCGCCGTCTTCGGCGTCGCGCCGTTCGAGGCCGGCGAGGATCGCCCGGTTGCCGCTCAGCCGCTGCGCGCCGCTCTGCTCGCCGGACGCCGCCGCGCCGAGCGACATCGTGGCCAGTTCGTCGAGCCCGGGGCCTTCGAGTTCGCGCAACCGCGCGAGCCCAGCGTCCTGGTCGGCGATCAGCGCCCGCACTTCATGCCGCTTGGTCATGTTCTCGTTGAGCACCGCTAGGTGCGCGAAGTGACCAAACAGCACGACCACGTAGGCGAGCAACAACCCTAGCGCCAACAGCGGTCCTGCCAGCCAGAGTTGACTGGCGCGGAGTTGCCGCTCTACGGCCGTCGGCATTTCGCGGGTGCGATGCAGGGAATGCCGAAACTGCCGCACGCTCTGGAAGCCGCGGGCCGGGTCGAGCAGTCGCGTCATCGACTCCGTGGCGTGCAGCGGCAACGGAGCGCGGATGTCGGGCCAACTTGGACCCGCCTCGCGCGGGCGTCCCTCGAGCGCCACGACCGCGGCATCGCGCAGCGTGGCCAGCGCCTGCTGCTCGGCCGCCTCGGCCGGGGCGCCGAAGTCTGCGGCCAGCACTTGGGTTCCCAACCCACAAAACTGGGTGCGGCCCGAATCGGCCACCCATACTTCGCTGGGCGCGAGCCGCACAGGCCGCGTGCTGTCGGCAAGCGACGCGTCGAGTTCATCGGCAAGCTGCTCGAGCACGGGCCGGGCTTCCGACCAGGCAAGCCGTCCCGCCGCCGCCACCTGGGCGTCGAGCGGGCTGCCCGAGGGAGCGAGAAAGGCGTCCCAGGCGTAGCCCTCTTCGCAGCCGGCCGCCAGCCACCGCAAGCGTCCGGGACGCACCAGGTCGCGGCGAGCCGCCGAGAGAACGGGGCCGTTGCCCGCCCGCCGCCACAGGATGACGCGGCGCCCCAACCCCAGATCTTCGCCGACGAGCAATTGCGGATCGCCCCGCAGCGCGCCGCGCACGACGAACCCGCCACACTGCTGCGGCAGGCCGGGATCGGCAGGCAAGTGGTCGAGCGGTGAGTCGATCTTGAGCACGCGCCTTCGCGCGGGCCAGGGGAGCTGTACCGTGCGCGTGCCGGAGATCAACTCGTGCAATCCGCGGAAGCCGTTGGCCTTGCGCATCGACACCAGCGGCAGTGCGAACCAGGCATAGAAGAACACCGGCCCCAGCGGCCGCATGTCGAGCGCGCGAAACAGAATTGGAAAAAGGTAGGCCAGATTCAGCAGCGTCGCGCGTACCAGCGACTTCGGCAGCCCCGGCGGATGGGCCGCGTCGGCTGCCTGCACGCGGAGCCGGAATAGATACTTCGCCGGCGAACAGCCCCAGCGTCCCTCGCTCACCGCCCAGTAGAGAATGCCCAGCGTTGCCCAGGCGAGCTCCGTGCCCACGTTCGCGCTCATCGGCATCGCCAGCCGCAACAAGAGCGGCAATGACCAAAGAAACAAGACGTCGGTCATATAGGCGCCGAAGCGCAGCGCCAATCCGCTGGCCGAGAGCTGCCCAGGCACCAACGTGAGGAGCCGGGCGCGGAAGTCTTCGGCCGATTGAAAACGCCGCTCCGGACGCCGATCCAGCGCCCGCAGCACCACGCGATCGAGCGCGCCCGACAAACCGGGCCGGAGCTTTCGCAATGATTCTGGCGGCTCGCTGACAATCCGCGCGAGCATGGCGGCGGCGTCCTCTTGCTGATGGGGCGGTCGCCCAGAGAGCAAGAAGTAGAGCACCGCGGCGGCGGAATAGACGTCGGTCCGCGCGTCGAGCTTGTCGCCGCGCACCTGCTCCGGCGACGCATATTGCGGCGTGCCGAGGAAGCGTCCGGTTTGCGTGAGGTTGGTGCTCACGAGCAGCGACTTCGACAGGCCAAAGTCGCCGATCTTCACGCGGCCGTCGGGCTCGAGGAAGCAGTTCGACGGCTTGACATCGCGATGCACCAGCCCCAGCCGGTGGACCTCGGCCAGCCCTTCGAGCACGTCGAGCGCTTTGCGGATCGCGTCGACCGGCTCGAGCGGTCCCTGCTTCCGCACGAGGTCCTCGAGGTTCTGCCCCGTCATCAACTCCATGGCGATGTAGGGGCGCCCCTCGGCCTCGTCGGCCGCCATCACGAACACGCAACGCGGATGCTCGAGCAAGCTCGCCAGCCGCCCCTCTTGCCGGAACCGCTCGAGCGCCTCCGGCGAGCGGGCATATTCGGGGGCGATCAGCTTGAGGGCCACGCGGCGGTTGCTGCCGAGCTGTTCGGCCTCGAAGCAGCTTCCCATGCCGCCGCGGCCCAGCCGCCGCAACAAACGATAGCCCCCCACCAGGTCGTTGAGCTGATCACCCCGGGTGTAGCCGGCCGATTCATGGGCCGGGGCGGGCGTGAAGGCGACGGTTCCCTCGACGCCTGAGTCTTGCCGCACGGGGGGCGTGTAGGCGTGGGTCTCCGCCAGCGCCGGCTGCTCCAGGCGCGCGCCGCAGGCCGAGCAAAATGTTGGCCGCTCGTCGTCGTAGCGATGAATCCGGCGACAGGCAGGGCACTCGATCTGCATGACAAGCCGGCAAGAACCTTGAGAGGACGACGGGGCGTGGCGGCTCCGCGAGCTAGTTCGACCGGGCCCCACGATCCTTGGTTTACTCTGGCCTGCCGCGGCTTGGCAAGCGAGCCCCGCCGCGATCGGCAATTCCCGGTCGGCAGGCCGGCGCAATCTACGTATAATCCGGCCTCGCGGATCGCGCCCAGCGGCCGCGCATGGCCCTTAGTCCAACCCCGCACCGCGTTTGCGCCCATGCTCCACGCTGTCATCATGGCCGGCGGCGCCGGCACCCGCTTCTGGCCCGAGAGCCGCGCCCAAACGCCCAAACAGCTTCTCAAGCTGTATGGCGAGCGGACGATGATCCAGGCCACGGTCGACCGGCTGGCCGGGCTCGTCCCCCCCGAGCGTTTGCTGATCGTGGCCAATGCGCGGCTCGTCGAGCCGATCGCTCAGCAGCTTCCCGAGGTCGCCCGCGCGAACATCGTCGGCGAGCCCTGCAAGCGCGACACGGCCCCCTGCATCGGCCTGGCGGCGCTGCAAGCCCTGCGGAGCGACCCCGACGCTACGTTGGCTGTGATGCCCTCGGATCACGTGATCCGGCCCGACGATGTGTTTCGCCAGGCGATCGAACAGGCAGCGCGGCTCGTCGACGAAGCGCCGCAGAGGATCGTGACCTTCGGCATCCGCCCCACCTACGCGGCTGAAATCTTTGGCTACATCGAACGCGGCGCGGCGCTTGGCTCGGCCGGCAAGCTGCCGTTTCCCACGTTCGCCGTGCAGAGGTTCCGCGAGAAGCCCAAGGCCGACGTCGCCGCCGAGTATGTGGCGAGCGGCAAGTTCTCCTGGAACTCTGGGATCTTCGTCTGGAAGGCCGCTACGATCCTGGCGGCGCTCGAGGCGCGGCAGCCGGAGATGGTGTCCCACCTTCGGGCGATTGACGCCGCCTGGAACACCGCTGGATTCGCGGACGTCTTCGAGCGCGAGTTCGCCGCGATCCGCGGTGTGTCGATCGACTACGCCGTGATGGAGCATGCCACCGACGTTGCCGTGATCGAAGCGCCGTTCGAGTGGGACGACGTCGGCAGTTGGCAGGCGATGGCGCGGCTCCGCGGCGCGGACGCCGAGGGAAACACGGTCGTCGGAAAACACATTGGCCTGCGCACGCGGGGGACGATTGTGCATGGGCCGCGCGAGCACCTGATCGTAACCGTCGGCCTCGAGGACTGCCTGATCGTCCACACGCCCGACGCCACGCTGGTGGCCAAGAAGCACGACGAGGAGGCGATTCGCGAGGTGGTGAAGCTGCTGGAAAACCAGGGATGGAAGGAATACTTGTAGGGTTTGCTCCGCCCTCGCGGGTCCACCGGTCCGGGCGCAATGAGGTAGATTTGATTGGGCAGCGCGACGCCAAGCTCATGCTGCCCAATCGGCTGCTTCTCGAACCAGGCGATGCGAGGGGTGCAGGCATGTTGCCCGTGCGCGAAGTGATGACGCGTCAGGTGATCTCGGTCGCTCCTGACGCCACGGTGGACCAGGTAATCGAGCTCTTGCTCCGGCATCAGGTGTCAGGCTTGCCGGTGGTCGACGACGAACAGCGGCTGCTGGGCGTGGTCACCGAGTTCGACTTGCTCGAGGCGCTCTACGACCACGAGATCGGCGATCAACCGGTGAGCGCCCACATGACGCGTGACCCGCTGTGTGTGGAGGACGACACGCCGCTCGTGACCGTGGCCGACGTGATGCTCACCTCGCGGGTGCGACGGCTGCCGGTGGTCCGCGACGGCCGGCTGGCGGGGCTCGTGAGCCGCCACGACCTGATCCGGGTGATCCAAGAGCTCCGCCGCCGAGTGACGGCAGGCAGGGTGGCTGGGGTCGAGCGCAGCGAGCCCCCAGCAAACCACGTCGCAAGTTGAGCCCACGCCTAACCCTTGCAGGCAACCGAGCGGCGCGCGACAATCCTGCTAGTCGGCCTGCGGGCCGCACGCGGCGGTTGGGCGGATCGATCGGACGAGGCGGACACGCCTGAGCGCCGCACGCGACACTCGTTTGGCTGGCGCGCGTGATCCCTTGTGTGCCCGGCCCGTTCAGCGCCCAGGGCGAATGCTCTTCTTGCTCTGCGCGATTTTGCTGCGATTGGCCGGCGGGAGGCCTGGTCGATGAACGTCCGCAGTCGGGAAAACCTCGAGGCGGGAACCTCCGACTCCGCAGGTCAGACCGAGGAATTGGCCGCGCTCCGCGAGCGCGTGGCCGAACTCGAAGCGACCGCCGCCAGCCAGGCCGCCGCGCTGCTCGACGCCGAGGCCCGCTACCGGGCCTTGGTCGAGGCCGCCCCGATCAACGTCTTCCACAAAGACGCTGGCGGCCGCTTTATCTTTGGCAACCAGCGGTTCTGCGAATCGCTAGGCCGCCCTTGGGACGAAATCGCCGGCCGCACCGACTTCGACTTCTTCCCGCGCAAACTCGCCCAAAAGTATCGCCGCGACGACTTGCGGGTGATGGAAACGGGGCAGTCGTGGCACGACGTGGAAGAGCATCTCTCGCCCGAAGGCGAGAAGCGCTACGTCGAGACGAGCAAGACGCCCCTCTACGACGCCAGCGGCCGCCTGGTGGGCATTCAGGGGTTATTCCGCGACATCACGGCCCAGCGTGGCGCCGAGTTGGCCCTGGGCGATTCGGAGGCGCGATACCGGTCGCTCGTCGAAAGCCTGCCGCTTTCCACGTGGAGCAAGGGGCTGGACGGCCGCTTCACCTTCGCCAACCAAATGTTCTGCGAACGGGCAGGCCTCAAGCTCGAGGAGCTGATCGGCCGCACCGATCTCGATCTGTTCCGCGAGGAATTGGCCGAGAAGTACCGCCGCGACGACGAGCACGTCGTGCAATCGGGCAAGGTGCTCGAGGCGATCGAGGAGTTCCGCCAGCCCGAGGGGAACAAACTCTACGTGCAGGTGCTCAAGGCCCCCGTCCACGACGCCGCGGGGCGGATCGTCGGCACGCAGGGGGTCTTTTGGGACGTCACCGCCCGGGTCGAGGCCGAGGCCCAGGTCGAGCGCGCCCGCCTGGCGGCCGAAGAGGCCAGCCGCGCCAAGAGCCAGTTCCTGGCCAACATGAGCCACGAGATTCGCACTCCGCTGGGGGGAATCTTGGGAATGACCCACTTGATGCTCGAGTCCGAACCCACGCCGCTGCAACGCGAGTACTTGGGGCTCGTCGAGCAATCGGCCGAAGCGCTCCTCACGGTGATCAACGACATCCTCGATTTCTCCAAGATCGAGGCGGGCAAGCTCGAACTGGTCGAGGAGGTTTTCTCCCCCGTGCATCTGGTCCGCGGCCTCGTGCAACTGCTCGAGCCGCGGGCAAGGCAAAAGGGACTCGCGCTCGCGGCCAATCTCGCAACGGACACGCCGGCACGGGTACGCGGCGACGCCGGGCGCTTGCGGCAGGTGCTGCTCAACTTGTTGGGAAACGCCGTCAAGTTCACCGAGCGCGGCGAGGTGGAGCTCTCGCTCGAGGTCGAAGGGCGCGACGAGCGGACGGTCGAACTGCACCTGGCGGTCCGCGACACGGGGATCGGCATTCCGCCCGACAAGCAACAGCGGGTATTCGAGTCATTCGAGCAGGCCGACGGCGCGACCAACCGCAAATACGGCGGCACCGGCCTGGGATTGGCGATCTCGCAGCGGCTGGTGGAGCTGATGCACGGCCGCATTTGGCTCGAGAGCGAGGTTGGCCGCGGGAGCACGTTTCACGTTTGCCTGCCGCTGGCGCTCGAGGCCGGCGGCGAGTTGGCCCCCGCCGCGGCGCCGCGGGAGATTCCGCCCCCGGTGCGACCGCTGCGGATCTTGCTGGCCGAAGACAGCCTGGTGAACCAGAAGTACGCCGTGGCTCTGCTCGGCAAGCGAGGGCACGAAGTGGTCGTGGCCGCGGATGGCCGACAGGCCGTGAACCGGGCGCTGGCCGAGCGCTTCGATGTCGTTCTGATGGACGTGCAGATGCCGGAGCTCGATGGGCTCGCGGCCACGGCCGAAATCCGCCGCTACGAGCGCGAGATCGGCGGCCACCTGCCGATCGTGGCGATGACGGCCCACGCCATGCAGGGGGACCGCGAGCGCTGCCTGGCCGCCGGCATGGATGGCTACGTGAGCAAGCCGCTGCGGCCGGAGGAGTTTCTGCCGGCCGCGGAGCGGGCTGCCGAAGGGCTCGAGGCCTTGGCGCCCACTGCGGCGGCCGCCCCAGCCGCGGCGCCATCCGAGGATCTGGTCGACTGGGCGCGAGCGCGGGCTCGCGTCGCCGGCGACGAGGATCTGCTGGCCGAACTCATCGACGTGTTCCTCGTCGAGTTCCCCCGCTCGCGCGAGCTCTTGCAGCAGGCCGCCGACTCGGGGCAGGCGCCGGTCGTCGGCCGCATTTCCCACACGCTCAAGAGCTCGTTCGGCCACTTCGGCGCGGGACAGGCGGCCGAGGCCGCGCAGCGGCTGGAATCGGCCGGATACGCTGGTACACTGACAAACTCCCAACAATTCCTTGACCAGCTCGATTCCGCGGCCCGGCAAGTGCTGCCGGTGCTGGAATCGTTCGTACAGCAGCGGCGCAGCGAAGCCGCGCGGAGTGCCCAGCCATGACCAACGTGCTCGTCGTGGATGATTCGGCCGTCGACCGTCGGCTCGCCGGCGGCCTGCTCGAAAAACAGTCGAGCGTGCATGTGTCGTATGCCACCGATGGCAACGACGCCCTGCGTCAGCTCGACGCCGCACTCCCCGACCTCGTGCTCACCGATCTGCAGATGCCTGAGATGACGGGCCTCGAACTGGTCGACGCCATCGTGCGGCGGTACCCGCTGTTGCCGGTGGTGCTGATGACGGCCCAAGGGAGCGAGCAGATCGCGGTCGAAGCCCTCCACCGTGGCGCCGCCAGCTACGTCCCCAAGGCGTCGCTCGCCGAGAGCCTCGTCCCCACGGTCATGAACGTGCTCACCGTCTCGCGAGCAGACGACAGCTACGACCGCATGATGTCGTGCCTGGAGGAGAGCCGCTGGACCTTCGTGCTCGAGAACGACTACACGCTCATCGGCCCGCTCGTGCAGCTCTTCCGCAAAACGGTGCTCGGCATGGGCCTGTGCGACGAGACCACGCAGCTTCAGGTGGGCATCGCCCTGGAAGAAGCGCTGCTCAACGCCCTCTACCACGGCAACCTGGAGTTAACGCCAGAAGACCTGGCCAACCTGGGCTACGATCTACACCATGCCCACGAGCCGAACACGGTGGAGCAGCGGCGGCGGCTGGCCCCGTATTCGCAGCGGATCATTCGGCTCGAGGCGCAGATCTCGCGCAACGAGGCGCGGTTCGTCGTCTGCGACGAGGGGCCCGGCTTCGACCATGCGTCGCTGCCCGACCCCATGGAAGCGCTGAGCCAAGACAGCTCACGTGGCCGCGGGCTCACGCACATGCGGCTGTTCATGGACGACGTGACGTTCAACGCCGCCGGCAACGAAGTGACGCTGATCAAGCGGCGTCCCAGCAGCAACGGCCATTGGCGCGGCGCATGAGGCCGGCTGCCCCAAGGGCATTCCGTGCGGCAGGAGAGGGGCGCTTCTCGCCCCACAGGCTCGGGGACCAGAATGCCCCCGGCCGCCGAAAGCTATTTTTTGCGATGGCGAATCTTGGCCCGCATGCGTCGTTTCTTGCGGCCGACCTTGCGGCGCCCCTTTCCGGTCTTCTTAACACCCACGAACGGCTCCCGATGGTGATTGGGGGTTGGGCGCCCTACGCCTTCAGAGGACACAGGGCCTCCAGGGGACGCAGGCGCACGGGCACTTGGCGAAAGCGAGTCACGTACTATAGCCGCCGTGCAAGCAGGCCTGCAAGGCGATGATTTCGCGAGGGCGCGAGCCAGCCCGCCATCATAACCTGATGCGCAGCGAGGGCCCCGATTGATTCGCTCGGATGGCCGGGGCAGAATGAGTGGGCTCCTTTCCCAGCCTCGTTGGCGCCCTCGATGCGTGACCTTGCTCGCCGCTTGCTGACTTTGCCGGTCCTGGCCCTGCCGCTGGTGCTTGCCGGCGTCGCTCAGGGCGAGCCCGTTCCGCTGGCTAAGGCCCATTCCCACAACGACTACGAACACGACCGCCCGCTGCTCGAGGCGCTGGATCAGGGCTTTTGCAGCGTCGAGGCCGACATTCACCTGGTCGACGGCCAATTGCTCGTGGGGCACGACCCCGGAGACGTGCGGCCCGAGCGGACGCTCGAGGCGCTCTATCTTGCCCCCTTGGCCGAGCGCGTGCGGAAGAACGATGGCCGAGTGTTCCGCGGCGGGCCGCCGTTCAGCCTGCTGATCGACCTCAAGACCGAGGCCGCGCCCACCTACGCTGTGCTCCGCGGCGCGCTGGCCAAGTACGCAGACATGCTGACGACCGTGCGGGACGGCAAGCTCGTGCCAGGGGCCGTGACCGTGGTCGTTTCTGGCAACCGGCCGTTTGCGGCCGTGGCGGCCGACGACCCACGGTACTGCGGTCTCGACGGCCGAATTTCCGATCTCGAGGCGTTACCGGCCTTGGAGTTGATGCCCTGGATCAGCGATAATTACTCGCAGCACTTCACCTGGACCGGCGCGGGGCCGCAGCCGGCCGCTGAGAAAGCTAAGCTCCGCGAGATCGTAGATAAGGCTCACGCAGCCGGCCGCAAGCTCCGGCTCTGGGCCACGCCTGATACGCCGGCCCTCTGGCAAGCCCTGTCCGAGGCCGACGTCGACCTGATCAACACCGACAACCTGGAGGGACTGGCCAAGTTCCTCCGCACACAAGATTAAGCACACGTAGGTTATGCTTTAGCATAACTCGGCCCCGCGCGGGTTCGTTATGCTGAAGCATAACCTACTTACCTAGCCGCCAACCGAACACGTTTCTTACCGCAGAGGACACAGAGAGTCGCAGAGAAAGAAATCGGATTCGATTCTCTGCGTTCCTCTGTGTCCTCTGCGGTAAATTCAGCCGCTTGAAGGGATCCGCCCGTGATCGATCGCTTTGAAGACGCCGAGCATTCGCCGCTGAACAGTCTCGAGGAATGGGAAGACGACGTGTTGCGTCGCTACCCCGAGCCGGCGGCCGACGCCCCCGAGGCTGCCAAGGCGGCCTTCAAGGCCACCGATCCGGAGAAGCAGAAGGAGCAGTTCCGCGACTACGCCAAGGAAGCCCGCGCGAGCGTGAAGGAGTTCTACCGGCTCAACCACCGCTACCAAACGCTCGATTTCGTGCGGGCCAAGCGCAAGGAATATCTGGCGCTCGACAAGCGGCAGATGAGCGTGTGGGAGGCGATGGAGTTCCTCAACACGCTGATCGACGACAGCGACCCCGACACCGATCTCGCGCAGATCGAGCATCTGCTGCAGACCTCGGAGCGGATCCGCGCCGATGGGCATCCCCGCTGGTTCGTCCTCACGGGGCTCATGCACGATCTCGGCAAGGTGCTTTGTTTGTTCGGCGAGCCGCAGTGGGCCGTGGTCGGCGACACCTTCCCGGTCGGCTGCCGGTACTCGGAGAAGATCGTGTTCCACGAGTTCTTCGCCGACAACCCCGACAGCCGGTCGGCCGAATTGCAGACGCCGCTGGGCCTCTACGAAGAGGGCTGCGGCCTCGACAAGGTGATGATGTCGTGGGGACACGACGAGTACCTGTACAACGTCGTCAAGGACTACCTGCCCCCTGAGGCGCTGTACATGATCCGCTACCACTCCTTCTACGCGGCCCACCGCGAAGGAGAGTACGCCCATCTGATGAACGCCCAGGACCGCAAGTACTTTGGAGCCGTGCGGGCGTTCAACCCGTACGACCTCTACACGAAGAGCGAGTCGCGGCCCAACGTGGCCGAGCTCCGCCCCTACTACGAAGAGCTGATCGCCGAGTACTTCCCGGCCGAGCTGCGCTGGTAGGGCTAACGCCGCTTCAACGTCATGATGTGGCGCGCCTCGTCACTACTCCGCGGAAGGCTGGCCGCGGTGCAGTTTTTTGAGAACCCGGAGCCAACCGTGAGGAAGCCTCGGTTCTCGCTCCGCTCGCTCCTCGCGCTGACGGCTAGCGTGGCGTTGTTTGTCGCGGGCCTATCTCACCCGGCCCCGCTGATGATGGCGGTTCTTCTCGCGGTCGTACTTGTCAGCCTGGTAATGAGCACCGCAGTCTGGATCGCGGGCGCACCGGGTTGTTCCGCCGCTGTCCGAGGCTACGCATCCGTGGGCTGGCTCGTGTTCTTGTCGCCATTCAGCGCTTTGTGCTTGCCATTCATCGTACCGTGGTTGCGGCCAGCGATTTGGACCGGCAAAGTGATTCAGAGCCGCGTGATGCCCGACCCTCGTATGTCCGAGGTCAATCGAGCCGTCATGGCCTACTTTATCGCTCACTGCTTCTGGACGGTCGTCCTTGGAGCAGTCGGAGCGCTGGTGGCGAATTGCTTCGTGCGGATGAAGGAACGCCATGACGGCGGCGAGCGGTGAAACTCAAGGCGCACAGCTTGAGAAGCTACGGCGGCACGACACAACTGACCGCGGGCAGTTGAGCTCGGCCGAGCAGCCGGTCGTACAGTTCGTGGCGGGCCGCGATCATGCCGGCGAGCGTGAATCGCTTCTCCACCCGCTTCCGCCCTTGCTCGCCCATCCGCGTTCGCAGGCCGGGGTTGCGGATCAACTCGAGGATGCCGGTGGCCAGCGCGATCGGGTCGGCCGGCGGCACGAGCCGCCCCGTGCCACCGTCTTCCAACACCTTGGGCAAGCTTTCGACCGCGGTGGCGACCACCGGCTTGCGGAGGCCCTTCGGACTCAGCGAAAGGGCCAGGCGTCGCTGTGCTCCATGGCCCTTGATCGACTACATCCAGCGATCCGGCCACGCCGCGCCGTCGCCGTCTTCTCGGGCGCCAGGCGGTTCATCGCCGGCGAACAGGTCGTCGACCTCCTCGTTTGCCATCGATTCGCGCCGCCGCGGATCGTGTTCCGCGGGTCCCGCGCTGCGGAAGCTCCGCCGGCGGAGCAATTGCCGGTCGATCCCCAAGGCATGGCTCAGCGCCGCCGCCGCCAACAGGTAGCCCATCCAATGTGACGCTAGGTTCATGGTCTTTCACCTTCGTTCCTCGCCTGCCAACCTCATCGGCCGGCGACTGCCAGAAGGATAGGGAGCGCTGCTGAAGCTCCCCTGACCCACGGCTAAAACTTTCTTTAGACAGCCCCGATCCCGCCCCCAATGCTCGCCGTTGACGAGCTACGCTAGGCCGCCCGCCGCAATTCGCCCCCTTGGACTTGCCCGCGGCCGAGCAGCCGGTCGTACAAATCGTGGTGCGCCTCGATCATGCTGGCGAGCGTGAATCGTTTCTCCACCCGCTTCCGCCCTTGCTCCCCCATCCGCGTTCGCAGTCCCGGGTTGCGGATCAGCTCGAGGATGCCGGTCGCCAGCGCGATCGGGTCGGCGGGCGGCACGAGCCGCCCCGTGACGCCGTCTTCCACCACCTCCGGCAGGCCGTCGACCGCGGTGGCCACCACCGGCTTGCGGAGCGCCATCGCCTCGGCCGCCGCCAGCCCGAACGACTCCCACCGCGATGGCACGGCCACCAGGTCGACCTGGTCGAGCACGGCCGCCACATTGCTTTCCCAGCCCAAGAAGTACACCGCCGGCCCCAGGTCGAGGCTATCGGCCAACCGCTCGAGCCGCGCCTTCCAGCGGCCGTCTCCGGCGATGATGAACCGCGCCGTGGGTTCGGCCTTCACCACGTCGGCCGCGGCGTAGAGCAGTTGGTCGCACCCCTTGGCCTCTTCCAAGCGCCCGGCGAAGCCGACGAGCGGGGCGTCCTTAGCCAGCCGCAGCTTCGTTCGCAGGGGGGCCGCATCTTGCCGCGCCGCCCGCTCGATGCGGGCCAGGTCGACGCCGTTGGGAATGACGGTCGCCTTGTCGCTCTCGAAGATCCCGCGCCGCACCCCTTGCTCGAGCATGAACCGAGTGGGGGCCACGTAGTGGTCGGTCGAGGCGTCGAGCCACCGCTCGACCGCCAAGCCAGGCCGCCGCCGCCACCAGGGCGCCTGAGCATGCGAGGCGAAGCTGTGCAGCGTATGCACCGCCAGCGAGCCGCCTGCCCGCCAGGCGGCCGTCCGACCCAGAGCGCCGGCCACCGAGGTGTGCGTGTGAACGAGGTCGAACCGTTCGCGACGGAGGAAGTGCGTCAGCCGGCCGAAGGCGGCGGCGTTCCACACCGGATTGCCGCCATGGTCGAGCCCTAACTCGAGCGTGCGGATTTTCGCCGCGCGAAACTGCGCCGCCAGCGGGCTCCCCTTGGCCATCACGACCGTCGTTTCAAAGCGGTCGGGGTCGCAGCCGGCGGCCAAGCCCAGCACATGGGCCCCGGCACCGCCGTGCGCGAGCCCAATGACATGAACGATCTTGAGCGGTCGAGCCACGGCCAAGACTCCGGCGACGAGGGATGCGGCCGGGATAGTACGGCCCAAGCCCAATCGGGGTCAACGGCGACCAGCCTTGCTTTGCCGGTTAACGACCTGCAGGCCTATTCCAGCAGCACCGGCCCGCCCGGCGTGTCGTCGCGCTGCTCCCACTCGCGGCGAATCTCCCCCAGCCCATACACGCACAGCTCGAACTGCCGGCTCAGCCGTTCGAGCACTGCCTGCTGGTCTTCATGGGCGGCGTCGACCGGCAGCGTGCTGGCAATGTGATAAGCCCGCTTCCCCTGCGTGCAGTAGTCGACGAACTGGTCGACCGTGCCCGTCTGGCGGCGGCGGAGCGCCTCGGGGTAGAGTCCGGCCCAAAAGAGAGCGAAATCGCCGATGTGCCGGTGGATTTCGCGCCGGGCATCCCCCACGCGGGCTTCCGCCTCGACGACCATCGACAC
>JAXMBI010000004.1:0-301868 GCA_046349955.1 Pirellulales bacterium | reverse complement strand
CACGAGCTCGCCGCGCTCTTCGCTCAGCAACCAAGCGGCCAACAATCCGTCGCGGCCAGGCGCCTCGCGTCCTTGAGCCTTGAAGCGGGCGGCGATCTCCGTGCCCGATAGCGCACGCTCGTAGAGGGCAGGCATCGCAATGTCGGCGTCGAGAAACCCCGTGGCCGCGCCGCCGCGCCCCCAGGCCCCGATCCGCAGCGGCGCGGCGGCCGGCTGCACGGGCCCCGGCCACGGATGCCCCGAGACCTTGACGCCGTCGAGCCAGAGCGCGGCAGTTTGGCCGGCGAACGTGGCCGCGACGTGATGCCAGCGATTGGCCGCGAGTGGCGCAGTCTGGATCGCCTCGGCGAAGTCGGGCGGGTCCGCCGCGCTGCCGACCCAGAACCGCAGCCGCCCCTGCTCGTCGAGCCAAAGGGCGAAGCCGCCGGGCTGCTCGAGATCGAGCTGCGAAACGATCGCCTGCGGGGTACCTGCGATGCGCCAGGGGCGCACCCAGACGTCGATCGTAAGCGCCGCGAGAGGGCGATCAGTGTCGAGCCGTTTCTCGACGTGGATGTAGGAACCCGGATGAATCGCCTGCTGCGCGGGCTGAGTCTGCGTGATCTTTTCCAAGATCGCGTCGCCCGCCGGATCGTCGACGCGCAATCCCAGTTGGCAGAATTGCAGCTCGTAGGGCGCGGTGCTGCTTACGCGCACCTGCAGCGTGTCGCCCGCGGCCAAGCTCCGCTGCGCGTAGGCATGCACGCCCGGCAGCAAGAGGGGCTCGTGCGGCGGAATGCTGGGCGCTGCTTCGAACTCGGGCGTGGCGGCAACGCCTGCCGAAAGCGCCGGTAGTAGACTGGCGCCGGCCAGCCCCGCAGCGGCGGCCTTGAGAAAATCGCGGCGATGGTCGGGAGACATGGCGGGAGGCGGTCGGGAGAAGGATCGGGCCCCGGTGCAGCCACCTTACCAGCCCGCTCCCCCGGACGCGAACCTGCGCCCTCAAACCGCCTCGATGTGCAGCCCGCGGCGCACCCGCTCCTTCCGCCGCGCATTGTCGATCAGGCCCGAAACGTCGGCCACATTTTCGATCCCCCGCAGCACGAGTTCCGGGTGGGTGCGGTCGCTCGAAGTGATGCGGATCGTGCCGACGCCCAGCATCCGCTGGATCGGCCCTTGGGCGAACGAGATGTCGTCCATGTCGATCACCTCGATCCGATCGGTCACGCGGCTCAAGAGGCCCGACTGGTGGACGAACCGTTGACTCGTGAGCCGGTAGTTCACGCTGTACTTGAGATACAGCAGCCGCGCGGCCAGGAACAGCCACATCAGCACGACGAGGCCGAACACGATTGCCGTGCCGACGCCCGTGGGCACAAGCAACACCGCCAGCACGATGGCGCCCACGGTGGCCACGCCGCCGGCCACCCATTCGCCATACATGGCCTTGGGGGAATAGCTTCCCTGCCAGATTTCGGCTTCAGGGTCGTCGGCCGTGTTACGGCGGCGCACGCGATTCACGGGGCTCGCCTCTTCGTCAGCCGGGGGACTCGCCACCGGCTGCGGAGCGGGAGTCTCGCTCAGGCGCTCGCCGCAGGTCGGGCAAAACGTGGCCGTCTCACCCACTTCGCCGCCACAAAAACGACAACGCATGAAACAATCGTTCCTCGCCGGAACGCCGCAAGTTCACAGGATCGGAGACGCCGCCGCGCGCCAGGCGCACGGAAGAAGATTCGTGCGGAACCCAGAATTCTTCCTGCCGCGAGCTGCCAGCCGCGCCGCGATTATAGAGGCGCGGCTGGCTACCGTCACTATGGGAGAATTGCCGAATGCCAAGCCGGCAAATGGCTTGCAGCGGCTAGACCGCCATTCTGCTTCGTTGGGCGGGAGCCGGCGAACATGCCTAGCGCAAGCGCGCTCGGCTCGGGCAGTTCGATCGTGCGCCCCTTCGACGCCACAAACGTCCACAACGGAGTTCGTCGGTTCCAAGAGAGCATGCATCGCTGGGGATGGTCATTCATCCCTTGCCCTTTCGCCACGCGCAAGCCCGTACTCGCGCATGTAGGGCGCGCATGCGCCGGCTTGGACGACGGCCGTCCGCCGCATAGAATCGCTCCGCCATGATCCTGTTGCGTGTGGAGGAGGTCGTCAAGCACTACGGGCCCGAAGCGGTGCTGGCGGGCGCGTCGTTCGAGTTGCGGCCCGGCGAGCGCTTGGCCCTGGTCGGGCCCAACGGCGCCGGCAAGACTACGCTCCTGCGCATTCTCGCCGGACAGGAAGAGGCCGACTCCGGCAAGGTCGAACTCCATCCTTCGGCCCGGCTCGAGTATCTTGAGCAGCAGCCCGTCTTCGCCGTCGGCGTCACCGTGTGGCAGGAAGCCCGCCGCGGCCTCCAGGCAGTGCTCGACTTGCAGCAGGCGGTGGAAGCGGCGGCCGCGGCGCTTGCCCACGCCCAAGATGAAGCCGAGCATCGCAAGCTGGCCGACCGCTACGATCGCCTGGAGCACGAGCTGCGTCGCCGGCAGGCCTATGCCGTGGACCATCAGATCGAGCGGGTGCTGCAAGGGCTGGGGTTCGGCGAAGAGGACCACGACCGCCCGGTGGCCGAGCTTAGCGGCGGGCAGAAGAATCGCCTGCTGCTCGGGCGCATGCTGCTGGCGGCGCCCGACGTGATGTTGCTCGACGAGCCGTCGAACCATCTCGACATCGACGCCACGCAATGGCTCGAGCAGCATCTTGCCGAGTCCGAGCAAGCGCTGATCGTCGTCAGCCACGACCGCTACCTGCTCGACAAGGTGGCCACGCGCACCCTCGAACTCTTCCAAGGGACGGTCGACTCGTACCCTGGCAACTTTTCGGCCTACTGGCGGCAAAAGGCCGAGCGGCTCGAGGTGCAGCGGCGGACCTTCGAGAAGCAGCAGCTCGAGATCGCCAAGACCGAGGAGTTCATCCGCCGCAACCACTACGGCCAAAAGGCCGCCCAGGCCGAGGATCGCCGCAAGAAGCTCGAGCGAATCGAACGCGTGGCGCCGCCGCGCGAGATCATCGCCCCGCCGATGGGCTTCACGCCGGCCGACCGCACGGGCGATATCGTGCTGCGGGTCGAAGGCGTGGCCAAGGGTTTCGACCGCCCGCTGTTTTCTGGCCTCTCCTTCGACATCCTTCGCGGCGAGCGCTGGGGCATTCTGGGCCCCAACGGGGCCGGCAAGACGACGCTGCTCCGCTGCTTGGTGGGCGAGCTCGCGCTCGACGCGGGGCGCGTATCGTTGGGGACGAATGTCCGGCTGGGCTACTTCGACCAGCAGCTCTCTGGCATCAGCGGTTCAGCCCAAACGGTCGAAGCAATTCGGCCGCCGCGGAAGGAGTTCAACGAACAACAACGCCGCGGGCTGCTCGCGCGGTTCGGCCTGAGCGGCGAGATCGCGTTTCAGCCGGTCGACAGCCTGAGCGGCGGCGAGCGCAACCGGGCGGCGCTCGCCCGGCTGGCGGCGACCGACCCCAACGTCTTGGTGCTCGACGAACCGACGAACCACCTCGACCTGTGGGCCCGCGATGCGCTCGAACAGGCGCTGCGCGATTGGAACGGCACGGTGTTGTTCGTCAGCCACGACCGCTACTTCATGAACCGCGTGGCGGACCATCTGCTGGTCGTCGAGCCGGGGCGGTTCCGCGTGATCGAAGGCAACTACGACGCCTATCGCCACCTCGTCAAGGTCGGCCTCTCGGCCGGCGAAGCCAAGGTCGAGCGGACGAGCGGGAAGGCTACGGCGCCCGCCAAGCCGGCGGCGAGTGCGAGCGCGGCGGCGCCGGGCAAACGGAAACGCAAATACCCCTACCGCAAGGTGGCCGACCTCGAAGCCGACATCGAATTGCACGAGCGGCTGCTCGTCGAACAGCGCGATCTGCTCTGCCAGCCCGAGGTGCTCCGCGACGGCGAGCGGATGCGCGCGGCCAAGGCCGAACTCGCCCGGCTGGAGGAAGCGCTGCCCAAGCTCTACGAGCATTGGGAAGAGGCGAGTGAGCTGAACTAGCGGGACGGATCGTCCCTTAGCCCCCGGCGCGTCGCCGGGGGTGCGGGATCGAGACCGGCCGAGCAACTCGGTTTGGCTGCGTTTACCATTGACCTGACCGCATTGGTTCGGTGAACGGGATCTGCCCCCCGTGACTCACGGGGGGCTAAGGGCGGGCGAGGGCGGCCCTACCCCGGCTTCACCCACGGTTGATCCCCAACCCCCGCCGCGGCGTTCGCGCCCCGCGCGAGCACGAACAGCAAATCGCTCAGCCGATTGAGATAGATCACCAACAGCGGCGAGATCGGCTCCTCGGACCCGCGGGCAAGCGTGAGCACGCGGCGTTCGGCCCGCCGCGCCACGGTCCGCGCCAGGTGGAGCGCGGCTGCGGCCTTGGTTCCCCCCGGCAAGATGAACTGCTTCAGTGGTTCGAGCCGCGCCTCGAACTTGTCGATCGCTTGCTCGAGCGCCGTGATCCGCGGATCGGCGGCAAAGGCCACGCCGCTGGCGGCCGGGTCAGGCGTGGCGAGCTCGGCGCCCACGCAGAACAAGTCGTTCTGCACCGCAGCGAGCAGGGCGTCGATTTCGGCCGGAGGCTGCTCGGCCCGCACCATGCCCAGCACTGAGTTGAGCTCGTCGACCGCGCCGTAGGCTTCGATCCGCGGGTCGTCTTTCCACACGCGCGGGCCCGCGAAGAGCCCGGTTTGTCCCGCGTCCCCCGTCTTCGTGTAGATCTTCATGGCGAGGATTGTCGTTGCCGGGGCTTGGGTTGTGTCGAGCGTTGACCTTTGGGGGGCGTTCCCGCCTATCATAGGGAGGAATCGCCTGCCGGGCGACGCCTTCCCACCCCGCCCCCCAGAGCCCCTGCCCCATGAGATTGCTGTTCGTCTGCTTTGCCCTGGCCTCATCGCTCTCCGCCATTGCCTGGGCCGCCGATTCGATCGAGCCCGAGCGGCTGAAGAACATCCGCCAGGTGACCCAGGGCCTGACCAAGGCCGGCGAAGGCTACTTCTCCCCCGACGGGGAGACGCTCATCTACCAGGGCGTGCCGCAGGGGTATCCGTTCTATCAGATCTACACGCAGCCCCTCTCCGGCGGTCCGCCGCGGCTGGTGAGCACCGGGCGGGGGCGGACGACCTGCGCGTATTTCCGCCCCGACGGCCAGAAGATCATCTACGCCTCAAGCCACCTTGACCCGCAGCTCGACGCCACCGAAGAGGCCGAGCGCAAGCAGCAGGCCGAAGACAAGGCCGCGGGGCGTCGCCGTCGCTACCAGTGGGACTTCGATCCGCAGATGGAGATCTTCCTGGCCGATCCCGACGGCGGCAACCTGCAGCGGCTCACCGATTCCCCGGGCTACGACGCCGAGTGCGCTTTTTCGCCCGATGGCCAGCAGATCGTCTTCTGCAGCACGCGCGACGGCGACCCCGACCTGTACCTGATGAACGCCGACGGCACGAACGTCCGCCAGCTTACGAACGTGCCTGGCTACGACGGCGGGCCCTTCTTTTCCCCGGACGGCAAGTGGATCGTCTTTCGCAGCGACCGCAAGCAGCCTGAGTACTTGCAGATTCGCGCCATTTCCGTCGACGGCAAGCACGACGTGGCGCTCACCGACAACGTGGGCGTGAACTGGGCGCCCTACTGGCACCCCAAGTCGCCCTTCATCGTGTGGACGGGGGCCGACCACTCCGACCCCAAGGCCCGCCCCAACTACGATCTGTGGCTGATGCGCTATTCCTTCCAGCCGACGAGCGACGGCGGCCAGACGATCGTGCCGGGTCCGACGATCCGGCTCACCGACAACCCGGCTGCCGACGTGCTGCCGGTCTTCTCGCCCGACGGCCGCACGCTGCTGTGGACGAGCAGCCGCACCGACGACCACTCGAGCCAGTTGTTCACGGCGGAGTTAGCGACGCCGTGATGCCGCTACTTGCCCGGCTTCAGGATCTCGTCGAAGAACTCGTTGGTCCCTTCGAGCGTGCGCTCGAGTTCCTTACCCCCCCAGCCGTGGTTGGCGCCGAGCATGATCTCGATGCGTCCTGGCACGCCCGCCTTGGTGAGCACGTCGACGACCTGAATGGCCTGGTCGTGCGGCACGAGCACGTCCTTGGTGCCTTGGAAGATCAGCACGGGTGCATCTCCCTCGCCAATGTAGGAGAGGGGCGAGGCTTGCTTGTAGAGGTCGCGCTTTTCCTCGCGGGTGCCGCCGATGAACTGCTTGACGATCGCCCGCGACGTTTCGGGGTACTCAGCGTCCAGGTTCGTGGGACCAAAGTAAGCGACCACTGCCTGCACCTTGCTCGACTGGTCGGGCCAGCCGCCGCTCCCTTCGAGGCCATCCCCCTTGTCCATGAAGCCGAGCATCATCGCCAAGTGGGCGCCGGCCGAGAAGCCGACGGCCCCAATCCGCTCGGGGTCGATCCCCAACTCCTCGGCATGGGCCCGCAGCCAGCGGACGGCGCACTTTACGTCTTCCACTTGCGCAGGGTACAGGTGCTTGGGGGCCAGCCGGTAGCCGACGGTCACCGCCAAGTAGCCCCGGGCGGCGGCGTCTTTGATCGGCTGGTTGAGATCCTTCTTGTTGCCGCCGGCCCAGCCGCCGCCATGAATGTAGACCAGCACCGGCAGCTTGCCTTCGGCCTTGGCAGGCTTGGCGAGGTTGAGCGTCAGCTTTTCGCCGCCGCCGGTCCCGTACTCCACTTCTTCGCGAAACTCGACCGCCGGCGGATCAGCCGCTTGGGTCGAACCGGCGGCCAGAGCAACGAGGGCGATCGACCAACCGAGCGAACGCAGGATCATGGCGGGTATTCCGAAGAGTGGGGTGAGGGCGGAACTTCAGAGCACGATAGCCCCTGCGAAATCCGGCCGCAACGCTCCGCCGCGTGCGGCCTCGACCGTATGCCAAACTGGCAGGGCCTCGCTTCTCTGCAACAGACCACACGTACTTGCCATTTCGTCAGGCCGCGCGGCGAATTCGTCTCAACTGCATTTGCGACTTAGGCTTGCATGCATGCTGTTCTGCGCCAGCAGCCCCCGGCATAGCCTTTGCGTAACGTGGCCGGGCAAGCAGTCACGGCAAGCAGCCTGCGCGTATCGAACGACAAAACACATATCCGCTCTCGGGTCGGGCTGGCCCCACGAGCGGTTTTGGCGGCGGACCAAGAGACAAAGGAGCGATTGATGGCCAAGGGTGAGAAAATCATCGGGATCGACCTGGGGACGACCAACTCGGTGGTGGCCGTCATGGAAGGCAAAGAAGCCAAGGTCATCCCCAACCAGGAAGGCAACCGCCTCACGCCCAGCGTCGTGGCGTTTACCGACAAGGGAGACGTGCTCGTTGGCGAGCCGGCGCGCCGCCAGGCGGTCACCAACCCGAAGCGCACGGTCTATTCGATCAAGCGCTTCATGGGCCGCCGGCACGACGAAGTGGCCAACGAAGAGAAGATGGTCCCCTACCCGGTGGTGGGAGGGGCGAAGGACTACGTGAAGGTCAAGGTCGGCGACAAGGACTACACGCCGCCGGAGATCTCCGCGCTCATCCTCCGCAAGCTCAAGGAGGCCGCCGAGGCCTACCTGGGCCATAAGGTCAACAAGGCGGTGATCACCGTCCCGGCCTATTTCAACGACGCCCAGCGGCAAGCCACCAAGGACGCCGGTCAGATCGCCGGGCTCGAAGTGGCCCGCATCATCAACGAGCCGACCGCGGCCGCCCTGGCCTATGGCCTCGAGCGGAAAGAGCACGAGAAGATCGTGGTCTTCGACCTTGGCGGCGGCACGTTCGACGTGTCGGTGCTCGAAGTGGCCGACGGCGTGTTCCGCGTGATCAGCACCAACGGCGACACCCACCTGGGCGGCGACGACTTCGACGAAGTGCTCATCAACTACGTGGCCGAGGAGTTCAAGAAGGAGCAGGGGATCGACCTCCGCAAGGACACCATGGCCCTGCAGCGGCTGCAAGAAGCCTGCGAAAAGGCCAAGAAGGAGCTCAGCTCGGCCAGCTCGACCGACATCAACCTGCCGTTCATCACGGCCGATGCCTCGGGCCCCAAGCACTTGCTGATCAACATTACCCGCAGCAAGTTCGAACAGCTCGAGGATCACCTCGTCGAGCGTTGCCGCGGCCCTGTGGAAAAGGCGTTGGCCGACGCCAAGCTCAAGCCCGGCGACATCGACGAAGTGGTGCTGGTGGGCGGCTCGACCCGCATCCCCAAGGTGCAAGAGCTCGTCAAGAAGATGTTCGGCAAGGACCCGCACAAGGGCGTCAACCCCGACGAAGTCGTGGCCGTGGGCGCCGCGATCCAAGGCGGCGTGCTTGCCGGCGAGGTGTCCGACGTGCTGCTGCTCGACGTCACCCCGCTCTCCCTGGGCATCGAAACCCTGGGCGGCGTGATGACGCGGCTCGTGGAGCGCAACACCACGATCCCGACCGAGCGCAAGCAGGTGTTCAGCACCGCCGACGACAGCCAATCCGCGGTCACCGTGCGCGTCTTCCAGGGCGAGCGCGAAATGGCCAACGACAACCGCTTGCTCAGCCAGTTCAACCTCGACGGCATTCCGCCCGCCCCGCGCGGCGTGCCCCAAATCGAGGTCAAGTTCGACATCGACGCCAACGGCATCCTCAACGTCACGGCCCGCGACCTGGGCACCGGCAAGGAGCACTCGGTGCGCGTCGAACAATCGAGCGGCCTGAACGAGGGCGAGATCGAGCGGATGCGCAAGGACGCCGAGTCGCACGCCGAAGAAGACAAGAAGAAGCGTGCGCTGGCCGAAGCCCGCAACCAGGCCGATTCGCTTTGCTTCCAGCTCGAGAAGCTGATGAAGGAGAACGAGAGCAAGCTGTCGGCGGGCGACAAGGCGCCGCTCGAGGCGGCGATCACCCGCACCCGGGAAACCGCCAAGGGAAGCGACCTCGACTCGATCAAGTCGGCGATCAGCGACCTGGAGCAGGCTTCGCAGGCGTTCACCAAGACGCTCTACGCAGCGGCAGGGGCGCCAGGCGCAGGCCCAGCCGGTCCGACCGACGGCGCCAAGTCCGGCGGCCCCGGCGACGAAGACGTGGTCGACGCCGAGTTCGAGGTCAAGGAGTAGCATCGAGCGGCGAACTACCGTGCCAGCGAGCGGCGGAGTTTACCCCCGCCGTCGAACCCACAGAAACTCCCAGCCTCATCGCGGCGCGTATCGCCCGATGAGGTTCTTTTTTGTAAACCTATAGGCATCCCATATACCCGGAAGGACTCTCCCATGGCGTTCCGCTTCGACAAGTTCACGATCAAGGCCCAAGAGGCCGTGCAGCGGGCGCAGGACATCGCCGCCGACCACGGCAACCCCGAGATCGACCCGCTCCACCTGCTCGCCGGCCTGCTCGGCGAGAGCGAAGGCGCCGTGTGGCCGATCCTGGGCAAAATCGGCGCGAACCGCGCGCAGCTCGAGCGGACCGTCGAAGGCGAGGTCAATCACTTTCCCAAGTCGTCTGGCGGCAACTCGCCGCAGATGTCGGCGGGCCTGCGCAAGATCTTCGAGGCCGCGCAGCTCGAGGCTACGAACCTGAAGGATGAGTTCGTCTCCACCGAGCACCTGCTTCTCGCCCTGGCCAAAGTCGATTCCAAGGCGCAGCGGATTCTCAAGCTCAACGCCATCGACGAGAAGTCGATCCTCACCGCCATGCAGGCGGTCCGCGGCAGCACGCGCGTGACCGACCAGAACCCCGAAGGCAAGTTCCAAGCCCTCGAGCGCTACGGGATCGACCTCGTCGAGCGGGCTCAGCAGGGCAAGCTCGACCCGGTGATCGGCCGCGACAACGAGATCCGCCGCGTGGTGCAGGTGCTCTCGCGGCGCACCAAGAACAATCCCGTGCTGATCGGCGAGCCCGGCGTCGGCAAAACGGCCATCGCCGAAGGGCTGGCGCTGCGCATCGTCGAAGGAGACGTGCCGCAAAGCTTGCGCAACCGCCGGGTGATCGCGCTCGACATGGGCGCCCTGGTCGCCGGCACTAAGTTCCGCGGCGAGTTCGAAGAGCGGCTCAAGGCCGTGCTCAAGGAAGTGCAGGATTCCGGCGGCAACGTCATCCTGTTCATCGACGAGCTCCACACCGTGGTCGGCGCCGGCAAGGCCGAAGGCGGGGCCGACGCGGCCAACCTGCTCAAGCCGGCGCTGGCCCGTGGCGAGCTGCGCTGCATTGGCGCGACCACGCTCGACGAATATCGCAAGTACATCGAGAAAGATGCGGCCCTCGAGCGGCGATTCCAGCCGGTCTACGTAGGCGAGCCGAGCGTCGAAGACACGATCGCCATCCTCCGCGGCCTCAAGCCGCGCTACGAGGCGCATCACAAAGGCGTGAAGATCAAGGACTCGGCGCTCGTGGCCGCGGCCCAGCTCTCCGACCGCTACATCACCGACCGCTTTCTGCCGGATAAGGCGATCGACCTGGTCGACGAGGCGATGAGCCGGCTGGCGATGGAGCTCGAGAGCGTGCCGACCGAGATCGACGAGGTGCAGCGCCGCATGACCCAGCTGGAGCTCGCGCACCGCCAGCTCGCGGAAGAGACCGAAGAGCATGCCCAGGATCGGCTGGCCGAGATCGAAGACGAGATGCAGGAGCTGCGCTACAAGCTGACCAACCTGCGCGAGCAGTGGGAGGCCGAGAAGCGCGGCTTCGGCAGCGTGGCCGAGGTGCGCTCGCAGCTCGACAAAGTCGAACTCGAGTACAAGCAGCTCGAAACGAGCGTGAAAGACAAGCAGTCGTCGGGCCAGCAGGTGCCGGAGGCCGATTACCAGCGGCTGTTTCAGCTCGATCAGCAGCGGCGCGAGTTGCTCAAAAAGGCCGACGCGGCCGCGCCCGCCGAAGAGGCGAAGCCCCAAGCGGGGCGGCGGTTGCTGCGCCGCGAGGTCGGTCCCGAAGAGATCGCCGAGGTCGTGAGCGTGTGGACCGGCGTGCCCGTTACGCGGATGCTCGAGACCGAGCGGGCGAAGCTGCTCGTGCTCGAGGAGCGCATTCACCAGCGGATGGTCAACCAAGACGAAGCCGTGGAGGCCGTAGCCAACGCGGTCCGCCGCAGCCGTTCGGGTTTGCAAGATCCGAACCGGCCGATCGGCTCGTTCCTGTTCCTCGGCCCCACCGGCGTCGGCAAGACCGAGCTCTGCAAGGCGCTCGCCGAGGTGCTGTTCGACGATGAGCACGCCATGGTCCGCATCGATATGAGCGAGTTCATGGAGAAGCACTCCGTGAGCCGGCTGATCGGCGCGCCCCCAGGCTACGTCGGCTACGAAGAAGGCGGCCGCCTGACCGAAGCCGTCCGCCGCCGCCCCTACTCGGTGGTGCTGCTCGATGAAATGGAAAAGGCGCATCGCGACGTGTTCAACGTGCTCCTGCAGGTGCTCGACGACGGCCGCCTGACCGACAACCAAGGTCATACCGTGAATTTCACGAACACGATCATCGTGATGACCTCGAACCTCGGCAGCCAAGCGATCCAGCAGATCTCGAACGAAGGGGGGAGCGAAGAGGACATTCGCGAGGCAGTGCAGGTTTCGCTCTCGCAGCACTTTCTGCCGGAGTTCCTCAACCGCATCGACGAAACGATCATCTTCCATCCGCTCAAACGTGAGCAGACCCGCAAGATCGTGCAAATTCAGATCGACCGCCTGCGCAAGCAGGTGGCGAGCACGGGTCTGGAACTCGAGGTGACCGACCGCGCCCTCAACGAGATCGCCGCCCGCGGCTACGACCCGGTCTACGGCGCCCGCCCGCTGAAGCGCGTGATCCAGCAGCAGATCCAGAACCCGCTGGCCTCGGAAATCCTCAAGGGAGAATTCCCGCAAGGCTCGATTGCGCGGGTGGACTTCCGCGACGGGGAGTTCGCCTTCGAGAAGGTGGTTGAAGCGGAGGCGGTGGAGGCGTAATGATGTTCGTCCTAACGCTACGGCGACCCGCGTACTTGTCGCGTTCGCGACGTAGTGAGAATAGCCCCGCAGTTTCACTGCGGGGTTCGCCGTTCGCCCCCAACATTCGGTGCGTGCCAGCCGGCACGCATTGAGTTGAGACCCGGACCCCACGTTGAAACGTGGGGCTATTCTCATGCTCTGCCTACGGCAGACAGCGTCGCCGAGCCTGCACGGCGAAGGCGATCCCGGCCAATCCAGCCAGAAGCCAGGCCGCCGGCTCGGGAACCGGCACGATGTACAGGTGCTGCGCCGCGGAAGACTCGATGATTCCAGGACGCTTGTAATAGAAGTCCACCCAAAAGCCGCCGTCGCCAAAGGGCTTGCCGAGGTACAGCTTGGCGTCGGGCTGGAGAGTCGCCGCGCTGGCGAGGTTTAATTCGGCTAGGCTCGCGGGGCTTGGGTTGGCTTCGCCGAACCCGAAGGGGCACCCGGCCCCCAGGCTTGCAATACAGCCGACCGGGTCTTCGGCGACCCAATCCGAAAGACTCTTCCAACCAAGCGGATCAAGTTGCTTGGTTTCGGACGTGATCTGGTACCCGTCAAAGGAAATCGCGCTGGTCGTGTTGTTGTGCAGATAGGCCGTGAGATCGGGGTCTCACCTCAGCACCAGGCCGCTCTGGGCCTGCGCCGCTCCCACCAAGCCCCACGCCCCCAGCACCGCCGCCGCCAACAACGCTCGCCTGATCATCGTTGCACACCCTGTTCAGAAGCCGCATGAGGTGTCTTGCCGGCGCGATTATGGCAAGGGCCGCCAAAGCCCGCAACGAAATGGCTCGAGACTGCGGAAAACCCTAGGGCGCTCGCCCTTTCCGCCGCAGTACTGCGCAAACTACGGCCGGTCGCGCGAGTCGACGCGCGGGCCTTCTCCCTTGGTGGAGAAGGCCAGGGCATAGGCCGTGGCGTGGCTGCGGCAGTGAGAGATGCTGATCATGATCGGTCCCACGCCGAGCTCCTCGAAGACGTCGCGCGTGCCGCCGCGGATGAGCACGGTCGGGCGGCCGGTGATCTCGTTGCGGATCTCCATGTCGTTCCAGGCGATCCCCTTGCTCCAGCCCGTGCCCACGGCCTTGAGGATCGCTTCCTTGGCCGCCCACCGGCCGGCGAAGTGCTGCGTGGCCTGCTTGCGGGCCTGGCAGTACTGAATCTCGTGGGGCGTGTAGACCCGCGTGATGAACAGCTCTCCATGCCGCTCGATCATCTGGGCGATGCGCAGGCACTCGACGATGTCGGTGCCGATGCCAAAGATGTCCATGTGGTCGATGCCCCGGGACTAGAGACGTTTCAGTTCGTAGCGGATCCAGACACAGGCTAGAAGCCTGTGCCACTTTAGGCTTCTCATCCAAGCCACTTGGCACAGGCTGGGAGCCAGTGTCACTGTAGGGACAGAGTCGTGGCACAGGCTTCCAGCCTGTGCAACTACCGGGGAGGCGCTTGCGGGGCCAGGGCCGGCTCGATCTGGGCCAGTTCGAGCACCTGTCCGGGAGACAACCAGGCTTGCGTGCGTCGGGTGACCGTCTTGCCGGCGGCCGATTTCTCGCGCCAACTCAGGTCGACCCGCGCCGGTTGGCAGCCGCCGCGGCAACTCCAGGTGACCATGCGGCCGCCGCTGGTGTCGGCGCCTTCGGGGAGCAACCCGGCGGCGCGGGCAGCCGCTGAGCGGCGGGGGTCGAGCGGCCCTTCCCAGACCAAACGATACCACGAACGGCACGCGTTGCAGTAGGGGCGGCGCAGGGCGACGAGCACCACGCCCAGAGCCGCGGCCGTCAGCAACAGCCCGTCGAGCCCCCAACTCGCCCAGGCGGCTGGCCCCTGGGCGATGTAACCCGGCCAGAGCTTGCGGCCCCGGGCAGCCTCGTGCTCGAGGAATTCGCGAAATGTCGGCGGCACCGGCTGCAGGTTGCCGGCGACCTGGGCAAAGGCTGGGCCGCGGCGAATGATCGCTTGCTTGGCGGCGCGCATAGCGTCGAGATGCTTCTGGTAGTGCCAGAGGTGCTGGCCTACCACGAGCAGCAGCGCCGCGAGCAGCGTGCCGACGATCGCTGTGCCGCGATGACCGCACTCACACCAACGGAGCAACCAGGTGAGGCAAAGACCCAGCAGGAGCCCGACGAGCAGTGGGAACAACAGCCACGGGGCGAACGTGGCCTCGACAGCGGCCGAAGCCCGCGAGATGACGACCGCCGTCGCCAGGGCAAGAAACAGCCACACGGCCGCCGTGGGCAGCACAAAGGCTCCGGCAGATGGCGGACGATGCAGACCCATAAAGGCCTTCCACGGGCGTAGCGCGGCCGGCGTGCAGTTTCGCGCCTCTCGTCAAGCCCGTTCCCCGGGCTAGCGATTCAGGCCGGCCGCCCGCTTGGCACGATCCAACACGGCGCCCGCCTTGAGGCGCGCTCGAGCCGCGCCCTGATCCAGGATCTCTCGCACGCGCGACGGATCGCGCTCCAACTCTGTCCGGCGGCTGCGGGCAGCGGCGAAATGCCGGTCGGCCGCGTCTGCCAGCGCCGTCTTTACTTGACCGTAACCGAACCCCCCGCGCCGGTAAAGGGCCGCCATTTCCTCCTGCTCCTCCGCCGAGGCGACCAGCGAGTAAAGCTGGTACAGGTGGTCTTCGCCCGGCTCCTTGGGATCTTCCATCGCCCGCGAGTCGGTGGTGATCCGCATGATCTTCTTGCGCAACCCCTTGGCTTCTTCGAACAAGCCGAGCGTGTTGTTGTAGCTCTTCGACATCTTCTCGCCGTCGGTGCCAGGGACCTTGGCCGAGCCGTCGAGCACTTTGGCCTTCGGGATGACGAAAACCTCGCCGTAGAGGTGGTTGAAGCTGTTGGCCAGATCCCGACAGACTTCGATGTGCTGCACCTGATCTTCGCCGACGGGCACCACGTCGGCGTCGTAGGCCAAGATGTCGGCCGCCATCAGCACCGGGTAGGTGAAGAGCCCCGCGTCGGCTGGCAGGCCGCGGGCCTTTTTGTCCTTGTAGGCATGGCAGCGCTCGAGCAGCCCCATGGGGGCCATCGTCATCAGCAGCCAGCAGAGCTCCGAAACCTCGGGAACGTCGGATTGCACGAACATGATCGCCCGCTCGGGGTCGAGCCCGAGGGCCAGCAGATCGATCGCGGCGTCGAGCGTAAGCTGCTGGAGCTGCTCGCGGTCGCGGACCGTGGTCAGCGCGTGCAGGTTGGCGATGAAGTAGTACGACTCACCGGCGTCCTGCAGGTCGATGTACTGCCGGATGGCGCCAAAGTAGTTGCCCCAGTGAAACCGGCCGGTGGGCTGAATGCCGGAGAGAACACGCATGCGTAAAAGGACTTTCCTGATCGGAGTTGGCCGACATGCGGCACTCGAAAACTCTAAAGTATAGCAGCGCTCTTCGGCTTCGATTACTGCAATTTAGACGGGCCGAATTGCTTGGCGTAGAGAACTTTGAACGGGTTCTCGACGGGCGGATGCGCGTTCTCGTTCATCAGGTAGGGCGGTAACGAAGCCCACCAGTGGTCATATTCTCCGTTGAGCCGCGCCACGACTTCGGGATGTCGATCCGCCACGTCGGTACGCTCGCCGGGATCGGCCTGAACGTCGAACAACTCCCATTTCAGCTGACTCTTACCGGCCGACACCAGGTGCCAGCGCGTGGTCCGCACGCTGCAGCCGTCGCGCTTGTGATCGTCGACCTTGGCCCCTTTCGGCCATCGCCCAACGTGGGTGAACAGAGTTCGATCGGGGCAATCGGCCTGCGGGCTGACCAGCAGCGGCGTCAGGCTGCGCCCTTCGACTTGATCTCGCACCTCCGCCGAGAGCTTGACGCCGGCGAGCTCCGCGATCGTCGGGAAGAAGTCGATGTGGGCGGCCAAGCGATCGCAATCGGCCGGCTCGAGTGTGCCCGGCCAGCGCCAGAACGACGAGGCCCGCGTGCCGCCGAGCCAAGGCGTCACCTTTTCCCCGCGCATGCCCGCGTTATAGACCGGCACGCCGACGGTTCCGCCGTTGTCGTTCATAAAGACGACGAGCGTGTCCTTTTCGAGCGCCCATTCCCGCAGCTTGTCGAGCAGCCGGCCTACGTTGTCGTCGATATTGGCGATCATGCCGAAGAACTTGGCTTGGTTCGCCTGCAACCCCTTGCCTTGGTAGCGGGCCTCGTCCTCCGGGCGCACGTCGAGCGGGGCGTGCGGCGCGTTGGGCGTGATGTAGCAGAAGAAGGGCTGCCCCTTGGCTCGCACCGAGTCAATCCAGCGTTCGGCTTGGCCGAAGAAGACGTCGGTGCAATAGCCGTGGGTCTTCTCGAACGTGCCGTTGTGCAGGATGACCGGGTCGAAGTAGCGGTTCCCCGGCACGTCGCCGCAACTGCCGGCGTAGCTCTGGCCGATGCCGCCGCAGCCGTGGATGAACATCTCGTCGAAGCCGCGCTGGCTCGGCCAACGCTCAGGCTCGTCTCCCAGATGCCATTTACCGAAAATACCGGTCGTGTAGCCGGCGTCTTTCAGCACCTGCGCGAGCGTCACGGCCTTGGGCGTCAGCCTTTCGCGTTCGAGGATGGTGTGCGTGACGCCGTTCTTAAATTCGTGCCGGCCTGTGAGCAGGGCCGACCTCGTGGGCGAACAGGTGGGGCTCACATGAAAGTCCGTGAAGCGCACGCCTTCGTCGTGCAGCCGGTCGAGATTCGGCGTTTTCAGCACCGGGTTGCCGTGGGCCGAGATGTCGCCGTAGCCTTGATCGTCGGTCAGGATGAAGACGATGTTGGGGCGTTTGCCGGCGAGCGGAGTCTGGGCGTAGCCGGCCTGGCCGACGGCCAGAACCATGACCAGGGCAAAAGACGGCAGCAACTTCATTTCAGATGCTCCAGCGCGAATGAGCGGGCCGAAACTGCGCGAGGGCGAACCGGCCTATCTTGCGGCGCGCCTGGCCGGGTAGCAAGTGCTTGCCCGGCCTTGATCGCCCGCACTACTTGCCTGGCAACTCGAGCGTTCCCACCACTTCGCGCACGCTCACCGCGCCGAGTTCCGCCAGCGCCGCCGGCAACCCCTCGAGAATCTCGATGCTCGCCCGCGGGCGATAAAAGTTCGCCGTGCCCACCTGCACGGCGCTCGCACCGGCCACTAAGAACTCCATGACGTCGTCGAGCGTGGCGATGCCGCCGATGCCGACCACGGGGATCTTCACCGCCCGCGCGATCTGATAGACGCAGCGTAAGGCGATCGGCTTGATGGCCGGGCCGCTCAGGCCGCCCACCACGTTCCCCAGGATCGGACGGCGGCGGCGCCAATCGATCGCCATGCCAAGGCAGGTGTTCACCGCGCAGATGGCGTCGGCGCCGCCCTGCTCGGCGGCGCGGGCCACCGAGGCGATGTCGGCCACGTTCGGCGTCAGCTTGGCCCAAATCGGCAGCGAACAGGCCTTCCGAGCCCCCGAAACCACCCGCTCGCAGAGCCGCGGGTCCGTGCCGAAGTCGACCCCGCCTGACACATTGGGGCAGGAGACGTTCAGCTCGATCGCCGCCACGCCGGCTTGCCCTTCGAGCCGACCAGCGAGTTCATAGAACTCCCCTTCATCGTGACCGGCGACGCTCACGATGATCGGCGCGCCAACCGTCGCCAAGTAGGGCAGGTGATGGCCGAGAAAGGCGTCGATGCCGTCGTTGTCGAGGCCGATCGAGTTAAGCATTCCGGCCGAGGTTTCGACCGTTCGCCACGGCGCGTTGCCGATTCGCGGCGCCTTGGTGATCGTCTTCGGCACGATCCCGCCGAGGCGCTCGAGCGGCACGAGCCCCTGCATCTCCCGCGCGTACCCGAACGTGCCCGAGGCAACGAGGATCGGGTTCGGCAGCCGGAGGCGGCCGAGGTCGATGGAGAGATCAATGCCGGCGCTCACGGAAGCCGCCTCACGTAGCCGGCACACTCCGTGTGCCGAGTGCTTAAGCGTTTGGACAATGCGCACCTCGAGAGCAGCGAAAATCGCGGCGAAGCGGAGTTTGCCGCTCCCGCATTCCGCACCCGGAGAGTGCGGGCTACGATTGCTCGCTGACTACACGTAGCTGTTCACCAAATTCTCGAACATCTCCTGCCGGCCGCTCGTGTTCGGCGTGATCTCCCCCTTGCCGAGCATGTACTTTTCCAGGCTCTTGAAGTTGTGCTTGCCGGCTTCGATCTCTTGGCCCACGCCCGTGTTCCACGAGCCGTAGCGGTCGGCCACGAGCTTGTCGATCGCGCCGTCGGCCCGAATCGCCGCCGCGATCTTTAGCCCGCGGGCGAAGGCGTCCATCCCGCTGATGTGGGCATGGAAAAGATCGACCGGCTCAAAGCTCTCGCGGCGGACCTTGGCGTCGAAGTTCACGCCGCCGGGCGCGAGGCCGCCGTACTTCAGGATCACGAGCATGCACTCGGTCGTCAGGTAGATGTTCGTGGGGAACTGGTCGGTGTCCCAACCGAGCAGCGTGTCGCCCGTGTTGGCGTCGATCGAGCCCAAGAAGCCCTGCATCGCCGCGTATTCCATCTCGTGCCGCATCTCGTGGCCGGCGAGCGTGGCGTGGTTGGTCTCGATGTTCATCTTCACGTGCTTCTCGAGGCCATACGCCCGCAAGAAGTTCAAGCAGGCCGCGACGTCGAAGTCGTACTGGTGCTTGGTCGGCTCCTTCGGCTTCGGCTCGAAGTAGAATTGCCCGGTGAAGCCGATCTCCTTGGCGTAGTCGACTGCCATGTGCATGAAGCGGGCCAGGTGGTCGACCTCGCGCTTCATGTCGGTGTTCCACAGGTTCATGTAGCCTTCGCGGCCGCCCCAGAAGGTGTAGCCTTCGCCGCCCAGCTCCTTGGTCACCTCGAGGGCCTTCTTCACCTGCGCCGCGGCATAGGCGAAGGCGTCGGCGTTGCAGCTCGTGGCTGCGCCGTGCATATAGCGGCGATTGCTGAACAGGTTGGCGGTGCCCCACAACAGCTTGATGCCCGAGCGCTGCTGCTCTTCCTTGAAGACCTTCACGACCTCGTCGAGATTCTTGTTGCTCTCGGCCAACGTGGCGCCTTCGGGGGCGACGTCGCGGTCGTGAAAGCAGTAGAAGCCGGCGCCGAGTTTCTCCATGAACTCGAAGGCCACGCGCACCCGCTTCTGCGCGTTTTCTACGTTGTCGACGGGCCCTTCCCAGGGGCGGACGGCCGTGCCGGGGCCAAAGGGGTCGGAGCCCTGTCCGCGGAGCGTGTGCCAGTAGGCGACGCTGAAGCGGAAGTGGTCCTTCATCTTCTTCCCTTCGACCACTTCGTTCTCGTCGTAGTGACGAAACGCCAGTGAGTTCTTGGTCTTGGGGCCTTCGAAGCGGATCTTTTCGACTTCAGGAAAAGCGGCGGCCATGATGCAGGCAATCCTTAGGACGGTGCGGGCGGGAGTGAAGCCCACAATGTGGCAGACGGGGGGCGGCGGGGTCAACGGTCGGGCGCGGCGCGATCCGCGTCCCGGCGAGCGGCCGGCGTAAGCCGGCTGATGGAGCGGGAGGGCGTGGTTTGTTCAGCGTTTACTCCGCTTCACCCTCACCCCGGTCCTCTCCCACAGGGAGAGGGAGCCTGCGAAGGCTGGAAGCTTATCGGCCAGCACCTTGACGCCCAATCCCCGCTCGACACAATGACTTGCTTGCCGTTTGCCCCTGTTGCGTTGCGGCCTTGGTCGGCTGAACGTGGGGTGGGCGGCCCTCCCGCGGACCCCTTTGGCATGTCGATCAGCAGCTTTCGCTTTCCCACCCACATTCGCTTTGGGGTGGGGGCTCGGGCCAATATTGGCGAGTTCCTTTCCAAGTACGACGTCCGCCGGCCCCTGCTGGTCACCGACCCAGGCCTGGTGAAGACCGACGCCTACCGCCTGGTGGCCGACGTGCTCGATCGCGAGCGGCCTGGCCAATGGTCGGTCTTCTCCGGCGTCCATCCGAACCCGCTCGAGCAAGACGTCGAGGACGCCTGGGCCGCCTATCAGAAGGGCGATTGCGACGGCATTGTTGGACTCGGCGGCGGCAGCGCCCTCGACGCCGCCAAGGCCCTGCGGCCGCGCGTGGTGTTCCCCAAGGTGCCGCTGGCCGAGATCAAACTCAGCGAACTCCCCGACCGCATCACCCCCTTCTGCGCCATCCCCACCACCGCCGGCACCGGCAGCGAAGTGGGCCGCAGCAGCGTGATCACGATTCCCTCGATGGGTCGCAAGGTCGTATTGGGCGCGAATCCCATGCTCCCGGAACTGGCGATCCTCGATCCCGAGTTGACCGCCGGCCTGCCGCCGCATCTGACGGCCGCCACCGGCATGGACGCGATGACGCACGCCATCGAGTCGTACGTCTGCCCCGATTTCCACCCCATGTGCGACGGCATCGCACTCGAAGCGATCCGCCTCGTGCGGCTTTACCTGTTGCGGGCCGTGCAAAACGGCAACGATCTGGAAGCCCGCGGCATGATGCTGATGGCCGCGGCGATGGGCGCCGTGGCGTTTCAAAAAGACTTGGGCGCGGCTCACTCGCTCGCCCATCCGCAGTCGACCGAGTTCAACGTGCACCACGGCCTGGCCAACGCCTTGGTGCTGCCGGCCGTGGTGCGCTTCAACGGCGAAGGCAATCCCGGCTTGTATGCTCGCGTCGCGCAAGCGCTCGACCTTGTGCCAAATGACAATCCGGCCGAGCAAGTGGCCGCCTGGCTCGAAGACTTCAACAAGAAACTCGGCATCACGCAGCGGCTGCGCGACGTTGGCATTCCGCGCGAGGCGCTCCCCAAGCTGTCGGAGAAGGCGATGGCCGACGGCTGCCACCTGACCAATCCCCGTCCTTGCACCTTGGCCGACATGCAGCGGCTCTACGAGGCTTCTTGGTGAACCCGACTTTTCCCGATCAGCTCTGGATCCATGGTCAGCCGCGGCGCGAAGCGAGCGGCGGCCGCATCGAAATCATCGAGCCGGCGACCGAAGTACTGCTGGCCACCGTGCCGGCCGCCGGGCCGCGCGAGGTCGACGAGGCCGTAGGCGGCGCTGCCGAGGCCTTCCGCAACTCCGGCTGGGCCGTGCCCTCGCCGAAGCGCCGCGGCGAAGTGCTCCGCGACATCGCGCAGCGCATCCGTGCGCAGGCTGAAGAGTTGGCCACGCTCGAAGCCCGCAACGTTGGCAAGCCGATCGACGACGCCCGCTGGGAGATCAACGCCGGCGCCCGCTGCTTCGACTACTACGCTCACTTGGCGAGCCAACCCAGCGGCGAAACGATTCCCGTGGCCAACGGCGGTCTCGACTACACCTTGAGAGTGCCGGTCGGCGTGGTCGCGGCGATCGTGCCTTGGAACTTCCCGTTCCTCATGGCGGCCTGGAAGGTTGGCCCCGCGCTTGCCGCCGGCTGCTCGGTCGTGCTCAAGCCGGCGAGCCTGACGCCGCTCACGGCGCTCGCGCTCGGCAAGATTGCCCATGAGGCTGGCATTCCGGCCGGCGTGTTCAGCGTGATCGCTGGCCGCGGTGATCAGATTGGCGACCACCTCGTCTCGCACGCTCAAGTCCGCAAGATCGCCTTCACTGGCGAAACGGTCACCGGCGCCCGTATCCTTCGTTTGGCGGCCGACGACATCAAACGCGTGTCGCTGGAGCTGGGGGGCAAGAGCCCAAACGTGATCTTCGCCGACGCCGACATCGAAGCCGCGGCCGCCGCGGCCCCTTCGGCCGTGTTTGGCAACACGGGGCAGGATTGCTGTGCCCGCAGCCGCATCTTCGTCGAGCGGCCGGCGTATGCGAAGTTCCTCGAGGCGTTCGTCGAAGCGACGAAGAAGCAAGTCATCGGCGATCCGCTCAACGCCAAGACGCAAATCGGCCCACTCGTGTCGGCCAAGCAGCGCCAGCGGACCGAGCAGTACGTGGAGTACGCGAAAGAAGAAGGGGGCCGCATCGTCTATGGCGGCACGCGCCCCACCGAGAAGGGCTACTACCTGACGCCGGCCATCGTCGACGGCCTGGCGAACTCCTCGCGCGTCTGCCGGGAAGAGATCTTCGGCCCGCTGGCCTGCGTGATTCCGTTTGATGGCGAGCAGGAAGCGATCGCGCTCGCCAACGACACGATCTACGGCCTCTCCGGCTCGCTCTGGACGCGCGATGTCGAACGGGCACTGCGTGTTGGCCGAGCGCTCGAATGCGGCGTGCTGAGCGTGAACACCAACAGCAGCGTGTTCCAAGAAGCTCCCTTCGGCGGCTTCAAGCAATCCGGCGTCGGCCGCGACCTCGGTGTGGAGGCCTTCCGGCAGTATACGGAGCTGAAGAACATCTTCGTGCGTGTGCCGGGGTGGGAGAGCTAGTGGCCCGCGCTCTTGGTAGCCCGCCCGTAGTAGCCCGCACTCTCCGAGTGCGGAATGCTAAACCCGGGTAAGGCAAGCGATCGCGACTGGTTTTGTAACCGCTAATGAAAGCATTCTGCACTCGGAGAGTGCAGGCTACGACGGGCGAGCAAGTCAACACGAGACCCCATGAAACACGACTCCAAAACGCCCGCCCTGCCCGCCTGGTTCACCGGTGATTCCTACGACACGGTGATCGTCGCCTTCCCAGACGCCTACGGCCGGCTGATGGGCAAGCGGATGACGTTTGGGATGTTCGTGGAGAGCACCGTGCGCGACGGCACGCACATGTGCAACTACCTGCTCACGGTCGACATCGAGCTCACGCCGCTGCCTGGGTTTCAGCTTGCGAGCTGGGAGCGGGGCTACGGAGACTTTCACGCCGCGGTCGACCTGAACACGCTCCGTCCCGCGCCCTGGTTTAAGCGCACGGCGATCGTCCTTTGCGACCTGCAAGACGCCTCGGGGGCGCCGGTGCCGGAGTCGCCGCGGGCAGTGCTCCGCAAGCAGCTCGATCGGCTGGCCGAGCGCGGGCTCGAGGCTTACGCCGGCTCGGAGCTTGAGTTCTACCTCTACCACGACACCTATCGCGCGGCGGCCGCCGCCAACTACCGGGGCCTCACGCCGACCTCCGACTACCTGATCGACTACGACGTGACCCAGCCCGGCCAAGACGAGGACGTGCTGGCCCGCCTGCGCAACGAGATGGACGCGGCGCGGATCACGATCGAAGGGAGCAAAGGCGAGTGGGGCCGCGGGCAGCACGAGGTGAACCTGCTCTACGCCGAGGCGCTGGAAACGGCCGATCGCCACGCAATTTACAAGAGCGGCGCCAAGGCGATCGCCGCGCAGCAAGGCCGCGCTCTCACCTTCATGGCCAAGATCGCCACCGATCAGGCAGGCAACGGCTTCCACCTACACACGAGCGTGCGCGACAAGAAGGCCCAGACCAATGCCTTTTGGGACGCCACGGCCGGCCGCGACAGCAGCTTCTTCCGCGGCTTCCTGGGCGGCCTGGTGACCTACGGCCGCGAGTTGGCGTACTTCTTTGCCCCCACGATCAACGCCTACAAGCGATTCCAATCGGCCTCCTGGGCGCCGACGACGCTCGCCTGGTCGCACGACAACCGCACCGTCGGCTTCCGTGTGGTAGGGCATGGCCCATCGTTCCGCGTGGAGAACCGCATGGCCGGCGCAGACGCCAACCCTTATCTCGCCGAGGCGGCCACGATCGCCGCCGGGCTGCGTGGCGTCGATGAAGGCCTCGACTGCGGCCCGCCGTACGAAGGCAACGCCTACATCGACCCGGCCCTTTCGCGGCTGCCGACCTCGCTCGACGAAGCGGCCGACCTGCTCGACAACAGCGCCTTCGCCCGCGAGGCTCTAGGCTCGGGCGTGGTCGATTACTTCGTCCACACCGCGCGCAAGGAATGCGAGGCGTTTCATGCTGCGGTGACGGATTGGGAGCGCGTACGGTACTTCGAGCGGATCTAATTGGGTTGTCGGGTCTCGAGTGATCGAAGCTCTGGGCAAGGTTGCCCTGGGGCCGGCGATCGTTCTCGCCAGCTTCGTAACTGACGATGAGGGCATGACTCTTGAGCGAGACAGGCGGCCTCCATCTCGCCGTAGCTTGCCCTGCCTTCCCATCTCGGCCGCCCCGCTTCAGTCTTTCAAGCCGCGTCCCTCGCCGCACCGATAGCTGAGATAGGGAACACTGCGCTCCGCCTTACGTTTTGGGCATGCGCGGAGGTTGCCCTCGAGTGTTCAGCGAGAACCTAGGCGGCTCGATGCGGCAGCTTTTGGCAACGATGATCGTCTGCGGACTGGCTCTGGCCGGCCTGTCGCGGGCGGCTGCGCCCGAATCGCCGCCTGAGCCAATCGCCACGCGGCAGAATCTGTTCTCGATCCCCTTCCGTATCGAGCCAACGCGCTCAGCCGCCACGGCCCCGGTCGAGGCACAACTGTTCGTCTCCACGGACCGCGGAGAGAGTTGGAAGCTGACCGCCCGCGCGGAGCCCCGTCAGGGGCGATTTCAGTACCGGGCCCCACAGGATGGCGAGTACTGGTTCGCCATCCGCACGCTCGACCGCAGCCAACGCTTGCGCCCCGACAAGCCCCTCTCCCCGGAAATGCAGGTGCTGGTCGACACCGTGGCGCCGCTCGTCGAGGTGTCGGCCGAGCGCGGTTCGGCCGGCGAGGTCCGCGTCGCTTGGAAGATGGCCGACCCGCACCTCGATCCTGCGTCGCTCAAGCTCGATTTCCGCGGCGAAGCCGATATCGACTGGCAACCGGTGGCGATCGACGCCGACCGCACGCTCGAGGGGCGGAACTCGGGGACCGGCGAAACGACAATCTGGCCCTCGGACCCGGGCAGCAGCGTGGTCGTGCGCGCCCAGGTGCTCGACCGTGCCGGCAACCCTGCCGTGTCGCAGTCGGAGGCCCGCTCGCGTTCCGCCGGCGCTGAGCCGCCGCCCGCTGCGCCGAGCGCACAAGGTCCGAGCTCGAGCAGCGCCGACGAATGGTCGCCCACGGGAGCGAAAGCCGCGGAGTGGTCTCCGGCGACCGGCGCGAACGCCAATCGGGGCCCGACAATTCCCCTCGCGGCGGCGCCCGGGGGGCGGCAAGCCGACATCCGCAACTGGCCGGCCGATCGCACCCTGAACGTGCCGCTGGGTCGCCATGCCTCGGAGCGGATCGCCACTCCCGAGCGCGAACGCACGGGGCCCGGTGCGGGCGCCCGCGTGGCCGAAGATCTTCCGCCGCCGCGCCCCCGTCGTCCCGCGCCGCCGCGTACGCTGGCGTTGCCGGCCGCGCAGCGGGAGCGGCTTGGTCCGCCCGTCGAACAGGTTCTGCCCGATGCCGACGATCAAGAGCCCTTCGAGGGCCCCGAACACATTGCCGGCGTGCCTGAGGAACTGGGCGTGCCGGCGCAGGAGGCCGCATTCCCGCAAGTGACCGACCAGGCGCCCGAAGGCGCAGTGCAGCAGGTGAACTCGCGCCGCTTCGAACTCGATTATGACATCGAGTCGGCGGGGCCGGCCGGCGTGAGCCGCGTCGAACTGTGGGAAACGCGCGACGGGGGGCAAACGTGGCGGTCGCTCGCCACCGACGACGACAATCGCAGCCCGATGCTCGTCGAAGTCGAAGGGGAAGGGCTCTACGGGTTTACCTTCGTGATCGCCAGCGACACGGGGCTCAGCGGTCGGCCGCCAGTGGCCGGCGATCCCGCCGAAGTTGTGGTGGCGGTGGACCTCTCGGCGCCGGAAGTTAAGCTGATTTCAGCCGAATTAGGCGCAGGCCGCGAAGCGGGCGAACTCAAATTCTTTTGGAAGGCCGAGGATCGGCTGCTGGCCGAGCGGCCAATTTCGCTCCTGTTCAGTGAGTCTCCGGAAGGGCCCTGGCACGTCATCAGTTCGGGACTCGAGAACGCCGGCCAGTTCGTGTGGCGGATCGACAATCGTGCGCCCGACCAGCTCTTTCTCCGCGTCGAGGCCCGTGACGCCGCCGGCAACGTGGGGAGCGACCAGTCGTCGGAGCCCGTGCAGTTGGCCACCGTGCGGCCGAGCGCCCGCATTCGCCACGTGCGGCCGGTGCCGAGCGCCAGCCGGGCCAAAATCTACCAGTTCTTCCGGTAGACGGCCGAGTCGCTGAGTGCGGGGAATAAATCCCCCGCCTGCGGGCTCCCACCCAGCGTGGTGCGGGTAGTCTCAATTCTCGAGCCGGTGCGGCGCCATGATTTGGCTGGCGGATCTCGTTTTGGCGTGTCACGTGGCCTACGTGGCGTTCGTGGTGTTGGGTCAGGCGGCGATCCTGGCGGGCCTCGCCTGGGGCGCGAGCTGGGCCCGAAATCCCACGCTGCGCTGGCTGCACCTGGCCATGATTCTGATCGTAGCGGCCGAGGCGCTCTTGGGAATCGAGTGTCCGTTGACGAGATGGGAGCGCGACCTACGGTTGTCCGCCGGCCAGGCAGGCTTCGATCTGTCGTTCACGGCGCGGCTAATGCAAGGGCTGATCTTCGTGCAAGCGCCCGAGTGGGTGTTGGCGGCGCTGCACGTGGCCTTTGCGGCGATCGTGGCGCTCACGTTCTGGTTCGCGCCGCCGCGTAGTTTCGCGCGAATGCCGAAACCAGCGTGATCCCGCCTCCACGAGGAATCTACTTGCCCGCCGACTTGTCTTCGGCCTTGGCCGAAGGAGCAGCAGCCGGTGCGGGCTCCGCGGAATCCTTGGCCTCGTCGTCCGCCTCCTTCTTCCGCTTGGGTGTGAGCACGAGCCGCACCTTGGTTTTGAGGGGCGGAATGTTTTCGGTGAACGCCTCGAACGAAAGCGCTTCGTTCGATTGCGAGCTCTCGCCCGGCACGTCGAGCATGGCCGAAGGAAAATTCGCCACGCAGATGAAGTCGCCGCTTTCAGCCTCGTAGTGCTGCTTGCCTGATTCGGGGTCTTTCCAGAATCCGGAGCCGGCGAACACGAACGGCAGTTCCATGGCCTTGCCGGTCTTTACGTTCTTGATCCACTCCTGCGCCCGCACGCGGTGATCCTTTCCCTCGGCGTCGCGCCACACGATATAGATCTCGATTTCGGTTCCGGTGGGCGGGCGGTACTCGGGCCGAAACCGCACCGGCTCGCCTGCTTCGGCGCCGGCGGCCAACAAGCCGGCATGCACCACGTAGGCCTTCGTCGGCACGCTCACCAGCGACTCGTGTTCTTTGGTGCCGCGCAGACAGGCGAACATCTCGAGGAAGCCTTCGCGCAGGCAAACCTCGCCGTCGAGGATCACGCGCTTGTTTTTTTCGTCGAGCCAGACGGGGGCGTCGGGGGCAAGCTGTTTCCAGCCTTCCGGGATCGAAGCGGCCGGCTTGGCGGCGGTCTTCTCCTGCCCCCAGGCCGCCGTTGCCGTCACCGTCCACAGCCCCAGGGCCAGGCCCACGATCGCTCTGCCGTCCATCGCTGCACGCGCTCCCTTAACATATTTCCAGACGCCGCGGCCGCCGCCCAAGCAAGGCGCGCGACCTACTTCCTCACGATAGCGGGGAATCGACCAAGCGCACAGCAGGCGAACGCCGATCGCAACGGGTCGAACTGCCTGAGAATCCCTACCGAGGGCATATTGCGGACAGGCCGAGCAAACCGCGCGAAGGGGCCGTAGTGCTCCTAGTGAGGCCTGCGATGACAAGCTAAGTTTGAGGAAGCTCGATTCCCTTCGACCCCGGCAGCCCAAGCGCCAACCGCAAGGCGGCCTTGAGGTTGCTGGCCCTAGCGACGCCCCGATGATTCACTTCCGCCACGTTAGCAAGCACTACGCCGACCTGCGGCGCGGGCGGATGGTGGCCCTCGACGGCCTCAGCTTTGATGCCCGCCCCGGCGAGGTGTTCGGCCTGCTGGGCCCCAACGGCGCCGGCAAGACGACGGCGCTGCGCATTCTGAGCACGGTCCTGCGCCCCTCCTCCGGCACGGTCACCGTGTGCGGCTTCGACGTTGTGGCCGAGCCAGGCGAAGTCCGCCGCCGAATCGGCTTCATTTCCACGAACACGGCCGTTTACGACCGCATGTCGGCCTGGGAACTCGTGGAGTACTTCGGCAGGCTGCACGGGCTCGAGGGAGAGCAACTCCGGGCGCGCATGGAAGACGTGTTTGCGCGCCTGCAGATGAACGAAATTCGCGATCTGCTGGGCGCCAAGATGTCGACCGGCATGAAGCAGAAGGTGTCGATCGCGCGGGCCCTGGTCCACGATCCCCCGGTTCTCGTGTTCGACGAAGCGACCGCCGGGCTCGACGTATTGGCCGGCCGATCGCTGCTCAACACGGTGGCCGAGCTGCGCGACCACGGCAAATGCATCGTCTTCTCGACGCACATCATGCGCGAGGTCGAGCGGCTCTGCGACCGCATCGCGATTCTGCACCGCGGCACGATCTTGGCCGCCGGCTCGCTTGACGAGCTGCGCCGCGCCCATCACGAGCAGGACCTCGAAGAACTGTTCTTCCGGCTGATCTCGCAGCGCGACGCTGCGCGGGCCGAGCAAGCCGCACCCGCGGCGCCGCTGGGAATCGGAGGCTAGCATGCGTTGGACGAACGTGCGGCTGATCCTCGCGCGGGAGATTCGCGATCAGCTGCGCGACCGCCGCACTCTGTTCATGATCGCCGTGCTGCCGCTGCTGCTCTACCCGCTCTTGGGCATGAGTATGTTTCAGATGGCCCAGTTCGTGCGCGAGTCGCCCACCCGCGTGTGGGTGGTGGGTGGCACGGTCGACGGCTGGAACCTGCCGCGGCTGTTCGACGGCGAACGCTTTGCCCTGCGGCTCTTTCCCGACCCGTCGCGCCAGGCTTTGCTCGACGTGCAGTTCCAGTCGAAGGGGGAAGGCGTGCCCATCGTCGCGGACGAGGTCCGCGAGCGCGCGGAACAAGGGCTGCGCAGCGGGCGCACCGAGGCGGTGCTTTTTTTCCCGCCTGACTTTGCCGAGAAGCTGAACGCGTATAGCCAACGGCTCGACGACCGCCTGGCCGGCGGCGACCGGACGGGGGCTCTCGAGCCGGCCCCCAGCCCGACGATCTTCTACAACACGGCCAAGGAAAAGTCGCAGATCGCCTTGCGCCGCACGGTCGAAGCGATCGACGCCTGGAGCGCCGAGGTTTCGCGCTCGGCGCTCGAGCGGTCGGGCTTGCCGGCGGCCGCCGGTTCGCTGTTTACCATTAGCACGGCCGACGTGGCTTCTGCGGGACACAAGGACGCGGCCGCCTGGGCCAAGGTGCTCCCCTTCATGCTGCTGATCTGGGCGCTCACCGGCGCGTTCTATCCCGCGGTCGACCTCTGCGCCGGCGAAAAGGAGCGCGGCACGCTCGAGACCTTGCTCTCGAGTCCGGCCGAGCGGAGCGAGATCGTGTGCGGCAAGTTGCTCACGATCATGCTCTTTAGCGGGGCAACCGCGGTCTTGAATCTGCTGGCGCTTGGCTTTACAGGTTCTTTCGTGATCAAGCACCTGCAACATCTCAAGCAGTTCGCCGCCTTCGGTTCGCCCCCGCCCACGGCCGCGCTGTGGTTGGGACTCGCGCTCATTCCCGTGTCGGCGCTGTTCGGGGCGCTCTGCTTGGCGCTGGCGGCTTTTGCCCGCAGCACCAAGGAGGGGCAGTACTACTTGATGCCGTTGTTCATGGTGTCGATGCCGCTCATGATGCTGCCCCTCGCGCCGGGGGCCGAACTGACCTTGGGCAACGCCCTGATCCCGGTGACCGGACTGATGCTGTTGCTCCGCGGACTGCTCGAGGGCAACCTGCCGCAGGTATTGCCGCTCGCGCCGGTCGTGATTGGCATCACGCTCTTGGCCTGCCTGGCGGCGATTCGCTGGGCAATCGACCAATTCAACTCGGAGCAGGTGCTGTTCCGCGAGAGCGAACGCACGGAGCCGTTGCTCTGGCTGCGGCATTTGCGCCGCGACCGCGACGTGCTGCCTACACCCGCGCAGGCGGTGCTGTGCGGCGTGTTGATTCTGGTCGTGCAGTTCTTTCTCAGCTTCGCGCTGCCGATCCCCCGCGACTTCCGTGGCTTCCTCCAGTTGCTGGCGGTGTCGCAGCTTGTGGTGATCGCGCTGCCGGCGTTGCTGATGACGCTGCTCGTAACCCGCAGCGCGCGGCAAACGCTGTCGCTGCGATGGCCCAAGTGGTGGTGCATTCCGGCGGGCGCCCTGCTCGCGGTGGTGCTGCACCCCGTGGCCCAGGCCGCCCAGTCGTGGGTGATGCGGATCTATCCGATCAGCGATCAAGCGGCCCAGGCGCTGGCTGGCATTCTGGAATCGGCCGACAACTTCTGGGCCCTGGCCGCGGTGTTCGCCATCGCCCCGGCGATTTGCGAGGAGCTTGCGTTCCGCGGCTTCATCCTCTCGGGCTTGCGCAGCCGAGGGCACGTGTGGCAGGCGGTGGCGATCTCCAGCCTGTTCTTTGGCGTCACCCACCCGATCATGCAGCAGTCGGTGCTGGCGTGCTTCGTCGGTCTGGTGATCGGCTTCCTCGTAGTGCAGAGCGGAAGCCTGCTCGTGGGCATTGCCTTTCACATGACTCACAACTTCCTGGTTGTGATGTCCAGCCAATTGACGCTCGAAACGGTCCGCCGCTGGCCCGAACTCGACTACCTGGTCCGCACGCCAGGGGAGACCGAGTTCCTCTACGAATGGCCCGTGGTGGTCCTCGGCGGGCTGTCGGCCGTGCTCTTGCTGAGCGCCTTTGGCCGCCTGCGTAGTTGGCGCAGCGAGCCGGCGCCGCAACTGGAGGAAGAACCGGCGGAATTGCCAGCCCCTGCCTGGGACACGTCCGGCTCGTAGGTTGCCCTTTTGTCCACGGGCATTTCAGCCGCAACGATCCTTCTCCCCCCGGCGACTCGCCAAGGGATCATTGCGGTGTTGAACATCTCTTTAGCCCCCCGTCAATGACGGGGGGGGACGCCGCCGCTCAACAAGCGGGTTGCCTTTCTAAAAGAACGTCCGCACCCCGCCCACCACCCGGTACTCGTCGTCGACGACCGGCAGGAACTGCCATTTGTCGAACGTCGTGCAGGGATGGGAGATGCCGCAGGCGACCATGTCTCCCACGGCCAGCGGCGAGTCGGCCGGTAGATCGAGCAGCGCATGTTGGTCGTTGAGCCCGGCGAGCACGTGCCCTGCCGGCAGCGGCTGCGGCAAGCCGGGCCTCCCGGGCCGATGCCACAGGAGCGGCTGGGGCAGTCCACAGTCGAATCCCGCGTCGCGGCGGCCGAAGGCGAGGACCGCCCGCGTGGGCTCCGGGCGCGATTGCACGTAGCTCCACACCTCGAGCGCGTTTTGCAGCCCGGGCCCCAGTTCGCGGGCACGCGGCGACCGCTCGTGCAGCCGCTCGTGCGCCTGCCGATAGAGTTGCGAGTCTTGCGTCAGGTAGCAGCCGCTGCGGACGACGATTCGTGTGGGTCGGCTGAGTTTTGCCAGCGAGAGCCGCTCGACGCACAGGTCGTAGTAGTTCGAGCCGCCGGCCGAAAGGAGCACTTCGCCGGGAGCAAAGAAGCCGCGTCGATCGCATTCGCCGGCCACCTCGACCATCCGGTCGAGGAATGCCCGCACTGCGTCGAGCATGGCCGCCGGAGTGTCGGCTGCGAGCAGGCCCTCGAAGCCTTCGACGCCGCGCAGGGCCAAGCCCGGCGTGGCGGCGATCTGCTCGGCAAGTTCGAGCGCTTCGGCCACCGTGCGGCAGCCGGTGCGTCCCCCTTTGGCGCCGATCTCCAGCAGCACCTGGAGTCGATTGTTCCCCCTCTCCCCCGTTGGGAGAGGGCCGGGGTGAGGGTCCGTATGGGCTGCAGGCGGCAACTGTTTCCAGCGTTCCACGCCCGCCGCCAGCTCGCGAACTCCCGCCGCTGAGTCGACCAAGCAATAAAACTCGAACGTGGGGTCTTCAAGCTGCAGCCGGCCGATTGCCTGCACCGCCGCCGGGCCGACGAGTTGATTCGCCAGCACGATCCTCGGCACGCCAAACCGCCGCGCGACCAACACCTGCTGCAGCGTCGCCAGGGTGATGCCCCAGGCGCCGCCCGCCAACTGCTGGGCGAACAACTGCGGGCACATGGTCGTCTTGCCGTGCGGAGCGAGCGACGCCCGCCATGTGCCCAGGTACTCGCGCATCCAGCGGTCGTTGTGGTCGAGGGCCGACTTCCGCAAGAGGGCGAGCGGCAGCGGCAGGTCCTGGGCCAGCACGTTCCAGGCTTGCTGGCCGACGTCGCGCAGCTTCAGGCCTCGCGTGCCGGGGGGCAGACCTTTAAGGGTGTCGTCGAGCGGGGAATCGAGCAGCGGTTCGAGGTTCATGAGGCTGATGATACGAGAGTCGCCGCCGGCGGGATAGCGCCGCCGCGTTCGCTAGCGACGGAGACGGTAGCCGTTCGTGCGCAACACTGCGGCCGCGACCAGCGGGAGGACCACGAGCGAGCCAAGCAGCAGGGTCACCTCGGGTTCGATCGTGCCCAAAGCGATCGCTGCTAAGATCAGGAGGGCAACGCACCAAAAACCCAACTTCTGCAATCGCGGCGATTTGCTGAGCACGGCGACCATGGAGCTCAGGCAAGTGAAATTTAGGATCGCCGCCCAAACCGCCAGCCCCACCTGCAGGCGCGGATTGCCGAGCGACAACACGAGTGCCGCAAACCCGCCGTAGGCAGTCAATCCGAACAAACCGCGGAGTGAAGGAGGCTGGGGCGCCGCGCCGCCCCTCTCAAGCCCAATCGTGCCCAGGTAGAGTCGCACAGGCAACAGCAACCCGACCATGAAGAGGAAGAGCGAGGCCATTTGGCCCAACTGCCGGAGGAAGAATTGAGGCACAGACGGTTCAGCCATGCCGGCAAAGAGCGCCGTAGCGGCAATCGCGATTCCCGAGCACACCATCAGTCGCTGGGGCAGAGACACGTTTGCGAGCGCCGCAAAGATCGCGAGCAATTGAAAGCCAACGGTCATCAGAACGTGGGCCAGTGCATTTGGCCGCGGGATCACCGCAGCGAGCCCAAGTGTCGCGGCGTACAGGGCGGCCGCTGAGATGATCCGCCAATGCGGGGGAACGCCGGCTCGATGATTCCTCGATTCCTCGTCAGCCACGCCTCAGCCCTTGAAATCGCCTCTCCTCGGCTGCAAAGCTTGCAGGTATCGTTCCGACATCGTACCAGGCGGCCCGTGAGGCGACCTGACGTAGCTGCCAGTTCGGAGCGGCACGGCGTGTGCCGCGGAAGTTGCCGGGCTACTTGCCGAGCAGTTCGTCCAGGTCGAGGCCTTCCGTCGGGTCGGCGGGCGGCTTGGCGGCCGCTTTGGCGCGCATCGTCACCGTCTCCATCCAATGGGCGCCTTCCATGCGGTAGAGCGTGCCGGTCGCGGAGTCGAGCAGGCGGTCGGTTCCGAACGGCAGGTAGCGGCCCACCGCCGGCGCGTCGCTGGCAATCTCGAGGTTGCCGACCTGTTCGCTGAACTTCTCGAGCAAATCTGCGCGTTTCCGCCGCAGCGCAGCCGACGCCCGGCCCCGCTGAGCGGCTGGATCCTCGGCCGGCCGAAACGTTTCCGGGAGCGGGGCGCCGCGCTGCGGCGCCAGCTCCTGCCCGACGACGTATCCACCGACGAGCGCGACGACGATAGCAACGGGCGCGATGAACCGCATGTGCGTTCTCCTGATTGGGGGACCGCTGCGTAATACGAACCCGACCGGCGGACGGTTCATCGTTCGCACGCTAACCGCGCGGCACCCCGCAGCTCCCGCGGGCGCAGTCCCATGACCCACGGCAAGCCGCTACCACCGCCCCGCGTGAAACCCCAGCAAATCGGTCTGCGTCAATTCCATGACGGCGCCGTAGGAGTTGTCACTGCCGGGGCTGGGGATTTGGCCGCCCAGCGAAAGCTGCCATTTGCCAGGCAGGTAGATCACGCCCCCCACCACCGCGACGCTCAGGTCGCTCGTGCCGGAGAGGTAGTCGGCCATGAAGTGCAGCTTCTCCTTCACGATGGGCACGTCGACTCCCAGCATGTAGCCAAACGCGCTGCCATCGCCCCGGTGAGGGCGATTGGCGTAGTAGACGCCGAAAAAGCCCTTGCCCCACTCGCCGGGGGCGTCGACGGCCGTGGTGATCCACGAGAAGTTCAGAAAGCGGACGTCGTGGGAGTTCTTCGCGGGATTGAATCCCGCTTGCGTCCCGACCTCGAGGTTGAATAGCTCGCCGAACTCGAAACCTTGCTGGGCATTGAACAGCAGGCCGGGGGCGGCCTGTTCGTTGGCGGGCTCGAGGCTGGGCGAGCGGCTGTCGTACAACTCGACGTTGAGCAGATTGAAGCCGATCTCGCGGCCCTGTCCGAGCCCAAAGTCGAAGGTGGTGTTCGACTCGCCGAGGCTCGCGAAGTTGAACTGCTCCTGGAAGAAGACCACTCCCTCGGGAGTGATGTCTCCCGACGGCATGTTGAAGAGATTTTGTTGGGCTTGCGCCTCGCGCACGCTGCTGAGCGCGGCCAGCAATCCGACAAGTGCGGCGCAAAGAGCGGATCGGAAAGATCGATCGACCCGCAGGCAGCCGACCACGCTAGTGCTCACGGGTGTGCCTGGGGGCGCCTCGAGGGGGCTTTGGGCAAATTGCAACCGGAAGGTCTTAACGGAAGCATCGGGCCGCCGCAATCGCGGAATCAGCTTGCAAAGGCTTTAGATTTTGGAAACCGGCCGAGCATTTCGGCGACGGGGAATGTTCGCGGGGCGAGTCGCTGTGCATCGTCGTTCAAACGGGCTAGAAGGCCAAGGCAAACCCTGCCAACCCGATTATGGGAGGAGCATCTGTGGTGGTGCCGGCGTTGCAGCTTCCCCAAGCGGCCACGCGATCGTTGATCGTCCAGAGGGCCCCGGCGCCCACCACGTTCACGTTGGGGATCACCAAGCCCGGAATCGGCGGGTCGGGCCCCGGCAGGCGGGGTTCGGCCGAGTCGTTGTAGAACCCATGGACGAACACGTCGACTTTATCCGTCAGCTCGCGCTGAAAGGCCCACTGAAAGCCAAACTGGTAGACGATCGCCTCGATCGAATCGCGCAGGCCTGTCATGCTGAAGGCGTAGTTGAATTCGATCCCAAAGGGCAACGTTTGGTCGAGGAGCAGGCTGAGCGCCGGCTGCGTGCCGGAGTCGAAGGCCGGCGAACCAAAGCCGCTTTGGATGTAGACCTCGAGCCCCACGGCCGGCAGGAAGTAACGTTTGTTTTCTTCCCACAGATGGAGCTTGAGGTCGAACACGATCGGCGAAAAGCCGCTGGCCGGCGTGGGATTGCTCTCGATGGTGAGGCCGTTCGAGAAGATGCGGAACTCGAGATTGTCGGTCAGGCCGTAGCGGAGCAAGAACTCCCACTGAAACGTGTTCGAGGCGCCCGGTGGACCGCCGTAGTATCCGAACGGCGAGTTCTCGAAGTACAGTCGCCCCTTGGGAAGGGTGAACGGACTATTGGGGAAATTGACGGTGTCGGGACCGGGGTCCGAAATGTCGATTTCGCCGCGGCGGGCAATCCGCTCCGCCTGGGCGATCACGGGGTCGGCGTTCTGATCCCAGGAGTTCTCGTCGATCAGCTTGTAGAGAAACGGAAAGAGAAAAGGATCTTCGGGCGGTTTTTCGTCCGCCGACGGCGCGGGTGGGGGCACGGGATCCTGAGCGTCTTCCGTGCTGCGCAGCGCGAGGAACTCGGGCTGATCGGGAGCAGAGGGCGTTGCCGCCTCCACTACGGGAGGCAGCGGCTCGACCGCGCTTCCGGCCGCTGGCAGCACCGGCTCGTAGCCGCGCGCGTTTGCCGCGGTAAGCAGCCATGCTCCCACCGCCAGCCGAGCGATTGCACGGAAGCAGCACATGGGAGCTCGAGTTCGCCTGGGAAGCCGAATAGCGGCCCGCCGAGGGGTCTCTCTGCGCGCAGAGCCGCCAAACCTTACGGTTTGTATCGGTTGTCGGCCCTCGCCAAGGCCAGCCTGCTTTCGCCCAAAGCGATGCTGGCGCCCCCTTCAACCCGAGGTATTCTCGGTTAGCGAGCTCGAGTTCGCGGGGCAGAGCGACACTCCTGGCGAGCGGGCGCGGGTCGCCACCCACCCGCTACTTCTCCGCCCCCGTATCCAGCACCGCCAGGAACGCCTTCTGCGGAATGTCGACCGAGCCGATCGACTTCATCCGCTTCTTGCCTTCCTTCTGCTTCGCCCACAGCTTGCGTTTGCGGGTGATGTCGCCGCCGTAGCACTTGGCGGTCACGTTCTTCCGCATCGCCGAGATCGTTTCGCGGGCGATGATGCGGCTGCCGATCGCGGCTTGGATGGCGATCTCGAACATGTGGCGGTCGATCTCTTCCTTGAGCTTCTTCACCACCGCGCGGCCGCGGCGGTCGGCGTCGCGGCGGTCGCAGACCACGCTCAGTGCATCCACGCGCTTGCCGCCGACCAAGATATCGAGCCGCACCAGGTCGGCCGGGTAGTAGCCCAAGAGTTCGTAGTCCATCGTCCCGTAGCCACGGGAGATGCTCTTGAGCTTGTCGTGCATGTCGTAGATCACCTCGGCCAGCGGCAGGTCGTAGACCAGCATGGCCCGCTGCGGCGAGAGGTACTCGGTCCGCACATACACGCCTCGCCGTTCGGTGCTGAGCTTCATGATCTGGCCGATGCTGTCGGTCGGCAGCACGAAGTTCACTCGCACCACCGGCTGGCGAAACTCCTCGATGTCGCCGGCGTCGGGCACGTCTTGCGGCGTGTGGATCGTGAGCGTTTCGCCCTGTTTGGTCACCACCTCGTAGGTGACGTTGGGGGCCGTTTGCACGAGGTCCAAGTTGGCCTCTTGCTCGAGCCGCTGCTGCACGATCTCCATGTGCAGCAGGCCCAAGAACCCGCAGCGGAAGCCGAAGCCGAGCGCGTCGCTCGTTTCCGGCTCGAACTCGAAGCTCGGGTCGTTGATGTGAAGTTTGCTGAGCGAATCGCGCAGCTCCTCGAACTCTTGGCCGTCGGAAGGATAGAGCCCGCAGTAGACCATGCGCTTGGGAGGCTGATAGCCCTCGAGCGCCTCGGCCGCGCCGTCGCCCGGCACGCTCACGGTGTCGCCAATGTGAACCTGGTCCAGCGACTTGATGTTGCAGATCAAGTAGCCCACCTCGCCTGCCTGCAGCTCGTCGCACGGCTTGCGCTCCGGCACGAACTGCCCGAGCTCGAGCACTTCGTGCTGCATGCCGGTTTTGAGGAAGCGGATCTTCTGACCCTTCTTCACCGTGCCGTTCATGAGGCGCACGTAGGTGATCGCGCCGCGGTACTCGTCGTAGTGCGAATCGAACACCATGGCTTGCAGCGGCGCGGCGGGATCGCCGCCGGGGGGCGGAATCCGCTCGATGATGGCGGCCAGCAGCTCGTCGACGCCGATGCCCGACTTGCCGCTGCAGCGGAGGACCTCGTCGGGATCGATGGCCAGCACCTGCTCCATCTCGGCGATCACTTCGTCGGGGCGGGCATGGGTGAGGTCGATCTTATTGAGCGCGGGCAGGATCGTCAGATCGTGTTCCATGGCCGCGAAGGCGTTGGCCACGGTCTGGGCTTCGACCCCTTGGAAGGCGTCGACCAGGAGCAGGGCGCCTTCGCAGCAGGCCAGGCTGCGGGAGACTTCGTAGTGAAAGTCGACGTGCCCCGGCGTGTCGATCAGGTTGATTTCGTAGATCTGCCCCTTGTGCGGATAGCGCATGGAGACGGCGCGAGCCTTGATCGTGATGCCGCGCTGCCGCTCGAGCTCCATGTCGTCGAGCATCTGCTCGCGCAGTTCGCGCTTTTGCACCGTGCCGGTGCGCTCGAGCAGCCGGTCGGCCAGGGTGCTCTTGCCGTGGTCGATGTGGGCAATGATGCAGAAGTTGCGGATATGCTGGCAGTCGATGCTCAAGCGAGAAATCCTGTTCCGCGGAAAGGCCCCGAGGCTCGCGGCCAGCCATGGCCGGCGGCACGCGAGGGTAAAGCGCGCTGCCTAGGAAAGCTGGGCAGCCGGCGAATCTGGCTGGGTGCCCCGCGCGCACCGCGACCCGCCCAATCCCTCGAATGTCGCAGCCGGGGCCTGCGGCGTCAATCGAAGCTTGGGCCGGCGGGCGGTAGCCCGTAGTAGGCACAGTCCCCTGTGCCGCAACTCGCTCACCCCAACGAACACGGGCAACGGCACCTCACCCGTGGCACAGGCTTCCAGCCTTTGCCAAAACGAGCCAAACGGCGTCTACTCCGCTCCAGCGTTCGGCACACTGAGTGTGCCGGCTACGGTGCGGGCTTCGTCGAGCGTCGTCACCAACCGATCCAGGTCCGCCTCGTTATTGTATGCGTGCGGGCTGATCCGCAGGCGGCCGCCGCGGTAGCTGATCGCCACGCCGTGGCTGCGGCAGAACGCTCGGACTGCCTGCAGGTTTGCTCCCGGAAGGTCAAAGGAGACGATCCCCGAAGCGTGGGGCGGCTCGCGGCGGCTGACGACCTGGCAGCCGGCTGCGGCGAGATTGCGGCAGGCGAGGTCGGTGATCTCCAGGATTCTCTGACCGACCGCTGCTGTGCCGAGTCCGAGCAGCATTTCGAGGCTGGCGGCCAGGCCCAGAAAGCCGACCATGTTCTGCGAGCCCCCTTCGAAGCGGGCGGCTGAGTCCCTGAAGCGGAGCTCGATGTGGCCGAAGTCGGCGTGGACCACGCTGTGCCAGCCGACTCCCAACGGGCGCAGCCGCTCGAGGTGCTCGCGGCGGACGTAGAGCACGCCGGCCCCTTCCGGCCCCAGCAGCCACTTGTGGCCGTCGGCCGCCAGAAAATCGACGCCGGCCGCCGCGGCGTCGAGCGGAAAGACGCCGAGCCCCTGGATCGCGTCGAGGAACAGGAGCGCGCCGCAACGATGCGCCAGGTCGGCAAGCTCCCGCGGATCGCTCCGCCAGCCGCTGGCGTAGCCCACCCAGCTTGCCGCGACGATTCGCGTGCGGGCGTCGCAGGCGGCCTCGAGCCGGTCGAGGTCGAGCCGGTCGGACGGCATTTCCACCCGCCGGCACTCCACGCCGCGCGAGTCCAGGTTCATCCAAGGGTACTGGTTCGAGGGAAACTCGTCGGCCGGGATCACCACGTTTTCGCCTGGCTGCCAGGGGAACCCTTCGGCCACGATGCTGATGCCGGCCGTGGTGTTGGGCACGAGCGCGATCTCGGCCGGATCGGCGGCGATCAACTGAGCCGCCAGCCGTCGGCACTCCTCGACGCCGCGGCTCCAGGCCGGCCACTCATCGTTCCCCTGCTCGAGGGCCGCCGTCAGCCAGCGCTCGATGGCGTGGCTCGTCGGGGTGGGCAGCGGCGCGACGGCGGCGTGGTCGAAGAAGGCCCAGCGTTTGGCGACGGGCATCTGCTCGCGAAACGCGGGCCAGGGGTTTGGCGCGGCCATACACTGTCTACTTGCTGAAGGGATTGCCGACGACGTCGGCCACACGGATACGGCCAAATCATAACATCCCGGCCTGTCTCGCCGCCGCTCACAAGTGTGCGATTGTGCGCGTCCCTCGAAAAGCTTCGAGCCTCTTGAACCGAGGGCGCTCGAGGGCCGACTCTAGAGGGCCCATGGATAACAACGACCATCGAGCTCGCGATGCCTGGATTGCCCTCCGCTGCCAGTTGGGCGAGCGCTCGGCGTTCGCCGATCTGGTGTCGGAGTTCGAACGGCCCTTGCATTACTACGTGGCCAAGCTCGTGGGAGATGAGGACCTGGCGCTGGATGTGCTGCAAGAAATTTGGCTCGCCGCCTATCGAGGCATCCGCCGGCTGAAGGAACCGCAAACGCTGCGGCCCTGGCTCTATCGCATTGCCCACGATCGGGCGATCGATCGGATTCGCCGCGACCGTTCGCGCGACCGGGCCGAACAAGCGTGGGCAGAAGACTTGCCCGAGCAACTCGGCGAAGAGCCGTCGTTCGACGCGGGCGACGCCGAGCAATTGCACCAGGCCCTCGACCGGCTCGAACTCAAGCACCGTGAGGTGCTCGTGCTCCACTTCCTCGACCAACTATCGATCGCCGAGATCGCCCGGGTCGTAGGCGGCCCGCCGGGCACCGTGAAATCCCGCATTCACTACGCGAAGAAGGCGCTGAAAGAGGCGCTCGAGAACGATGGACTCCCTCAATAACCCCTTGAGCGAGCGGCTGCTGGGACAACACGTTCCCGACAGCCAAAAGCTCGCCCGACATCGTCAGGAGATCGAAGCCATGTTCGAACGCGAAGAACGTCGTCTGACCCTGCAGAACCGGTTCACCGCCGCCATGTGGCTGCTCGTCGTGGCCATGGGCACGATGTACGCCTTGGTCGCCGGCTGGGCCGCGGAAAAGCCGGTCAAGGTCTACTTCAGCATCGGGGTCACGCTGCTCATGCTGCTGATTGGCGGCGCCGTGCAAATCATCGCCGGCTTCGTCGGCCGTGCCCGCCTCGAGGTCACCAAGGATGTGAAGGGTCTCGAACTGCGGCTGATCGAGATCGAGCGATTGCTCCGCGGGGGCAAGCCGTAGCGCACTACCAAAGGGTAAGATCAGCGGACGGGGGGGGCACCCCCGCCGTCCGCCGCCGCAAGTCTCCAAGCAAGGTCGCCCGGCGAAACACGGCGCAAAGCCGCCGCTCCATCATCGAGCGCTAGCGGTCATTCTCGAGGGCCGACAAACTTGTTGCGGCTGAGAATCCGCGTTAGATTCGACCGGCGTGCGGTTCTGTGCGTGAAAGATTTCATGATTCGTGGGGCTCCTTTGAACGGTCAACTTCGACCTAAGCGGCTGATGGGCGGGGGACTGCGCCTGACTGCGTGCCTGCTGCTGGCCGCTGCGTCAGCCCATGCGGACGACGCCGTGCGGCCGATCGTCGTCGAAGAGGTCACGGTCGTCGATGTCGAGTCGGGGCAGTTGCTGCCGCACCGTACCGTGATGGTCGACGGGGCGAAGATCGCCGTGATCGCCGCGAGCCACGATTTCAAGGCGCCGGAAGGGGCTCTCGTAATTCCGGGCGCGGGGAAGTACCTCATCCCCGGCCTGTGGGACATGCACGTTCACCTGGAGCAGCGTATGCCGGCGCTCCTCGACCTGTTCTTGGCCAACGGGGTGACGGGCATTCGCGATTTGAACAGCGAAGCGCACCTCTTCGAGTGGCGAGACGAAATCCAAACCGGCAAGCGGCTTGGCCCCCGGATCGTGGCGTCGGGGCTGTATCTCGACGCTGCGCGATCGGACCAGCCCCCAACCCGCCCCGCGGCCAACACGCCCGAGCAAGCGCGCGAACTGGTTCGGCAGCGGAAGCTACAAGGCGTTGACCTGATCAAGGTCTACAGCGGACTGCGGCCCGACGTGTACAGAGCAATCGTGGAAGAAGCGCAGGCCCAGCATCTGCCGGTGGCCGGACACTGCCCGGAAATGGTGCCGGCGGGCGAAGCTTCGGCCCTCGGCCAGCGCAGCATTGAACACCTGACCGGCATCGCCGTGAGCACGTCTCGGAAAGAGGACGCCTTGAGAAAGGAACTTCGCGAGGCGTTCACCGATCCGCGAGCCGGTTATGACACCGAGCGCATGTTCCGCACGACGACCGCAGCTATGGAAACACCGGATGATAAGAAGCGGGCCGAGTTGTTCGACCTGTTCAAGCGGAATCGCACCTGGCAAGTGCCGACCCTGATCGTGCAGCGGCCGAGCCACGCCGCCGCGGAACCCGACCCGCGGATGAAGTACATGCACCCGGTGCTGACGCAGCTCTGGAGCCGGATTCAGGGCAGCCCGCAATTTCAGGCGGTGCGCAAGGCGCAGTTCGAATACGCCCAGCCGGTGGTTCGTGCGCTGCATGAGGCTGGCGCGCCGATTCTGGCCGGCAGCGACTGCGGAGCCATCCTCAGCGTGAACGTCTATCCGGGCTTCTCGCTGGCCGACGAACTCGCGCTGCTGGTTGATTGCGGACTCGCCGCCGCCGACGCCCTGCGCGCGGCGACGCTGAACCCGGCGCTCTACCTCGGAGAGGAAGAAACCTGCGGGACCGTCGCTGTCGGCAAAGTTGCCGACCTCGTGCTGCTCGACGCCGATCCCCTGGCCGATATCGGCAACGTGCGCAAAATCGCCGGGGTGATGGTCCGCGGCCAATGGCTGCCGCGGGCCGAATTGGACAGAATGCTGAGTAGCGCCGCCCAGGCAGCGAGCGAGTAGCGAATTAGTTTCCGCCTCCGTTGGTGCCCCTCTGATGAGCGCCTTGCAGCTTATTCTCAACGGTAAATCGGCCAGCCGGCCCGAGGTGCGCGACGCGGTCGAAGCGGTGCGGGAGGAGGGGCACGACATCGAAGTGCGGGTCACCTGGGAAGGGAGCGACGCCGGGCGGTTTGCCCGCGAAGCGGCCGAGCAGGGCGTCGGCGTGGTGGTGGCCGGCGGGGGCGATGGCACCGTCAACCAGGTGGCCGACGGTCTCTGTCAAGCGGGCGAGTCGACCAAGACGGCGCTTGGCGTGCTGCCGCTCGGCACCGCCAACGACTTCGCCCACGGCTGCGGAATCCCCTGCGACGACCTGACGGCGGCGCTGCGGCTCGCGGCGACTGGCCGGCCGCGGTCGATTGACGTGGGTCTGTGCAACGGCCGGCACTTCATCAACGTGGCCAGCGGCGGCTTTGGGGCCGAAGTGACCGCCACCACTCCGCCGCGGATGAAGCAGGCGCTGGGCGGGGCGGCCTATTCTTTGATGGGGCTGGCGACCGCCCTCAAGGCGAATCCGTACCGCGGTGTGCTGACGACCCCCGAGGCGCGGATCGAAGGCGAAATGCTGCTGTTGGCGGTCTGCAACGGCCGCCAGGCCGGCGGCGGCTACGTGGTCGGTCCTGGCGCCCTGCTCGACGACGGGTTGTTCGACGTGCTCGTGGTCCCCAACGTTGGCTTCGATCAGTGGGGGGCGCTCCTGCACGAACTGGTGAACCTGGGGGAAGTTCCGCCGACCCTGGTCCACTATCATCGCACGCCCTCGCTCGAGATCGCGGCCGAACGGCCGATGTACGTGAACCTCGATGGCGAGCCGCTTTTGGACAGCAGTTTTCGGTTCGCGGTTCTGCCTGGGCGGCTGCCAGCGATTCTGCCGGCGGCCGGCTAGGCGGGCAAACTCTGGTTTGAAGCCAGTTTCGAGTCGTGCTTGCTTCAAGGGCACAGGCGCATTACGATGCGCTGGATAGCCCACCCCCCTGCCGGACCATTCGAGTTGCCGTTCCCGGTTCTCCCTGCGGGACCGCAACTCGTGTCTCTTGCCTGGAGTGATCATCTCATGCGAAGGCGAGTTGGTTTCACGCTGGTCGAGTTGCTCGTGGTCATCGCGATCATCGGCATTCTGATCGCCCTGTTGCTGCCGGCGGTGCAAGCGGCCCGTGAAGCGGCGCGGCGGGCACAGTGCACCAACAATCTGAAGCAGCTTTCGCTGGCCGTGCTGCTCTATGAGGATCAGCACAAGTCCCTGCCCCCAGGCAGCACCGGGGGATATGACACGAAGAACCTCTCCTTCCCCGCGCCGTTCAACGAGCCGAACAGTTCCTGTTGCCCCTACGGGCACTTCGGCTGGTCGGCGGTGATCCTGCCCTTCATGGAGCAGCAGTCGCTGTACAACACGATCGACTTCACGGTCCAGGCTTACGTGCTGTCGATGCCGGAGAGCAGCCGCGGCTGGGGTTCTCCCGACCGCGGTCCCGTGGGCAACCCGAAGAACGCCCCCGCTGCCAACAGCCAGCCCGCGACGTTCGTCTGCCCGTCGGCGCATCGGGTTCAGCCCAAGAACATCCACAAGGACTACGCGATCAACGGCGGCAGCGGCAACTTGTGTTGCGTAGAGCGGATCGGCCCGCAGGATGGGGTGGCGTGGTTGCGGAGCAACGTCAAGCTGGGCGAGATCACTGACGGAACGAGCAACACCTATCTGTTCCTGGAATGCGCCCACTGGGCGCCGCGCGGCTGGATCGACGCCGAGACCGGTTGTAATCCGTTCTTCTTCGTGACCCACGAGTCGAACGGCTACGTGATCGCTACCAGTGTCGAAGGCCCCGCGCCCCCCAATGTCAGCCTGAAGAACTTCAACACGCGCGGCGCCTACAGCGATCATCCTGGCGGGATCAATGTGTCTTATCTCGATGGCAGCGTGACTTTCGTGAGCGATTACATCGACTTCAACTCCTACATCGCGCAGTTCACTCGCGAAATGGGCGAAGTGATCCGCGAGCGCTAGTACGAGAGTTTTCTCCCTCTCCCTCCGGGAGAGGGCCGGGGTGAGGGGCCGTGAAGCTGCCAGCGACTTTCGCTAGAAGGAGCCCACCGTTGGCGCCAGTTCGTAGATTCTCGAGCCTGCTGTTTGCCGCTTGCCTGATGGTTGGCCTGCTGCCCCTGGCTGGCTGCGGCCGGAGAGGCCCCGACGTGGTGCCGGTCACGGGGAGAATCACCAAGGGGGGCAAACCGGTCTCTTTCGTCACGGTCACGTTTTGGCCCGAGCGCGGACGGGCCAGCATGGCCCGCACCGATGCCGACGGACACTACGAACTGGAGTTCAGCAAGGACATTCCCTACGGCGCGGTGCCCGGGATGCACAAGGTCTACTTTCGCGTGCCACAAGAGCGGATCGACCAAGGGGTGAACCTCAAGGAAGCCAAGTACCATCCGCAGACGGCTCAGATTCTCAAGAAGTTTCATTCGCAAGACGACACGCCTTGCACGGTCGAGGTGAAGCACGAGTCGCCGGAAGTGAACATCGAACTCGACGACTTCGACGACAAGAAGAAGTAGGCGCTCGAGCTACTCCTCGCTCCCCGCCCCCGGCTCCCCGCCCTCCTCCGGCTCCGCCACGAACCGGTAGCCCGCCCCGCGAACCGACAAGAAGTGCTTCGGCCGGGCAGGATCGTCTTCGAAGCATTTGCGGAGGTCGAGCAGGAAGTTGTCGACCGTCCGCGTCGACGGCTGGTGGCTCATCCCCCACACGTGCTCGAGCAACTCGCCGCGGCCGACCACCGACCCTTCGTTCTCGACGAAGTACCGCAGCAGCTTCATTTGCAGCGTGGTCAACTTCCGTGGCTCGCCGCCGACGGTGACCTCAAACGTGTCGAAATTCACCCGCCGTTTTCCTTGGCCGAATTCATAGACTTCGGTGCTCAGACGGCTGGGCTGCGCAGGGAGCGCCTGGCGACGCGCGAGCAAGTTCCGCACCATGCTCAGCAGCTCTTCCAGGTCGAAGGGCTTCTGCAGGTACTGGTCGGCCCCCACGTCGTAGCCGCGAATGCGGTCTTCGGTGAGCGTGCGGGCGGAAAGCATGAGCACCGGCACCGGGTTGCCGGCCTCGCGCAGCGTCTGGCAAACTGTGTAGCCGCTCATACCGGGAAGCATCAGGTCGAGGATCACCAAGTTCAGGTGCTCCCCCTGCTGCTCGATTGCCTCGAGGGCCGCCGGGCCATCGCCGACGACGGTGACGTGGTAGCCCTCGGCCTCGAGGTTGTACTTGATGCCGATGGCCAGGTGATGTTCATCTTCGACGACCAGGATCTGCTTCATGGCGGTCGAGGCGAGGGCTGTGGGGGAGTGAGGCACGCAAAGTCCTGGGAGCGACGCAGTCGGCGGGCAGCAGGTTCACGGCCGACTAAGTCCAACGAGCGTCGCCTACCATTATTATCGTGCGGAGGCGCGGGCTCGAAAGGGTTTTCGGGGGCGCGAGGTCATTCTGATTGCGAGCCCTCCGGCGGCAAGCTCTCCTCCTCCCGCTGCTGCGCCCGCAACGTCTCCGCGTCGCGAGCCCGAGCCAGTCCCTCGAGCAAGGCGCGGTTGCCGGCATCGTGTTCCTGGCGGATCCGCTCGAAACGCCGCGCGACCACCTCCGGCGGCCCCAGCAGCAGCTGGGGCAGCGCTTCGCGGCTCGCCTGCAACGTGAGCTTGAGCCGCTCTTCAGGCGTCATCCGGCGGTAGACTTCGATCGTTTCACGGCTGAGCATGGGTCGGCTCCAGGCGCTTTGTAAACACCTCCTCCTCTATCCTAGCCCGCAACGCGCCGCGGCTCCAATGCGAGCGGGCGTTTGCCTTACCGCTCGGCCGGCGCCTGCAACAAGAAGGCCGCCAAAGCCACGATCTCCTCCCGCGTAAAGCTGTCCAGCAAGCCCGCCGGCATCGGCGAAGTCTCGGACCAGCGAAGCTCGTCGATCTGGTCGCGCGGAACCATCACCAGGCTGCCGGGGTCGAAGGGATCGGTGGTCACGAGTAGGGTGTTGCCGCTGATGTCCTTGACCTTGCCGGTGACAACGCGGCCATCGGCCAGCGACAGCGCCACGCTGCGATACTGGTCCGACACATGGCGGCTGGGCTGCAGCATCGCTTCGAGCAGATCGGCCGTGTTGAACCGGCCTGCCAGAGAGGTCAGGTCGGGGCCGGTCGCCCCTCCTTGCCCACCACGGCGATGGCAACGGAAGCAAAGGGCCTGGGCAAACACCTCGGCGCCGCGCTGCCGGTCTGCGGCGGCAAGCTCACCGTCCGCGACCGGCAGAATATCGGCCGGCGCCCAGCGCCTCACCAGCGGCCGCGCCGACCATGCGGACAAGGAGGCGTCGGCACGCGCCGTCTGTAGACGCTTCCTGGCCGCGACGCGCTCGCCTTCAGGCAGCAGCGCCAGCGCCCGTGCCTGCAGCTCTTGCTGATACTCGCCGAAGGTCACGCCGCCGCGCTGGTCGCGCGCTCGCTGGTGCCACTCGAAGAACCGCCGCAGCAACTCGGGGGACCAGCCATCGGCCACATCCCCCAGGCAATGAGCATAGTGAAGCGAGAGCTCTTGCGATGGCGCCTGCTCCAGAAGCGGCACGAGCCGCTCCGGCAGCTTTGCCGCGTGGAGGAACACGAGCACTTCGGCCAGCGTACGGTCGAGCTGCGCATCGCCGGTGGGGAATCCCGCGTCGATCGCCTCCCAGAGCTGCCGGTCAGCAGGCCGCCCCCAGCGGGCGAGCGCCACCATCCACAGCCGGGCCAGGTCCGTGCGTTCCTCTGGCGGCAAATCGAGCCGGCTTAGTTCGCCGAGTCGCCTCCAAGCCGCGTCGTCGGGTGCGCTGCAACGCACGAGCGCCAGCAGCGCCGCCACGGCGGCTCGCGGCTCGCGTTCCGCAATTGCCCGCTCGCTCCACTCGGCGACGGGCTGATGTTCGAGCGCCAGACGGGCAGCGTAGCGCAGCGCTCGGTCGCGATGCCCGAGAAAAGGCCAAACGGCGTCGACGGCCCCCGGGCTCTGAGGCCGATGATGGGCTTCGAGAGCACGCCGCGCCTCGATCTCGATGGTCGCCCGCTCGGGCGCGATGGGCGTCGTCGACTCGTCGCCGACGTAGCGCACGCGATACAAAGCCGAAGTGACGCCGCGCCCGCCGACGAGGAAGTACAGTGCGCCGTCTTGGGGATGAATCACCAAATCGGTAACTGGCAGCGGCGCTCCGCTGACGAAGCGCTCGGCCGTGCCGCGGTACGTTGCGCCGTTCGGTTCGAGGTGAACCGCGTAGATGTTGCCCATGCTCCAATCGGCGGCGAAGAGAGCCCGTTGGAACTTGGCGGGGAACTTGGCCGCCGCGCCAAAGGCGAGCCCCGTTGGCGAGCCGAGCCCCACGTCGACCACCGCTCCCACCGAATCGAAGTAATCGTCGGACCACTTGGCCGTGCCCGCCCGCCAGCCGAAATCGGCCCCGCTCGCGATGTGGCAAATCCGCGTGGGGCGATACCAGGGCGTGCCCAGGTCCCATTCCATGTCAGAGTCGAACGTGAACAATTCGCCGTCGCCGCGGAACGCCAGGTCATAGGCATTGCGCAGGCCGAAGGCGATCTGCTCGAACGCGCGTCCCTCCGGATCGGTGCGGCAGATCCAGCCGCCGGGGCGCTCGGCGGTGAACTCGCCGTCGGAAGCGCCAATCCGGCGCAGCAAGCGGTCCTCGCGCGGCTCGCCTGGATATCGAGAGGATTCCGGCAGCTCGGACAACTGCGATCCATTGCCGCCGACGACGTAGAGCGACTGCCCGTCGGGCCCGGCGACCACGGCGTGCGGCCCGTGCTCGCCGTCTCCCTCGATGCGCCGCAACAGCCGGACCTCGTCGTAGCGGTCGTCGCGGTCAGTGTCTCGCAAGCGATAGAGCGCGGACTCCTTGTTGCTCGCCACGGCATACAGGCTGCCGAAGGCGCAAACGAGCCCTTGGGCGCCGCGGATCGGCGTGTCGAGCGCTTCGACCTTCAGCTCGGCCTGACCAACAGCGGGAAGCGTGATGCGGTAGAGCCCGCCCGACTGCGCCGAGGCGATCAGCCGCCCGCGAGGATCGACGCACAGGCAGACCCAAGAACCCTGAGTGTCGAGCGGCACGGTGTAGAGCAGCTCGGCTCGAAAGCCAGCAGGCAATCGCAGCGACTCGGCCGGAGTGGCCCGGCGGGTCTTGTCGCGCTCCGCGCCGAAGAACCCCTTTTCGCTGAACGCCGGCAGCGGGATCTCCGCGTCGCCGCCGTCGCGCTGGGCGACGGCGGCGGCGGGGATGATCGATAGGGCTAGCGCCAACAACAGGCGGCGGTTGAATGGCTGGAGCATATTGCGAGTTCCAGCGCCCTCACCCTGCCCTCTCCCGGAGGGAGAGGGTTCTGATCCGGAGACTCGTGGCCTATTCTTCGACCACCCAGATGTTGCGGAAGCGCACTGGGTTTCCGTGGTCTTGCAGGAAGAGCGGGCCCTTCTCGGCGCCTTCGCCCGAGAGCGGGCCGCCGGGCGTCCCTTTGGCGATGGCCAGCTTGTCGTGGATCGGCACGCCATTGTGCAGGATCGTCACGACCGCGTCCTTGGTCTTCTTGCCGCTCGAATCGAATTCGCCGGGCGTGTATTCCACGTCATAGGTCTGCCACACCAAGGGGGGCAGGCACATGTTCACCTCGGGCAGGGCCACGGTGTAGATGCCGCCGCACTCGTTGTCGCGCCCTTCGAGGCCGAAGGAGTCGAGCACTTGCACTTCGTAACGGCCCTGCACGTACATGCCGGAGTTCGCGCGCCCTTGGCCGCGGCTCTTGGGCATGTAGGGGAGCAAGAATTCCAGGTGCAGCTTGTGCTTGCCGAACTTCTCCTTGCTCGTGGCGGCGGGGATCAGCAGGCCGTCTTCGGTCATCTTCGCGCCGGGGAAGTGATCGGTCGAACTGCCGTCGAATAGCACGATCGCGCCCTCAGGGGGCTTCGCGCCGAGCGTGGGGCTCTTGCGCTCGACCTTGGGAAGCGAGCCGACGACCTTGCCTGACTCGCCGACGATCTGAATTTGCTTGCCGTCGATGACCCCCTTGGAACCGTGCTCGCCGCGGACGACCACCTGATTGCCTTCGCGGGCGCCGCTGGCCTTGTGCTTGTTGTCCCCCGACCAACCGGCCCCCGGCAGGCCGCCGGGGTAGGCCACGGCGTCGAACTTGCCGTCCCCCAGGGCGATCAACTGCACGCCAAACTTCTTCTTCCCCTCGTCGGTTTCCACCTCGCCGGCGTACTCACCTTGGAAGGCGAAGTCCTCGTCGGTTTCCTTGGGGTCGGTGTAGACCGGGTCCTTGGGATCGGCAGCCAGCCCCGGCGCGGCCAAGGCCGACAACAAGAGGAACAGGAGCCCGAATCGTGACAGCGTCATCTCTATACTCCGGCGAGCAGGTTCGAGGTGGGAAGAGGGCGGCGGGCGCCGGGGCCGCTCGACACGAGCCCTGGTTTGCCCGCCGACTATTCTGCCCCGCAGGCGGGCCGGCCACAATCGGGGGCCGGGCGCGAAGTAGAGCCGGTCTGCCGGCGCCTGACTGCGCGGGCTGGAAAGAGTCTACTCCAGGCTCTTGGCGTCGATCGGCTGCCCGTCCTCGCGGTTGCCCAAGCGTTCGTGGACCGTGGTTTCGATGGCGTAGCTGATTCCGCGCACGGAGCCGTCGCCCATGGAAGCGTGGAAGCGCCCCGTGTGCGCGCTGCCGAAGGTGCGGCTGATGATCAGCCCCAGCCGATCTTGGGCCGGTTCATGCTCGGGGCCGACGAACCGCACGACGTCTTGGTCGTCGCCGCTGTAGATGCCTTCGTTGTCGCCGGGGTCGAAGCCCGTCTCGTAGGCGTCCGCGGAGAGATACCGCTCGCCGAGAAAGTAGGTGTTCGTCGTTCCGTCGAGCAGATCGCGCTGGCTCACCTCGCTCCGGTTGGCGCAAATGCCGTTGAAGTTCTGCAGCGAGGGCCAGATAAAGGTCGAGTCCCCTTCGGCGTAAGTGTTGGGCCCCGCGCTGAACGACACGAGGCTCGCCAGGGTGCCGGCGTTCGCCGCATAGTCGCTGCGGGCCACGCGGTCGACCGGGTCGCTGATCAGCGGCGCCGGCTTCCACGAACCGGTGGCGTTCGGATAAAGGATGGCCTTGCGGCGCGTGGGACAGTGAAAGACCGACAGCGGCGTCATGATCCGCTGGGCCGATCCCTGCTTCTTTTGCGCAAGGGACGTGCCGGCGCCAAGGTTGTAGATCGCCTGCTGTTCGATGAACGGCAGAATCTGATAGGCCCAGCCGCCGGGCTGCGTCTTGCCGCGCCCGCGGTCGGGATCGCCCGTCCAGCGAAAGCCCCAGCCGCCGGAAGGATAGTACTTGTACTGGTCCTGATGCATGATCATCCCCAGCGTGAGTTGCTTGAGATGATTCAGGCACTCGGTGCGGCGGGCAGCCTCGCGGGCGGCCTGCACCGCGGGGAGCAAGAGCGCGATCAGAATGCCAATGATGGCGATCACGACCAGCAATTCGACCAGCGTAAAGCCTCTTCGCCGCGACACGCTCAGACTCCTTGAAACGAGGATTGCTCGATGGTCAACGGCCGCCGCCCCAGAAGCAGATCGCGGCCGTTTCTTGTCAACCCGCCGTGACCAGCAACTTAGGCCGGATGGCCAGCCGCCGCAAGCACGCTCAGCCAATTGCTCATGCGATGCACATGCGGCGCTCATAGACGCCCGGGCTAGGCCTTTCTCCAGGGCGCCGAGGCGACACGGCAGCAGCGGCGCCGGGCTGGTGCACACTGCGTGACCAGGCGGAGGCTCGAGGAGTGGCTGGGCCTTCGCCGCCCAAAGTTCGCCGGCGCCGGGCCGCACACTTGGCGGGTCTGCGCAGCCAGCTGGGCCTCAACCAGATTAGTAGCAGAGCGAACAAGGCCGCCGCCGCAAATCGGTGTCGGACACCGATATCACCGTTAAGGGTTCTTGCGGGTCCGCCTCGCGTTCGCGGCACGCTTGTGTACCCCCACCGCTCGCGGAACTCTATGGCCCGTCTCGGTCCGGGGCGGAATCTTGGCGGCGACTAGCAGGAAACGTTGCAAATACACCGTTCAAAACGCTATCATGGGCCTCGTTGACCGGTGACCCATGCATGGTCACCCAGGACAGCTCAGGAAGGCCGGACGCTCCCCATGGAGGCTGCCGGCCTTTCTTCTTGGGGCTGCCTGGCTTCGCGCGCTTTGTTGTGTTTGCCCCGCGGGGGATTGGAACCGCCTGATGGTGACCTTCCACTCCGTCCACCCGATCTCGCAGGAAGAAACCCAGGCGCTCCCGGTCAAAGAGATCGAACGAGCGGTGCGATTCTACACCGAGGTGCTGGGCTTCTCGCTGGTCACGAGCGACGCCGACGCAGCCACGTTGCAACGCGATGAGGCTCAGATTGGCTTGGTCCTAGATGCCGACCACGATCCAGCCCGCGCGGGCTCGTGCTACTTCAGCGTGAGCGACGTCGAGGCTCTCCGCCAAGAACTGCAAGGCCGGGGCGCCAAGCCGGGAGCGATCGGGATCCAGCCGCACGACGGAAACTTCTACCGGCTATTCTTCCTCCGCGAGTGCGACATGCTCGAGCAGCACGACGGTTACTGCTTTTGCTTTGGCCAGCCGGCGTAGCCGCAGACTGCTGGTAGACGGAGGCGTCCGCAACGGGCCAGATGAACCCGGCGGCCGAACTTGCTAGACTCGGAGCTTCGTTTCGCTGGGCCGCCTGTGTTGGCTGTTCGCCCGGCGGGTTTTGGCAAGCCAGGCAAATCGGTGAAGCCTTCGATGCTGTGGGAAGTTGACATCTATCCGGCCGCCGGCCAGACCGATCGGGCCGCGGAACGGATTGCCTCGGAAGCGCACGACCTGGGGCTCGCCGGGCCGATTTCGGTGGCCGTGGCCCATGGCTATCTGCTCGAAGGACCGCTCGAGCGCGAGCAGGTCGAACTCGCCGCGCGGGCATTGCTCGTCGACGGCGTCGTCGAGCGAGCGGTGGTTGCCAAAGTCGGCGACGCCGCGCTCACCGCGCCCCCCAACGGCCGCCCGCAGCTCGTTCACGTGCTGCCGAAGCCCGGCGTGATGGACCCAGTGGCTCAGAGCGCGCAGGCCGCGCTTGCCGAGTTGGGCGTGCCGGCGCAGACTGTGCGCACGCTTCGCAAATACTGGCTCTCCGAGTTGCCCCCGGCGCAGCTCAAGCAACTCTGCTCGAAGCTCCTGGCCAACGACGCCATCGAGCAGGCGATCGTGGGGCCGCTGCCGTTCGATCGCCTGGCGGTCGGCGGCGACTATCGCTTCGAGCTGATGCATGTGCCGCTCGGATCGCTCGACGACGATGGGCTGATGCGGCTCAGCAAGCAGGGGCAGCTCTACCTGAGCCTTGAGGAGATGCAGACGATCCAGGCGCACTTCCGCGGCCTGGGGCGCGAGCCGACCGATGTTGAGCTCGAAACGGTGGCGCAAACCTGGAGCGAGCACTGCAGCCACAAGACGCTGGCGGGCCGAATCGCCTATCGCGGGCCCGACGGCCAGGAGCGGCGATTCGAGAACATGCTCAAGGAAACGATCTTCGCCGCCACGCAGGAGATCCGCCGTGGGCTAGGGACCGACGATTGGTGCGTGAGCGTGTTCAAAGACAACGCCGGCATCATCCGCTTCGACGACGAGTACAACGTCGTCTTCAAGGTCGAGACCCACAACCATCCCTCGGCCCTCGAGCCTTACGGCGGCGCCAACACCGGGCTGGGAGGCGTGATCCGCGATCCACTTGGCACCGGCATGGGCGCGAAGCCGGTGTGCAACACGAACGTCTTCTGCTTCGCTCCGCCTGATACGCCGCCCGAATCGCTGCCGCCCGGCGTGCTGCATCCGCGGCGCGTGATGAAGGGCGTCGTCTCCGGCGTCCGCGACTACGGCAACCGGATGGGCATTCCCACGGTCAACGGCGCGCTCTACTTCGACGAGCGCTACCTGGGCAACCCGCTCGTCTACGCCGGCAACGTCGGCATCATTCCCCGCGACAAGTCGTTCAAGGCGCCGAAGCCGGGCGACCTGATCGTGGTCGTCGGCGGCCGCACCGGGCGCGACGGCATCCACGGCGCAACCTTCAGCTCGGCCGAACTCACCAGCGAAAGCGAAGACCTTTCAGGCGGCGCGGTGCAAATCGGCAACGCGATCACCGAGAAGATGGTGGTCGACGTGATCCTGGCCGCCCGCGACAAGGGCCTGTACAACGCCATCACCGACTGCGGGGCGGGCGGCCTCTCGAGCGCGGTGGGCGAAATGGGCGAGGAGATCGGCGCGGTGGTGCAGCTCGAAAAAGCGCCAAGCAAGTACGCCGGCCTGAGCTACACCGAGCTGTGGATTTCCGAGGCCCAAGAGCGCATGGTGCTCGCCGTGCCTGAGGGCAAGTGGCCCGAGTTCCACGCGCTGTGTGCGTCGGAAGGGGTGGAGGCGACCGCCATCGGCGTGTTCGAGCCTACCGGCCGCTTGAAGCTCGAGTATCAAGGCCGCCAGGTCGCCGACCTGAGCATGGAGTTCCTGCACGAAGGCCGCCCGCCGATCGTCCGCCAAGCGACGTATGTAGGGTGCGTCAAGCAAAGCGCGGACGCACCAAGCGTGGGTGCGGGCGCGACCGGCAAGGGCCACGCAACCGATGGTGCGTCTGCACTTCGTTTGACACACCCTACGAGCGTGCTGCTCCGCATCCTCGGTTCGCTCAACGTGGCGAGCAAGGAGTGGGTGATTCGGCAGTACGATCACGAGGTGCAAGGCGGCAGCGTGATCAAGCCGCTGGTCGGCGCGACGAACGACGGCCCCGGCGACGCCGCCGTGGTGCGGCCGCTGCTGGGTTCGCGGCGCGGGCTCGTCGTTTCTTGCGGCATGAACCCGCACTATGGCGACTACGACACCTACCACATGGCCACGAGCGCCATCGACGAGGCGGTGCGGAACTGCGTGGCGGTGGGGGCTGATCCGCGCAAGATCGCCATTCTCGACAACTTCTGCTGGGGCGATTGCTCGCGGCCGGAAACGCTGGGCTCGCTGGTCCGCGCGGCGCTCGCCTGCTACGACCTGGCGATCGCGCTCGGCACGCCGTTCATTTCCGGCAAGGACAGCCTGAACAACGAGTTCCGCTACCCCGACGCCGACGGCCGCACGGTCTCGATCGCGATTCCGCCGACGCTGCTGATCAGCGCGCTGGGGCAAGTGGCCGATGTCTCTCGCTGCGTGACCATGGATCTGAAGAAGGCCGGCAACCTGCTGTTCTTGGTCGGGCTTACCAAAAACGAACTGGGCGGTTCGCATCTGGGTCTCGTCGAAGGTTGGTCAGGCGGACAGGCGCCCACGGTCGATGCCGAGCGGGCTCGCTGCACGTTCCTCGCCGTTCATACGGCGATCGACGCCGGCTTGGTGCGCGCTTGCCACGATTTGAGCGAAGGCGGCCTGGCGGTAGCGGCGGCGGAGATGGCTTTCGCCGGCGGCCTGGGCGCGCGGCTCGAGTTGGGCAAGGTGCCGCACGAAGTGAGCGGCCTCGCGCCTGAAGAGCTCGACACGGCGCTCCTCTTCTCCGAGTCGAACACGCGGTTCCTCTGCGAAGTGCCGGCGGACGCCGCCGAGAGATTCAAGGTGATCATGGGCGACTTGCCGCATGCCCAAGTCGGCGCGGTGACGGCCCCCTTAGCCCCCCGTGAGTCACGGGGGGCAAACCCCCCGGATTCGCCGCGCCTGGTGATCCTTGGCACGAACGGCGAGCCCCGCATCGACGCCGGCCTCGCCGAACTCAAGGAAGCCTGGCAGTCGCCGCTGCGGTGGTAAGAAGACAGCCCCGAAGGGGCGAAAGACATTAGCCTAGGGCAAGCGCAGCCCTGGGTACCCTTTAGGAGACCGATCGTGAGCCCCGGCAGGGGCGACAGAACCTCCTATGCTCACGATGTCGTTTCTTTCGCCCCTCCGGGGCTTTAATCGGGTCGAGTCTCCATGACCCAGGGCCGCGCTGTCGCTTGCCCTGGGCTAACATCTTGCCGCCCCTCCGGGGCTCCTGCCCATGACCTTCCAACTCATGATCACCTGCCTGGCCGATGTTCTCCGGCCCGGCGTGGGGCAGGCGACGGTGCGGTTGTTGCGGCGGCTGGGGCACGAGGTGACCTTTCCCGAGGCGCAGACCTGCTGCGGGCAGCCCCTCTACAACAGCGGCTTCGCCGACTTGGCTCGCGAGCAGGCCAAGCACACGATCGCGGCCTTCTCCGCCCCCGATCCGGTGGTCACGCCCTCCGGCTCCTGCGCGGCGATGGTCAAGGTCGAGTACCCCGAGTTGCTCGCCGCTGATCCGGTGTGGGGTCCGAAGGCCCGCGAGTTAGCCGAGCGCACGTATGAGCTCAGCGATCTGCTGGTCAACCGGCTCGGCGTGACCGACGTGGGGGCGCGCTACGAAGGGCAGGTGGCCTATCACGCAGCCTGCCACTTGCGGATGCTCGGCCAGCAGAGCGAGGTCGACACGCTGCTTGCGCACGTCGCCGGGCTCACGGTCGTGCCGCTCGCCCGCCAGGATCAATGCTGCGGGTTCGGCGGCTCGTTCGCCGTGCGTTATCCCAACATCTCCACGGCAATCGTCGACGACAAAGTCCGCTGCCTCGACGCCTGCGGCGCCGACACGGTGGTCTCCACCGACACCGGCTGCCTCATGAACCTCGGCGGCCGCCTGCGACGGCTCGGCAAACCGATCAAAGTGCTGCACCTGGCGGAGTTGCTGGCGGGGGAGTGAAACGCAAACGCTGCCGCAGTTGCACGCCGTTATCCAACCCGCGGGCTTCCCGGCTGCGCACTCCGTCGCCGCGGGGCCGGCAGCGCCCCGTTGGTCTCGGGCGTGGCCGTATAGATTTGGCCCATCCGTCCCACGCGCTCGGCCACCATCTCCCGCAACCGCGCGGGGGCCAGCACTTCGGCCTGGTCTCCATACCCGAGAATCCACCACGATATCTCACCCAGTCCCGAAACGGTCACCTGATAGTCGAGCGAGCCGTCGGGCAGGATTTGGCAGCGCTGCGTGCGGTGCCAGAGGACCTCCGCCACATTTTGGGCCACCATTTTGCGGAACCGCACGCGGACTTCGTGGTCAGCGCCCGATTCGGGGATCAGGTGCCAGGCGTTGCCCAGATAGCGTTCGAGCGAAAAGCCGTGCGGGATTTCGTAGCGGTCGTCGAGCGGGTCGAGCTGCACGATGCGGCCGACGTGGAACGTGCGCGTCGACCGGTGGAGCGACGAGCGGCCAATCACATACCAACTATGCCGGCTATAGAGTAGGCGATACGGACTGAGCTTGGTGCTGATCTGCGTCCATTCGGTCAAACTGTCGTAGCCGATCCGCACGCTCCGCCGCGCGGCCAGCGCCGCCACGAGCTGCTCGTAGTTGGGCTGGCTGCCGGAGAGCGGGCTGGCGGGCGGGAACTTGATCTCGATGCCGCGAATCGTCGCCCGCACCTGGTCGCGCAGGCGCGTCGGCAAACTGCTTTCGAGTTTTTGCGCCGCCCGTACGGCCGCGGCGTAGAAGGGCAACTGCCGATGATCGCCGAGCTGCGAGCAGAGCACGAGCACGGCCAACGCTTCGTCGGCCGTAAAGTTCGTGGGGGGCAGATAGTATTGCCCGGGGATCGAATAGCGCTCGAAGTCTTCGTCGTATGCGAGCGGCACTCCCGCCGACCGCAGCGTTTGCAGATCGCGGAAGATCGTCCGCCGCCCGACGCCGCAGGCGACGGCCAGCGAGTTAACGTTGTGCCCGCGCGATTGCTGCAGCAGGCCGATGACTTCCAACAGCCGGGTTACCCGCGACGCGTTCATAGCCAGCTCGGGACGTGGGACGGTAGCTTGCCGAACTCACTCGATCGTCATACGTCCGTGCATCGCTCACCGGCGGCGTTCCCAACTCGCCCTCGTCGAACCGCGGCCCCATGGGCGTTTGTTGGGCTGCGGCCGGCGGGACGAACCGCCGGGCCGCCGCCGGACGAGCCGGAGTGGGAATTTGTTCGGCGGCCGGGGCCGCAGCCGGGGTGGGCTCGCCCGCCGGAATCGCTTCCGCCGGTTGCTGCATCCACGTCGGGTCGATCCCTTCCGAGTCGGGCCGCTGGTTGATCGGGCCCCGGCTGAAGACCTTCGGCAGAGTGTAACCGTAGTTCAGGAACAGAGCCGCGTCACGCTGGCGGGCCAGCCCCTTGGCGTCGTAGTAGGCCTTGCTCGGCCAGGGACCTTCCGACAGGTACACATTGTTGTATTCCAGCAGCGAGCCCTTCCGCCAGTGGACCTCGTTGATCGCCAGGTTGTAGTTGACGATCGAGCGGTAGTAGGCCGAAATCGCCTCGGCCCGGCGGCGCTGGGCGTCGAGCAACAAGTCGAGCGTCACTGTGCCCACCTCGTAGGCGGCCTGCACCGCCCGCACCTGCTGTTCGGCGGCCACGGCGCGGTTGAAGTTTGTCTCGGTCAGCGTGTAGTACCGGGCGACGTTGCGCAGGGCCTCCGCCAACTGCTGCAACAGTTCGAGCTCCATGTCCTGGAGCCGAGCCCGGCTGCGGGCCAGGCCCAACTGCCGGTGCCGCACGTTGGCCATCGGCGCCCGGAAGCCGATCGGGATCGTCAGGTTGGCGCCCAACTGCCATTCTTGGAATTGCCCCGAGGTGAGCGACTGGAATGCACTGTTCGAGATCGGGCCGGTCTGCGGCACGCGATTCGACGAGATCAGGTCGTCGCCCATGCCGAGCCAGCGGTAGGTGCCCAAGGCGTCGAGCCGGGGCAGCAGGAAGTTCTTGGCCGCGACAAGCTGCAGCTCGTCCGACTTGATGCGCCACTTCTGTTGACGCAGTTCGGGGCTGCGCGCCAGGCCCTCGCCGCGGACCTCGACCCAGTCGAAGGCCACCTTGGCTTCCGTGGGGGCGTCGGCCGGCCGAATCAAGCGGCCATCCGACACGGCGATGCCCATGAGTTGCCGCAGCCGGGCTTCGGCGCGAATCAAGTTGTTGGCCGCTTCTTGCACCTGTCCCTGGAACAGGAAGAACTGTTCGCGCGACTGAGCTTCCTTTTCCGCTTCGCCCCCCTTGAGTCCCTTGTCGTACAGGGCCTTGATCTTCTGCCATGTGGCCCGCGAGCTCTCGCGACCTGCCCGCACCGCTTCGAGGTTGCGGTAGGCGAAGTACAGTTCCCAGTAGGCGACTTCCGTCTCCCGCGTCAGATCGCGAATGCCGACCTCGAGGTCGCCCAAGGTCAGGTCGGTGTTGATTCGCGAGAGGACCACGCCGCGGGGATTGCCCACGGTCGAGTTCGGGCCGGCGATCCGGTTGAAGTCGACGCCACGCCCCTGCAACAGCGGCTGGGTATAGCTCATTTCGAAGTTCGTGTCCCACGAGCTGGGCACGGCCCGCGTGGGATTGTTGTTCTGGTCGTAGGCCGTGTTGTTGCGGACCGCGGCGGTGCCGCCGTAGGCGTTGGTCTTTTGAATCTGCGCGAGGAACGTGTCGTTGTCCTGAATCAGCACGGGTTGGAACAAGCCGGCGAACTGATTAGCCACGTTCAGCGGACGATCGTTCTTGTTGAACAGGAGGCGGCTGGAGAACTGGGCGTCGAAGTCGGACAGAGCGGCTTCGACGCCGCGCCCCGTGCCTACGCCGTTGCGCACCAGGTTCGAGAAGCCCGGGTTGGTTTCTTCGAGGGCCGGATCGTAGATCGACACGGCTTGCGTCGGCTGGCGGAGGAGCTGATCGGGGGCGCCTTCGACGTTGCCCACGCGTCCGCTCAGCGTGCGAACGTTCTTGGTGTTGGCCAGGGTAATCTGAGTGGCTTCTTCGAGGGTGAGCTGCCACTGGGGCGTTTTTTCGAGATCGTCGTCGAGGGTCAAGGGCGCATAGGCGCCGGAGACCTCCGGGAGCTCGAGCTCGTGGACGTCGGGATACTCGATTTCCGTGGCCACGCCCCGGTAGTGCGAGAGATCGCCATCTTCGAAGAAGTAAAACGGTTGCGTGGGCGAGCAGCCGGCTACAAGGATCAGCACGGCCAGCACGACGATCCACGACCGGAAGATTTGCCGGGCCATCGAGGTTCGACTCCAGGGGAGAAGTCACTGCATGGTGCTAGCGTCGGACGGCGCGACTTTGCGCCGCCGGCGCTGTGCCGGACGTGGCAGTGTTGGGCCGACGTCCGGTTTCCCCCCCGGTCTTTTGCTCCCCCTTAGGCGGCGCGCACGAGGCGCGCTCCCCAAAGGCAGCAATCGGCAGACTTGATATCGACGACCTGACCCGCAAACTTTCGCGAATCCTCCCAGACGGCAGCCTTTCCCTGGTCCAGGGCTGGGAAACGGTTCAGAAAAAGTTCCGAACCCTGGACCGCCGGGCTGCGTATGTATAGGTGGAGGACGTGAGCGGCCGGCCCCGAACGGGTGGCCAGGAGCGTCTTCCCTCGGCTGACAAGCCGCGTCTGGCGGGTGCTGGCCGGGAAAAGAGCCTCGCGGGCCCAGTGCGGGCTTCGCACCTACGGGCCACGCCGGCCTGGGCACCATGCCGGCTGCGATCCTGCCAATGGGGAAACAGCGACCCGCGGCGCCTGCGAGGCTCAGGGGCGGATTTTGAAGAGCGCAAACTCGGTTGCCTGCGACACACGGGTGACCGAGCCTAAGGTAGTTGGAGCGACAAGAGGCAAAGGCCGGAGCGATCCGGCCTTTTTCTTTGCGCTCTGCGTAGCCTTCGCTGGCTTTGTAGACTGCGCAGCCCCTCTCCCTCTCCCAGTGGGAGAGGGCCGGGGTGAGGGGCCGCAGCAACTTGGGCACGGCGACGTTCCCCGGCCGTCTTTCACCCCTCCATCGGCCCCTTGGCACTCCATTCGCGGGGCCTAGATCCAGACGGCCCCCCGGCCCCAACGGCGTCCCCGCGAGGTTGCCATGCGCTATGTCCCCTCCCGCGTCCCCCTGGCCACCTACCGATTGCAGTTTAGCGACCACCTCAGGTTTCAAGATGCCCTCGGGCTGATCGACTATCTCGAAGCCCTGGGGATTACGGACGCGTACCCGTCGCCGTTGTTCCGTGCCCGCGCCAACAGCGCCCACGGCTACGACGTGATCGATCATGCGACGATCGACCCCGAATTCGGCACGCTGGCCGACTTCCAACGCTTCGCCGAGGAACTGCGCCGCCGCGACATGGGGCTGCTCATGGACGTGGTGCCCAACCACATGGGGATCGACGACCCCAACAATCTGTGGTGGCAGGACGTGCTCGAGAATGGCGTTAGCTCGCGCTATGCCCGCTTCTTCGACATCGACTGGCGGCCGCCCAAGGACTCACTCAAGGGCAAGGTCTTGCTGCCGATCTTGGGGGACCAATATGGCCGCGTACTCGATCGGCAAGAACTGCGGCTCGTGTGGGAGCAAGAGCGGTTCTATGTGCGTTACTACAATCGCAGGTTTCCGCTTGCGCCTCGCACCTGGACAACGATTCTGCATGCGGCGCGGAAATCGCTCACCGGCGTGTTGGCCGACGACGGCCCAGAATTGCTCGAGCTGGACAGCATCATCACGCAGCTCGAAAACTTGCCGGGGCGACGCGAGCTAAGCACCGAACGCGTGCAGTTGCGCTACCGCGAGCAGGAAGTCGCCCGCCGGCGTCTAGCCGCGCTCTGGAAAGAGGAACAAGTGCGGCAGGCGATCGAGCAAGTAGTTGCGGAGTTCAACGGCGCGCCAGGCGACTCGCGCAGCTTCGACGCGCTCGACGCCCTGCTGGCCGAACAATCGTACCGGCTCAGCCACTGGCGCGTGGCGACCGACGAGATCAATTACCGCCGCTTCTTCGACATCAACGAGCTGGCTGCATTGCGTGTGGAAGACGACCAGGTCTTCGCCGCCGTTCATGCGCTGATCCTCGAGTTCCTGAAAAACGATTGGATCACCGGCCTGCGCATCGACCATCCCGATGGCCTGCTCGATCCCCAAGGCTATTTCGAGAAGCTGCAAGCGGCCTATCGCGAGATTCAAGCCGCCCGCGGCCAGGCGCCCGTCTCAGAGCACGCGCAGGACGCCCTGCTGTATCTGGTGGTCGAAAAAATTCTCGGCGAAAACGAGCCGCTGCCTGCCGATTGGCCCGTAAGTGGCACGACGGGTTACGACTTTCTGAACCTGCTAGGCGGGCTGTTCGTCGACCGCCAGGGCATGTACGACCTCAATGCCGTGTACCTGCGGTTCCTGGGCGAACGGCGCAACTACCGCGACGTGCTCTACGAGAGCAAGCGCACGATCTTGAACATGGCGATGTCGAGCGAACTGCACGTGCTCTCTTGGCACCTGGACCGCGTGTCGGAGCAGCATCGCTGGTCGCGCGACTTCACGCATACGAGTTTGCGCACGGCGCTGCGCGAATTGATCGCCTGCTTCCCGGTCTACCGCAGCTACATTCGGCCTCAGGCGGTGGCGGTGAGCAACGAGGACCGGCAGCGGATTCACGAAGCGGTGCGAATGGCCAAGCGCCGCAATCCCGTTGTGAACCCCGCGTTCTTCGACTTCATCGCCAGCGTGCTGCTCTTCGAAGACCCGGAGGGGCTCAGCGAAGATCAGCTCGCCGAGCGGCGGCAGTTCGCGCTGAAGTTCCAACAGGTCACGAGCCCCGTGACGGCCAAAGGAATGGAGGACACGTCGTTCTATCGCTTCTATCCGCTCGCTTCGCTCAATGAAGTGGGGGGCGATCCGGCCAGCAGCGGCATTTCCAAAGAGCAATTCCACGGCCGCAATGCCGAGAGGGCGATTTCGTGGCCCTACGCCCTGTCGGCCACTGCCACGCACGACACCAAGCGCGGCGAAGACGTGCGGGCACGCCTAAACGTCCTCTCCGAGTGCCCCGCTGAGTGGGAGCAGGCGCTCGAGCGCTGGCGCGCCGTCAACGCCGGCTTCCGCGCCGAAATCGACGGCCAACACGCCCCCGACGCCAACGAGGAGTACCTGATCTACCAGACGCTCGTCGGCACGTGGCCCGGCGGCAAGCTTGTGGGGGACGCCCAGAAAACCTATCTCGAGCGCATTCAGCATTACATGGACAAGGCGCTCAAGGAGGCCAAAGTCCATTCCGACTGGCTAAATCCCAAGGAGGCCTACGACCACTCGGTGGGCGCCTTCGTGGCGGCCGCGCTGCAGGGCGCGAGCGCCGTAGGGTTTCTGGAAGACCTCGACGACTTCGTCCGCTCGATTGCCGACGCTGGCTATTTGAACTCCCTCGCCCAGGCCCTCGGCAAGATCGTGGCCCCCGGCGTGCCTGATTTCTATCAGGGAACCGAGTACTGGGACTTCAGCCTGGTCGATCCCGACAATCGGCGGCCGGTCGATTTCGCCGCTCGCCAGCAATCGCTCGCCGCGATGCAGAACCGTGGCGAGCAGGCCTTGGCCGGCTTGGCCGACGAACTCGTCGCCGCCTGGCCCGATCCGCGGCTTAAGCAGTTTCTCATCTGGCGTGCGCTCACGTTCCGCCGGGCAAACCGGGAGCTGTTCTTGAACGGCCGCTACGTGCCTGTCTCCGTGGAAGGGGAAAAGTCGGCCTCCCTCTGCGCCTTCGCTCGCGAGCATGAGGATCAGTGGGTGCTGGCGCTCGTTCCGCGGCTGACACTGCCGGCCTGGCGGGCGTTGCAAGCGGGCGAACTTGCCAAATCTCGCGGCGCCCGCAATCCGCTGGCGGACTGGTGGCAAGGCTGCCACCTTCATCTGCCGCCCGACGCCCCGCGCGGGTGGACCAACCTGCTAACCGGCGAACCCATGCCACAGAACGCCGACGCCGAGGCGGACACGCGCGTCGACGCGGCGGCGGCGATGGCTGCCTTTCCTGTAGGTCTTTGGGCGGGCCATGAGTGATGGCCCTGCTCGCGCGGGCGGCAATTTGCTAGGCTGGGGCGAGCCGGCGCCGTGGGGGCGCTGGCCGTGGGAAGAGCCCCAGGGCGCCGATGAGCGATCTCTCTTTCAAAACCGCGCGGCTGCCGGCGCAGCCCCTGCCGGCGAACATTCGCAGCACGCAGCCCGGCGGCGGCCTGGGCTATGCGCTCGAGTTGGCCTGGGGCCGGCTGCGGCGGGCATGGCTCAAGGGCGTGCGGCCGAGGTATGTGCGGCGGATGGCCGAGTTGCGGCGCGGCAGCCTTGAGGGTTGCCCCAGCGAGGTACTCGACCCCCGCGACCTCAAGTACTTCCGCAACCAGTGCGACGCCCATTGGGCCGAGTCCGACGATCCGTTTCGCTGGCGGCAGTCGATCCCCTTTGCCCGCTGGGGGCTGGCCGAGTTGCAGATGTTCGTTTGGCCGCTGGCGCTGGCGGCGGCGGGGCTGGCGTTCTGGCAGCCCTGGGCCGTGGTTGTCCCCGCCGGGCTGATCGCCTTCGTGCTCTGGTTCTTTCGCGATCCGCCGCGGGTGATTCCGCAGGCCAAGGGTCTGCTGGTGTCGCCGGCTGACGGTACGCTGGCCGAAGTGACCCGCCTGGCGCACGACCCGTTCATCGATCGGCCAGCCGTGCGGATCGGGATCTTCCTGTCCGTTTTTAACGTCCATATCAATCGTGTGCCCGACGATGCCCGCGTCGTGGAGTTACGGTACGCTCAGGGGGAGTTTCTCAATGCTTTGAAGGCCGAAAGTGCCGAGCGCAATGAGAACCTGTGGATCGGCCTGCAGGGGGCGGCTTCGCCCTACCGGCGGATGGTAGTGCGGCAGATCGCCGGGGCGATTGCCCGGCGGATCGTGTGCGATCTGCGGCCAGGCGAAATGGTCGTCCGCGGCGACAAGTTCGGCATGATCAAGTTCGGCTCCCGCACCGAGTTGATCGTGCCCGACGAGCCTGGGCTCGAGATCCTGGTGAAGCCGGGAGACAAGCTGCAAGGGGGCGCCACGGTGCTCTGCCGGTACCCCGACGAACTAACAAAACCCTTCGCCTGACGAATAAGCCTGAGAGAGCGCGTAGTTATGCTTCAGCATAACAACGCGGGCACTTGACACATTTGCCGCGGAGCGAGTGCTTGCGGCGTGTTGTTATGCTGAAGCATAACCTACTCCGAATCTCAACCAACTGTCCGCTGCCATGATGCGCCGTGCGTTCAAGGGCCGACACATGCGTCGGCTGCTGGCCATTCCCGTGTTGCCCACGATGTTCACGCTGGGCAACCTGGTGTGTGGGTTCTTCGCCATCGTGGTGGCGGCGCGGATCGACCGCCCCGAGTCGATCGAGGTGCCGACGGCCGTCGAGATCGCCTTCAAGAACCCGACCGGGATGATGCGGCAACTCGACGCCAACGATCCCACGCACAACTGCATGCTGGCCGGGCTCTTGATCTTTTTGGCCATGACGTTCGACGCCTGCGACGGCTACGTGGCGCGGCTTGCGCGTCAATCCAGCGATTTCGGCGCCCAGCTCGACAGCCTGTCGGACGTGGTGTCGTTCGGCGTGGCGCCAGGGTTCTTATTGGTGAAGATGTGTCCTAGTTTCACCTATCAGCATCGAGACCTCGTGTGGGTGATCGCGGCGACGTTCGCCGTTTGCGCTGCGCTGCGGCTCGCGCGGTTCAACGTGGAGAGCGGCGAGGAAGACAACCACCTCACGTTCAGCGGCTTGCCCAGCCCGGGCGCCGCGGCGAGCATCGCCGGATTTGCGATGCTCTTCTACACGCTCCGCAAGGAGACGAACGCCTTCGCCTATGCCGAGCCGCTCGACATGGGGCTGCAGACCGCGCTGCCGTTCTATGCCTTGCTCGTGGCTCTGCTCATGGTTTCGCGGATTCCCTATCCGCACGTCATCAACGAGGCGCTGCGCGGCAGGGCGAGCTTCGCCTACATCGTAGGCCTGGTCTTCGCGCTCGTGGCCGTGAGCGTGATCCGGGGCTTCTCACTGCCGCTCGTGGGCTTGGCCTTCGTCCTCTCGGGCCCGCTGCAGCTCCTCTGGAAGCTCGCCTGGCAAAAGAAAACCCAAGAAGAGCCGCTGTTCTGAGCTGTTCACCACGGAGACACGGAGGCACGGAGATGCGCTCGAGGGTTCTCCGGCTGATCGAATTTCTCCGTGCCTCCGTGCCTCCGTGGTTTAGATTCATGTTCACCGGCTTAGTCGAAGCGTTAGGCGTGGTGGTGGGGGTCGAGGCGCGGCCGCCGGGGCTGCGGCTGTGGATCGAGGCCGGGCCGCTGGCCGAAGACGCCGCGCTCGGCGACAGCATTGCCCTTAACGGCTGTTGTCTCACGGTCGTCGAGCGCAAGGGGCATCGCCTGGCCTTCGACGCCGGGCCCGAAACCCTCAGCCGCACCAACCTGGGCCGGCTGACGACCGACAGCCGCGTGAACCTCGAAAGGTCGCTGAAGCTGGGCGACCGGCTGGGCGGCCACTTGGTCACGGGTCACGTCGATGCTCTGGGCGCCCTCGAGCGGCGCAGCGACGACGCCGACTGGTCGACCATGTGGTTCTCCGTGCCCGACCGGCTGACGCGGCAGATGGCGGCCAAGGGCTCGATCGCCGTCGACGGCGTGAGCCTGACCCTGGTCGAAGTCGAGGCGGACCGCTTCAGCGTGGCCCTGATTCCGCACACCCTGGCCGTCACCACGCTGGGGGCTCTCACGGCCGGCGATCCGGTAAATCTGGAGACGGATTTGTTGGCCAAGTACGTGGAGTCGCAGCTCAAGCGGGGGTAATGCGGAAACGCTCGCCCGTGGGCCCGCGCTTTCAATCGCGTTCACCGTCCCGTTCGAAAGCTGCCGGAGGCAGCACGTGAGAATAGCCCCACGTTTCAACGTGGGGAACGCCTCACGCGGGAGCATCACCGCTTGCCAGCCGGCACGCGATGAGTTTCGCGCTTGTCGACCCCGCAGTGGAACTGCGGGGCTATTTTCGGTGGTCGCTCCGCGACCAATGGTCGGATCTGCGGAGCCTCGCACAGCCCCGGCGCGGTAGTCTGGCCCGGTCGAGCCCCGCTCCCTGTTCTGATAAACTGGTCGGTTTCCCTAGCTGCCTTCCCCGGTTCCCTCGCCCCCATGCCCAGCCGTCGTGAAGAAATCCTTGCCCGCCTGCGCGCCAAACTCGCCGCCGGCCAGCCGATCGTCGGGGGCGGCGCCGGCACGGGCATTAGCGCCAAAATGTCGGAAGCGGGCGGCGTCGATCTGCTCGTGATCTACAATTCGGGTCGCTTCCGCATGGCGGGGCGCGGCTCCTTGGCCGGCATGCTCCCCTATGGAGACGCCAACGCCATCGTCATGGACATGGCACGCGAGGTGCTGCCCGTGGTCCGGCACACGCCCGTGCTCGCCGGCGTTTGCGGCACCGACCCTTTTCGCATCATTCCGCGTTTCCTCCGCGACGTCGCCGCCGCGGGCTTTGCCGGCGTGCAGAACTTTCCCACGGTTGGCCTCTTCGACGGCGTCTTCCGCCAGAACTTGGAAGAGACCGGGATGGGCTTTGGCCTCGAGGTCGATCTGATCCGCGCCGCCCGCGAGCTGGATCTACTTACAACGCCCTATGCGTTCACCCCCGACGAAGCCCAGGCCATGGCGGCCGCCGGGGCCGACATCGTGATCGCTCACCTCGGGCTGACGACCAAAGGCACGATCGGCGCCGGCACGGCGGTCGACCTGTCGACCGGCGCCAAGCTCGTGCAGGCGATGCACGACGCCGCCCGGCGCCAGCGGGCCGATGTGCTCGTCCTCTGCCACGGCGGACCGATCGCCGAGCCCGAGGACGCCCAATTCATCCTCGACCACACCCACGGCGTAGTCGGCTTCTACGGCGCGAGCTCCATGGAGCGGCTGCCCGTGGAGCCGGCGATCGAAAACCGCGTCCGCGAATTCACCCGTTTGAAAGTCCGTTCATGAGCGACGACGTCTCTTCCGAATCTTCCGAGGCGACGCTCGTCACCGAGCGGGCGCCGGGCCTCGCGCTGCCCCAGGTGCAGCTCAAGCCGCGCAAAGCGCGGCCGTTCTACGGCCGTCACCCCTGGGTGCTCGACAGCGCGATCGAACGGATCGATCCAGCAGCCGCCGATGGCGACGCAGTCGATCTCCTTTGCGACAAGGGAAAGTGGATCGCCCGTGGCCTGCTCAATCGTGCGAGCCGTATCCAGGTGCGGCTCTACACTTGGTCTCCCGCCGAGCCGCTCGACGCCGCGTTCTGGCGGCAGCGACTGGAGACGGCCGTGCAGTTGCGACGCGACCTGGGATACGATCGTCCCCAAGGCGCCGCGCGGCTCGTCTTCAGCGAGGCCGACGGGCTCAGCGGCCTGGTGGTCGACCGCTACGGCGAGCACGTCGTCGTCCTGGTCACGGCGCTGGCCATGTCCAAGCGGGTCGACGAATTCGTGCCTAGCCTCGTCGAACTGCTGCATCCGAAGAGCGTGCTGGTGCGGCACGACCGGCAGATGCTCAAGAGCGAAGGCATGGCGGCCGAGGACCGCACGGTGCATGGCGCGACCCCCGAGGGCCCTGTGTTCATCGAAGAAAACGGTCTACGGTTTGGCGTCGATCTTCGTGGCGGTCAGAAAACTGGCTTCTATCTCGATCAGCGCGAGAACCGCCGCCGAGCGGCCGAGTTCTGCCGCGGCCGCCGTACGCTCGACCTGTTCTGCTATACGGGCGGCTTCAGCCTGGCGGCGATCCAGGCCGGCGCCCGCGAGACGCTCGGCGTCGACACCAGCGAGCGCTCGGTGGAACTGGCCAAGGCCAACGCCGCCCTCAACGGCTTTGCCAATGCCCGCTTCGAAGCCGGCGACTGCTTCGAGCGGCTCGACGCGTTGCGTGGTGCGCGCGAAAAGTTCGGCGCCGTCATCCTCGACCCACCCAAGTTCGCCTCGAGCGGCGACAACGTGGAAAAGGCGCTGCGGGCTTACCACCGGCTGAACCGCGTAGCCGTCGACCTGCTCGAGCCGGGGGGCTTTCTGATCACGTGCAGTTGCACGGGGCGGGTAAGCCGCGAGGAGTTCCTCGACATGCTGGCTGGGGTGGCGCAGCAGAGCAAACGGCAGATTCAGGTGCTCGAACAGCGCGGCCCCGCGCCGGATCACCCGGTGAGCGTGAGCTCGCTCGAGGGGGACTACCTGAAGTGCGTGATCTGCCGCGTGGTGTGACTTCCCTCGCCGGCGTGGACGGCAAGTCCCAACTGCAACTTTTCTTACGGCGCCGACCGGCGGGCGACAAGCAGGCCCGCGAAACCGTCCCGGGCAGGCTCGAGCAGTATGATCAAGGGTTCGCCAAGGGAATGCCGCCCAAGAGATGCGTATGCTGGGCGAAAACAAATGCGGCGGTGTGAGGAGCGCTTCAATCATTTCACACCGGCCGCTAGCAGGAGGTTTGCCATGCGATTGTCGACCGGCGTGATCTGCAGCTTGACCTGGGCGTTGCTGCTGGCTGCGGCCAGCGCCGAAGAGTGGCCGCAATTCCGCGGTCCGCAGGGCGACGGAATTGCCGCCGTCAAACTGCCGACCGAGTGGAACGCAGCCAAGCGTCTTGTCTGGCAAGCCGAGCTGCCGGGGCTGGGGTGGTCGCAGCCGGTGGTGTGGGGGGACCGCGTGTTCCTCACCACGGCCGAGAATGGTCAGGACAAGGCGTTTCGCTTCGACTGGAGCCCCGGCGTTTCTGGGCTGCGGATGCTGGGGGTCGGGGGCGAGCCGCCGCCGCCGAAGGAAACCTACCGCTGGCGCGTGCTCTGTCTCGACGCCCCTTCCGGCAAGATTCTTTGGGATCAGGTGGCCCACGAGGGCGCGCCCTCGAACCACATTCATCCCAGCAACAGCTACGCTTCGGAAACCGCCGCCGCCGACGGCGAGCGCGTGATCGCCTCGTTCGGCATGGCCGGCGTCTATTGCTACGACTTCGCCGGCAAGCTGCTGTGGAGCAAAGACCTAGGCACGTTTCCCACGCAGTTCGGCTGGGGGACCGGCAGCTCGCCCGTCTTGCACGAGGACTTGGTGTACCTTCAGTGCGATAACGACCGGCAGTCCTTCTTGGTCGCCCTCGACAAGCAAACGGGCGAGGAACGCTGGCGCGTGGCCCGCGACGAGCGTTCGAACTGGTCGACTCCGTTTCTCTGGCGGAATGCAAAGCGAACCGAGCTGGTGGCAGCCGGCGGCGGAAAGATGAGCTCCTACGATCCGGCGACCGGCGCCGTGCTGTGGGAGCTCGACGGCTATGGCCGGACCGCGGCCACGCCGGTCGGCACGGCCGAACTGCTCGTGGTCGACTCCTATGACCGCCTCATGGGGCGCAGCGGCCGGCTGACGGCGATCCGCCCCGGCGGCAGCGGCAACCTTTCGGCGGCAGGCGGGGCGAGCGAGTTCGTCGCCTGGAGCGTGCCGCTGAGCGCCTACCGCGTGGCCTCGCCCCTGGTCTACGAGGGGTGCGTCTACGTGCTCCAGCAGCAAAGCGGCCTGGTCCGCTGCCTGGATTCTGCCACCGGAAAACAACTCTACCGGCAGCGGTTGCCTGGCGCCGCCGGGTTTACCGCCTCCCCGTGGGCAGCGGGCGGAAAGGTGTATTGCCTGGACCAGAACGGGCTGACCACCGTGCTGGCGGCGGGGCCGACGTTCCAAGTTCTGGCCGCCAATCCGCTCGAGGGGCTGTTTTGGGCGTCGGCTGCGGTGGCGGGAGAGCGGCTGCTGCTACGGAGCGCCAACCGGCTGTACTGCGTAGGGGACTAGGCGGATCAGGACCTCCAGAATCGCGCGGCGGCGTGGGGGGCCTCTTGGCGACTGATTGAGGAGGGTGTTAGAACCTTGTTAGGATTTGGTTAGGGCCCTGACGCTCCGTACCCCTTTGGAAGTCGCCCCATGCCGGTGAGTCCTCTGCCCGAGCCGCGTCCCGGCGCCTACGAGATCAAGTTTCTGGTCGAGGATGCCCGGGCCGACGCCCTGCTCGCGAGCGCCCGGGAGCTACTGGCCGCCGATCCGCATGCCGAACCGGGCCGGGGCGATGGCTACCGCATTCACAGCCTGTACTTCGACACGCCCGACCTGGCGGTGTATCGCCGGGTCGGGGCCCATGCTCGCCGCAAGCTGCGGTTGCGCCGTTACGGCGCCGAGCCGCTGATCTACACCGAGCGGAAGGCCAAGTTCCGCGGCATCGTCACCAAGCGCCGCAGCGCGATCGTGCCCGAGGAATTGGACTGGCTGGTCGACGGCCGCCAGCGCCCCGGTTGGCCGGCGCACTGGTTCCGCCGCCGGCTCGACCTCCGCGGCCTCGCGCCGAAGGTGTCGGTCGTGTACGACCGCATCGCCCGCGTCGGCATGACCCCCGAGGGTCCGATCCGCTTCACCGTCGACCGCAATGTCCGCTGCCTGGCGACCGACGACATCGGTTTCCCGCTCGCCACCGAGGGCTTGCAGGTGCTCGACGGGCGGAGCATTGTTGAGTTCAAATACCGCGTGGCGATGCCGGCGGTCTTCAAGGGCTTGATCCGCGAGTTGGGCCTCGAGCCAATGGGCGTGTCGAAGTATCGGCACAGCGTGTTGCTCTGCGGCCTGCACGAGCGGTTGACCCGCGAGCCGGCCGAGTCGAACGCGGCTGCCCGTTTGCGCACCGCCTAAGCCCGCAACCCTGTTTACGCCCCAACGCGTTTTGCCGGCTGCGCCCGCTCCATGCCCGATTGGCTGAACCCGACGTATCATTCGCCTGCCGATGGCTCGTCGGCCTTTAGCTGGCAACATGCGGCGGCGCTAGGTCTGCGGCTGGTGGCGGCGATGGCCCTAGGCTACGCCGTGGCGCAGCTCTACCGCCTTGTGCGCCGCAACCACACAATTTCCCCCTCGTTTCCCTCCACTCTCGTGCTGCTGGCGATCCTGATCGCCATGGTCACCCAGGTGATTGGCGACCATATTGCCCGCGCGTTCAGCCTGGTGGGAGCGCTGTCGATCGTGCGGTTTCGCACCGTGGTGGAAGATACGCTCGACATCGCGTTCGTGATTTTCGCCGTGGTGGTGGGGATGGCGGTTGGCGCCAACCACTTGCTCGTGGCGGTGATTGGGTTCGTGATCGTGGGCGCCGCGGCGCTGGCCACGCAGCCGCGGCGATCGCCCAACCCGTGGATCGACGAAGATTCGCGTCTCACGGTGCGCGTCGGTATTGGGCGCAGCGCCGAGACTGTACTCAAAGAGCCGCTTTCCACGTATTGCAGCCACTGGAGCTTGGTGTCTGGCAGCACGAGCCAAAAGGGAGCGGCTGTAGAAGTCACCTATCGCATCCGTCTGCGGCCGGGCATTTCCCCAGCCGACACGATCGACGCGCTCAATCGCCTCGAAGGCGTGCAAAGCGTCGAACTCCGCCGCGAACTGTAGCCTCTGGCTCCCTCTCCCCGTGGGAGAGGGCCGGGGTGAGGGTCGCCGGCAATTCGAATCACCTCCGAACCTTCCCGCGCCCGCAGGCGCTTCTCCGCCGCACAAGGACCTAATCCATGAAGACGCTCGTTCGTTGCACCCTCGTGTGCTTGCTGCTGGCCTCGCTGGCCTGGGCACAAGGCCGCCGTGGCGGACCGGGCGGCCCCTTCATGTTCAACTTCGGCGGCCCCATGGCGGTGGGCATGCTGCTCGAAATGCCCGAGGTGCAGAAGGAGCTCGGCCTCAGCGAGGAACAGCAGAAGAAGGTCGCCGCCCTGCGCGAGGAGCAGGAAGAGCAGATGCGCGCTGGCTTCGAAGCGCTTCGCCCCGAAGAGCTCGATGAGCTGAGCGACGAAGAGCGCGAGCAACGCTTTGCGGCCATGCGCGAGAAGAGCGAGGCCGGCGCCAAGCAAGCCAACGAAAAGCTCAAGCAGGCTCTCGACGAGAAGCAATTCGCGCGGCTCGAGCAACTGCGGCTGCAGCGCGAAGGCGCTTCGGCGCTCGCCCGCCAAGACATCGCCGACAAGCTCGGCTTGAGTGAAGAGCAACGCCGCGATCTGGCCGACAAGGTCCGCCCGGCTGGCCCAGGCTTCGGACCCCCGGGGGGGCCGGGTGGCTTCGGACCTCCTCCGGGCGGACCAGGCGGCCCCGGCTTCGGGCCCCCGGGCGGCCCAGGGGGGCCGCAGGGCAATAACGAGGCAGCGCTGGCCGTGCTCACCGACGCGCAGCGCAAACAGTGGGACGAACTCAAGGGCCCCGAGTTCAAGTTTCCGCAGATGGGCTTTGGCGGTCCCGGCGGTCCCATGGGGCAAGAGAGGAAACTGCTCGCCCGCTTCGACGCCAACAAAGATGGTTGGCTGAACAGCGATGAGCGCAAGCTCGCCCGCGAAGCTGCCAAAGCCGAGCCGGCCGGCGGTCCCGGTGGACGACGCGGCCCCGGCGGACCAGGCGGCTTCGGCCGCCGTCGCGGCCCCGGCGGTCCTGGTGGCGGCCCCGGCGGTCCTGGTGGCCCGTTCGGTCGCGGCAACGAGGAGCCGGGCAAACCCGGTCCGAAGCTGACTCCGGCCGATGTCCTTGCCTACGGCGATGAGCCGCTCTTCGAGCCCAACATCATTCGCACCTTGTTCCTCGACTTCGAGGCGCCCGATTGGCAAAAGGAGCTGGCCGACTTCTACCGCTCCGATGTCGAGGTGCCGGCCACCCTCACCGTCGACGGCAAGAGCTACCCCGGCGTCGGCGTTTCGTTCCGCGGCGCGTCGTCGTACTTCACCGTCGACGAAGAGCACAAACGCTCGCTCAACCTCACAATCGACCTGGTCGACGGCAAGCAGCGGCTGCTGGGGAACAAGACGCTCAACTTGCTCAACGCCCACGAAGATCCCACGCATCTGCATACCGTGCTCTATTCGCACCTGGCCCGCAAGCACATGCCGGCGCCCCAAGCGAACTTTGTGAAGGTGGTGATCAACGGCGAGAGCTGGGGGCTGTTTGTGAACGCCCAGCAGTTCAACAAGGATTCGGTCGCCCAGTGGTATGGCGACGGCAAGGCGGCCCGCTGGAAGGTGCCCGGCAGCCCCGGCGGCCGTGCGGGCTTGAACTACCTGGGGGACGACGTCGCCGAGTACAAGAAGCTGTTCGACATCAAGACCAAGGACGATCCGGAGTCGTGGCAGGCCCTGATCAAGCTCTGCAAGACGCTCGATCAGACGCCGCTCGACCAGCTCGAATCGGCGCTCGAGCCGATGCTCGCGATCGATGAAACGCTGTGGTTCCTTGCCCTCGAGAACGTGCTCGTCAACGGCGACGGTTATTGGGTGCGAGCGAGCGATTACAGCCTGGTCCGCGACGCCCAGGGACGCTTTCACATCGTACCGCACGACATGAACGAGGCGTTTGGGCCGGCGATGGGCCCTGGCATGTTCGGCGGCGGGCCTGGCGGCGGCCGCCGCGGCGGTGGCCGCGGACCCGCCGGCCCCGGCAACGCCGGAGGTCCCGGCCCCGGCGGTTTTGGCCCCGGTGGCCCCGGTGGACCTGGCGGTCCCGGCGGTGGGCGGGGTGATCTCGATCCACTGGTAGGCGCCGACGACGCGAGCAAGCCGCTCCGCAGCCGCTTGCTGGCCGTGCCCAGCTTGAAGAAGCGCTACCTGGAGCATGTGCGCACGCTGGCCGAGGAGCTCGACTGGGCGCAGCTTGGCCCCGTGGTGGAAGAGTACCGAAAGTTGATCGAGCCCGAGTTGGCGAACGACACCCGCAAGCTGGCGAGCCTCGATGAATTTCGCGCGTCGCTCGATGGCGCCGAAGGCGGCAACGAAGGTCCGCGTCGGCGGCCGAGTTTGCGCGATTTCCTCAAGCAACGCCGCGAGTTCCTGCTCAACCATGCCGAGATCAAAGCCCTCGACACGGCGAAGTAAGGTGCGTCGATTCCCTAGCGCGCTCAAAAAGTAGCCACGCGCTGGCGACAAACTCGACGGATTGAACTAATGTTTTACGCGCCAGGGAAACACCTCAACGTGATCTAACTCCTCGCGCAGAACTCTTCTTAGTCTGTCTTGTTCGCGGCGGCACGACTCATGCATAATCGTTGATGCATGAGCCTCCGCTGCGCCAAATGCAACTGTGTGATCGAAGACGTCGAGGGATCGCCACCGGCCTTTGCCGAATGCGATTGCGACTCGGGCCTCTGCGACGACTGCTGCGCCTGCGACGAAGAGCATCACGAGCGCGCGCGAGCAGTCATCGAAGCGGCGCGAGAACGCGCGGACGCAGCATCAGAGCCGCGCCCTCCGCAGCCGTAGGGCGTTGCCCACCACGCTCACCGAGCTCAGGCTCATCGCCGCCGCGGCGATCATCGGGCTCAGCAGCACGCCGAACAGCGGATAGAGGATGCCGGCCGCGATCGGCACGCCGAGCAGGTTGTAGACGAAGGCAAAGAACAAGTTCTCGCGGATGTTGCGCATCACCTGCCGGCTGAGGCGGATTGCCCGCACGATGCCGGTCAGGTCGCCGCCCAGCAGGGTGACGCCGGCCGCCTCGATCGCCACGTCGGTCCCGGTGCCCATCGCAATGCCCACGTTGGCGGCTGCCAGGGCGGGGGCGTCGTTCACGCCGTCGCCGGCCATCGCCACCTTGGCGCCCGACTCCCGCAGCTTGCGAATCCGCTCGTGCTTCGACGCCGGAGTGACCCCGGCCTCCACCTGATCGATGCCGAGCTGCGCGGCGACCGCCCGCGCCGTCCGCTCGTTGTCTCCCGTAAGCATGAGAATCCGCAGCCCGAGGCCGTGCAGGGCCTCGAGCGCCGCTGGGGTCGAGGCTTTGATCGGATCGGCGATCGCCAAGAGGCCCGCCGCGCGGCCGTCGAGGGCGACCGTCACTACCGTTTGGCCTTTCTGCTGGAGGTCGGCTGTTTGCTGCTCGAGGCCCCCTAGATCGCTCACACCTGCCTGTTCCAGGAATCCCCGCTGCCCGACGAGCACCCGGCGGCCGTCGACCATGCCCTGCACTCCGCCGCCGGTCGTCGCCTGAAAATCGGCCGGCTCGCCGACCGCCAGGCCACGCTCGCGGGCAGCCGCCACCACCGCCTGGGCCAAGGGATGTTCGCTGGCCCGTTCGAGCGAAGCCGCCAGCCGCAGCAGCTCGGACTCGTCGACGCCGCGAGCAACGATCGACACCACCTTGGGCCGCCCTTCGGTGAGCGTGCCTGTTTTGTCGACGACGAGCGTGTCGATCGTCTCCAAGGTTTCGAGCGCCTCGGCGTCTTTGATGAGCACGCCTGCCTGCGCCCCGCGGCCGACGCCGACCATGATCGACATCGGCGTCGCCAGCCCCAGCGCGCAAGGGCAAGCGATGATGAGCACCGCCACGGCGTTGACGAGCGCATAGCCCAGCGCCGGCTCGCGCGGCGACCAGAGAGCCCACGCGACGAACGTGGCCCCGGCGACGGCGATCACCGCCGGCACGAAGTAGCCTGCCACCTGATCGGCCAGCCGCTGGATTGGCGCGCGGCTTCGCTGCGCCTCGCCGACCATGCGCACGATCTGCGCGAGCACGGTGGCCTGCCCCACCCGTTCGGCCCGCATGCGGAACGAGCCGTTTTGGTTCACCGCGCCGGCGATCACCTGGTCGCCGGGCCCCTTCTCCACGGCCAGCGGTTCACCGGTGAGCATCGACTCGTCGACGGAGCTGCGGCCGTCGACGATCTTGCCATCGACCGGGATTTTGTCCCCCGGCACGACGCGCAGCGTGTCGCCGGTCTGCACTTCGTCGAGCGCTACGACTTGTTCCGCGCCGTCGGCCGACACGCGCCGGGCGGTCGGCGGGGCGAGGGCCAGGAGGCCGCGGATCGCATCGCCGGTGCGGCGCCTTGCCCGCAGTTCGAGCACTTGGCCGAGGAGCACGAGCGTGATGATCACGGCCGCGGCCTCGAAGTAGAGCTCGACGTGCCCTCCGTGGCGAAACGCCTCGGGAATGGCGCCCGGCACGAGTACGGCGAACGCACTGTAGAGGTAGGCCGCCCCCGACCCCAGCGCGATGAGCGTGAACATGTTGAGATGCCGCGACACGACCGATCGCCAGCCGCGCTCGAAGAAGGGCCAGCCGGCCCAGAGGACGACGGGCGTGGCGAGCGCGAACTGCAGCCAGTTAAGCGCTTGCCCGCCCAGCATGTGCCCGAGTTCCACGCCGACCATCGGCAGCATGGCGATCGCCAACAGCGGCAACGACAACACGGCGGCCACCCAGAACCGCCGCGTCATGTCGATCAACTCGGGGTCGTCGCCGGTCACGGCCGACGCCGGGTCGGCGGGCTCGAGCGCCATGCCGCACTTGGGGCATGCGCCGGGCCCAAGCTGCCGCACCTCGGGATGCATCGGGCAGGTGTAAACGACATCCGCCCCCCCAGCCGGCCCCGTCTTCGCCGCCGGGGCCCCCGGGCCATGACAACACGCATGTTCCCCGCTTGCCGGCTTCGCCGTGTCGTGCCCGGCATGCACCGCCGGGGCCGCCGCTCCCTGCGCCAAGAACTTCTTCCGGCACCCCTCGCTGCAAAAGTAATAGGTCTTTCCGTCGCGTTCGGCCCGGCGCGGGCTCGCCTCGTCGACGGTCATGCCGCAGATGGGATCGATGGCCATGAGGAAGGAGCGTTGGTGGAGAGAGGAGCGGAACCGTGCCTGCCACGGGCCCGGCGAGCGGCCGGCGTAAGCCGGCTGACGAACTGCGCCAATCGTTGGGAACCTCGCGCTTCGTCAGGCCAGCTTACACTGGCCGCTCGCCCTTACGCGACTGGTCGCTAACGACCGTTGAACGCCCAACACGGCCCGTGGCGAGCGGCCGGCGTAAGCCGGCTGACGGAAAACAACGGAATCTCGCGCACCCGGTCGGCCAGCTTACGCTGGGCCGCTCGCCGTTAGGCGACTGGTCGCTAACGACCGTTAAACGCCCAACACGGCCCGCGGCGAGCGGCCGGCGTAAGCCGGCTGACGAACTGCGCGAAACAACGGGAGTCTCGCGCACCAGTCGGCCAGCTTACGCTGGGCCGCTCGCCGGTAGGCTCCCTTGGGCATTTTGGAGGAGGGCTCCGCTTCTCTCTCGCCGCTGCCCTGTTGCCGCCGCGGAGCTCGCGTGGCACACTCCAAGCGACTCTTCGTCCGCGTCTCCTGCTCGAGAAACTGCCCATGCCCACCGCCGCCGTCGTTGGTTCCGGCTTTATTGGCCCCGTCCATGTCGAGGCGCTCCGCCGGCTGGGGGTGCGCGTGAAAGGGGTGCTGGGCTCTTCGGCCGAAAAGAGCGTCGCGGCGGCGAAACAGCTCGGCCTGGAGGTGGGCTATCCCAGCTACGATGCCTTGATCGGCGACGCCGAGATCGACGTGGTGCACATTGCCTCCCCGAACCGGCTGCACGCCCCCATGGCCGAGCGGGCACTGCAGGCCGGCAAACACGTGGTGTGCGAGAAGCCGCTGGCCATGACCTCGGCCGAAACCGCGCGGCTCGTGGAGTTGGCCGCCGCGCGGCCTCGCCAGGTCGCGGCCGTGAACTACAATGTGCGCTTCTATCCGCTCGCTCTCGAAGCCCGCGCGATGATCCGTCGCGGCGAGCTGGGGCGGATCTACAGCGTCCGCGGCGCGTATGTGCAGGACTGGCTGCTGCTCGAGACCGACTGGAACTGGCGGGTCGACCCGGCCGAAGGGGGCGAGCTGCGGGCTGTCGGCGACATCGGCACGCACTGGATGGATTTGATCGGCTTCATCACCGGGCTCGAGCCGCGCTCGCTGCTGGCCGACCTGCAAACTTGCCTGCCGACGCGGATTCGTCCGCGCGGCTCGGTGGAAACCTTTTCCGGCGCGGTACAGCCGGGGGAGCGCGTGCCGGTGGCGACCGAAGATTGGGGGAGCGTGCTGTTCCACTACCAAGGGGGCGCCCGCGGATCGCTCAACGTGTCGCAGGTCACCGCCGGGCGCAAGAACCGCATCACGTTCGAGATCGCCGGCGAAAAGGGGGCCCTGGCCTGGGATTCGGAGCGGCCCAACGAGCTCTGGATCGGCCGCCGCGGCCGTCCGAGCGAACTGCTGCTCAAAGACCCAGCGCTGCTCGACCCGGAGGTCCGCCCCTTCGCCAACTATCCCGGCGGCCACAATGAAGGCTTTCCCGACACGTTCAAGCAGCTTTACCGGGCGGTCTACGCGCTGATCGACGATCCGCAGTCCGCTGCGCCGCCGCTCTACGCCACGTTTGCCGATGGACATCGCGAGCTGCTGCTATGCGAGGCGATTCTGGCCAGCCACCGCGGCCGCGCTTGGGTCGATTTGCCGAGCTGAGTGGGCCGGTCAGCCGGCTGACGCCGGCCGCTCGCCGTTGCGATGGATGGCTGAGTTGTACGCAGCGCGCAACGTGAGGGGCGAGCGGCCCAGCGTAAGCTGGCCGATTCCACGCGAGACGGGTGCGGACAAACGGCGTTACGGCCCGCCGGCTACCGCAGCGCCGCTCGGCGTCCCGCGCAAGAAGGGGCGCATCCGGTCGAGGGTTCGCGGGCCGATGCCTTGGATCTCGAGCAACTCTTGGTTGTCGGCATAGGGGCCGAGTTGCTCCCGCCGCTCGACGATTCGCCGGGCCAGCGTTTCTCCCACCCCTGGCACCTGGGCCAGTTCGGGCCAGTCGGCGCGGTTGATGTCGACGATGAAGGCCGCCCGCAGCGGCGGCTCGCGATCGATCTCGATCAGCCGCCCCTGCAGCACGCCCCAGGCAACCCACTTCCAAGCCAGCACGGCGAGCCCGCAGGCCAAGAGCACGGCCACGGTCGCCTGATCCGCGCGGCGCAGCAGCGGCCGGCGAGAAATCGGTGGCTGGGGAACGGGGGGAGGCATGCTTGGCGATTAGCGGGAATTCGATCGCTCTGACTCGGTTCCAGCGGTTCAGGATAGCACACGCGCCGGCCGCTCCGCAGCTTGCCACCCCCGACGCGGCCAACCTATATTGAACGCTGGTTCGATCCCTCCTCCCGGCGGCCAGCCGCTGGGCGTCCCGCCTCACACCCCCACAGGTCGTCGCTCGCGCCCCTTCGACAACGGGCCGGGCGCCGCGGAGCTGGATGGTTGCGATGTTCAATGCCCGCGCGTTCTGCGCTGCCCTGGTCCTCTACGGTGGCCTTGCCCTGCCGGTTGCGGCCGACGAACCGGCGGCCGCGGAGCCGGTGAGCTTTGCCAAGCAGGTTTGGCCGTTGCTCCAAGCGAAATGCCAAGGGTGCCATCAGCCGGCCAAGCCGGGGGGGGGCTACGTCGTCACCGAATTCGCGCGACTCTTGGCCGCCGGCGAGAGCGAAGCCGCGGCCGTCGTCGCCGGCGATCCGGAGGAGAGCAACCTGCTGGCGGTCATCACGCCCGTCGACGGCAAGTCCGAAATGCCGAAGGAGGGCGAGCCGCTGGCCGCCGCCGAAATCGACATCATCCGGCGTTGGATCGCCGAGGGCGCCAAGAACGATCTGCCCACCTCGGCCGGACCCTTGGTCGACATGGCCCACCCCCCCGTCTATCGCGCGGCGCCCGTCGTCACCGCGCTCGACTTCTCGCCCGACGGCGCTCTGCTGGCCGTCTCGGGCTACCACGAAGTGCTGCTCCACAAGGCCGACGGCAGCGCGATTGAGAAGCGCTTGGTCGGTCTCTCCGAGCGGATCGAAGCGGTGGCCTTTTCACCCGACGGCAAGCGGCTGGCGGTGGCCGGCGGTTCGCCGGGCCGGTTCGGCGAGATCCAAATTTGGGACGTCGCCGAAGGCAAGCTGCTCCTCTCGGCCCCCTTCACTTTCGACACGGTCTACGGCGTAAGCTGGTCGCCCGATGGCCAGAAGATCGCCTTTGGCTGCGGCGACAACACGGTCCGCGCCATCGACGCCCAGACCGGCAAGCAAGTCCTCTATCAGGGCTCGCACGACGATTGGGTGCTCGACACTGCGTTCTCGGTCGACGGCAAGCACTTGGTTTCTGTGAGTCGCGACCGCACGATGAAGCTGATCGAAGTCCCCACCGAGCGGTTCGTCGACAACATCACCAGCATCACGCCGGGCGCGCTGAAGGGGGGACTGGCCGCCGTGGATCGTCATCCCACGAAGGATGAACTGCTGATCGCCGGGGCCGACGGCGCTCCCAAGCTCTACCGCATGTTTCGCCCAGCTGATAAACAGCGGGTGATCGGCGACGACTACAACCACATCCGCACGTTCGAGGCCCTGCCAGGCAGGCTCTATGCGGCCCGCTTCAACCACGACGGCACGCGGCTCGTGGCCGCCTCGAGCCTCGACGGCCACGGCGAGGCCCGCGTGTTCGAAACCGACACCGGCCGCCGGATCGCCGCGTTCACCACCGAGCAAGGCGGGCTCTTCGCCGCGGTGTTCAACCCGGCCGGCTCGCAAATCGCCGTGGCGGGCTTCGATGGCCGCGTGCGGCTCGTCAACGCCGAGGACGGCGCAGTGGTCACCGAGTTTTCCGCCGTGCCGCTGGCGACCGAGCCGGTGGCGGTGCGCTAAAGGATCTGGCATCAAGAACAGGGAACGCCTCATGCGAAGCGACAAACGAACGGCATGCAGCCTGTTGAGCGCGGTGCTGTGCCTAGGCCTCGGCGCATTCGCCCAAGCGGCCGAAGAGGCCCTGCCGCCAGGCCTGAACGTCGTGTCGCTCGAGTGCACGCCGCAGAAGATCGAGCTGGGCAATGAATACGATTACCGTCAGGTGCTCGTGACGGGCGTCACCGACGCGGGCGAGCGCGTCGACCTCACGCGGCTGGCGAAGTTCGCCGCGCCGGCCGAGCTCGCGGCGGTGTCGCCGCGCGGACAAGTGCGCCCCAAGGGAGACGGCGCGGGGCAGCTCGAGGTTTCCTACGGCGGGCAAACGCTGACCGTACCGGTCGAGGTGAAGGGTCAGAACGAGCCGTATCACGTGAGTTACGTCACCGACGTCGGGCCGGCGCTCTCGAAGCTGGGCTGCAACGCCGGCACCTGCCATGGTTCGGCCAAGGGGCAGCGGGGTTTCAAGCTGTCGCTCCGCGGCTACGACCCGGTGTACGACCACCGCGCTTTGGTCGACGACCTGGCCGCCCGCCGCTTCAACCGCGCGGCCCCCGACCAAAGCCTGATGCTGCTCAAGCTCTCCGGCGGCGTGCCGCACGTGGGGGGCGTCCTCTCGAAGCCGGGCGACCCGTATTACGAATTGCTCCGCGCGTGGATCGCCGCCGGCGTACAGCTCGATCTGCAGGCCCCGCGGGTCGCGAAGATCGAGTTGCATCCGCAGCAACCCATCGTGCCGCGCGAGGGGATGAAGCAGCAGATGGCGGTGCTGGCCACCTACGCCGACGGCCGCGTCCGCGACGTGACGGCCGAGGCCTTCGTCGAGTCTGGCAACATCGAAGTCGTCGAGGTCGACAAGCAAGGGCTCGTCACCACGCTCCGCCGCGGGGAAGCCGCACTGCTGGCCCGCTACGAAGGCGCGTACACCGCCACCACGCTCACCGTGATGGGAGACCGCACCGGCTATCAGTGGCAGGAGACGCCGGAGAACAACTACATCGACACGCTCGTCTACAAAAAGCTGCGCCGCGTGAAGGCCCTGCCCAGCGCGCTCACGAGCGACGCCGAGTTTCTCCGCCGCGTCTACTTGGACCTGACAGGTTTGCCGCCGAAGCCGGAAGATGTGCGAGCGTTCCTGGCCGACACGCGCGAGACCAAAGTCAAGCGCGACGAGGTGATCGATCGCCTGATTGGCAGCTCCGACTACCTGGAGCACTGGACCAACAAGTGGGCCGATTTGCTGCAGGTGAACCGCAAGTTCCTCGGCGAAGAGGGCTCGTGGGCGTTTCGCGCATGGATTCGTGAGGCGCTCGCCAAGAACATGCCTTACGACGAATTCGTCCGCACCGTCCTGACGGCGAGCGGCTCGAACAAGACGAACCCTCCTGCGTCGTATTTCAAGATTCTGCGTGGGCCGGCGGAGACGATGGAGAACACCACGCAGTTGTTTCTCGCCGTGCGGTTCAACTGCAACAAGTGCCACGACCATCCGTTCGAACGCTGGACCCAGAGCCAGTACTACGACCTGGCCGCTTATTTCGCGCAGGTGGGCTTCAAGAACGATCCCGCCGGCGGCGACCGCACCCTCGGCGGCTCGGCGGTCGACAATCCGAAGCCCCTCTACGAGATCGTCTTCGACAAGCCGTCGGGCGAGGTGACGAACGAGGCCAGCGGCAAGCCCGCGCAGCCGCACTTCCCCTACCAGCCGAAGGACGAATCGCAGGCCGGCTCGCGCCGCGAGGCCCTGGCCGATTGGCTGGCCGACAAGCACAATCCGTATTTTGCCAAGAGCTACGTCAACCGCGTCTGGGGCTATCTGTTCGGCGTCGGCATCATCGAACCGATCGACGACATCCGCGCCGGCAACCCTCCTTCGAACCCCGAGCTGCTCGATCGCCTGACCCAGGACTTCATTGAGAGCGGGTTCGACGTGCGGCACTTGGTGCGGACCATCTGCCAGAGCCGCGCCTACCAGCACTCGGTGGCCACAAACCAGTGGAACGCTGACGACACGATCAACTATTCGCACGCCATTGCCCGCCGGCTGCCTGCCGAAGTGCTGTATGACAGCATCTTCCGCGCGGTTGGCGCGCAGCCGCATCTGCCCGACGTGCCAGCCGGTTTCCGCGCGGCGCAATTGCCCGACGCGGGCGCCACGCTGGCGTTCCTCGAGGATTTTGGCCGTCCGCCGCGCGAAAGCGCCTGCGAATGCGAACGCTCCGGCGGCGTGATGCTGGGCCCGGTGATGAAGCTGATCAACGGCCCCACGCTGGCCGACGCCGTGGCCGATCCGCAGAACGCCGTTAGCAAGCTGGTGGCCGACGAGGCCGACGACGCTAAGCTCGTGGAAGCGCTGTTCCTGCGCATCCTTTCGCGCCCGCCCACGGCCGACGAAACGGCCGCGGCGCTCGCCGCCTTGCATAGTCCCGAGATCGACGGCGAACGCGATCGCTTGCAGGCCGAGTTGGCCGACTACGAGCAGCAAACGGCGGCGAAGCAGGCTGCCTGGGAAGCGGCGCATCGACCGGCCACGTGGACGGCGCTCGAACCGCTCGAAACCAAGTCGGAAGTGGGCGCCGAGTTCGTGAAGCTCGAGGATGGCTCGCTGCTCGCCACCGGACCGCAAGGGCAAGATGTCTACACCGTGGTCGCCAGCACCGACCTGACGGGCATCACCGCCGTGCGGCTCGAGGCTCTGGCCGACGATCGCCTGCCGGGCCGTGGCCCGGGCCGCGCGCCCAACGGCAATCTGGTCGTGAGCGAGTTCGAACTCAACGCCGGACCGGCTGGCGATCCCAGCGACTCGACGCAGGTGCAGTTCGCAGGAGCGCAAGCAGACTTCGGCCAAGGCGGCTATTCAGCCGAGAACGCGATCGACGGGCAAGAGCAGACGGGCTGGGCTCTCGTCCCAGAGACCGGCAAGTCGCACTCGCTCGTCGTCCGGCTGCGGCGGCCGGTCGGCGTTTCCGGTCCATCTCGGCTCGTGTTCACGCTTCGCCAGCGCTACGACGATGGCTTGCATAGCCTGGGCCGCTTCCGGCTCTCAGCAACGACCGACGCGTCGGCCGGCGGCGCGCTCGACGCTCCTGCGCCGGTGCTCGCAGCGCTGGCGGTTGAACCTGCGGCCCGCTCGCCTGAGCAGGCGGCCGTGATCAAGGCGCATTTCGAGTCGCTCGATCCCGAACTGGCCCGCCGGCGAGCGGCCGCTGCCCTGAGCGCCTCGCAGGCCGAAAACGAACGGCTCACCGGGGCCCAAGACCTGGTGTGGGCGCTGCTCAACAGCCCGGCGTTTCTGTTCAATCGGTAGGTCAGACAGGGGTTTGCAAGGACCGCGTAACCAAGCACCGGCGTCGACACTCTAAGGGGAGCCAACGCCGCCTAGGATTGTGTGCGAGGAAACATCAGATGCTCTCATCGCCCCATGCTGCTGATCCGGCGAACGTCGAACCGCGCTCGCGAGCGCCGGCCGTCCTCGTGGCCCTGCTGTGTATGGCGGGGCTGACGGGCGTGGTGCTGGCGGGCGTGCGGCCTCTGCAAATCGTACCCGGAGACAAGATTGCCATGAGCGACCCCAATCCTCTGGCCTGCAGCGACGCCGAGTGGCGCTCGCGGCTCACGCCTGAGCAATATCGGATCACGCAGCAAAAGGGAACCGAGCGTCCCTTCACCGGCGAACATTGGAACAGCAAGACCCCCGGCATGTACCGCTGCGTCTGTTGTGGCCAGGAACTGTTCGATTCGAAGACCAAGTTCGATTCCGGCACCGGCTGGCCCAGCTTCTACGCGCCAGCCGGCGAAGGAGTAGCCGCCGAAGAGGACAACAGCCACTTCATGCGTCGCACGGAGGTCCACTGCAGCCGCTGCCAGGCCCACCTGGGGCACGTGTTCGACGACGGGCCCAAGCCGACCGGCTTGCGGTACTGCATCAACTCGGCGGCGCTCGAGCTCGAGCCGCGGGAGAAGGAGTGACGCCCAAGTGCGAGGCTCGCTCTTTCGCATCGATGCCTGGGCTACGCAAAAGGAACCGTACGCCGATCGCTAGAACGCGCCTCGAGGGCGAAGGCAGGCTGATATCGGTTGGTGCATGGTTCGCACGGCGGACCTGACAAATCGCTCGTTCGGCGATTGACGGGCCTTGGGGTGTTTCCTTTGAACCGCCCGCGTAGCTGGCCGATCCGTCAGGATCGCGACCGGCCTGCTCGGCGTGGCGATTCTTGGCTGAGTTTTCACGCGAAAATCATTGCAAGGCCGCCGGCCTCCCGCTAAACTCAGCCCCAACGGAGTTGCCCCTGGGGCCTAACCCCTAGGCGGTGGCGATTCTCAAAACGGAGTTTTGCGGAACGGCAGCGTTTCCTAGCCGCTGCGCCTTGTGCCGATTGACGCCGTTGGACCGGCCCTCACCCAAGGCACGATCGAGAGTTTGCAGGCGGGTTGGAACCGAAGTGCTCGGCGGACGCCGGGCGCGGTTCAGTTGGTTTGCTGCAAGCAGTTCTAGATCCCGGTCTTTCGCGAAAGGTCGCATGCGCATGGCCACCGTTACCTCGGAGCCGCTCACCGTTCTCGACGCTCACTCGGCGCCCGCCGCTCCGGCCCCCCAGCCGCTGGCGGCGCCCACCCTGCCGCCGACGGTGGTGGCCTCGCCGCTCAAGCGGCGGTTGCTGCAGGCCCTAATCTCCCTGTCCGAAGCCGGCGTTCTGCTCAAGCACTACGGCAGCCCGCGCAAGGCCTGGGAGGCCCGGCGGCAACTCCGCGAGATTCGAGCGAAGTTCTACGACGGCTTTTCGGCCACCAAGTTGGCCCGCGTCGGCGGTCGCTATTACCGCGGCTACAACGTCCCCGGCTGGCCCTCGGCCGCCTACAACGCGCGGATGCTCAGTTCGCTGCAGCGGGTGGCGCCGGGCCATGAGCCAACGCTCGACATGGTGCTGCTGGCGATCACCAAGAAGTGTCCTCTGTCGTGCGAGCACTGCTTCGAGTGGGAGGCGCTGAACAAGGCCGAAAAGTTGTCCCTCGAGGACATCAACTTCATGGTCGCCAAGTTCCAGGCCCGCGGCGTCACCCGCGTGCTGCTCAGCGGCGGCGAGCCTATGTTGCGGTGGAAGGAATTGCTCGAAGTGCTCCAGGCGGCCCGCCCCGGCACCGACTTCTGGATCCTCACCTCGGGCTTCCACGTCACGCTCGAGAACGCGCAGCAGCTCAAGGCGGCGGGCCTCACCGGCCTGTCGATCAGCCTCGACCACTTCGATCCGCAGGCGCACAACGCGTTCCGCGGATCGCCCAAGGCCTGGGACGCGGCGATGCAAGCGGCCCAGATCGCGCACCAGGTGGGCCTGGCGGTCAACCTGTCGCTCTGCCCGACCAAGGAGTTCATCTCCGCAGAGAATCTGATGTCCTACGCCCGCCTGGGCAAGCAACTGGGCGTCTCCTTCATCCAGTTCGTCGAGCCCCGCTCGGTGGGGCATTACTCCGGCAAGACCGTGGACCTCGAGCCCGAGCACGTGGCGGTGCTCGAGAAGTTCTATGAGAAGCTGAACTTCACCAACGACTATCTCGATTGGCCGCTCGTGATGTACTCGGGCTACCAGCAGCGGCGGCTCGGCTGCGGCGGGGCCGGCAAGCGGTTCCTCTACGTCGACACGGATGGCGACATCCATGCCTGCCCGTTCTGCCAGCACAAGAGCGGCAGCGCCCTGAGTTGCTCCGACAGCCAACTGGATGAATCGATCGATGGCGTGCGCGAACGGGGCTGCCACAAGTTCCATTCGACCGAGATCTAGATCGGCGAACGGGCGCGCCCGCGGCGCTCCTTGCTCTCCGTCGCGCACTCAGAGCCCCAATCCCTGCGCCCAAAGACCGCTTCTCGGTCGACGAAAGCGCAGGTACGATAGGGGCTTATGAGTTGCACCGTCGGACTGTTCATCCCTTGCTACATCGACCAGTTCTATCCCGACGTGGGGCTGGCGACCGTGGAGGTGCTCGAGCGGTTTGGCTGCCGGGTCGAATTTCCCGAAGAGCAAACCTGTTGCGGTCAGCCGATGGCCAACACGGGCTGCGTCGGCGATGCGCGCCCGCTCGCACGGCGCTTCGTCGAGATCTTCTCCCCCTACGACTACGTGGTTTGCCCTTCGGGCAGCTGCACGGCGATGGTCCGGCAGCACTACCACGACTACTTCGAACACGACCACGCCGCCTACGACGCCCTGCGCCCCAAGGTCTTCGAGCTGACGGAGTTCCTGGTCGACGTGCTTGAGGTCGGCCCCATCGGCGGCCGGTTTCCGCACCGCGTGGGGCTGCACCAAAGTTGCCATGGCCTCCGCGAACTGCGGCTGGGGCGTTCTTCGGAAACCGTGGGGCCGCAGTTCAGCAAGGCCCGGCAGCTCCTTGCAACGATCGAGGGGCTCGAGCTGGTCGAACTGCAGCGGCCCGATGAGTGCTGCGGCTTCGGCGGCACGTTCGCCGTAAACGAAGAAGCGGTCTCCTGCATGATGGGGCTCGACCGGCTGCACGACCACGAGCAGGCCGGCGCCACGGTGCTCACGGCCAACGACATGTCGTGTTTGATGCACCTCCAAGGGCTGATCCTCCGGCAGAAGAAGCCGCTGCATGTGATGCACCTGGCCGAGATCCTCGCCGGACGGCCCTTGCCCGCCTAGTTCGCCGCCTCCCTTCGCAGGCCACATGACCGCCTCCGCCCCTGTCGATCATTCCGCTGCCGCTGCCGCTTTCACCGGCGACGATCGCCGCGCCCACTGGCACGATCAGGCATTATGGTTCGTCCGCGTCAAACGCGACCGGATGGCCCATGCGCTGCCTGAGTGGGAAGAGCTGCGCGAGCGGGCGGCAGCGATCAAATCGCACACGATCTCGCACCTGGCTGACTACCTCGAACAATTCGAGCGCGAGGCGACCCGCCGTGGCGCGATTGTCCACTGGGCCGGCAATGCCGCCGAGCACAACCAGATCGTGCTCGATCTTCTCGAGCGGCACGGCGCGAAGAAGGTGGCCAAGAGCAAGTCGATGCTCACCGAAGAGTGCCACCTCAATCCGTTCCTCGAACGGCACGGCATCGAAGTGGTCGACACCGATCTCGGCGAGTGGATCGTGCAGTTGCGCGGCGAGCCGCCGAGCCACATCGTGCTGCCGGCCATCCATATCAAGAAGGAAGAAGTCAGCGCGCTGTTCCACGAAAAGCTCGGCACGCTGGCCGGCGCCACCGATCCGCCTTACTTGGCTGGCGCTGCCCGCGAGCGGCTGCGGCGCGTTTTTCTCGAGGCCGACGCCGGCATTACCGGCGTCAACTTCGCCATCGCGGAAACCGGCGGCCTCGTCGTCTGCACCAACGAAGGCAACGCCGATCTGGGCGTGGCGCTCCCCAAGCTGCACATCGCCTGCATGGGCATCGAAAAGCTGATCCCGCAGGCGGCCGATCTGGCCGTGTTCCTGCGGCTCTTGGGGCGTTCGGCTACGGGGCAGCCGATCACCGCCTACAGCTCGCACTTTCACGGCCCGGCGCCGGGCAGCGAGTTGCACATCGTGCTCGTCGACAACGGGCGCAGCGAGATTTTGGCCCGCGAGGAATTTCGCCGTTCGCTCCGCTGCATTCGCTGCGGGGCCTGCATGAACACGTGCCCGGTCTATCGCCGCAGCGGGGGACACAGCTATGGGGCCACGGTTCCGGGGCCAATCGGCTCGATTCTCAACCCGGTGACCGATCTGAAGAAATACGCAGCGCTTCCGTATGCCTGCAGCTTGTGCGCGTCATGCACCGATGTCTGCCCGGTGAAGATCGACCTGCACCAGCAGTTGCTCACTTGGCGGCGCGACATTGCCACGGCGGGGTACCTCTCTTGGTCCAAGCTGGCCGGCATGAAGGTCGCTTCGTGGGTCATGCAGCGGCCTCGCCTGTATGCCTTGGCAGGCCGCGTAGGCCGGTTCTTGCTGCGGTGGTCGCCGCGGGCCTTGGTCTACAACCCTTGGAACGGTTGGGGAAAGCAGCGCGACCTCCCGCCTGTGCCGCGGCAGAGCTTTCGCGACGTTTATCGGGGGCGGAAGTCATGAGTTCGAAGCAAGATATTCTGGCCCGCATCCGCCGGCATCTCCCTCCGGCCGAGCCCCACCCGGGGACGTCCGGCAATTGGATTCGCTATGCGAATCCCGAAGCCCAGTTCATCGAAGTGTTGACGAGCGTCGGCGGCCAGGCGGCCGTCGTTCCCGACCCCACGAAACTACGGGAGCAGGTGCTTGGCTTGTCGGTGTTCGAGGCTGCCCGGCGCGTGGTCTGTCGCGTGCCAGGGCTCGAGTTGCCAGGCAGCGGCCTGGGAGACGACGCCGACCCGCACAGCCTGGCCGATGTCGACGTGGCGGTGGTGGCCGGCGAGTTCGCGGTAGCCGAGAACGGCGCGGTGTGGGCGCCCCGCTCCCACCTGGGGCATCAGGGGCTCGTCTTTCTCGCCCAGTTCGTCGTGGCCGTCGTACCCCGGAGGGCGATCGTGCACAACATGCATGAGGCCTACGAGCGGCTCCGCTTCGAGGGTTCGGGCTACGGGGTGTTCATCTCGGGCCCTTCGAAGACGGCCGACATTGAACAATCGCTGGTGATCGGCGCGCATGGTCCGCGCTCGCTCACGGTGTTGCTCGTCGACGCCTGAGCAACGCCAACTGGCGAGCGGCCCGGCGTAAGCCGGCCGGCAAAAACGCTTGTAGCACCGACCGCAGGTCATCAGCCAGCTTACGCTGGCCGCTCGCCGGAACGGGTGATGGGCTGATCCACGGCGTTTGGCCAAGTCACGACCCTGGCGAGCGGCCCGGCGTAAGCCGGCCGACCAAACCGCGCTGTGGTTCTGACCGCGGTCCGTCAGCCAGCTTACGCTGGCCGCTCGCCGGTGCGGGGGGTGCCGCCCCAAACGCGAAGGGAGGAGAGAGCTACTGCCCCGCGGCGGTGCGCTGCTTTACCACGCGGCGGAGTTCGCGGGGGAGCGGGAAGTGAACTTCTTCTGCGCGGATCGCACGACTGGAAACCGCGGCGCCAAACCGCTTGCGCAAGAACGCCACGCAGTCTTCGACGACGATCTCCGGCGCGCTCGCCCCAGCGGTGACGAGCACCGTTTCGTCGCCGCGGAACCACTCGGGCCGAATATCGGCTGCCCCGTCGATCAGGTACGCCGGCTTGCCGATCTCGCGGCCGATCTCGGCCAGCCGCTGGCTGTTCGAACTGTTCTGGCTGCCAAGCACGAGCACCACGTCGGCGTCTTCGGCGAGCACCCGCACCGCCTCTTGGCGGTTTTGCGTGGCGTAACAGATGTCTTCCTTGGGGGGGCCCACGATGGCCGGGAACCGGGCCTTGAGAGCGTCGATGATGCGGTTGGCGTCGTCGACCGAAAGGGTGGTCTGCGTGAGGTAGGCCAGGCGGTTGGAGTCGGCCACTTCGAGGCTCGCCACGTCTTCGGCCGATTCGACGAGCACGATGGCCTGCGGCGCTTCGCCCATGGTGCCGATCACCTCGTCGTGCCCCTCGTGGCCGATGAGGCAGATCGTGTAGCCCTGGTTGGCGAAGCGGATCGCCTCGAGGTGGACCTTGGTGACGAGCGGACAGGTGGCGTCGATCGCGTGCAGGTTGCGGCCGGCGGAAATGGCGCGGATTTCGGGGGATACGCCGTGGGCCGAGTAGAGCAGGTGCGAGCCTGGCGGCACGTCTTCCAGCCGGTCGACGAACACGGCCCCTTGCTCGCGGAACCGCTCGACCACGTATTTGTTATGCACGATCTCGTGGTAAACGTAGACCGGCGCCCCAAACAGCTCAAGGGCCAGTTCCAGGCTCTCGATAGCCATGTTGACCCCCGCGCAGAAACCGCGAGGACCGGCGAGCAGGATTTGCATGATCGACTCGGGCGCAGGCTAACGCGCCGCTGCCCCATCCACGGGATAGACCTAAGTAACCGTGAGGCCCAGGCTTCGGTCGGCCGGCGCAACTCACGTCCCTCCAACAAAGATCATAGGGTCGCCGCGGGGGGCAGGGTAGGTCAAAGGTTCGCCGAGGTGGGGTTTGAGCCGGCCGCCAAACGGCCTCCTCCGAGGGGCTGCGAACAAAGAAAACTCCGCCCTGCGATGCGCCCCCTCCTTTTTCGGCGAATCGCCCAATTTCGCGCTTTTGTTCGACAGCGGTGGTACACTACAAAGAGTTAGCGAGTCGTGCTGGGCCGACCAATGACGGTTGCCGGCGGCGGTTCCCCTCCCCGGGGAACCGGCTCGCAGCCCTCCCTGCGCTTCGAACGCACGGGCGGGCCCCCTGCAAGAACGCACCCTCCCAAGCAGCTCGCCATGGCGCGTGTCACGTTGCGTGTGCTCGACGGGGCCGATCGCGGCCGAGTCTATGCCGACATGACCACTCCGGTCACCATCGGCCGCGAAGAAGGCAACACCATCCAGCTCAACGACGAGCGGGTGAGCCGCTTCCATCTGAAGATCCAAGAGGATCAGAGCAAGCTGATCCTCACCGACCTGGAAAGCACCAACGGCACCAAGGTCAACGGCGAAGACACCCAACTGCGAATTCTGCGCTTCGGCGACCTGGTGAGCGTGGGGCGCTCGGTCCTCTTGTTCGGCACGCCCGAGCAAATCGCCGAACGGATGGCGGCTCTCAAAACCGCCGAGAACTCGGGTTCGGGAACCGTGCCGCCTGAGCAAATGTCGCACGGCACGAAGGCCCGCAGCGGCCCCGACGCCGGTTCGCAATGGGCCGACGCTCCGGCCCAGCGCTCGCTCTCCAGTCGAATGCCCCCCGAGCTGCCGGAGGGGCTCAGCCCCGGCCAGGCGGCCCAACTCGCAGAGCTGTTGGGCTACGTCCACGGCCGGTTGCGCGAACTGATCGCTTCGGTCCGCAGCAAGCCCGACGGCGACCGCGTGACGCTCGAAGCCCGCCAGTGGCAGGAATTGCTCGACACGCAGTTCCGCTTGGCCGCCTACCTCCGCAGCACCGCGCAGCCCGAAGACCGCGTCGTCGGCTAGCGTTCCTCCCTCTGGCCGTGGGAAAGGCCGGAGTGGCGCATGGGCGAAGGGCGCGGAGTGTGTGCTTTCGGTGTTGAGCTATCGAGGGCGCCGTCCACCAACAAAAAAACTCGGCCGGTCGCTCCCCTGAGGAAGCGCCGGCCGAGTCACGGATCGGATTTGTTGCCAGCTTCTTGTGGTTTAGAAGCGGTACTGCAGGCCGGCGAAGCCGCCGTGCAGGATCACGTCTCCATTGGCGTTCACGTCAGTCCACTCGTCGGCGGCGCCGACATAGAACGGAATCTGGTTGTCGGCCAGGGCCACTCGCGAGATCGCGATGGCGCGGTAGCCGCCGAACACGCTCCACCGAGGGGAGAACTGGTAGTTCATGCCGACATCGAGTTGCCCCATCATCGAGAAGCCGACCTTGCTGCCGGTCACGTCCATCCCCACCAGGCCGTCGCCCGTGTAGATGCGCCCCTGCACGTTCATGTCGTTGCCGTAGATGCCCACCTTCGGCGCCGCGAACACGCTGAACCGCGGCGTGATGAAGTAGTCGGCGCGGCCGCCCAACTGGAAGCCCAGCAGGTTGTTGGTTACGCTCGATTGGATGTAGGCCTCGTTGGCCCCGCCGTTGGCGCCGAACTGGAAGCCGTCTTGCACCGAGCCGAAGATCAGGCCGTCTTGGAACCGCAGGAACCGTACGCCCGCCAGGTAGGTGAACTGGAAGCGGCCATAGGGCCCGGTCATCAGCGGACCGTTGAGGAAATTGAGCTCCACGTTCTGCCACTGATCCCAGCGGCGGATGCGGTGCTCTTCAGCGTTGTCGAAGAACTGGTTGAGAGTGTTGCCGCCGAGCAGGACGGCCGGATCGCTCACGTTGAGCGGCGTGCTCACCGAGCCGCTGGGAACCTGCGTGCCGGCGTAGGCCGACTCGCCCGACATCGTGCCCAGGCCCCAGTACACGGCTTCGATGCCGTGGTAGCAGCCGAAGCAGCGACCGAGTCGCACTTCGCCGCCACCGGTCCAGTTGGCGTTCGGCGTGTACATCAACTGGTTCGGGTTGTTGCCCGTTTCGTACGTCGTCCACAGTTTGTTGGGCCGGTCGCGGCCCATCACGAGGCCGGAGACCGAAGCAAACCACACCGGAGCCGAATCGCAGCAGCTCAGGTCGGTGCAGCAGTCGGCGGCCGGGTTCAGGCAGTCGCCCAGTTGATCGGCCAGGGGCTTGTTTTCGGCCGGCAGTTGGTCGGCGCCGGTGTTGACTTCGGGGGCGATGTCGGACGCGGGAGCGCCCGGGGCATCCGCGGCCGGGGCGTCTGACGTGGGCGCCGGGGTCGTGTGCGGATAGGTGGGCTCGGCGGCGGGCGCCCCCGGCATGGGCAGCAGCGAAGGAGGATTCTCCTGGGCGCTCGCGGTCCAAGGTCCGGCCAACAGCAGCAGGCTGGCCAGCGTGACGCGACACTTCATAGATCGGACTCCGTGTCTGGGAAGGAAGCGGCCGCTCTCCCTGGCATCATCCGGATGCCAGGTTTGCCAGAGAGCGTCGCTCGTGGGGTCGCGCAAAGGGCGAGCCGAGGCTCGCCAATCGGAAATCCATTCCCGCGAAACAGAATCCATTCCAGACCACTACCAGAATCGTCGGCGGGCCCCCGCAGGCCCCTGCGTTTTCGCGGCAAGAGCCCAGATTTTTTCAAGCCCCGCGCGCTCCAAGCGATACGTGCGCGGCGCTCGGCACAGGCGTCAGGGTTTATGGCAAACTATGGCGCAAAAGCCGCCTGACGCACGGTGCAAGCGCGGAACAACTGATGCGCGGCGGATCGTCGGCAGGGTTTGCCGCGCGCCGCCGGACGACTTCGCACGGCACGCCGCGAGACGCTGGGTTTTCGCTTAGCCGCGCTGCGGGTTAGTATGGCGCGGGCCAATTCCTCCCGCAGGCGCCGCACCTTGTCCGCCCAGCACGAAATCCAGATTCGCGTTCGTTACCAGGAGACCGACGGCCAGGGCCGCCTGCACCATGCGAACTTCTTCACCTACTTCGAGCAGGGGCGCGTCGAACTAATGCGGGTCCTGGGGCACGACTACCGCGAGTTCGAGGCCGCCGGGCTGTTTCTGGTCGTCGCCGAGATCGGCTGTCAGTATCACCAGGCGGCCAGTTTCGACGACGTGCTGACCTTGCGGACCACCGCCACGCGCGTCCGCGGAGTGCGGATCGACCACCGTTACGAGGTTTTCAAAGACGGTCAGCTCGTGGCCGAAGGGCACAGCACTGTGGCCTGCGTCGACCGCTCCGGGCAGGTGCGGCGGCTCCCGGCCTGGCTGCGCGAGGCCTCGCAGCCGCCCCCCGCGGGCGATCGTTCGCCCGCTTGAGCCTGGCCTGCCGGCCGCCTATTCTGGGCGGAACCGGACAGACCCTTTCCACGGCCCAGGCCCCTGCCATGCTGCGTTTCTTGCTTGCCCCTTTGGCGATGTTGCTGTTCGCCCCCTTGGCGACCCTGGCAGAGGAGCCGCATCCGCCGCTGGCGCTGCATCCCGACAATCCGCACTACTTTCTCTTCCGCGGCCAGCCGACGGTGCTGATCACCTCGGGGGAGCACTACGGGGCCGTGCTCAACGAAGACTTCGACTACCGCAAGTACCTCGACGCGCTGGCCGCCGACAAGCTGAATCTGACGCGGACTTTCAGCGGCGCCTACGTCGAGCCGCAGGGCGCCTTCAACATCGCGAAGAACACACTAGCGCCCGCCGACGGCCGCTTCATCGCCCCCTGGGCCCGCAGCGAGGAACCTGGCTACCCCGGCGGCGGCGCCAAGTTCGACCTCGAACGCTGGGACGAGGCCTACTTCGCCCGGCTCAAAGACTTCGTCGCCCACGCCAGTAAGGCGGGCGTGGTCGTCGAAATGAATCTCTTCTGCCCGATGTACGAAGAGATGCAGTGGAAGCTCAGCCCGATGAACCCGGCGAACAACGTGCAGGCGGTGGGTCCGTCGGACCGGACGCACGTGTACACGCTCGACAAGAACCATGGCCTGCTGGCCGTGCAGGAGGAACTGGTCAAGAAGATCGTGGCGGAGTTGGCCGCCTTCGACAACGTGTACTACGAGATCTGCAACGAGCCGTACTTCGGCGGCGTGACGCTTGATTGGCAACACCGCATTGCCGACGTGATCGCCGAGGCCGAGCATTCGCTGCCCCACCCGCATCTGATCTCCCAGAACGTGGCCAACAACTCGGCCAAGGTGGAGAAGCCCCACCCCGAAATCTCGGTGTTCAACTTCCACTACGCGGCCCCGCCCGACGCCGTGGCCGAGAACTATGCCCTCGATAAAGTGATCGGCGACAACGAGACCGGCTTCGACGGCACGAGCGACGACGTCTACCGTATGGAAGGGTGGGACTTCATCCTGGCCGGCGGCGGACTCTACAACAATCTCGACTACTCGTTCGTCGTGGGGCACGAGGACGGCACGTTCGAGTACCCCAAATCGCAGCCCGGCGGCGGCAGCGTGGCGCTGCGGAAGCAGCTTCGCACACTGGTCGACTTCATCCACGGCTTCGACCTGGTGAAACTCAAACCCGCCGCCGCGGCGATCAAGGGCCCGCTCCCCAAGGGGCTCTCGGCGCGCTGCCTGAGCGAGCCTGGCAAGGCCTATGCGGTGTATGTGCGTCCGCTCGAACGCAAGGACTCGGACCCGCAGCCCGAGAAGCTGGCGTCGCTCGCGCTCGAATTGCCGGCGGGAACGTATAAGGCGGAGTGGATCTCGCCGGCAAGCGGCCAAACGCTGGCCGAGGAGCAGTTCCAGCACGCGGGCGGCGCCAAGAAGCTGGCGGCCCCGGCGTTCGACCCCGACGTAGTCCTGCGTGTGACCGCCGCGCCGTAGGCGTCAGAACCCTCTCCCTCCGGGAGAGGGCAGGGTGAGGGTCGGTTATCTGCTTACCACCACGATTCCGTCTGCTAGCGGCCCGCGCCCGGCGCTCCTATACTCCCAGCAGACGCCCGCGCACTTGCGGCGTTCGGCCCCGTTGTCCGCCGCCCGAGGAACGCATGGCTTCCGCCGCTCCGCTCGATCTCAAGCAGTTCATTCGCGACGTGCCTGACTTTCCCAAGCCCGGCATTCTGTTTCGCGACATCACGCCGCTTTTGGCCGAGCCCGACGCCTTTCGAGATGTGGTGGGCCAATTGGCCGACCAGGTGCGCGACCGCAACATCGAGGCCGTGGTGGCCGCCGAGGCCCGCGGGTTCATCTTCGCCGCCCCGCTGGCGCTCGAACTGAACGTGGGCTTCGTGCCGGTCCGCAAGCCGGGCAAGCTGCCGTTCGACACGCATTCGTTCCACTACGAGCTCGAGTACGGGGCCGACACGCTCGAGATGCACATCGACGGCCTGACCCGCGGCCAGCGCGTGCTGGTGGTCGACGACCTCCTAGCCACCGGCGGCACCGTCGAGGCCTGCTGCCATTTGATCGAGCAGGCCGGTGGAGTCGTGGTTGCCTGCGCGTTCGTGATCGAGTTACTGGGCCTGAACGGCCGGGCCAAGGTGGCGCCGTTCGAGACGATCAGCTTGCTGCAGTATCCGTGAGGCGACGATGGCGACCGACATCGAAAAACGGCACATCGAGATCACGCCGGGCGTCTGCGGCGGCCGGCCGCGGGTTGCGGGCCATCGCGTGCGCGTGCAGGACATCGTCGTGTGGACGGAACAGGGGCAGTCGGCCGACGAGATCGTCGCGAACATTCCGTCGATCACGCTCAGCGACGTCTACGCGGCGCTGGCGTACTACCACGACAACCGGGAAGCTGTCGATCGGGCCGTTCGCGAGGATGACGAGCTGGTCGCCCGATTGCAGGCCGAGCAGGGGCCGGGGATCTTGGATCGCCTGCGGGCCAACAACACGAAAATCTCAGACTGAGCCGCGGGAATGGATTCGCTTCGCTTTCCCTTGGACGAAAGCGTGCCCAACGCAGTCGCCGCTGGGTTGCGCTCGCGGGGGATTGACGTCACGACAACCGACGAAGCAGGGTTGCGGTCCATGGCCGACGCGGAACACCTCTCCTTCGCGGCAAGCCACGGACGCGTGCTGGTGACTCGAGACGCGGACTTTCTCCGGCTGGCTCCCCGAGAAGCCCACGCGGGAATTGTCTATTGGAATCCTAAGCACAGAAACCTAGGGAGTGTCGTGCTTTCGCTCGCGCTGTTGTGGCGAAATGCTTTGCCAGCGGAGTTTGTTGGGCGCGTCGAGTATCTTTAGCGAGTAAGGGTCGACGATGGCTACTTTTCGGTTCGGATTGGCAATGAGCTGCGCCTTGCTCGTAGCCCCCCCCGACAGGGGCAAAGTGCCTGCAGCGGAACAGCCGGCGGCGAACTCGCGCCGCCCCGCCTCCGACGCCGATCTCCGCCGCTGGCTCGAGAACATGCTCGTCGATCATCGCTTCACGGCCGACGAAGCGTCGGCCGCGACCGGGCTCTCGGCCGACGAGATCACGGCGGCTGCCAAGCGTTTTGGCCTCGACCAGCCTGCTCCACGAGTGCGCCAGCCGGGTGAGCCGTTGCGCGTGCTGCCGTATCCCGGTGGCCGGCACCCGCGGCTCGGCTTTCTCGATGGCGCCGTGCGGCCCCAGCGCGAGACCAAGTTCAGCGTGTTCGCTCCTTGGGAAAGTGGCGGTTACGCCGTGGTCGACGTGCCGGAGGCGATCTGGCACGACGGCGCTGGAGGGCAGCCGGAGCTGCTTTACCTAGCGCACACGCACGTGCCGACGCTCTGGTCGAAGCAAGGCATCGACCTCGAACGGCTCGAGTGGAAGACGGGCGAAGGGAACGCCCTCGAGATCGAGCGCACCTTGCCCAACGGCGTGGCCTTCGGCGCCAAGGTGATGCCTGAGCCGAGCTCCATGCGCATGGAGCTGTGGCTCACCAACGGCTCGGGGCAGCCTCTTTCAGGCCTGCGTGTCCAGAATTGCGTGATGCTCGGCCACCTGACCGGCTTCGCGGCGCAGACGAACGACAACAAGGTGTTTCGCTCGCCGTATGTCGCCTGCCGCAATGAGGCGGGGGACCGCTGGATCATCACGCAGCGGGAGCACCCGCTATCTTAACCTGAATCAGACCATTCTAGGCTGATTTTCAGAAGACGCCAGAGGCGTGCGGTGAGACGCTACGCCCCTGGCTAACCATGTACCAATAAGAGGTTGGTCAATGGCTACACATCAGTGTGGTGAGTCTCGTGGTGCGTCACAAGGTCTACTTCGGATGAGTGGTGTCCGTGCGAAGTTTGGGCTTGGTAGATGTACTGTCCTGAAGTTGGTGAACGAGGGACACATTAGGGCATTCAGGCACGGCTCGTCTGGATGGTGGCTCTATTCTGCTGACTCTATCTCTGAATACCTTGGGATTGATGATTCAGATTTAGAAAAGAAAAAGAAGGATGTGGTTAGTAAGTCTCTGGCAATCTATGCGAGACGGTCGGACACTGGAACGAAGGCAACCGAGTCACTTGAGAGTCAGGTCAAGTTGTTGCTGGACTATGTTAAGAAGACGTATGGCATCAATGAATCTGATGTCATTATCTATAAAGAGAATGTGAGTGGTGTTAATCTGTCTCTTAAGACTAGGAAGGCGTTTGGTCGTTTGTTGGCTGATATCTTTGATGGTCGTATTTCTACTCTTGTAGTTAAGGACAACTCAAGGTCATGTCGTCTCCCTGGTTCAGACGAGTTGATTCAGTTCATTTGTGATAGGTGTGGTGTTGAGTACATTAGAATGTTTCAAGAGGGCGATGAAGAGAATGATTCTGAAACGACTCATGACCTGTCAGTGTTACTTGACTATCTAACTTCGTGGACCAACAAGAAGAGTGCGAAAAAGAGTGCCTACTTGAAGAAGGTACATCTTGACCAGAACGATTCAGACAAGTTGCTCTACTGGTGGAATTCAGGTATCTCAATCCTGAAGATTATTGATAGGTGTCAGGAAGAAGGAATTGTCGGCAGGAAGCACGATGGCTCACCTGTTCAATTCACGCCTACCAATAAGAGCACTTTGTTTCGGCTCTTGTCTCGTCTTAACAAGACAACTAACCGCAAGGGTAACACTACTCATTCAGAGTTGGTTGCCAGCCTGACTAAATTCTCCACCACATATTTGAAAAAGAAAAAGGGAAGCAACGAGCGGACTGAATTGGTCTATAACGCATACAAGTCATACTGTTGCGAAAACAAGATTCCGCTTCCAACATCTAGGCGTACTGTCACTTCTACTCTCATCACTATGGGTTGGTTGTCCAAAAAGGTGTGGCAGGGGAAGAATAAGAAGGTGAAGTATTATTGTTTCCAGGATTGTGAGTTGTTGGCACCTGAATAGATATGTGTGAGTGACTTACCACACTATCTTTCCCTTCTTCTTTTTCTAATGTGAGCCATTGGTGCCCTCGGATGGTGCCAGTGGCTCTTTCTTTGCCGCCGCCCCCACGACGCTTCCACCGTCGCCCCTAGGGGCTTCTGACGAGGACCGCTGGTTCACGAAACCCCGCCGAAAACAGCAAAATCGCTGGCACTTACGGCTATTTCAGCCTGTTTGCTTGTGCGGCCTGGGAGCATTGCGGCCACGCCTGGGGCAACGCGCCGTGCCCTTGTCTGCACTCCGATCCCGAGTTCCCACCGTTCGCCGACGGCCAGCGCGCCACGCATCGCCTCCGCGGTTGGCTGTCGTTCTACGAAGGCAAGGAGCTCGACGGCGAATTGAAACGGATCGAAGCCACCGGCTGGCGCAAGTAGCAAGTAAGTAGGTTGTGCTTCAGCACAACGCTCGGCGACCAACCGGCCAGGCTTAACCTGATGGCAACGCTGCTGGCTGAGTCCCGCGTGGGCGGAGTTATGCTGAAGCATAACCTACGCGGTTACTGGGCCGGAGCAGTTGGCGTCGCGTCGGGCGTGAGCGCGTGCTGCTCGTCCGCCGCCTGCTTCAGCAAGTCTTGAATGCTCTCGGCCCACTGCTTTTGGCGGAGGCCCATCGTGAGGAGCGTGGCGTCGAGCAGGGTCTTGGCCTTGACGAACCGCGGCGCCTCGACGGCGTAGTCGGTGTCCTCGATCTGGCTGATCGCCTCGGTGTGAATAATGACCTGGTCCTGCAGCAGGTCGCTCATGGGCTTGACCGTGGCCCGCTGATACGCGGCCAGTGCGGCCCGCCGCGAAGACAGGCCACTTGCCGCCTGCTCCACGAGCGCGCTCGCCTTGCTCAAGTCGCCGCTCAGGCTGGCGCTGCCGCCCGATTGCAGTTCGGCGAGTGCGTCGGCGATGCCGCCTCCGCGTCCGGCAAGATCGAGCCGTTTGAGCGCGGTGACGGTTTCGTCGACCTCGTTCTGCAACATCTCGAGCTGATCGGACGGGAGCCCATTCGCAGCAGCGCCGATCAGGTCGTGGAGTCCGACCAACACGTCCTGCGCCGCGGAGTAGGCGCTCTCTTGGATCTGAGCCTGCTGCTCTCCTGCTTTGAGCCCCTTGAGCTGCCCGTTGAAGTTGGCCACCTCCATACGCAAGATCGCCACGGCTTGGATGCCCGAGGGATCGTCCTTGGCGTGGTTGATCCGCTTGCCGGTGGTGAGCCGCTCGGCCGACTCTTCCCACCGTTGGGATTGCCGCCGATAGTTGGCCAGCGCTTGGCTCGTGCCTGGCGTAGAAAGTGCAGAAAGCACGGCTGTTTGCCCCAAACGTGCGCGCAGAAGTTCCTTGGGGAGCTATCGACTCGGCGCGACCCAAACCCCTCGCTTGGAGCGGGAGTCAGCGCCCGTTTGTCTTAAAGGGGCGACGAACCTGCCGCCGCTAACGCCTTTGCCGGCTAGGGGGGCGTCCGCTCAATCGTCGTCATCGTCTTCGACGACCGCCACTGCCCATTCTGGATAGGGATCGCGGCTGCCGCGCATCGCCCGCCAGAGGATGCGGTTGAGCAAATCCTCCGGCGCCTTGTCGACTTCGCGGAAGTTGATCGCCAGCGAGCGCTCGGCGTCTTCCCGCAGCGCAGGATCTTCGAGCTGCGAGACCGCAGGGTTCATCTGATCGAGTGGCACCTTGTTGGGCACGGCGTCGAACGGCCGCAGATCGGGAGTGTCGACGAAGCAATCGAACATCGGCGTGGCGCTCGCGTCGAATTGGTTCATCGGCTTGAGCCCCAAGATCTGCTCCATCGTGCGGAGCAGGCTTGTGGTGTTGTACTGCGTGCTCACGATCGCGCCGCGCTTGGCGTAGGGGCTAATGCAATAGGCCGTCGTGCGGTAGCCACTCACATGGTCCCAGCCTGCCTGCGGGTCGTCCTCGATGGCGAAAATGGCCATCTTGGGCCAGAACTTCGAATGGCTGAGGCCTTCGACGATGCGGCCGAAGGCCAGATCGTTGTCGGCCATGCACGAGGCGGGCGTCGGCGAGCCAGGCTTCGTGCCGCTCGTGTGATCGTTCGGCAGGCAGATGATCACCAGCCGTGGATACTCGCCGCGCGCCTCGAACTCCTTGAGCTCGCGCAGGATGAAATCAGCCCGGTACTGATCCGGCACGGCCATTTCCCAGCCGACATAGGCCGCAGGCGAGAAGGGCCGCAGCGTTTCGACCGCTGGCTCGCACTCGAAGACGACGGCGTCCGACTTGCCTTGCCAGGTCCGATAGCAGGAAAGATAGTCGGGCGACCCTTTGCGTTGAGCGTCGCGCCAGCGGACCGTCGGCATCATGAACTCGCCGTAGTTTCGCAGAGATACGCCGCCGGCCACGGCGTTGTCCCAGAGAAAACCTGCTGGCGAATACGCCAGCGCGTCGGCTTCGTCCTCCCCCATGCCGTCGGGATAGCTGCGGGGGAAGCCGGCGAAGCTCTTCTCCATGTAGTCGGTGCTGAAGGCCGTGGTGCTCCACTGGTGGCCGTCGGCGCTCAAGATGCCGGAGCAGTACGTGTTGTCGAGCAGCACGAACTCGTCGACCAGCTTGTGCTGATTGGGCGTCACCTCGCGGCCGAAGATGCACAAATCGGCTCGGCCTCGCCCCCGCCCCAAAGCGCCGAACACCTGATCGTAGGTACGGTTCTCCTTGATCACGTACACCACGTGCTCGATCAGGCTGGGCTCGCCGATCCGCTCGGGGATCGCCCGCCGCGGCTGCCCCGCGCGCGGCGGCAGCTTGGCCTGGGCGACCGTGCCGCTGCGAAGGTTGCGGGCGGCCAACTCGGAAAGCTTGGCCAGATCGGTCTCGTTCGGAATCGGCACGAACGAGAGCGAGCCCTGGTACTGGTGCGAGTTGAAGCCTTCCTGCCCTTCGTCGTTCTTGCGCGGCGCCGACGGGAGGCCCTTGATGTTGGCCGCGTAAAGCGTGTTGCGGGCCTTGTCGAACGTGAGCGCGCCTGGGAACCAGCCGACCGGGATCAGCCCCTCGAGCCGCGAGTCCCCTTTGTCGCGGGGTTCGAAGTGCAGCACGGCCACGGCGTTTTGCGTGCCATTGGCGACGAACAGCGTTTCCCCCGTAGCATCGAAGGCCAGCGCGTTGGGCGATGCGCCGAACAAATCCGAAGGCTTGGCCTTCGTCCAGATGGTGTCGATCACCTGATGCGTCGCCACGTCGATCACGCTCACGTGGTCGCTCCCCGCGTTGGCGCAAGCGACCAGGTCTCCTGCCGGCGAAACCGCAAGCGCGCAGGCATGCAAACCCGTCAGCACTTCGGCCGCGGTCTGGCCCGTGGCGAGGTCGACGATCGACACTGAGCCTTCGCTCGCGATATGCCGCACGGGATCGACGCGGACTTCCGTGCCGCGCCCCGCCGGGCCAGTGAGTACCCCCGGCGTCGGCCGTCGGCCGCCCCAGTTGCTCACAAAAGCCTTGCCGCCGGCGAGCGCTACATCGTACGGCGCCACGCCCACATCAAACGTCCGCAGCACTTTGCCGGTTTGCGCGTCCAGCTCGAGCAGCCGGTTCGAGAGATTCCCGCACACATAGAGCTTGCCGCCATCGGCCGAGAGCGCCAGTCCGCTGGGGATCTCTTCCTTGCGGCGCGGGGCGTTGGCCTGGGGCAGCGGAATAGTGTGCGATGGGCTGACTTGGCCTTGAGCCTCGACGCCGAAGACTTTGATCGAGCCACTCACATTGCTCAGGTAAATCCGCCGGCCCTCGGGCGAGAAGATCAGCCCGGTGTAGCTGATCTGGCCTTCCTTGTCGGGACGCAGGATGTTGGCCGACGGGGCCGCCGGCAGCGGAGTGCGTTGATCGTCGGCCGGAAGCTGCACCCGCTGTTTGATCTGGCCGCTGGCCGGATCGACGATCACGAGCTCGCTCGATTTGCCTGAGACGGCGAGCAGGCGGCCGTCGGGGGAGAGCGCGAGCGCCTGGGGGCGCATCTTCGGCAGTTCGAGCAGCCGGCCAAAGGGGGTGAGCCGTTGGTTGACGGGGGTGACGATGGCGTCGTCGCGCCAGCGGCCGACGAGGTCGGTCGTCGCTTCGATCTGCGGGTCCTCGGCGCCATGCAGAGGCCCCACGCAGGCGAGGCAACACAACGCGATCAGCGATCTCAGGCAGCGCATGAAGTCGATCCCCCACTCGTTCAACGAAGACAGCCACGGTGATTCTCATCGTAACGAGAGTCATCGTGGCTGTTCAGACCCCGCAACGCAAGGCGGCGGAGTGTGAGCGATTCGTGAAGATCGGTCGCGCAAGAGCGCCGCAAGGGCGAGCGCGCTTACTTGACGAGCGACTTGAGCGCCGCGAGGGCCGCCTCGTAGTTGGGCTCGTTGGCCACTTCCTTCACCTGTTCGGCGTAGACCACCTTGCCACTCGCGTCGAGCACGAAGACGCCGCGGGCCAGGATCTTGAGCTCTTCGATCAGCATGCCCCAGTTGTTGCCGAAGCTGCGGTCCTGATAGTCGCTGCCGCAGCGAAGGTTGCTGATCGACTCGGCGCCGCAGAAGCGGTTCATGGCGAACGGCAGGTCGAGGCTCACCGTGAGCGCGGTGACCTTGTCCCCCAGGGTCGACAGCTCTTGGTTGAACTTCTTGGTCTGCACCTGACAGACCGGCGTGTCGAGCGAGGGGACCACGCTGATGAAGGCAGGCTTGCCGCGGAGGTCGGCCGGCGTGATCGTCTTCATGCCCCCTGCTTCGTAGCAGTGAAGCGTGAAGTTCGGGGCCTGCTGGCCCACCTTCACGGCTTCGCCAGCCAGAGTGAGCGGGTTCCCTTTGAACGTAACGGCGCCGGCACGCGACATCGAACAGCCATCCTTCCTACGAGCAGCGGGCAGAGTTGGTCAGCGGAGAAGCGTTCCGTTCGCGAGCTGGACTCCTTGGACCCCCAGCATTGCGAGCGACGACGCCCATCTTCGGCCTGAGTATCTCCATTCCGCGCCCTGGTGCAAGGGGCCGAGAGGTCTTTGCGATCACACTCAAAGTTGCCGTTCTGCAGACCTCCCGGCCCCCTGGGCTACCGGACTGCACCCGTCAGAGTTCACCCGCCGGCCCTGGGGCCGCCGCGGCAGCGCTTGCTTTTCGAACAGCTAGGCTGCCGCGAGCGCGGCGATTGATTTGCGTTTCCGTCGCAGGGCCGGTGGCTTCGACTGACGGGGCCTTCGTCCGGGCCGGGCACTACGCCAGCGTGCAAGCCCGCGCAGCCGGGGCGCGGCCAAAGCGGCGGCCAGGCGTCCGCGACAAGGCGGGGCGCTCGACCGGCATTTCCCGCGACGGCTCGTTGGCCGGCATTTCCCGCGGCGGCTCATCGGCCGGCACCTCACCCCGCAGCACCCGCACGTTCCGGGGCGCCTCGATGCCTACTTGCACCTGCTTGCCGCGGACCTTGAGGATGGTGATCACGATGTCGTCGCCGACCTTGATCTGCTGCTGCGTCTTCCGCGTGAGGACCAACATGGCACACTCCTTTGTTCCCGTTGAAGAGAGTTCTCGAAAAGATGGTTGAGAAGTGGAAGCCATCTAATGCACGCCGCGCGCCAAACGCAGTGGAGAATTTGTCGCTGCCGCCAGAACCGGCGTTTCAGCAGAGACTTGCGCTCGAAATGCGTGTTTCGAAGCAGCCGCTAGCAGTGTACAGGCACACTGTACAAACTTACAACTGCGTTCAATTCTGCCGCGGTTTTGGCAGGGCCCGCTACAGCCGAATTGAGCAGGGATAGCAACGCGGCCGCGAAAGGGCGATTGATAGCTCCCCGCGCTGCTGGCGCTGCGGCCATCGCGGCGGAACTAGGGACGCATGCTAGAGATCTGAACGTCAGAGTCGACCGGCCGCCGGTACACGGTGAGCAGGGCAACGTGGCCGCCCAGCCAGCCCCACACGAGCGCCACGGCAACCTCCAGCGTGGCCAGAATCAGGTGCAATTCCGGCTCCCGAGTTCGCTGCAATTGCACGAACAGCCACAGCGCCGCGCGAGAGACCGCCCCCGGCGCCTCCCAACGCGCGGAGTGGGGCGTGGCGCAGGCGACGAGCAAGTACAGGCAGGCGGCCACAGAGAAACCGCGGGCGAACGTTCGCTGGCGTCCGCGGCCAAAGATCGCCGCGATCAGGGCAAAGACCACCGCGCCGAGCGCCGCGCCGAAAAACAACGCCGCAGACAGGCCGGAGCCGGAGCGAATGGTTGCGAAGGTCGCCCCTGCGAGCGCCACCAAGAAGAGCAGCGAGCGAGCCAAGAAGCGAAGCACGGCGATCCCCGATCGGGCGCAGCGGGTTGCCCTACGCCGTTTATAGGGTAGTTGGGCCGGTAGGGGAAAGGTGTTTGATCAGCCGAGCCCCAATGCGGGTCCCGAAACTCTTGAGCGAAACGTTCGCGGCAAGTTCGCTCGGCGAATAGGCCAGGTGCAAATAATCGCCAGCTTGTACGATGATTCGCTGACTCGAGTCCCAGGTGGCGCGCTGCAAGTCGATCTTGATCCGCACGGCTTTGCCATCGATTTCGCGCACCAGGATGAGCCAGGTGGGGGGCACCAAACTCGTCGCGTCGCCCAGACTCGCAATGCCGCCCCGGCCGCCGGCGCCGTAGTCGAGCCCGCTTTGGGTGCCGCCTGCAATCGCAACCGCTTGCAACACGTCGAGCGGTTTGTCTCGCGGCAGGGGAAACTCGCCCGACTTGAACACGCCGCCCACGAAGAAGACGTCCCCCTTGCGCGTCTCGATGAGCACGACGTCCCCGGCTCGGAGACGGGCATCGACTCGGCTCGGCAAGACTCCGCCTGGGGTGCGAAGGGGGATCCGCTCGATCGCAGCATCGCCAGCGGACGCGGCCTGCAGGAGGTCGCCGCCCTCCAACAACCGCTCGCGCAAGAGGTTTTTGCCTTCATCGTCGGAGAAGCGTCCGCGCAGAATCACGACTTCGTTCTTGGCGTCGAGCCCGGGCAGACCGCCTGTGGCCGCCAAGGCGGTCATGATGTCGCTCTGCGCCGGCTCCAACGGCAGATCAAAAACCAGGCCGCGATACCGCACGCCTTCCGCCGCCGCGGCCGATTCTTCGCCGATGGGCATGGGAGCGACCGCGTCTTCGCGCACGACCAGCACGCTGCGCGTCCGCGGCAACATCAGCGTGAGCCTGATCGGCGCCGGCCTGTCGGCCGGGCCCAGGATGCCGCGGAAGCGCTCCTGCACCAGCCGCTCGGCTTCTTCGACGGTGAGGCCGGCCACCGGAAGTGCGGGGATCCCCGGCAACGTCAGTCGGCCGTCGCCGCGCACCACGACCGGGTAGCCGGTGGACGGGATGATGCGTCCGTTCGTCTTCCCGGGAAGCGTCGTCGGAACCGGCAACTCGCGCTTGTCAACATAAAGGTTGTCTGCATTGACCGCGAGCGTGTCGCCAGGGGCCAGGCGATAGGGCTCGCCGCGCGGCACTTGCAAGTTGCGCAAGTCGATCTTTTCTAGGTTTTGCTGCAGGGGCCGCCGCAGCACCGGCGGCACCCGCTCCGCCGGCACCGCGTCGAGATAGAACTGGCAGCCGGCCGTCGCGCAGATTGCACACACGAGCAAAGCGGTCCGCGCCATTCTGATCATCCGGCGTGCGAGCATCGGGCCTCACGTGCGCTTAGTCCAGCGACTTCGAGAAGTTCAGGCTCGCGGCGCCCGTGATGTTGCGGAGCAGGATGTTGTAGACCAACTCTTGCGGCTTGTAGGTGAGCAAGATGATGTCGCCCGCCTGGATGAAGATCCGCTCGCGCGGGTCCCAGAGAGCTCGCTTGAGGTCGACCTTGAGGGCAACCTGCCCTCGCCCCTCGATTTGCCGGAGCACGATGGCCCAGGTGGGCGGGACCAGGCCGCCGGTTCCGCCGCCGATGCCGGCAAAGCCCAGATCGAGGCCGCGCGTGTTGCCGCCCGCCAGGGCGATCGCCTCGAGGACGTCCAGATCCTCGTCGCGGGGCAGGGGGAATTCGGCGCCCGACAGCAGTCCACCCGTAAAGAACGAGTCACGGCCGCGCGTTTCGATGAGCACGATGTCGCCGTTGTCGAGCACGATGTCGCGCGGTTGAATGTTGAGCGGCGGGGCGCCAGGCTCCTGGCGCAAGGGGATGCGCACCACGTTGCCGTCGTTGCGCGTCACGCCTGCCGCGTCATACGGGTCTGCGCCGTCGTTCAAGTCCGCCAACAGTCGGTCGCGCCGCGGCAAACTCGCCACGCGGCCGCGGAGCACGACGACTTCGTTCTTGGCGTCGAGGCCTGGCAGGCCGCCGGTCCGCGAGAGCGCGGTGAGTACGTCGTTTTCGCCCGCTTCGAGTTGCACGACTTCGGTGCGCCCCCGAAAGGCGGTGCCAAGCAGCGCTTCGTCGCGGCGTTCCCGCGCCGACGTGGGTCGGGCGTTCCGATCCACCGAGTCTTCCCGCACCACCAAGATCTCGTAGGTCCGTTTCTTCAGCAATTGGACCACAATCTCGTCGCGGGCCTGAAACACCTTCGAAGTCTCGGTGAATGCTTCGCGAATCTTGCCTTCCGCCTCGGCGACCGTGAGGCCTTCGACCTTGACCGCCGGAATGCCCGTCAGCGCGACGCTGCCGTCGTCGCGAACGGGCACGGGATAGCCGGTGGCCGGGATCAGGTCGAGTTCCTTGGTGGGCAACTGCACGGGCGGGGGCGGTTCTTGCTCGCCGCCATACTGCCCCTGCACGAAGATGGCCAAAACATCGCCGGGTCCCAACTTGTACTCATTTTGCGGATCTTGCCGCAGCCGCAGCAGATTGATGCGTTCAGCGTCGCTCCGGGGCGTGCCGCGCAAGGCGGGCGGAATGCGCCGGGCCGGCAAGGCATAGAGATAGAGGTTGCAACCCGTCGCGGCGCCGACAGCCGCCAGCAGCAGAGCGGAGAAAACCGCGCGCGCCAGTCGGGATACGAGCGGTCGATCGTGCGGATGTGCTGCCACCGGCAACCTCGTGCTGACTGAGGACATCATTCGTCGCCGCTCGATTCTTCCAAGGCGCTGAGGCCCGAGAACAGGTCGTCTTCGCTCGGCGCGGCCGCAGTGGCCGATTCGTCCGCCGCGGCCTCTTCGGTCGCCGCAGGCGCGGCGCTGAACGCGCGCAGCCCCTCGATTACTGCTTGCTCGTCGGCTTCATCCACCTCGCCAGCCGCAGGCGCCGCCGTTGCCGTCGACTCGCTCGAGGTCGTTTGGGGGGCGGCGAACTCCGAGGGAGCGGTGTGGAGTGCTGGCTCAATGCGGGGCGACCAGTTCAGCGGTTCTTCGGCGGCGACGGTGGTCACGACCGAATCTCCCCCGGTCGCCGCCGGCGCCTCGGACGTTGCGACGGGCGCCGCCGGCGCGAGCCGCAGCCGATTGCTGCCGGTCCGCGTGGCGAGTGTTTTGATCGACGAGGCACGCATCGCGCGCGGACGCCGCATCACCGCCGCCCCGTCGTTCACGTCGGGGAGCGGTTCGTCGGTATCGAGGCCCTTGGGCAGGGCTCCTTCGGCCGGCGCTTGCTGGCCGGGCTGGCGCGGCCGCGAGGGACGCGGCGGCCAGTTGATGTCGCGGCGAGGAATGACGGGGGCGCCGGTGCCCGGATCCGGCGGCTCGCGATCGATCGGTTGGCCGCGCGGCGGCGTCTTGGCGTCGGCCTCCGGCGTGTCGGCCGGGGCCGCCTCGTCCAAAGCGGGCTCCTCGGCCGGCGTTTCCGCAGCCGGTTCTGCGGGCGGCTCGAAGACGTCCATGTTTTCTTCGTCGTCTTCTTCCCTCGCCGGAGCGTCCGGCGTTTCCGCCTCGGTGGTCGGGGTTTCGTCGGCCGGCGCAGCGAACGGATCGTCGGTCGACTCGGGAGTTGTCGGCTCGCTCGGCGCGGGCGATTCATCGACCGCCGGAGGCGGCGCCTCGACCGCCGGAGGCGGCGTCTCGCTCGGTGGCTCGGTGGACTCAGGGGCGGGGCGCGGCGCCTCGCGGCGAGTCGGGGGCGCGGCGGGCGTGGGCAACTCGGGCGGAATGCGCCGCGGCGGAATCGGTTCCGGCGTTGCCGCCGGCACCGGCTCCGCGTATGGGGCGCCGCGACCGGTGATCGAACTGTTGGGCCGCTCCTCGGGCATCACCCGGTAGCCGACGGTTCCGTGTTCCTCGATGGGTTCCTGGGGCGGCGCCCCGAGCGACGTAGGGACGAAGGACCAATAGCCGATCCCGTCGCGCTGCGCGGCGGCGGCGCCGAGCTCGTAGCCGGCGAACCAGGCCTCGACTTGCTTCTCCCCCGCGGGAGTCTGGTAGCGGGCGGCCCAGTAGCGGCGCGGCGGGGTGATTGGCCGCTGGCCGTCCATGCCGCCGGCGACGTCGTAGTAGCCTTGCCGCCAGCCCGTTTCGAAGTCCTTGCACAGGGGCGCCCACGGCCCTAAGTCCGCATGGCCGAAGGTCATCCAGGCGACTTTGGCCGCCCGGTAGTTGCGATGGTGGATGAAGGGGTCGAGGCACAACGCTCCCGGCCCCCAGGCGCAGCCGGTCAGCATCGTCAGGGCGACGGCCGCTAGCAGAAGCGTCCCGCGGTGGAGCGTGGCAAGAGACATGTGTCGCCGATCAGGGGACTTCGTGGATCGTCTACCGCCCGACGCGCACGTACCGCGCGCCGACCCAGTCCGAATCTCACACGAAGTTTCGACACAATCGGCAAGATCGCTTTAATCAAAAAACCCAACTCACACCAACCAAAATCCCTGTAGTCCCCAGCTTCGCGCCGAGTGTGTTCCCCCGAAACCGCAAGCTGCTCCCCTTACCCCTCATCGCTGCACATGGCCATCGCGGCGTCCTCGCACGCTTGCGCGCCAAAGCGCCAGGTAATTCCCAGGCCGACCCAGTAGCTCGCGACGCTAGTCGCGGTCAGTGGGCCCTCGTGCGTGGCGTAGTCGAACATTCCGCCGGCCATCAGGTCGAGGTCGATGCCCGGGAGCGCGTCGCGCACGCCGATGCCCCCCGAGAGGCGGTGCGGGTTGGCGACCGCCAAGAGAGCCTGCGAGTAGTAGATCGCCTCGAGCCCGCCCGGCGGAGTCACGCCACCGATCGAGAGCGAGGGATTGCGGTTGAGCAAGCTGCCGGAATAGGCATAGCCCAGCCGCAGCCGGCACTTGCCCATGGCGTATTGGGCGCCGAATTGGCCTACCCACTGGTTGTCGTACACCGCCTTGAACAGGTCGGCATTGTCCCACTGCTTCCAGAGCAGATCGGCCGCCAAGAGAAGGTTGCCGTCGCAGAGCGAAGTGTTCGAAATGCCCAGGCCCACGTTCTCCGGCAGGTCCATTCTCACGTCGCGGTATTGCTGAAAGCTGCCATCCGGCAGGGCCAGGCGAATGGCGTTGTTGAAGATAAAGTGCTGCCGAGTTTGCCAGTAGGCGCCGAGCTTGGTGTTGGGCGTCAGTTCGTAGCTCGCGCCCACGACGCCGCGGAGCGCGTAGTCGATCGTTTCGCCGCCGATGCCTACGAACGGCGCGTCGAAGATCCCCATGCCGATCGCCAGCGAGGCGCCGACCGACAGCCGCTCGGTCACGTTGACCCCCAGGGCCATCATCGCCTCGAAGACGCTCAGCGCCGAGTTCGTGCCGGCGCTTTGCGGGGCCTGACGGAAGTCGACGAATCCGCCCGCGCTCGACACGAAGCCGATGCCGAACGTGGCCGGCAGCCCCAGCATGGTCAGGTCTTGGGTGACGCCGATCGAAGGCGCCATCACCCCTTGCGCTTCGCTCTTGGCGCTAAAGGTGCCCAGCATCGGCAATTGCCCCTGCTGATGCGCCAGGTTAATGGTTGGCTCGCCCCAGGAGCCCCCCATGATGAATTGCGTGCCGCGGAACTGCGTGAGCGTGGCCGGGTTGGCGTTGATCGCCGAGATCAAATCCTGCGGCTGGGCGATGCTCACGCCCGCCATGCCGCCTGAAGCCGGCATCAACGTGTTATGCAACTCCACGCCAAAGGTCTGGGCCTCGGCGCGGTGGGCAAGACAACAAGCGGCCAACAGCACGGCCAGACCGCTCACGACAAAAGAGCGACGCACGAGAGACTCCCCCCGAAGTCTTTGGGAACGCCCCGCGGCGCGCGAATCGCGCCCCCCCTCGAGCTTTCCCTACCGGTACCATCGGCCCGACCGGTGCGATGGGTACAGGCGGAATAGCCTGCCGAAGCGGAAAACTCCGTCGGCCGGTCGACAGTTGGGACCCGCGCCAATCATTTGCCTACAAAACGTTGCGTTCTTATCGACCGGGTGATAAAGTCAGCCGAACGCCTTGCCCTGTCCCGCCTTCGGAGCCCCGCCCGTGCCGCGTTGGCGCATTTTGCCCCTGTTCGCGATTCTGCTGTTGGCCTGCGGCTGCGGCAGCGGCGCCCCCTTCGACATGGCCCCGGTCGGCGGCAAGCTGAGCTACAAAGACGGCAGCCTGGTGAAGGGGGACCGGATCGTGATCACCTTCATCCCCCAAGGCATCGAGGCCCAGGGGAAAGCGGCTGCCGGCGCCGCCCGGGTGGAGGTTGATCCGTCCACTGGTGTTTTTGGCAACGCCACCACCACGAAGATGGCGGATGGAGTGGTCGTGGCCAAGCACAAGGTCGTGGTGCAAGCGTTCAAAACGGGGCCCGGCGGTCACTCGATTCCCAATAAGGCGATCGCCGCGGACTACGAGTCGAACGAAAAAACGCCGCTCGAGTTCGAGATTCCCTCGGGGGGCAACACCAACCTTGACATCCAGGTCGAAAAACCCACGCGGAGATAGTTTCATGCGCGCCCCGGCGAACGATCGTCAGGCCTTCACGCTCGTGGAGCTGTTGGTGGTGATCGCCATCATCGGCATCCTCATCGCCCTGCTCTTGCCGGCGGTGCAGTCCGCCCGCGAGGCGGCACGCCGCACGCAGTGCATGAACAACATCAAGCAGCTTGCGCTGGCCTGCCACAACTACCACGACCAGCACAAGTACTTTCCGCCCAGCATCAACTTCCCGATCACTGAGGATCCGGGGGTTAGCAGCAAGTTTGGGCCGAACTGGGTGATTCTGGTGCTCCCCTTCATGGAGCAGCAGGCCCTCTATGGCGCGTTCAACCTGGCCCAACCGATCTCGCATTCCAGCAATCTTCCGGCGCGCGGCACGCGGTTGGCCGCCTTAGCCTGTCCAACGGAAGCCAGCAAACACTCTACCCCCTTCGAACTCGCGGCGGACGGCCCGGGCTGGGCACGGGGCAACTATGCTGCCAACGCTTGTCTGGCTTTTTCGAACAAGACGTTTCGCAACTGCGTGGGCCCGGGAACGATGTGGGGCAACGAACTGTATCAAGGCGTGATGGGGGCGAATGTCTCGCTCCGCATCGGCGACATTGGCGATGGAACGAGCAACACCATTCTGCTCGGGGAAGTGCGAGTAGGGTTGTCTGCAGCCGACCGGCGAGGAGTCTGGGCGATGAGCGCTGCGGGGTCGAGCAGTCTTTGGGGGCACGGCAGCGATGACGCCATCGGTCCAAATAACTGCCTCACAAACTCCGACAACCTTCGCGGCTGCAGCCAGATTGCGACGCAGGTCGGCGGCGAACCTGCCATGATTCAGGAGTGCATGACCTGTTGCATCGGTTGCAGCGCGAATGACCAGGCCACCACGCGCAGCATGCACCCGGGGGGCGTCTTCATGGCGATGGCCGACGCCAGCGGGCGGTTCATCAGCGACTACGTCGAGAAGGGGAATCAGTGGGAGATTCTCAACTTCAACGACTACCTCACCTGGCAACGCCTCAACGCCTCGAACGACGGCCTGCCGATCGACGGCAGCAAGTACTAGCGATTGCGTCCCGAGTCAAAGTTCGGGTTGCCCTCTGATACTAGCCCGCTGCGCGGGCAAGGGAGAGCCGCGCGTCCCTGGTCGAGGCCCGCGGACCCCTGCGGGCCGGGCAGCATTTGCCGCCCGCGCGCCCAACGAGCGCTCCCGTCCCTTGCTTGCGCTCTTGCGCTGCGGGCTGGTGGAGCGCGCCCGAACACCAAGCGGTGACATAGCCCTAGCGCCGGACTTCGTTCCCCGCGGGCAAAGCCCTCACCCGTCTCCCCGCATCCGCGCCTCGAGTCGCTCGCGGACCTCGGGGAGCGGGTAGTCGATGATCGGCAGATCGAGCGCTGCCAGTTCCTGGAGCCGCCGCCAGCCGCGGGTCACCAGGACCTCGCGCTGCGCACGATACGCCGCATCGAGCAGACGTTTGTCGAAGTCGCCGCTGACCGCCACCGGCGGATCGAATTCCTGCGCCGTGATGAACTGGGCCAGCACCGGGTTGCAGCGGATGTGCCGTTCCTTCGAGGTGTGCAGCACCTCTGGGTCGAGCTGGCCGATGACGAACCGCAAGTAGAGATCACTCTCGACGAGCCCTTCGACGTCGCCGCCGCAGACTTCGCAGAGATAGCCTTCTTCGCACTTGGCCATGGTTTTCTTCACCGCAGAGGGCGCGGAGGACGCAGAGGGAAGAGATTTTTAAACCACGAAGACACGAAGACACGAAGCGATTCAATTCTCTGTGACTTTGTGTCTTCGTGATTCAGTCTCTGGCTCCTCTCTGTGTCCTCTGCGTACTCTGCGGTAAGAGCATCCGGTCCTCGGCGGTAAAAGCATCCGACTACAGCCCGAGCACGTCTTGCATTCCGTAGAGCCCGGCGGGTTGGCGGACGATGAACTTGGCCGCGGCCAGTGCGCCATGCGCGTAGCAGTCGCGGTTGCTGGCCTTCACGGTGATCTCCAGCGTTTCGCCCAGCAGCCCGAACACGATCGTGTGTTCGCCTGGGTTGTCCCCCGTGCGGATGGCGTGGTAGCCAATCTCGTTGTGCGGGCGCTGCCCGGGCCGGCCTTCTCGGCCATGCTGCTGCCGGGTGAGCCCCATGGCTTGGGAAATGATCTGTCCGAACTTGAGCGCCGTGCCGCTGGGGGCGTCTTCCTTGAAGCGGTGGTGCCGCTCGAGGATTTCGACATCGGCCCCCGAAGGGTGATCCTTGAGCGCCTGACCGGCCACCTCGGTCAGCTTCATCGCCAAGTTCACAGCCAGGCTCATGCTCGGCGCCCACAGCAGCGGGATCTTTTTGGCGCCAGCCTCCACCGCCTGGCGGCCGGCGGCCTCGAGCCCCGTGGTGGCCACCACGAGCGGCACGCGCCGCTCGAGACAGGTCGCCACCACGTCAGACACGGCCTCGGCCGTCGAGAAGTCGATCACCACGTCCGCCTCGCCGGCCCATTCGTTTGCCAGCGGCACGCCGAGCGCCGCCACGCCGGCAACCAGGCCAGCGTCTTCGCCCAGCCGCGGATGCCCCGCGCGATCGAGGGCGGCCACGAGGCGGAAATCGGGATCGGCCGCGGCCAGGGCGACGATCCGCTGCCCCATCCGTCCCGCGGCCCCATGCACGACAAGTCGCAGTGGTGTCATTGTAGAGGGCCCGCAGGGGCCGAGCGTGGTGGGTCCGCTGTGCGGACCAAAAGTTGTTTGCCGGCGCCGCACCTTGAGCCCGCGCGCCAAACGGCCTAGTCTACACCACTGCCGTTGGAATTCGATGCCTAAGCTCTGGTGGCGAATGAGCCGCTCGTCCGACGATCTGCGCGGTGAAAGTCCCGACGCCGAACCGAGCGCGTGCCTGCCCCGCCGCCCGGCCTGTCCGGTGTGCGGCGGCCGGCTGGTCGAAGTGCGGGCAAAACTGCAATGCAGCCAGTGCCACCGCATCTGCGAGACGTGTTGCGAGGGGGACCGGGGGTGATGCTCCAGTGCAACGCAGGCCCTTCATCCGGGGACCAAGGCACGGATGCGTAGAAAGGCCCTAAAACGAAGGCCTGCCCCCCTCCTGCTGGACAGTCGTACGGCACAGTACTAAGGTTGGTTGGAGGCCGATTTCGGTCCGTTCCCGCCTGTTTCGCCTGCCAGGGTTGCCGCCATGCGTGTTCGCTGTGCCTGTTGGACTGCCCTGGCCTTGGTCGTGGCACTCGCGCCACTGCAGGCCGAGGAGCCAGGGCCCTTGCCGGGGCACTCGCACCGGGGCGAGGCCTTCAACGAAGGACCCCGGCAGGCTGCCTACCTGATGGGGACCACCGGCAAGGTCTCGTTCCCCGTTTCGACCAAGGTCCCGGAAGCGCAGGCGTTCTTCCTGCAAGGCGTCGGCCAACTCCACGGCTTCTGGTACTTCGAGGCCGAACGCTCCTTTCGCCAGGCGGCCAAGCTCGATCCCGAGTGCGCCATGTTCTATTGGGGCATGGCCCAAGCCAACGTGGAGAACCGCGACCGCGCGACCAAGTTCATCGCCGAGGCGGTGAAGCGCAAGGAGTCGGCCACGCCCAAGGAACAAAAGTGGATCGACGCGGCGGCCGCCTACTTCTCGAACGACGGCGACGATCAATCGCGGCGGCGCAACTACGTGGAAGCGCTCGAAAAGCTGGTGCGCGAATTCCCCGACGACCTCGAGCCCAAGGCTGCGCTCGCGCTGCAAATCTACAAGAACGGCGAACATGGCATTCCGGTCGCCAGCCGCCAGGCCGTGGAGTCGCTGATGCAAGAGGTGCTCCGCGCCGAGCCGATGCACCCCGTGCATCACTACCGCATTCACATTTGGGACCCGGGCGAGGCGGCCGTGGCGCTGAGCTCGGCCGCCCGCTGCGGCCAGGCGGCGCCAGGCATCGCCCACATGTGGCACATGCCGGGGCATATCTATTCCAAGGTCGAGCGCTATGCCGACGCCGTTTGGCAGCAGGAGGCCTCGGCCCGCGTCGATCATGCCCACATGATGCGCGACCGCGTTCTGCCCGACCAGATCCACAACTTCGCCCACAACAACGAGTGGCTGATTCGCAACCTGAACTACCTGGGCCGCGCGCGGCCGGCAGTCGAGCTGGCCAAGAACATGATCGAGCTGCCCCGGCACCCCAAGTTCAACACGCTGGCCTCCGACCGCGGCAGCGCTAAATTTGGCCGCGAGCGGTTGCTCGAAACGCTCGAGCGCTGGGAGCTGTGGCCCGAACTCCTGGCCCTAACCGACAGCGTTTATCTGGAGCCGAGCGACGTGCCGGCCGAACAGGCGCGGCGGCTGCGGGCACTTGGCGTGGCGGCGTTTGCGACGGGCGACGCTCCCCGCGGCAACCAAGTGATCGCCGACCTGGTGGCGCTGTCGCTAACGGCGCTCGACACGCGGCAGCAAAAGATTGACGAGGCCGAGACCAAAGCCAAGCGGAACGCCGAGCCGCAGGACAAGATCGACCAAGCCAAAGAGGCCGCCGGCAAGGCAGCCGACGAGCAGCGCAGCCGCATCGAAGAGGCCTTGGTCGAGCTCCGCGGCCTACAGAGCCTGGCTCAAGGCGATAAAGCGGCCGCGCGCGATTACTTCACCAAGCTGAAGGGCGTGGACAAGTCGCGGCAGGCAATCTACTTCCTCCAGGTCGACGACCGCGAAGCCGCCGAACGCTTGGCCCGCGAAGGGGCAGAAGGCGCCTCGCAACAGGTGCAGCCGCTGGCGATCTATGTCGACATCCTCGAGCGGCTCGGCAAGCCTGACCAAGCCGCCGAACAGTTCGAGAAGCTGCGCGCCGTGGCGGCGCATGCCGAGCTCGATACGCCGGTCTTGGAGCGGCTCGCGCCGGTCGCGCGGCGGCTCGGTTTGCCGGACGATTGGCGCAAAACGCCCGAGCCTCGCGACGATGTCGGCGAGCGGCCCGATCTGGCGAGCCTTGGCCCCTTTCGCTGGCGGCCTTCGCCGGCCGCGCCCTGGACCCTCACCGATCTCAACGGCCAACCCGTCTCGCTCGCCGACTATCGCGGCAAGCCGGTGGTCGTGATCTTCTATCTGGGCTTCGGCTGCTTGCACTGCGTGGAACAGTTGCAGGCGTTCGCGCCGCGGATCTCGGAGTTCAAGGCGGCCGGGATCGACGTTGTTGCGATCAGCACCGAGACGCCCGAGCGCCTCCGCGAAGGTCTGGCCAAGCACTCGCCCAACGACGACTTTCCGATCCGTCTGCTGCCTGATCCCGAGCTGCAAGCGTTCCATGCAAACCGCGCGTTCGACGACTTCGAGAACCAGCCGCTCCACGGCACGTTCCTGATCGACGGCCAGGGGCTCGTCCGCTGGCAGGACATCGGCTTCGAGCCCTTCAGCGACGTCGACTTCCTGCTCAAGGAATCTCAGCGGCTGCTACACCAATCGCTCGAGCTGCCGCCCGAACAGGCGGCGGCGCCGACGGCGGTTCGCTAGCCGTAGCCGGCACACTCCGATTTCGGAATGCTTGGCAGTGACCCGCGCTCGTGCGGCCCAGCTTCTCCACCGTCGTTCCTGACCATCGCGTCTCCGGCGACCGCTCGGCGCGCAAGGAAAAAAGGACTCGCGGGGGCATTGCCACCCCACGTTGGAACGTGGGGCTAGTTTCGAGTCCTGCCTAACGGCAAACGACGTGTTGCCCGGCTGCCACAGGCTGGAAGCCTGTGCCACGAGGTGCCCTTTGCTGACGCGTCGGGGTTGCAATGGGGGGCGGCGTGGGGTCGGCCAGCTTACCCTGGGCCGCTCGCCGGGGCGGTTGTTGGTTGATCCAGCGCGCTCTTGCCCCCCCGTGACGCACCGGGGCTAAGGGGCGGCTTGGCCTGTCCCTGGCTTGCGCCCTTGCGCTGCAGGCTGGTGGAGCGCACTCGAAAACCAAGCGGGAAGCGCTGGGCCGGATGATTCAAGCGAAAAGGACCGCCAGGCAAGCCCGACGGTCCTTCTCGAGCGACCGGTCCTTTCCGCTTCGGTCAGAGCGCTGTCAACGGCCCGTGCAGGGGCCGGCATCATTCGAGTTCGGTTGGCCGCCAGGCGGCACAGTCGTTGGGACCAGACTGTTCCGAATTAGGCCTACTTGCCGCACGCGTATCCGCCTCCGAGCAATCGTTACAGTCAGTAATTTCACTCTAATTCACGCGCGCAAGCTGTCAATCAATTCGCTCGCGAACGATGCGAAAACGGCCCAAGCAGGGGGAGAAATGCCGCGGCAGCGCGGCCGAGAAGCACGCCCCGAATTAGGAAGCGCCGTGCCCCGCAGGAACGAGGCCGCCCGGCGCGCGATGCCCAGGCGCAGCGCCGCGCATCGCGAGCGCCGCGAACCGCAGGCGGGCGCGGTCGAGATAGAGATAGACCACCGGCGTGGTGTAGAGCGTCAGCATCTGGCTGACGATCAGCCCCCCCACGATGGCCAGCCCCAAGGGCCGCCGCAGCTCCGATCCTGTGCCCGTTCCGAAGGCCAAGGGAAGCGCCCCGAGCAGGGCGGCCATGGTCGTCATGGTGATGGGCCGGAAGCGCATGACGCAGGCCTCGTAGATGGCCCGCTCCGGGCTCATCCCCGAGTTGCGTTCGGCGTCGAGGGCGAAGTCGATCATCATGATGGCGTTCTTCTTCACGATGCCGATCAGCAGGATGATGCCGATCAGCGCCATCACGCTCAGCTCGACGTTGAACAACAGCAGCGCGATGAGCGCGCCCATGCCGGCCGAAGGGAGCGTGGAGAGAATCGTGATCGGGTGGATGTAGCTCTCGTAGAGCATGCCCAGCACGATGTACACGGTCACGAGCGCCGCCAAGATCAACAGCGGCTGGCTGGAGAGCGACGACTGAAACGCCTGCGCCGCGCCGGAAAAGCTCGTGCGAATCGTGGGCGGCATGCGCAACTCGGCCTCGGCCGCGCGGATCCGCTCGACCGCTTCTCCCAGCGCAGTGCCGGGCGTCAGGTTGAACGAGATGGCGATCGACGGAAACAGCCCTGAGTGATTCACCGAGAGCGCCGTGGCCTCGTTGCCAAAGCGGGCGATCGCGCTCAGGGGAACCTGTTTACCGCCTGCGCCTTTCAAGTAGAGGTGCTCGAGCGACTCAGGCGACGACGCGAACTGCTCTTCGACGCCCATGACCACCCGGTACTGGCTGAGCGGCGTGAAGATGGTGGAGACCTGCCGCTGGCCGAACGCGCTGTAGAGCGTGTCGTCGATGCTCTGCGGGCTGATGCCTAGCCGGGCCGCGGCGTTGCGATCGACGACCAGGCTGGCCTGCAGGCCGCGGTTCTGTTGATCGCTGTTGACGTCGACGAGTCCAGGCGTGGTCCGCAGTTTCTGCACGACCTTTTGCCCCCACTCGCTCAGATCGGCCAGATTGTCTCCCTGCAGCACGAACTGAAACTGCGAACTGCTGGCGCGGCCGCCGATCCGCAGATCCTGGGTCGGCTGCAAGAACAGCGTGGCGCCCGGAATGCTCGAGAGCTTGCGGCGCAAGCGGGCCATCAACTGATCCGAGGTTACGCCGCGAACCTCCGGAGGTTTGAGCGCGACGAACATCCGCCCCGAGTTCACCGAGCCGCCCCCCTGGCCGCCGGTGAACGCCGTGACGCCGGCCACGGCCGGATCGTCGGCCACGGCCACGGCGAACCGCTCCATGAGCCGTTCCATCGACCGGTAGGAAGTGTCTTGGTCGGCCTGAATCGAGCCGATGAGCCGGCCGGTGTCCTGCTGCGGGAAGAAGCCCTTGGGCACGATCACGTAGAGGTACACCGTGAGCGCCATCGTGGCGAAGAACACGAGCAGCGTCAGCGGTTGATGCCGGAGCACCGCCTGCAGCGACGTTCGGTAGAGGTAGAGGATGCCTTCGAAGAGGGACTCGGTGGCGCGGTAGAGCCGGCCGTGCCTGGCGCCGTGGGCCGGCTTGAGCAGTTTGGCGCACATCATGGGCGTGGTCGTGAGCGAGACGACCATCGAAATCAGAATGGCCACCGACAGCGTCACCGCGAACTCGCGAAACAACCGGCCGACGATCCCCTGCATCAGCAGAATCGGAATGAATACGGCCACCAGCGAGACGCTGATCGAAACGACCGTGAAGCCGATCTCCCGCGCTCCGCGGAACGAGGCCTCGAGCGGCGTCATGCCGTCTTCGATGTGCCGGGCGATGTTCTCGATCACCACGATCGCGTCGTCGACGACGAAACCCGTGGCGATCGTCAGCGCCATGAGCGACAGGTTGTCGATGCTGTAGCCGGCCAGGTACATGACCGCGAACGTGGCCACGAGCGACACCGGCACCACCACGCTGGGGATGATGGTGGCCCGCCAATCGCGCAGAAAGGCGAAGATCACGAGCACCACGAGCACGATCGAGAGGACCAGCGAGAACTCCACCTCTTTCACCGAGGCGCGAATCGTGGCGGTGCGGTCCATCACCACGTCGAGGTTGACCGCCGCCGGAATCTCGGCCCGCAGTTGCGGCAGCATTGCCCGCACTTGGTCGACCGTAGAAATGATGTTCGCGCCCGGCTGGCGGAAGATGATCACCAGTACCGAGGGTTTGCCGTTGGCCAGCCCGCTGGCCCGCACATTTTCGACCGAGTCTGTGACGGCTGCTACGTCTTTGAGCCGCACGGCCGCGCCGCCCCGGTACGACACGATCAGCGGCTCGTACTCGGCGGCTTTGAACAACTGGTTGCGCGTGGCCAGCGCCCAGGTGTAGCGGCTGTCGGAAAGCGCGCCGACGGGGCGGTTGCTGTTGGCTGCCCCCAGCGTGGCCCGCACGTCGTCGAGACCTAGGCCAAAGTGGTTGAGCAGCGTGGGGTTGACCTCGACCCGCACCGCCGGCGGCGAGCCGCCCCCCACCGAGACCTGCCCCACCCCTTCGACCTGCGAGAGCTTCTGTTGCAAGATCGTTTGGGCCGCGTCGTACATCTGCGGCTTCGTGTACAGCGCCGAGGTGAGCGCCAGGATCATGATCGGCGAGTCGGCCGGGTTCACCTTGCGGTAGGTCGGGTTGTCGGGCAGATTGGCCGGCAACTGGCCGCGGGCCGCGTTGATCGCCGCCTGCACGTCGCGAGCGGCCGAGTCGATGTTGCGCGAGAGGTCGAACTGCAGCGTGACCGAGGTTGCGCCCAACGAGCTGGCCGAGCTCATCTCGGCGACGCCGGCGATCCGGCCGAATTGCCGCTCGAGCGGCGTGGCTACGGCCGAAGCCATCGTTTCGGGGCTCGCCCCCGGCAAATTCGCGGAGACCTGGATCGTGGGGAACTCGACCTCAGGCAGCGGCGACACCGGCAGCAAGAAGAACGAGATCGCCCCCACGAGCGTGATCGCCACGGTGAGCAGCGTGGTGGCGACGGGGCGGCGAATGAACGGCGCCGACAGGCTCATGGGGCGCTCGCCGCGGGCTGCAGCGCCTCCTCAGCAGGCGGCGGCGCAACGGGCTGCCGCTGCGGCGCTCTTCCGAGCGCCTTGGCCATGCGGTCGAATGCGAGGTAAATGACCGGCGTGGTGTAAAGCGTGAGCACTTGGCTGAAGATCAGTCCGCCGATGATCGTGATTCCCAGCGGCACGCGCAATTCGGAGCCCACGCCGCCCCCCATCGCCAGCGGAACGGCGCCCAAGAGCGCGGCCATGGTTGTCATCATGATCGGCCGGAACCGCAGCAGGCAGGCTTCGTAGATCGCTTCGTCGGGCGACATGCCCAGGTTGCGTTCGGCGTCGAGGGCGAAGTCGATCATCATAATGGCGTTCTTCTTCACGATGCCGATCAGCAAGATGATGCCGATGAGCGCGATGACGCTCAGCTCCATCTGCCAGAGGAACAGCGCGACGATCGCCCCCACGCCGGCCGAGGGGAGCGTGGAAAGGATCGTGATCGGGTGGATGTAGCTCTCGTAGAGCACCCCCAGCACGATGTACACGGTGACGAGCGCGGCCAGGATCAAGAGCGGCGAATTCCGCAGCGAAGCCTGAAACGCCGAGGCCGTGCCCTGGAACTGGGCCTGGATGCTGGCCGGGGGATCGAGCTCGGCCTTGGCTTTGTTGATCGCCTGCACCGCTGCGCCCAGCGACACGCCCGGCGCCAGATTGAACGAGATCGTGGCGACCGGAAACTGTCCTTGGTGGGCGATCGAGAGCGGGGCCGAGTTTTGCTCGAGCCGCGTAAAGGCGTTCAGCGGCACTTGCCGGCCGCCGGCGGCACTTACATAGACCTGGCTCAGATCCCGCGGGTGGTCGCGAAAGTCCGATTGCACCTCGAGCACCACGTGGTACTGGTTGAGCTGGGTGAACATCGTGGAAATCTGCCGCTGCCCAAAGGCGTTGTAGAGGGCGTCGTCGATCGCCCGCGGGGCGATGCCCAGGCGCGAGGCGGTGTCGCGGTCGATGGCCACGCGGGTCTCGAGTCCTTCGTTCTGCTGGTCGCTGGCCACGTCGCGCAGTTCCGGCAGCGCCTTCAGCCGCTCCACCAGCCGCGGGGCCCACGCGGCCAGTTCCTTGGCGCTGGGAGACTCGAGGCTGTACTGGTATTGCGTACGGCTCAGCCGCACCTCGACCGACAGGTCCTGCACGGGCTGCATGTAGAGCGTGATGCCGGGGATCTCGTCGAGCTTGGTTTGCAGGCGGCGGATCACCTCGACGGCGCTTGCATCGCGCTCGTCGAGCGGCTTGAGGTTGATCTGAATGCGGCCGCTGTTGAGCGTGGTGTTCGTGCCGTCGATGCCGATGAACGACGATAGGCTGGCCACCGCCGGATCGGTCATGATCGCGGCGTTCAGCGCCTGCTGCCGCTCGGCCATCGCCGGAAACGAAATGTTCTGCGGGGCTTCGGAGACCCCGAGGATTACGCCCGTGTCCTGCACCGGAAAGAAGCCCTTGGGCACGACGATGTAGAGCGCCACCGTGCCGACGAGCGTGGCGATGGCCACCAGGAGCGTGGCGAATTGATGCCGGAGCACCCACGTGAGCGAGCGGCCGTAGGCGGCGATGATTCCGTCGAACAGCTGCTCGGAGGCGCGGTACATCCAACCGTGGCTGTCGGGCGCGGTGTGCCGGAGGAACTTGGCGCACATCATCGGGGTGAGCGTGAGCGAGACGATCGCCGACACCACGATCGTCACGCTCAGGGTCACGGCGAACTCGCGGAAGATGCGGCCGACCACGTCTCCCATGAACAACAGCGGAATCAGCACCGCGATCAGCGACACGCTGAGCGACACGATCGTGAAGCCGATCTGCTCGGAGCCCTTGAGCGCCGCCTCGAGCGGCGAATAGCCCTCTTCCAGATAGCGCACGATATTCTCGATCATCACGATCGCGTCATCGACGACGAAGCCCGTCGAGATCGTCAGCGCCATCAACGTGAGATTGTTCAGGCTATAGCCTAACAGGTACATCGCGCCGAACGTGCCCACCAGCGACAGCGGCACGGCCACGCTGGGAATGATCGTGGCCGGAATGTTGCGGAGAAACGCAAACATCACGCCGACGACCAGGCCGATCGTGAGCACGAGCTCCCACTGCACGTCATGCACGGAGGCGCGGATCGTGGTCGTGCGGTCGGTGAGTACGTCGAGCGACACTGCGGCCGGCAGCGAGGCCTGCAGTTGCGGCAAGAGCGCCTTGATGCGGTCGACCACGTCGATCACGTTGGCCCCCGGCTGCCGCTGAATGTTCACGATCACGGCCGGCCGCGTGTTCATCCAGGCGGCCTGCCGCAGGTTTTCCACGTCGTCGGCCACATCGGCCACGTCGGCCAAATAGACCGGCGCGCCGTTGCGATAGGCGATCACCACCTCCTTGAATTCCTTGCCCGTGAGGAGCTGGTCGTTCGCGCCGATGATGTAGGCCTGCCGCGAGCCGTCGAGGCTCCCCTTCGCCTGGTTCACACTCGCTTGGACGACTGCGAGCCGCACGTCTTCCATGCTCAGCCCACGCGCGGAGAGCGCGGTGGGATTGATGCGAATCCGTACGGCCGGCTTTTGGCCGCCGGTGATGCTCACCAGGCCCACGCCGGAGAGCTGCGAGAGCTTCTGGGCGAAGCGAGTGTCGGCCAGGTCCTGAATCTCCGCCAAGGGGACGGTGTCGGACGTCAGTCCGAGCGTCAGGATGGGGGCGTCGGCGGGATTGGTCTTGTTGTAGACCGGCGGGTTGGGCAGATCGGCCGGCAGGAACGTCGCCGCCGAGTTGATCGCCGCTTGCACCTCTTGCTCGGCTACGTCGATCTCGAGCTCGAGCGCGAACTGCAGCGTGATGACCGAGCAGCCTTCGGAGCTGGTCGAAGTCATCTGCTGCAGGCCCGGCACCTGACCGAACCGCCGCTCGAGCGGCGCCGTGACGCTCGAGGCGACCACCTCGGGGCTCGCCCCCGGATAGAAGGTAAGCACCTGAATCGTGGGATAGTCGACCTGCGGCAGGGCCGAGACAGGCAACTGGCGATAGGCGACCATGCCGGCCAGCATGATGGCGACCATCATCAGCACGGTCGCCACCGGGCGGAGGATGAAGGGCCGGGAAGGGCTCATTGCGGGGCTCGCTCGACGGCGGCCTTCGCGCCTCCCTCCGGCGCTTTTGCAGAAGGCCCGTCCGTCGCCGGCGCCTCGGCGGGTCCCGCCTTCTTAGCCCCCGCGTCGGCCGGCGGCTTGCCGTTTCCCCCCTTGCCCCAGTTCACCTTGGCGCCCGGCATGAGCTTGTCGACGCCGTCGGTGACGACGCGGTCGCCGGGCGAGAGACCGCTTTCGACGACTGTCTGGTCCCCTTCGCTCGGGCCCAGGGCGATCTTTTGCACTTCAACGGTTTCGTCAGGCTTTACCCGGTAGACGAAGGTCAAGCCCGGCCCTCGCTGGATGGCCGCGGTCGGCACGACCGTTACGCCCTGCCGAGTGTCGACTGTCAGTCGGGCATTGACGAACTGATTGGGAAACAGCGCGCCGTTCTCATTGGGGAAGATCGCCTTGAGCCGCAGCGTGCCCGTCGTGGAATCAACCTGATTGTCGAGGGCCGAGAGCGTGCCGGTGGCCAGCAGCTCGCGAAAGCTGCGGTCGAACGCCTCGACGACGAGCTGCTGCCCCTCATTGAGCCGCCGCTGCACGCGCGGAATGTCGTCTTGCGGGATCGTGAACACCACGGCGATGGGCTGCAACTGCGTGATGACGGCCAGGCCCGTGGGGGAGTTGGCCTGGACCATGTTGCCCTCGTCGACCGTCCGCAGCCCGATGCGCCCCGAGATCGGCGCGGTGATGCGGCAATACCCCAAGCGGAGCCGGGCCATGTCGACGAGCGCTTGGTCGCCGGCGATCAGCCCCTCGTTCTGCTTGACGAGCGCCGCGTCGGCGTCGAGTTGTTGCTGCGTCACGGCCCGCGAGCCGACGAGCGCCTTGGAGCGGGCGAGCTCGAGGCGAGCTGCCTCGAGGGCCGCTTGATCCTTGGCCAACTGCCCGAGCGCCTGGTCGAGCGCCGCCTGGTAAGGGAGTGGATCGATCTCGGCCAGGAGTTGCCCCTGCTCGACGTTCTGGCCTTCGGAAAAGGCAACCTTGTTCAGCTCGCCTTCCACGCGGCTGCGCACCGTGACCGTATTGGACGCGGTGACCGTGCCCAGGCCGGAGAGGTGCAAGTCGAGATCGGCGCTGCGGGCTTCGGCGGTGACAACCGGAATCACCTTGGCCGGCGGCGGGCCTTTGCTCTTGCCTGCCTGCTGGGCGACGATTCGCGTGGCGGTGAGGTAAATCGTTCCTCCCAAGAGCGACAGCCCCAGCAACCAGCCGACCGCGCGGAGCAGCAGCGATCTGCGCGGCGCGTCCGGAGCATGGCCGTTGATCCGCTCCGGCAGCGCGGGCTTGCCCTGCACCGTTCCGTTGGCGGGAGCGCCAGCCGGCGCGGGTTCGGCAGAACGCTGGGGTTCTACGACGTGGGACATAGGCCAAAGTCACTCGCGGCGGGCTGCCCCCGGGCGGTGGGAAAGGTCGCTAACCTATTCTTACTGCTGACAGCTTCGGAGGATACTGTCGACTAGCCAGGCGGGCCGTATGCCGTTCGGCATAGGGGGTGGCGGTTTCACGGAATGCACCGATTGGCCACCGCTCCAACCCGACTATATAGTCACGATAGAGGGCCCGCCAAGGTCGCGGGCCACCCTTCGTTTTGAGCCTTACATGCCTTCACGGCGCGCCGATTCACTTCGTTTGCTCCGGCAATGCCGCCCTTGGCTGCTCGCACTGGGGCTGGCGATCGCGCTTGCTTGGGGCGCGGCGCCGCGCTCGGCCCAGGCGATCGATCCGTCGCGGCGGCTCGTGCAATGTCTGCAGCGCGTCTGGCAGGTGCAGAACGGCCTGCCGCAAGCGACGATCTCGTGCCTGTGCCAGGCGGCCGACGGCTATCTGTGGCTGGGCGGCCCCTCGGGGCTCGTGCGGTTCGACGGCGTGCGGTTCACGCCGCTGCCAACCGTTGGCGGCCTGTCGCTCAAACAGGTTCATGTGCTCGCGCTGGTGGAAGACTCCGAGCACAACCTCTGGCTGGGGACGGCCGGCGGCGGACTGATCCGCTGGCGCGGCGACGTGGCCGAGCGATTCACGCGGGCCGAGGGACTGGCTGACGACACGGTCCACGCGCTGCTGGTCGATCGCCAGGGCGCACTCTGGGTCGGTACGTCCGATGGGCTCACCCGATTCGATCGCGGTCAGCCACGTACCTTTCCTCTCAACGAATTGCCAAGCGCGTTGGTGCGCGCACTCGCCGAGTCCTCCGACGGCGCGATCTGGATCGGCGGCGACGGCCCCGAGCTCGCCGTCTGGAACGACGGCGCCTTTTCGCGACGGACGCTCGAGGGGCTCCCCAGCAACGTTCAGATTCGCTCACTCTTCGGAACGCCCAACGGCGCCCTGTGGGCCGGCACGTCGGCGGGACTGGTGCGGCTCGACTCCTCAGGACAACAGCGCTTCACGACGCGCGAGGGGCTCGTCGACGATCGCGTCACCTGCTTGACCTACGGCGGCAACGACAGCCTCTGGATCGGCACGCAGAAGGGCTTCAGCCGCCTACACGCCGGCCAGTTCGACAGTTTTCTGCCGCAGGACGGCCTCTCCCAAAGCACCGTCTATGCGATGCTCGAAGATCATGAGGGGAGCCTGTGGGTCGGCACCAAGCACGGCCTCAACCAATTCGCCGACCGCCGCACGATTCCCTTTACAACCCGCGAGGGGTTACCAAGCGACGACGCCGGACCCGTGGTGCAGGACGACCAAGGCCTGATCTGGGTCGGCACGCGCGGCGCAGGCTTGGCCCGCTACGACGGCGCGAAGTTCCAGGTCTTCGCCCACAGCCAGGGCCTGCTGAGCGACGACATCGTGTCGCTCGCCGCGGGCGATGCAGGCACATTGTGGGTAGGCACAGATCGCGGTCTCAATCGCCTGGAACAAGGAAAGGTGACGGCGGCTTTCACCACCGAGCAAGGACTGCCAGCGGACCAAGTGTGGTGCCTCCGACGAAGCGCTGCGGGCGAGCTCTTTGCCGGAACCGCTCGCGGCCTCGCGGTCCTCCGCGGCGACCGGTTCGCGCCCGTGGATGCGGCTGACCCGCGTGGTCAAGAACCCATCGTGGCCCTGGGTGAATGGAACGGCGAGTTGCTCGTGTCGACGGCCACGCCCGGCGGGCCCTATGTGCTGCGCGACGGCAAACTGGTTGAGGCGGCTACCGGCTTCCGCGCCAAATCCCCCGTGAGTGCGATGTTGGCCGACGGCGACCACCTGTGGCTAGCCATGCGTTCGTCGGGGCTCGCCCTCGTGGCAAACGGCAAAGTGACGCAGTTCAACCTCGCCGACGGGCTCTACGACGACGAATTGTTCGGTCTCGCCCTCGACGACACCGGCCGGCTCTGGTTCGCCTGCAGCAAGGGGATCTTCTCGGTCAGCCGCGCCGATCTGTTGGCGTTTGCCGATGGGCGATTGGAACGCGTGCAGTCGATGCCCTTCAGCCCGGTCGACAATCAACGGACGATCGAGTGCCAGTCCGATGTGCAGCCGGCGGTGTGGCAAATGCGGGATGGCCGCATTTGGTTCTCCACGATCCACGGCCTGATCGTGATCGCCCCCAACGATTTCATCCGCCCGTTGCCCCCCGCGCCGGTCGTGGTGGAAGACATCCTCGTCTCGGGCGTCAGCCGGCGCCCCGAGGAGCTCGCGGACTTGCCGCGCGGCGCGAACAAGGTCGTGTTCCGCTATTCGGCCCTCAGCTACCGCTCGGCGCAGCGGATCACGTTCAAGGTTCGGCTCGAGGGCTTCGACGACGACTGGATCGACGCCGGCACGCAGCGCGAGGCGGTGTACACCAACCTGCCGCCGGGGCCGTATCGCTTTCGCGTGGCCGCCCACAACGTCGACGGCAAAGTGAGCGAGCTGCCCGTGCCGGTGAGCTTCCGCATTCGGCCGCTCCTCTCGCAAACGAGGTGGTTCGCGCCGGCGTGCTTGGCCGTTGCGGCTGGCGTGGCCTGGGGCCTCTACCGCTGGCGCGTCCGCTGGATCAAGGCCCGCTGGCAGGCGATTCTCACCGAGCGGGCCCGCATTGCCCGCGAGTTACACGATACGCTCATGCAGGGATTTTCGGGCGTAACGATGCAACTGCAAGCGATCGTGGCCCGGCTCCCCGGCGGAGAGGTGCGCGACGATCTGCATGAAGTGATCGGCGACGCCGGAACCTGCCTGCGCGAGGCGCGGCGAACGATCGCCGGCTTGCGCAACAGCGCGGCGGGTGAGGCGAGCTTGAGCGCCGCGATCGAGCAATCGGCGCGGCAGCTCGTGGAGACGGGCGACGGGGGGCTGAAGCTCGATCTCGCAGCCGGCCGCTCTCCCTTGCCGGCCCAGACCGACTATCAGGTGCTGCGGATCGCCCAGGAGGCGATTTCCAACGCCGTCAAACATGCGCACGCATCGCTGATTGAAGTGACGCTCGCCTATGCCGCGGAAGAACTCCGGCTCATCGTGGCGGACGATGGAGTGGGAGGGGCAGGCAGCAACGGCGATTCGGCCGGCGGCGACCACTACGGGCTCTTGGGCATGCGCGAGCGGGCGGCGCAGATTGGCGCGGATCTGCAGCTCGACTCTCCGCCCGGCCGCGGCACGCGGGTGACGCTGCGCGTGCCCATCACTCGTCGTGGCGAAGTCACGCAGCCCGCGGCTGACCACTCGCTCGAGGTTTGAGCCTGCCCATGCCCTCCAAGATCCGCATTCTCTGCGTCGACGATCACCCGCTCGTGCGGAAGGGGATCGCGCGGATTTTGGAGAACGAGTCCGACATGGAACTCGTGGCCGAGGCCGGCGATGGCCGCGCGGCGGTCGACCTTTATCGCCAGCTGCAGCCCGACGTCACGCTCATGGATCTGCGGATGCCCGAGCTCGACGGCATCGACGCCACGCGGCAGATCCGCCAGGAATATCCACAGGCTCGGATCATCGCGCTCACGAGCTACGACGGCGACCAAGACATCTTCCGAGCCCTCGAGGCCGGCGTGCGGGGTTACCTGCTCAAGGAGATGGTGCATACCGAGGTGCTGCACGCCATCCGTATGGTCAACGCCGGGCAGAAGCTGATGCCGGCCGAAGTGCACGAGCGCTTCGACGGCCCTCCCAAGGTCGCGCTCACACCGCGCGAGGTCGAAGTGCTGCAGCGCGTAGCCCAGGGCATGGGGAACAAAGAGATCGGCCAAGAGCTGGGGGCCGCGGCCGGCACCGTGAAGATGCACGTGCAGAACATCCTCTCGAAGCTCGGCGCCACCGACCGCACGCACGCCGTGACGATCGGTGTGCAGCGGGGGATCATTCGGCTGTAGAGGCCGGCGCGAGCAAGTCTACACCGCAAGCCCTTTGAACGACGAACCCCATCGACCAGCAGCTCGACGAGCGTCAAGCCGAGCGGTCGATGTCGTTCGCGGTTACCTTCCAGGCTGTAGTTGCACTACCGCAGCGTGCCCACGTCTACGGCCTCGCCGCCAGCCCGTGTGATGAGGGCCAGGAGAACTTGAGAGGAAACGCCATCCCTTACAACGCCCACCGCCCCGTCGCACATAAGAATGTGTGCCAGTCCCGAGTGGTCTGAATAGAACTGCGAGTAGTTCCACCGATTGATACCGTTCCAACAGTCCAAGATGCCGATCTCGCCTGTGAGCCATCCGCCGTGCTGACGAGGAGTTAGATCTTGCACATCATCGTCAAAAATGAAGTTGGGCTTGGCTGCCTGCTCGAAGACCATCAGGGTGTTCGACAGTCCGTCCTCAATTCCGCTTAGGCGAGGAGGAGCGACCAAGTCCCGGAACCTGGAGTCATCCGGCACATCAGAATTCCAGTTCGATTCCGGGTTCGCGGCAGACCAGACACCTGGAGCGCCGCCGAATTGCCCTCCTTGACCTCCAAAGCTCCCGGAATAGTCACAAGCAGCGGCACTCGGCCGCGGCAACCGGCCGCCGCCAAATCCGATAATCGCGCGGGGATAGCCTTCGGTCGAAGGGCATTGGTAGACGGGCAGGATTTGTGCCAGAATCGGCTGATTCCCCGAGTCCGTCGGTGCGCGTGAAATGGTGAGCCGATCGTAGAGGGCCTGCTGCTCGTGACATGGCAAGAGCGTGCTCCGCCAGGAGAATTGCTGCCACGTGAGCGAATTGCCACCGAATCCGTAATACCGCTTGCCAGCGGCGTCGAAAGCAGCCGGAATCCACGCCGGCAAATGCTCGCGATGCTGATTGGCGTAGTTGTGCAGCGCCAAGCCGATTTGCTTGAGGTTGTTGCGGCACTGGACCTTCCGTGCGGCTTCGCGGGCGCTCTGGACGGCCGGCAACAACAGCGCGATCAGGATCATGATAATGAAGATCGCGACAAGCACCTCGACCAAGGTAAATGCGCGCCGGACCATTGCCTGACCTCCGCGAGAACTCGCGACCCAAGGACCGACGCATCCCACGCGACGAAGACGCTTGGGACCGCTAGCCGCACTATCTATTGAAGCCCGCTGACATCGACAACTTCGCCGCCGGCGCGAGACTGAATGGCCGACAACACCTGCGGCGAAGTACCCTCGCGGACCGTCCGCACCGCACCATCGCACATGAGAATAAAGGCCAGTCCTGGGTGTTCGGAGTAAAGCCGATTAAAGTTCCAGTTGTTCATTCCGTTCCAAGGATCGAACTGCCCTCGTTCGCTAGTTAGCCAAGCCCCTTCGTCAGGCACCTGCTCCAAGACCTTCCCTTCGAGAATGTTCTCAGGCTTTTTGGCCTGCTCGAGAACCATGAGCGTGTTCGACAGGCCGTCCTCGATGTTCGCCAGTCGTGGCGGAGCGAAAATCTCGCGATACCGGTCGGCCCCTCCAATGTCGAGGCCCGCGTTGGACTCGAGGGAGACCGATGACCACAGGCCGGGCTGTCCGCCGAGAACACCATTGTCTTCGCCTAGGTATCCCGCGTAGTCGAGAGCGGCAGCAGTGGGCTTCGGCGGACGCCCCAACCCGAACCCCCCAATTTTCCGTGGATAACCTTCAGTCGAAGGACACTGGTAGATTGTCAAAACATGAGCCAGCACGGGCTGATTCGCTGGGGTCGTCGGCGGCTTCCGAAAGTCAATGTGGCCATACAAGGCTTGCTCTTCGTGGAACGGCAACAAGGTGGCCCGCCACGAAAACTGATTCCACAGCGTGTTCCTAGTCGAACCGCTGTATCTCTTACCCGCCTCGTCGAAGGCGGCGGGCGTCCACGCCGGCAGATGTTCTCGATGTTGGTTGGCGTAGTTGTGCAGCGCCAGCCCGATCTGCTTGAGGTTGTTGCGGCACTGGATCTTTCGGGCCGCTTCGCGGGCCGCCAAAACGGCTGGCAGGAGCAGGGCGACGAGGATGCCGATGACGGCAACTACGACCATCAATTCGACGAGCGTCAGGCCGCGCGAGGCTGCGCGAGCGTGCGTGACACGCGCGCCCTGCATACGTGGCGGCGACTCCTTAGACGTCATTTCAGAGCCCTCGAAAGCTGCTCTCCTATTGTCTGCTGAGAATAAGCTATTGCACGCCATCTGCCCAAAGGGGCAACGCGCCTAAGGCCAGCATTGCCAGCCAGCATAACGTGGTCTGAGCGATCGTTTCCATCGCGTGCGGCTGTTTTTTTTTCCATTTGCACAGCGAACGTTTCGTCTGCGAACCGTTTTCAAGAGCCGCTGGACCGAATCCGTTTGGAAAACGCCAGGCCCCTGTGACCAATAACCCACGAAGCACCCGCGCAGTAACGATCGGCGTACAGCGCGGAATCATTCGGCTGTAACAGTCGGCTCGAGCAGCCCGAGCCGCCAAGGAATCTGCCCATAATCCTTGCCGGCCCTTTCCTGGTCGCTCACGCCCTGGAAGAGGAAGCGCAGATTCTTTGGATCGACCGGCAGCGTCTCGTCGTTCGCCGCGCGCAACAATTCGCCGTGGCTGATGGAGTCGGTCCACGCAGGTCCCTTGAAACCGACGTTGGCCCGCCCGGCGAACGGGCGCTCCACCGAGTCGGCGAGCGGCCGCCAAGGGCCTGCCAAGCGATCGGCGAGATAGGCCTTATAGTACCGGCGGCCCTCAGCCTGCGCCTCGATGACCGTGAGGAAGCGGTCGACGCCGGTTAAGCGGTACGTGTGGCTCGCCTCGAAAAGGTCGGCCTCGAGGGCCACCTCGGGGGTCGACCAACCGTGAGGGAACTTGTCCAGCGGCGTGGCCGAGCGCCACATGCGTCCATCGAGTGAGGTGAAGAACAAATGGGCCTGCTCGGAATCACAGATCACCCAGAAGTCGATCCAGGCTTTGATCACGGGCGGCTCTGCGAACAGAAGCGCGGGCTTCGTCCAAGCCTGAGGATCTTCCAGGTTGTCGCTCGTGCTATAGGCCGGCTGAAGCGAAGGCTGCCGTGACTCGTCGGAGGTCTGAAAAATCAGGTACCACTTGCGGTGAGGGCGGAAGTAGAAGACCTGCGGAGCGCAAAAGTAGCCTGGCTCGATCGCAAGCACGTGGCGGTCTGCCTGGTCGGCCTGCTCCCAGTCGGTGAACGACAGATATTCGATCTGATGCGTGCGGCGCGCGCTGCGAATGGTGCAGAACAGGCGCCAGCGGCCGTCGTGGAACACCACGGTCGGGTCCTTGATGGCGTGGCAGGGGTCGGCGGGGCGCGCCGCCGGCGACACGAGCGGGCGACTGGCTTGGCAGCGGAATTCCCCGGTAGTCAGCCACGAGGGCTCAGCGCCCGTTGTCCCCGCGGATAGCGTGCAGGTCAGGATCGCGGCGAGAGTGGAAGCGCGTAGCACGGGTACACCTCGAATTTCCCTGGGCCTCCAAACTGCCCGCTCGCGAGTGATTCTAGCCGATGAGAATTGCCAGCGCAGGAAGTACGGGCCAAGGCTGCATACCCGCATTGACTGGGCGCTGGCGTTGCGATACCGTCTGGCCGCTTTTCGCATGAGGGGAACGGCGCGCGCCAGGGCAGGGCCGGCCGCGTTGGGGCTGATTCAGGTCGCTCTTAGGAACCGGCGCTCTGGCGCCGCGGGGAGAAGATCGATGCGGGCATCGCGGTTCTTGCTGGCATGCGCCATTTTCGGATCTTCGCTCGCGCCCCGAGCGGCTACGGCGCAGGTCGTCGTGCCGGCAGCGCCTGCGGCGCCGGGGGCCATTGGCGGCTGCCTGGGCTCGCTGATCGCGCTCGACGCTGCGATCAAGGCCAAGTGCTGCAACTCGCCGCTGGGCAAGATGCTTTCAGGCGCGATGGCCCCCATTTCCTGCCTGACCGGCGGAGTGATTTGCAACCCCTGCGATGCCTGCGCGCCCCCCACGGCTGCCGCCGCGATCAAAAAGGACCAGGCTGCCATGAAGGCCCGGCGGGCGATGATTCGCTTCCTGGGCACCGTGGATTGCCACTATTACCCTGAGGCCCAAAAGGCCCTGCTTAGCGCCCTCCGCTGCGATCGCAGTCCCTGCGTACGTTGGGAGGCCGCTCACTCGCTGGCCAACGGCTGCTGTTGCAGTCAGGCCACGATCGAGGCCCTGACGATTTCGGTGACCGCCAGCGATAAAGACGGCAACCCCTCGGAAAATTGCCTGATGGTCCGCGCCGAAGCCTACCGCGCCTTGCAGGTTTGCCTATCATGCAAGGTGCAGCCGGGCGGGCCGGCAGAGCAAACGCGGCCCGAAATGCCCAAGGATCTGCCGCCGGGAAGCGAGGCGGTGAAGCAAGCGGTGACGATGACCACCGCTGCGGCCGCCGCCGTGCCGGGCAGCGCGACCGCGAACGAGCCAGAAGTGGTTCTCGCGAGCTACTATCGCGAAGTGGGCCGCAAACCGCTTTCCGCGTCGCTCGAAGAGGCCCGGACCGTGGTTCACACGCACCGCGAGTTGCCGGTGCGATTGTCCGAGGGGGAGCCTCTGAGTGGCGAACGCGGCCTTACGCAGCTTTGGCGGCGCGCCGCCCAACCGGCGATTACGGTCCCCCGCGCTCCGCAGCCCACGCTGGCGCGGGCGGCCCAGTAGTCTGCCAGGCTTCGTGCTGAGCTACGTCGCCGGCGCGTCGACCATCAGCAGCCCCAGCCGCACGAGCTTTTCGCGGCATTCATCGCGCTCGCGGCAGCGCGCCAACTCCTGCCAACTCGGGTCTTGAGCGGCCAGAAACTCGGCCTCCCCGGCCTGCCCCTGCCCCGCGGCGGCGAGCGCAGCAGCCAGGCGATTGATGACGCCGATCTCGAGCCGCGTGAGATGCAGGGCTTCCAGCCGGTAGTCGACAAACGCCTCCCAAACAAGCGGGAACAGCGGCTGCACGATTTGCTGGCCGATCGTCGTGGCGTATTGCCGGATCTCGAGCTGGGCGTGCGAGTCCATCCGCAGCGCCAGGAAGTGCAGCAGGTTGTGGAGGTCGACCTTCCAGTAGGCCTCGGTGTACGTGGCGAGCGGCAGATCCTTGCGGGCTTGCTCGCGGGCCACGCCGCGCTCGATCCGCTGCTGATAGAGCCGCCGGGCCTGGTCTTGGAATTCTGCTTCGGCGGCCGAGAGTTCGGCGCCGAGTTCGGCTGGCAGCCAGTCGCCGCTCCCCTGCCGGTTGGTGGCTGCCTGGCTGCGCCAGGCGTTGGGCGGAGTTGTTTGCGCAGCGTCGATCGCCAGCGAATAGCGGGTGCTGTATTCGTTCACGTTCGCTGTGCGGTGGCGAATCCACTGCCGCCAGCAATCCATCGGCACGCGGACCAGCAGCTTGAGCTCGGCCATTTCGAAGGGCGTACTGTGCCGGTGCCGCATCAGATAGCGAATCAGCCCGCGATCGTCCGACACCTTGCGCGTCCCCTCGCCGTAGCTGACGCGGGCTGCCTGCACCACCGACTGATCGTCCCCCATCACGTCGACCAGGCAGACGAACCCATCGTCGAGGACGGGAAACTTCTGCCAGCGGAGCTGTTCGAGTTGGGCGGAGTTCGAGGGCATGGGCGGCTGCGGTGCGTCTGCTCGTTGGGACGGCGGGCAAGGGCCCCATTGTTTCGCGAGCGGGGGCGAAGCGGAAGCCTTAATCCGCCGCCGTCCTTTGACCAACGAAAGGCCGCGGCTGGAACTCCAGCCGCGGCCCAGTATTTCGTTGCTTTCGCCGGCCGACAGCCAGCTAACTCCTTACTGCCACGACGACGTGTTCGGCATCGGGCTGGCGTTCTGCGGGGCGTAGCCGCTGCTCGCGCTCGGATAGCTCGAGGCCGACGGGGCGGCCGCGCTCGCCCCATAGCTGCTGCTCGGCGCCGCGGCCGAGCCATAAGCCCCGGTCGACGAGCTCGGGTACACCGAGGCGGGCTGGGCGGTCGAAGTGCTGGCGGCGCCATTCAACTCGTAGGCCGCCGGCACAACTCCCGGCTGAGCGGCGGCCGGGCTGGCCGAGCTCACCCGCGTGGGATTGGTGGCCTTCGGATAATCGGTGGTGCTGCCGGGGCGATAGGGCGCCGCGTTGCGGCCGGTCGAGGGGGCCGCGCTCTGCGTGGCTGCCGGCGACTGGTAGGGGCTCACCCCCGGAGGAGTGTAGCCGGTGTTGCCCGGCGAGTACTCGCCGCCGGCGCCGGCCGGATAGCTGCTCTGCCCCATCGTGCTGCCGTCGGCGTAGTTGCCCGTGCCGGGGGCGGTGGAAGCCGAATAGCCGCCGGCCGAACCCGTGCCCGGATAGGCGGTGCTCGAGGCGGTGTCGGCCGCAGCCGGGGCCGCGCCGTAGCTATTGCTCGCGCCGTAGCTATTGGTCGAACCGTAAGCCGGCGTCAGCGAAGCCGTGCTCGGCGCTGCGCTCGACGAGAAGCTGCCGCGGGCATCGGCGGTTCGCATCTCGCCCGGATTCGACTCCGTTCCGCTCCAGCTCGTGGCGCCAGGCGAATAAGAGGTCGGCGCGGTCGAGGTGGCCGGGGTTCCGGCGTACTGGCCGCTATAGCTGTTCGACGAGCTCGCGCCCGGGTACTCGCTCGAGTAGGCGCCCTGCTGCGCCATGCCGGCGGCCGGCGCAGCCGCGGCGGTGGTCGTCGCGCTCGGATACGAAGTGGTCGCGCTGGGGTACGAGGCCGTGCTGCCGGCCAGATTGGCGCCGGCGGCGCCGTAGTGGTTTGCCGGACCGTTGGCCGAGCCGGCCGTTGCGCCGTTCGCGGCGGTCATGCCATAGGCGCTGCCCGTCGAGTAGCCCGCGCCTCCGGCGGTGTAGCCGGCAGGCGTGGCCGTGGGATAGGCGGAACCCGTGTAGCTGGCGGGCGTAGCGCCGTAGGCGCCCGTCGCGTTCGGGGCGGCGGTCGACGCCGTGTGCGCGGTGGCGCCGCCGCCCGTCGTCGGGGCGGGGGTGGCCGTGGCCGAGGGGAGCGTGGGAGCGGCGGTGCTGGCCGTATTCGAGATCTTGGCCTTGTCGCCGCCGAAGTTCCACAAGCTCCACTTCGACATCCCAGACTGGCAACCCGTCAGGCTGGCCAGGAGGCCGGCGAACAGTGCGGACCGAAAAATGCTAGCTCGCATGGCGTATTGAGCCCTTCGCATCAGGCGGGGAGAAGGCGGCCGGCCCAGAAGGCACATCCTTGTGGGGCGCGTCCGACGTCCTCTTTCCCTAAGGACCAAGTATTGAGTGTGTGCCAGCAGCCGCGCGGGGGCGGCCACCTGCCCGTAGTGCATATGTCGGCCGTTATTCTCGGCAGACCCCAACCAAACCGAAAACTTTGCGCGGGCGGACCCCCCGCTACGACCGCTAGATCCTCTGAAAAGTCGGCGGGGATTCTAGGAGAACCCCCACGGCGGTCAATGCCAGTTCGGCGGCCCAATTCCGCGGGTGAGCGGCGGCGCCGGCCGGGAAAGTTGGCCCGCCCTGGTTCCCCTCGGGCCCGGCGTCGCACAAAATGGCCCTGCCCCCAGTCCCCCACTCCGCTCCCGAGGATCTCGCGCCGTGAAGTCGAAACTGTTGTCGCCCTTGGCGGCGCTCGTTGGATGTGCCTTGTGGTCGGCAGCCCTTTCGGCGGCCGAGTGGAAGCCCGTGCCGGGGCCGTTGCAAACGCGCTGGGCGGCCGACGTGTCGCCCGACAAGGTGCATCCCGAATACCCGCGGCCGCAGTTCGTTCGCGAGGCCTGGCAGAACCTCAACGGCCTGTGGGACTACGCCATCGTGCCGCGCGGCGAAGGGCGCCCGCAGGAGTTCGCCGGGCAAATCTTGGTGCCGTTTCCGATCGAGTCGTCTCTCTCCGGCGTGAAGAAGCTCGTCGGCGAGCAGAACCGCCTCTGGTATCGCCGCACGTTCGAAGTGCCGGCTGATTGGAAAGACCAAAAGCTGTTGCTCCATTTCGGCGCCGTCGATTGGGAGACCGAAGTCTTTGTGAACGGCCGCTCGGTCGGCACGCATCGCGGCGGCTACGATCCGTTCTCCTTCGACATCACTTCGGCCCTGAAGCCGAAGGGGCCGCAAGAGATCGTCGTGGCCGTCTTCGACCCCAGCGACGCCGGCACGCAGCCCCGCGGCAAGCAGGTGCGCAAGCCTGAGTCCATTTGGTACACCCCGACCACCGGCATCTGGCAAACGGTGTGGCTCGAGCCGGTGCCCCAGGCGCATCTCGAAGGCCTGAAGATCACTCCCGACGTCGATGGCGCTCGCGTCGTCGTGCAGGCGAATGTCGCCGGAGCTGGCAACGACGCGGTCGTCGAGCTGACCGCCACCCACGGGGGCAAAACGGTGGCCACCGCCAAGGGCAAGGCCGGCGAAGCGATTGCGCTCGCCATTCCCGATGCCAAGCTTTGGACCCCTGATTCGCCGCACCTCTACGACCTGAAGGCCACGCTCCGGCAGGGAGACAAGGCGGTCGATACGGCCGCCAGCTATTTCGGCATGCGCAAGAGCTCGCTGGTGCGGGATGCGAAGGGCGTGTTGCGGCTGGGCCTGAACGGGGCGCCCGTGTTTCAGTTCGGCCCGCTTGACCAAGGCTTCTGGCCCGATGGGCTCTATACCCCGCCCACGGACGAAGCCCTCAAGTACGACATCGAGATGACCAAGAAGCTGGGCTACAACATGGCCCGCAAGCATGTGAAGGTGGAGCCGGCCCGCTGGTACTACTGGTGCGACAAGCTGGGCTTGCTTGTCTGGCAGGACATGCCCAGCGGCGACCGCTACATCAAGCCGGAGGAAGCCGACATCACGCGGACCGCGGAGTCCTCCAAGCAGTACGATGTCGAGCTCAAGGCCCTGATCGACACGCACTACAACCACCCCTCGATCGTACTCTGGGTCCCCTTCAACGAGGGCTGGGGCCAGTTCGACACTGCCCGCGTGACCGACTGGATCAAAGACTACGATCCCTCACGGTTGGTGATTAGCGCGAGCGGTTGGTCCGACCGAGGCACCGGCGACGCCCACGACATCCACGTCTATCCCGGCCCCGGCGCACCGCCCAACTCCGAAACGCGGGCGGCCGTGCTCGGCGAATACGGCGGCCTCGGCCTGCCCGTGCCGAAGCACACCTGGCAGGACGAGAAGAACTGGGGCTACCGCTCCTACAAATCTCAGCCAGAACTGCAGGCGGCCTACCTGGAACTGATCGGGAAGCTCGTTCCGCTGGTGGAGCAGGGCCTGGCCGCGGCAGTCTACACCCAGACGACCGACGTGGAGATCGAGGTCAATGGCCTAATGACCTACGACCGAGAGTTGCTCAAGTTCGAGGAGCCCAAGCTGCGAGATGCCCACGCCCCGCTCTACGAAGCCGGCGACGGGAAATGAACGGGCGCTCCCTCCCCTGGCTCGCCCTCTCGCTCCTGCAGCAGAGGGCGGCCAGGTTTGCCGGCCGCCGCACACGCCCACGCGCTTGTGTCGCTGTTGCCGCTTCGGCACGGTCCTTGCAACTTAGGTGATCTGTAAGGCAAACTGCCGTTTTGGCAACTGCCTGTCATTTGTTCGGGACCACGGAACATGCATTCGTTGCAGGGTCAATTGCTGGTCGCGGCGGGCCAATTGTCGGAGCCCACGTTCTCGCAGACCGTGGTCCTGATGCTGCAGCACAACGAGCAGGGCGCCCTCGGCGTCGTGCTGAATCGCCCGGTGGAACAGACCGTGCGCAGTCTGTGGAAGCAGGTCAGCGAAGCCCCCTGCGAGGTCGACTTCCCGGTGAACTTGGGAGGCCCGGTTTCCGGCCCACTGCTCGCCGTGCATTGCCAGGAGCCCTTGGCCGAACTCGAAGTGCCCTGCGGCGTCTACGTGGCCGCCACCAAAGACAACCTGGAGCGCCTGGTGCAAGCGCCCGAGCAGCCGTTCCGGCTCTTCGTCGGACACGCCGGTTGGGCCGCCGGACAGCTCGAAGGGGAAATCGCCCGAGGCATGTGGCACCTGGTGCCGGCCACCACCGACCTCGTGTTTGGCGACCACGAAGGGCTCTGGCAGCGCTGCGTGCGCCTGGCGGGGCGGCGCTTCTACCGCGACGTGCTCAACATCGCCGGCGGGCCCGAGGACGCCTCGGAGAATTGAGCGGCGGCCGAACTCCCGGGTTCCTCCGCTGGTTGGCAAGCCCCTGGGGCCTGGGTATCATGCCTGGGCAACTTTGCCTAGCTTCGCAAGCAGCACGCGCCGCGAAGTCCCGCCCCATTTCGCACCCCGCTGGAGTTGTCCATGAGCGTTCCGTCGTCGTTTCGGGCAGCCGCGAGCGCCCTTGGCCTCTCTCTCGCGCTGACCGCCGCGGCCCAAGCCGAACCCGAACACAAGCTGCTGGCCAAGGGGCTGGTCAACCCGGAGTCGGCGGCGATCGGCCCGCAAGGGGACGTCTACGTCAGCGTGATCGGCGAGTTCGACAAGGACGGCGACGGCCGCATCGTGATCGTGGACCTCGAAGGCAAGGCCGCCCCGCGCGACTTCGCCAAGGGGCTCAACGACCCCAAGGGCATCATCTTTGTCGGCGAGAACCTGTTCGTCACCGATAAGACCAAAGTCCTGAAGATCGACGGTCAGGGCAAAGTGTCGGTGCTGGCAGACGCCAAGGCCTTTCCTAGCGAACCCAAGTTCTTAAACGACATCGTGGCCGACGCCCAGGGCACGCTATTCGTTACTGATTCCAACGCCGGCGCGATCTACAGCATTTCGCCCGAAGGCAAGGTGACGCTCGTAGCCGATCAGACGTCGCCGGCGGTCAAAGGCCCTAATGGCCTGACCTTCGACAACGACGGCAACCTGCTCGTGCTCGACTTCGGCTCGGGCAACCTGCACCGGCTCGTCGACGGCAAGTTCGTCAAGCTCATCGACGGCTTCCCCGGCGGCGACGGCCTGGCCGTGGGCCCCGACGGCAAGATCTACCTCAGCCAGTGGAGCACCGGCGACACCTGGGTGCTGCCGCGCGAGACGCGGGGACCGGAATCGCTGGGCAAGTTTCAATCTGCGGCCGACCTGTGCCTGACGTCCGACGCCAAGTACGTGGTTGTGCCCGACATGAAGGCCGGCACGGTGACGCGGATCGCGCTCGCCGGTTCTTCGGCGGCACAGCTCGATGAAACGCCCTTCAAGTCGGTGACGAGCGAGCGGGCTTTCCCCAACGTGTTCTTCGACCGGCCGATCGTGCTCACGCATGCGGGCGACGGCTCGGGCCGCGTGTTCGTGGCCACGCAGAAGGGGACGATCTATTCGTTCCCGAACAAGCAGGACATCACCGAGGACGATCTCAAGGTCTTCCTCGACATGGAGAGCAAGGTCACCTACAAGGACTCGGAGAACGAAGAGGGCTTCTTGGGCTTGGCGTTCCATCCGAAGTTCAAGGAGAACGGCCAACTCTTCGTCTACTACACGACCTCCGATTCGCCGCATACCTCGGTCATTTCGCGGTTCACGGCCAACAAGGAGAAGACCGAGGTCGATCCGAAGAGCGAAGTCGAATTGCTGCGGATTCCGCAGCCCTACTGGAACCACAACGGCGGCACGATCGTGTTCGGCCCCGACGGCTACCTGTATGTGGGCTTGGGAGACGGCGGCGCCGCCAACGACCCGCACGGCAACGGCCAGAACCCCGGCACACTGCTCGGCAAGATCCTGCGGATCGACGTCGACCACAAGGAAGGCGGCAAGAACTACGCCATTCCCAAGGACAACCCGTTCGTCGGCCAAGCGGGCGCCAAGCCGGAGATTTACGCCACCGGTTTGCGGAACGTGTGGCGGATGAGCTTCGACAAGAAGACCGGCCAGGGCTGGGTCGCAGACGTGGGGCAGAACATCTGGGAAGAAATCGACTTGCTCGAGAAGGGGGCCAACTACGGTTGGAATCCGCGCGAAAGCAAGCACCCCTTCGGCGAGAACGGCTCGGGCCCCGATCCGAAGTTCGTGGAGCCGATCTTCGAGTATCACCACGACGTCGGCAAGTCGATCACCGGCGGCCACGTCTACCGCGGCAAGCTCGTGCCCGAGCTCGACGGCTGGTATCTCTACGCCGACTACGTGGGAGGTCAGGTGTGGGCCCTCAAGTACGACTTTGACAAGAAGCAGGTGGTGGCCAACCGTCCGCTGGGCGTAGCGATGCCCATCGCGAGCTTCGGCGAGGATGAGAATGGTGAGGTCTACTTCATGACGCATCCGCAGGGATGGTTGCACCGTTTTGTGTCTGCGCCTAAGTCGGCGAGTCGGTAAAGGGGCGCTGGGGGCTCGCTTCGCTCGACCCCAGCCACCCGGCCCGCACTTGGGCTGCTGCCTTTCATAGAACGTCCGCCGCCGATGACGAACGTTTTCGTCTACGAGTTCGTCACCGGCGGCGGGCTGCTCGACGCGGCCGACGCTTCGACGCTGGACAAGCTCGCCGCTGAGGGGGCGGCGATGTCGAGCGCGCTCGTCGCAGACTTCGCGGTCGTGCCGGGCGTGCGCGTGAGTTGGCTTCGGGATGCGCGGTTGTCGCTTGCCCTCCCGGGCGAAGAGCGCGTCGTCGCCTCGCACGACGAGCACCATGCGGCGTTCCGCGCTCTGTCCGCCGAGGCCGATTGGACCGTCGTCATTGCCCCGGAGCTCGAGGGGCATCTGCTCGAGCGCTGCCAGGCGGTGCTCGACGCGGGCGGACGCCTACTCGGGCCCAGCCCGGAGTTCGTCGCCCTGGCGAGCGACAAGCACGCGACGGCCGAAGCCCTGCGGGCCGCCGGCGTGCCGGCGCCACGGGGGGTGCGATTGGCGCCGCGCGAGCTGCTTCCGCGGGACTTTCCCTACCCCGCGGTTTGGAAGCCGATCGATGGGGCAGGCTCGACCGGCGTGAGGTTCGTGGCGAGCGGGGAGCGGGGAGCGGGGAGCGAGCAATGCGAGGCAAGTTTGGCGGTGCTTGGGCGGCTCGAACAGTTTTGCCCGGGCTTGCCTGCGAGCGTCGCGTTTCTGTGCGGGCCGGGCGTGGTTTGCCCGCTTGTGCCCTGTGAACAACGGCTTTCAACCGACGGCCGATTCAGCTATTTCGGCGGCAGTCTGCCGCTGGCGCCGGAACTTGCCGACCGCGCCGTTGGATTGGGACGGCGAGCCTTGGCGGCGCTGCCGGTCGCGCTCGGTTATGTCGGTATCGATCTGGTGCTCGGCGACGATCCAGACGGTGGCGACGACTACGTGATCGAAGTCAATCCGCGGCTCACGACGTCGTACGTCGGGCTGCGCGCGGCCAGCCAGTCAAACCTGGCGGCGGCGCTCTTGGCGTCGGCCGCGGGCGAAGCGGTGAAGATCGAGTTTGCTGCCACCCCGTTGGAATTCGCCGCCAACGGCAAGACTGCGCCGAGCCGTTCAGGCAGCGCCTGATTGACTTCCGCGGGCGCCCTCTCTAAAAACAGCCGCGAGTCGATTGACCGAGCATCGGAGGGGCCGACCATGCCCGACCCACGTCTAGCCCCCGCCGCGCCTTACCGCCCGCTGACGACGAGGGCAGGGTTTGCCAGCTTCTGCTTGGCTGCCGTCGGCGTGCTCCATTTGTACTACTTCATCGAAGGGGGCATGACCTTGTGGGCCGTTGAGGCTCGGGCCGGCCGCGCGGAGATTCCAGGCGAGGTCCTGTGGCTGTACGAAGCGACCTATTCTTGGGTGAATCTCGGCATCGCGCTAGCCTACTTGGGATCGGTCATCGCCTTCTGGATGTGGTTCTATCGTGCCCACAAGAATTTGCGGGCGCTCGGCAACGAGGAGCTCGAATACAAATCGCGCTGGGCGGTGTTCGGCTTCATGGTGCCGATCCTCAACCTCGTGCGGCCCGCCCAGGTGATGCGCGAAACGTGGTACGGCAGCGATCCCGGCCTGCTGAGCGAGTCGCCCACGTTCTTGCACTCCAAAGCGCGCCGCGGAACCCCTGCCGCCGTGGGCTGGTGGTGGGGCTCGTTCCTGATCATGAACATTTCGAGCCGCGCGGAGATGGCGGCGGCCGAACACGCCGAGAAGCCGGATGCCTCGCCCGACGTCTATCAATTCTACGCGTGGGCGGTCATGATTTCGGCCGTACCGACCATCCTGGCGGCCCTTCTGGCCGTGCGGCTCGTGTGGACGATCACCCGCCGCCAAAGCCAGCGGCACGATCTCCTCGAAGGCAGAGCGGCGCTGCCGGAGCCAGTGCAGCCGCAGCCGTAGGGTGGGTCAAGCGAAGCGCAGACCCACCGCTCTTCATCGCTTTTCCCCACCAACTTTCTCGAACCGCTCATCCACAATCGGCGTATCCGCCGGCAGCGGGATGCGGTTCAGGTCGACGATCTCGCCGTCCACGACCAGTTCGAGGTAGTTGGTCAGATGCCAGCGCATCCGCGGCTCCTTTACGCCAGCAATTGGCGCGGGGGGCGTGGCCGGGTTGTCGGCTTGGCCTGCGGGCGGGCAATGGACCACGACGCCGGCCTTGGCGTCGTCGAGGAAGAAGTTCTTCCCGCGTTTGAGAAAGATCGGCGCCCCAGGCGTCTTCACTTCGAGCAAGTGGGGCCAGGCCCCCTCGAACTCCTCGCGCGACTTGAAGGGGATGGCGAAATGCCGGTTGGGCGCGAGGGGCCCTACCAACGTGCGGGCCTGATCACGCAGTTTCTCGAGCGCCTCGGGCCAATTCTTCGGCCATTCACCGCGGAGCGAAACGTCGTACAACGCCACGGCCGGGAGCGCCGCCGACAACAACACTGCGGCTGCCAAGACAATGGTTCGTTTCATTAGATTCACTCCGCCTGGATCCACACGCCGAATGTCGATTAGACGAGGATTGGGCGAGTCGAGTTCCCTGGAACGTCCCGTTGAGGCGGCCTGGAGTTCTACAGCGCAGTCTGCCGCAGGCGACGAACTCCCTGGGAGGCTGGCCTAGGGGGTGCTACCGGCGTGGGCGCGGCCACTTCGGTCCGGGAAGCCGCGGCCTGCTCCGCCAACTCCTCCCTGCGGCGCAGCAGCTTGATCCAAGCGGGCGCCTGAATCAGCGCCACGCCTGAGACGATCAGCGCGGCGGCCGCCGCCAGCGACCAGTCGACCCGCTCGCCGAGCACCGCCCAGCCCAGCAAGATCGCCACCAGCGGGTTGATGTAGGCATAGCTCGACACGAAGCCTGCATCGAGCCGTGAAAGGGCATAGACGAAGCAGCCGTAGCCGATGATCGAGCCGAAAATCGTCAGATAGGCAAGTCCGGCCAGGCTCACCGCGTCGGGCCGGAAACGCGGCAATTCGCCGATCGCCAGCCCCAACGCCGTCAGCACGCAGCCGACGAAGATCATCTGGCAGGCCGCCGTGGCCAGCGGCGAGCTCCGCAGCGAGATCCGCTTTTGCAGCACCGCCCCCGAGCTCCAGATGAGCGAGGCCAAGAGCACCACCGCCAGGCCCCACATATAGTTTGGGTTTGCCAGCATTCCCAAATCGCGGCGGAAGATCAGCGCGACGCCCAAAAAGCCAAGGGTGAGCCCGCCGACGGTGCTCGCCCGCAGCCCCTGCCCGCCCGGAGTCGCGGCGTCGAGAAGGGCCACCCAAATCGGCGCCGTGGTGAACACCAGCGCGGTCAGCCCCGTCGGCACGTGCTGCTGGGCCCAGTTGGTCATCGGGTTGGCGAAGCCAAGGAGCAGGAGCCCGCCCATGGCCAGCACCGGCCAGGTGCTGCGGTGGGGCAAGGAGTCTCCGCACCACAAGCGCCAGATGAGGAAGGTGGTTCCGGCCATGAGGAACCGCACGCCGGCCAACAGGCACGGCGGCATGTCCTGGACGGCGTAGTGGTTGGCCAGATACGTCGTGCCCCAGAAGAAACAGACGGCCGCCCAGGCCAGATATGCTTTCGCCATGGAGGTGATTCGATTCCTTTGCCTTCTCTATTCTACCCATCCCTGGTAGTCGCTGTCGCGGGGGATGACAGCCAGACACCGCCAGCGGCGGCCGGGTTCAGCCCTTATCGAGCCGCGACGCAGCGGCATCCCTTAGCCCCCGGCGGGTCGCCGGGGGTAAATGTCGGTCGAACTTGCGATTTGCGTCGGTCAACGCTCCCCCGCGGTCGCGGCAGAGGATAGCGACCTCTCCGCCCCTCGAAAACGGCGAATTCCCCCGCGAGCGAACCCTCCCCCTCGCGGCTTGCCGAGCGGCTGCCTATTCTGGCCAGGGAATCACCCCACACCGTCAGTTTCCCTCCAGTGTTCTCCATGGACAGCGAAGCCGAACTCGCCGCGCTCAACCTCCAGGCCATCCTGCAGTCTCCCAGCTATCGCCGGGCCGAGCGCGACCCCGACTTCCTGCAGCGCCCCGACTTGCGGCCGGTCCGGATGCTGCTCGAGCTGCTCAAGCCCGAGCTCGCGCTCGTGGAGAACGAGGTCGCCTCGACGATCGTGGTCTTCGGCAGCACGCAGGTCGTCGACGAGCCGGCCGCCCAGGCCCGGCTGAAAGCCGCGCGGGCAGCGGCCGCCGGGCATCCCGCAGACCCGCTCCTCATGCGGGCGGTGGCCCGTGCCGAGCGGCTGGCGGCCAAGTGCCACTATTACGACGCCGCGCGGGAGTTTGCCCGCCTCGTGTCGGCGGTGAACCAAGACGGCGGTCCGGCTCGCTACGTGATGGTCACCGGCGGCGGCCCCGGCATCATGGAGGCGGCCAACCGCGGGGCCTTCGACCTGGGCGCCAAGTCGGTGGGCCTCAACATCACGCTCCCTCACGAGCAGCAGCCGAACCCGTACATTACGCCTGACCTCTGCTTCCAATTCCGCTACTTCGCCATGCGGAAAATGCATTTCCTGCTGCGGGCCAAAGCGCTCGTGGTGTTCCCCGGCGGCTTCGGCACACTCGATGAGTTCTTCGACGCCATCACGCTGCGGCAAGTCGGCCGACTGCAAGATATTCCGATCATCATGTTCGGCCGCGAGTACTGGTCGCAGGTGATCGACTTTCAGTTCCTGGCCGACGAGGGGGTGATCCAGGACGAGCACCTGTCGCTGATCGAATACGCCGACACGCCGGCCCAGGTCTGGGAGTTGATCGAGCGTTTCCACGCGTCGCGCGGCGACGGCTGAGGTAGGGTGCGTCAAGCGAAGCGCGGACGCACCGTTCTTCAAGCGCGGTGTTGCCCCTGGTGCGTCTGCGCTTCGCTTGACACACCCTACATGGCTGGACACACCCTACCTGGCGGTACACCGTCACCTGAAGGCGTCTCATGGCATCGGAAGGGGCGGGGCCCGTTGGTGACGTTGCCGCCGGGTGGGGGCTCTGCTACGGTTGGGGCTTGGCGGCACAGCTTTTTCCCGGAGGACTGGCGCGATGACGGCTCGAAATAACCTGCCCGGCTGGGCCTTGCTGGTTGCTCTGGGTGGCGTTGCCCTCACCTTTTGGGGGTGCGGCGGGACGCCTGTGGGGGCGGCCTCGCAGGCAGACGCTAAGGCCGCCGCCAAATACCCCTTGCCCGAGGGCGGGCCGGAGCAGTTGCTCGAGTTCGCCGCCGAGCTCGATGCCCGCGACCTCGAGGGAAAAACGGCCGAGGAGCAGCGCGCCGATTACTCGGCCCAACTCGCCGGCATGCTGGCCGCCGCCGACAAGGTGCTCGCCAGCGACGCGCCGGCCGAACTCAAGGCGCGCGCGAGCGGCTACAAGCTCAAGGCCCTGATCACGCAGTTCGCCAAGCTCGACGAACCCGGCAGTCGCGAGGCGCTCGATAAGTTCGCCACGCAACTCAAGTCGAGCGACAACAAGGAGCTGGCCGAGCAGGGGCAGTGGGTGCTCGACCGGCTCGATTCGTTTGCCCTGCAAGCCAAGGTCGACCGCATGCTCTCGCAGCCCGAACTGGCAGGCGAAGTGCTGGCGGGGCTCAAGGATTACTTCGCCAAGCAAGGCGCGACGGGGGAATCGGCCGAGTTGGCCCTGAACATCGCCCGCATGATTGAGGCCGTGGGAGACATCCCGCGGGCACGCGAGGCCTATCAAATCGTCGCGCAGCAGTTCGGCACGAACACGCTCCTTGGCCCGCGCTTGCAGCCGGTGCTGGCCGCCGCCGAAAAGCGGCTGGGCGTTTTTGGCCAGCCGCTCGAGATCGTCGGCAAGACCGTGAGCGGCCAGCCGCTCGATTGGAGCAAGTACAAGGGCAAGGTTGTTCTCGTCGACTTTTGGGCCACCTGGTGCGGCCCGTGCATCGGCGAGATTCCGAACATGAAGGCCGCCTACGAGAAGTTCCACGACCGCGGCTTCGAGATCGTGGCCGTGAGCATCGACGACGACCGCGCCGACGTCGAGGCGTTCCTCCAGAAGAACCCCGTGCCCTGGACCGTGGTGCACAACAAGAGCGCGAGCGTGCCCGAAGACCCGAACGCCGAGAAGTTCGGCGTCGAGGCGCTGCCGACTATGTTCCTGGTCGATCAGTCGGGCAAGGTCGTGGCGCTGCAGACGCGCGGCCCACGGCTGGAAGAGGAACTCGAGCGGCTGCTCGGGCAGAAGAAATCTTGACCTCGATCCCGTAGCAGTCGTCGGCAACGCCAGCAGCGCTTACGCCGAATCGAGCAGTCCCAACTTGGGCGCAAGCTCGGCGATCTGCTGCCCCATGTAGCGGTTCACCGCGGCCGTGGTCTTGAGCGACAGCGCCTTCTGCACGATCCGCTCGGCCTTGGCCCGCGTGAGATGCGAGAGCAGCTCCTTGATCGACGGCACGAAGGCCGGACTCATGCTGAAGCTCCGCAGCCCCATGCCGAACAGCAGCACGAACCCGCGCGGCGAGCCGGCCATTTCGCCGCACAACGTGACCGGCTTCATCGCGGCGTTGCAGGCCTGAATCACGCTTTTGAGCACCCGCAGCACGGGGGGCGCAAGGGGCTGGCAGAGGTGGCTCACCTTGGGGTTGTCGCGGTCGGCGGCCATCAGATATTGCACGAGGTCGTTCGAGCCGATCGACACGAAGTCGACCTCCGGCAGGAAGCTGTCGATCGCCACGGCGGTGGCCGGCACCTCGATCATGATGCCAACGGGCGTTTGGCCGATCGCTCGTCCTTCTTCGGCCAGCCGCTGCTCGGCCTTACGCACGAGCGTGCGCACCCGGCGGACCTCTTCGAGCGCCGTGATCATGGGGAACATCAGCCGCACCTTGGGAGTGCCTCGGCGGTTGTTGGCGGCCGCGCGAAGGATCGCCCTAATTTGCGTACTGAAGAACTCCGGGTGCTCGAACGACAGCCGAATCGAGCGGTAGCCCATGAAGGGGTTGGCTTCGCGGCGGCTGCCGAGATAGGGAATGCTCTTGTCGCCCCCGAGGTCGAGCGTGCGGATCGTCACCGCATGGTTGGGCGAAGCCGCGATGATCGAGCGGTAGTCGCGCAGTTGCTCCTGCTCGTCCGGCACGTCGTGGTGGGTGAGGAACAAGTACTCGGTGCGGTAGAGCCCGACGCCGGCGGCCCCCATGGCGCGGGCGGCGTGGGCGTCGGCCAGTCCATTGATGTTGGCCAGCAGGTCGACATGCTCGCCGTCGGCTGACACCGCCGGCTGATCGCGATTGGCCGCCAGCGTGTCCTTGAGCTGAAAGAACTCGCGCTGCAGCTTGCGGTAGGCGCTTTCGGTTTCCGGGTCGGGGTTGACGAGCACGTGCCCTTCGCGGCCATCGACCACCACCACGTCGCCGTTCTGCACGTGCTTGAGGATGCCGGTCATGCCGGAGACGGCTGGAATGCCGCGGCTGCGGGCCAGGATCGCGGCATGGCTCGTCTTGCCGCCCGCCTGCGTGACGACGCCGGCCACTTCGCGGTCGCCGAGCGTCATCACGTGCGAAGGGAGCAACTCGTCGGCCACCAGAATCAGCGGCCCCGAGACCGGCGAATCGGGCGGGTGCAGGATTTCCGAAAGGTGCGTGCTCAGGCGGATCACCACGTCGCGCACGTCCGCCACGCGGTCACGCAGGTACTCATCCTTGGTCCGCGCGAAGAGCGACACGTATTCGCCCAGCACCGCCTGCAGGGCCGCCGGGGCCGAGGTGCGCTGCTCGGCGATGTGCTCGCGGATCTTCGCGGTGAAGGCCGGATCGAAGAGGATGGTCTGGTGGACCTGAAAGATCTTGGCCTGCTCGGGGCCGACCTGGGCGGCGACCTTGTTTTGCAGGGCGTGCAACTCTTCGGCGGCGCGGTCGCGGGCTAGTTCGTACCGCGCAAGCTCGGGCAGCACTTCGCTTTCTTCGAGCCGCCGCGTGGCCGGATTGACGAAGATTTCGTGGATGCAGTAGGCCACACCTACCGCAACGCCGGGGGATACCGCCAAGCCCTTTCGCATAGGGCGAATCGTAGCAATGGGGGGCAGGGGTCGCAATGCGGCGGAGCCGCTAGGGCTGCTTCGGGGCCGCCAGCGAACTGTGCAGAACCCGAATCGTTCCGTCGGCGCCGAGCTGCGGCGAAAGATCCTCCTCCTTGCCGTCCGGCCAGCGCACGGAAATTCGCGAAATCGTGTCTCCCGCCTCGAGACCGAAGGCCAGCGCCGCTGCCGACTGAGACAGGTAGCCCCCGCCGGCGGTCACCTCGGCCGTTTGCCGGCGGCCGCGGGCGGAGTGGAGCGTCACGCGTGCGCCAACGCTCGTGGGGTCCCCCGCCGGCCCCACGAGCCGTACGGTGATCACCCGCCCGCGCTCGGGCGCCCCGAGCTCGAACGCGGCCACGCGGGCGTCGTTGCGCGACACCAGCAGATCGAGCCGCCCGTCTCCGTTGAGGTCGGCCTGGGTCAGCGCCTTGGCGTCGCCGGTCACCAACACGCCGCTCGCGCGCGGCCAGAGGGGCTCAAAGGTTGCGTCTCCCAACCCGCGCAGCACCAGGCCGAGACCGCCGTCCATGCGTCCGGTCTCCCGCTGAGGCGTGTAGAAGTTCTGGGCCAGCGAGATCCGGGCGGCCATCGCCATCGAAATCGCTGGCGACCACGCCGAACGCCGGGGCAATCTGCGCCAGCCGTGGCAGCGGACGCACGGCGAACCGGCCCTGCCCGTCGTTCACCAGCACGCACGACTCGAGCGTCGTCGCCGACAGCTTGTTCACCCGTTCAAGGCATTCCGGAGAATAGATTTCGGAGAGCGTGCTCTTGGCGAAGGCGTCGAACGTGGGAAACTTTTTCGCCAGACTCGGCATTGCTTCGGTCGAACAGCTTTTGCCGCGCACGGGGAAGAGCTTGTCTTGCTCGAACTCGGCCTCGACGAGGTTAAGCTTGCCCGAGCGGTCGAGGTCGCCGTAATAAAGCAGCGCCGGCCGCTCGCGCGAGGCGTGGTACTTGGTGTTCAGGCCGAAGTTGGTCGCTACGTAGTCGAGATCGCCGTCGCCGTCGAAATCGGCGGCTGCCAGGCCGTTCCACCAGCCGCTGAACTCGGCCAGCCCGGCCTCTCGTGTGCGTTCGACGAGCCGCCCCTGCTCGTTGCGGTAGAGCTTGAGCGGGCCCCACTCTTGCGCCACCAGCAGGTCGAGCCAGCCGTCGCCGTCGGCGTCGGTCCACAGTGCCGAAGTGACCAAGCCTGTCGTGCGCAGTCCCGGCGCTGCTTCGTCGGTGATGTCCAGAAAGCGGCCGGCGTCGTTGCGCAACAGTCGGCTGTCGGGCGTGAGCGGGTATTGGCCGGGAATCGAACGGCTGCCGACGAACAAGTCGAGGTCGCCATCCCGGTCGAAATCGGCCGCGACTGCCGTCGAGCCGCTGTCGCGCAAATCAGGCAGCCGGTCGGCCGAGCGCGCCAGTCGGCCCTGGCCGTCATTAAGATAGAGTCGGTCGAGGAGCGCCGGGTCGCCCGCCTCGCACTCGACGCCGCCGCTGACCACGAACAAGTCTTGGTCGGCGTCGCCGTCGACGTCGAGCCAGAGCGCGGCCATGTCTTCGCAGGCGTTGTCGGCCGCGAACGCAGCGGGATCCCCCGGCGTGAATTTGCCGCCCCCCGCGTTGAACCAGATGCGGCGCTCCGCCCCTGCGGCCGCCCCCAAATAGAGATCGTCGTCGCCGTCGCCGTCGGCGTCTCCCCAGGCGAGTCCGGGACCAAGTTGCGAGAGTCTATTCGGCAGCAGCGGCTGACGGGCGAAGTCGTCGAACGGTCGTTCGCGATGGGCGGCGCTGGCAAGCGCCGGGCTGGAATGAAACCACCCCTCGGGCCCCGTCGCCGGGGCACTCGCCGGCGGCGGAAGCGCAGGTCGCGGCGTGTCGGGCTCGACGATCGTGATTTGCTGATCGGCCGCGAGGTCGCGAAAAGTCTGACTTCGCCCGCTCGGCCACTCGACCGTGAGTTGCTCGATGCGTGGATCGTCGCCGAGGCCGAAATGCAGCGTGCGGTCGGCGCTCGAGAGAAAGCCGGAGTTGGGCTGCAATTGGCGCACCTGTTCGCCGGCGGCGGTGCGCACCCGGACGACGGCCCCTACGCCCAAGCGGTTCTGCCCGGCGCCTTCGAGCTTGACCAGTGCGCGGCGCCCCGCGGGGGAGTCGTTGCGATACACGCCGATTGGCTCTTCGAGGTCGGCCGTGAGCAAATCAAGATCGCCGTCGCCGTCGAGATCCGCGAGCACGCTGCTCGAAGAGACCCCCAGGTAGTCAAGGCCCCAAGCGGCGCCCACGTCGTCGAATTTCAGGTCCCCTGCGTTGCGGAACGCCAGGTTCCGCTGCGGCACGCGGGGAGTGTCTTTGTAAAAGTCCCAAAAGGTGCGCCCGACCAACGATTGCAGCTTGGGAGCGAGGTCGGAATGGGCGAAGCTGCGGGCGACGCCGTTGGTGAAAAAGGCGTCGAGCCGCCCATCACAGTCCAGATCACCGAGCCGGGCCGACCAAGTCCAGTCGGTTTTCGCCAAGTTCGTGAGGTACGCCGCCTCGAAGAACCGGCCGGTTCCCGTGTTGAGCAGCACCGCGTTGCGCATGGCCTGCCGCGGCTCGGCGTGGTCCAGGAACTCCTTGGAGTCCGACATGGCGCCCATCAGCACCTTCTGCACGTAGTGCGTGGTGCCAGCCATGTCGGTCGAGAGAAAATCGATGAGGCCGTCGTTGTTCAGATCGCCGGCGTCGGCGCCCATCGAGAACCACGTGGTGTGCGGCAAAACGTCGGCGATTCGGTCGGTGAGCGCGCCATCGCCGTTGTTGCGATAGAGCTGGTCGGGATCGCGAAAGTCGTTCCCCACGTAGAGGTCGGGCCAGCCGTCGTTGTCGTAATCCCACCAAACGGCCGAAAGGCCATGGTCGCGGCCCGTGATGCCGGCGGCCGTCGAGACATCGGTGAACGTGCCGTCGCCGTTGTTGCGGAGCAAGCCGTCGCTGCGGCCCGTGGGCTCGTATCCCGGAGGATCGCGCGAGAGCTTGTAGTAGCGCTCGAACTCCGGCTTGATTTTTGGTTCACCCTCGACCAGTTCGATCGGAGGCAAGGCCGGCTGCCCTGCCGGGCGTTCGTAGCGGTAGGTCAGTAGGAACAGGTCGAGATCGCCGTCGCGGTCGTAGTCGAAAAAGTTCGCCTGCTGCGAGGCGTCGGTCAGGGAAAGGCCATAGCGCGCCGCCTCATCGCGGAACGTGCCGTTCCCTTGATTGACGTAGAGGAGATTGGGGGCGTCGTAGTTGCAGACGTAGTAGTCGAGCCGGCCGTCGGCGTTGATGTCGACGCTGGCCACTCCGGTCCCCCAATCGTCGCCGCCGTCGACGCCGGCGCGGGCAGTGACATCCTCGAACCGCCAGCCGCCCAAGTTGCGGAACAAGCGATTCTTGCGCGGTCCGCTCACCGCGTAGATGTCGGGTAGTCCGTCGCCATCAAAGTCCCCCACCGCCAGCCCTCCGGCCGCCATGCCAAAGTAGTGCAGGAAGGCGAGCGGATGATCGAGGTCGACCGGATTCACGAAGTCCAAGCCGGTCTGGTCAGGCGGGAGCTTGACGAACAGCGTGGCGGCGGTGGACGGGCTCGGAGGAGACAGAGGCGCGACTGTCAGCGGTTCCTGCGGCCGCGCGAGCTTGGAGGGCGCAGCCGTGCGCGCTCGCTGCGCTAAGAAGATCGCGCCGAGAGCGAGCAGCAGCAGGCCCAAAGCCCAGATCCTGGAACTGCGCCGTGCGGTTGTGCGCGGGACACTACTGGGAATAGGCTCTTTGGCCGCGCGACGCGCGCGGTAAGGTTTGCGGGACATAACGTGGTCCAGCTGGGGGAGAGCGTGCGTGGCTCCCAAAACACATCGAAAGAAACGCTGCAATTCCGGATTATAACTTCTTGGCGCGTCGCTCCAAGCGCCGAGCACCGCCGCGGGGGCAATCGTTGGGGGACCCGCGCAGCCCGGCCCTTGACCGCGTTCCGTCGCCCGATCAAACTCCGTGATTCCGTCCTCATCCGGGCGGAGCCGCCGGCGCGTTCGCCCTGCCCGCGGCCACACGCTGAATGTCGCGCCGGGCGAATGCGCGAGCGAAGGACCTTTCCGGCATGCCCCGCGTGTTCAAGACGTTGCTCGAGCAAAACCGTCTGATCCACGTGCTGGCCGTGGGCCGCATGCCGCACCCGGTGCTCATCGACTTGCTCGGGCTCGCCGGCGGCTACGAGGGTCTGTGGCTCGATCAGGAGCACGCCGGGCTCACGACCGAGCAGATCGTGAACCTCAACTTCGCCGCCCGCGCCAATGGGCTGGGTTGCTTCGTGCGGATGCCCTTCTTTCACTACTCGCTGGCCAGCCAGAACCTGGAGTCAGGCATCGACGGCGTGATGGCCGCCCGCATCGGCTCGTTGGCCGACGCCGAGGAGTTCGTCCGCTGGACGAAGTTCGCACCGCAGGGGCTGCGGGGGCTGAACACTTCAGGGGCCGACGGCCATTACACGGGCCGCTCCGCGGCGCAGCTTGCCGAGGCCGCCAACCGCGACCACCTCGTGGCCGTGCAGATCGAAACCGTCGGTTCCTTGAACGACGCTGACGCCATCGCCGCGCTCGACGCGGTCGATCTGCTGTTCGTCGGGCCGGCTGATCTTTCGCAGGAGTTGGGGGTCTTCGGCCAGCCGAGCCATCCCAAGGTCTGGGAGGCGGTCGACCAGGTGGCGGCCGCCTGTAAGAAGCATGGCAAGCACTGGGGCACGGTGGCCTTCGATCCGGCGCACGCCGACAAGTGCGTGGAAAAGGGCTGCCGGATGCTGACCTTCGGCAGCGACGTGAGCGCCGCGCGGCTCGGCTTGGCCGCTATCAAGCAGACCTTCGCCAGCCACTTCCGCGGCTAAGGAGCGGCGCGTGGACGGCGACCGAGCGCGGGCGGCCCTGGTGCAACAGGTCCACGCGGCCGCGGGCCTTGGCGTGCTGGCGGTGACCGGCGGCGGCAGCCTGGCGATCTCCGATCTGCTTGCCCAGCCCGGCGCATCGCGCACGGTGCTCGAGGCGATCGTGCCTTACGCATCGTCGGCGCTGGTCGATTGGCTGGGCGGGGCGCCCGACCACTTCTGCTCGTCCGACACGGCGCGGGCCATGGCGATGGCGGGCTACCGGCGCGCCCAGCGCTTGTCAGGCGCGAGCACCGAGAACACGGCCCCCCCGGCGCTCTTTGGACTCGGCTGCACGGCAAGCCTGGCCAGCGATCGGCCGAAGCGCGGCCCGCACCGGGTTCACCTGGCCGTGCAGACCGCCGACGCCACGCTCACGCATTCGCTGACGCTGGAAAAAGGTGCGCGGTCGCGCCCAGAGGAAGAGCGGCTGGTGGCGGACCTCGCGCTCAATCTGCTGGCCGAGTTGTGCGGCGCGCCGCCGCTGGCGCTCGCGTTCCGTGCCGGCGAGCAGATCGAGGAGCAGCGCACGAGCGCCCCGCTCGCCTGGCAGCGGCTCTTGGCGGGCGAAGTCGCCGCGATTGGGCGTGCCGACGCTTCGTCGGACTGGCACGAACTCGGGCAGCCGCGGCCGAACAGCCCGGCCAAGCTGCTGTTCCCTGGCGCATTCCATCCGTTGCACGACGGGCACCGGCGGATGGCCGAAGTCGCCGCGGCCGAGTTGGGGCGGCCTGTCGAGTTCGAAATCTCGATCGAGAACGTCGACAAGCCGCCGCTCGACTTTAGCGAACAGGCGCGGCGGGCCGAGCAATTCGCGGGCGCGCCCCTGTGGTTCACACGCGCGCCGACGTTTCGCGAAAAGAGCCGGCTGTTTCCCGGCGCCACGTTTGTCGTCGGCGCGGATACGATCGAGCGGATCGGCGAACCGCGCTACTACGGCAGCGAAGCCGCCCGCGACGCGGCGCTAAGAGATCTCGCGGCGGCCGGCGCGCGGTTTCTCGTCTTCGGCCGCTTAGTCGGGGGGCGGTTCGTCGGGCTCGACGGTCTCCAACTCCCCCCCGCGCTCCGTCGCCTGTGCCAAGGCATTCCGGCCGAGCGCTTCCGTCAGGACATCTCCAGCACGGAACTGCGACGACAACAGACGGTCGACTAGCCCGTCGGTTCCCATTAGCCCCCGGCGAGTCGCCGGGGCGGAACAGCGGCGACCTTCGGTGCACCGTAAAACAGCGCGCTCCCGCCGTGCCGAGCAGAACAAGCCGGGATAGGGCGTCACCGTGTTGCCCCCCGTGACTCACGGGGGGCTAACAAGAGATCAACCGGGCCACGGCTGACCATACTTTTCCGCGTACACGACCCGCGGCAGCTCGAACCGTCCCGTGTACGGCTTGTCGGGGCCGTCGGCGATGCCGATCGCCAGGAGCGCAACCACCTCGGATTCCTCCGGCAGACCAAACTCGGCTTTCACGGCGGCGGCGTCGAATCCTTCCATCGGCGCTGTGTCCAACCCATAGGCCTCGGCCACGAGCATGAGCGCGGTAAAGGCGATCATCGTGTGCCGGTTGACCCACACGTCCATCGGCTTGGTCGACAGGAAGCCGAGCGCCTGCTGCTGATAGGCCGCCACGTTCTCAGGCTTGCCGGCGCCCCGCTTGGCGCCCTCCTGAAACACTTCGTCGGCGCGGGCTCTCCACTCCTCCTTCATGCCTACGGCGATCAGCACCACCGGGGCCTGCCCAATCTTGGGCTGATTGAAGGCCGCCTTCATCAGCCGCTGCCGGTTCGCCGCGTCTTGCACCACGATGAACCGCCACGGCTGCAGGTTGTAGCCGGAGGGGGCTTGGAGGCCGAGGCGGAGCACGGTGTCGAGCAATTCCGGCGGAACCGGGTCGGGCTTGAAGCGGCCGGTCGCTCGGCGCTCGAGCAGAACCGTGGGCAAGGGCTTGAGGGAGCGTCCGCCGAGTCCGGTGGTGGGAGGGTTGCGGGGTTGGTCGTCCATGGTCGGGGCTGCCTGAGGAAGGTCGCTGGTTCGTCCGCTTGCGGATGATTATTCCCTTTGGCCGCTCGGCAGCAACCGGGCGCCCAGAATGGAGGGCCGCAAGGTTTACCCAGCCGGATCGACTGCACCGTGAGTTTCGAACCGCTTCGGCGGCCAAGTTTGCCGACAGCGAACAAGCGGTCGGCGGCTGGACATTTCGCCAGCCGGCGCGGGCAGTGTGTCGATTCTTCCGACATGCATGGATGCGCGCGAATCTCATGGCGCCTGGCGGCGGCGCTGGCAATCTTGGGGTTCGCGCTGCGCCCCGCGGCCGGCGTCGAAGACTGGTGGCTTGTCGCGCCCGAGCAGCGCCACATCCAGGTGCGTCCGCCGGGGGCGGTTTACCACCGGCCGATTCCCGAGGTCGGCGCGCCGGTGACGGTCCGCGATCGGGTTGGCGCCCAAGGGCGCCTCGCGATCACGCTCGACGAGGCGATCCGCATCACGCTGTCGAACTCCGACGCCATCCGGGTGTTGACCGGCGACGTGGCGGTGCCGAGCGGCCGCACGATCTACGACCCGGCGATCACCAACGTGCAGATCGACCAGACGCGGGCCCGCTTCGATCCGACGCTTGAGGTGATCAACAACTTTTTCCGCACCGAGCCCCCCTTCGCGGTGTTCGACCCAGCCAGTCCCGGCGGCGTCGGCATTCGCGGATTCCGCAACGACAGCTACGCGTTCAACATGGGGCTGGCCAAGACCAACCAGCTCGGCGGCGTGGCGCGACTCGGCGTGCGGGCGAACCCCAATCAGACGAACGCTCCCAACCAACCGCTCAATCCGCAGTCTCCCTCGGCCACCGAGATGTCCTACACGCAGCCGCTGCTGCAAGGCGCCGGCCGGCCGGCCAACATCGCGCCGATCATCATCGCCCGCATCAACACCGAGCGGTCGTTCTACCAGCTCAAGGACACGGTGCAGGACCTGGTGCGGAGTGTGATCCAGGCGTATTGGGCGCTCGTGTTCGCGCGGACCGACGTGTGGGCGCGGGAACAGCAGGTGCAGCAGGGGTCGGCGGGGTTGATGCGCGCCGAAGCGAACAAGAATGCCGGGCTGGCCAGCGAAGCCGACGTAGCACAGGCGCGATCGGCGCTCGCAGGATTTCGCGCCAATCTGGTCGCTTCGGAAGCTAACTTGCTGGCCCGCGAAGCCGCGTTGCGGAACATCATGGGGCTGCTGCCGGCGAGCAAAGACCTGTACGTTCCGGTGACGCCGCCGAGCTTCGCCCGCACCGAAATCCAGTGGCCGGCCGTCTACGAGCTGGCCGCGCAGCAGCGGCCCGACCTGATCGAACTACAGCTCATCCTCGAAGCCGACGATCAGCAGTTGGTCATTGCCCGCAATCAAGCGCTGCCGCGGCTCGACGCCAACGCCCTCTACCGCTGGAACGGCCTGGAAGGGCGCACGCCCGACCGGACGCTCGTCGCCAGCCGGCCGGGGGAGTTCACCGAGTGGCAGCTGGGCGTGAACTTTTCGGTGCCGCTGGCGCTGCGGCGCGAGCGGGCCACGATGCGGCAGCAGGAGCTGTTCATCGTCCGCGACCGGGCGAACATCGACCAGCAGCTGCAAACGGTGTCGTTCATTCTCAACTCGGGGCTGCGGAACCTGGACCAATACTGGACGCAGTATGAGGCCTTTCGCACCGTCCGCGAAGCCTCGCGAATCAACCTCGAGATCCAGTTCGCACAGTACATCGCGGGGCGGAACATCTACTTGAACGTGCTGCAGGCCATCACCGAGTGGGGCAACTCGGTGAGCCGCGAGGCCGACGCGCTCACGCAGTACAACACGGCCCTGGCCACCCTCGAGCGCGAGACCGGCACGATCCTCGAGGTCCATGGCGTCCGCTTCGCCGAGGAGCGCTATGGCTCGATCGGCCCGCTCGGCCGACTCTTCCACCCGCGGCTCTATCCCAAGGCCATGGCGCCGACAGGCGAGGAGCCGCGTTATCCGGGCGGCACGCAGCCGGCCGAGAATACGTTCGATCTGCGAAATCCGATCGAGCGTCCGCCCGCCACCGGGCCCGACCCCTATCTCGAGGGGCCTCGCGAGGTCGTGCCCGATGTGATTCCCGAGTTGGCCGTGCCGGAGACGTTGCCGGCGCCGCCCCCGGAAAACCGTCCGTTGCAGTTGCCGCGGCCGCCGCTGCGGCCGTAGTGCGCGAATCAAAGGTCGCCGGTGCGGGCTTCGGCCAAACCGGCGACGCGGCGCAAATGCTCGGTTTGGTTGAGCGTGAGGAGTTGCGGCTCCGAGTCCCAAACGATCTGGCTGATCGAGCCGTTGAGCAGGTTAAAGGGGTTTCGCTCGAGCGGCACGGCGAAGAGGCCTTTGAAGCCCGCGGTGAGCAGGCCGCCATGGGCGATCACAGCGACTCGAGAGCCCCCCGCCGCGCGGATCGCCTGAAAGGCCTCCACCGCGCGGGCCGCGAGCTGCCGGCGCGATTCGCCGCCGGGAATGACGAAGTCGGGGTCGTGCGACTTCCAGCGGACCCCCTCGGCCGGATAGCGGGCGGCGATCTCGTCCCAGTCCAGCCCCTGAAAGACCCCGGCGTTGATCTCGGCCAGCCGAGGGTCGAGACGCAGTTCGAGCCCCAAGGCTGTGGCCAACGGCTCCGCGGTCTGCCGAGCGCGCCGCAGCGGGCTCGAGTACACTGCCTCGATCGGCAGGGAGGCGAGTTCCTCGACGACGGCCCCGCTCTGGCTCAGACCTAGGGAAGACAGTTCGACGTCGGTTTGCCCCTGGATCCGCCGCTCGGCGTTGTAAACACTCTCTCCGTGCCGGACGCAGTACAGAATCATTCGCAGCGCCTACGCTCGACCTGAAACGCCCAAGACAACTCCTTTGGGCGATGGTGGCTTGTTTAGACCGGCGAGGGGAACGCTGTCAACGGCGCCTCACGTGGGGCAGGGATGTCGCGGGCAGGCTTTTTTCAGACGCCGGTCCGGCGGACGCTGGGCGGGGTTCAACCCCCGTTGCCCCTTGGGCAGCCGGGGTCCGCGTCCGTCTTGTTGCAAGCCTGGCGGCCGGCCCCGCTTTTTTGTTCTTCTTGCTGCCTTACGAGATTTGGCCCGCGAATTGCGGTACTCGAGGGGCATGCTCTCCAACCTGCTCGAATTCGCCGCACTCGTCTCGCTTGGGTGTTTCACCCTAGCCTGTGGCTTCGCGGTCGAGACGTTGTGGGTTGCTGCGGCGCGACGGCGGGCGAAGTGAGCGCTGCGTAAAGCTGAGTTGCCGCGGCGCGTGACTGCCGAAGTTGGCCAACGCGCTCTCCGTTGAATCGGCGCAGCGGTGGATTGTTCGCGCTGCGAGCAGCTCGCGGACGGCTCGGCCGCCTCGCGTGCTAGCATCACGTGGATCGCAAAACTCCTCGACCAACTACTGGACTGCCGCGCGGTCCTAGTTAGAATTAGTGAGCTTGCGTTAGCAGCTCAAGCGTTCGGCCGGCCCGCGGGTTCATGAATACGAGGATTTGCTTGTCATCCTCATACCGCGATCAGCTTCCTGCTCGAACGCTGCCGCCAGATTGCCCGTTCTCTTTCGACGTGGCCGTCGCAGGCCGGAACCAGCAAGTTTGCTGGCCGGTGACGCGCACGATCGGGGGAGATATCTTCGGAGTCTGGAAGACTCGGTGGTTTGGGTAATTTGGATAGATTTGTTTGCTGGTGGTCGGCGGTTGGTCACAGAATCTTTTGCCAAATGTCCTGCGGCGGTCAGGAGCGCGCCGGGGCAGTGGTAGAATTTTGTGGCAATCGATTTTCGTTCTGGGGATAATCAGGGGCGCACGACTCGCCCAGCGGATTGCGAAGCCCCGCCAACCTCTTGCCAAGCAGCTTTTGTTCGACGCCGTGATGGCCGTTCCAGTTCCTTTGCCTGCGTGCGGATGATCGCCGCCTGCCAGCGCCCTCCGAGCCCCTGCGCAGGATGAGCCTGTCCGGGCCGAGCTGAACCGTTTCGTATCCCTACAGGAGTGGGTCCCTTGTACGACTTGTTGGATGACCTCGACGACGATGTAAATCGCAGTCCGGACGACGCGGTGGACTTGGCCGACAAGCCGTTGGACCTGGCGGATGAGGATGAGGACATCGACCTCATTGCCGCCGACGACGATGGCGAGCCGGGCGCGGACATGCAGCTCGACGACGTGCTCGGCGCCGCCGAGGCGGAGGCCGAATCCTGGTCGGACGATCCGGTGCGGATGTACCTGACGCAGATGGGCGAGATTCCGCTCCTCTCGCGGCGGGAAGAAATTTCGCTCGCCAAGCGAATCGAGAACACCCGCGCCTTGTTTCGCCGCAAGCTGCTGGAATGCGACTATGTGATTCAGGCCGCGGTGAAAGACCTGCGCCGCGTGCGCGATGGCGAGCTGCCGTTCGACCGCACTGTCCAGGTGTCGGTCACGGATAAGCTCGAGAAGGACCAGATTCAGGGCCGTTTGACCCCCAATCTGGAAACGCTCGAAAGCGTGCTCGCGCAGAACAAGGCCGACTACAAGGTGGCCACGAGCAAAAGCGCTCGCCCGCAAGATCGCGCCGCCGCGTGGCGCGATCTGGGCCGCCGTCGTCTGCGTGCAGTCAAGCTGGTCGAGGAGTTGGGCCTCCGGACTCAGCGGATCGAGCCCAAAATCCGCGTCCTGGAAGACTTCAGCCGCCGCATCGACGAGCTCAAGCGGCTGATCGAGGCCAACCGCAAGGCCCGCGGCCCGATGGCCGAGCGGCGCAAGTTCCGCAAGGAGCTGCGGCAAATCCTCATCAGCCTGCAGGAAACCCCCACCAGCCTCCGCAATCGCGTGGCCAAGGTGAAGCGGGTTTATTCGGAATACCAGAAGGCCAAGCGCGGGCTGTCGGAAGGCAACCTGCGGTTGGTCGTGTCGATCGCCAAGAAGTATCGCAACCGCGGGCTGAGCTTCCTCGACCTCATTCAGGAAGGGAACGCCGGCCTGATGCGAGCGGTCGACAAGTTCGAGTACCGCCGTGGGTTCAAGTTCTGCACCTACGCCACGTGGTGGATCCGCCAGGCGATCACCCGCGCCGTGGCCGACCAGAGCCGCACGATCCGCATTCCGGTGCATATGGTGGAAACCATGTCGCGGGTGCGCAACGTGTCGCGGGCGCTCTTGCAGCAGTTGGGCCGCGAGCCCACGATCGAGGAAACGGCGCAGGCCGCCGGCACCGCGATCGACGAAGCCCGCCGCGTGTTGGCCATGAGCCGCTACCCCATCAGCCTCGACCGGCCGGTGGGCAACAGCGAGGACAGCCACTTTGGCGATCTGCTGCCCGATTCGGGGGCCGAGAGCCCGGCCGTGGGCGCCGCCCAAGAGATGTTGCGGAGCCGGATTCACAAGGTGCTCAAGACGCTGAGCTACCGGGAGCGGGAGATCATCAAGCTCCGCTACGGCCTCGGCGACGGCTACAGCTACACGCTGGAAGAGGTGGGCCACATTTTCAAGGTAACCCGCGAGCGCATTCGCCAGATCGAGGCGAAGGCCGTTCGCAAGCTCCAGCAGCCCAGCCGCGCTCAGGAGTTGCTCGGCTTCCTCGACTAGCTGGGGAGCCGCGCGAGCGACGCGCCGCCAAGAAAAGACGCCGCGAGCCGGGAAGCTGCCGTCCCGGCTCGCGGCGTTTGCTGGTTCAGCGGTAGGTCGGCGAGCGCGGGGCTGTCGCGCAGACCAGGGTGGCTGGGGTCGAGCAACGCGAGCCCCCAGCGAATCTTGGTCGACGTGCTCCTAGCGGCGGGCGGCGGCCACGGGCCGCTCCTGCTTCCACTTGCGAACGAAGCCGACCCCTTCGAGCGCCTTGTACACTTCCTCGAGCGTCTTCTCGCCGAAGTTCGAAATGCTGAGCAGGAACTGCGGCTTGCAGTTGAGCAGATCGCGAACCGTGAAGATGCCCCGCTCCTCGAGACAGTTCGTGGTGCGCACCGTGAGGCCGATTTCCGCCAGGCTCATGTCGAGCCGCTGGCTGAGGACTTGCTTGTCGTCGGCGATCGCGCTGAGCGGAATGCGCGTCATCTGGGGTCCCTCCCGAAAAAGATGCGTTATTGCGGGCAAGCGCGACGCAGGCCGCCCGCGGCCGTCGCACTATAGCAGGATCGCGCCGCGGGGCCAAGGCTATCGACAGATATTCCACAACCTGCTAGCACGCGCATGCTAGCTGCATTGCTGGCGTAAGCAGCGCGCCGGCACTAAGCTCGTGCGACGCAGACCCGCCAAACTCCACTCGCTTCCATCCCCCGTGCATCCGCTGCTCGCCCCCCTCACCGCCGCTCAGTGCGAAGCCGTGACCCACGTCGACGGTCCGCTCTTGATCGTCGCCGGCCCCGGCAGCGGAAAGACCCGCGTGATCACGCACCGCGTGGCCTGGATGATCGAGCACGGAGTGTCGAGCCGGCGCATCCTGGCGCTCACGTTCACGAACAAAGCGGCCGACGAAATGAAGGCCCGCGTCGAATCGCTCGCGCCCGGCCAGTCGGTGTGGATGAGCACCTTCCACCGCTTTTGTGCGCGGCTGATGCGGCAGTACGGCCGTTCGGTGGGCCTGGCCGAGAATTACAGCATCTACGACACCAGCGACAGCCGCAGCGCGCTCAAGCGGGCCATGCAAGCCCTCAATCTGGAAGAGGCGCGGTTCACGCCCGAACGCATCGCGTCGGCCATTAGCTGGGCCAAGAACAACTTGGTCGGCCCCGAGCAATATGTCCCGCGGCCGGGGCACGCCCTGGGCGCGGTCGTCGCCCAGGTCTATCCGGTCTACGCCTCGCTGCTGCTGCAAGCGAACGCTGTCGACTTCGACGACTTACTCCTGCACACCGCAAACCTGCTCAAGGACAACCCGGAGATCCGGGAGTCGCTCGACGCCCGCTACCAGTACATCATGGTCGACGAGTACCAGGACACGAATCTGGCGCAGTACGCCATCGTGAGGGCATTGTCGGTCGATCACCCGAATCTGGCAGTGACGGGTGATCCCGATCAGTCGATCTATGGGTGGCGCGGCGCCAACCTGGGCAACATCCTCGATTTCGAGCGCGATTTTCCCAACGTGCGCGTCGTGAGGCTCGAGCAGAACTACCGCAGCACGCAACGGATTCTGCATGTGGCCGACCAGTTGATCGTGCATAACCAGCGGCGGAAGGAAAAGGCGCTGTTCACCGAGAATCCGCCGGGGCAGCCGGTGGGGCTGGTGACCTTTTTCACGCAGCGCGACGAAGCCGAGGCGATCGCCGCCCGCATCGCCGCCGACGTGCGCAGCGGCCGTCGGCGGCTGCGCGACTTCGCCATCTTCTACCGCATGAACGCCCTCTCGCGGGCGATCGAGAGCGCGCTGCGGCAGGAAGCGCTCGCCTATCAGATGGTCAACGGCCTCGAGTTCTTCCAGCGGAAGGAAATCAAGGACCTGATGGCCTACCTGCAGTTGCTGGTCAACCCGCGGAACGACGCCGCGTTCGAGCGGGTGATCAACACGCCGCCGCGGGGGATCGGCCGCACGACGCTCGAGCGGCTGCAGGACCACGCCGGCAGCTACCGTACCTCGCTGCTCGAGGCCGCCCGCGAGGCGGGCCTGATCGAAGCGCTCACCAAGCGGGCGGCCGTGTCGGTGGCGAAATTCGTGGGGCTGATCGACCGGTTGTCGTTGGTCGCCATGCAGCCGGTCGAGGAAATCCTGGGGCAGATTCTGAGCGAGACGCAGTACCGGGAGATGTTCGATCCCGAAAGCCCCGACGACCAGGAGCGGCTGGCGAATCTCGAAGAGTTGCTCACCGCGGCCCGCGAGTTCGATGAACGAAACCCTGAACCGGGTCAGCTGGAGCGGTTCTTGGAAGAGGCGAGCCTCGCCGGCGACACCGACGCCTGGGAGGGAGAACTCGACCGCGTGACCATGATGACGCTGCACGCAGCCAAGGGGCTCGAGTTCCCGGTGGTGTTCATCGTGGCGCTCGAAGACGGCATTCTGCCCCACGAGCGGAGCCGCGAGAACGACGAACAGCTCGAGGAGGAGCGGCGGCTGCTGTTCGTCGGCATTACGCGGGCCAAGGAGGAACTCGAGCTGAGCATGGCCGTCCACCGCGACTATCGCGGCCAACGGCGAATGAGCGTGCCTAGCCAGTTCCTCATGGAGCTTCCCCGCGACCAGATGCGCGTGGTCAAGCCGCGGTTCGTGGTGCCCGCCGAACTGCTCGACGACGAAGCGGCCGGCAGCTTCGCCCCGTCTGCGCCTGAGCGTTCGGCGCCAACCCGCCCGCTGGAACCCCAAACGCCGCTGGGCACGGCGGCCGAGTTGGCCGGCGACGCGCCCGCCAAATTGCCGCCGATCTCGCCCGACGTCTTTCACCAAGGGATGGTGGTGCGGCATCCCGATTACGGCTTGGGCAAGATCGTGGCTCTCAGCGGGGCCGGGCCCCGCCGCATGGCCACCGTAGCCTTCGCCTCCCAGGCCGGACAAAAGAAGTTCATGCTTCAGCAAAGCCCGTTACGGCCGGCAAAAGCCGGGCAAGGCTGACGGCGCGGGCCCCGGCCAGGTGGTATAGTCGAGAAGAACGAACCTCGCCCGCTCGGCGCGGCTCATCTCAGGGAAATCCAAGTCCTGTCCAGGCAACCTTCAGGCATGTCGCGCACGGCTCAGATCGATCGCCGCACGGCGGAAACCAGCATTCAGCTCACGCTCGACCTCGACGGCGCCGGCCAGGCCGAGGTGACGACCGCTGTGGGCTTTCTCGACCACATGCTGACGCTCTTGGCCAAGCACGCTTGCTTCGACCTCAAGGTGATGGCCGACGGCGATCTGCACGTCGATCCGCACCACACCGTGGAGGACGCGGGCATCTGCCTGGGCCAAGCGTTGCGGCAGGCGCTCGGCGACCGCGCCGGAATTCGCCGCTACGGGCACTGCACGTTGCCGATGGACGAAACGCTGGTGACGACCGCGCTCGACCTGGGCGGGCGCTGCCACGTGGTGTATCAGGCCCCGATCCCGGCGCCCAAGATGGGCGACTTCGACAGCGAGCTCGTCGAGGATTTCTGGCAAGCCGTGGCAGGCAACGCGCTGTGCAACTTGCACGTCGTGCTGCACCACGGCCGCAACAGCCACCACATTGCCGAGGCGGTGTTCAAGTCGGCCGCCCGCGCGCTGCGGATGGCGGTGGAGCTCGATCCGCGGCAGACGGGCGTGCCCAGCACCAAGGGCGTGCTCTAGGCGGCCAGCCGTCGACAAATTCCGGCAGCCGCCGGAGGACGCACGCGTTCTCCGGCAGCCGACCCGAAAGCGCGACAAGCTAGAACGCGCTATTTGACGCCATAGCAAAGGCCGTCGCAGCAGGGGAACTGGTAACTTCCGACATAGCTGCCTCCGCTATCCATGGTCCACAGCAGATCTCCCGCCGGGGCATATTGAACGCAAGGGTGCGACCAATTGGTCAGGTACAGGTAGTAGGGAACCTGGACGTACCCCTTGGCGCAACTGTTCGAGGGCGCATAGGCCACGTTGGTGTCGTTCGACCATGCGCGGTAGGTGCAGTACATGAGGAAGTCCATGCGGTACGAAGTTCCCTGCTTGTACGCGCTCCACGAGCCATCGTGGCAGCGCCCCGCGCAAGTGGGCGCCGACGCGGTCAGCCCGGCGGCAAAGCTTCCCAACAGCAGCGCCGAGGCGAGCGTCAGGATGGCCAGCCAGGGGGGCGAAGCGGCACGGACTGCCGAAAAGCTTGCCTCGCAGCAAGCGTGGCGCTTGGCCCGCCACCGGCTCGCTACCGCCGCCGCCGACAGCAGAAGCGCCGCGGCGCCAGCCAGCGCGCGCCACGGTTGCCAGGGCGGAAGCGCTGCCTGGCCAGGCTCGCTTGCGAGCAGCTGCGCGTAGGTCGCGCCTCGCTCCCTTTCCTCTTTCGTAACGATGCGGCGCTGGCCCTGGGGCCGGATGATCCAGGCTTCGCGCGTCGTGACGTTTTCGACCGCAGTGCCGACGGGCAGCTCAGCTTGCAGCCTCCGCGCGGGCAATTCGGGATTCACCGAATGGGTGAGCAGCCGGGCCTCGTACTGGCGGCTCGACACGGCTTCGGGGCCGCCATAGACGACCGATTTCCACTGCGTCGGCAGCCACGCCTGCGTGGGATCGGCGTAGTCGATCTCCACCTGCAGTTCCACCAGCCCTCCCAGCGTCCGCTCGAAGCGGCGGATGCAAAAGTCGCGAGCGGGGTCCACCCAGTAGGTTTCGCGCAACTCGCCCTTGGCAAGCTCCGGATGGTAGACGGCGGCCAGGCGTTCGACGACTACGCAGTCGTGGCCGTCGATCGCTACGGCAACGGGCGCCACGGTCCAGGCGCCGTCGCGATCGATGGCCCCCGACTTTTCGGTGCGTGCCCTCAGCGACAAGAACAGCGGCAAGTTCGAGATCGAGCGCGATTCGCGAAACCGTCCGGCGGGCAACACGTGAGCGCGCGGCTCGACGACCGGAACCACCGCTTGGCTGAACAGCGTGCCCTCCTCGGCGCCGAGAGCAGCGATCTGCTCGCCTTCCACGAACTCGTTGAGTTCGGACTGCCAGTGCGGTCCGCTCCGCCGAGCGTAGAACTGGTCGCCTGACAGGCGAAGTTCGCTCTCGATCTCCACGACGGTGTCCTGGTTGGGCGCGGCGGGCCGATCGGCTGCATCGGCGCGCGGCGTGCTGCGCCCGGGCAGCGTGCCCCGGCGGAAGAATTCGGTCTGCCGCCAGGTCGCCGCGAAGGACCGAACTTGATCCTCGCGGGCGTCCCAAGCGGCAAACACTTCTTCCACCGACACGTCGAGCGCGCCTTTCACGCCGCTGCGGTCGGCCTCCGCCCACAAGCGGGTCCGGCCGACGACAGTCAGGGCCAACAGCAGGAGACAAATCAGCCAACGTTGATTGCGGTGCATGGAACGAACCTTTCTTAGCGAGAAACCAGAGTCAAAACGCCCGCATTCACCGCGTCGGGCGGCCGGGCTTCCAGGCTCGTGCGCAGCGACACCTCGTGCCGTTTGCCGGCGGCGTCCTGCAGCACGAACGTGACGAGGCCGCTTTGCAACCCCGCCTTGCTGGGTCGAGCGGCCAGCCGCACCGCCAAGGCGCCGACTCTCGACTCCGCGCGCAGATGCCCCACCTCCAGGCCTGCCGGCACCTGGACGTCGACCAGTTCCAACGCCAGCCCGGAGCGCGAAGAGAACACGATCTCGCCTTCCGCGTCTTCCTCGAGCGCCACCAGGCCGTACGACAAGGCGCGGGGAAACGCCATGACGTCGCTTACCACGTGTGCGAGCACCGGCACGGGTTGCTCGGCCAAGAGTTGGCCGGAAGCGTCGCTGCCGACAAGGTCGACCTCAAACTGATGCTCGCCGACCGGCAGTGCGGAGTTCGGTTGGATGCGCAGGCGATAGCTGCCGTCTGACTGAGGCAACGCTTGCACCGCGGCCCAACGCGCGTCGCAGCGCGCTTCGAGGGAATGCAACTTCGCTCGGCCCTTGACCGTGAGTTCGCAGGCCTCGAATGCGCGCCCCTCGACGAGTTGCTCAGCGAACTGCGCGAAACCGGGCGAGACTTCGTACGGGTTGATCACGCGCCCCTGCAGGACCCAAGAGGGGCCCGGGGAGTTTTCCCCCGCCAGCTCGAACTTGAGTTCGTGTGCCACGTCGCGCGTCGCCTTCGCCAGGTCTTGCGACGACTTGGGCGAGAGATCGAGGTGGACGCGCAGGGTGACGCTTTCTCCGGCGGGAACGCGGAACGACGCGGGCTCGACGCGCGTACAGACGCACGATGTGCTTACGCTGGCAACCGCCACTTCCTCGTCGCCCCGGTTCACGACAGGAATTTCGACCACATGATCTTTGCGGGCAGCCACCTCGCCCAAGGACAAGAGTGCGGGGTTGATCTGCAGGTTGCGTCCGGGCGCGGCGGGCTCGCCATACCAACGCAGGCCAGCGGCCAGCGCCACCAGCGGGAACAGGGCAGCGGCCCCCAGCAGGGCGCTGCGATTTCTCGAACGAATCATTCAAAACCTCCTCGCCGTGGGGACGGCTTTGCCGCGGCTTGGGCGGCCAGCGATTGCACTCGCGCCGCTTCCCGCCGCAACAGGAACGCGAAGGCCAAGGGGGGGAGATCCCCCCGCCAGAGGCACCAGCGCTTCTGGCACCATCAGGAACGGAGGCATTGGCCATGCAGCAGTAGTTTTTCCGGCTAGGAAGTTTGTTCTGATTGCGAAGATTGCGCAGTTACGAAGGCTTTTCCGCCTTCGAGACTGCGGCTAATCGAGTCCTAAATGCAATTAGTAGAAAGCCTTGAGACGCGGGTGCACCGTGCTCCGAGTGAGCCCGGCTTTGCCCTAAGGCGATTCCGGACTAAATTCCTGTCGGATTCCCACGAAACAAGGGATAACCCTTGTTTTCCATGCTCGAGAGGGGGCGACAGAACACCCAACGGCTGGGTGCGCGCGGGCGAGGCAAATCGCAGACCAACCAGGCTTGCGATTTCCGAAAATGCTTTACAATCGAGCTTGGCACAGAGCCATTGAGGCGAACACGGTCCTCTCCTTCCAAACTGCAAAGGGAGTGGCGATGTCTCGCCGTCTCGGGTTTACGCTCGTCGAATTGCTCGTGGTTGTGGCGATCATTGGAGTGCTGATCGCGCTGCTGCTCCCTGCGGTCCAGGCCGCCCGCGAATCGGCGCGGCAGACGCAGTGCCGCAACCAGCTCAAGCAATTCGGCCTGGCGGCGATCCTCTATCAAGACACGCACCGCAGGTACGCCAACCACATCGAGCGCTCAACGTTCGTGGGCAGTTGGATCGTCTCGGTCATGCCGTTCCTCGAGCAAGGCAGCTTGCACGACGCCTGGGCGGCTGCCGCCGATCCCAAAGCCCGCGACCGAGCAGCGATGATGAAGCAGGTGGTCGCCACTCCGATCGGGGGACTGATTTGCCCCACGCGGCGGCGGCCGATCGCCTATCCGCTTGTGAGTCAGCGCGCCCTGGGCGCTCGCACCGACTACGTGCTCAACGGAGGCGCTTCGAAGTCCTCGGGAGATTTCCACATGGAATGGCCCGGCATCTGGGACCGCCAGCAGATGGGGCAGCTCAATCACTCGAGCACGGTACGCTCCGCGGACGTGACAGACGGCCTCAGCCAAACTTATTTGATCGGCGAGAAGGCCATGAGCGGCGGCGAGTACGAGTCGGGCCGCGACCCCGGTGACGACAGCAGCATCTATGACTGCACGGGAGGCAACTGCGTGCGCTGGGCCAAGAAAATGCCAGCGCACGATCAGCCGGGCAGCTTGGCCTGTTGGAGTTGCCACAGCTTCGGCAGCGCGCACCAAGCGAGTTGGAACGCCGTCTTCTGCGACGGCTCCGTGCATTCGCTCTCCTACGCGATGAACTTCCACACCCACGCCTCGCTGGCCACGCGGTCCGCAGGCGACCGCGCCGACCTCGAGGACTAAAGGTCTCAGTCCTCGATTTCGCCTGCCGGCTCCGGCAGCCAGAAGCAGAGGATGTTGCCGGCCAGGTAGACGCCGAAGGCCACGATCGCCGCGGCATAGGCAATCTTGTGCCCTTGCGATGTGCCGGGCATCAACTGCGGCAGAGGAGTGTAGGTAATGATGAGCGCGGCCGACGTGCCCAGAATGCGTCCGCCGACATTGGCGGCAAAGCTTTCGCCGGTGCCGCGCAAGTGCAGCGGATAGACCCGTGGCAAGTAGTTGCCCCAGAAGCTGAACTGGGCGACGGTCAGCAATCCGGCAAAGAAGATGCCGACTTTGAGCAAGCCCACGTTGGAAACCGCCGGGTAGAGAAACACCAGCGGCACGAGGAACAGCCCCGGCGCCTGAAATACCCGCAGCAGGTTGCGCCGGCTAACGATCCGCACCGCCAAGAAGGCGAGCAGAAAACGACCAACGAGTCCGCCGACTTCCTGCCAACCTTGAACCGCGCTGATCACGTCGGCTTGCCGGGGCTTGGGCAAGGCGGCGACCGACGGAATGTCAGGCACGATCCGCGGCAAATGCTGAATGGCGCCGAAGGCCGCGCCGTAACTGCACGCAAACATCAGCGCCGTGATGATCGTGGTTCGCCGGAATTGAGGCTTAAACAACTCAGCAAAGCTCGGCCGCTTGAGTGTGCCGGCGGCTTTCTTGGACTGCCACGTGGGTGACTCAGGCAAGAACGGACGAATGAAAATCAGCGGAATCGCCGGAATCACGCCCGAGATCAGCGTGTATCGCCACGCCTGGTGATCTCCATGAATCGCGGGAAGATGCGGACCGAGGCGACCAGCGAGGAAAAAGGCCCCGGTTACGAGAATGCCGCCCAGCGACGAGAACGCTTGGGTATACCCCAGCACGGCTTCGCGCCGCTTCGGTTCGGGAAACAACTCTGCCAGCCAGGCGACCGCCGCGACGAACTCAACACACACACCGATGAAGGTCGTCGTGCGGAAGAAGAGCAGCATCTCCGGCGAAGTGCTAAATCCGGCGGCCATCGCCGAGAACGCGTAGAGCAAAATGCTCCAGGTCAGCACGCGCCGCCGGCCGAGTAAGTCGGTGAGGTAACCGCCGACCAGACCAAAGATCCCACCGAACAGCGCGGGGATGTAGAACAAAAGTCCGACCCACTTGTTGAAATCGGCCGTTGCAACCCCCAAGTCGGTCAGCGCCGGCCGCACGATCAGCGGCAACATCAGCAACTCATAGATGTCGAACGCGAATCCGATCGACGCGATGATGCAGATGAGCCATTCCGTGCGGGTCAAACCAGAACGCGGACTCGCCGAAGTGTCCATGAGCTCTCGAAAGGAAGGGGAAGGAGGAACTGCGATCGAAGGGTAGCAGGGCGGGAGGACGGGCTAGGGGCCGCCGCAACGGCTTACCTAACCCCGTGGCGAGTTTAGTCGATCGACGCTAGCGAGGCCAGCCAGACCTCCCGCGTCGAACAGCCCAGCCAAACGGCAGGGCAACGGCTTGTTGACCACGGAGACACGGAGGCGCGGAGAGGACAAACGAAGATTTTCAGTGCCTGGCCTCGTTCGCCGTCCCGTTTCTCTCCGTGCCTCCGTGTCTCCGTGGTGAAAACCCGGCTGATACAAACGCCCGCCGGTCGCGTCTTGACTCCCCGGCCGCAAGTCGCCGACACTGCACGGCTTGCCGCGCCGAGCTTCCGGGCGCCGCCTTCCTCGACCGCCTCTCGCTCTCCGCATGATCCACTCCGAACTCGCCTGGCGCGGGCTGATCCAGCAGACCACCGACGACGCCTTCTTGCCCGGCTGGCTCGCCGAAGGCAGCCGCACCCTCTACGCCGGGTTCGACCCCACGGCCGAGAGCCTGCACGTGGGCAGTCTGATCCCGCTGCTCACGCTGCGGCGGTTCCAGCGCGCCGGTCACCGGCCGATCGCCGTAGTGGGGGGCGCCACCGGCATGATTGGCGACCCCAGCGGCAAGAGCGAGGAACGCAACCTGCTCGACAAGGAGGCGCTCGCCCGCAACGTGGCGGGGCTCGAGCGGCAGATGCGGCGGTTCCTCGATTTCGACGCCGGGCCTCGAGCGGCCCTGCTCGTGAACAACCACGACTGGATGAGCCGCTTCAGCTATCTCGAGTTCCTCCGCGACGTCGGCAAGCACGTGCCGGTCAACGTGATGCTGGCCAAGGAGTCGATCAAGAACCGCATCACCAGCGACGCCGGCATCAGCTACACCGAATTCAGCTACATGCTGCTCCAGGCTTACGACTTCGTGCATCTGCACCAGCAGCTGGGGTGCGAGCTGCAAATCGGCGGGAGCGACCAATGGGGCAACATCACGGCCGGCATCGACCTGGCGCGGCGGTTGCGGAGCGTGCAACTCTACGGGCTCACGTTGCCGCTCTTGACGAAGAGCGACGGCGCCAAGATGGGCAAAACCGAGCGCGGCACGATCTGGTTGGCCGCCGACCGCACGAGCCCCTACCAGTTCTACCAGTACTGGATCAACGTCGAGGACGACATCGTCGGCAAATGCCTACGGTATCTCACCGAGCTCGAGCGCGAGGAGATTGAATCGCTCGACGACTCGCGGGCGAGCGAGCCGGGACGCCGCGACAGCCAGCGGCGGCTGGCCGAAGCGCTTACCGAGCTCGTCCACGGCGGTGAAGGCTTGGCCTCGGCAAAGCGGGCCACTGAGATCTTTTTCGGCGCCGAAATCGCCGCCCTCTCCGACGCGCAGCTCGGCCAGATCTTTGCCGACGTGCCGAGCAAGGAGCTGCCGCGAGCACGCCTGGAAGGAGACGGGCTGAACATCGCCGACGCCCTGGTCGAGGCCGGCCTCTCGAAGAGCAAGGGGGAAGCCCGCCGCGCAGTGCAGCAAGGTGGCGCCTATGCAAACAATCGCCGCGTAACGGAGATCGAGCGGCAGCTCACAGCCGCCGACCTGGCCAGCGAGTCGGTGCTCGTGCTGCGGTCGGGCAAGAAGAACTATGCGCTGCTACGGTTCGTGTGAGTCTCTATCCGCCGGCGGTGCGCGCCGCAGTCCGCAGGCGATAAGGGCCGTTCGCGGCACAGGCTTTCAGCCTGCATCCGGGTCGGGCGGGGCGGGTTGACCTCGCCGATTGCTCTGGACCCGCCAGCCGCCATTGCGGTATGCAAGGGCCGTCAGGGGCTCGTCTCGCGCCGCCCTCTCAGATTACCTAGCCGATGAAACAGCGCCTCGGTCTTTGGATTGCCCACCGCAAGCAGGCCCTGCTGTGCAGCGCCTGCCTGGCGGCGCTCAGCCTGCTGTTGGCGGCGCGATGGTGGGACGCGCAAACCCCCAGGGCGTTGCGGCTGAGCGCGGGACCCGAGGGCACTCGTCGGCACGCGGTGGCCGAGTATCTCGGCGGCCGGGCCGCCAAGCACGGACTGGCGATCGACCTCTCGGCCAACGCCGGTTCCGAAGACTGCTTAACGCTGCTCAAGGCGGGAAAGCTCGACGCGGCGATCGTGAGCAACGGAGTGACCGTTCCCAACGACGAGGACATCGTCGTCTTGAGTGCGATTCAGCTGGAAGCGGTGCATGTGCTCGTCCGCAAGGAGTTGGCCGAAGCGCCGCTGATCGAGTCGATTCGGGGGAAGCGGGTCAATCTTGGCGAACGTGGCAGCGTCGAATGGCTCCTCGCGCACGACTTTCTCGACTTCGGCCGCCTGAAGCTTCCCGCAGCGGGACACCCCGGCGCCATCGTCCCCCTGGAGCAAACGAAGGAACACCTGCTCGCGACGAGCCAGCGGATTCTCGCCGCCAGCGGTGAAGAGCGGCGCGCGCTGATCGCCAGCCTGCCAGACTGCCTGCTCGTATTGGCGTCGCTGCCGTCTCCGCTGGTGCAGCAGCTTGTGGAGGCGGCCGACTATCGGCTTGTGCCTTTGCCGGCGACGCGGGCGTTTTTGCTGGATAATCTGCAGGACGGCGACGCCCCGACCACCGTGGTGCAGCGTGAGTTCCTCGAGCGGACCACGATTCCAGCGCACAGCTACTTCACCACCCATGCGTTTCCGGCCAACGATTGCGAAACGGTGGGCATGCGGCTGCTGGTGGTCGCCCGCCGAGATGCGCCCGCGAGCGCGATTCGGCCGCTGATGCAAACGCTGTTCGAGGGGGAGTTTGCCCACCGGCTGAACTCGGCTTCGCCGCGCGACGTGGCCACGCCCTATGCGCTTCACCCGGCGGCCGAGGCTTATCTCGACCGCAACAAGCCGCTGGCGATCAATGCGGCGCTCGAGTGGGTCAGCGAGGGCCTGAGCATCTTCGGCGCGTTCAGCGCCGGCGCCCTCTCGCTTTATAGCCTGCTGCGGCGGCGCAAGGGTCCGCAGCCTACCGACTACTTCGCCGAGATCCGCAAGGTGGAGCAGATCGCCCTGAGCTCGTCGCTCGATCAGCCCGACTCGATTCCGACTCGAGAGCTGATGGGCCACCTCGACGAACGCTTGCTCAAGCTCCGGCAGGAGTTGATCGAGGACATTTGCGAGGGGCGCATTGGCGGCGAGCAGCGGATCGCCAACATCCTGGCGCTGCTCAAAGACGCCCGGCGCCACCTGCAAACGCTGCAGCGCGAGTCCGCCGAATCTGCCCAGCGCCTGCGGCAGCCTCGGTACGGGGCGTCCGCGGTCTATTCTTCGGCCGTAGCGGCCCCAGCGCGATCTCCCACGGCTTAGCGCGGCAGGCCCTCGCGCCAGAGCTCGTCCAAAGCCGTCGGCGCGGTCCAAACCAAGTCGTGGAAGTGAGCGCCCTCTCTGGGGCATGTCCCTATCGAGAAAGGACTTGCGTGATCTGTTCACCTTCTGCCACCTCTCAGGTGCCCTTGCAGTCGCCCCGCCGGCAGGCCACAATGCCCGCAGTTTGAGCGACCCTGCCAACCGTCCTCAGACCTGCCGCAGCCTGCTCGGAGCAAGCCGGCGGCGAAGTCCGGTCCCGCCTTTTGCCGGGCTGAAGTAGAAGTCCCACCTTTACGACCGTCCCGTCCCCCTGTTGCGAGCCATCGGCTTGTAGCTCCGGATGGGCGGCGCGCCCTCAAAATTGGGAGGCACTCATGATCTGCTCGCCCAGACAGATCGCTTCGTTGCTGCTCGTGGCGTGTGTCTTTGTTTGCAGCGGGGCCCCCTTGCTCGCCCAAACGCCCGCGCCCGAGCCCGCCGCGCAAACTCCCGCGACGCCCGCGATCCCCGGCGCCCCCTCTACAACGCCAACGCCCGCGGCCAACCCCGCGCCTACCTCCATTCAGCGCAACCAAGTGCCGCCGCCGGCCCAAGCCGGCCTCGAGGTCGCGCGCGACGAGGATGGCCGACTGCGTTTCGGCTTTCGCGGGCAGCCCTGGCCCGCCGTGCTCGAGTGGCTGGCCGAAGTTTCGCAGCAGACGCTCGACTGGCAGGAGCTGCCGGCCGACTATTTGAATCTCGAAACGCAGCGCTCTTACACGCTCGACGAGGCCCGCGACCTGATCAACATGCACTTGCTGGCCCGCGGCTATACGCTGCTACGACGCGGCGAAGTGCTGTCGGTGGTGAAGCTCGAAGGGATCAACCCGGCGCTCGTGCCGCACGTGGCCCCGGAGGAGCTCGACCAGCGTGATCCGCACGAATGGGTGCGCACCCGCTTCCCCTTGGAGCGGCTGGTGGCCGAAGCCGCCTCTGAGCAACTGCGTCCGCTCGTCAGCGCGTTCGGCGCGCTCACCCCGCTCAAGGCGACGAACCAGCTCGAAGCCATGGACGCCGTGGTCAACTTGCGGGAGCTTCGCAAGTTGCTCGCGCACGAGCAAAACGGCGCTCAGGAGCGCATGGTGCTCGAGTTCCGCCTGCAGCATGCCCGGGCCACCGACGTCGCGGAGAAGCTGCGCGACCTGGTGGGCGTCGAACCGCAGCGCGGCCGCCAGGGCCGCACCGAGCTGGCGATCGAAGAAACGCGGATGAAGACCGAGCTGTTCAAGCAACTCGGCAAAGATGCGCAGCAGCTCACGAAGCAGCCGCCGCAGGTCCGCATTGTGGCCAACGAGCAGGACAACAGCGTGCTGGCCAACGCGCCCCCCGATCAGATGGTGTTGATCAAGCAGGCGGTCGAGGCGCTCGATCAGCCGCCGCGGGAGACCCTCTCGCCCCTGGCGAGCGCCGCCCGCATGCGCACCTACCGGCTGCCGGAGATCGCCCCGCAGCGTGTGGCGAGTCTGCTCGAGCAACTGCGTTCCAATGGCAAGCTCGACGCCAGCACGCGGCTCGAAGCCGATGAAAACAACCGCACCCTGATCGCGTACGCGCCCCCCAACGATCAACTGCTGATCGCCTCGCTGGTGCAGCAACTCGACACGGGCGGACGCCGCTTCGAGGTGATTCGCACCGGCGCCATTCCCGCCGACGAGATTGCCGGCACGATCGAATACATCTTCGGCCGCTCCGGGAGCGCGCGCACGAACAACCGGGGCGATCGCTTCTGTGTCGAGGCGGATGTCGCCCGCAATCAGATCGTCGTTTGCGGCACCGAAGACGAGCTAGCCCAAGTGCGCGAACTGACCGCCAAACTGGGGCTCGAGGCTGACGAGGCCAAGCGGCCGCCGCTCGTGCGTGTGCTCGATACCCGCGGGAAGCGGCCCGCAGAGTTGCTCGAGCAACTGCAGCGGCTGTGGCCCACCGAAGGCAACAACCCGCTGGAAATCGTGCCCCCCGGAGCCGCACCGCCGGCGTCGGCGCCGGCGGCCACAGGGCGCACGGCGCCGCAGTCGAAAGCCGCGACCGTGGAGCCGCCCCACGACCGAGCGCCGATGGCTCTCGAGCAGGAATCGCCGCTGCGGCGCGACCCGTTCATTTTGGTGAAGCAGCCGTTGAGCGTGGCGCTGGCGGCCGTGGTTGCCGCGGCTGAGCAGCCGGAGGCCGCGAAGGACGCGCTGCCCTCGCCGGTTCAGGAAGGCGATTCACCCTCCCAGCGACCGACGGGGACCGCCGCCCCGGTTCGCGTCGCCCCCGGCCCCGACGGCCGCCTGATCGTCACCTCGCCCGATCCCGAGGCCCTCGATCGCTTCGACCAGCTTCTCGCAGGGCTTTTACCCAAGGGGGAAGACTTTCGGGTGTTCCAGCTCGAGCACGCCAACGCCTTTCTCGTGCGGATGAATTTGGAAGACGTGTTCGGCGCGGAGGACGACTCCGGCCGCCGGCGTCGCGACGACGAGGATCGGCCGCGGCTCTCCGAACGGCAGCCCCTGCGGTTCATCTCCGATTCCGACACCAACACCGTACTCGTGCAGCATGCCACGCCCGAACAGCTCGAGCAGATCGCGGGGCTGGTCGAGACCTACGACCGTCCCGAACGCGTCGATCCGCAAACGACGCGGGTCACCCAGATTGTTGCCCTCAAGCATGGTCAGGCGGCCGAATTGGCCAGCATGGTCAAGGAGGTGTATCGCGACCTGCTCAGCGACAACGACCGGGCGCTCGGCCAGAACCAGTCTCAGGAGCAGCGGCGCAGCTCGTATGGCTCGCGGAGCAAGCGTCCGCAGTTCAAGGGCTCCCTCTCGCTGGGGATCGACGAGTCGGCGAATCAACTAATCGTGTCGGCCCCGCAAATCCTGCTGCCCGACGTCATTCACATGATCGAACAACTCGACGCGTCGTCCGCCACGCGCAAGGTCTCCGTCGTTGCCCTCAAGGGAGGCGTCGACGCTCTGGAGCTCGAGGCGACGCTCGCTCGTGTGCTCCGCCCGGCCGCATCCAGCGGCCAGCAAAACAACGCTCAGAGCGGCCGGCAGCGGATGAGCCGCAGTTCGAGCCGGCGTCGCGAGGCGACGATGGCAGGGCAACGCTAGGCCGTGCGGGCACGATGTTTCGAATCCCCGCCGATTTCCGGCGAGGGCGAAACATCGAAGCGCGCTGTTCTGACCAACAGGCGGGCTCGAACGCACGCCGCCTTTCACCTATGCAAGGTCCAATCGCGGCATCCCAACTTGCCCGGACGGCGCGGTTATCGCCATTTCCTATGAACGGGCGGTTCTGAGTGCGGTTTCTGAACGACTTTTAAGAGGCTCACGACCCAGCGTTCCCAAATCTCCATAGCGGTTCGGAGAAACCCTGGCTACTATCCGCACCCTCATCGTGGCAGCGCCGTTCGGTGCTGGGGTCTGGTTTGCTCGGGGGGCAACAACAAAATCCGAGTCGACCGCCAGTCAACTCGCATGGAGAAGATGTCATGCGATTCGCGCAGGGACGCGTATTTGGTTCTGTGGCCCTCTTGGCGCTCACAGCGTGGGTGACCACCCTGTCGGCCCAACCGGCGCCAGGGCCAGCGCCTGGTTCGTTTTCCGGGGAGCCGCTGCCCTCGAACGGGCTGTTGCTCGATCCGAATGGGCAACCGGCGGTGATGCCGCTTCCCTCCACCAATGTCGAGGCCTCGGCCTACGGCGTCTTGCCTGCCGGCGAAACCTTGGCCGCGATGGAGGCGCCCAAAACGCCTCCCGGCGCGCCAGCGCTCGCGGATGCCGCGAAGGCGCCGGCCGCGCCCACGGGCGACGCGGCGAAATTGCCGGAGGGCGTTACTTGGGGAGACGTGAAAAAGAACTTCTCGTCGTGGCTCTCCGACAGCAAGTCGAACACCTATCCGAACGTCACGGTCAACGCCGTGTTCCAGGCCGACGCCGGCTTCTTCGACCAAGATCCGCAGTCGGTCTTGGCGCATGGCGACATCCAGGACGGCGCCGATTTCCGGCGTGCCCGCTTGGCGGCCAAGGCCTCCATTACGGAAACGGTGAACGCCTTCTTTCAGATGGACTTCGCTTTTCCCGGTCGGCCGACGTTCACCGACGTGTGGGTCGAACAGACGCAGCTTCCCGTCTTGGGGAACTTTCGCGTCGGCCAGTGGAAGCAGCCGTTCAGCCTCGAGGTGGTCAGCAGCTTCCGCTACACCACGTTCATGGAGCGCTCGCTGCTGTTCCAGGCCTTCACCCCTTTCCGCCATCTGGGCGCCGGGTTCTACGACCATTCCGACAACCTGAATTGGACCTGGGCCGCCTCGGGCTTTCGCACCGGCCAAGATCAGTTCGGCGACTCGATCAGCGACAACGGCGGCTGGGGCACGGCCGAACGCTTGACGCACCTGTTCTATTACGATGAGCCGGCCGAAGGCAGATACTATCTGCATGGCGGTTTGGGGCACTTTTTCTCGACGCCGCCCAATCACATTTTCAACTTCCGCACGATCCCCGAGTTGTTCATCGGCGAGAACGCTCCGGGCGCGGTCGGCACGTCGGGGCAGCCGATTCCCGGCGTAATCAACGGCACGCCCTTCTTCGTGGCCACGGGGCCGCTGAATCTGAACAACTACAACGTCTTCGGCACGGAACTGCTGTGGGTGAACGGCCCCTGGTCGCTGCAGGCCGAAGCGATGGGCACGATCGCCAACCGCATCAACGGCTCCAACCTGTTCTTCGGCGGCGCCTATGCTCAGGTGGGTTACTTCCTCACCGGCGAACATCGGCCGTATGACCGCAACCTGGGGCAGATCGACCGGGTCAAGCCGTTCACGAACTTCTTCCGTCTCGGCCGCGGGCCCGACCTGTGCAACGGCTGGGGCGCCTGGGAAGTGGCCTCGCGGGTGTCGATGATCGATCTCAACGACAAGGATGTGCGGGGCGGCGAGATGCTCGACCTGACCCTGGGCGTGAACTGGTACTGGAACCCGTTCACCAAGGTCGTGTTCAACTACATCCACGCCTTCAACAACAGCCCGATCTACGGCCGCAACGACACCGACATGTTCGCCATGCGGGCCCAGATGGACTTCTAGCAAGCCGGCCCGCCGGCGGAGCGGAACGAAAACTGCTCTCCTGGGAATCCGCAGTTTGCAGCGGGTTCCCAGGAGAGTTCTCATGCGCGGGTTGCCCCTACTCGCTCGGTGGACGGTCGCGGCGATCATGGTGGCTGGCTTCGGGCCGTCACCCTTGCTGGCTCAGTCCCCCGGAGGTGGCGGCTCGCCCGCCGGAGGAGGTGGGGGAGCGGTTGGCGCGTCGTCTTCGACGGACAGCGCAGGGCCTACCGCTGGACTCCGGCCCGCAAGGGTCGAAGGCTGGCGGTTCCGCTGGCACGACGACCTGTGGTGGTACTACACCCCGGCTCGCACCTGGGTGGTCTGGCAGGGAAGCCGTTGGACGCCCTACCAGCGCGGCGCGCTCTACGCTCGCGGCGGCCCGGCGCTGGTGAGCCAACTCCCGGCGTCGAGCGCGGTTCCCGTCACCGCCGGTTATCGGCCCGACTATCTCGGCGTCGGCATGTACTCGCAGGCAGGCGCGGCGCCGGCGTCGAACGCCAGCGGGCGATAGACAAGCGCGGCGAGAAGGCCGAAGTTCCTCCCGCCCTCCGCGTATCACGACGAAGGCGTTTCCCCTGGCTGACCGCCGACCGCCGCCAAGTAACGTCGAACGAGGTCGCGAAACGTGCGCACGCCGGGGGGCCAGTGCGCGGTCCGGCGGCGATAAAGCCAGCGGCAGGCCGAGTAGACCAAAAAAGGCGCGCTCAACAGGATGCCCAGCAGAGCCACGACATCGACCGCCATTCCGCCCCAGGCCAACGGGAATGCGATCGCCACGAGCATGATCATGATCGCAACGCGGAGACCCCAGAGGTTGACGGCCTGATCCTCGGAGAAACATGCCCAAGGAATGCAGGGCTCTGGATACCGGCCGCCCGAGGACCAGAACAGCGCACGCTGGAGATGAATCGCCTCGTCGGCCGACAGCACTCGGCGCAGGGGCGTGCTCGGACCAAAGCTTCTCCTGCCGGAGCGGAACGCGCCGACCAACTTTTCGATCCCCACAAAAACGCCCGCGGCTCGGCACGGCCTCCCCAAGACGGTGACCGGCTCGCAGGAAAGGGCCGGCAGCCGGTTGGCGATGAACTCGGCGAGCGCGGCGAAGGTAAGTTGCGGACCTACTTCAGCCAGCCAGCGGGCATGATCCGCCGCCGGCAACTGGAAGAATCCCAGCCACTCCTGGCGCGGGCAATCGAGGCCGAATTCATGCTCCCAGCGAAACCAAAGATCGACGAGATCAATCTCGTCGAACGCGTCGGCCGCCAGCAAATAGTCGATCAGGGTCCCATTCGGCGAGACCGCGTCGTCCGACCCCGTGGCATCCTGGAGCGATGTGCTGAGCCGCACCAGCACGAGATCTGCCGACCTCAGCGGTTCTCCCACCCATGGCCGCGGCATCGTCGCACTTTCTGAGCCAGGAACTCTATCGCAGGGCCTTGGGTTGGCTGGCCTGAGTCACCCGCGCCGCTGCAGCCGGCTTCTTCTCGCCCTTGTTGCCCATCCAGAGCGCCAGCGGCGCCGCGATGTAGATCGTGCTGTAGGTGCCGCTGATCACGCCCACGAGCAGGGCGAAGGCGAAGCCGTGCATGGCTTCGCCGCCCCAGATGTAAAGGATCACGACGACGATGAGCACCGTGAGCGAGGTGATGATCGACCGGCTCAGGGTTTGGTTCACCGCATCGTTGATCATCTTGGGGGTGAGGTCGGGGCTCTTCCCTTTGATCTCGCGCATGCGGTCGAAGATCACGATCGTGTCGTTGATCGAGAAGCCGATGATCGTGAGGAACGCCGCGACGATCGTCAGGCTGATCTTCACGGGATCGACGAGCAGGAAGCCCAGGAACGGCGCCACGTAGGCGCTAAGGGCAATGGCCGCCAACATGACGAGCACGTCATGCACGAGGGCCACCACCGACGCCACGCCCCAGACCAGGTTGCTGAAGCGGAACCAAACGTACACGATGATGCCCACCAGGCTGATGAGCAACGCATAGAGGGCCTGGAACTGGGTGTCTCCAGCCACCTTCTGGCCGATCGTGGACGATGAGGGGAAGACCGGCTCGGCCGCGAGGCGCTCCTGCACGGCGCCCAGCACTTTTTCGAGTTGCTCCCTTCCGCCGGCGAACTTGATCGTCCAGACCTCGAAGGGCGTGTTGCTTCCTTCGACGTAGTTCGGCGCGGCGAGCGCGAAGTTCACCTCGGGTTGCCCTGTGCGGCTAAAGGCCTCGCGAATTCGCTCGGCCACGCCGTCGTGGTTGATCGGCTCCGCGAAGGTCAGCTTGGCCGACGTGCCTCCGAGGAACGGATCGACGGGCGGGGCGGCGACGGGAAGTGTCGTAGCGCCGCCAGGGACAAACGCGTTCGACGACTTCGCCGGTTCCGCCGGAGTAGTCGCGGGAGCTGCCGGAGCTTCGGTCTTAGGGGCCGCAGAGGGCTCCGTCGCCGCCGGAACTGGACTGTCCTCAGACGGGGCCTTGGGCGTTTCGGTCGCCTTTGCTTCCGCCGGGGGCTGAGGCACCGGCGTTTCGGCCGCAGCCGGCTGGGCCGGCGTGGATTCCGCAGGCGTCTCGGCCGGCGGCGTCTGGGGGGCGGCGTCCTGCGCGAGCGCGAGCCAGGTGTCTGGCGGCAGCGGCTGCCGCGCCGAGCTTTGCTTGCCTTCGGGGCCCTTGGCGGGCTCGGTGGCCGCGGGCGCCGCTGGGGCGGTGCTGCTCGGCGGAGCGTTCGCGTCGATCTGCGTCAGGTCGGCAAACTGCAAATGATTGCGCCGCAAATCGGGGCCGAACAGATCGATCAGCTTCTTCTGCACCACGTCGCGCTCCCGCTCCGACGTGTCGATCTTGAACTCGTAGTTCTTGCCGTCCTCGCCCTTGCCGATCGAAACCACGGTCACGTCGGGCAGATCCGTGACCTTCGCCCGCACGTCGGCGATCGACTGGGCCTTCCCTTCGGCAAACAGAATGTGGACCGACGAGCCCCCCGTGAAGTCGATGTCGAGCAACCCCTTGCCGCGGGCGCCGACCGCCACGAGACCGATCCCGATCACTACGGCCGACGCCAGGAGGGCCGGCTTGTAGTACGCCACGAAGTCGAAGTTCGTGTTCTCGAGCATCTTCATCATCTTCAGGCTCGTCACCCAACGCTTCCGCTCGACGATGTCGAACACGACGCGGGCACAGAAGATGGCCGTGTACATGCTGAGCACGAGGCCCAGGATGAGGGTGACCGCGAAGCCCTTGATCTGGTCGGTGCCGATCGCGTAGAGCACCACCGCCACGATCAGCGTGGTGACGTTGGCGTCGATGATCGTCGACGTCGCGCGCTCGAAGCCGTTGCGAATCGCCATCCGCAAAGCCGCTCCGCGGGCCAGCTCTTCTCGCATGCGCTCGTAGATCAGCACGTTCGCGTCGACCGCCATGCCCACCGTCAGGGCCAAACCGGCCAAGCCAGGCAGGGTGAACGCGGCCTTCACGGTGATCATCAAGGCCACGACGAGCAACAAGTTCAAGAGCAACACCGCGCAGGCCACGAGGCCGGCGAAGCGGTAGTAGACGAGCATGAAGCCGAGCACGAGCAGGCTGGCGATCAGCATCGAGCGCACGCCCTGCTGGATCGTGTCTTCGCCGAGCGTGGGGCTGATCGTTTGTTCGCTGATCGGCAGCGGATTGAGCGTGGCCGGCAGGCTGCCCGCGTTGAGGATGCCGACGAGGAAGCTGATGTCATCCTGCGTGAATTGCCCGGTGATCTGGCCGTTGTCTGTGATGCGGCTTTGAATCGCGGGGGCAGACAGCAACTCGTGGTCGAGCACGATGCCCAAGTGGCGTTCGAGGCGCGTGGCCGGGTTCGGCAAGTTGGCGCCCGTGAGCGCGCCAAACAACTGGCCGCCCCGCGAGTTGAGCGAGAAGTTCACGCTGTTGCGGCCCGCCTCGTCGATGCCCTGCGACGCCCGCACCAGGTAGGACCCGGTGATGTGATAGGGGTCGGAGAGCATCAAGATTTCGGTGCGGCCATTCGGCGACACGCGGAGCACCTGGCGGGAGGGGTCGACATTCATGCCCTTGCCGACGTATTCCCAGCGAGCCAGATCGCGTCCCTGGATCACCAGCACCTCGAGGCCGCGCGGGGTTTGCCGCGTGACCAGGTCGGCGTTCGCCGAAAGGGCGGCGCGGTCGGCCTCAGGCACGACGTCCCAGCGGGCGACGCGATTGTCGAGCCGGACCTCGTTGGCCTGCGTCTTGAGGGCCGCTTCGATCAGCGGTTGCTCCGCGGCGTTGGCCTTGCTGGCACGCACGTCGGTCTCGCGCACGCCGCGGCCCGTGGGATCGGCCAGCGCTCGCTGGGCGATGGCGCTGTCGACCTGCGGATCGGCCGTGATGCGGAATTCGAGCAGGCCGGCGCTGCTGATCTTGCGCTTGATGAGCGCGATCTCTTCGCTGTCGACCTGCGGAATGATGATTTCGATCTGCCGCGGGCCATAGGGGCGGATCGTCAGTTCCTTGACGCCGGCCGGGTCGAGGCGGCGGCGGATGGCCGCCACCAGCTTGTCCATCTCGACGTCTTCTTTCCCCTGCACCTCGTAGACCAGGATCACGCCGCCCGCCAGATCGATGCCGCGCTTCGGCGGCCAGCCGAAGTACGTCACCACCACGCCGGCCGTGATCGTGCAGAGCACGAGGCCGATCTTCCAGCCATAGTCGGGCATCTTCAGCGAGCGGGCCATCCAGGCGCCGATGCCGAAGGGGAGCACGAGCACGGCCACCACGATGGCCGCCAGCACGTAGCTCGATTGATACCAGGGAGCGTCGACCGCCGGCGCCGCCGGGGCGACCTGGGCCAGGAGCGACGAGAGCAGGGAAAGGCCATGCATGACCGCGGGTTCCTACACTAGCTTTTGGCGGAAGGGCTTTTGGAGGGCAGCTCGGCCGGCTGATCGCCCCGCACCACGCGGGAGATCGAGCCGAGGGTGACTTGCAGCCGGGCGCCGGTGTTTTCGTCGATCTTCAGCGTGACCTTGTCGGCCTCGCGTTGCACGTTCATCACCACGCCGTAGATGCCGGAGAAGGTGACCACGTGGTCGTCCTTCTTGATCGCCTCGAGCATGAGCCGCTGCTGCGCCTGCTTCTGCCGCTCGGGGCGGAGGAGCAGAAAGTAGAACAGCAGCATGATCATCGCGATGGGGGTAAGCATCGAGATGAGGCCGCCGGCCGGGCCGGCGTTGGGCGTCGCCGCTTGTGCCAGGGGCAAGACGCCGAGCGCGAGCGAAACAAAAGACATGGGTGGGTCAGGCGTTGGGTGACGGCCGGCAGCGAGCGGAAGGCGACCCCTCCTGGCGTTTCCGCAGGAAGCTGCGCCGCGGCGGCTCGCTGGACCGGCCTGGCTGCCGAGCGAAAACGCCCCGCGCGATCCCCAACCTCCTTGGAACCGCGGGCGGAACCCCCCCGTCTCGGCACAAAGCAAACCGCTATCTTAGCGGCCGCTGGCACCGGGGGACAAGGCTAATCGAGAGGGCTCGGCACGGCCAGCAAGTCGTTGCGGCGGCGGCGATTTAGAGCCGATTGTCGCACGTTTAGATGGACGGTCCGCCGCACGCGGGCGACGCGGAGCCCAAGGAGCATCAGTCCTGCCCCCCATCCCAGCAGCAACTTGGCCTGAGGCTCGGGAACTGCTGCGATGAACCCAGCCTCGAACAGAGCCAAATCGCCTGGACCGAGTCGAAAGTTCAACTCGACCCCCAATTTCGCTTGAATCGGCAGCGAGCTTCCGGGCCGCCTTGCGGCTCCGAACCACGCGACCGAAACCATCTGGTAAGGCCCAGCAATAAACGTGACCGGTTCCTGGGGCGTGGTCGAGGACCACGCTCGGTCGCCATCGATTAGCCCTGCGAACAGGGGCTGTGACTCCAGGACCGTAAACTTGGCGTCGCCAAGTCCCTGGCTCTTCAAGAACGATCCCGCGAAGCTCGATTGCAGGGTAACCGCCGCGCTCGAGGGGGGCATGTTCACGTTGAGCTCGATGCGAAAAGTCTGGTCGACCTGCAGCTTGTTCCAGACCTGAAAAGCACTTTGAATCGAAGCGGGCTGGAAGGTTCCGCTGACGCCCCAATTCACCGCATAGGGAGGCGTCTCCATTTGGTTGAGGCCTTCCCGGCTTGTCTCGTACTCATTCTCCGAGAGTTGGCCGGACCAATTCCCGTCCTCCAACGGGTTGGGCTGACCAAATTGCCCCGCGTCGGACCAGATGGAGACCACCAGCGGCAAGACGCCGATTTCGCCTGATTTGGCGGGCAAACTTGCGGCTGCTACGACCGAGCAGACCAGCAGGAAAAGCCCGACATGTGCGCCCGCGCCGCTCGCCATATTCTGTGCCCTCGGAGATTCACTTCCGTACGACCGTCACCGGTATAGCCGGACGTCGACGGCCGCAACAAGACCAGCCAGGCGAGAGAACGGCGGCGTTCGCGTGAACGGCGCCACGGCGCTATAATGGGCTCGAAGCGATCCTCAACCCGGAGCCAATTTCCTCGCAATGCTCGGCATCACCCACGACGCGTCGGCCTACCTCGAACGGCTGCGGCAAGAGCTTTCCAACGTTGACCAGAAGGCCCTGAATCTCTGGGCCGACCTCATCTACGACGCCTACCGGCAGGGGCGCTGGGTCTTCATCTTCGGCAACGGCGGCTCCGGCACCACCGCCAGCCACATGAGCGAGGACCTGGGCAAGAGCCTGCTCCCCGAGAGCGAACTGCGCGACGACAGCAAGCGCCGTCTCAAGGTCTTGAGCCTCACCGACAACCAGGGCTGGATCATGGCCGTGGGGAACGACGTGGGCTACGACCAGATCTTCGTGCAGCAGCTCATGAACTATGGCAGCGAGGGAGACCTGGTGCTGGCGATCAGCGGCTCGGGCAACAGCCCCAACGTGTTGGCGGCGGTCGACTGGGCCAACCGGCACGGCCTCGTCACCTATGGCCTCACCGGCTACTCCGGCGGCAAGCTCAAGCAGATGCAAAAGCACGGCCTGCACGTGGCCCTCGACGACATGGGCATGGTCGAGAGCATCCACCTGTGCCTGTTCCACTGGGTGCTGAACGACGTGTACGCCCGCATCAACAAGGCGGGCCGGCACGCGGCGCACGTATAGGGTCTCTGTTCGGCGCCTTCCCGAAATGCCAGCCCGAAGTCCCCGCCAAATCGTGATCACCGGCGCCAGCCGGGGCCTGGGCCGCGCCATGGCCGACGAGTTCGCCCGGCTGGGGCACTCAGTCCACGGCTGCTGCCGGCGCGCGCACGACGCCGCAGAACTTAGCGCGAAGTTCGGCCAGCCCCATCGGTTTGCCGCGGTCGACGTGGCCGATGCCGCGGCGGTTGCCCAGTGGGCGCGGCAGGTGGCCGCCGAGGCCGCCGCCCCGATCGACCTCTTGCTCAACAACGCCGCGATCATCACCCCCAACGCGCCGCTCGTCGAAACCGATCTCGACGACTTCTCGCGCTTGATCGACGTGAACGTCAAAGGCGTGTTCCACGTCGTGCGGGCGTTCGTTCCAGGCATGATCGCGGCGGGGCGGGGCGTGATCGTGAACTTCAGCTCCGGGTGGGGGCGCAGCGTGGCGGCCGAGGTGGCCCCCTACTGCGCGTCGAAGTGGGCCATCGAAGGGCTCACGCGGGCAATGGCCGAGGAGCTGCCTGCGGGCTTGGCCGCCGTGCCGCTCAACCCGGGCATCATCGACACCGACATGCTGCGGAGCTGCTTCGGCGGCGACGCCGGCGCTTATCCCAGCCCGGCCGCCTGGGCCCGCCAGGCGGTCCCGTTCCTTCTCGAGCTCGGCCCCGACCACAACGGCCGGTCGCTGACCGCGCCGGGATAGGCGAGGCCGGATTTGCGGGTACGATGAACCGAGAACCCCCGGTCCCAGGGACGTGTCTATGACGCCTCGCGACTGGTTTGGCGTGGTCGTGCGCAGCGTCGCTGCGATCGCGCTTGGCTATGCGCTCTGGCTCCTGTCGGTCGGCATCGCGGTTCGCGTCGGAATCATTCGCGACACGGAAGGAGACGGGACCGGCTGGATGGGGAGCGGCTTTGCCTTGCTGCTGGCCGCGGCCGTGCTGTTGCTGGCCGCGCCGTCGATCGTGGCCCTGGGATACGGTCTGCGCACCGACGACGCGCCCCGTCCGCGCCTCCCGGAAGACGAATCCGCAGGGGCGGCGAACCGCGAAGGCGCTCCCCTCGACGATGGCCGGTAGGGCGCCCTTCCGCCAGTGGCGAACCGGTTCGCGGCGCGGCACAATAAGCCGCTACACCCCACTAACCTCCCAGCTCGCCGCGGAGACGCTGCCATGCTTCGACGCCTGTTTTGCTTCTCGGTCATGCCCGCCGTCGTCCTCGCCGGCCTGGGCCGCCCCGTTTCCGCTGAAGCTCCAGCCGCCAAAGCGCTCCCGGCGGTGCAGGCGGCCGTGCAAAAGGCACTCTTCGGGAACGAGGTGTCCGGCGCGGTCACGCTCGTGGCCTCGCCAAACGCGATCTTGCACCTCGACGCGGCGGGTAAGTCAGACCTCGCCGCCGGTCGAGACACCCGGCCTGACGACATCTTCTGGATCGCCTCGATGACCAAGCCGGTCACCGGGGCGGCCATCATGATCTTGGCCGACGAAGGTAAGCTCTCGATCGACGACCCGGTGGCCAAGCACCTGCCCGAGTTCGCCGCGCTCAAGCTGGCCGACGGCCGGCCGGCCAACGTCACCATTCGCCACCTGCTGACGCACACCTCGGGCCTGGGCGAAATCTCGGGCGAAGAGGCCCGCGCCTGCGAGACGCTGTCCGAGGCGATCCCGCTCTACGTGTCGAAGCCGGTCGCCTTCGAGCCGGGCTCGAAGTGGGCCTACTGCCAGTCGGGCATCAACACGGCCGGCCGCATCGTCGAAGTGCTCTCGGGCCTTTCGTTCGACCAGTTCTGCCAGGAGCGGCTGTTTGGCCCGCTGGGGATGAAGGACACCACGTTCTATCTGACCGAAGAGCAATTGCCGCGGTTGGCCAAGTCGTATCTCCGCAACAACGACGGCCAACTCGAGGAAACGGCCAATTGGATTCTCATGGGCAAGACGCCGACCAGCCGCGACCGCTTTCCGGCGGCCAACGGCGGGCTCTTCTCCACCGCGCCCGACTATGCCCGCTTCTGCCAAATGATCTTGAACGGCGGCGAGCTCGACGGCCGCCGCTATCTGAGCGCCGAGGCGGTGCGCACGATGACCACGCCGCAAGCGGGGAACGTGCAGACCGGCTTCACTCCCGGCAACACCTGGGGTCTCGGTTGGTGCGTGGTGCGCGAGCCGCAGGGCCCCAGCGGCGCCCTCTCTGCGGGCAGCTTCGGCCACGGCGGGGCCTTTGGCACGCAAGCCTGGATCGACCCGGAGCGCAAGCTGGCCTACGTGCTAATGGTGCAGCGGGCCAACTTCCCCAATGCCGACGCCTCGGACCTGCGGCGCGAATTCCAAGACGCGGCCGCGGCGGCGCTGGGGCGATAGTTGGTCGGTCTCTGCGCTCTAGTGCAGCCGAAACCGTGCTTGCGGCCGAGGGGTATTGCGCGTCGTAGCTTCTACGAACTGCACCTTTTCGCCACGCTCTACGCCCCGAGGCATATTTCATGCGCGCACGCGCTCGATGGCCGCTCCTCGCGTTCTGCTTCTGCGTCTGGGCGTACTGTAGATCGTCCCACGCAGAGCCGCCCTTGTTTGCGGCGGCGGGCGACGCGGCCGAGTCGCCGCGACAATTTCGCATGGGCTTCACGGGCTTCGTGTACGACATGACGCCCTCCGCCGTCGAGGATTCGCGGCGCTTCGTCCGCGAGCACGGCGACATCCTGGCCCATCACATCGAAGGCGTGCCTTGGGGCGAGGCCTTCCGCGGCGAGCCGTTGCCTAAAGCGCTGCGCGAAGATTGGGAAGGCAAGAAGGCGGCCACGCCCAAGAACGGCAAGGTGTACCTGGCCATCTCGCCGGGGCGCGGCGAGTTGAAGCTGCACGAGAAGGCCGGTCCGCTGCCGTCCGAGCTGCGCGGCAAAACGTACGAGGATCCGCAGGTTATCGCGGCCTATCTCACCTACTGCCGGCAGGCGATCGAGTTCTTCCGCCCCGACTACCTGGCGATCGGCATCGAGGTGAACGAGATCCACCGCGACCCGGGCCCCAAGGCGTGGCAGGCGTACACGGTCTTGCACAAGCAGGCGTACGAAACGCTCAAGCGCGAGCATCCCGAGCTGCCGATCTTCGCCTCCTGGACGCTCCACGCAATGTACCAGGACCGCAAAGGCATGTTGCCGGCCTTCAAGGAGCTCATGCCCTACAACGACTTGGTGGCGGTGAGCTACTACCCGTTCTTCGTGCCCGAGGCGAGCCGGCTTTCGTCGCTCGACTGGATGACGGAGCAATTCGACGAGTTCCACAAACCCTATGCAATGGTCGAAACGAACGACGCCGCCGAGCGGCTGCCGCTGCCGCAGGCACGGGTGACGATCGAGGGAACGCCCGAGAAGCAGCTCGCCTACTATCGGCGGCTGCTGGAACTGGCGCAAGAGCGGCGGTTCGCCTTCGTGATCAGCTTCGTCCACCAGGACTACGACGCCCTGTGGGAGAAGATCAAAGCGTTCTCGCCCGAGCTGTTCATCGCTTGGCGCGATTGCGGATTGGTCGACCAGGAGGGTAAACCGCGGCCGGCGATGGCGGAGTGGCAGTCGTACTTCGTGCGGCCGCTGGCGGAACAATCAGTGATCGGCTCAGCCAACTGAGCCGTTTCAGAACGCCCCTGGCGAGCGGCGGGCTTCACCCCCGCCGTCCCCCGCCACATTTGAACTCGGAGCGTCGCCAAGCTACCCAAGTCGATCGGACGATCCAAACCGGGGGGTTGCTAAGGCGCCGTGACCTCGAGCGGGACGGCGGTCTCCGCCGCGGATTCGTCGATCGTCACCGGCACGGTCCAGATGCCGCTGGCGATCTTGCACAGGCCTTCGTTGCCTGTCTCGCAGTAGTAGTAGGTCAGCGAGACCTTGAGCTTCGCCTCGCCGGGCCCCGACACTGGCACCGAAAGTGAGAACTCCTTCTCGGGTTTCTCGAGCTTCTGCAACGTGCCGATGGCCTTGGCGTCGACCGGCCCGGCCTCCCCCTCGGTCTCGATGAGATAGCGAATCGGCGCGAGGGGGTTCGGCTTGTATCCCTTGGGCAGGATCAGCTTCACCGCCAACTGCACCTTGCCATCCACGGGTTTCACTTCGACCGCCGGCACTTGAATCTCGGTGGCCAAGGGGAAACTCGGCTTGGCAGCGCTTGCCGGCGGCTTCGGCGGCTTGAGCCCCACGATCTCGAGCGTCGACACCCGGTTGGCGTCGGCCAGGTCGATCACGCGGATCGCGTGATTGTTGGTGTCGGCCACGTAGAGCTTTTTGCCCAGGAGCGCGAGCCCCTCAGGCTCGTCGAAGGCGGCCGGGTTGTCGGTCTTGCCGGGCTTGCCGGTTCCCACGAGCGTTTGGCAGACGCGCGTGGCCAGATCGATCACCTTGATTTTGTTGTTGTAGGTGTCGGCCACGTAGAGCCGGCCGTCGTCGTACGTCACGGCCAGCGGATGCTGCAGCCGGGCGCCGGGGCCCTGGCCGTCGACATCGCCAAAGGTGAACAGCCGGGCGCCGGGGAAGCCGGCGGTGCCGACCACGGTGCGCACCGGTTCGGCCGGATTGAGCGGCACCGCGCGGATCGAGCTGCCTTCGCTGTCGGCCACGTAGAGGAACTGCCCGTCGGACGCCAGGCCGCTAGGCTGCGCGAACGCGCTGAAAGCTGGGTCGTAGGGACGTTGCGGCAGGAGTTGCCCGTCGACGATGTCTTCGGCGCCGCTGCCCGCATAGGGGCCGAGATCCTTGCCGTCGAGCTTCATCCACCAAATCTGGTGCGGCCCCGCCATGGCGATGTAGAGGTGTTTGCCGTCGATCCAGAGATCCCAGGGGCTGGCGATCTGGGTGGCCGTTGGCCGGCCCACGAATTGCCCCGGCGTGGCCGCCCCGCCGGCGCTCGCCACCGCCGGCGTGAGCCCGGGCCAAGGCACGCCGCGGGCCTGCACGCCGGTGCCGGCGATCGAAGTCACCCTCTTGCGCGCCAAATCCACGCGCCGCACCAGGTGATTCTCGGTGTCGGCCACGTAGAGGATGTTCCCCCGCAGGAACATGCCGTGCGGCTTGTTGAAGCTCGAATCTTCGAGCCCTCCGTTGTCTTTCCCCTCGGCGCCCGAGCCGATCGTCTGCAGGAGCTTGCCGTTCAGGTCGGTGACGACGATGCGGTTGTGGCTCGTGTCGGCGATGAACAGCCGCTCGCCTTCGGGATCGGCCACGATCTTGCTCGGGTAGCGCAGCGCGGTGGGCGCCGCGCGCTCGGCATCGAGATCGAAGCGCAGCGGCTGCTCGTTGAGCACGCCCTTCTGGCGATACTTCTTCAGTTGCTGCTTGATGAAGGCGTCGAACGTGGCAAAGGCCACTTCGCCCCCTTGCTCGGCAATCAGCCTTCCCTCGGGATCGATCACGCGGAAGCTCGGCCAACTATTGACGCCGAACTTGTTCCAGAGAACGTGATTGGCGTCGTTGATCACCGGGTGCTCGATGCCATAGCGCATGATCGCGTCGCGAATGTTCTGCTCGTCCTTCTCGGCGTCGAACTTAGCCGAGTGAACGCCGATCACTACCACGTTGTTGGGGTACGCCTTCTCGAGCTTCTTGAGTTCCGGCAGCACGTGCATGCAGTTGATGCAGCAGTAGGTCCAGAAATCGAGGACCACGAACTTGCCGCGCAGCGCCTTGAGGTCGATGGGACCTGCAGTGTTGAGCCAGGCCACGCCCCCTTCCAGGGAGGGCGCCATCGGGCCAACGGCGGCCTGCTTGGCAAAGACCACAGGCGTCAAGAGTGTCTCGTCCATGGCAGAAGGCAGCAGCGCCGGATCGCGCCGCAGCACCCACGCCGCGGCCAGGGGAAGGAGCAAGGCGCAGGCCGCACCCAGGAGGAGGGGCCACGAGGTCGCACGCAAACGGGCCATGAAGAATCTCTCCGAGCCGCGCGTAGGATGGATAAAGCAGGAGGGCCGTGTAATCGTTATCCTAGCCAACGGCACAACTTAGGCAAAGCTTCCCGCGAAGCAAGTCGCCGCTCGCCAGCCATAGAGCCAAATGGGTGAACTCACCGCAGGCGGGGGACGAATAACCGATATGCACATTGTGCGTTCGCTCCCGCTAGGATGCTGCGGGGTGGGAAAAAGTGACTCAAGAACTTCGTCCGTTCCGTCGAGAGAAGGGAAGACGGTCGCGGCAGAGGTTCTGCAGTTTTCCCATCCTGCCACGACGAACCGGGTATACTTCTGGGGAACCGCTTAGGCGTCCCCGGGACCGCAATCGTGCAACGGCTGATCTTCGAGGAGATGCAACGCGTGTTACGGCAATTGACCCTGGCGCTCGTGTCGCTCGCGGCCCTGGCCGCGCCCGCTTCCGCTCAGGAGTGGGCCGACAAGATGTTCTCCGCCCGCAGCCACGACTTCGGCACGGTGCCGCGCGGCGGCAACGTGGTCTATGCCTTCAAGTTCAAGAATCTCTACGAAGAGGACGTTCACATCTCGAACGTCCGCTCGAGCTGCGGCTGCACCGAGCCCAAGGTGAGCAAGGACACCCTCAAGACCTTCGAAGAGGGGGAAATCCTCGCCGAGTTCAACACCCGTAAGTTCCTCGGCAGCCGCAACGCCACGCTCACGGTGACGTTCGACAAGCCGTTCTACGCCGAGGTGCAGCTTACGGTCGCCGGTTACATCCGCAGCGACGTGGTGCTCAGCCCGGGCGGCATCGAGTTCGGCAGCGTCGACCAAGGCTCGCCCGCCGAGAAGAAGGTCGGCATCCAATACGCCGGCCGCGCCGACTGGAAGATCCTCGAGCTCAAGAGCGCCAACCCGCATCTCAAAGCCGAGTTCGTCGAAACCTCGCGCGGCAACGGCCAGGTGGGCTACGACTTGGTGGTCAAGCTGAACGACGACGCCCCGGCCGGTTACCTGAAGGAAGAGCTCACGCTCATCACGAGCGATGCCCGCGGCAAAGAGATTCCGGTGCTCGTCGAAGGGCGCGTGCTGCCGGAGATCAGCGTCAATCCGGCGTCGCTGTTCGTCGGCACGGTTCAGCCTGGACAGAAGGTGACCAAGCAACTCGTTGTCTCGGGCAAGCGCCCTTTCAAGATCACGAACGTCAAGTGCGGCGACTCCTGCTTCGCCTTCGCCGCCAGCGAAGCAAGCGCCAAGCGGCACCTGCTGCCGGTCGTGTTCACCGCGGGCGACAAGCCCGGCAAGCTGTCGGCCAAGATCGAGATTGAAACCGATTTGGGGCCGACCATCACCGCCGCGCTCGACGCCCATGCTCAGATCGTGCCGCCTTCGGCGGCGTCGACGAGCAATTAGGGCTGCGACCACTACCCGCCTTTCGGGTTGGGCCACACGCTAGCCCGCTGCGCAAGCAAGGGACGCGAGCGGCGTTGGGCGCAGGGGCCGAAAACACTGGCCGGCCCGCGAAGAGGTCGGGCGATGTTCGGCCAGGGAAACTTGGCTCTTCCTCGCTGGCGCTGCGGGCTCGTGTCGCGGGGGCAGTCCCCAGGCTCACGGCGCCACGCGCAGCCCCGGTTGATCCTCGAGCGCCGCCCGCCGGCTGTTGTAGTAGGGGATGAACAGGCCTTCGCGATCGAAGGCGTTGGCGTCTCCGGCCCCGCGCGAGAGCGCTCTGCCCGAGGTGTAGTTCGTGAACGCCAGCCATTTGATGTCGGGCGCAAAGCCGAACACCATGCGCCGATTGGGATCGAACCCACCGGCGAACGAGGTCTTCTGCAAGGGGGCGGTGTGCAGCGAGGCGGTGATGAAGCAGACCATGACCCAGCCGACGCCCGCCGAAACGGCGTAGCTCCCGGCCAGTTCCAGCGGCTTGCGGAACCGCACCTTCACGCGAGAAATCACCCGGCAAAGCACCTTGAGGGCGACAAAGGTGACCAGGAACAGAATCCAGATCGAGAGGAAGTCGAGGAAGTAGGTGAGGCTGGCGATGAAGCCGCCCCCCTTGGTTTCGATGGCGTCGGCCATCGGTTCGAAGAAGTTCATCGCCACGAGGCCAGCGAAGATCACATTGAACAGCGTGAGCAGGTTTCCCCATAGTCCCTCGCCGCGCAGGAACGCCACGCAGATCACAATCACGCCGATGGCCAACCCGTCGTACAACATGCTGCTTACTTTCGCTCGTCCGTTTTCTCGCGGGCCCGTGGGGCCTGCTCAATTCCCGTCCAGCGGGCGGCGGGATTGACCCCCGCCGTCCGATCCGTTGCGACCGCGAACGATCGGCTATTGCTTGAGCACTCGCACCAACTCCGGCACGCTCGTGATCCCCTTGGCCACGAGCACCAGCCCTTCTTCCTGCAGCGTCCGCATGCCGGCTTTGCGGGCGGCCAGCCGCACGTGTTCGATCTTGGGCGTTTGCAGCAGCGCCTTACGGACGGCGTCGTCGACCACCAGCAGCTCGTAGAGCGCCGTGCGACCGACGAAGCCAACGCCGTTGCAATCGGGGCACACGCGCTCCGGCGCCGCAGGCGGCCGATACACGGCCTCCAGCCGCCCCGGCTGAATGCCCATCTGTTTGAGCAGCTCCGGCGGCGGAGCGTAGGCCTCTTTGCAGGTTTCGCAGAGCTTGCGAATCAGCCGCTGGCCGACCGCCCCGGTGACGACCTCGGCCACCTCCTTGCCGGGCGGCTTCATGGCCATCACCCGCAAGATCGCCTCGGCGGCCTCCTTGGCCCGGGTGGTAGTGACAACCACGCGGTTTTCGCCTGGCTGCTCGCAGAGGATCTCGAGCGACTCGGCGTTCACGGGGTCGCGGACCACGAGCACGTCGGGGTAGGTGCGCACCAGCTTCGGCAACACGCTGGCCGGCGATTCCTTGTTCGCCGCGCTGTACGTCGTGAGGTGCAGGTTCTCGATGTCGCGCTCTTTGGTCTTTTCTTCGTCGACCGTCGAGAAGTTGCGGGTGTAGCGGTCGATGGAGCGGAGCACGGTGTCCACCGTGACCGTGAGTCCGCCCGCCGGCGGCGACGAGAAGATCACGAAGCCTGCTTGCCGCTGCAGCAGCTCCTTGAGCTGCTCCTGCGTCTTCGTGCGCATGCCCAACTCGTCGAGCGTTTTGAAGCGAAAGCCCACGAGGTCGAACTGCGCGACGACTCGCTCCCCCCCTTGCGTGCCTTGGCTTTGCAGGCGTCCGTGCATCTTCGTGCCTTTGTATTCGGCGGCGAATTGGCCGCGCTGCGGCTTGACGCGCTCGTCGGGCTTGAGATTGCAGAGCTGCTTGAGCACGGCGATCATCAGGTCGCCCGTTTCGCGAGCCTGCGGCTCGCTGTCGTGCCAGACGCCGTCGATCTGGAACTTCACGTTCACCAGTTCCGGGGTCACGTCGAAGAGCACGGCGTCGCCGCGGCCGTCGAGCGCCTCGACGATCAGGTCACTGACCAAGACGAACCCAGGCGACTGCCGGGCCGTGAGCAGGTTGACGTTGTCGTCCCGGTCGGTCGCCCCGCCGCGGGCCAACAGTTTGACGGCCTTGCCCTTCTCGTGCGGGTCCTTCATCTCGGCTTCCATCGGGATGCCGATCTTGTTTACGGTCTTGGCGAGCACGTAGCGCAAATGAGCCGGCGTGAGCACCCGTTCGTGCATCTCGAGCTGACCGTTGCGCATCACCACATAGGCGCCGAACGGACCGGCCCAAGCCAGGAACAGCAGCGGAAAGCCGATCGCGAAGTTCGGCAGTACGAAGAACAGCAGGAGGAACCCCGCGAAAGTAAAGGTGTTGAGCGGGTTCCAGAGCGCGTATTTGAAGCGATGCTTGTCGCAGTCCTGGCTGATCCAGTCGGTGGTGTAGACCCAGACGAGAAACAGCCCGAGCACCAGGCCCAACTTGACCAGACTGATGTTGAAACCGGGCCCGCGCCAGCCCTGGGCCGGCAACGTGATCACCGGCACAGCCCCTTGGGCCCAGGCCGAGGCGGCGCAGCCGAGCGCGACGCAAAGGAACGCCAGAACGTTGAACTGCAGAGGGCGCCAAGCGGCCCGCTGCGATCTCGGTTGCCTACGAAACGCTGCTGGTTCGCCGTCGGCGGTGTTGCTCGTGATGCTCAAGGTTGGGCAGCCGGCGAACAGCCGGCCGTCGTCTGGGAGTGCGGGAGTCGGAATGGGAATGACCGCGGGCAAGCCCGGCGTTTACAAGATACCGGGGGCCGAAACGTCGATCCCCTTGAGCATCATCTTCAGGCCTTCGACGTTCGGCGCCACCTCGAAGGCGGTCGCCCGGTCGATCAGCTCTAGGTCGATCAAGCTCTTGAGGCTCATCGTAAAATCCTGCATCCCTTCCTGGGCGCCGATGCGGATGGCGTCGGCCAGCTTCGAGTCCTTCTCCTCCAAGATCAGCTTGCGCACCGTGGGGTTGAAGGTCATGATCTCCACGGTCGGCACCCGCGACACGCCCGGCTTGATCGAGGGCAGCAGCTTTTGGGCGACGATCCCCTTCATGTTGAAGGCGATGGCGCTGCGCAAGGCGGGGTGCATGTTCTGCGGGAACAGGTCGAGAATACGGCCGATCGTGGAGGGGGCGCTCGAGGCGTGGATGGTGCCGAACACCAAGTGGCCCGTTTCGGCCGCGTGGATGGCCGTCATGAACGTCTCTTCATCGCGCATTTCGCCCACGAGCATGATGTCTGGGTCTTCGCGCACGGCGTGCTTCATGCCGATCTTGAAGTCCTTCACGTCCATGCCGATCTCGCGCTGGTTGATCAGCGCCTTGTCCTCGGTGAACACGAATTCGATCGGGTCCTCGAGCGTGAGAATGTGCACCCGCTCGCGCTGGTTCACGTAGTTCAGCATCGAGGCGATCGTGGTGCTCTTGCCGGAGCCCGTGACGCCGGCCAAGAGCACCATGCCCTGGTCGAAGTGGCACAGGCTTTCCATGGCGTCCGGAAGGAACAGGCCCTTGAAATCGGGAATCTTGTTGTTCACGCGGCGGGCGACCAGGCCCATCTGCTGCATCTGCTGGAGGAGATTGACGCGGAATCGCCAACTCACGCCGTCGACGACGCAGGTGTGGGCGAAGTCGGCGCCCCCTTCCTCGTCGAAGATCTTCCGGGCCCGCTCGCTCATCATGGGCACCAGGAGCCGCACCATCTCTTCGCTGTCGACCGGACCGCGGTTGATGGGGCGCAGTTCGTTGCGCACGCGGACCATCGGCGGCCGGCCCACCTTCATGTGCAGATCGCTCCCTTCGAGCTTGACCAGCGCTTTGAAGTAGCGGTCGACCTCGAGCTCTTCCTTCTTCTTTGCGAAGCGGGCGGCCAGGGCGTCGGCACTGACATCCTTGGCCGGCGCTTGCACCGGTTCGGCTTCGATGGTGGCCATGGTCGGTTTCCTTAAAACTCGAACTGCGCCTCGGATCTCTGTTCTCTCTGTCTGTCACCCTCTCCCTCCGGGAGAGGGCCGGGGTGAGGGCCCGCTGATTCAAACGATTGCCGCCCCGCCCTACAAGCGCACGGCGATTCCTCGCCCCGCCATCACCTGCTTCGTCTCGCGAATCGTGTACTCGCCAAAGTGAAAAATGCTGGCCGCCAGCGCCGCGTCGGCCTTGCCCAGCGCGATCGCGTCGGCCAGGTGCTCGGGCTTGCCGGCCCCGCCGCTGGCCACCACCGGAATCGACACCGCGTCGCTGACCGCGCGGGTGATCTCTAAATCGTAGCCGTTCTTCGTGCCGTCGGCGTCCATGCTCGTGAGCACGATTTCGCCGGCGCCCAGCCGCTCGACCTCGCGGGCCCACGGCACCGCCTCGAGCCCAGTGGGCACGCGGCCGCCGTTGATGTGAACCTCCCACACCTGGCGGCCGTCGCGCTCGACGCGCTTGGGGTCGATGTTCACGACAATACACTGGCTGCCGAACTTGGCCGCCGCTTGGCGGACGAATTCGGGATTGCGGGCGGCCGCCGAGTTGATGGACACCTTGTCGCAGCCGGCCAGCAGCAGATCGCGAATGTCCTCGAGCCGCCGGATTCCTCCCCCGACGGTGAGCGGCATGAACACTTCCTCGGCCGTACGGCGAACGACGTCGAGCATGATGTCGCGCCCTTCGTGGCTGGCCGTAATGTCGAGGAACACCAGCTCGTCGGCGCCTTCGGCCTCGTAGCGCGCGGCCACCTGCACAGGGTCGCCGGCGTCGCGCAACTGCAAGAAATTGGTCCCCTTGACCACGCGCCCGCGATCGACATCAAGACAGGGAATGACGCGCTTGGCCAGCATGCCGAGGAGACTGAGGAGAGGTAGCGTAAGCAACTGCGTAGTAGGGAGTTGCGGAATCAGCCGCTCGCGGGGTCTAGACCTTCCCCACTTCACCCTCCTACGCAACTCATCAGCTTAAGCTGGCCGCGCTAGGGGGTCAACCGACCTGTCTACCCTCGAAGCCTTGTCGCACGCGTCTGGCGAATTTCGGAAGAATTGACGGCCTTCGGCGACCTGAACGATTAAACGAACTGTGCCAAATTTGCCGATTGTATGGCCCAGACCGTTCATGCCTCCGTGACCTCGTTCTATGCGTCGCCAAGCCGTGCCGTCTCTCGATTCGCGCCAAGGGTGGCGTCGCGCCGGGGCTTTACTGGCCTTCGCGCTGGGACTCTCCGCGGTCGGGGTGTGGGCCCAGAGCGTGCCTGAGCCGCTGCCGCCCGTCGACGACCCGTCGACGGCGCCCGGGGTGGTGGCGCAAGCAAACTTTCTGACGCTCCCTCAGCCGCCGGGCGCTGCGCCCCCAGCAGCCGGCGCACCAACTCCGCCCCCCGCCCCACCTGCCGACGGCGACGCCGCAGCAACGAAGGCCCCGGACAAGGCCGCCGACACGGCCGACAAAAAACCGGACGACAAGAAGGCCGACGACAAAAAGTCAGACGACAAGAAGGCCGCCAGCAAGAGCGACAAGAGCGAATACCCGACGTTCAAGACCACGGGCTTCTTGCAGCTGGACACCGCCTACTACTCGCAGGATCGCAACAACATCGCCACGGTGGGAGACGCCCAGGACGGCACCGGCTTCCGCCGCGCGCGGTTGGCGGTGCAGGGCAAGGTGGCTGAGTTCACCAACTATCAGATCGAAATGGACTTCGCCACGGCCGGGCGCCCCAGCTTCTTCGACAACTACCTCGAGCAAGGAGAGATTCCCTACCTGGGCACGGTGCGTGCGGGGCAGTATTTGCAGCCGTTCAGCGTCGACGCCATGTCGGGCTTCCGCAACCTGCCGTTCCTCGAGCGGAGCCTGCCGTTCTTGTCGTTCGTTCCCTTCCGCCGCGTGGGGATCATGGCTTCGAACAACACCGACGACGAGCTGACCTATTGGGCGTATAGCGTGTTTCGCACGGGGGGCTTCAACAATGCGCCCCTCGGCGACGACCGCTTCGCCACCGACTTCGGCGACATCGGAGGCTACTCGTTCTCGACGCGCCTCACGCACCTGATGTATTACGACCCCCACGCCGGCGACCGGTATCTCTGGCACGTGGGCGCCTCGTACGATTTCAGCCAGCTCGGCGCCAACGACGCCGCCGGCAGCGGCCTGCCGGGCAACGCGGGCAGCCCGCGCCCGTTCTACCAGGCGCGCACCACGCCGGAATTCGGCGTGTTGGGATACCCCGAGTTCCCGCAGAACTTTGGCACAGCCGTGAACGGCACGCCCACGTTCGTCGACACCGGGCGGTACGAGGCCAAGTTCTTCAATTTGTTCGGCGTGGAGACCGTTTATCAGGCGGGCCCCTTCAGCTTCCAGTCGGAGTGGATGGGGACGATGGTCGAGAGCGTGGTCGGCCCCATCTTCTACAACGGCGCCTATGCCGAGGTCATGTACCGGCTGACGGGCGAGAACCGCGAGTACGACAAGAAGCTGGCGGCCCTCAAGAACGTGGTGCCGTTCACCGACTTCATCTCGCTCCGCAAAGGGGAGCGCGGCATCCACGGCTGGGGCGCCTGGGAAGTGGCCGCGCGCTGGTCGTTCGTGAACATGCACAACCCTCTCAACCTCGACGGCCACTACTACGACCCAGCCCTGAATTCCTTCACCGGCACCTTCCGCCGCGGCAACGGCACCCTGCACGACACGACGCTCGGCGTGACCTGGTTCCTCAACAAGCACGCCAAGATCCAAGCAAACTGGATCCACGCCATGCTCGACAACGTGATCCGCGGCAACAGCACGGCCGACTTGTTCGTGTCGCGGATTCAGGTGGATTACTAGCAGGCAACCGACCTTGCCCGCTCTATTATGCGGGCGCCAGGCGAAGCTGCTATCGTCGCCCCCGGAAGGCGATGGACACCCCATCGCGGCGAACCACCGCCAAGAACGGCGCCGGCGTGTCGACTGCGAGCGACGCGATGCGGGGAAGCTGGCTGACGAGCAAGTCGGCTAGGACGCTCCCTGACAGGTTCCCTGCAACTACGCTGAAAAGCCGAGCCCTCGACGCGACGACGGCCTGTCGCTCCAGAGGCCGATAACGAATGCGACGATCGCGAGTGAGTATCACCCATCCCCTCGCCGCCGCCTGGCTCAGCCAAACTGCGTCGAGTTCGTCATGGCGGAAGTGAGCGCTGTGACGCTCAACCTGCGCGCCAGCGCCGATCAGCGCTCGGTACAGCGACTCCGCCTCGATGCTCCGGTCGAGGAAGAAGGTCAGTGAACTAAGCCGCTCGGCCGCCAAACTCGTAGCGGATTGCCTCTTCGATCGCCTGGGAGGGTTGGCCATAGTCTTGGGCGAGGTCGAGAACCGAATCGCCAGCCAGGTATCGATCGAGGATTACCTCGACGGGAATGCCCGTGCCCGTCAGACACGGTCTTCCGAACTGCAAGCGGGGATTGACCTCAATCGCCGCTGGCCCACCCACTACGGGGCGAGTGAACGGAAACAACCGAATGGGGACGCCGCGCGAGTCGCGTTCCACGCGTTCGAGAAACGCCTGCACAGTTTGTTTCATCTGCAGTTGGCCTTGCTGGGAAACGCTCAGCAGTTGTCCGTAGCGCTCCACGAACAGGTCACGGCCATCAGTCAACATCTGCTGGTCCGCCAACGGCCGCTGAATCCCCAGCCGTTGCTGTACGAAGCGAATCGCCTTTCGAACCGCCGACATTTCAACGTGATGGGTTCGCCGTAAGGCGCACAGCACGTGCAATTCGACCAAATTGCGAAACGACAGTCCCTGCTTCGCAGCCTCGACCAGCGGCTCAGCCCGCTTTGGTCCGTCACTGGACGGGTAATTGCGTCCTCGCACCCACGATTGGGCCGTGGCCTTCGGGAGCCGGAGAATCTGTGCCGCCTCGGCGATTGAATAGCAGGGCGCATCCAACGGTTCCTGACCGCCGTAGAGGTCCACAGGTTTCGAGATTGCAGTCATCGGGCTCTTCAATGTGGGAACACGTGTTCGAGGCGACCGTCTCAAGATACTCCGCCTGAATACGATCGAGCAACGCCGCAACGGGGAGAGGCTCCGATCCGTAGCATGGACTTCGTCACCGCGCCTCCTACCGCCGCTCCGCCAAAAACTCCACCAAATCCCGCACGTCGGCCTTCGAGAGCAAGCTCACGGTTTGCTCCGGCATGCCCGACTTGCCGGTCGAGCGCTCGTCGATCTCGTCCTTGGCCACGCGCACGGTTTGCAGTTCCGGGGTCACGAGCTCGAGAAGGGTGTCGGTTTCGCGCTTTAGCACGCCGGCCACCACGCGGCCGTCGGCCAGGGCCAGCACCACGGTTTCGAAGCCCTTGGCCACGTCGCGGTTGGGGTCGACGACCGCCGCCAGCAGGTACTCGCGGGTTTGCTGAGCGCCAATGCGGCTCAGATCAGGCCCGACTTCGCCGCCGCGCTCACCGACCTTGTGGCACCGCTGGCACGAGACGGCGGCCCGGGCAAAGAAGATCTCCTCGCCCCGCTCGGCGTCGCCGCCGCGCAGCGACTCGCGGTACTTGGCGAGCACGTTCCCCTCGGGGCGGGCCGACTCGAACCGCTCCAAGAGCTGCGCAATCTCCGGCGACTGCCGCGCGGCCGCCGCCGTCAGCAGATCGAGTTCGACCTCCGGCGGCGCCTGACCCGCCAGAAGCTTCTCGAGCGCTTCCGCGAGCACCGCGTCGGCCGCAGGCAGATCGATCTTGGCCAGCGTCGCCAGCGCCGCCTGCTGCTCGGCGATCGTTCCTTCGCTCAGCGACTTGCCCAACTCGACAACCGCGAGTTCGGGGTTGGTTTCGGCCAGCAGGCCGCGGGCGACAAGCCGCACGCGCGGAGCGCTGTCCGCCAGCGACACGCGCACCTGCTCGGCCGCCAGGGGATGGTTGAGCTTCGCCAGGGCATCGAGCGCGGCTGCTCGCAGAGCCGGGGATCGCTCGCGCTCGCCAAGGATTGCCGCGAGCTTCGGCCCCGCCTCGGTCAGTTGCAAGGCGACCACGGCTTTGACCGCGGCGCGTTGCACCGCGTCGGGACCGGCGAGCAACTCGTTTTCGCGCCCTTGCAGCGGCGTGGCCGCAACCTGCGCCTCGACCGGCGCCATTGGCCACCAGCGGCCGAGCAGCCGATCGCGTCCCGACGGGGCCGTCCAATCGGCCAAGGCCTCGAGCGCCGCAATGCGCCGCGCGTCGGCCACGTCGGGCCGCAAGGCAACCGCGGCGACTGCTGCGATGTGTTCCGAACCGCGCAGGCGATGGCTGGCGGCCAAGGCCCGCAAGAAGGTGGGCTCGTCCAACTCTTCGCGGCCCACGAGCGCCGCGAGCGCCGGCAGCGCCGCTTCGATCGGCATGTCGTAAATCGCCCGCGCGGCTTCGGAGACCAAAGCCGGCTCCGGCGACGCCAAGAACTTCGCGACGCGCGGCGATTGGAGCCGCCGCAGCGCCAACAGCACGCCCATCCGCTCGGCCTGCGACGACTCGTCGTTGATCGAAGCCGCCAACGCTTCGTCGGAGGCGCAACCGACCAGGCCCATCACGCCGGCATGGCGGAGCACCGGGTCGTGGTCGTTGTTCTCGGCCAGCAGCCTCAAGAGCGCCGGCACGGCGTCGGGCCGTTTGAGCTTGCCGAGGCCGAGCGCCGCGTACATGCGAACGCGCGGGTCGGCGTCGGCGAGCAGCCGGATCAGGCCGTCCCCGGCGGCAGCCACGCGACCGTCGCCGAGCACGCGGGCAGCCTGCGCCCGCACTTCGCCCTCGGAATCCGCGAGCAGCGGCAGCACAGCTTGGTGCGCAGTCGCATCCTTGCGGCCAATCTGTCCCAGGCCCCAAATCGCATGCACTCGGGCGAGCAAGCTCGAGTTGGCTTCCGCGACCTTGGCCAGCGGCGCAATGGCGGCCGCGCCCTGGTCGGCCAAACGAAACTGCGCCATCTGCCGCACGCGCTGATCGCGGTGCGCAAGCAGCTCGAGCAGGTCCTCGGTCGAGCGATCTGCCAGCCCCGACGCCAGCAACTGTTGCACCTCGCGCACGATCGCGCTATCGACCTGAGCCGGATCGAACACGCGGTAGAGCCGCCCCTTTTTTGGTTTCTCCCAGCCCTCGATCCAGTCGCTCACGTAGAGCTTTCCGTCGGGGCCGAAGTCGCAGTCGGTGGCCACGATCGACCACAAGAACTGCTCTGACTTGTCGAGATCGAAGAACGCCCCCTTGGGCCGCACAGTGAAGGCCCGCACGCCCGAGGCGCTGATCGAGCCGCGGAAGTCGGCCATGAAGAAATGGTTGTTGTAGCGGTCCGGCAGACCCGTGCCCGGGTAGTAGGTTAAGCCCGAGGGGCCGTCTCCCAAGTTGGCGATCGGCGGCACGAGGTAGGCCGGCTGCCCGGCGTGCTGCGGATGCCAGAGCTTCTCGTTGTTCCAGGGGCCACGGTCGCGCAGGTACTGGTAATACATCCGCCACCCCGTTTCGCTCCCTTCGACCACGTTCACCCAGCGGGCCTTGTCGCCGCCGTCGGAGTTGTTGTCGCCGGTGAACAGATTGCCAAACTCATCGAAGGCCAGCTCCTGAGGGTTGCGCAAGCCGGTGGCAAAGAGCTCGAGTTCCGAGCCATCGAGGTTGCAGCGGAGCACGGCGCCGGAATCGGGGCACTCGAGTTTCCGTCCCTCGGTTTCGATGTTCAGCCCGCGGTCGCCGATCGAGAAGTAGAGCTTGCCGTCGGGGCCGACGCGCAGGCCGTGCAGATCGTGGCCGAGAAACGCGACATGCACTCCGTAGCCATGATGCAACGAGCGCCGCTGCTCGGCGACGCCATCGCCATCGCGATCTTCCAGTTGCCAGAGATCGGGAATGCAGGTGAAGTACACCTTTCCCTGATGCTCGAGCACGCCGGCGCCGATGCCGTCGGCCGGGTTCTTGAAGCCGTCAGCAAAGACGGTCGCAGTATCGGCGCGGCCGTCGCCGTCGGTGTCGCGCAGGAGCCGCACGCGGTCGTGCTCTTGCCCATAGGTGACGAACTCGTCGCCCAAGTGTTTGCGATACATCGCCACGCGGTCGGCGACCGTGCGAGCGGCCAAGTCGTCGTCGAGCCAACTCATGTGGCTGCGGTTGTCGGTCACGCCGGCATGGTGACGAAAGGTTTCGCACACATAGGCCTGGCCGCGGTTGTCGATCCAAAAGGCCACCGGGTTGGCCAACAGCGGCTCGGCGGCGAACAGATCGACCGCGAGCCCCTCGGGTTTACGAAACTGCTGGATCGCCCGCTCCCCTTCGTCGGAAGCTGCAGCCACGGGGGGCTCGTACCGGGACGAGGCATCGCGTGGCGCCGTTGCCGAGGCCTTTTCCCCCGCGTCTCCTTGGCCATCCTGCGCGCGAGCCACGGACAAGACGCCGACCAAAGCGACGCTAGCACCAATGGCAATCATCCACGAACGAACGAAGAATCGTTTCACAGGCGACCGAACTCGCAAAGGCGGGGGAATTGGGGGGCTTAGCGGCTGTTTCACCATAGTCGGACGGCCCAGACCCGACAAGCAAACCCGCAGGCCGCGTTGACACAAACTCCACCCCCTCACGATAATCCGCGGCCTTTCAGCAAGACCCCACGCTAGGCGGGCTCGAGTCCGTCGCAAGGGGGCAACCGGGGCAGTCCATTTCGGGGAGCGGTTTCGCCAAGGATGCGATTGGCCCTGCCAACGCTGTTGCTGACCGCCTGCGCCGCGCTCGCAGCGCCCCGCCCTGCGCGGGCGCAGGGACTGCTCGTCGGCGATCCCACGGCGATTCAGGCGGCCGCGCACCAGGATTCGCTCGGCCGCGGCACAACGTTTCTCATCAATCGCGGTGCGCCCGTCCGCACCGCGCAGCTCAACGACGGCACGTTCGACCAGCACTCGGCCGAAGACCTGGGCGCGGGGCAAGTGTTTGGCGAAGAGCCCGATCTCACCACACAGGTCTCGCCCGACAACGACACCCTGCCCGGCGACTGGATCGGCCCCAACCCGAATCAACCGGGCATGGCGCTGACAGCCGGGGAAGAAGAGCCACAGCAACACAGCCACTGGCTCGTTTCCTGGCTGGGAATGGACTATTGGGGCAAGCCGCTCGCGGAAGAACCGCGGTTCACCGGGCGCGGGCGGCCGCTGCTGCGGGGAAGCTGGATGAACCGCCCCTGGAGCATTAGCTGGTACTTCGGCGGTATGTTCGCCCAGGGCCTCGTGCCGGGCGAGGTGAACCAGGGCTCCGGCGGCTTTGGCGGCGTACGTTTGGGTTGGGACTTCGACCCCTACATGGGCGCTGAGATGCGCCTGGGGCAGGCCAAGCCCAGCATCGACTATCCGGTGCCCAGCGTGCTCGTGCGCGACAACAGCCGGGCGGTTGTGTGGGACTTCAGCTTCCTCTATTACCCCTGGGGAGACGCCAAGTGGCGCCCCTATGGGTTGCTTGGGCTCGGTCTCGCGCAGTTCGAGTACCACGACCAGAACGACCGCCTCTTCAACCAGTTGCTGCTCGGCTTGCCTTGGGGCGTCGGGCTGAAGTACCGCTGGGACGATCGGCTGGCGATCCGCGTCGAGTTGCTCGACAACGTGGCTTTCGGCGCCCCAGGCGGCCTGACCACGATGAACAACATCTCGGTCACCGGCGGCGCCGAGTTCCGCTTCGGCGGCGCCCGCAAGAGCTACTGGCCGTGGAACCCCAGCCGGCATCTGACGTACTGAAAGAGCGGCTGCTCTCTCGTCGACGCGCTGGACTGACGGCCCACCTGTTTGCGTAGCCCCGGCCTTCAGGCCGGGGAGTGGGCGGGCTCGTCAGAACAACCGTTTCTGCCCAGCCGCATCCGGCCGGCGGAACAGCGCCGTGTCGTGCGGCGGCAGTCGGCGATCGAGCCCGAACTTGCGGGCGAAGACCTCGAAGGTGCGGTGGATGCCGTCCGCGTATTCTCCCTGGCCGCGCATGCGGCGGCCGAACTCCGCGTCGTTCAGGCGGCCGCCGCGCGTATCGCGCACGCGGGCCAGCACGCGCTCGGCCCGGTCGGGTAGATTTCGCGCGAGCCAGTCTTCGAAGATCGGCCGCACCGCGAGCGGCAACCGCAAGAGCACGTAGCCCGCGGTCTGCGCCCCGGCCTCGGCCGCCGCCTGCAACAGCGCCGGCAGCTCGCTATCGTTGACCGCAGGGATCACGGGGGCGGTTAAGACGCCCACGGGCACGCCCGCGGCGGCCAGGCGGCGCACCGCCTCGAGCCGGGCCGCGGGACGCGAGGTGCGCGGTTCGAGGCGGCCGGCCAAACCTGCATCGAGCGTGGTCACGCTCAGGTACACATGCACCAAGTTCAACGCCGCAAGCTCGCGGAGCATGTCGAGGTCGCGGAGCACCAGCGCGTTTTTGGTCACCAGTGAAACCGCCTGGCGGAACTCGATCGCCACCTGCAAGCAGCCGCGGGTGAGTTCGTAGCGGCGCTCGGCCGGTTGGTAGCAATCGGTGACGCCGGAGATGGCGATGGCCTCGCCGCGCCACTTGGGCCGCAGGAGCGCCTTGCGCAGCAGCGCGGGGGCGTCGTGCTTGACCATCACCTTGGTTTCGAAGTCGAGCCCGGCGTTGAACCCCAGGTACTCGTGCCCCGGCCGAGCATAGCAATAGGCGCAGCCATGTTCGCAGCCGCGGTAGGGGTTGATGCTGTAGCGGAAGCCGACGTCGGGGCTATCGTTCTCGCTGAGGATCGACTGGGAAGCGTCGGGCAGGAACTCGGTGGGAAGGCGGCGATCGTCGGCGAGCAACTCGTCGTCGGCCGCGAGTTGCTCCCAATCGTCTTCGCGATGAGTGGCGAGAAAGCGATTCGCCGGCTCGATCTGCGCGCCGCGGCCGCGCACGTTTCGCTCCGGTCGCTCGCTCATCGCCGCGGGCCCTCGGTGGCCGAAAGTCAGTCGATACATGAACGCATGTATCGTACTGCTTCTTGCACCGGCGGCAAAGAGGGCGCAAAGTTCGCAGCGGAGCGCTACTGCGCGCTGCGGGCCGCCTTCGCGACAGCCAGCCGCTGCTTGCGGCGGCTCCAGCCGTAGCCGCCCCCCATCACCAGAAGCGCGCCCAAACCGCCTAGGGCCAGAACGCCGGTCGAAGGCTCAGGCACGGCCTGGGCACCCGCAACCGAGTTCAGATGGTTGATCACCATCAGGGCGTCGAGCGGCGAGAGTTGGTCGTCGCCGTTCACGTCGAGGAATGGAGGGGGCAGATTCGGGGCGACCGGAGGCACAGGCAGGGCGCGGGCGCCGCCGTCGTTGAGGGCGTTGATCACCACTAGGGCGTCGAGGGCCACCGGGTCGCCGCCGCTATTGTCGGTGTCGAGCGGGTTCGTGCCGTTCTGCCACGGATGGGGATTCGACCCCACGAGGTCGATCAGGCCCGCCGTGTTGCGCTGAGACGCGGGCTTGGTGAAGTCGCTGAAGAAGAAGCCCAAGTCGTTAGCCACGAACTGCGACACCGGCGTGCCGATGGCTACTTTGAAGCCAGGATTGGCGGTAGTCTCCGACGCCAGATTGACTTCCACCAGGCTATCGGGGTTGGTGACAAACTCGCCCCAGGTCAAGCTTTTCAGCGCTGCACTGGCGGCGGTCGGGTCGGCGGCAATCCAGTCCTGGAAACTGCGCCAGGTGTCCTTGTTCAGGTGTTTGGCGGCCGACGTGATCTGGTAGCCGTCGAAAATGATCGTCTCGGCCGACTTGTTCTCGATCCAGGCCTCGCCGGTCGTCTGGTTGACCGTGAGCGTGAGCAGGGCGGCCTGGGCCGAGGCGGTCAGCACCGAAGCGCCAAGCAAAAGAGCTAGAATGCGTCGCATAGATGCGTCTTCAAGCCTGAGGAGGACTAGGGTGCGGCGGAGGGCGACGGACAAAACGGCCACTCGGATCGCGCGTCCGCTGGAGGAGAGACGCCCCGGGGTCGAGCAGCACGCATCCCAACGGTTGGTCCGGCGGTCGGCCGCGGAGAACCGTCCATTTCATGGTAACCAAGCTCTGAGGGCACTTCAACGATTTGGTGATCCAGGAAACTTGGGCATCGATCGCCGACCCTGATTCGTGGGAAAAGCCTGCGGGGCGTAGCTAAGCTGCGGTTACGGCCGGTTCTAGCGATATTGCTGAACTCTCCGAAAATGCCCGCCGATACACCTCACAGGCAGCCCGCGGACCGGCGATTTCGAGTCGCCGGACCGGGCCTGCCGAGAACGACGCAGGGGCGTGTTTCCCGGCTGCTGCTGGCGGGCCAACGCCGCGCGAAACCGCGCCGCGGGCCGCCGCCGGCCCCCGGAAGCCACCCCCGCTTACGGGAGCGCCCGCCCGCCTCGGGCGCCCTGTACCCCAAGCGCAAGACCCAGCCTCGTGGAAAGGAATCCAAATACCATGCGACGACTGTTGCTGGCCGCCTTCGCGGCCCTCATGCTCTCGACCTCGAGCGGTTGCTATGCCCTCGAGCGTTTGTTCTGCCACTCCTGGGACGGCTGTGGCATGTGGTCGGGCTGCTACCAGACCTGCTGCGGCGGCGACTGGAGCACCGACGGCTACCTGAGCCCGGGCTGCGGAAACTGTGGCGGAGGCTGCGGCAACTGCGGCGGAGGCTGCGGGGGCAGCACCTGCGAGGGCTGCGGAAAGCCGTATAAGGGCTTCTTCTGGGCCAAGCATAATCGCTGCCGCGACTGCGCGGCGGGACACACGAGCAACCACGCCGAGCGCGTGGCTGGCAACCAAGAAGCCGCCAACGCAGGCGACGGCTACAACGTGCAGAACGCTGGCTCGGTCACCTATCCGTACTACACGACCCGCGGGCCGCGCGACTTCCTGGCCCGCAACCCGGCCTCGATCGGTCGCTAACGCTCTCTTGCTCGAGCGGCTGGGCCGCCTTTCGCCGGGACGCCTGCGCCGAATCAAGAGCAGCACGCAGCCGCCAACCTTGATATAAGGGGTTGGCGGCTGCCGGTGTTTGTGGACCGCGCGCCCCCCGTCGACGGCGCAGCGTCGCTATTTGCGCGCCGTGAGGGGTTCGAACCACACGTGCCGCTCCTGCAGATCGACAAACAGTCGCTCCGCAGCGAAGTCGCAGGTGACCAGTTTCACCTGGCCCGCGTCCGTCACTTCGCGGATCGAATAGTCGGAAGTCCGCACCCCCTTGGTCCGCGGCCATTCGGCCCAAGGCAGCTCGAGCCCCGGCGAGGTCAACACGTAGCCGCGCTCCTCGGCTTGAGATTTGGCGATCAACATCATCGCGGCGGTCGGCTCGGAATCCGAGAACAGGAACCAGGCCTTGGCCGCGGCGCCGGGCCGGATCGTTCCCACACGGGGCGCCGAGGGCAGGTCAAACGTCGTGTCGGAAACGGTGGTCGCCGGGAAGGCCAGATCCTCGAGCTCGGCATGCACCCCCGCCAGCCTCACGGTCTTGGTCGCAGTGTCGGCCAGCCAATGAGGGCCGTCGCACACGACCCGCAGGCCTCCCTCGGGGGCATTGGCCACTTCGGTCACACGGCGGCCGCGGCGGTTCTCGACCGGATCGGTGATCGGAATGAGCCCGATCGCCAGTCCCGCCCGCAGCAGGTAGCGCAAATTGTCGACTAATTGGGGAAAGAACTGCTGCGAACACACCTCTCGGCTGGCAAAGCCCTCGATGGAAATGAAGTCGACGCTCGCCAGCAGGAGATCGAGATCCTCCCGCAGTTCGCCACGCAGCGGCAGGCTGACGTTGATGCCCAGCGCCATCCCCTCGTCGTGCAGCCGCCTGCGAACCTGCTGCAAGAGGTCGCACGTGTTGGCCCAGCGGAATCCTCGAGGGTCGGCCGTCGGGTGCGCGAACTCATCGAGATAGCCGAGCTGATAGCCAAACTCCCGCCGACGGGCGAGCAACTCCCGAGCGAGCAGTTCGGCCCAAATGCGGCGCGCGTCGGGCAGATCGAGGTTGATCGTGGCATAGCAAGCTGGCGCGCGCGGCGGAATGATCAGGAATTTGCGCAGCGCCGCCTGCGGCTCGAGCAAATTGGCGGGCCAACTCTTGCGCTCGGCGATCATCTCCCGGGTGCCGACCGCCGTTCCGCTGAGATAGGCGCCCACGACGGCCCGCGGCGTGTGCTGGCGGAACTTTGCGATCACCTGTCGCAGCTTCGCCGGTCCCTGCGGCCGCCCGGAAATCGGATCGTCGACCCGCACTTGGTCGTCGGAGACGTGAAACACCGCGACGTGCAGGGGCCAGGGAGGAGCAACAAGGTCGACGAAACGCGACGTGGGAGCGACGACCCAACCGAAATGGTCGACGGATCCCGTGAACACCGGCAGCCGGCTCGAGCGCGGCGCTCTGGAGGCCGGCAGCGGCTCGCGCAGCGATGGCCCGCGGCGCCCCGGCTGGTTGCCCTGCGGCAGGGCCTGTGATCGCGCCGCACCGGGGGCGGCCAACTCCGTCGCCAGCCCCAGCCCCGCCGCCAACATCGCCCGTCGAGTGATCATGACCGCTCCCAGCGCACGCGGCCCTCGGCGAAGGGGCGGGCGAAATCGAGGGCCGACAGCAGGCCGACCACCTTGTCTCCCTCCACCACCGGCGCCTGATGAATGCGTTTGGAGACGAGCAGCTGGGCGGCCTCGCCGAGCGAAGCGTCGGGCGCGATCGTGTGAACGCGGCGAATCATCACGTCGGACACGTGCAGCCCCTCGAGCCGCTGGCCAACCTGATCCCCCACCCGGTCGTCGGCCTGTTCGGCCTCTTCCTGCTCGTCTTCGAAGCCGCTGACCTCTTGCTCGGCGTAAGAGGCGTTTTCCGCCAAGGTCTGTTCGACCGACAGTTGCCGCACGACATCGCTGCGGCTGACGATTCCCACCAGCCGGCCGCGCTCGACCACGGGAAAGCTGCGGACGCCCGTTTCGAGGAAGGCGCGTTCGAGTTCCGCCAGCGAGGCCGAGCTGTCGATCACTCTCGGCGGCGTCTGCATCAGAGAACGGACCGTGTCTTGCATTGTCGTACGTGCTAGTGTCTGGTGGGAGCGAAAGTCCGGCTTGCGCCGGGACGCGCATTGTAGGCGGCCGGTCGCGCGACGTCGAAGCAAGTTTCCCCCCGGCGCAGGCGACATACCCTTCCTACGTCATGGCGCAGAAGCACACGCAAAAGGCGAGCCACCGTCGGCCGGTAAGCGGCGGCTTCGAGTCGACGGAACTCGGCATCCTCTCCATCGCCCTGGGACTCTTCGCCGCGCGGTTGGCGTTTCCGGCCGAGGCCGCCGCGACCCACGGAGACGGACAACTGCTCGTCGTGGCCTGGATTGCCCTCGCGTCGGCCTGGCTGATCGCCGCAGCCCGCAGGGGCCCCGTGCGTCTGCGCTGGGAGCTCGCAGATTGGCTGCTGGCGGGGCTGCTCGCCTGGCATAGCCTGGCGGGACTAGCGGCGCTGCGCACCGGCGCGCCGCGACCCGCCCTCAATATGTTGTGGGAATGGGTGGGATTGGGGGCGGCTTGGTTCGTATTTCGACAAACTCTCTCGCGCCCGCCACTCGCGCGTGCGGCCGTGGCCGTGGGAGTTGGCGCAGGAGTGTTTCTCGCCGCCTATGCCTTCTATCAGTTTGGCTGGGAGTTGCCCTGGACGCGCGCTGAGTATGCCCGCGCTCCGGAAGAGATGCTCAAGGAGGTCGGCATCTCGGCGCCCCCGGGCTCGCCGGAGCGGTTTTTGTTCGAACAGCGGCTGGCCAGTTTAGAACCCGTGGCCACGTTCGCGCTCACCAATTCCTTGGCGGGTTACCTGGTGGCGTGGGCTGTGGCCGCGCTCGGGGCCGGCGTCGTCACGGCGCTCGCGCGACGGCCGCCAACGGCCTGGATCGCGCCGCTGGCCGCGGCAGCGGTTATGGGCCTGGGGCTGGTGCTGACCAAGAGCCGCAGCGGCTACCTAGCCGGGCTGGCCAGTGCAGGCATACTCGCCGTCTACAGCGCAGCGCGCGGCTGGCCGCTTCGCCGAGCCGCCGGCGCCGGCCTTGGGATCTTGCTCGGCGGCGCAGTGGTGTTGGCGGGATTGGGGTGGCTGGGCGCGATTGATTTGAAACTTCTCACCGAAGCGCGCAAGTCGCTCGGCTATCGCCTCGAATACTGGGAGTCGACCGCCGCGCTCATCGCCGATCATCCCTGGTTGGGCGTCGGGCCGGGCAACTTTCAGGCGAACTACCCGCGCTACAAGCTGCCGCAGGCGAGCGAGAACATCGCGGACCCACACAACCTGCTGTTCGAAGTCGGGGCGACCGCTGGGTTGCCGGCGCTGGCGATGCTGGTGGCGGCGCTAGCGGCAGTGGGCTGGAGCGTGGTCAGGGCCAGGGGCACGAAGCTCGATACGGTCCCGGAGCCTGTCGACCCGCGCTGGGTTGTGTTGGGGGGCGCGGTGGGGTTTGCCGCCAGTTGGCTGCTTGGTCCTTGGACCGAGGTGCCGCCGTCGTTGCGACTGTGCTTGGTGGGCGGCCTGGCGATCAGCGGCGTCGGCGCGCTGCACGGGCCCTGGATCGTCAACGGCCGCTTTCCGTCCGGAGCGGCGCTCTTGGCCGCGGGCGCCCTCGCCTTGAACTTGCAGGCGGGGGGCGCCTTGGCGTTTCCGTCCCTTTCGGGTTCGCTGCTGTTGTTGCTGGCGCTGAGCCTCAATCTGGCAAGCCCTGGGGCAACGGTCACTCTGCCAAAGTCCTTCCGCTGGCCGCTGGGCCTGGGCGGGCTGTGCCTCGCGGTGCTGTGTTGGTCGACCTCGACTTGGCCTGGGTATCGAATGCGACAGCTCGATCGCCGCGCGCGGGATGCAGCAGCGAAAGGCGATGGCTTTCAGGCTGAGAACTTGCTCCTTGCCGGCGCCGCCGCAGACCCGCGTGCGCTTGAGCCTTGGAACGGCCTGGCCGAGTTGCGGTTTCAAGCGTGGCGCGCCCAGCCCACCGCCGACGGTTGGCAGCGGTTCGAACAGGCCGCGGCGCGCATGCTCGCCCTCGATCCGCACTCGGCGCCCGGCTGGTCGCAAGTGGGGATCTGGCGGCTGGCGGCCTATCGGGCGGGCGAAGCGTCGGCCTTGGCGGGAACGGTGGAAGCGTTTCGCCGCGCTGTCGAGTTGTTTCCCAACCGGGCGCTAGGGCACGCGCGGTTGGCCTGGGCGCTCAGCCTGGCGGGCGACCCTGAGGCCGCGGCGCAGGCCGCGCGCGCCCTCGAACTCGACGGACTCAACCCGCACGCCGAGCAAAAGCTGGCCCGGCAGAAACTCGAGGACCCGCAGGCCCCCAGCGGTGAAAACGCCGAACAGGCGATGCGCCGCCTCGCCAGCCCGCCCGCGGCGAATTGACACCTTGCACCCGGCGGCTGAAAATCGAGTATTCGGCCTTCCCGACCCATCTATCGACGCGGACGGCCGGCGTTCTCATTCGTTTCATTCCGCCCGGTTCAATTCTGGGAGCCGACTGTCATGATCAAGAGTCTATTGCTGATGGCGGCGCTGCTGCTCGTGGGCGTCGCGGTGGGCGTGGGCCACTCGGCCTTCGACCTGGGATACTTCGTGAGCCAAGCTCAGCTCGACGGCGATTCCAAGGTCGACCTCCTCCCGGAGAACTCTCCGCAGCCCCAGGTGGAAGTGGAGGCCGAGCAATACGACTTCGGCCGCATGGAGCGGGGGCAGAAGGGGGAACACAAATATGTGTTCCGCAACGTGGGCAAGGGCCCGCTCTTGCTGCGGGCGGGCGATCCTCCTTGCAAGTGCACCACGCCGATCGTCGAGAAGTCGCTGCTCCAGCCCGGCGAATCGACCGAGGTGGTCGTCGGCTGGACGACCGACCAATCGCCCGGCCCCTTCCGCAAGACGATTCCCATTCACACCAGCGACCGTCGCCGGCTGCTCGTACAGCTCGAGCTGCAGGGGAACATCGTGCAGTCGTATGAGGCGCAGTCCGACTTCTTCGAATTCGGCCGCATGTACTTCCAGCAGTCGCGGGCCGCGCTGGTTCGGCTGTTCGGCTTTGGCGCCGCGCCCTTGGAAGTGAAGAAGTGGGAGTTCACGGAGCCGTCGACCAAGGACTACTTCGAGGTCGAGTTCGAGCCGCTCGCGAAGGAAGCCACCGGACGCGAAGACGCCACTAGCGGTCTCCTGGTCCGGCTCAAGGTCAAGCCTGGCTTGCCGCAGGGCCCCATTCGTCAGGGACTGCAGGTTTGGTTGAACGCCGCGGAGAAGCCCGTCGAACTGCTGGCGCGCGGCGAGGTGACGAGCGACATCTCGATCGACGGACCGAACTGGGACGACTCGACCCAGCGGCTGAACCTGGGCATCGTCTCCGGCAAGGAAGGGGCCCGCCGCCGGCTCGAGGTCCGCCTGGCGGGCGGACACCACGACGCCAGCAAGTTCCGCATCGCCAAGGTCGACCCGCCCGAAATGCAGGTCGTCCTGGGAGCGCCCGAGAAGCTCGGCGGCACCAAGAACCTGGTGCTGCCGCTCGAGATCCTGATCCCGCCGGGCACGCGGCCGCTCAACCGGCTCGGCTCGAGCCAAGGGCCGCTGGGCCAAATTGTGCTCGAGACCGACCGCGCCGACGGGAAGCCGCTGTCGCTCTACGTGCGGTTCGCCACCCAAGGGGAATAGCGGAGACGCCCGCGCGTAGGAAGGCTGGGGCGAGTGCCCTGGACGCCGGCGCGCGAATCGGCTATCGCTAGTCCGCGAGTGCGCCGGCATTCTTGCCGCAGGCCCCGCCGTCTTCCTCAAGGACCCATCATGCCAGTTTGTCGACCCCTGCGGAACGTGTGTGTGGCGGCCGCGTTGCTCGGCGGAACGATGGCCGGCGTCGCCGGCTGTCCCAGCTCGACGCCCCCTGGCACGCCGCCGGGGAAAACGGCCGCTGCGCCGGCAGGCTACGGCGGCGCGGCCAAGGCGCCCTTCGATCCCGTGAACGAGAACGGGCCGATTTTCGAAGATTGGCCCAAGCCCGCCTATTCGTTCGTCATCACGGGGGGCCAGTTCGGCTACCTCGAGCCGTGCGGCTGCGCGGGGCTCGAGAACCAAAAGGGAGGGCTGAGCCGCCGCCACAGCTTGATCAAGAAGCTGGCCGCCGACGGTTGGAACCCGTTGCCGCTCGACCTGGGAGATCAGGTGCGCCGCGCCGGGCCGCAGTCGGAAATCAAGTTCGACAAAACCCTCGCCGCGCTGCAAACGCTCGGCTACGGCGCGGTCGGGCTGGGCGTCGAGGACTTGCGGCTGATGAGCGGCGGCGCCCTCTTTTCGCAATTCAGCGGCGTCGAGCGTCCCGCGCTCTTCGTCTCCGCGAACGTGAGCATGCCGGGGGTGGAACTGCCCAAGTTCAAAATCGTCGAAGTCGCCGGCCGCAAGATCGGCGTCACGAGCGTGCTTGGGAAAGAGTATCAGACGCGGGTCACGATCGACGACGAAAAGGACCTGGTCTTCACCGACCCTGCCGAAGCCCTGGCGGCGATCCTGCCGGAACTCGAGGCCGCCAAGGCCGATCACCTGGTGCTGTTGGCCGATGCTCCGCCCAGCGAATCGAAGGCGCTCGCCACCAAGTTCCCGCAGTTCGATATCGTGGTCACCGCCGAAGGGGCCGAAGAGCCGCCGCGCGCCCCGCAGAAATTGGGCGAGCGCGGTGCGCTCGTCGAGCTAGGGCACAAGAGCATGTTCGCGGTGGTGCTCGGCTTTTATGACGACGGCAAGCCGCCGCGCTACCAGCGCGTGCCGCTCGACTCGCGGTTTCCGCCCAGCGAGGAGATGACCGCACTGTTGCGCGATTACCTTAAACAGCTCGAAACCGTGGGCCTGGCCGGGCTCGGCGTTACTCCTTCGGTCCATCCCAACGCCAGCGGGCCCAACGATCCGGCCGGGCACTTCGTCGGGGCCAAGGCCTGCGGCGAGTGCCACAAGAAGGCCTTCCGCATTTGGGAGAGCCGGCCCAAGTTCTCCGATCATGGCCGTGGACACGCTGCGGCCACCGACACGCTCGTCAAGCTCGATCCGCCGCGGCAGTTCGACCCCGAATGCCTGAGCTGCCACTCGACCGGTTGGAACGCCAAGGAGTTTTTCCCCTACGCCACCGGCTTCCTGAGCATGAACGAAACGCCGCTGCTGGCCGGCAACGGCTGCGAGAACTGCCACGGCCCCGGCGGCGCGCACACCGCGGCGGAGCGCGGTTCTGACCGGGCGCTGCAAGACAAACTCCGCCAGAGCGTGCGCCGCACGAAGGCCGAGGCCGAGCAGAACCTTTGCCTCAAGTGCCACGACCACGACAACAGCCCCCACTTCGAGTTCGAAACCTACTGGCCGAAAGTGGAACACAAAGGCAAGGACTAACCGGGGCCGCTGATCTGGCCAGCCACCGCAGGGGCGAGCGGCCGGCGTAAGCCGGCTGATGAATCGCCATCGCTGTGCTTTAGTCGTCGCCGTTCCCTCGGCCGGCTTACGCCGGGCCGCTCGCCATTACCGCTGTTCGCACCATGGCCGCCAACCTTACTCCCCAGTACCTCAAGGCCGAAGAAGCCTATCGCCGCGCCGCCACGGCCGCCGAGGAGCTCGAGTGTCTGCAGGTCATGCTCCGCGAACTGCCGAAGCACAAAGCTTCGGAGAAGATGCAGTCGGAGCTCAAGCAGAAGATCAGCAAGGCCAAGCAGGAGGCCGAGGCCGAGCGCAAGGCCGGCAAGAAGGGGAACGCCGTACGCATTCTCCGCCAAGGCGCCGGCACGGCCGTGCTCCTGGGGGGCCCCAACGCCGGCAAGAGCCAACTCCTGGCGAGCCTCACCCGCGCCACGCCCGAAGTGGCCCCGTACCCGTTCACTACCCGCGCCCCGCTCCCCGGGATGATGGAGTTCGAGGACGTGGCCGTGCAGTTGATCGACACGCCGCCGATCACGGCCGACTATCTCGAAACCTACATGCAAGGCATGATCCGCGGGGCCGACGTGGCCGTGCTCGTCGTCGATCTCGGCGCCGATGAAGGGATCGAACAGCTCCAAGAGCTGCTCGACAAGCTGGCCGGCACCAAGACGCGGCTCGCCGCGCGCTCGTATCTCGACGAAGAAGACGTGGGCCTGAGCTTCACGCAAACGCTGCTCGCCCCCAACAAGCTCGACGCCGAAGGGGCCTCCGAACGCTTAGAACTGCTGCACGAGCTCTGCCCACTCGACTTCCCCGAGTACCTGATCTCCGCCCAACACGGCACAGGGCTCGAAGCGCTGCGGGGAGCGATCTTTCGCGCTCTCGATGTAATCCGCGTCTACACGAAACTGCCCACCCGCAAAGACCCCGACTACGACCGCCCCTTCACGCTCCGCGCAGGGGGCACCGTGCTCGACGTGGCGGAACTCGTCCATAAAGACATCGCCGCGAACCTGAAGTTCGCCCGGCTGTGGGGACAAGACGCGCACCCCGGCTCGCAGGTGAAGGGGGATCACGTGCTGCGGGACAAGGATGTGGTGGAGTTGCACGCGTAAGGGCAGGTTGGTTTCCTGAGGTCTTGCGTGCCTCGACGACGTATCCGTCAGAAACTTCACAGGCGTGCGAAACTCCGCGGTGGCCGAACATGGACGACCCGAACAAACTGCTCTCCGACATTCACGATACGCTGCAAAGGCTGCTCGCGCTCTACGATCAGCGGACTCGCGAGAGCGCTGAGTTCGCTCAGGCGCATCTGGAGTTTGCGCGAGAAGCGGAGCGCCAGTCGCGGGAGACCTACGCTCGCCTCCTGCAGCGGCAAAGCGTGCTGCTCCGCCTGTGGGCAATCTTCTTGGTGCTGCTGGGCGGCGTCTGCACGCTCCTCTTTCTGCGGGCGCTGCGCTGACTTTCGCAGTCGGGGCTGCCAGGACCCGAGGACTTTGCCGACCTGGTAAAAGGCCTCGAACTGCTCGCGAGCGGGGAGCCGGCGGACCGGGCATTCCGCTCCCTCCGGCAGCGGGCTACAATCGGCTCTTTCCCCAACCCCTCCCCGTACGAGACCGATTGCCGATGGCCGCCAGCGCCGCTCCGATCAAGATTGCCGTTCTCCCAGGCGATGGCACGGGTCCCGAAGTCACCGCCGAAGGGCTCAAGGTGCTCAAGGCCGTGTCGGCGCTCGAGAACTTCCGCTACGAGCTCACCGAGTTCGACTTCGGCGGCGAACGCTACCTGAAGACGGGCGAAACGCTGCCGGCCGGCGCGGTCGACGAACTGCGTAAGTTCGACGCCATTTACCTGGGCGCGGTCGGCCACCCGCAGGTGCCGCCTGGCGTGCTCGAGAAGGGGCTGCTGCTCGAGCTGCGGTTCCAGCTCGACCAATACATCAACCTGCGGCCAGTGAAGCTCTTCGCGGGGGTGGAAACGCCGCTGGCGGACAAGAAGCCGGCCGACATCGACTTCGTGGTGGTCCGCGAGAACACGGAAGACCTGTACTGCGGCGTCGGCGGCTTTCTCAAGAAGCACACCCAAGACGAAGTCGCCACGCAAACGGCCATTTTCACTCGCAAGGGCTGCGAGCGCTGCATTCGCTGGGCCTTCGACTTCACGCGGAAGCGGAACAGCCCCAAGAAGATGCTGACGCTCGTGGCCAAAACGAACGTGCTGACCTATGGCCACGACCTGTGGTGGCGCACGTTCCAAGAGGTGGCCAAGGAATTCCCCGACGTGAAGGCCGACTACCAACACGTCGACGCCTGCTGCATGTGGATGGTGAAGACGCCGGAATACTTCGACGTGATCGTGACCACGAACATGTTCGGCGACATCATCACCGACCTGGCCGCCATGCTGCAGGGCGGCCTGGGCGTGGCCTCCGGTGGGAACATCAACCCCGATCCCGGCGGCGTGAGCATGTTCGAGCCGATGGGAGGGAGCGCCCCCAAGTACACCGGCCAGAACGTGATCAACCCGATCGCGGCGATCGGCGCGGCCGCTATGCTGCTCGAGCACTCGGGCCAGCCCAAGGCCGCCGCCCGCATCATGAAGGCGATCGAGGTCGTGACCGGCACGAAGATGAAGAGCCAGTCGGCCGGCAAGATGGGTTACGGGACGCGCGAGGTGGGGGATTTGGTGGTGGCGGCGCTGTAGAGCTGGCAAGCACTCAGCTGGCAACGTCGGGAGTGGCGAGCAACGCCGGGGGGCGAGCGGCCCAGCGTAAGCTGGCCGATTCTGCGCGTGAGGGCGCGGACGCGGGTTTGGTCAGCCGGCTAACGCCGGCCGCTCGCCGTTGTGGTGGCTGGCAACGTTGGGCGTGGCGAGCACGCAAGGGGGCGAGCGGCCCAGCGTAAGCTGGCCGACTCTGCGCGTGAGGGCGCGGACGCGGGTTTTGGTCAGCCGGCTGACGCCGGCCGCTCGCCGAAGGAGGGATGCGCGAGTCGGGCTGTGCTCTGCAGCAAGCGGTTCAGAGCACGTGGATATCGTCGAGTTCGACAGTTAGGCCGTCTCCCTCGAGGATCGTCAGTTCCACGGACAGATCTGACTCACCCTCTTCCGCTGTCCAGAGATGAAGCCGCACGGACCACGCGGATCGCGCGGACTTGATCGGCACAATGTCGAGTGAGTCGTACGCTTGGTCCGGAACGGGAACGAGCGTCCGACCATAGTCGCGAATCGCTCCATAGATGGCTTGCCTATCCATGCGCCTTCCCTCGGTCAAACGTTCGACCTGCTCATAGTCTCCAAGAACCAAGAGTTCGACGATTGTCTTGGTGGCGGCCTTAACGTGCTGGTTGGCCATGGGGAACACCGCCTTTGTCAGCCGGCTCACGCCGGCCGCTCGCCGTTGTGGTGGCTGGCATCGTTGGGCGTAGCGAGCACCGCAATGGGCGAGCGGCCCAGCGTAAGCTGGCCGATTCTGCGCGTGAGGGCGTGGACGCCGGTTTGGTCAGCCGGCTCACGCCGGCCGCTCGCCGTTGTGGTGGCTGGCATCGTTGGGCGTAGCGAGCAACTAAACTACGGTCGCCAGCGCCACCGCCAGTCGGCAGCCTTGCAGGAATTCCGGCAGCACCACGTACTCGTTCACCGTGTGGATCTCGTACTGCCCGGCGCCGATCGTCACGGTCGGCAGGCCGTGTTCCACCAGCCAGTTGGCGTCGAGGCCGCCGTTCGAGAAGTGGCACGTCGGCGTAAGGCCGATCGACTCGGCCGCCCGCTTGGCGTGGGCGATCACCGCGTCGCTCTCGGCCAGCTTGAACGGCGGGTAGGAGACGTGGGCCTCGAACTTCAATTTGGCCGACTCGCCGCCGATGTCCTTGACGGCGGCGGCGCCCTTCTCGAAGGCCGCGCGGTAGGCCGCCGTGATCTGCGAGGCGAACGCCGCATCGGAGCTGCGCGCCTCCCCCTTGAGGAACGCGTAGTCGGTGACGACGTTCGTGGCGTCCCCCGCCGGCTTGCCAGGTTTGCCGCCGAAGACGCCGATGTTGCTCGTGCCGCGGCTCTCCCCCTTGACGATCTTGCCGAACCAGCCGCCCCGATGCACCTCTTCGAGGGCGAGTGCGGCGGCGAGCGTCGCGGAAATGCCCTTCTCGGGGGCGACGCCGGCGTGTGCCGCCTTGCCGCGGATCTCGATCGTGAAGCTCTCCTGCCCCACGGCGCCCAGGATCAGGTCGGCCGGCAACTTGCCGTCGACGTTGAAGCCCATCGCCGTGCCCTTCAGGTCGGCGGGGTCGATGTAGCGGGCGCCCTGCAGGCCGCTCTCTTCGCGCACAGTGAACAGCAGCGTAATCGGCGGGTGCGGCAGCTTGTGTTTGAGTAGCGTTTCGGCCAACGAGACGAGCACGGCACAGCCGGTGCGATTGTCGCCGCCGAGGGCCGTGGTTCCGTCCGAGAGAATGCGGTCCCCTTCGCGGCGCGGCTTCGCGCCGGCGCAGAGCGGCACGGTGTCGAGGTGCGTCGAGAACACGAGCCGCGGCCCCGGCTTCGTCCCCGGCAGATCGACGAAGAGGTTGCCGGTCTGTGTGGGCAGGGGGATTCGCTCGTTGACCTTGTCGTAGCGAATCGCCGACTTGGGAACGCCGAACTTCTGCAGCTCGTCGGACACCGCCTCGGCGATCGCCCGCTCCTCGCCGCTCACGCCCTCCACGTTGAGAAAGCGCAGCAGGTGATCGATTGCGGTCTGCTCATCGAGCGGCAGGGAGGCGGCCATGGGTCGGCTTTCTAACCAGGAGGAAGACGGAGGAATTGCGAGGAGAATTCGATACTAGCCCGCGGCGCCAGCAAGGGGAGCTACACGTCCGTTGCCGAGCCCGGCTGACCCTTTCACGGGACCGGGCGGCATCTTCGGCCAGCGCGCCCAACTGGCGCACTTCTTCCTTGCTGGCGCTCCGGGTAAGTGTAGCAGCCAGTCTACAGCCCCCATGGCAGCCCCAGCACCTGCCACACGGCGAACAGGGCCGTCCAGAGCACAAACATGATCACGACGTACGGCAGCATCAGCGACACGACCGTGCCGACGCCGGCGTTCTTGTCGTATTTCTGGGCGAAGCCCACCACCATGGCGAAATAGACGTTGAGCGGCGTGATGGCGTTGATCGGCGAGTCGCCGATGCGATAAGCCGCCAGCACCGCCTCGGGGGACACGCCCAACTGCATGAGCAGCGGCACGAACACCGGCGCGAAGATGGCCCACTTGGCGATCGCCCCGGTAATCAGCAGATCGATGATCCCGACGACGATGATGAACCCGATCAAGAGCGGCAACGCCCCGATGTTGGCGTCTTTGAGCAGGTCAGCCAGGCTCACGGCCAGGATCGTGCCCATGTTCGTGTAGTTGAAGTAGGCCACGAACTGGCTGATGATCAGGAGCAGCAGGATCAGGCCGCCGAGGCCAGAGATTGCCTTTTCCATCGCCTTGATCACGTCGCCGACGCTGGCGATCGTGCGGGCGCCGATTCCGTAGCCGACGCCGGAGGCCAGAAACAGCACCATGATCACGGCGATCAAGCCGTTCATGAGGGGCGAGTTGCCGATGAGTGCGCCGGTGTCGGGATTCCGCAACGGCGCGCCCGGCGGCAGCGCGAGCGCCGCGAACAACGCCAGCACGCCGAGCACGGCCAAGCCGGCGAACTTGAGCCCGCGCCCCTCCTCGGCCGACACTCCGGCCTGCTCATCGCCCGGCGTCTCCGCTACGTACTTGCCCAGCCGGGGCTCGATGATCCGCTCGGTCACGAGCGCCACCACGAAGGTGAGGAACACGACCGAGGCGAACGAAAACCACAGGTTGGCCGTGAGATCGATCGACACGCCGGGGTTCACCAGGTGGATCGCGTCGTTGGTGAACTCGGTGAGCACGGCGTCGAGCGGCTTGATGAGCATGTTCACCGTGAACGCGCCCGCCACCGCCGCGAATCCGCAGGCGAGGCCGGCCAGGGGGTGCCGGCCCACGCTGATGAAGGCCGTGCCGGCCAGCGGAATCAGCACCAGGTAGCCGGCGTCGGCGGCCACGCTCGAGAGGATGCCGACGAAGACCAGGATGTAGGTAAGCGCCTTAGGGGGCGACACGCTGACGAGCTTGCGGATGAGCGCCGTCACCAGGCCCGAGGCCTCGGCCACGCCGGCGCCGACCATGGCCACGATCATCAGTCCCACGGCCGTAAAGCCCATGAAGTTGGGAATCAGCGACGTGTACATGAACCGCAGGCCTTCGCCCGTCAGCAGGCTCTTGGCGGCCGAGCTTTCGTTGGCCGCCTCATGCGTCACCGGGTCGATCACCTGATAGCTCACGCTGGCCCCGGCCAGAAAGAGCGCGTGCGAGAGCACGATCACCAGGCCAATCAGAATCATGAAGATCACGGCCGGATGCGGCACCTTGTTCCCGACCGTTTCCACCAGGTCGAGAAATCGTTGCATCAATCCCTTTTTCGGCGGAGCGGCTGCGTTCATGCAAACCACGGTCTTCTGCGGGGTGTTTGTTCGAACCCGATACTGAGCAAGCATAGCCCCTTTAGAGGGGCAACAGCAGGGGAACCAGCAGCACGCTCACCAAAAGTACGACCAGACTGAACGGCACGCCGATCTTCACGAAATCGCCGAACGTGTAGTTGCCCGGCGTCACCACGAGCGTGTTCACCGGCGACGAGACGGGCGTCATGAAAGCCGTGGAAGCCGCCAGAGCCACGATCATGGCGAACGGATACGGCGAGGCCTTCAGCTCGTGCGCCACCGCCAGGGCCACGGGGGCCATGAGCACGGCGGTGGCCGTGTTCGAGATGAACATGCCCAGCACCGCGGTGATGGCGAACAGACAGGCCAAGACCCCGTAAGTTCCCATTCCAGAGGTGACCGCCATCAGGCCGTCGGCCGCCAGGTCGACCCCGCCGGTCGATTGCAGCGCCGTCGAAAACGGCAACATGCCGACGATCAGAATGATCGTCTTCCAATCGATCGCTCGGTAGGCGCTCGTGAGATTCACGCACTTCAACGCGAGCATGAGCAAGCACCCCAGCAGCGCCGCCTGCACGTTGGGCACCCAGCCGCTGATCATCAGCCCCACCACGAGCACCAGGCAAAACACGGCCTGCGGCGCCTTGCCGGCCACCGGCAGCACGTCCTCGAGTTCGATGGGGAGGCGGAGAATCAAGAGGTCTCGGCCATCGTTGCGGAGCTTCTCGATGTCCTTCCAAGGGCCGACGACGAGCAGCGTGTCGCCCATTTTGAGGCCCTCGGCCCGCAGCCCGCGCTCAACGGCCTTCGTGCCGCGGCGCAGCCCAATGACCGTCAGACCCATTTGGGTTCGCACCCCCGCCTCGGCAACCGATTTGCCGATTAGTTCCGAGCCGGGGGGCACCATCACCTCGGCCATGCCGATTTCTTGATAGCGGTCGTTGAAGTAGGCGCCCGAGATGGGCAGCAACTCCAGATCGAGCCGCTTGCGCACGGCCTCGATGTCCTCCTGCGGTTCTGAAAGATCGACGAGCAGAATGTCGCCCGCGTGCAGCTCGGTTTGCGCCGTAGCGCGCAGCACTTCGCGAGCCAGTCGCGATTGGCGTTCGAGCGCGATGATGCTCGCGCCCAAGGAGTCGCGCAATTGCAATTCGCCCAGCGTCTTTCCCACGAGCGGCGATGCAGAGCCGATGCGCACTCGGTACTCGCGCTGGGCGAGCTGATATTGCTCGACCCAGTCTCCCAAGCTTGGCCGGCCGGCCCCGGCCGCCCTCTTTTCGCCGACGGGCAACAGCCGTCGGGCGAACGTCATGTACAGCACGCCGAGAACCAGCACCGTGAGTCCAAAAGGAGTGAAGCTGAAGAAGTTGAACCCTACCGCCCCGCTCCGCACGAGCTCGCTGTTTACGACGAGGTTGGGGGCGGTGGCCACGAGCGTGGTCATGCCGGAGATGAGCGCGGCGAAGCTCAGCGGCATCATCAGCCGGCTCGCCGACGTGCCGGTGCTCTGGGCGATTCGCAGCACGACGGGAATGAAGATCGCCGTCACGGCGGTCGAACTCATCACCGAGCCCAAGCCGCACACCACGACCATCAGCAGCACGAGCAGCTTGAGCTCGTTGCTGCCGGCCTTGGCCGCCAGCCAATCCCCGAGCCTCCGGGCAACTCCGGTGCGCACCAGGCCGTCTCCGATGACGAACAAGGCCGCGATGAGCACGATGTTGGGATCGCTGAAGCCGGCCAGGGCCTGCTTCATCGTCACCGCGCCGGTGAAAGGCAGGAACGTAAGCGCGATCAGAGCCACGGCGTCCATACGCGGCCGGTTGATCGCGAACATCACGATCGCAGCCGCCAACAACGCCAACACCGCCGCCAACGCGCCGCTCATGTACCGCCCTTCCAGGATCGCCCAGACCCGCTTGGCCCCAACCTTACCGCATTCCCCCTTGCGGGGGAACCAGGCGAGAAGAGTCTCCGTGTGCTGTGCAAGCGGCGTCGCGTGGGCGGTCCCAGTTCGGCAGTCGAGCGCGCTCTCCCGCGCGCAACCCCCCTTTTCTCGGCAACGCAGCGAAAACCCAGTTGCGTCTTGACATCGCCGGCAGTCAGCTATGCTTTACGGACCGGCCCGGCCGACCCCTTTGTGACCCTGACTGAGGACGCTCTCCCATGTGTCGAATCAGAAATCTGGCGGTGGCGCTGCTGACCTTGCTCGCAGGCGCGAGCGTGACCCCCGGGGCATGGGCTCAGGAGGAGGCCGCGGTGCGCAAGGCGGCCGAGCAGTTGGCCGTCGCGTTCGACGCCGGCAAGACCGACGAAATCGTGGCCATGTTCGTGCCCCAGGGCGAGGTCATCGACGAGGAGGGCACGGTCTATCAGGGGGCGAAGGAAATCAAGGCCCTGCTCGAGGCGTTCTTCGCCCGCTTCCCGGGAGCGAAGCTGTCGGTCAACATCGAGTCGATTCGGCTCTTGGGCCCGATCGCCATCGAGGAAGGCACGCGGACGATCACCACGAAGGATGGCGCCACCAAGTCGCAGTTCCGCTTCCTGGCGGTGCGGGTCAAGACCGACGCCGGTTGGAAGCTCGCCTCGATCCGAGACTTCGCCGATGACCCCGCGCCCACGGCCCATGAGCGCCTGCAAGACGTCGCCTGGCTCGTAGGAGACTGGGTGAACGAAGGGGCCGACGGCAAGGTCGCCATCACCTATCGTTGGTCGGAGGACAAGAACTTCCTGCTCGGCGAGTTCCAGTTCAATCCGGGCGAGGGAGCGGCGCGCAAGTCGTCGCAGCGGATCGGTTGGGATCCAGCGGCCGGCAAGCTGCGTTCGTGGCTGTTCGACTCCGATGGCGGGTTCGCCGAAGGGGTGTGGACCATCGTCGACGACGGCGTCGTGATCAAATCGGCTTCCGTCAATCCCGACGGAACCACGGCCTCGGCCACCGTCAGCATCGTGCCGGCCGACAAGAATCGCTTCACGATGGCCGGCACCGAGCGCATCGTGGGGAGCGACCGCGAGCCCGATTTCGAGATCACCGTCGTGCGGCGTCCGCCCAGCGCGGCCAAGTAGCACTAGCAGTCCCGCGCCGCCCTCGACCGCATTCTTCGCAAGGAGCCTCTTCATGGCCCTCTCTCGCATCACCATTTTGGCCGGCAGTTTGGCAATCGCAGGGTTGCTGCTCGATTCCTCCGTGACGTTAGGGCGCGGCGGTCGCGGCGGCGGCGGTGGAGGAGGACGCGTTGGCGGCGGAGGAGGCCGGCCCTCGATGGGACATGTGGGGGGCGGCGGCGGACGCTCCATGGGGGGCTATGGCGGCGGCGGCGCTCATTCCGCGGCCGCGCGGCCGAACGTCAATCGGCCGTCGATGGCGCATGCGTCGCGCCCGTCTCCCGCGGCTCGTCCCGGGGGCGGCGGCGCTGCGAACTTCAATCCCTCAGGAGGACGGCCCAGCGCCGGCAATCTGGCCGCTCGGCCGGGCGGCGCGGGCGCCGGCAACCGACCCTCGGTTCGTCCGCCGAATCACGTGAATCCGGTGAGCCGCCCCTCGCTGCCCCAAGGGGGCGCCGGCAACTTGGCGAGCCGCCCAGGCGCCGGCTCTCGTCCCGGCGTCGGCGACCTGGCTGGCCGGCCGGGCGGGGTTGGCGGGGGCGTCGATCGGCCGAGCTTCGGCAACGCGGGGCGGCCCAGCACGCTGCCAGGCAACGTAGGACGGCCTGGCGTGGGTGACCGACCAAACATCGGGAACCGACCTGGCGCCGGCGATCGGCCGAATATCGGCGATCGACCGGGAGTCGGGCGCCCTGGCGACAGGCCCAACATTGGCGATCGGCCAGGCATTGGCGACCGGCCTGGCATTGGAGATCGACCGGGCCGGCCGGGCGACCGCCCCAACATCGGCGGCGGCAATCGCCCTGGCGACCGCGATCGCCCTGCGGAACGGCCGGTGCTCGGCGGCGGCAACCGCATCAACAACGGCAACATCAACATTGGGAACCGGGTCAACATCGGCGGCGGCAACGTCGTCGGCAACCGCCCCGGTTGGGATCACGGCTGGAACAACCCCGGTTGGGGTTGGGGCGGCGGAGGCTGGGCCGGCAACTGGCACAACAACTGCATCCGCAACCATTACGGCTGGTACAACGGCTGCTGGAACCGCGGCTACTGGGGCAGCAGTTGGTATCGGCCGTTGGCTTGGACGGCCGTCGGTTGGGGGCTCGGCGCGTGGACCTCGGGCTGGGGCTATGGCACGAGCTACTACAACCCGTACTACGTCGCCAGCAGCTCGGTCCCCTACGACTACTCGCAACCCGTGGTGGTCAACAACTACGTGAACGGCGACGCCAGCGCCGATGTCGCCGCCGCGCCGCCGGCCGAATCGCCGGCCACGGAGCAGGCGACCAAGCTCTTCGACGCGGGACTCGCGCAGTTCAAATCGGGCGACTACCGCGGCGCTCTCACCAAGTTCGATGCGGCGCTTCAGAAGCTGCCGGACGATCCGGTGGTCCACGAAGTTCGGGCGCTCGCGCTGTTTGCCCTGGGCGACTACAAACAGGCCGCGGCGGCGCTCAACTCGTTCCTCTCCTCGGCCCCCGGCATGGACTGGACGACGATGAGCAGCCTCTACGGAGATGTCGACCAGTACCAGGCGCAGCTCAACAAGCTGGACGCCTACACGCAGGCCCACCCGAACGATCCGGCCTCGCACTTCGTGCTGGCGTATCATGCGCTCGTGCTGGGCGATAAGGACCGTGCGATCCAAGCGCTGCAGGTCGTTGTGAAGAATCAGCCCAAGGACACCACGGCTGCCCGGATGCTGGCGGCGCTACAGCCGCCGGAAACGTCGTCGAAACCTGCTGCCGCCCCCAGCGGCGACGAGCCGCAGATCGACCTGGTGGGAACCTGGCGCGCCAAGGCGGGCGACACCACGATCGACCTGAGCGTGGGCGACGACTCGCAGTTCACCTGGAAGGCGCAGCAGCCCGGCAAGCCGGCGGTGTCGCTCAAGGGAGACCTTCAGGCCGATGGCGATCAGCTCGTGCTGGCCAGCGCCGACCAAGGCTCGATGGACGGCGTCGCCACGCCGCTGGGCGCCGACAAGTGGCGTTTCGCCCTCAACGGCGCGCCGGCCGACGATCCGGGGTTGAGCTTCAGCCGCGTGAAGTAGCGGCGTCGCTGCACGGTGCTAGAAGTTGTACTGGAACAGCGCGTTCACCCGGTCGGCCCGCGCGCTTTGCAGGTCGATGTTCGCCCGCTGGCCCCAGACATACTCGACGCCCAGCGACATGTTGCGCACGGGAATGTACCACACGCTCGAGGCCAGGTATTTCGCGCCGTGATAGGTGCTCGAGGCCTGGCCGCCGTTGGCGCCGACGAAGTCTTCCGAGTAGGTGGTGTTCCAGAGCCACTTGTCGTCGAACCAGTGTTCGTAGCTGGTGCTCCAGCCGGCGGTGTAGAGCGTGCTGAAGTTGCCGGTGAGCGGATCGACCTGGCCGTCGAGCCCCAGGGCGGCGGTGTCCTGAATGTAGCGGCCGATGCCCCAGCCGCATGTGTACTGCGCGAGGATTCGGCTGCGGGTGAGGCCGTCGGGGTTCTCGTCGCGCACGGGGTTCGTGCCCAGGAACATGGCCCAGGGATGGAAGACCGTGCTGCCGCTTACGCCCCAGCCACTGCGGCGGGTAACCGCGCCAAAGCTGGGGCGGTAGCCGATCGAGCGCGCCACGCCGGAGATCTGAATGTGCCCAAGGTCCCCTTCGTAGCGAATGTGCGTGGCCGCGTCTGGGATGTCTTGCACCGGCGTGCCTTGGCCGTTGGTCGTGATGTCGGAGAAGGGCCCCTCGACGCCGGCGGCCCAGAACCAACCATGGCATCCCAGCGGCAGCGTCATCCGGGCGCTGGGGCGCCGCTGGTTCACCAATCCGCGCGGCCCGGCGAAGTCGACCGTCGAGGGCCAGGCGTTGCCGTCCATGAACACGGTGTTCTGCTGGCCGAAGCGGAAGTAGCCGAAATCAACGAACGCGAACCGCAAGCGAAACGGATTGCCGCCGCCACCCACGGCCTGGTTCGGGCCGTTGAAAAAGTCGCCCTCGATGAACGTGTGGACGTTCCAGTCCTTCACGTTCGTGGGTGTCCAAGTCTCGAGCGCGAAGCGGCTGTAGCGGGCACTGAAGTTTTGGTTCTGCCCCACCTGTTGCGGCACCGGAATCGTGTTGGTCACGAAGTCGTCGCGGCTGCCGATCGGATCGAAATCGTAGAGCCCCGTCAGCCGCACGAAGCCGCGCAACCGGAACGAAGTGTTCGTGCCCGGCACTAAGAACGACCCCGGCATGATGCCGCGAACGACGAACTTCTCGCGCTCCTCGGCCGTCACGCGGACGGGCGGACTGATGCGGACGAACTCAGGTGCGCCGGGAGCATCTTGAAACTCGCGCGCTTCGTAGCCCCGCGGCGCGTAATCGGCCAGTGGCACCGGCCCTACGCCAGGCAGTTCGGAGTCGGCCTCCCGGAGCATCGTTTCGTACAGGTCGAGCGGCTGATACCCGTCGTCGGCGCCCGGGGCGTTTTGCACGTCGTCGGGGTTCGTGTCGGAGGGCGCTTGGGCCGGCGTGGGCGCCTCGGCTTGCCGCGCTGCTAGCAGAGCAGACGGGGCGGCGAGGGCGGGCGGGCCGCTCAGCAGCGGTTCCCCAGAAATGGCGGGGCCGACCGAGATTGCTGGCGCCGGCGCTTCGGCGACCGGCGGCAGCGGCTCGACCAGCGCCGCCTGCGCAAATGCCGGCCCTGCCCAGGCTAGCGCTGCGAATGCCGCAGTCGTTGCACGCAAAGCGCCGAATCGCATGCTGCCGTCGGACCTCCTTGTTCGCCGCGGGCGCGGGGCATTCCCTAGCCGGCAAAGCTTCCGTCTTCGGCATGATCGACAAAGTTTGCCACGTCGATTGATGAAAACCACCCCTCGAGCGGGATAAGCCCGGGCTTTTTTGCCAGCGCGGACTCACGCGCAAAGTAAAGGCCGCGAAGCGCCATCCTCAACGGCGCTCCGCGGCCCTGGAACAGTGAACCGGCAAGCTTACTGCTTCGTCGCGCCGGGCCGGCTGCTCGTTTGCGCCGCGCTGCCGCCCGCGTGCGGCAGTTGCCGCATCACTTGCTCCGCCTGGCGGATGTGCTGATCGGTCGTCTGAATGCCCTGATCGACAAGCGCCCGCAGCTCGCCCGTGGCATGCCGCTGGGCCACCTGCAGCTTGTCGCGCATGCCCATGTGCTCGACGAGCTGCAGGGCCATGAACCACTTGTCGAACTCGGCGCCCTGCTGCTGACCGAGGAACCGCTCGGTGCTCTGCAAGCACTGGTCGGCCAATTCACGGTCGAAGCTCACCAGCGGCGAAGCCCCGAGGTCATAGCGCTGCCATTCCCCCCGCTGCCGATCACCTTGCTCTGCATGCGCGGGGTTGGTGGCGGTCCGTGCCTGGGCGTCGGCCCCGCTGTTGGCCTTGGAGTCAGCGTCTCTGGCGGCGCGACCCGCCGGATCGCGCTGCGGCGCGAAGGGATTGGCGGCGCCATCGGCCCGCTCTCGAGCGCCGGCCAACTGGGCGAGCTTGGCGATGAACTGACCGTGCGCCTGGCTCATCTCTTGGGCGAACTGCTTCACTTCGGCGTTCTGAGCGCGGTTTGCCGCGAGCCGACTGACTGCGACCTCCTTCTGATTGCCGATCAGCAGCAGGGCGGCCAGGGTGCGGTCGTCCAACTTCTGAGCGGCATGCTCGCCGGCATGCACCCGCTCGCGCTCTGCGTCGCTCGCCCGGCCCGGCTGCCGGTCACGTTGGCGACCGCTCTCCTGAGCAGCTTCGGACTGGTTCTGCGCGGCCGGATCGCGGGCTTGGTCGGTGGCCTGGGCCCAGGCTGCTACCCCCATGGTCAGCGGGGCGGCGCACGCGCCTGCGATGCCGAAGCGACGAATCCAGGAACGGTTCATGATGATCTCCTCATCAAACGAAAAAAGGGTGGCGGGAGGCAAGTGCCCCCGAGCGCGCAGCCGCAAGCGCAGCTCGAACGCGCAACCTAGGGAGCGCAGTCTTGCGCAGAGACCTCGCGCCAATCCTGGTCGAGGCACATGCGGACGCCGCCTGAAAGCGCCGCGATTTCGTGAATTGCTGTTTCGTAACTCGTGCGCTGGCGCCCATGCACCGATCACCGCGAACGCGAGCACCCAATTGGGTGACGAATTGCGATTTGCCGCACGATTCGTGCCCAATCCATCAATCAGCCGCGCAATCGCGACCTCCGCGAGTCATAACTCGAATCGCTCCGATGGCATGCAGACAATTAGCGGCGCAGCGCAAATGCCTTGCGATTCGCGAAGGGGCAATCGCCGGTGGCTACGAATGAACCAGCCCGCAGGCGGGGCGACCAATCAGCAGACGCCGAGCAGTTGCATTCTCCGATCGTAGCGGCAACCGCGAGCTCGCAAACCTAGGCACGGGAATTGCCTTCTAATTCAGCCAACATTTCGCACCAACCTTGCTGGGAGGACAGAGTCATGGCGGTACTACATGATCGACCCATCCGCGCGGGCGTTTTCAGCACAGTGGCCTCGGCCGATGCGGCCGTAAGGGGTCTGCTCGCCGCGGGTTTCACGGAAGATCAAATCACCGTCGTCTGCTCGAACGAAGCCATCGAAGCCAAGTTTCGGCCGTTCGAGCACCAAGATCCGGCCGGCTCGCACACGCCGGCGGCGGCCGTGGCCGGCGGAACGATTGGCGCGGTGATCGGCGGGCTGACCGCCGCCGTAGCGACCGTGGCGACGGGAGGCGCTGGCTTGCTCGTGTTCGGCAGCTTGGCCGCCTGGGCCGGCGGAGTCGTGGGCGGCCTGGCCGGCGCTATGATGACCCGCGGCGTAGAACGGGAACTGGCCAACTACTACGACCAGGCGGTGCAAGCGGGCAAGATTTTGGTCGCCGCCGAGGCGCGAGATCCCGACGATGTCGCCACGTTGGCAAAGGCTTCGCAGATTCTGGCCGACACGGGGGCCGAGCCGGTACCGCTCCGCGAAGGTTAGGACGGCCAAGGGCAGTGTTCGCCAAGAACAAGACAAGAAATGCCTGCGTAGTTCAAGGACAACGAAGGAGCCCTTTCGATGCGCGCTAATCTGCTCACTCTCGCGCCGCTAATTGCCCTGCTAGCAGTTGGTCCGTTCGCCGCCTCGATCCAAGCGCAGCCTCTTGGTGGTGCTGCGCCCGACGCTTTCCCCGGCTCTGTGCTCGAAGAGACGCCGGGGCTCGAAGAGACTCCGGGCCTCAGCTTGCCCCGCGAGACAACCGCGGACCAAGGCGCCGTGACGCCAGGCCTGTTGCCGTCGAACGATTCGTCGGAGGCGGCTCGCCGTGACGCGGCCAACCTCGGCGAAGAATCGGCCGGGCCGACAACGGGCCCCGATCCGGTCGCACTCCCAGAACAACCGGCCGTCGTCGCTCCCAGACCGTCGCCGGCAACCGCCGGCCAATCGCCCAGCCCCGCGACTCGTGCTGCCCCAAGGCCGCTCCCCGCCCGGGCTGGTTTGCCAGCCCCGCCCGCAGGAAGCGCGGACGATGCCTGGCGTTTCAAGTGGCACGATGATCTCTGGTGGTACTGGACGACCGACAAGACCTGGCGGATTCTGCAAGCCGACCGCTGGGTGCCCTACCAGCCAGGCGCCCTCTATGCCCGTAAAACGGGGGCAACGAGCGGCAGTGCGTTCGTCGAATCGACGCCGATCAACGCGTCGAAGAGCGCGAACGGAATCGCGAGCTACCCTGCGGGGACCGTGACGACTTACACGCTTGGGCCGCGGCAGTGGGCGATGGGCTATCGTGGCGTCGGGCCGGCTTATCGAAGCTATGGCTACGGCCGCTATAGCCCGCCGACCTATTATCCCGGTTACGGCCGGGCCTTCGGCTACGGGGGCGGTTACTACGGCGGGTATGGTCCGGGATACGGGGCCGGATATGGCCCGGGTTACGGCGGCGGGTACTATGGCTCGCCCGGCGTCGGACTCGGCGGTGTGATCGGCTCGTCGATCGGTGGCTGGGGCGGCGGAGGGTTCGGCGCTGGCGTCGGCACAGGGTTTGGCCGCGGATGGTGATCGCCAAGGGGCTGTCCCTGGCTCCTGTGGGCTAGTATCAGAGAGCAGCCCGAGCTGGCACTAGATGAGCTCTGCCACCAAACCCCAATCGATTTCCCCAGGCAGATCGCTTGCCGAAGTGGTCGAAGGCTTGCTCCTCGTCGAGGCGAACTCTCGTCCGCAATCCGCCGACGAATCCTCAATCAGTCCGCCCCGGACTCGCGCCGCGCCGGGCATGTACAGCGGTTGTTCGGCGGCAACATGCGGTTCGTAGTCAGCAAGAGCCGCGTCGGTCGCGCCGCTCCACGCGGCGCTCGACGCCGGACCAGGCGCGATCTGCGCGCCGTGCGCGGCATTCGCAGCGGCCGAGCGTGCCGCCACGCGCGCGTTCGTGCTGCTGCCGCCGCCGTCGAAGCTGGTTGCCGTGAGGCCATTGGTCGAAGCTGCGCCCAACCTCAAGGCCTGGGCCACCGTGACGGCGGCGTTCACGCCGCCAGCGGAATCCGACCCCGCCACGCTCGAGTTCGCCCCTTCGACGATCAGCGTCCGGAGTTGGGCGGCCGTGAGATGCGGGTTCGCTGAGAGTGCGAGCGCCGCCAGCCCTGCCACTTGGGGCGTGGCCATGCTGGTTCCGCTCAACCGACCGTAGCGGCCATCCGGCAGTGAGCTATACACGTTGACCCCAGGCGCATCGACCTGCGCGGCGCCGCTCGAGCCGACGTTGTTGGAGAAGCTGGCGTGCCTCAGGGACGAATCGTAGGCGCCGATCGACAGCACGTTGTCGAGACTGGCGGAATAGCGGGCCGGCCAATCGGGCTGCGCCGCCCCATCGTTGCCGGCGGCGGCCACCACGAGCACGCCGTGCTGCTGGGCGTAGCGCAGGGCGCTGCCCATTTGCCCCGAGGTGCTTGTGGCCCCCAAGCTCATGCTGATGATTTGGGCGCCGTTGTCGACTGCGTAACGGATCCCGGCGGCCACGTCGGCCAGGCTGCCGCTCCCCGTGGCGTCGAGCACGCGGACCGCCATGATGTTCGCGCCGTAGGCGACTCCGGTCACGCCGGTGCCGTTGTTGGCCCCGGCGATCGTGCCGGAGACGTGCGTGCCGTGCATGTTCTCGTCGTCTGGCACGGCGTCGTTGTCGACGAAGTCCCAGCCGTGAACATCGTCGACGTAGCCGTTGCCGTCGTTGTCGATGCCATCGCCGGCGATTTCGCCGGGGTTCACCCAGAGTTGGCTCTGGAGGTCGGGATGCGTGAGATCGACGCCGGTGTCGATCACGGCCACGGTCACGCCCTGGCCCGTGTAGCCGGCTGCCCAGGCCTCGGGGGCGTTGATGGCATTCAAGTTCCAATCGTTCGCGCCGCCGAAAGTCGGCACGTCGGGCAGGACCGCCGGGGGCGTATCTCCCGGATTGTTGGGCGGCGCGTCGGCTGTGAAGGTCAGGTGCAGGTTGTAGCTCAAGTCGGCCGGGCTATAGACGAGCACATAGTACCGCCCGGTCGTCAGGCTGCCGGAATAAGTCGGATCGACTGCCGTCTGCACGTTGACGACCTGGTGCTGTTCGTTGAACACCGCGAACACGGCGCTCGTAGCGTCCGGCGTATCAAGTTGAATCTGGCCGGTGCCGCTCTGCGTGACATCGAAGGAGAAGAAGTCCACCACGTCGTTCGGCCCGACCGCCTCCGACGCTGCCAAAGAGGTGCTCAGCGTCCCCAGATCGCGGGCGGTGTCGAAGGTGCTGCCAGCGGTGTCGACGGGTTGGGCCGGCGCGTCGGCCGTTGCCGAGAGCGCGAGCTGATAGCGCGTGGAGGCCCCCAAGTAGCCCATCACGCCCACGTAATACGTACCGGCGTCGAGATTGAGCGAGGCATTTTCGGCTGCAGCGCCGTAATTGGTCGACGACGCCAGCAGCGACCCATCCGCGGCGAGCAGGTAGAGGTCGGCATCGGCCGTGAGTCCCGTTAGATTGGCGCTCCAGTGGCTTGCGTCTTTGAGATCGAAGACGAACCAGTCGGTCGGCGCGTACCAAGAAACCGAGCCGCTGTACGACTTCTGACCGTCAAGGGGACCGACGTCGACCGTCGACGCGGCGGACGCCTCGCCCGAGTGGGAAGGGGAGGCAGCAAGGCAGGTCTGCGAGAGAGCATTATCCGTGAGTGAGCTGACGGAGAGTGCCCAACGCGACTCGAGCAACTCGAGACCGATCCGCCGCGAGCGATTGCCCGCACTCACATGCCTACGCTTGCCGCGCATGCGCCACCTCGTTTGCCGCACGAGCCTCGTTCCGAGCCAGATGAGCTGCGATGAGGGGCGATCCGCCAGCAGCCGATCGAACGCCCTCGTCTCTGTCTGATCCTAACAACGAGTCGCGTTTTGGGCACGTAATCCGACGTGCGCTGACAGCCTAAATGGCTGTCGTTTTGGCCAGGAATCGAGCGCGCGTTCAAACCGCACGTCGCTTGCCGCTAGCAACCCGTCGCGAGCGGCGTCTGCCGGCGGCGCGAGGCGTCGAGCATGCTTTGCAGCGTGCGGCTGATTTCGCTCGAAAGCTGCTCGTCGTAGCTGCGCCCGGCGTCGGCCGGCACTTCGATGGCCGGCGCCGCCTCGATCACCGTTTTCCAGGGCCGGATGACCCGCGCATCGTCGTTGATGTCTTCGTCCAACCGCAGCACGGTTTCCACCAGCCGGTCCGGCGTCAATTCGTGGCAGTAGGCCGGTGGGTAGAACGCAAGCTGCTGCGCCAGGTAAAGATCCGCGAGCTGACGCCAACGCCGAGCGTTTTCCTCCGCGGTGACCTTGCGGGCGATCATGTCAGGCAACATCGCTGCCCGCAGCTTCTTGACCCGGGCCACGACATGGTCTTCGTTGGGCCCGCCATTCCATTCTTGCTCCACGGGCGCGAGCAGTTGTTCGATCAGCCGCGTGAGCCGTTGCTGCACGTCGCCGCGCTGCGGAGCTCCTAAGTGCGCGCGCTCCTTGAGTTCGAGCAAGGCAAGCTGCACCTCGAGCACGCGCTGGGCCAAGGGGCGCTCCGGGTGCGGGCGCCAAGTCAGCCGGGCTTCGAGCTCCGCCACGATCGGCGCGAGCGTCGCCTCGACGTCCCCTTCGAAGGTGTGTCGAATCGCCACCGGATGAACCACCACGCCTCCCCGGGCGCCGGCCTTGGCCCGGCGCTTGGCCGCAGTGCGGGCGATGAACGCCGGCCCATCGAGCAGCGGATAGACCAAGTCGTTCGAACCGGTGGTCACCCCTTCGGGAAAGATCACCAGCGGCCGTTCGGCGTTCACGAGCGCGTCGACCGCCTCGTTCACGGCCGCGCGGTCGGCCCCCTCGCGATAGATGCTGAAGCCGCCCATCCGGCGGATCATGAACGACTGAAAGCGCGAGTGTTTGAACAAGTGCCAACTCGCCATGGCGTAGAGATGCCGCTTGATCTTCCGCGAGAAGATGCCGAGCACCATGGGGTCGGCCGTGCGGCTGTGGTTGGGCGCGAGCAGGATGCCGTGCCCGGCGTCGATCGAGCGGCGCACGTGTTCCACGCCCCGGCACTCGACTTCGACCACGCCGAACGCCCGCGCCAGGTAGCCGTCGAGCCAGAGCTGAATGAAATCGGGCCAGAGCCGGCCGCGGTGCGGTGGGATGAACCGGTAGGGGTCTTCAAAGACGACGCGTTGCATGCCGTGCATCCGCCAGGAAAGACTGTCGGCCGGCTCACGCCAAGCCGCTCGCCCTGCGACCGGATCCAGGCGCCCCGGTCGCTCTATGACGAACAGGCGAAACTTTACTTCATCGTATAACGCGGATGAAGTCGGATCTGGGCAATGGCCGACCGTAAAGCGATGCCAGGCGCCGGCGAAGCGACTGGTTGCCGGCCGCGCCCGCCCCCTACGATCCGCAGGCTCGCTCCCCACCCGTCGCTCCCCGATGACCATCCCTCGTCGCACCCGCCTGACTCGACTGCAACAGACGGCCTCCGCGGCCGCCCCGGCCGCTGTCGGCGTGGGGCGCTACGAGGAGCCCTTTCTGGGCTACCTGCGGAGCGAGTGCCACCTGTCGGCGAACACTGTGGCGGCCTACGCGCGCGACCTGCGTCGGTTTGGCCAGTGGCTGGGGGGCCGCAACGCGACCCGGCTCTCGATCCAGGACCTGGCTGACTACGCCGGTTGGCTGCACCGCAAGGGGCTGGCCCCGGCGAGCATTGCCCGCCATGTGATTTCCCTCAAGGTGTTTTTCCGTTATTTGCAGCTCGAGGGGCTGCTCCGCGACAACCTGGCCGAGCTTTTGGGAACCCAAAAACTCTGGCAGCGCGTGCCGAACGTGCTCAGCGAGGAGCTGCTCGAACGCTTGTTTGTGGCCCCGTTCGAGGGAGAAACCCATTGGCGGCGCGACCGCGCTTTGCTTGAATTACTGTACGCCACCGGCTGCCGGGCTTCGGAGATTTCGAGCCTGGCCCTGGCCGATGTCCACCTGGACGAAGGTTTTTGCCGCTGTCGGGGCAAAGGCGACAAGGAGCGCCTCGTGCCCATCAACCATCGAGCCGTCGCCGCCATTCGGGCCTACCTCGAGCAGGAGCGCCCCGACTCCGCGGCCGGACTCGATCCGCCCCCGAAAGCCCTGCTGCTTTCGGGGCGCGGCCGCCCCTTGGGCCGCGAGCGGATTTGGGAGCTGTTCAAGAAGTATGCCGGCCGGGCGGGAATTCCCCAGGCGGCCAGCCCTCACACCATGCGGCACAGCTTTGCCACGCACTTGCTGGCCGGCGGCGCCGACCTGCGCAAGGTACAGGAAATGCTCGGGCATTCGAGCATCGCCACTACCCAGATTTACACCCACGTCGACCCGACGAGGCTCAAAAACGTCCACCGACAGTTTCATCCCCGCGGCTAACGCGGCCGAGAAAGCATGTCCACCTCGCAAGCGTCTGAAACAGCCAACTTTGGGGCAATCCATCTACAGCGGCCGCTCCGACGGGCCTCAGCCCGCCGGCTGAAATGCGCGGTCCTGGGCGCGACGGGCTTCGTCGGCCGCCACTTGGTTGCGGCGCTGTCGGCCCGCGGCGACCAGGTGCGCTGCATTGCCCGGCCGACCTCGGATATCAGTGCGCTGGCCGGGCTCGACGTCGAAGTGCAGCGGGCAGATTTCGCCGACTTACCGGCTCTGAAGCGGGCTCTGGCCGGCGTCGAGTGCGTGTTCCACACGGCGGGTGTGACCAAGGCATTTCGTCCCCAAGAATTCGACCAAGGGAACGTGCAGACGACGCGCCATTTGCTGGCCGCTTGCGTCGACCGCCAGACGCCGCCGCAGGTGGTGCTGGTCTCGTCGCTGGCGGCAGTCGGGCCGTCGCCCGTCGATCAGCCTCGCACCGAGTCCGACCAGCCTGTCCCCGTTTCGGACTACGGGCGCAGCAAGTGCGCCGCCGAAACTGCGGCCCGCCAGTTTGCTGGGTGGGGGCCGATTTCGATCGCCCGCCCGCCGATGGTCTTCGGCCCCGGCGAGCGCGACGTGTTTGCGATCGCGCTGTCGATTGCCCGCACGGGACTGCATTTCGTTCCAGGCTGGCGAGCGCGGCGGTATTCGCTGGTCCATGTGGCCGATCTGGCCGAAGGCTTGCTCCGCGTGGCGGAGGCCGGGGAGCGGCTGCCTTCTCCGGGAGCGACGCCGGACGACTGGTCGAAGGGTGTTTACTTCCTGGCTGACGACGAGATGCCGACCTACGCGGAACTGGGGCGGATGATGGGGCGGGCTTTGGGGCGGCGGACCCGCGTGGTGATGATGCCTCCGCGGTCCATCTACGTGGCCGCTGGATTCAACGCGGTCTGGTCGCGGTTGATCGGCCGACCCGCCGCTCTGAACTTCGACAAAGCCCGCGAAGGTCTGGCTGGGTCGTGGACTTGCAGGGCGGCCAAGGCGCATCGCGAACTTGGCTGGGCCCCGGAGGCGAAGCTCGAACAGCGGCTGTCGGAAACGATGAACTGGTGCCGCGAGGCAGGCTGGATCTAGGAAGACACGCTGCCCTACGGCGACGCTCGAGAGGCCTGAGCAGCGCCCTGTTCCCGCTACTGCTCCAAGCGACGCAAGAGTTCGCCTTCCCAGTACGCATACTGGGGGTCTCCCAGCCGGAAGGAGAACACCGCCTCCGGCAAGGTGTGATCCCCTCGAAAGAGGGAGGGGACCCGGACCAACACGGCGCCGTCGGCCCGTCGCTCCAAGACCCAATCTGCAGGTGCGTAGAGCTCCGTCACCGGCGGCACAAGAGGTTCCGCCAGAGGGAGATCGAACGCGGCGGCGCAGGTCGGATCGGTCATGAAAGTTCCGAGAGAGGGCGGGCGGACGCACATTGTCGCGTTTCCGGCCACTGAATTCTAGGTCAAACTGTTCCGGATTTTCAGGCCCCCTCCCGAACGTCGGCCGGGAGACCGGCTTCCCTAGAAGAGCAAGAGCCATGCCGGGATCGTCGGTGAAGCGCTTTTGCGGTTGCACCTTGACCCTGGGGCCAACCAAAACATGCGGCTGGGTTCGGTTGCCGGAACCCCCGGGCTAAACTAGTGCTTTGTCACAGCTTGTTTTTCGGGTCCGGATGACCGGGGAGCAAACGGCTCAGCGAGCCGCCGGCTTCACGCCGGCGGGCCCCGGTGACGAACTCGTTCAGAGTGGCAGCTGCGATCACTCCCAACGTGCGGCGGGTTCGCGAATCGATCACGGCTCGCGGCGCCTGAACCCCGATTCCCTCGTCGCGCGGCACGGCGGGGGTAAAACCCGCCGCTCGCCGACCCGAACTCTTAGCTGTGACGCAGCACTGGGAGTTCAAGAGAACAAACGCTTTCCTCCGCCATGCCCGATTCCGAGCAAGACCTGTGGCAGTTGGCCGTGACGGCGCGGCTGTTCAGCGCGGCGGCGCAGGCGCGGCTGGCGGCCAAGCACCATGCCAAGCGGGGGGAGCAGCCGGCGAGCGCGGCTGATGTGGCTCACTGGCTCGTGCGCAAGCGCGTGATCACGCCGTATCAGGCCAAAGTGCTCCTTGCGGGTCGGCCAGGACCTTTTGCATTCGGCAAGTACCTAGTGACCGACAAGATCGGCCAGGGCCGTCTGGCAGGCCTGTTTCGCGCGATTCATCGACCCACGAACTGCCCGGTGCTGCTCGAGTTTCTCAAGTCGCCGCGGCCTGGTTCGCCCGAGTGGCAGCAGATTGCGGCTCGCGCTGCCAAGTTCGCGGAGCAAGCCGAGACGCGGCTCGTGCGCAGCTACGAGCTTGTCCACCACACGCCCTACGCGTTCGCCGTCCACGAGTCGCTCCGCGGGGCCGCAGCCGCCGAGAGCATCAGAGCCGAACGTTCGTCGGCGGATGCTTGCGCCCTCGCGCGTGAGGCCGCGCTGGCGCTCGACGAACTGCACTCGGCCGGGCTCGTGCATGGCCGCGTGTCGCCGGAAAACCTGTGGCTTGATGAGCAACTCGGCCCGAAGCTGTTGTGGCTCCCGCCGCCAAGCGCAGGCACGCCGGCCGACGATGTCCGCGGCCTGGCCCGGTTGTTGCGGAGTTTGCTCGGCCCGAGCGAACCGCCGGAGCTGGCACGGGTATTGAACTGGCTCACGCCGGCGGACGCCGCGGCCACGCCCACGGCGCGCGAGGCGGCCGCCGCGCTCCTGCCTCTTTCGTCGGCGCTGCCGGCGGCGGCGCAGCCCTCGCGGCGGCGGGCCGCGTATGTGGCTTGGCTGGCCGAACACCGAGGACCTGGCCGCAAAAAGAGTTCCCCGGGCCCCGCAGCCCAAGCGGAGCAGGATCCGCCGCTCGAGACGCCCATTGCTGCTGCGCCCCCGATCGACATCCGCATTCAATCGCCCGGCGCCGTGGCGAGTCCGCGGACGCGCCGGGCGCCAGCGACCAGCACTCCCTTGCTCGTGTCGTTTGGCGTCACCGCCGTTCTCGCCCTGGTGGCGGCAACGGTCGTCTGGTCGTTCTGGCCCCGCGAAGGCGCGCGGCGACCTCGGCAGAACGATGTTGCCGCGACGCCCCCCGAGCCAGCCGCTACGTCGCAACCGGAAACTCCCACCGCGCCCGAACCCGCGGCGGACGATGGCGCCTCGCTCTGGGCATCGCCCACCGCAGGCAAACCGCTCGACGTGGGTTTGCTCGGCGCCGGCACGCAACTTCTGCTCGCCGTACGCCCCGCGGAGCTGTGGGCGAATCCCGAAGGCGAGCGGCTCGTCGGCAGCGTCGAAACCCTGGGCTTCGATCCCGCTGGTTGGCTCGAATCGGTCACCGGACTGCCGGTCAGCGAACTCGAGTCGGTGCTGCTGGCGGTCTATGCCCGCGAAGAAGGGGCGATCGACGTGTCCTTCGTTGTCCGCACCCGCGCGGCAGTTCCCGACCTGGCGAGCCGCTGGCCAGGAGCTCAGGCCAGTCCCGTGACGAACGGCACGGTTTACCAGACCGACGGTTGGAGTTACTTCGTGCCGCGGGAGCGCGAGCGGACTTTTGCCGTGGCGAAGCTGCCGCTCCTTCGCGAGATCGCCGCAGCCACCGAGTCGCCGCCGCTGCGCCGCGAGCTCGAGGGGCTGCTCCAGGCGACCGACCGCGATCGGCAAGTCACGCTCGTCGCGGCGCCCGCCTACTTCTTTCTTGCCGGCCAAGGGGTATTCGAAGGCAGCGCCGCGGGGCTGGAACTGCCGCTGCGACAGTTCTTGGGCGAGGCGCTCTCGGCCGTAGCCCTGAGCATCCACCTGCACGACGAGGACCTCTTTGTCGAGCTGCGCGCCGTCGGCCGGGCCGATGCTCGCGCGCGGGCGTTGGCCGGAGACTTGGCCGCGCGGCTGCAAGCGCTGCCGAACCAAGTGAAGGAAGCCGTGCACACGGCCAATCTGTCGCCCTATTCGCGGGAGGTGTTGCTCGACCTGCCGCGGATGATCGAAGAACTGGCCGCCTATACCCGCAGCGACACCGAGCAAGGTCAGGCGGTGCTGCGGGCGTATTTGCCGGCCCGCGCCGCCCACAACCTGGCCCTGGGCGGGGGACTGCTGGCCCTGGAAACGGGGCGCGCGGCCGGGAGCGCGGCGCCGGCACGGCCGGCGGCGCGGCCGCTGGCCGAACGGCTGCAGCAGCCCATCTCCCTGGTTTTCCCCAGGGAAACGCTGGAAACCGCCCTGCAACAATGGGGCGAGGCGGCGGAAGTCAAGATTGCGATTCAGGGAAGCGATCTGGAGGTTGAGAGCATTACGCGCAACCAGTCGTTTGGCCTCGATCTGAACCAAAAACCCGCCGAGGAAGTGTTGCGGAAAATCCTTTTGCTGGCGAGCCCCGAAGGTAAGCTGGTATATGTGATAAAGGCGGCCGGCCCCGGCGAGGATTCGCCGAGCCTGATCGTCACTACCCGCGCCGCGGCCGAGCGACGCGGGGAAGCGATTCCGGCCGAATTCCAGAAACCGCGCTAGCCGCGCGGGACCCTGGCAACTTCTCTCGTCCAGCATTTCAAAGCCAGCATGGCGCTTTTCTCGATCTCCTGCGAAACTTGCGGCGCACGGCTCAAGGTGCGCAGCATGCAGGCGCTGGGCGAGATCGTAGGCTGTCCGAAGTGCGGCAGCATGATTCAGGTCGCTGCGCCCGAGGGTTGGTCGCCCCCGGCGATCGCCGGCGTTGCGACGGCTGAGGATCACGCACCACCGGCCGACGCGCCCAACGACGTGCAACAGCAAACCGCGGACGAAGAGCAACTTACCGAGTCGACCGCGAGCCGTAGCTTGATGTGGCTCGGGCTGGCCGCCGCCGGACTGCTGCTGGTGGCTGGCCTCGGCGTCGCCTGGTGGCTTGCCGACGGACAAACCGAGGTCGCGCAGGGGCCGGGCGCCCTAGCGGCGCCGGTCGATCCGCCGGCAAGCGTTGAACCGGATGCTGCCGGGCAAGCGACCGAGACATCGGATCCCGTGGAGGCGACAGCGCCGGCCGCGCAGGTCGAACCCGAGCCGGCAGCGGAGACTTCGCAGCCCGCTCCTGCCCAGCCCGCGCCGACTTCGAACGAGGCGTCAAACGCCGAGCCGCCGACCGGACACGAACCTCCCGCAGGCGAGCCCGCGGAAACGCCTGCGCACACCGTGCCGCCCATGCCCCCAACCCCCAAAGAGGCGGAACCGCCCGCGCCCGCCGCCGAAAGAACTGACCAACCGGGCGCTGCTGCGCCCGCTCCCGCCGTGCCTCCCCGCCCACGGTCGCAGGACCTGAGGGCGCGCCTGGCCGCGCCGCTGTCCAGCATCAAGTTCACCAACGTGGCGCTCGCGGATGTCTTGGAGGACCTCTCGCAACTAGCCGGTGTTCCCATCTCGCTCGATGCTCACAACGTGCCGAATGCGGCGGGGTTGGCGGCCACGCCGATTTCGGCCGACCTCGAGTCGACCACCGTGGGCGCCGCGACCACGGCCGTCATCCGCGATTTGGGGCTGGAAGGGGTGTTGGTGGACGGCCAGGTGCTGATCGAGCCGCGCGGCGTGCGCGCCGGAAAGCCGCTGGCCAAGAGCTACGATCTGGCCGACCTCACTTCTACTCTGAACGACGAGCAGGCGGACGAACTGCGCGCGTTCCTCGCTGGCCTTGGGGGGGCGGCGCCCCAGCCCGCCGACCGTAAGTTTACGCTGACCGCCAAGCCGGAGCGGCACCGTCTGGTGGCTGAGGCGCTGGCCCGGCTCCGCGCGGGTCGACAAACGAGCGGCGCCGACAAACCGGGGCCGACCTCCGACCGCTGGACGCGAACGTTGACGCTCAATTTCCGCCAGCCCACGCCGCTCCTCCGCATCGTCCGCGAACTCGAAAGCGAAGCGCAGGCGACGCTGCTCATCGACTGGCCGGCACTCGTCGCGGCCGGCCTGGAACTCGACTCGCAAGTCTCCTTCGTCGCGCACGATCAGCCGCTGACCGCCGCGCTCGCCGATTTCGCCAAGGTCCAGCAACTGGCCTGGGTAACTCTAGACGACAACGCGCTGCTGCTCACCAGCCCGGCACGGGCCGCCAACTACCTGCAGGTCGACAGTTATCCGCTCGACCATTTCGGCCCCGCGCCGCGCGACGCCCGGCAGATTGCGGCCCTGCTGCCGGCCGCCGCCGGCGGCAAGGCGGCCCGCGTGTGGATCGATCCGGTGGCCAAGCGCGTGCTCGTGGCGGGCCCGTCGCCGTTGCACGCGGCGATTACCGAAAGGGGCGGGCGGGGCGAGTAGGAGGCCGAGCTTGAGCGACCCCAAACGCACCAACGACATGCACCGTGGGGCTTGTCGCGGCCTGCAAATGAGTTCCAGCGCCGACATTCGCACGATCGCCGGCGCCATCCGCGACCTCAACGACTGGGCCGACGCCACCTACGCCGAACTGGTCGCCTATGGTCAGCGCTTGACCGCGATCGAGGAAAGACTCGCCCAGATCGAAGATCTCTTGCGCCGCCGAGCATGAACCGTCGCCGCACCCTGACGGTCGGGTCGGTGGATCTCTCCGCTCGAGCGACGGCTCTTCCACGAAGTGAGGGCGCCCCGCCTCTGAAGCTTGCGGCTTCTTTAGCGAAGGGCGCGTCCGTCACGTCATCTGGCGAAGTTGTCATCGTAGGACGAGGTCGAACCCGCCTATCTGGGTATGCCCCAAACGACGCTGCGTGGCAATACTTAGACCATGGAGTCGCAGCGGTTGCGAATCCGGAACGAAGGAGTCGGACGGATGTCTCCCTGGGATGCCCCGCACGAACTGTGTCTGTCCCTGGCGCTCGCGGCCCTGTCATTGTCGGCGGCGATGATCTTGTTCGCTTGGCGCCGCTCCCTCGTTACGCGGCTCCGCGACACCACTCGCCGAGATTCGTAATGGGTTGAGAGCCGGCGTACAGCCGCTGGGCGAACATCGGCACTTGAGTTTCGCGTTGTTCCCAGCGATGCCCAATTAAGGCCTTCTGCGATGCGAGTTCCCCAGTCCAGATTCAAGATGGGCGCAGACACGAGCGAGTCCTTGCGCAAGGCTCTGATCGACAGCGGCCTGACGCTGGCGGAAATCGCCGTCGATTCGGGCGCGGCGCTTACAAGCGTGCGACGCTTCGTAGTCGATGGCAAGGATGTGCGGCTTTCGACGGCCGTCGACCTGGCGGCAAGCGTCGGTTGCGAGTTGCGCCTCGTTCCCATCGCTGCAGAGGTCGCGGGCCAGCGCAGGCCGAGGACGCGGAAGTAGCCTGGCTGGACCAACGCGCTTGCGTCTCGCACCCGGCTGGAAGCGCGCAGAGCCCCCCGCGTGGCTGACGACGGGCCACCCAGGAGGTGGTGGCGGGCAGCAAGCGCGGAAGACAAGCCTACAAAACTGACAGCTTCTGGATTTAATTCTTGACTAGGTGCGGGGCGGGTGCTCGATTGCGAGCCACCCTGTCGACCGGCGGTGCGACGCGGGCAAACGTTGTCGGCTTGTGCGCCGGTCTTTGAGCCAAGGCGCCGCCCCATGTCGCGATCCATGCATCCGAGACGGTCTGTTCCGAACGTTCAGCGGAGCTCGTTGCTGCGGGGGCGGTTCCGCGCAGGGCTCGAGATGCTCGAGCGCAGAGACCTGTTGACGCTGACGATCAACCCCACCTTCGCCAGCAACATCACCAGCGACCCCAACGCGGCCGCGATCGAAGCGACGATCAATCGCACCATCGCCGCGTACCAGAACCTGATCACCGACAACGTGACGGTCGACATCACGTTCCAGGAAGGGGGCGGCTTGGGGGGCAGTTCCGGCGGCTTGGGCTACAACATCAAGTACGCGGACTACCGCTCCGCATTGGATTCGCACAAGACGACGGCCAACGACACCACCGCGCTGGGCTCGCTGCCCAATACGACCAACGATCCGGTGAACAACAACGAGCGGATCTTCGTCCGGTCCCCGCTCGCACGGGCACTCGGCTTCAGCGCCCCCAGCGCCGGCGGCGCCGCGGGGGACGGCACGATCACGCTGAACACGTCCATTTGCAATCTCGACCGGACAGGGGCGCAAGACTCGACGAAATACGATCTGCAGGCGGTAACCGCTCACGAAATCGACGAGATTCTGGGTTTCGGCTCCTCGCTCGATGCGTCGAACAACGGCGTCGCCGTGCCGACGGGGAACATCCAACCCGACGATTTGTTCCGCTACGACCAGAACGGCGCCCGCAGCTACAGCAGCACCGCCACAGACCAGGCCTACTTCTCCATCGACGGGGGCACGACGCAGCTCGCTCGCTTCAACCAGACGCACACCGCCAAGAACGCCGGCGACTACGGCGATTGGTACAGCTTCTTCGGCGGCCAGACTCCCCAGGTTCAAGACGCCTTCAACACGCCGAACGCGCGGGCGAACCTCAATGTGGAGATGACTCGGCTCGACATCCTGGGCTATTCGATCGCTTTGCATGGACCCACCGTCACGGCCGCGGCCAATCAGTCGGCGGTCGAAGGGAGCTCCAAGGCGTTCGACTTGGGCAGCTTCAGCGATCCCGACGCCGCGCCCTGGGGAGTCGTCGTCTCATGGGGAGATAGCTCGCCGGACACCACCTTCTACGTCAACAGTGCAGGCGCGCTGGGCTCGAAGTCCCATGCCTACGCGGAGGAAGGGACTTACACGGTCAAGGTGACCGTCACTGACTTCACGAGCCAAAGCCAATCCCAGACTTTTCAAGCGTCTGTGTCCGACCCGCCTGTGTCCGCCAAGGGCGGCCAATCGTTGAAGGCCGTCGAAGGCGCTAGCAGTGGCTCGTTGTTGTTGGCGACGTTCACCGATCCGGGCGGGCCGGAGCCGCTGGGCGACTACTCGGCCGACATCGATTGGGGAGATGGATCGGGGCTGCAAGTCGGCGCCGGCGTTATCTCCTTCGCCAGCGGGCATTTCGAAGTCCGCGGAAGCCATACCTACGCCGAAGAGAGTGCAGCGGATCACCCCGGCTCGAATCCCTACCAGGTCACGATCACGATCCATCACGAAAGCACCACGCCGAAAACCGTGACGAGTTCGGTCACAGTGGATGACCCCTCGGTCGTGGGCGCCGGCGTGGCCATCAATGCGGTGGAAGGGCTGAACACGGCATCGATCCTGGTGGCAACGTTCACCGATCCCGGCGGCGTCGAAGCGCTGAGCGACTACTCGGCCGACATCGACTGGGGAGACGGCACGGCGAGCGTCGCAGGAGCGATTAGCCTTAACGGCTCGACGTTCGAGGTGCGCGGATCCCATACCTACGCCGAAGAAAGCGCAGCCGACCATCCGGGCTCCAACCCCTACCAAATCTCGGTCACCGTTCATCACGAGTCGGCCTTGCCGACGGTGATCGCCAGCACCGCCACGGTCTCAGACCCCGCCGTGCTGCCGACTGGCGGCTTCACGTTCACGGCGGTCGAGGGCGCTCCCTCGGCCACGCAAACGGTGGCCACCTTCACCGACCCCGGCGGCGCGGAGCCTCTCGGCGACTACTCCGCCTCGATCGATTGGGGCGACGGCACGCCGGCGAGCGCCGGAACGATCTCCGTGAGCGGCGGCGTCTACACGGTCAAAGCCAGCCACACCTACGCCGTGGGGTTGGGACTGCCCGACGATTTCGGCAATTCCTTCTGCGACGGCACGCCGCCCCATTACCACAAGGCGATCACGGTGAGCGTGAGCCATGAGGCGGCCCCGCTGGCTCAGGCAGTGAGCACGGCCGATATCTCGGTGGCGCCCGGTACTTCTCATTTGGCCGGCGGCAGCCTGATCGTGGTTGCCACGGCCGCCGACGACAAGGTGTTGATCAATAAGGTGGGCAACACCGGCGCCGTGGAGGTCAAGCTCAACTCGAACAAACTGGGGGCGTTCACGCTCGGCGCCGGGGGCCGGATCATCGTGGCCGGAATGAGCGGCAACGATGATATTCAGATCGCCGGCGGCGTGACAAGCGGCGCCGTGCTCTATGGCGGCCCCGGAAACGATCGGATCAAAGCCGGAGACGGGCCGAGCATTCTGGTGGGCTGCGAAGGGGACGACGAACTGCTGGGCGGCGCCGCCGTGGGACTCTTGATCGGCGGCCGCGGCGCCGATCGCTTGGTGGGGGGCGCGGGCAACGACATTCTCGTCGCCGCCGACATCGTCAACCCCGTCACACTCGCGGAAGACGTGCAGTACAGCCACCTGGTCGCCGCCCTGAGCGGCGGGCCGATCACCGCCAACAACGATGCCGAAGTGGACAAGCTCACCGGCGCCGCCGGCGTCGACAAGTTCTTCTACAACTTCACCGGCAACCTGGCTTTCGACATCGTGACCGACAAGGCGGAGTTGGCGTTCGACGTCTGAGCGAAGAAACTCGCTGCCTAAGCTTACCAGTGGTACTCGAACCCCAGCGTCATTCCCTGGAACCAGGTCGCCCCGTTGCTCAGGGCTTGCGACTTGTTCGGAATGAGCTTGGTGGCGAGCACTTCTTCGGGTGAAAGGGCGACGCCGGAGAGGCCGATGAGCTGGTAGCCGGCGCGGATCGAAAACCGCGGCGACCAGCGAAAGATCGCCCCGCAGCGCACGTCCCCCAGAAACGCTGCATCGGTAGCGTCGACGCGGCCGGCGAGCAGCCCGGTGTCGGGGGCGTTTAGAGCGTATCCGTGATTCACGCGGTTGCCCATGAGCGCCCCGCGCACGCTTCCCTCGAAGGCTAGCCGACGCCCGGTGGCGTCGGTGCGGAAGAGCAGGCCGAGCTGCAGGCCCGAGAGGTGGTTCGTGGTGTCGTAGGTCAGCGTGTAGCGCTCGGTCTGGTCGATGAACGTGCTCAGGGCGTCAACCCCGTAGTGCTCGCGCAGTTCGGCGAACCGCATCCCGGAGATCATGAATACGCCGGGGCACCAGCCCCACTGAACGTTGATCTCCGTGCTGTGGAAGTCGGAAGCGTATTCGGCGCGAAATTGGTCGGCGAGCGGCCCGAGTTCCCCTTTGCCCCCTTGCAGCCGATAGTTTCCCGGGCCGAAGTTGGCCACGGCCGTCCATCCTTGCAAGCCAAGATAGTCGACCTCGAGCCGCAGATCGAAATCGAACTCGTACTGCACGTTGATGTGCGGTCCGCCGCTCGAATTGAGATCGAGTTGGCGCGAGTTGAGCACTTCGACGCCATTCTGCGTGGCGAGCGTGACGCTGGCGGGCTTCGCGCGCGAAAGAACCGCACCTTCGGCCACGACATGGAGCACGCCCACCTGAGCGGGATCCAACAGCTCCGGCGGCACGACCGAGTCGCCTGCCAGCGGCGCCTCGTAGAACCCTGAGGGCCCATCAAGGAAGTACTCCCCTTCCGGCGCCAATTCATCTGCCGACAACTCGATCGGCGGAGGCTCGACGAGCGGCTCTTGCGCCGGCGCCGGTCGCACCGCCCACAGGAGTGCGGCCAGCGCGATCAACGTCGTCGCGATCGTGCGCCGCATGCTAGCTGGATCCTGGAAAGGAAGGGGACTCGCGCCGCCGCCAGCGCGTCCTCTATCCTTTCGGGCCGCTAGGGTCAGCGTCTGAGGAAAACTCGCTGCGATGAGCAAAGTTCGCCGCAGAGCTGCGCGGCGAGCAAGCAACTGCGTAGGCTGGGATCTCTCGGTTGATTGCCGTGCGGCCGCTAAGCGTTCCCAGCTTTCCCCCCTTTCGGAATCGTGCGCGCCGATTCGTGGCCAGGTTCGTCGAGAGGCCACTATACTGCCCTCTACGCAGGCTCTGGCTGCGCGTCAGGAGACGTGCGCGCGGAGCTTGCAGTCTTTGATGGAAAGCCGTTGCTCCATGATTCGCACCCTGATTGTTGGCGTCGTTGCGTCGCTGTGTTGGTCCGCGGTTGCCCAAGCCGATCCCGAGCGGTTTGTTGAAAACGGTCATTTCTACGAAGCGGTCGACCCCTTCGCGATCACCTGGCAAGGGGCCAAGGACCTGACGGAGTCGCGCGGCGGCTATCTCGCCACGATCACGAGCGACGCGGAGAATCAGTTCGTGTTCTCCGCGGCCGACGACCAGGACTTCTGGCGGGCAGGCGTGTTCCAGAACTACGGCCCCTGGATCGGCGGCTTTCAGGACAAGGGCGCCGGCGAGCCTGCCGGCAATTGGCAATGGGTGACCGGCGAGCCCTTTGACTACACCGCCTGGCGCGACGGCGAGCCCAACGATCAGGGGATCGTTCACGAGAACGCGCTGGAGCTCGTCGGCGACCCCGGCGCGCGGCAGCCGCTCTGGAACGACAATTGGGCCGGCGACCTCCTGCACGGCTTCGTGATCGAGTGGAACTCGTTCCCGAGTTGGCGCTACGGCGACTTCAACGGCGACCTCAAGGTCGATCTGAACGACTTCGGCATCCTGCAGTCGAACTTCGGCCGCCACGGCGGGCCTGCCGAAGGCAACACCGATTTCGATCTGCACGTCGACCTGAGCGACTTCGGCAAGATGAAGGCGAACTTCGGCACGACCTTTTCGCCCGACGGGCCCGGCTCTTCAGCCGCCGTGCCAGAGCCGGCCACCTGGGTGCTCGCCCTGTTTGGGCTGTTCGCTTTGGCGAGCAAGCGCGGTCGCCGCAACGGCTGATCGTTTCACGCGGCCCAAGACGCTCGCCGAGCGAGCAGCGTGTCGCACGCGGTGCAAACGTCGCCGACCGCGATGGCGAGCATCGAATCGTTGTTGGCGGTCCGCCGCATGCGGCTCGATCCCTGCAAGCAGACCTTTTGCACGATGATGTGCTGGCGGCCATAGGGGCCGTTGCGCTCGCCCGGCATCGGGCCGAAGAGTCCCACGCAGGGAGTATCGACGGCGGCGGCCAGGTGCAGGGGACCTGTGTCTGAGCCCACGAACAGGCATGACCGCCGGCACACGGCGGCTAACTCGCAGAGCGAAGTGCGGGGCGCCAGGCGCGCGAAGCCTCCTGAGCCCGCCACGATCTGCTCGGCCCACTGGCGTTCGACGTCGCCTGCCCAGACGACAAGAGAAGACAACCCTCGCGCGGCGCCGAGATGCCGCGCCACGGCGGCATAGCGCTCGGCGGGCCAGACCTTCGAGGGCCAGCCGGCGCCGGGGTTGATCGCGGCGAAGGAGCCACCGAGGGCGAGTTCCCGCAGCCAACGGTCGACGGCGGCTTGGGCGTCGGAAAAGCTCGGCAGCTCGAATCGCGCCTCGGGCCGATCGACGCCCAAGGGGGCGAGCAGTTCGAGATAACGGTCGACGACGTGCGCCGATCGCGCCGCCACTTGTTCGGTAGCGATCAAGCCGCTCAACTCGCGGCCGTCGGGAGGGGCGAAGCCGATCCGCCGCGGCGCTCCCGAGAGCCAGGCCACAATCGCGCTTTTTGTCAGCCCCTGCAGATCGAGGGCGACCTTCGGCTGGACAGCCGCCAGCCGCCGCCGCAGTTCGAACACCGCGCGGGGCGACTTGAGCCAGCCACGGGGAACGACGATCAGCTCGTCGAGCGCGGGGTGCCCCGCCAGCAGTTCGGCCGCCCGCCCTTCAACCACCCAGCTCAGGTGCGCCGCGGGCCACTTCGCGCGCAGGGCCGAGAGCACCGGCAAGCCATGTAGGACGTCGCCAATGGCGCTCAGTCGAACGATCAGGATCCGCGGACCGGTGGCAATCATGGACAAGGCAGGGCTTTCATAGTCGTAAGACGGCGTGCGGCCGGATGATAACGGCCCCGGCCCCGGTCTCCCAAGAGCGACTCGCGGAAGCGACGCAAACTCAATCGCGCCAAACCTTTGACCCCGTTGCCGGCGGTTTCTACGATGAACGTCGTCTCGCCCGGAAAGCTTGCCCAACCCCTTTTCCTGTTCCGGCGGGGCTCCCAACACAAGCAGGTCGCTCTATGCCGGTTTCCCTCGACCCGTCGCCCCGCGTGCTCGCCTGTCGCCGCTTCTCGACACGCTCCCTGAGTCGCTCTCCCGCGCGCTTCGAGAGTTTGGAAGAGCGGCGCTTGCTGGCCGTCGTGCCTGAGGGATTTACGGAGACCCAAGTGGCCGCTCAGCTTTCGAGCCCCACGGCGCTCGACGTGGCGCCGGATGGACGCGTGTTCGTGGCCCAGCAGAACGGCCTGATTCGCATCATCGAGAACGATGTTCTGCTGCCCACTCCCTTTGCCTCGCTCGCGGCCGATGGCTCCGGCGAACGCGGGCTGGAAGGCATTACGCTCGACCCCAACTTCGCAACCAACCACTATGTGTACGTCTATTACACGGCCATTGCGCCTGAAAGCCACAACCGGGTAAGCCGGCTAACGGCGATGGGCAACGAGGCGCTGCCAGGCAGCGAAACCGTGTTGTTCGAGTTGCCGAATCTGTCGACGGTGGGGAACCCGATCTGGCATATGGGCGGGTCGATTCAGTTTGGCCCCGACGGCAAGCTCTACGTCGCTGTCGGTGAGCACCTGCAGCCCAGTCTGTCGCAATCACTGAACAGCCCGTTCGGCAAGATCCTGCGGATCAACGCCGACGGCGGCATTCCGGCCGACAATCCCTTCTACAACACGGCCACCGGCATCAATCGCGCGATCTGGGCCTTAGGACTGCGCAATCCGTACACCACGGCCTTCGAGCCTGGCACGGGCCGCTTCTTCATTAACGACGTCGGCGCCGGCTCCTGGGAGGAGATCAACCTGGGCGTGGCGGGCGCCAACTACGGCTGGCCCACGACCGAAGGCTTCTTCAACCAGGCCCAGTACCCGCAATTCACGGAACCGCAGCACGCCTACCCGCACTCCGAGGACTGCGCGATCACCGGGGGCGCCTTCTACGACCCAACGGTTCAGCAGTTCCCCGCCGGCTACGAGGGAAAGTACTTCTTCGCCGAATTCTGCTCCGGAGAGATTCGCCTGCTCGATCCCGACGATCCGGCCGACTCGCAGCCCTTCTTGACGCAGGGGGATTTTCCGATCGGAATCGAGGTCGCGCCCGACGGAACGCTCTGGTATCTGTCGCGCGGCATCGGCGCGGGCGGGGCCGACGGCACCAACCTCGGCGGCGTCCACAAGGTGGAATACGTGGCCAACGTGCCCCCGGGCGTGGTGCTTGCTCCGCACGATTTGCTCGTCGCCGTGGGGCAAGCGGCCGGCTTCAGCGTGAGCGCCTCAGGCACGCAGCCGCTCGAATACCAGTGGCAGCGCAAAGACGCCGGCGCCCCGCAGTTCATCAACATTCCTGGCGCCAAGAGCGCTGAATACTTGCTCGCGTCGGCCACCGTCGCGGATCACGGCGCCAAGTTCCGCGTCGTGGTGAGCAACGCGTTCGGCTCGATCGAGAGCGCGGCGGCCACGCTCTCGGTGACGACCACGCACCCGCCGGTCGCCACGATCCTGCTGCCGGTCGACGGCGCGCACTACAACGCGGGCGACACGATCCAGTTCTCGGGGCAAGGGCACGACGACGAGGATGGCGCCCTCGGGGCCGACAAGCTCACCTGGTGGGTCGAGTTCCACCACGACACGCATTCGCACCCCTTCTATCCGCCGACCTCGGGGATCGCGAGCGGCTCGTTCGTCATTCCCACGACCGGCGAAACCGATCCCGACGTGTACTACCGGATCTATCTGCAAGTGCAGGACTCGCTGGGCCTCAAACAGGAGACCTATCGCGACGTCTTGCCGAACTTGGCCCAGCTTCGACTCACCTCGAACGTGCCGGGGGCCGCGATCGAGCTCGATGGGCAGCCCAAGGCCACGCCCTTCGAAACGGCCGGCGTGGTGAACCTGCAGCGGACGGTGTCGGCGGCGCGGTTTGCCCGCGTCGGCGGACAGGATTACCAGTTCGTGCGCTGGGAGAGCGGACAGACCGAGCGGACGCAGGCATTTTCGCTCGCCGCCGGCGAAACCGAATGGCGGGCGATTTACGACCCGGTGAAGGTCACGTACGTGAGCGATCTGCCCTACGTGGGAACGCCGACCAACGGCTGGGGACCGCCCGAGCGCGACCGTAGCAACGGAGAGACGGGCGCCGCCGACGGCCACCCGTTGACCGTCGACGGCGTGGTCTACGCCAAGGGGCTGGGCGTCCACGCGGATTCGAGCGTCGAATTCGCCCTCAATGGCCAGTACGAGCGGTTCACCGCCGTGCTCGGGCTCGACGATGAAACGGGGCCGAACGGCAGCGTCGTGTTTCGCGTGCTGCTCGATGACCAGGTCGCCTACACCAGCCCAACCCTGACGGGCAGTTCGGCCGCGCTGCCAATCGACCTCCCGGTGAGCGGCAAGGACCGCTTGGTCTTGCAGGTGCTCCAGACCGCCGACGGCAACGGGTACGACCACGCCGACTGGGCCGACGCACGGCTGATTCAACCGAGCGCGATCACCACGCCTCCGGCTGCGCCGCAAAACCTGGCGGCCGCGCCGGTGACGTCGTCTGCGATCCGGCTTACCTGGCAGGATGCCGCGACCACCGAGACAGGCTTCCGCGTGGAGCGCCGGCTGGCGGGGGGCGAATTCTCGCAGGTGGCGGAGTTGCCAGCGAACACCGCCACGTGGTTGGACGAAGGTCTCACGGCGTCGACGCCCTACGAGTATCGCGTACGAGCGTTCAATCTCGTGGGACCCTCCGACTCCTCGCCGGTGGCCACGGCCACGACCGAGCCTGCCGACCTGATCAAGGTGAACTTCCAACCGGCCGGCTCGGCGACCTACTTCAACTACCGAGCGGATACGGGCCTGGTCTATGGAAACCGAGGCTCGGGCCTGTCGTTCGGTTGGAACGCCGACAATTCGGCCCAAACGCGCGACCGCGACAGCGCCGCCGCGCCCGACCAGCGGTACGACACGCTGATCCATTTGCAGAAGCCGGAGAACCCCAACGCCAAATGGGAGATCGCAGTGCCGGCGGGCTGGTATCGCGTCCACGTTGTGGCCGGCGACCCCGACTTCCTCGACGGCCGTATGAACACGCTGGTCGAAGGGGTGGCTGCATTCAACGCTGTGCCCAGCGCGGCCAACCACTGGGTCGAGGGAACCGTCGTCGTGCAGGTCAGCGACGGTCGGCTCACCCTCTCGAGCGGCCCGCAGGCAACGAACAACAAGCTCAGCTTCGTCGAGATCAATCCGCTGCCGACGGTCAACGTCGAGTTGCTGGCAGGGCCCGCCGGCGGCTCGACGGTGGCGCAGATTGCCCTCGAGTTCAGCGAGCCGGTGTTCGGCCTCGAGCTAACGGATCTCGCGCTGCGTCGTGGCGGGGGGGCCAACCTATTGCCAGCCGGCGCCACGTTGACGTCGGCGGATCACAAGCGCTGGCTGGTCGGAAACCTTGGCGAGCTGACGGCGGCGGCCGGCGACTACCTGTTTACGCTGCTCGGTCAGACGAGCGGCGTGGCCGACGCCGCCGGCGCCGGACTGGCCGCCGATCTGCAGGTCGGCTTTGGCGTGGCGAGCTTCACGCTGCCGGGGGACGCCAACCATGACGGGCGGGTCGACCTGAGCGATTTCGGCCTGCTCAAGGAGTGGTTCGGCCGACTGGGGCCCGGCTCGGCCGCCGATTTCGATCACAACGGCACGGTCGATCTGAACGACTTCGGCCTGCTCAAGGACAACTTCGGCAAGCAATAGCAGGCGAGGGCGCGAGCGCTGTGTACAGCTTTGTTCCCGGGCTGCGACGCAGCGCTAGTACTTCACGGGCCCGATCGCCCGCTTCAGCGTGTCGCGCATCAGCTCCCAGGGCGGGTCTTGCCCCGTGAACAGCTTGAACTGCAGGGCCGCCTGGCGGACGAACATTTCCACGCCGGTGATGACCGTGCAGTTGCGGCCGCGGGCTTCCTTGACGAGCAGCGTGTTTTCGGGGTTGTAGACCGTGTCGAACACCAGCATCGAGGGCTGCAAGTACTCGCGGTCGAACGGCGATTCGTCGACGTGCGGGTGCATGCCGACGGGCGTGCAGTTGATCAGAACCTCGGGCCGGAGGCCGTGCCGGAGGTCCCATTCCACGGCGCTGCACTCGAGCCGCTGGGCCAGCTCGGCAGCCCGCTCCGGCGTGCGGCCGGTGATCATCACCTTGGCGCCGCGCCGCTTGAGTCCGAAGGCGATGGCCTTGGCCGCGCCGCCGGCCCCCAGCACCATGGCTTTGCGGCCTTCGAAGAAGTTTTGCTTGCCGCCCAGGTGCCCCGCGGCGTTGTCGAGGCTGTCCATGGCGGCCCGGTAGTCGGTGTTGTAGCCGAGCCGCTCCTCCCCTTCGAAGACGATCGAGTTGGCCGCGCCGATGCCGCGGACCGCGCCGTCGGACTTCGAGAGTTTGGGCACGACCGACTCCTTGTGCGGAATCGTCACGCTCAGGCCGCGGATGCCGTAGCCGGGCGCGTCGTCGAGGAACTGCGCCAGGTCCTCGCGCGGCACGCGGAAGGGAACATACACGGCGTTCACTCCGAGCTTGCGAAAGGCCGTGTTATGCACGAGCGGGCTCATGCTATGCCGCACCGGGTCGGCGATCACGCCGTAGACGGCGGTGTCGGGCTTGATCTCCTCATAGTGATAGAGATCCTTCATGTCGCCGAAGCTGAGTTGCCCGGGGGCGAGCGTCCGCTCGTGGCTGAAGGTGCTGTAGGTGAACGGCGAGCCAAACCGGCCGCTGAGAATTCGCGAGGGGGTGCCGATCTCCCCCATGCACATGCCGACCGTGGGCTTGTTGCTCGAGCGGATCAGCTCGAGCATCCGCAAGTTGTCGTGCGGATTGTTGGCCATCGTCGCCAGCTTCACCACATCGGCGTCGAGCGCCGCAAGGCGGGCGTACACCGCGGGCAAGTCATCGGGCGTCTTGCGAAAGTCGTGCAGGCTGATGATCCGCTTGGTCGGTCCGTAGCGGGTGATCGTCGTGGCAACGTCTTCTTCGAGGTCGACGTACTCCACCCCTTTGGCGATCGCCGAGCGCAGCAGCATCAGCCGGGAGGCCTCGTCGCCGGCCCATTTGCCGCCGTCCCGCTCGCGGCGGCAGGTGACGATGACGGGGCAGGGACGGTCGTCGACCAAGCGGCGCAGGTTCACCTCGCCATTGATGTAGTCGAGCCGCAGCTCGACCAGCTTGGCCCCTTGCTCCACCAGGTGCTTGTGCTCGGCGATCATGTGGCGGTGGCGGCCCCGCCCAATGCTCACACAGATCATAAGTTGCGACGCAGCTTGTCCGGCGGAAACTCAGACGGAGATCACGGAGCCGATCAGAAACGGCCCAGGCCCGCAAAGGGCCGAATCTCCCTAGTATACCTGCCGGCCGGTCCGGAGTCAGGACGGCGCCGCGGCCCAGGCGCACCCCGGATCGCGCCTGATTCAACTCAAGCGGTTGTCGGAACAGCAGATAACGCCGCGGCCCCTGCGTCGCTGGGCACCGCCACCCCGGCAGGCAACAGCTTCGTGCGGGAATTGAAGGCAATCACGATCCGGTCCTGCTGGCCCGTGTAGGGGAGGCCACTGTGGAGCAGGTACGAAGGGAACAGCAGCAACACGCCATCCTGCATGGGCGGATCGACGTAGCTGGTGCTGAGATAGTTGTTGCCGTAGTCCGAATGGCCGCCGCCGCGCCACAGCGGTGAATAGAAGCGGCTGCCGCCGTTGGGCGCGCCCCCTTCGCGGCGCCGACCGGAATCGCCAATTTGGAGGTAGTAGATGCCGCACCAGGAGCAGCCCCCATGCACGTGCGTGTCGTGGTAGCCGCCCTGGTTGGTGATGTGGTACCAGGCGTCGTCGATTTCGACCGCTAGGCGCGACGCGTCCTGCTTGCCGCCGTTGACATGGATCACGGCGCGCTTCACCGAGTCGACGATGAACGCCTTGAGCTTCGACAGTCCCGCGTGTTCGCGGGCGAAAAGATCGAAATCCCCCTCGTAAAGCCCGTAGCTCGACTTCGCCGCCACGGCGACCCCGCTCGAAACGCGGGCGGCCTGCTGGTCGCGGAGCGAATACAGGTACTTAATGAGCCCGGGCGCTTCCTGCGGATGCTCCGACCAAGGAAACGCGTAGAAATGGGTAGCCCAGAAGGGCTGACAGATCAGGGGAGCAGCCGCACTCATCGACTTCCTTCAGGCGAAACGCCGCTTGGGCCTTGCGTGCGTCTTGGATTTTGCGGCCAGCCGCATGCCAAGTCAACTGTTTTTTGGCTTTCTCATCAATTCCTCATGAACCGCTCATTGATCCGGTAAGCCGGGCAAGCAACGCAGGAGCAATTGCGGCTCAGCCGCCGGGGGACTACCCTCGCAGAATACGGGTCGCCGCACCTTTCGGCCTCCGTTCCGCCCGCTTCCCGCCGTCTGCCAAGTGATTTCCCTCATGACCGATCGCTGCCGGTGGGCCGCGGCTCTGCTCGCACTGCTCTCGATGCCGGCGCTGCTCGCCGCGGCGGAGCCTGCCGACGAGCTTGCGGCTCCCGAACTCCCCCGCGTCGCCCCGCGCCCGCCCGAAGAGGCGCTCGAGTCGTTTCACGTTGCCCCGGGCTTTCGCTTGGAACTCGCCGCGGCCGAGCCGCTGCTGGCCGATCCGGTGGCCATGAGTTTCGACGAAGCCGGCCGCCTGTACGTCGTCGAGATGTGCGACTACTCGGAGCGCGACCAAGACCGCCTCGGCAGGGTGCGGCGGTTGGAAGACACCGATGGCGACGGCCGCTACGACCGCAGCGCGGTCTACCTCGAGGGCCTATCGTGGCCAACTGCTGTGATTTGCGCAAACGGGGGAGTGTTTGTCGGGGCGGCGCCCGACATCCTGTTCGCTAGGGACGACGACGGCGACGGACGGGCCGACCAGCGCCGGGTAGTTCTCACCGGCTTTGGCCGCAGCAACGTGCAGGGGCTGCTCAACTCGTTCGCCTGGGGACTGGATGGCCGGATTTACGGGGCCACGAGCGCCTCGGGCGGGCACGTGCGGCGGCCGGAGCAGCCCGAGAGCGAGGCGGTCGACCTACGGGGCCGCGACTTCGCTTTCGATCCGCGAACGCTCGAACTCGCGGCCGTGACCGGCGGCGGGCAGCACGGCCTTTCGTTCGACGACTGGGGTCGGCGCTTCGTTTGTTCCAATAGCGATCACATTCGCCAGGTGCTCGTCGACGACGATTTGCACACGCGGAATCCCTGGGCCCCGGCGCCGCAGCCAACCGTCAGCATCGCCGCCGACGGCCCGCAGGCCGAAGTGTTTCGCGCGAGTCCTGTCGAGCCGTGGCGGATCCTGCGCACGCGGCTGCGCGTGGCCGGCAAGGTCGAGGGGCCCGTCGAAGGGGGAGGCCGGGCCTCGGGCTACTTCACGAGCGCCACCGGAGTGACGATCTACCGCGGCGATGCCTGGCCCGCCGAAATGCGCGGCTGGGCCGTGGTGGCCGACGTTGGCAGCAACCTCGTCCATCGCAAGCGTCTGGTGGAGCACGGCCTCGAACTTCGGGCCGAGCGGGTCGACGAAGGCGCCGAGTTCATCGCCTCGGACGACACTTGGTTCCGCCCGGTGCAGTTCGCCAACGCCCCCGATGGGTCGCTCTATGTAGCCGACATGTACCGCGAGGTGGTGGAGCATCCCGCGAGTTTACCCGGCCCGATCAAGCAGCAACTCGACCTGAACAGCGGCAACGACCGGGGCCGGATCTACCGGGTCGTGCCGGAGAACTTCCGCCGAGAACCGGTGCGCCCGCTGGAGCGGGCGACGACGTCCGAACTTGTGGCCGCGCTCGACAGCCCGCGCTCCTGGCAGCGGGAAACGGCTGCCCGGCTGCTCCGCGAGCGCGCCGACCCAGCGGCCGAACATGGGCTGCGCAAGGCGCTCTCCGGCAGCGGCTTGGCCCAACGTCGCTTACAAGCTCTATGGTTGCTCGCCGGGCGGAGCGCGCTGGCCGACGACGATCTGGCAAGCGCGCTCGTCGACGCTCATCCCCGCGTGCGGGAGCACGCCGTGCGGTTGGCGGAACAGCGCTTCGCCGCCTCAGCGCGCCTGTCGGCTCTCGCACAGGAGCTGATGAACGATCCCGATCCGCGCGTGCGGCTCGAGCTGGCATTTCGCCTGGCGGGCTTGCCGGCCGACCTCCGCACTCCGGCCTTGGCGGCGCTGGCGCGGCGCGATGGGGCCGAGCCGCTCATGCGATTCGCGGTGCAGAGCTCGGTCGCCGATTCCGCGGCCAAGCTGCTGACAACGCTACTCGAGGATGAGGCCTATTGCGCCGAATCGGCTGCGCCCACGCTGCTCGAATCGCTGGCCCGCCAAGTCGGTGGACAGGGACGACGCGACGAGCTCACCGCGCTCGTGTCCGCCTGCCAAAAAGCAATGCCGGAGATCGCGGCGGCCGTGCTCAAAGGGGTAACCGACGGACTGGCTCGCAGTGGCGGCGACTGGAAAGTGCGATGGAAGGACCTGGGCCCTGACGCCGAACGGCTCATCGCCCAGCAAGCGGCGCGGGCCACCGCGATTCTGACAGATCGCCAGCAACGCGACGCTCAGCGGCAGGAGGCGCTCGCGCTGATGGTAAGGCTGAAGGGCGCAGAGCCGGCCGCATTGTTGCCCTTGTTGGCGGCCGAGGAGCCGCTCCAACTGCAACGCGACGCGCTCGCGGCATTGGCGCGTACGGATGCGGGAGAGGCTTTTGCCGCGCTGTTGAAGCTGGAGCCCGCGGCACGAGCGCCGCTCGTCGATGTGGTTCTTTCGTACCCTGCGCTGACCGCGCCGTTGGCCGAGGCACTGGCCGGCGAACGCTTCCCCTGGAACGAACTCTCCACGGCGCAGCGGCAACAACTGCGAGCCCACCCGGAGGAAAACGTTCGCCAGGCGGTGGCCCGTTTCGCCGCCGCCGAAGAGAGCGCGCGGGCGACGCTGACCACCCGCTACCGGGCGGCCCTCGAACTGAGCGGAAATGTCGATCGCGGCCGCGCCGTGTTTCGCGCCCAGTGCGCTACCTGCCACAAGCTCGAAGGGGTAGGGCACGAGATCGGACCGCCGCTGGCGGCCATCAAGGCCCGTGGCCCCGAGGCGATCTTGCTGGCAGTGCTCGAGCCCAACCGCGAGGTGAACCCGCAGTATGTGTCGTACACGCTCACGACCGCCGATGGCCGCGTGCTGACGGGGATGATCGCCTCGGAATCGAGCGCCAGCATCGTGCTGCGCCGCGCCGAGGGGCTCGAGGACACGGTCGCCCGCCGCGACGTCGAGTCGATGACCAGCCAGGGGCGCTCGCTGATGCCGGAAGGGCTCGAGCAGCAAATCGACCCGCAAGCCATGGCCGATCTGCTGGCCTATCTGGGCCAGGTCAACTAGTCACTCGAGGCTTGCCCATTGCCCCTGACGGCGAGCGGCCGGCGTCAGCCGGCTGATGAGAGGGCCAATCGCAAAAATCTCGGCCGGCTTTTCGCCGGCCGCTCGCCACTCGCCCAAACGTTGCTCTTTTTGGCGGAAATCGCTTAGGATGGCCAGAGGCAGGGGGCCATCTCCTCGAGACGACGCGACGGCGATGCTGAACAACATCCGCAGGCGGAGCGGTTTCACCTTGGTGGAACTGCTCGTGGTGATCGCCATCATCGGCATTCTCATCTCGCTGTTGCTGCCCGCCGTGCAGTCCGCGCGCGAAGCCGCCCGGCGCACGCAATGCGCCAACAACCTCAAGCAGATCTCGCTGGGAATGGCGATTCACCATGACCAGCAAAAACATCTGCCCACCAACGGTTGGAACACGCTGTGGACCGGCGACCCTGACCGCGGGTATGGCAAGGAGCAGCCGGGGGGCTGGCTCTACAACGTGCTGCCGTTCATCGAGCAGGGAGCGTTGCACGACTGGGGGCGCGGCCTCACGTCGACCGCCCGCGCCAAGGCGATCGCCGAGCGGCTGGCCACGCCGGTCAACATGTTCTACTGCCCCGCGCGGCGGCGGACGCGGGTGCTGTACACGGAGTTCACCTACTACAACGCCAGCTATGTAGAGCGAGTGGCCAAGAACGACTACGCCTCGAATGGCGGCGACACGATCTTTCCCACGAATCTCGGTCCCTCGACCCTCGAGGCGGCGGATCGCGCCACTTACAACTGGCCCAGCACCGCTCACTTGAACGGCGTGATCTATTTCCGCAGCGAGGTGAAGATCGCGGAAATCTTCGACGGCACGACGAACACCTACTTGGTCGGCGAGAAGTATCTGCAGCCCGACGACTACGAGGGGGGCGCGGACGCCGGCAACAACGAGACGGCCTTCTGCGGCCACGCCGTCGACATCACGCGCTGGACGGGCAAGAGCTATCCGCCGCAGCAAGACCGGCCCGGCGTGTCGCAGTCGAGCTGCTTTGGCAGCCCCCATGTCGGTTCCTTCGCCATGGCGATGTGCGACAGTTCGGTGCGGTGGATCAGCTACGCCATCGATCTGGAAATGCACCGCCGGCTGGGCAACCGGACCGACGAGCTGCCCGTCGTGCTGCCTTAGAACCCTTGGGAATCGAGGCGGGACGAAGCCCCCTGGCGGCGGCCTTCTATGTCCTGCCCGGGCCCTCCCCGCGCCGGCACAATCGATCCAGCCGGCAAACCCTCGCTTGTTTCGCCAGCTTCGCAAGAGGAAGGGACTTACTGCCGATTCCTTAATGCAACAGTCGAGCTAAACTTCCCAGCTTAGCACGTGCATCCTTCCTCGGGGGAATTCGCAGGCATGGTCAAGGCCCGTCAATCGAAGGCGTCTGCTGGAGAATCGATCGTCACCGTGGATCGTCGCCGCACCGAGCGACGGACGAACGAGAAGCGGGCCGCCAGTGCGTCGGCCGCGCCCAGCCCCACGGTCGAGCGCCGGCCGCTCGAGCGCCGCGCCAAAGTGAATCGCCGCCGGCAGATCGATCCCACCACCTGCGAGCGCGACTACACGAACGAAGAGGTCGAGTTCATGCAGGCCCTCGACCAATACAAACGGAAGAGCGGCCGGATGTTCCCCACCTGCAGCGAGCTGCTGGAAGTCCTGCGAGGCCTGGGCTATCAAAAGGTCGGCCAAGTGCCGCTCGAGGAAGTCTTGGCCGATCAGGCGGCTGAGTAACCCGCGCTGTCCTCGCAACGCGGGGTAGTAGCCCAAAGCCGACGAGCAATTCAGGCCGTAGGCGGCCCCAGGTGTTCGGCAATGGCCGCCAGCAGCGTGCCGCTCTGCCCGTTCCAAGGAATCACGATCGCTCGCGCCGAGGCGGCCAGGCTGCCGGCGTCGGCGGCCCAGAGCGCTACGCCCTGCGGGCGGAGTGCGTAGCCGCCGATAGCGGTCCACGGAATGCGCCAGCGCCGCCGGCCAAGGCGCTGCGTGATTCCACTGGCGTCGAGATCGAAATAGACCGGCAGCCAATAGCGCCACGAGGCGAAGGCCACGAGGCCGCCGCCGGCTGCCCCCACGAGCCAACTGCGGCACGTCAGGCCGAGCAACGCCGCTGAGGCGCAGAGCCCACCGGCGGAAACGACAGCCCACCAGCCCGCGTCTCGGGCGGGCCACGATCGCACGGTCACCGGTCGATGCATAACCGGGGCGGCGACGATGCGCGGCTCGCTACTTGCGGTCATGGGTGCTGGGCGCGGGACGCGGGGTCGCGCCATGGGTGGGCGAGGACCAGAGGCCGGTCACGGTCACGGCCAAGAAAAGATAGGTCAGGCTGACGAACACTCCGCAGCCCGCCGCCACCGCGGCAAAATGGTCGCGCAGGAGCACCACCGCGGGGGGCTCGTCGCTCTTGAGGGGCCGGCGGGCTACCGGCCCAAGCTGCGCATCGCCGCGCTCCACGGCCTCCTTCCAGGTCTGCCACTCTTGGCGAGCTTCGGTCTGGGCTCCTTCCTCGAGCACTCGCGCGCGCAGGTCGGCGAGCAGCCACCCGCCGCCAGCCATGAGCAACAGCCACCCGGCCAGCCAAGCCAGCACAATCCGCTTGCGCCCGCCGCTCACGGCGCTGCCTTGCGCTTATCAGTCTTGTCTTCCTTCTCGACCGCCAACAGGTCGAGCGCGGCCGCGGCCAACGACTCGACGCCCGTTTTCAGGGTTGGCTCGGGGTCGGGGTAGAAGAGAGGCGAGTGCAAGGAGGGAGGCGCCTGACCGACGCGCGTGTAGCCGGCCAGACGGTGGGCGTCGATCGTGCCGAGCCAATACATGAAGCTCGACACGCCGCGGCGGCCGTATTCGCTGAAGTCCTCGCCTCCCATCGACGGGTCGGTCAGCACGATCTGCTCGTGCCCAAACCGCTTGCAAAAGACCTCGGCCACGTGTTCCGCGAGCTGGCGGTCGTTGAACATGGCCGGCGTGCCGTCGGTGAATTCGATCGTCGGCTCGGGAGCAGCGAAGGCGGCTGCGGCGGCCTTGGCCTTGCGGACGATGGCCGCCTTGAGCTGCGCGCGGACGTCGTCGGAATAGCTGCGCACCGTGAGCTGCAATTTGCACTGGTCGGCAATCACATTGTGCTTCGTGCCAGCATGGATCGAGCCGACCGTGATCACCGAAGGCTCGGTGGGCTTCACCTCGCGGCTGACGATCGTCTGCAGGTCGAGAATCAGGTGAGCTGCCTGCACGACCGGGTCGATCGTGGTGTGCGGATAGGCGCCGTGCCCGCCGCGGCCGCGGACCGTGATGTCGACGCTGTCGACATTGGCCAGCGCGTATCCTGGGCGGTAGCCGATCTGCCCCGAGGGAATCGTCGAGTCGCAGTGCAGAGCGACTGCGTAGTCTGGCTTGGGAAAGCGGTCGAACAGGCCGTCATTGAGCATCGCGCGGGCGCCCATGCCCCGCTCCTCGGCCGGCTGGCCGACCAGCATCACCGTGCCGCGCCATAGGTCTTTGTGCGCGGCCAGAAACGCCGCCACGCCGACCGAGCAGGTCATGTGAACGTCGTGGCCGCAGGCGTGCATGACGCCGGTCGTAGAACCATCCTCGCCCGTGGTCGTCGCCGTCGAGGCGTACTTGAGGCCCGTCTGCTCGCTCACGGGCAGGGCGTCGAGATCGCAACGGAGCATCAGCGTTTTACCGTCGCCGTTCTGGAGCAGGCCCACGATGCCGTGGCCGCCCACGTGCTCGGTGACTTGAAACCCGGCGTCTCGCCACTGTGCGGCGACGCGCTGGGCAGTTTGCTCTTCACGCAGCGAGAGCTCCGGCGCCTGGTGGAGTTCTTTGTAGAACTCGAGCAGCCGCGGAAGCTGGGCTTCGACCCAGGGCTTGACCGGATCGCCGGCTCGCACTGGAGCTGCGCCCAGCGAGAGCATGAGCAGCAACCCGACCGCCCCGACGAACAGGGGGCCAGCGCCGCGCAGAGAGACGCAAGCGCGGGCTTGCCAGCGAGGCGACTGGGCTGTTAAATTTTTCGGCATCATCAGCGCGCCCTTGTCATCGAGCAGGCCCGGAGGTTATTCACCCGGGCCTGCTCTATTATGGCAGGCCCCTGCCGGGCGGATAGCCCGCCAGGCAGGGCTGTTCTTGCCACGAACCTTTGGGCGTTTCTTCGCGCAGCCCGGCCCTGGTGGCTCTCGCCGGCGGCAAACATAATAGCAGTCCCGCCTCACCGCTGGCCTGCCCCTTGGTCCTACGCCCCCGTGAGAAGAGCCATGCGACGTCGTGTTCGGTTTCTCGTGCCCAGCCTGGTCCTCGCGGCCCTGGCCAGCGCGCCGACGCACGCCGCGCAGGCGGCCGATTTGGCGGGCGAGGTCAGCCAGATCATCGATGCCCCCGAATACAAGCACGCCCATTGGGGCCTGCTGGTCGTCGACCGCAAGACGGGCGAGGTGTTGTTCGCCCACAACCCCGACAAGCTGTTCGCCCCCGCCTCGACGACCAAGCTCTTCTCGACCGCCGCGGCGCTCGAGGCCTTCGGCGCCAACCACCGCTTCCGCACCCCGGTGTATGCCCGCGGGCCGATCGAAAACGGCGTGCTCAAGGGGGACCTGATCCTGGTCGCCTCGGGCGACCTGACGTTCGGCGGCCGCACCGATCCGCAGGGGCACGTGGCCTTCGCCAACACCGACCACATCTACGCAGGCTTCTCGGCCAAGGCCGAACTCACCGAGCCCGACCCACTGGCCGGACTCGAGGAGTTGGCCCGCCAGGTCACCGAGGTCGAGATCAAGCGGATCGAGGGAGACGTGATCATCGACGACCGCTTGTTCGACAAAGCGGCCGGCACCGGCAGCGGCCCCGGTCGACTCACGCCCATCATCGTGAACGACAACCTGATCGACTTCGAGATCACCCCCACCACGATTGGCACGCCGGCTCGAGTGCGCTGGCGCCCGCAAACCGAGTTCGTGCAAGTCGACGCCCGCGTCGACACCGTGAAGGCGGGCGAGAAGGTGGCGATCGACGTCTCCTCGGAGGGGGAGCGGATCACCGTCCGCGGCCAAATTCCCTTGGGACACCGCCCCTTCGTGACGATCCACGAGGTCGGCGACGCGGCCTCCTTCGCCCGCACGCTGCTGATCGAGGCCCTGCGCCGCTCCGGGGTGGAAATGACCGCTTCGGCCCTCGCGCCCAACTCGACCGGCAAGCTGCCGCCCGCCGACGGCTACGGCAAGCTCACCAAGGTGGCTGAACTCGAATCGCCGCCGTTCTCGGAAGAAGCCAAACTGATCCTCAAGGTCAGCCACAACCTGCACGCCAGCACGCTGCCGCTGCTGTTGGCGGCCAAACACGGCGAACGGACGCTGGGCCAGGGTCTGCGCCGCCAACAGGCGATTCTCGAGGGCCTGGGCGTCGACACCGCAACGATCTCCTTTGGCGGCGGCGCCGGCGGCGACCGGGCCGACTTCATCACCCCGCGAGCGGCCGTGCAACTGCTGCGAGCGATGGCCGAACGCCCCGACTTCCAAGTCTATCGCGATGCAATGCCCATCCTTGGCCAAGACGGCACTCTGGCCGGCGTGGCGCCGAAGGACAGCCTGGCCTATGGAAAGTTTCAGGCCAAAACAGGCACGCTCCTCTGGAACAACGCCCTGAACGGCACGAGCCTGCTTACGAGCAAGGCCCTGGCCGGCTACGGCACATGTCATAGCGGCCGCGAAGTGGCGATCGCGATGTTCGTGAACCTGGTCCACATGCCCGACGCGAGCGGCACGGAGAAGGCCGGCAAAACGCTGGGCCGCCTGTGCGAAGTCTTCTACCAGGCCTTTTAGTGCTCTGACTGTTTTTCGGGTTGTGCCATATTAGTCCGCAGCGCCAGTTTTGAAGTTGCGCTTTGGCATCTGCGAAGCGTGAGGCGCGGCATGCAGCCCCGGCAGGGGCGACCCGAGAATAGCCCCGGGCAAGGCCGGCGCAAGCCGGACGCCGCCCGGGGGCATCAATGCAAAGGCCCCCGGGTGCAAGCACTCCGGGGGCCTCTTGCGTCAATCAGCAGGCGCCACCTCGGCAACTCAGCAGGCAGTTCCGAAGCGGCGACTTGCGGTCTGAACCTGCGCTACTTGCAGCAGGCGCACTTGCAGGCGTCGCCGCAGGTGCACGTGCCGGTGTCGCAGCACTTGCAGCAAGCGCAAGCCTTGGCGCAAGAGCACTCCGCCGTGGCGGCGTGCGAGACCAGGGAGGTGGGAAGCAAGAACGAGATCAGCATCAAAGCCGTGTACATGGAACGAAACTCCAAACTCGAGAACACTTGTGAAAACGAAATCAGCAAGTCGATCGCGAGAAGCGGATCATTCCAGACGCGAGCAGTAGAGGACGCGGAGTTCCGCGCCCGAACGCGAGAGAGGGGGAGCCGCGACAACCGCCGTCGGCTCGATTAGGCTCGGCAGCGCGCTGATCGCGCTGGGCAGGACCACGAAGGCCTGCGCCACTTGGTCGGACTGCGGAACCCGCGGTTGCTCCGAAGTCGGAGCGCTCACTGGGTGACACAGGCAGCCACCGTCGGCCAGGCAATCTGCGGGCGATTCGTCTTCGCCCTGGCGGTCACAACAGCTCTGGCAGAGGGACTTGGCCGAGCAGCACCCCGAACTGCAGCCCTCGAGCGCCGCCCCGCAAGGAGCGCACCCACAGGCCGCCAGCGGGGACCACGAGCCCAGCGCCAACGCCACGGCTGCCACCAGGGCAGTCAGACGGACCGGCAGTGGGTGGCGTGTGATCATGGGTTGGCCGAAGGCGGATTTCTGCGTAAGCCTGAACTCGATCGTAGCACTGACCGCCGAGGCGCGGCAACGCCGGCCCTTCCCCTCTGGTACGGGGCTCGGACGGTTTGGGTTCGGCCCGGGTGGAAAACCGACCTTTGCGCCTCGGGATTGTCTACCTAAACTCCGCGCGTTCGCGCCAAAGGCCCCAACCTGACTAAGGCTCAAGAACGATACGGACGGAACCGATAACTCTCCTGCGGCGATGTTCTTGCCCGAACGCGCCGACGGACCACGTGCGGCGCATGGGCGTTGCCTTGGCGACCGAACGTGGGCAAATTGCGGCCGTCAGCATCCAGGGAGGGATCCTTGACCAGCCCCATCGAATCTCCGCACCACGCTTCGCCTTCGCCGGCAGGCTCCGGATCGCGCGCGGCCACGGTCTTGCTGTCGATGCCGGACTTGTCGCAGCCTGCCGCGCGGCCTCCGCTGAGCCAGCCAGCCCCTTGGAATTGGACTTCGAAGCCGCGGTTCGCTCTGGCCGGCATGATGGTGGTGATCGTCGCCCTAACGGCCATGGTCTTCCGACAGGGGACCACTCCCCCGACCAAAACGACTACGACCAAACACGCGGCCAAGGCCCCTACGGCGACATCGTCGACCGAGGCGCCCACCTGGATGGGCCCCTCGCCGGTGGCCACGCTGCCCGACGACCACGCGGGCCACGGTTCCCCGACCTATTCGCGCGACTCCGCGGCGCCTCACGGCGAGACGCGGTTTCCCCAGGCCCCCGACCGTGGCCAAGGGGCGCCGTTCGACGACGAGGCCGGACCGAACCTGCGGGCGCCCGATTCCGAGTCGCTCCCTGGCTCGGACGCTTCGTTCAACATGCGTTCGGCGCCGATGGGCGAACCCAACGCGATCCTCGACCAGGAAATGAAGGTCGAGCAGGCGCGGGCCAATCGCTCACACGCCCAAGAGGAGTTTATTGGGGCCTGCCGTGCCCTCGAGGAATTCAATCGCGGCAACGGCCGCGATCTGCTGGCCGCCGAGAAGGCGGTGTCCGAGCAGCAGGCCAAGTTGGTGCAGGCCCAGCACGATGTCGAACGCCTGGGAAAGTTGGTTCGCAAGGGCGCCCGCCCCACCAGCGAACGGCAACTTGCTGAGTTGGCCGTCGACCGCGCTCGGCTCGAACTCGAGGCCGCAGTGTCGGAGCGCGACCACATCCGCAACGTCCGCGGTCAAGGCTCGCTCGAGCAACTGCTGACGGCCAAGGAAGTGGCTGCTGCGGAGATGGGCATCGCCCAAACCGAATACGTCACCGAGCTGGCGAAGCTCGATCAGCTCCGGTCGATGCCGGCAGCAGCGCTGGCCGCGCGGATGGGGACCGAGGCCAAGTCGGCCGCAACGCCCGATTACGGGCCCGCGTACGGCGCTCCGCAGCCGGTGCGCGTGTGGGACGGCAGCTACGGCGCGGCAGAGGGTGTCGCCCGCTTGCAGGGCGGCATCGAGAAATAATGTCCGGGCCCGGGGGAGGCTGACATGCCCGAATTCAACCAAGCCTTCATCAAGGCCTTTCAGCAGCGTCCGCGGCCGGCGGCCGGCGGCGCGCCCGCGCCGCACCACGAGCTCGCTCCCCAGCCCGCGCAAGCGACGGACGCGGCTCCGGCGGCGCCTGCGGCCCCCGCAGAGCCGCCGCGCGCGCCAGCCCAACCCGTCTTCCGCCTCGAACAGGCGACCGCCGTGCCGGCGCCGCATCTGCGCTTCCCCTTAGTGGGCAAGAAACGCGGCGATGAGCCCACGACGCAACCGCTCCCGGCGGAGGATCGGCAGCCTGAGGCTGCAGCGGTTCCGGCCCCGGCCACCAAGCCGCTCCCGGAGAACGCTTCATCTCCGCAGCCGCCTCCACCAGAGGCTTCCGTCGCGACCGCGTGGGCCGAGATGTCAGCCACCGCGGCGGCCCACGAGAACACCGTTTCCTGGTCGGAACTATTGGCAACTTCGCAGGCCGCGGCCCCGCCGGCGCCTGCTCAGGCCAAGCCGCTGTCGGCGTTCGCCGCGGCGCCTAAGGTGGAAGTGTTTCGCCCGGCGCTCGAGGTGCCGTATTTTCTCTGGCCGGAAATCTGCCGCACGATCGTCGCCGAGCGGGGAGAACATCTCGCGCGATTGGCCCAAACGCTCGGCAAGCTGGGCGATGGCGCTCGCGTCGCGATTACCAGCCGGGAACGCGGCGAAGGACGCACCACGCTCGTCGCCAGCCTGGCGGCCTACCTCGCTCAGCAGGGCACGACCTGTTGCCTGATCGACGCCGACTTCGCCCGTCCGCAGTTAGCCCGCCGCCTGGGCGTGCAGCCGCAGGTGGGCTGGGAGGAGGTGCTGACGGGACAGGTGCCGCTCACCGAGGCCCTGGTCGAATCGGGGCGTGACCGCTGTGCGCTGTTGCCGCTGGCGAACCCGCAGCCCAGCGACGTGCAACTCCTGGCCAAGCTCGAGGCGGCCGTCGACCTGGGCGTGCTCGGCGAGTACTACTCGCTGGTGCTGATCGACGCCGGACCGTGGGAGGGCCTGTCGGCCCTGGCTCTGCAGACCCTCTGCCGGCAAGGAGCGATCGACGCCCTCCTGGCAGTGTCTGACCGTCGCCGCCCCGCGCATGACCTGGCGACGCTGACCGACGATCTCCAGGCCACGGGCGTGGGCCTGGTGGGGATTGTAGAGAACTTCACTTCGGCGATGGGCAGCGCCGGACCGCGTTAGTTGGTCCGCACCGCGGACCCACCTGGGCGTCGATCGCGACGCCCGAACCGTGAGCGAACAACATGTATGAATCCTATTGGGGCCTGAGCTGTCGGCCGTTCGATAGCGGCCTCGACGCCTTCTACTACCCGTGCGAGGCCCACCAGGGCGCGCTGCTCAAGCTGCGCTACACGATCGAGAACCGCCGCGGAGCGGCGCTCTTGGCCGGACCGGCCGGGGTCGGCAAGACGTTGCTCGTCGGCGCGCTCGAGCGCCAATTGCCCGAATCCTTCGCTCCCTTCGTGCATCTGGTGTTTCCGCAAATGCCGGGGCCGCAACTGCTGATCTGGCTCGCGGAAGAGATGGGCGCCGGAAATTTGGGCGGCTCGACCTCGATTGAGGCCAGCGTGCGGGCGTTGTCGCGGGCGTTTCTGCAAAACTGCGAGCGCGGGCGGCACGCCGTCGTGGCGATCGACGAGGCCCACCTGCTGGCCGACGGCAACGCCCTCGAGACGGTGCGGCTGCTTTTGAACTTCGAACACCAAGGGGCTTCTGCGCTTACGCTCCTCCTGGTCGGCCAGCCCGGCCTGTTGCCGGCGCTCGACCGCATGCCGGGGCTCGAAGAGCGGATGGCCGTCAAGTGCCTGCTGCGTCCGCTGCAGTTGGAAGAGACGATCAGCTACGTGAACCACCGGCTGAAGGCGGCGGGCGCCTCGCGCACGATCTTCGAGAACGACGCCCTCGAGGCGGTGTTCTACCTCACGCGCGGCCTGCCGCGGCGGATCAATCGCCTGTGCGATCTCGCACTCTTGATCGGCTTTGCCGAAGAGCAGCCCACGCTGGGCGCGACGCAGATCGAGGCCGTGTCGCAAGAGCTCGTGACCGTCTCCCCCGAGTAGCGCTGCAGGTCGACTGCCCTCAAGGCGCCAACCACGTCGCCGGCGAGCGGCCAGCACTACGCCTGCAGAACCGCCGCCTGGGCCGTCTGCTGCCCATCCTTCACATGGTCGGGCGCGGTGGAGCGGCGCGGCTGCAAGAGCTTGGCCACGAGCGCGGTCCAGCCGGTCTGGTGCTCGGCCCCGAGGCCGCGCCCCGTGTCGCCGTGGAAGTGCTCGTAGAAGAGCGGATAGTCGCGAAAGTGCGGGTCGTTCTGCAGCTTGCCCCGTTCGCCGAAGCAGGCCCGGCGGCCATGTTCGTCGCGGCGAAAGATCTTGAGCAGCCGCCGCGTCAGCTCTTCCGACACGTCGAGGATCGTGACCATGTTGCCGGAGCCGGTGGGACACTCGACCTTGAAGTCGTCGCCGTAGTAGTGGTGGAACTTCTGCAGCGACTCGATGATCAGGTAGTTGGCCGGGAACCAGATCGGCCCGCGCCAATTGGAGTTGCCGCCGAAGACCGAGGAAGTCGATTCGCCCGGCTCATAGCTCACGGTCATGTGGTGCCCCAGGCAGTCGAAGCTGTAGGGGTGCTGGCCGTAGTACTTCGAGAGCGCCCGCACGCCGTAGTCGGACAGGAACTCGGTCTCGTCGAGCATCCGCGAGAGCAGCTTCTTCATGCGGTGGCCGCGCAACAGCGACAAGAGCCTCCGGTCGCCTGAACCCGGCACGTGCCAGCGCGACACCAGGTTCGCCAACTCGGGCCGGTATTTGAGATACCAGGTAAGCCGCTTGCTGAACTCGGGCAGACGGGCCAGCGTTTCGGGCTCGATCGTTTCCACCGCGAACAGCGGAATCAAGCCCACCAACGTCCGCAGCTTGAGCTTGACCATGCGGCCGTCGTTCAGGTTCAGCTCGTCGTAATAGAATTTGTCCCCCTCGTCCCACAGTCCCACGCCATGGCCGTCGCCGCCGATGTTGGTCATCGCCTGGGCGATGCTGAGGAAGTGTTCGAAGAACTTGGTGGCCATGTCTTCGTACACTCGATTGTGGCAGGCCAGCTCGAGCGCGATCTGCATCATGTTCAGGCAGTACATGGCCATCCAGCTCGTGCCGTCGGCCTGACTGAGCCACACGCCGTTGGGGAGCGGGGCGTTGCGATCGAAGACGCCGATGTTGTCGAGGCCGAGAAAGCCGCCCTGAAAGATATTGCGCCCCTGAGGGTCCTTGCGGTTGACCCACCAAGTGAAGTTCAAGAGCAGCTTGTGGAAGATCCGCTCGAGGAACGCCAGGTCCCCCTGGTCGCCCCGCTGTTTGCGGTCGATCTGAAACACGCGCCAGGCGGCCCAGGCATGCACCGGGGGGTTCACGTCGCCGAGCGCCCACTCGTAGGCCGGCAGTTGGCCATTGGGGTGCAGATACCAGATCTTGGTGAGCAGCAGCAGTTGGTCTTTGGCGAACTCGGCGTCGACGAGCGCCAAGGGGAGCGTGTGAAACGCCAGGTCCCAGGCGGCGTACCAGGGGTATTCCCACTTGTCGGGCATCGACACGATGTCGGCGTTGTTCAGGTGCCGCCAGTCGGCGTTGCGGGCGTGCTGGCGCTCGGGAGGGGGCGCGGGCTGGCCCGGATCGCCGTCGAGCCACTGCGCCACATCGTAGTAGTAGAACTGCTTGCTCCAGAGCAGCCCCGCCAATGCCTGGCGGTGGATCAGGCGATCTTCTTCGCTCGGGATGTCGCGCTCGAGCTCGTGGTAGAACTCGTCGGCCTCGCGGCGGCGATCGGCGAAGACCTGTTCGGCGTCGGCCAGCGTGGCCTCTGCGTTGGCGGTGAGTCGCAGCGTGAGGGTGGTCGTGGCGCCCGGCGCGAGCGAGAGGACGTAGTGACCGGCCGCCTTGGTGCCGGCCAGACTAGGGTTTACTGCCGCGTGGTTCCCGCGGACGACGTATTCGTGGAACGCGTCTTTGCAGTGGCCTGGGGTTTCGAGATTGAAGAGCCGTTTGAAGTTCGTTTCGTTCTCGGTGAAGAGCCACTCGGGGGAACCCGCCGCGAGCAGGCGATAGGCGCCGAGCCGGCGGTGTTCGGCCAGCAGCGCGCCCTCGGCCAGGCGGATCGTCGGCTTCGGCGCGCCGGGCTTCCAGGTCCAGGTGTCGCGAAACCAAAGCTGCGGCAGCACGTGCAGCGTGGCCGGGTCGGGCCCACGATTGACCGCGGTGACGAGCATCAGCACGTCGTCCGGGGCGCCCTTGGCGTACTCCACGAACACGTCGAAGTAGCGGTCGTCGTCGAACAGGCCGGTGTCGAGCAGCTCATATTCTGGCTGCTGGCGGCTGCGGCGGCGGTTCTCATCGACCAAGTGCGCGTAGGGAAACTCTCGCTGAGGATACTTGTAGAGCATCTTCAGGTAGGAGTTGGTGGGAGTGGCGTCGAGGTAGTAGTAGAGCTCCTTGACGTCTTCGCCGTGGTTGCCTTCGGCGTTCGTCAGGCCGAAGAGCCGCTCCTTGAGAATCGGGTCGTGGCCGTTCCAGAGCCCCAGCGCCAGGCAGAGCCGCGAGTGCTCGTCGCACACGCCGGCCAGGCCGTCTTCGCCCCAGCGATAGGCGCGGCTGCGGGCGTGATCGTGAGGGAAGTAGTCCCAGGCCGTGCCATAGGGGCTATAGTCCTCGCGCACGGTCCCCCACTGGCGATCGCTCAGATAAGGCCCCCAGAGCCGCCAGCGGTCCTTGCCGGCGTTCGCGGCGTGCAGACGGGCCTGTTCGGCGCAGAGGGGATGCGGGGCGGGGTGCGGCACGGCGGGGCGAGCTCCAGAAAGGCAGAATCGGCGCGGACGGAGGATTCTACCTTTTTTTCCGGCTGCGAGCGCGCGGGGCGACCAGGCCGCTCGGCCAAGAAGCGACTCGCTGGGATGGGAGTTCTCCGCCCTCCTGTGGTAAGCTGGCGGCTTCACACGCGGCGCAGGGCGCCGCGTTCCTTTGCAAACCACGCTCGAGGAGACGACCGAATCATGGGAAAGGGCAACAACGCTCAGAAGAACGACAAGAAGCAAAAGAAGCCCAAGCAGGACGCCAAGAAGCCGCCGGTCAAGAAGTGATCGCGCTGCGGGGCGCTTGCAGTCGGCAACGGTTGTAGCGGTCGGGACGCAGCGGTGGCTGCCAGGGCGCGGAGCTAGAGTTTTCGGACTCACTCCTGGCCCAACAAAGGCGACCCTACCCATGTCCGAAGCCCCCGTGTCGACCACCTCCAGCCGCCTGGGGTTTACGCTGCTTGTCTTCGTGCTGTTCGTCGGCGGCGCCGCGGGCGGGGTCGCCTGGTCGCGGCGCATGTCGGCCGCTCCGGGCGAGAGCGCTGTGGCGACTGCGGTCGCCGCGCCGGCGGTCGATGCTCCCAATCGCGAAGAGCTCGCGCTCCAATTGGAAACGGCCAAGGAGTTGCGGGCGCTGCGCGAGGAGCTGGCGGAAATGCGGACCGACAAGGACCGCCCCGCCCACAACCAGCGGCCGGATCGCGCCACGCCGGCCGAACGGCATGCACCGGCCGCTCACGAGGATACCCAGGGACCGGCGACGCTCGCCTACTGGAACCAGCTCAACTCGGTGATGGCGCGGGAAGCCGCGATGCGGGCTGCGCCCCCCAAGCTCACCGCCGGCAACGCGCTGTCGTTCGTCAGCGGCGAGAGCGACGCCTACACCTACGCCGGTGGGGCGATTCGAGCCCTCGACGCGGCGAACGTCGACCCGCAGGCCCTGGCTCTCGCTCAGGAAATTGCCGCGTGGTACGATCAGGGCGTCGTCAACAGCCGTCAGGCGGGATCGCTGCTGCAAAGCAACGACGTGGCCGCGCGGCAGGGGCAAGCCGGCAAATCGTGGAAGTCGGGCGCCGAGGAGCACCGCAAGCAGTGCCTCGAGATCAACAAGCGAGGCGAACGCCTGCGCGGCGAGCTGAGCCGGAAGTACGGCCTCAAGTTTCCCAAGCTGCTGTAGGCAGCAGTCTGGCTGCCGGGGTCATCGGGCTGCGCAGGCCGGAAGCCTGTGCCACGAAGAAGACCTTGCCAAGAGCCCATCCTCGTGGCACAGGCTTCCAGCCTGTGCAAACCCACGGAAGCTCGCTCGCCGGGCCGGGGAGCAGCCGCTGATGGCTGTGCTCCTCACCTATCGCGCGCCGCAGACCGTGCCGGTGGAACTCGCCGGCATCACGCCCGACGCGCTGCGGGGCAAAACGCTCGCTGAAATCGAGCGGCTCGAGGTCCTTTGCGGCAACCGGCTCCTGCCCCTTGCCGAACTGTTCGACATGGCGGGCGACGCCGCGGATGAGCGGCTTATTTTGGCCGGCGACCTCTCCGGTGTGCAGCGCATCGGCGCCGGCATGACCGCCGGGCATCTCGAGGTGCATGGTCCGGCCGGACGCCACCTGGGCAGCCAACTGCGGGGAGGGCGCATCGTCGTGGCCGGAGACGCGGGCGACTTCGCCGGCAGCGAGCTGCGCGGCGGCCTCATCCACATCCGCGGCAGCGCCGGCGACCGCCTGGGGGCCAGCTATCCCGGCAGCCCGCGCGGCATGACTGGCGGCACGATTCTGGTCGACGGGGACGCGGGGCACGACGTGGGCCACGCGCTGCGCCGCGGACTGATCGCCATCGCCGGCAACTGCGGCGACGCCGCGGCCCGCGCGATGCTGGCCGGCACGATTATCGTCGGTGGCGATTGCGGCCCCCGCTGCGGCGCCGGCATGCGCCGCGGCACGCTCGCACTCTTGGGGCCCGGCCGGCCCGAGATCCTGCCAACGTTCACCCGAGGCCGGCTGGTGTCTCCTCGCTATCTACATCTGCTCGCGCGCTACCTAAGAGCCGAAGATTTCCCGGCGCTCGGGGAGGCGCTCCTGTGGCCGCTCGAGCGTTGGTTTGGCGATCAGGTCGAATCGGCTCGCGGCGAGCTGCTGGTGCGGGCACAATAGAACCACGGCAGCGTTGCCGGCAGTGCCCGGCGGAGCTTGAGCAAAGGCGGACGGCGTGGAACCGTTGTTGATCACCAGCGTGCAGAATCCGCGCGTCAAGCAGACGGCGCGGTTGCGCGACAATCGGCAGCGGGCGCAGCAGGGCCGGTTCCTGATCGACGGCGTCCGTGAAGTCGAGCGGGCGCTGGCCGCGGGGATCGAACTCGCCGAGGTCTACGTTTGCCGGCCACTCTGCGACGCCGCGACTCGGTCCCTCGTCGAACGGATCCCGCCGAGCGTGCCCCGGTTCGAGCTCACCGAGCCCGTGTTCGAGAAGCTGGCCTTCGGCGAGCGGGCCGAAGGGATCGTGGCCGTGGCGCTGGCGCCCGAGCGCAACCTCGAGCGGCTGGCGCTGCCGGAGGGGGCGCTGCTGGGGGTGCTCGCGGGGGTCGAGAAGCCGGGCAACGTGGGGGCCGTTTTTCGCAGCGCCGACGCCGCCGGGCTCGACGCCCTGATCGTGGCCGACGCCGGCACCGACCTCTGGAACCCCAACTGCATCCGCGCGAGCCTAGGCACGGTGTTCGCCGTCCCGGCGGCCACGGCGGCGAGCGAGGAAGCCCTTTCTTGGCTCACCGAGCGGGGGCTGCAGATCGTGGCGGCCCGCGTCGATGCGACGGTCCCTTACACCGAAGTCGATTTTCGGCGGCCGACGGCGATCGTGCTGGGAAGCGAAGCCCACGGGCTTTCCGCAGCGTGGAGCGCGCCGGCCGTCACCGGGGTGCAACTGCCGATGCGGGGGCTAGCCGACAGCCTCAACGTGTCGGCCACGGCGGCCGTGCTCTTCTACGAGGCGCTGCGGCAGCGGGCCAGCTAGCGGCGGCTGATCTTGCCCCGGCGCTTGCCGACCGGGTACGACAGTGGCAACAAACAGGGTTGCCGGCGGCGCTGGGCGCCGCGCTTTTGGAAGGAGCCAAGTGATGAATCCGCTCACCTTGGGCCGTTCGCGGCGCATTCCCGCGCAGCGCGCGCTAGTGCTCGATCTGCTGCACTTTGCCCGCGGGCTGCCGATCGTCCCCTGCGACCGCCAGTTCGAATTGGCGGAGCTCGCCGATTTGCGGGCAAACGTGCGCCCGCGGATTTCGTGGCCGGCGCTCTTCCTGCGGGCTTATGGCCTGGTGTCGGCCGAGCAGCCCCTCTTGCGGACGAGCTACCTGCGTTGGCCTTGGCCGCGGTTCTACGAGCACGCGGCGACCGTGGGAATGATCAGCGTGCAGCGCGAGCACGAGGGGCAAGACCGCCTCTGCTGGGGCCGCTTCGTGCAGCCGGAAACGCAATCGCTGGCCGAAATTCAAGCGGCGCTCGACCAGTATCAAACGGCGCCCGTGCCCGAGGCGTTTCGCTCGCAGGTGCAACTCAGTCAGTTGCCGGCGCCGGTGCGGCGGTTGATCTGGTGGACGAACCTGAACCTGCTCCCCCGCAAGCGCGCGAAGCGCGTCGGCACCTTCGGTATGTCGGTGCTCGCTGGGCAGGGCGCCTTCAACCGCTTGCACCCGAGCTTTCTGACCACGAGCCTGAGCTACGGCCCGCTCGATGAGCGCGGCCGCATGCTGGTGACGTTGCTCTACGATCACCGCGTGTTCGATGGCGCAACGGCCGCGATGGCCCTAGACCGCCTGGAAGAAACGCTGCGCGGACCGATCGCCGCGGAGCTGCGCGCCCTGGCCGTTCGCAGCCGCGCCGCCTGACGCGCGGCCTGCGAAGACATCTGGGCGAAAGGGCCGCTCATCAGCCCAAAAGAAACACTCGTTGGCGGCTACACCGAGACGGCGCGATCGGCGTTATGCGCGAGCGTGTAGGTGAGCACGCCTTCGACGACCTGGCGACCGACGAGGCAGTAGCAGTCGGTGGCGTTTTCCTGATCCTCGAGCGCCCGCAAAGACGGGCCAACGATCGACCAGCCGATCGAGAGCGTCTTACAGTCGCTGGCATAGGTCCAGGCGAGTTCTTCGGGCGTGGCGGCGGCGCCGAACGAGCGGCGGTAACCATCGGGGAACTCGTAGGTTCCATCCATGCTGCCGCCGCGGACGACGACCTTGATCTTCATGACACGATTCCGTTGGGTGTGGTGAGGGGCTATCTCGACAAAGCTACGGTTTCGACGAAATCGCGTCAAGCATTTTAGGGAGCAATCGCAGAAAGCCCTTGGGAGGACTGGATAAACTGCGACCTTCCTACGCAATGGATTACCCGCCCTGTAGGGTCCGCTGTGCGGACCAAAATGAACGGCGGAACCGGCCGGTGGCCCGCTCAGGCAGCCCGTTTCATCCGCCGGCGCAAGCTCAGCCCAACCAGCGCCAGCAGCCCCAGCACCCCAGCGGGGGGTTCCGGCACGGCCACCGCCCCTGCGCCCCCGGTTTTCCCGAAGTTCGCCTTCAGGAGCCCAAAATCGGAGAGATCAACGTCGCGGTCGAGGTCGAAATCCCCCTCGGAGAGGAGCGTGCCCGCGCCGAAATGGGCCTTCAGCAGGCCAAAGTCGGTCAGGTCGACCCGGCCATCGAGGTTGCCGTCCCCCGGCAAAAACGGCGAGTCCGGCAGCGTCCAAGCCAGGCCGAAGGCGTCGGCGCCCCCCTGCGAATGGTCGACCTTGAAGTTCACCGCCAAGGCATAGAAAGACGTGTCGGGCACGTCGAAGCGGTGGATGTGCTCCACGTTGTCGATCTGGCTGTTGCTCTGTGTGACCAGGCTCAGCGGCGTAACGCCATCGGTCTTCCAAAGCTCGAGGTTCAGGTCATCGAGCCCTAGCCCGTTGCCGGCCGCGTCGAATTCGCGAAACCAGTCGAGCGTGGCGGTGAGCGTGGCCCCGGCGTGAACCGGCTTGTCGAAGAAGTACCACTGCGTCGTGCCCGACGCGAGCGCTGGCTCAAAGTCCCAACCGACGCGGGCCACGCCGCCGGGAGTTTGCTCGGGATTCGTGAAGTATTGCCATTCCGCCCGCGGCAAAGAGATTTCGCCGGCCCCTTGATCGAGGTCGAGCGGCTTGTCGGTGTTGGTGGGGGACCAGCCGTCCCAGACCTCAGGGGAGTAGACGCCGTCGGCAAGCGAATACTGCTGACTAACTTGCTGCGCCGAGTTGAGCAGCACGGCTTTGAGGGTGAGCGGATCGGAGTTCCAGCCGCGGTCGTCGGCCTGCTCGATGAGCCGCGCAGCCACGCCCGCGGTGTACGGCCCGGAAAAGCTGGTGCCGGCGGTCCGCTTGGTGGCCCCGGTGTCGGTAGGGTTCGCCGGGTCGTAGGTGGCCAGCGTGACGAACGTGCCGGGGGCCACCAGGTCGGGCTTGCGGCGGCCATCGGTGGTGGGCCCGCGCGAGCTGTAGTCGGCGATGTAGGCCCCCTGTGCCAGGCCGCGAAAGGGATCGGAGTCGGGTGGGGCCTCGGTGCGGCCCGTGGCGCCAATTACGATCGCGTTGTAGGCGCCCGCCGGATCGAGCAGCGTGGCGTCGCCCGGTCCGTAGTTGTGGGCGATCTGGGTGAAGACCGTGCGGTGCTTGTAGACCATCTGATCGAACAGATTGGCCCGCAGCGTGTCGCTGGGGGTGTAGCTCTGATAGCCGGCGCTCTCATTGACGATTCGGGCGCCCTGGCCGATCTCGTCGACAGCCTTGGGGAAGTAGGTCGTCGACTGGATTTGATACGACCACAGGCTCCAGCGATCGCGGCTGGCGTAGCCGCCATCGATCGGCGTGTCGGAGAGACCGTTGTCGGGAAAGATGCGGCTGGCGACCGCCGTGGGATGAAACTCGGGGTTGGGGTTCACCGACTCTGGGTGGCTGACCTTGATCGAGAGTCCTTCGAGGTCTTTGTGGCCGGTGAAAATGTTGCCCGGGATAGGCTCGACGACGGCAATGACGTTGGGGGGCGTGGCAAACGCTGCACTTCCGAGCCGCAGGAGCAGCGAGAGAGCCAGGGCCAAGGCGCAGAGCGGTGCGCCAGGGCCGCGCCAGGGCGCTAGGGCCCTTCGAATCGCTATAATGTGCCTCTGCGGTTCCATCCTTTCACGATAGTTGCCGCCCCCCAATTTGGGCAAATAAATGGGGGGGCAGGGCGCGAAAAACTGGTCGTTTCGCCAGCCACTTAGGCGAAGAACTCGCGCACAGGAGCGCTGAAGTTGCCCAGCAGATCCGGCAACTCGAAGCGATCTTGGGCCCCGAACTGGCGGGCCGGACCGCGCTCGGTGTAAATCGTCAGCCGTTCGTCGTCAGGCTCGAGCAGGCACACGGCCTTGACACCGGCCGCCAGGTACTCAGCCACCTTGGCGAGCAACTCAGAGGCGCGGTCGCTGGGGGAGCGGACCTCGAACACCACATCAGGCACGGCCGAGTGATACCGCTGCGGCAAAGGGCCGGGAGGCACGGTGGTGTATAGGTAAACGGCTACATCGGCTCCTCGCACCGAATCGGGCGAGCGCGTCGTGACGATTGCCGCGTCGTTCGACACGACTCGCCCCAGCTCATTCTGTCGGAAATAAGCCCAAAGCATGCCTGTGGCGTTGGCGCATACTTGGCCGTGCCGCGGATTCGGCAGGTTCATCATCTGTACGATCCCTCGCACCAACTCCGCCGGCCCGTCGAGCCCCTCGAGCTGGGCGAACTCGTCCGCGGTCAGCAGTGTCTCGGTGGTTGCCATAGTGCAAAGCGCTCCTTAGCAAAGGCCCGCCGAGCGAGAATCGCGGCACCACCTTCTCCCGCAATTGTACTCCGGGCTCATCAGCAATGCGCATTGTCCTGCCCTTGCGATCTGTCCCATTGCGGAGAGAGCTAGCTCCCAGGACTTACGCCGACAGCGCCGTCCGCTCCGGCGGGCGATGACACCGCGACAGCACGTGCAGCGTTTCGAGCGCACGCAGGTCTCCCAAGATCGCCCGCCGCAGGTCGGCAGGCGCTGAGTCCAGGTTCTGCGCCACCACGCGCTGGCGGGCTTCCTGCAACTGCACGGGGCTGGCCGGGCGATGCCCGTCGGTGGCCCGCAGAATGCCCACGTGCAGGGCGTAGAACGTGGGATCGTGCAGCAGTTCGGCGAACGGCGTGTACCCGGAGCGAGCGAGATCCGTCGGCTCGTCTTCCGCGGCAGCTAGGAGCGCCGGAGGTGAGATCTCTTCCGAGATCAGTAACAGCCCTCGCCGCGCCAGCCAACTTCCCACCGCCGGATTGCCCAGCAACATCGCCACCGGAACGGCCAGCAACAGCCCCACGAACACCGGCGCAAGCCACGGCAGCATCTCCGGCGCGAACTGCCACACCACGGCCGCCACGAATAGCCCGATGAGCGTGTGTCCGTAGTGTGTGCGCACCGCGTCGCCCAGCGGCACGGCGTGGTCCTCTCGGCTTTGGGCGTTCCAAGTCACCTTGGCGCCGAGCAGCGTGGCGACGACGAACTGCGTGTGCAGCAGCATCATGATCGGCGCGAGCAGCATCGAAGCCAGCGTTTCGACCGCAGCGCTCGCCAGCACTTGCGGTCCCGAGGCCCGTTCCACGCTGGGCCTGGCTTGCCGGAGGTTGACGATCACGCCCCACAGCTTGGGCACGAGCAACATCGCCATCGTCACGGCGAAGAGCGCCGCGCCGCTCGGGCCGGCTCGCCCGGTGACGAAGGTGTCGCCCCCCACGAGCGCGGCGAGCAGCGTGAGCGTGAGGAACGAGAGCCACAGCGGCGACGCCAGATACGACATCGCCCCCATGCCCAAATGAAGCCGGCTGGCGGGGCGCAGGCCCTCGGCCAGCAGCAGCCGCACGTGCTGCAGGTTCCCCTGGCACCAGCGTTGGTCGCGGCGGGCGAAGTCGAGCAGCGTCGTGGGGCACTCTTCATAGCTGCCTCCCAGGTCATGCGCCAGGCAGACCTTCCAGCCCGCGCGGCGCATGAGCGCCGCTTCGACGAAGTCGTGGCTGAGGATTTCGCCCCCCAGCGGGCCGTCGCCCGGCAGCACCGGCAAGTCGCAGTGCTCCATGAAGGGCTGCACGCGGATGATGGCGTTGTGCCCCCAGTAGTTGCCGTCGCAGTGCGACCAGAGCCGGTAGCCCTCGAGGAACACCGGGCCATAGGTTTCGGCGGCGAACTGCTGCATGCGGGCGAAGAACGATGCGCGGTTCACGGGGCGCGGCGGCGCTTGCAGAATGCCGAGCTCCGGGTCGTGCTGCATGCGGCGGACCATCTCGACCATCGTCGGCCCCGCCATCACGCTGTCGGCGTCGAGCACGATCATCAGTTCGTAGCGGGCGCCCCAGCGCTGGCAGAAGTCGGCGATGTTGCCGGCCTTGCGGCTGCGGTTCTCGGCCCGGTGGCGATAGAACACCCGCAGCGAGGCGGGGGCCTCGGCCACGAAACGAGCCCAGGCCCGCTCCTCCTCGAGCCAAATGTCGGGGTTCGTCGTGTCGCTCAGCACGAAGAAATGAAACGCGCCGGCGTTGCCCGTGGCCGCGAGCGACCCGACCATCGCCCGCAGCTTGGCGAATACGGCGGCGGGCGCCTCGTTGTAGACGGGCATCACGATCGCGGTGGGCCGCGTTTCGTCGAGGCGCGCAGGCTTCGCAGTGCTGCCAAGGCTGCGCTTGCGGAACAGCGACACGAAGCCGAACGTAGCCATCCAGAACGAGAAGGCCACCCACACGAAGAGCGAGGCGAACAGGGCCGCAAGCGCGAGGTCGATCGCGCCCCACCCCGCGGCCGAAATCACTTGCCAGAAGAAGCGGGTCGCCAGACCGGTGCTGACGGCCGTGAGCATCGCCAGCGCCATTCGCACGGCGAGCGTGTAGTCGGGCGGGGGTGCGTCTGCGGTCGCGGGTTCGTCGCCGTTGCTGCCGCGCCGAGCACCGTAGCCGAAGATCCATGCTAGGCCTGCCGGCAATAGGGCCAGCGACTGGCGGCGCATCCGCCGTGGCCGCACCGGCGGCACCACGGGCGTCAGCACACGCTGCGCCGAATCGGCCAGTTCGTCGGCTAGATGCTCGTGCTTGAGCGCGTCGGGATAGCGGGCCAGCAGTTCCGGCAGACGAGCGCCCACCACGCTGCCCAACAAATCGGCCGAGTCGGCCGATCCCTCGGCGAGGGCCAGCGAGCGCAGCCAGCCGTCCAACTGCCGCACGGTCATGCGCACGGCGGCCTCGGCCAGAGTTTGGGCGTCGCCCGCTTGGCCGAGAGCCATGGCGTCGCGCGCCCGGCGCACGATGCGGCGGCTCAGATCGGCCAATTGATCGGGATCGCGCACGCCGAGATAGCGGAGGTATTCGGCCACGGCGCACCGCGCCGCAGACACGGCCTCTTTTGAGGGCGCGTCTTCGCGCACGAAAACATCGAAGGCCACCGGAGGGACGAAAAGCTGATCGGCAAGTTCGAGGCGCATGGCGCTGGGACTGGAAGTTAGTTCGGACACAGGTACCTCCATGTCTCGGAAATCACTTGGTCCGCCTGCCGCAAGCGGGCGGACAACTCGACGGGCGCGTCGCCCTCGGGCACGACGACGAACGACACCCGCCACACTCCTGGAGATGGTTCAATAACCTGCACGTCGCGGACGGCGCCGCGCTGGGCGACGACGTCGGCCGTGGGCAAAGCCGCTTGCGGCGCATGCGCCGCGGCGGCGGCGAAATCGATGGTCACGCGCGTCTCGCCGACGCGGTCGACGCGCGTTTCCACGGCGCGCGCCAAGCCTGACTCTTCCGGCGCGACGCTAGAAAACGACACGCGGTAGTCGAGATCGAGCGGCTCGCCAGGCTGGGGACGCGCTTTGGGGGTCCACCAGGCCGCAATGTTGTCGATGCCTTCGTGGTCGGCCGGCAGCTCGAGCAACTCGACCGCCCCTTCGGCCCAGCCGCGCTTGGGCTCGATCCACACGCTGGGCCGCAAGTGATACTTGGCCTCGTCGTCGAGGAACCTTTCCGGCCGGCGATCACGCTGCATCAGGCCGAAGCCGCGAACGCCCGCGAGATCGTAGTGGCTGAGCGAGGGGTAGTTCATCCGGACGAGCGGACGCCAGACCCACTCGCCAGCCGCGGTTTGGATCAGCAAGCCGTCAGAGTCGTGAACCTTGGGGCGAGGATCGCCGGCGGGGCCGGGGCGGCCATCGCCCCACATCCACATGCTGGTGATCGGCGCGAGGCCCAGCTTCTCAGGCGTGCGACGGAAGTGCAGCCGCGCGCGAACGTCGAACGTCGTGTTGGCGCCGGGGAGCATGACGAACTCGTACGCGCCAGCGACGGAACGGCTATCGAGCAAGGCCCAGAAACGCAGGCCCCGGTCCCCCTCGGCAGGGCGCTCGATCCAAAACGCGCGGAAGACCGGAAACTCCTCGGCCTTGGGCAAGCCAACGTCGATCGCCAACCCACGCGCTGAGGAACCGTAGACCTGGCCCTCGCCGATCGCGCGAAAATAGCTGGCCCCCAGAAACGAGGCGAGCTCCAAATAGTTGGGGGAAGACTCGAATCGCCCCAGCGCGCGAAACCCAGCGAACCCCGAATCTGCAGGCGGTTGTAAGTTCGACAAAGCGCCACGGTACTGGAACAGCGCCGGCGAGAATGCCAAAGGGGTGGGTTGGCCGCTCTCAACCAGGTTGATCGCCACCTTGTCGCGGAACAAATAACCACGATGGAAGCATTCGAGCCAGAAGGGCGTGTGCCCCTTCCAGATTGCCTGCGCGTGCTCGAAGGCGATGAGCCGGTAGGTGTCGTAGTCGAGCGTTTGCAGTTCGGGGGGGAGCGCGGCGGAGGGCAGGAACGGCGACGCGGCCAGCCGCTGCGCGAGCACATCGACGTTCGCAAAGCCCCACGTCATTGGGGTTGCGGCAGACGCATCGATAGCCATCGATGAACCGAACGCCCAAATCGCTGCGAAAATAGGCAGCCGCAGCCAACCGTTTACGCAAAACGGGGCCAGCTTCGTGGTGAACGTAGTGCCTCTCGGGCGAGCGCGCGCGCAGCCTGAGCGAGGCAATGTCGATGAGCCGGATAAATGCATGCGACGGCGGACGATCCGAATGGAATGACCGAGGCGAACAGGCTACCCCCCTTGGGTAGCAGGCCCGATCACCGCCCAGTGATGAGTGACCCCATTCTATGCAGAATGCGTGCCGGCGATTGTCAGGATTCGATGAGAAATCTAGGTCGCAGCACGGTGCATGCAAGCGAGAGCCGCAAGGGGCTGCGCCGCGATGGCGCAGCCCCTACGTTCGGCATAGACGGCACGTGACTAGGAGAGTTTGGGGCTGGAAGCTCGCCAGGCAGCGCTCAGGCGCAGCGCCGTTTGCGCCGCCTCACGAGCGCGGCCAACGAGGCGCCGATGGCGGCCAGAAGCCACGTCGCCGGTTCCGGCACGGAGCTGCCGTGGTTCGAGTTCCAGAGGAAGATGCCGTCGGCGCCGTTGGGGTTCAGGTTCGCCGCGATCGAAGAGAGCCCCGTTTGGTAGTTGGCCGCCGTGCCGGCCCCGTCGATCCAGTTCGGCAGCGCCGCCGAGCCGGCGTTGCCTTGGTCTTGCCGCGCGCCGTCGCCGTAGTAGGCGAAGATGTTGTCGTCGCTGTAGCCGTATTTCGTCGTCAACACGGTGTGGATCTTGGAAATGTCGAGGAAGTAGTCGGGGCGGCCCGTGGTGTCGCCCACGAACAGTAGGGCGTAGGCGCCGCCGCCCAGCGTGAAGGCGTCGACTCCGGCGTTCGACGAGTAGTACTGCGGCGACGTGGGAGTGGCCTTGGGGCCGGTGGCCGCTTCGTCGTTGAGCACCGCCGACTTGAAGGCGTCGAGAAACGGATCGTCGGCCTTGCCGCCGTCCACCGCGTCGGCCCAAGGGTTGAGGAAGGTGTTGCCCTTGGCGGTCGACTCGGAGCACTCGCCCCAGTAAGCGGCCGTGGCGATGCCGACGTTGCCTTTGAGTTGCTGCACCTCGTCGACGAAGCCGCCGCTGAAGCACTGGCCAAACACGCTCAGCAGTTGGTTGAACTTCGGAGTCTCGAGCGGAGCGCTGTAGAAGTCGTTCTGCACCCAACTCAGCCAAGTGTCGTCGGGGATGTCGGGCGCCTTCGAGGCGATGATGTGAGAATGCTCGCCCGCCGGCTGAGCCCCTTTGTTGTTCGTGTCGACGCGCGTAGCGTGGGCCGCCGTGGCCGCCAAGAGCGCGAGGAGCGCTGGCGCGAGAAATCGAACTCGGGTCATTCGCGAGATCCTTCCATTAGCCGACCGACGTGCGGGGAGTCAGTCAGCGCGCCGGCTGGGCAAGTCGGTCGGATCGCAAAAGCAAGGGATGCGCGCCCAGATCGGCGGCTGCGCTCTGGAGGCGGCTGCCAGAAGGTAAGAAGCACTCCGCAGCGAGGCGCGCTTCGCTCAGAAACTGGCGTCCGAGCCAAGAGGCGCAGCTCACTCTAGTGCGGGCACGGAGCAATGTCTAGAAAATAGTGGCGGGCGTGGCCGAATTTGTTGCGCGACCGTTCATGAACAAGACGACGCGCTCATCGTTCGCCCATTAAGCAAGTCTACGCCTTCGCCGGCGGGCGCGATACGCTGGAGCGAGTCGCTGCGCTTTCGCGCAGGTCAAACCCTTTGCGATGGGCGAACCATGCCTCCAGGCTTTTCGGGCATCGGCGTTGGCGAAACGTTTTTCGGCGTGATGCTCTTGTTCGCCGCGGCAGGCCTGGTGAGCGGCGGCGGCCTGGCGGCATTGCTCGTGCGAAAAACGGCAAATCGCCGCTGGTGGTGGCTGTGGCCAGCGACCGTGGCTGCCGCCTTGCTGCTAGGATTTGGCCTGGGCAGCTTCTTTCGCTGGTTCTGAAGCGGCCTAAGCCGAGCCAGCCGGTGACCAGCCCTTTTGCGGTTTGTCATGCACGACCGGCGGCTTGCCGCCGGTGAGCGCGGCGACCGCTTTCTCTGCCGCCGCCACCTGCTCGGCCGTTCCATGGGCTTCGAGCGCTACGGTGAACGTCCGCTTGCCGCCGGGGGGCAACACTACGACGCGCTGCTGCGCCTTCTCGAACGACCGCACGTTGGGGAAGTTCACCCCCGGCTCGAGGCCGGTGACGTAGCCGTCGGCCGCGGCGGCCGTGTCTTTCCAAAGTGTGAACCGCGGCAACTCCCGTGTGTTGAAGTGTAAGCTTACCCCTTGGCTGCCGTGGGCGTTGCGGAGCAGCGTTTGCGTGCGCCCTTGATCGTCGCCTGCGAGTTCGAAGTAGTACACCTGTTCGGCGTAGCCCGGCTCGTCGGCGCCGTAGTGGTCCCAGCGGGCGATCCCTTCGGCGGCGCGGGCATCACGCGGCACCACCTGCTTGGCGGGGAGCACGACCCGCGCTCCGGCGTCGAGCAGCGGCGGGCCGAAGTTCACGTGGTAGAGCAGTTCCACTTCGCCAGGAAGCCCTGAGTGGTTGGTCACCGTGTCGGTCCAGCGCACGCCGCGCTCGCCGGGCTTGGTGCGGTACTCCGTGGTGAGCCGCAGCTTCTGAAAGTGGAATCGCGCTTCGTCGACCGTGCCGATGAGCGCGATCTCGCCGGTGTCGCCGTCGATCTCCAGCTCCACGCGGTGCGCCGGCAAGTTCGCCACCCGGCCGTGCAGCGGCCAGAGCAGCTTGCCCTGGGGGTCGAACTCCGGAGCGCCGTTGCTTTCCAGGCCGCAGCGGCACATGAGCTCGTCGAAGCCGTCGAGCCAGCCGAGTCCGCTGCTCTCGGCGATCGGCACCCAGTTCGGATGGACCGGGCCGCGAACGGGGCTCCGCCACCCGAGTTGCAGATCTCCCAGCCACGCCCGCCAGAGCCCCAGGCCGCGCGTCAGGAGCACGACGAAGCGGAAGGTGCCGTTGTCGATCTCCACGGCGTCGACCCCTTCGCGCGTGCCGCCGCGCAGCCGCCGCTTGATCACCTTGTAGCCCTTGGCCTTGCCGCCGACATCGGCCGGGCTGACGTCCAGTTGTTCGAGGTACTGATCGTGTTCCGCGTCGACGAGAGTCCAGCGCTTGGTGGGCATGGGCGGTTTCTTGGAGACTGGGAGTGAAGGACGTTGGGAGAGCCGAGCCGAGCTGTTTCTACAGCCGGGGCGGCCGGGGCTTCTGCGGCGGTTGAAACGACGGCGCCCCTTGCACCTTGACCTTGCGCTTGAACACGCGGTCGCCGCAGGTAGCGAAGATCGTGTCGAAGTTAGGGCCGCCGAAGCAGAGGTTCGAGATGTTCTTGTTCGGCGTCGGGATGATGCAGTTCACGCGCCCCGCCTGATCGCAAACCTGCAGGCCCAGCCGCGTGGCCACGTAGAGCCGGCCGTCGCGGTCGACCTCGAGGCCGTCGGCCCCGCTGTCGTCGGCGGTGTCCGGCACGTGCAGATGATAGTACTTCTGCTTGTGGGCGAGCGAACCGTCGGGCTGAATCTGGTAGCTGTAAACCCAATGGCTCTGCGTGTCGGCCACGTAGAGGAGCGATTGGTCGGGCGAGAGGGTGAGCCCGTTCGAGAACTTGAGCCCCTGATCGACGACTTTCTTTTCCCCCTGGGGGCTGATGTACCAGATTTGACTGGAACCGCGTCCGTCCCAGGCGGGGTGCGTCACGTAGATGCCGCCGTCGTGGCGGACGACGAGGTCGTTGCCGCGAAAGCCGTCGGCGAAAACCTTGCCTTGACCCGCCGAGTCGTAGGCGATGATCTGATTCGCGCCGCCGGCCACGGAGTAGAGCCGACCGTCGGGGCCAAAGGCCTGGCCGTCGCCGTTCTTGGTGTCGCCCAGGAACTCAGTCACCGTGCCATCGAGGCCGATCTTCCAGGTCTTGCTGCGGGGCACGTCGTTGAAGAAGACTTCCCCTTGGGCATTCGCCGCGGGGCCTTCGGTGAACTGGTAGCCGTCGGCCACGAGCTGCCAGTTCTCGCCGGGGATGAGGATCTCTTGAAGCTGCTGGGAACCGGCGCCGGCCTTGACCTCGGCCGGCCAACCCTTCCACAGCCAGCGCATGCCCTGGGGGAAGACCTTGGTGGGGCCTTCGTTGTTGTGCTTTCCTTCGCCCCAAACGTGGTCGATCTCGTAACCCGCGAAGGCGAGCGAGCGCTCGAGCGATTGGTTGGCCATCCACCAGTCGCCGCCGTAAATGTTCAGGTCGTTCGAGCCGTCCTCCAGGAAGACGCGGATCGGCTTGGGCTCGACCTTGCGGACGAGCGTGCTGTAGTTGTGGCCGCCGCGGAGCCCCACGTAGGTGCCGATGCCAGAGAAGACGCGCCGAAAGGCGTCGGGGCGCTCCCAAGCCGCGGTGAAGGCGCAGATCGCGCCGCTGCTGGTGCCGCCGATCGAGCGGTCGTTGCCCGACTTCGAGAGGCGGATCGGCCGGCCATCGGCCGTGCTCAGTTTTTCGACCGTCGGGAGCAGCTCGTCGAGCAGGAACCGCACGTAGTTGTCGCCGAGGCCGTCGTACTCGTAGCTGCGGTTGAAGCGGTCGAGGGCCTGGTCATTCGCCGCCGGAACCTTGCCGTGCATCACGAACACGCCGATCGTGACCGGCATCTCCCCCTTGTGGATCAGCTCGTCGAACACGGCCGGCGCGCCGAACTGAATGCCGTCTTGGTTCACATGCACGCAGGCGGGCTTGGCCGGGTCGTACTGTTTGGGAACATACACCCAAAACTCGCGAACCGTGCCGGGGAAGATCTTGCTGTCGGCGAAGGTGTGTTTGGTGACTTCGCCCTGGGGAACGCCCGCGGACGCCGCGTCCTCCGCCGCCGCCAGAGCGGGCAGCAAGCACCAACCGAGCAAAGCAGACAAGACGACGAGGCGGCGAATCATGAGGGTGCGTCTCGCGGGCGGGGTGGGGGAAGGCGGGAACGCCGGGATTATAGTTGGCTCCCACGCGAAATACGACCGCCCGCGCGACATGCGCGCACACGTCGGGCGCTCGTCGTAATCCCAGAACGCCGCGGTGGGCGATCCCGGCCCGCTACCGCTGCTTCAGATACCCCGCGCTCGACTGGAAGTACCGCTTCCGCCGCGCGGTGCTCACTTCGGCGGCTTCGGCCTGGCGGCTGCGGAGGTCTTGTAGGTTCGATTGGCAGTAGCGGCAGCCAACCGTTTCCAGATGGAGCGCGAGATGCCGCTCCTGTTCGGGAGGGAGCACGCCGAGGAGAAAGCTGCCGAGCTCGTCGCGGCTGGGGCAGCTCAGGCGGTGGCGACGCCAGATTTCGCCCAGCGAGTGGACGCCGGCGTCGCGGCGGCCGCTGGTGGTGCGGAGCGCGTCGAGCAGAGCGACGTCGGCGCGCAACTGATGCTCGATTTCGGCCATCCTGTCCGCAGGCAAGGCTTCGTCGAGATAGGCTTCGAGTTCGGCGGCGGTGATCGGGCGCATGGTCGGGTATGGGCCAAGGGCTTGCGCGCTCAGCCGGCCTCCTCATAGAGCTCGGGGAACACCTCTTCCGAAAGCTGCTGGCGCCGCAGCGTGTTGCGCAGGCGGGCCAGGAAGTCGAACTTGTAGTTGGCCACCTGCTGCTCGGAGATGCCCAGCTCCGTGGCGACCTCCTTGTTGGGCCAGCCGGCGACGAACAGCAGCTCGGCGCACATCACCTTGGTCCAATCGCCGCGCGAGCGCCAGTGGCGGAGCTGATCGGCGATGGCGGTCACCAGGCCCTCTTCCTCGAGCCGGCGGCGCTCGCCGCTGCGGTGGATGCTGCTCGCCGGGCGCGCGGAGCCGGGCAGTTCCCAGTCTCCGCTCGAGCTGCCGTCGTTCGACAGGCTGAGCTTGGGGCGCCGCCCTTCGCGGCGGAGATGATCGGTCAGCTTGTGGGCCGCGATTGAGAACAGATAGCTTTCCAGCGGCCGGCCGACGTCGTAGTTCGGCAGGCTGGTGAGAAAGCCGATGAACGTTTCCTGCACCACGTCTTCGCTCGGGCCGCGATTGCCCAGACGGCTTTCGGCGAAGGCCAAGAGCCGCCCTTCGAAGCGCTGGATCAACTCGTCCCAGGCCGCGTCTTCGCCGCCGCGGATGCGTTCCACGAGCAGCAGGTCGCCTTCCGAAACGGGGCTCATGAGGACTGCGGGGCGACGCGCGGGGTGGCTGGAAGGAGTCTCGCCGCAACAGCCGGCGGACCGAAGACCCAGCGCGCGAACTCCCTGGTCTCGGCCGCTGGCAAGCGCGGCACGTTTAGCCGACCAGCGTGAAGGCGGCGGCTACCAGAGCCAGTATCACGCCTACCGCGCCCCATCGCAAGGTGCGGGTGTAGAAGCCCTTGGTCGCGGTGTCGAGCCGCAGGTAGCCCAGGGCCGAAGCCAGCACGCCCATCACCAGGGCGCCCACGCCGCCAACCTGCCATAGGCGGCGCTCGGCGACGTGCTGGTCCCACATGAGGCTGAGATCACGTTTCACGTCGGGGCCGTATTCCAGTCGAGCCCAGGTTTCCTGCACGTACGTGACCGCGCCGGGATCATCGAAGCCGGCGGGGCCGTTGAATTGGCGGCGCACCGATTCGGTGTGCTGCTGTTTGACGACCTTTTGACGCAAGTACTCAATCGGAACCTGCAAGCCGGCGGCGGCCGGATCGATCGCTTCGCTCAGGTAGAGTCGCGTCACGTCCGTGATTTCCTGGTTGAGCTTGCGATTGAGCTCGAAAGGCGTGGTGGCCGTGCCAGACTTCACGACGTGTGTGTACGTGTAGTTGGTCGGATCGAAGTGGGCCGGCTCATGAATCCAGTCGGGGGCCTTCTCAACGACCTTGGCGCCGGCCGGAATCTCCGGCTGCGCGGTGGGAACTGGCGGCGTCGAAGCCGCGGCGGGCTCGGCCAGAGGCGCCGTGTCGGCAGGAGCAGGGGGCTCTGGGGCGGCCGCGGGGGCTTCATGGGCCTCGTGCGCGGGACCTTCAGGGTGTTCGCCGCCACCGACGTGCTCCGGCGCCGGGGGAGTCTCGCTCGCCGGCTCCTCGCTCGACACGACCTCATGCTCCTCCGTCCCGGCGACCGCCATCGCCTTCGTCACGGCTGCCGACACAGGCGACGTGGGTTGCGGAACAGCGTTGCTCCAAGACTGCACGATGATTTGGCCATTTGGCCCTTCGAACGCTTCGTGATGCGTTCCAGTGATCACGGAGGCCGGCATGTTCCAGGCCGCTTGCCGGCGCATATGAAACCGGGGAATCAGCACCCCGAGGAACGCGAACACCAGAAAGGCCAGCAGCAAGCTGCCGAGTGTCTTCCAGGGGCGCTTGACGAGCAGGACCAGCAGAAACACCGCCACGACCAGGAGCAGCGGCACGAATCCGATCATCATGCGCGCTTGCGGAGGGCTCCCGCCCTGGTGGGCGTTGGCGTGGCAGCCGGTGAGCAGCAGAACGCTCGTGGCCAAGGCGGCCAACTTCCCAGACGATCGCTGAAGGGACTGCATGATCGGATTCGCACTCATCGCCATCGCTCCACAGGGCTCGCGTTTGCCGCGAGCCGAACCTTCCTAGAGGACCGCACCCTTATTCGTCCGTCACGGCCGAATGTTGCCTGGTGAATTTCGCCTAGGCCGCGGCCGCTTGCCGCCGAGTCCGGGGATCGACCCACGGGCTGGCCAACTGCAGGGCCACGCAGCTTCCGGCGGCCACCATCAGCCCCCACGGCTGAGGGAACTCCCAGAACATGCCGACCAGCCAGGCCCAGAAGACCACGGCCGCGGTCGACCACAGTTCCAGGCGATGCCGCCGGCCCGGATCGGCAGACTTCCACCAGCGCGGCACCAGGAACAGGAACCCGAAGTAGGTCAGGTAGCCCGTCAGACCGTTGGCCGACTGAGACCATTCGCGGAACGGCGACTGCCCCGGATAAGCCCTCGCTGCCGCCGGCAGATCGACCAACAGCGCTTGTTGAACGCCGAAGGCGACCAGCCCCACCCCGAGCCCCACCACGAGCATGGTGAAGCGGCGGAGCATGGCGTCTTCCTTCTTCTGGCCCTCCCACAGCTTGGTCGGGATCAGCACACCCCAAGCCGCTACGGTCGACACGATCATCAGCCAGGCGTACTGGTTAGGGAGCGCGATCTGGCCTTGCAGCAGCGAAGAGACCAGGGCCACCACCCCGACGATGGCCGGCGCGATAAGCATGCTCGCAAGCAGCTCGGTCGTTTTTTCACGAGCCGTCTTGGGAGGCAGTGCCGCCAGCGTGCTCTGGCCCCAACGTCGGCGCGGGGCGCGGCGCGCGGCCTTTTCAGACTCAGCCGATTTTTCGGCAACCGGCGCCGGGGAGGCTGGCGGCCGGACGATCGACGCCATCGGCACTGCCGCGCCGGGAGGGGCGGTCGGCGGCCCGCCGGTCTTGACGAAGTTGAATAAGATCATGCGGGCCGCCAGGTAGACCCCGTAGGCCACCAGCAGCGACACGACCAAGGCCGCGATCGGGCCGTGGAAGCTCAAGGCCAGGATGATCCCGCCCACAATGATCGCCACGCGGGCGGCCGGGTGCAGGTTCGATTGCTTCCAGGCGTCTTGAAGCTGACCGGCGCTGCCGCGCACGGCCTGCCAGACCGGCTCTTCGCCGCCTGCCACGGGCGAAGCGCCAGGCATGGGGGAGGCGACGGCCGGACCCGACACCGCGGGGCGCGGCGTGGGCGGGCTTGGCGGCAGCGAGGCGAAATGAATTTGGCGGGCCGGCGGCGGCAAGAGCGCGTACAACTCTTGCACCGTGTTGACCCGCTGTGCAGGGTCCTTGGCCAAGCAACGGGCCACGACCGTGCGGAAGGGTTCTTTGAGTTGGCGCAGGTCGGGCTCGGCCGTGAGGTGCTTCATCAGCACTTCGCCGACGCTCTCTCCTTCGAACGGCACGTTGCCCGTGAGCATCTCGTAGAAGATGACCCCCAGGGCGTAGATGTCGATTTCCTTGCCGTAGCGGCCATTGGCCACTTCAGGCGCCATGTAGTGAACGGTGCCGACGCTCTCGGTCTGGCCGCTGCGGCGGCTGCACGAAATGAACTTCGAGAGCCCGTAGTCGCCGATCTTCACGACGCCTTCGTCGGAGAAGATGTTGCCGGGCTTCAGGTCGCGGTGAACGATGCCGTGGTCATGGAGGTAACCCACGCCGGCCAGGATGCCGTGCATCCAGGCCAACGAGTCTTCGGGCGACATCCCTTGCGGCGAGCGGGCGAGCACGTCTTCCAGGCATTCGCCGGCGACGTATTCCATCACCACCCAGGTGTCGTCCTGGTCATCGCGCTTGAGGTCGAAGACCGACAGCAGATTGGGGTGCTTGAGGTTCAAGCAGTGGCTGACGCCGCGGACCTCGACATCGAGGTTGCGGCGGATCAGCTTGAGCGCGACCTCCTTGCCGGCGTCGCTCGTAGCATAGTACACCTCGCCGAACCCGCCGCGGCCGATGCCCCGCTTAATGGTGTAGCCCTCGAGCGGGCGAGCGCCGCTGGGGTAGGTGAACTTCATGGCGCTCGGTTTCTCCGGCGCCGAAGCTCCGGCATGCGTAGCGTGCAGGTTCATGGGCTTAACCCTACGGGAATCCACGTCTGGCGCGGCAATCATGGCGGTCATCGCGGATAACTACAACTATAGGACGCCCTGCGGGGCCGCTCCAGTTCGGGCTTTCCCGGAAGCGGGCCGGCGCCGCTCGTATTAGAGCGGTTCCAGGCTGAAGGTGAATTCGTCGCTGCTAGCGCGGGATTGGGGGCCAAGCCGCGCACGATTTTGGGGGGGCTGCCCGTCCACCTCCAAACCCTTTTCCGCCCGGCAATGCAACTCTTCTCCCTGCCGGAAGATGACGATGTCGTCGTTCCAGTGCCGGCAGACCACGTGGCTGTGCGGCTTGGGGCCCAAAACGAGGGTTTCGGCCATCAGGAGCACGGCGTCGACCGGCGGCTGCGTGCGGTGCCGGCTGACGAACTCCAGGCGGGCCGTGTTGCTCAGGGCATGGGGCTTGCGGAACCGCAACACCACCCCCCGCCCCAACTCGATCAAGTTGCCGTCTGCCAGCAGGCTGGCGGCGTGGACCTCGCGGCCGTCGACTTTGACGTCGCGGGCGGGTTGGATCAGGTAGCCTTCGCCGTCGCGGCGGATCGTGGCGTGCCGGCGGGAAAGGTCGGCCAGAATCGGGATGTCGACCTTGTTGCCGGGAACCGGCTGGCCGATGACGATTTCCGACCCCCGGCAGACCAGGTAGCCCCCCACGGCGTCGACCCACAGTAGAAAGCGCGTTCCGTTTTCCGGCCCTGTCACGGTGTCTTCCTCCGGCCGACGGCCAGGTGAGTGCGTGCTGCCCGAGGGGGCCGCGGCCGGTTGGGCCGCCTGCCTCAGGGCGGGGCTGAGCTCGCTCCAAGCCTGGCGGCGCGCCTCGCGGGCCGGCTGGCACTCGGGCGCCAGCTCGAGCAGCTTGTCAGCGAGGGCCAGCACCTGGGTCCAGGAGCGGCGCTCCACCGCCTCGTAGAGATTGTCCATGAGCTTGCGATGTTCGGCCAGGGCGGCCCGGAAGGCTTGCCGCCGTTCCTCGAGCGGCTTGAGGCCTGGACGCAGCGCCGTGGCGGTGGCCAATTCGAGCTCGGCCGCGGCAAAGTTGCCCTGCCGGCCGTGCTTCAGGGCGCCGTCCCAGTGGCTGGCGACCTGCTCCAGGGCCCGCAGCTCGGAGTTGGCCAGGCCCCGCGATTCGAGGCCGGCCAAGCGTTTGAGGGCGGCCGCGGGGTCGCCGGCGGCGAGAAAGGCCTGGCACTCTTGGGTGGCACGAGCCACGAGCTGTTGTCGCAGGGCCACGACGTCGGGCGTGTCGGTCGCCAGGCTGCTGGCGGCGTCGAAATCGCGCCAGCCGGCCAGCGTGTCTCCTTGTTCCATCCGCTCCCGGCCGCGGCGGGCCATGCGTTCGGCCACTTGCGTCGAGAGTTCGATGCCGGGCATGAATTGCCGCAGATCGTTTTGGGCCAGCAGGCGGCCGGCTTCCTCGAGACGCCCGCCGGCCATCGCTTGTTCGGCTTGCCGGAGCTGCACTCGCCAGGTCTGAAACATTTTTCAGCGGCCTCCTCGCACAAAGAGCGACGGCAGGAGAAGAGGGGGGCGTGGGTGCGAAGGCGGGCGGGCGAACGGCCGGTTCGTCCCTTTGCGGGTAAACCGGGGGCCTGCGGGAAGCTCCCTCCCGCAGGCCAGTGTGCTCTCGATCGCCCATCCGTTGTTGCCGGGCGGCGGCCTTGCCGCCCGTGCCGCGTGTGGGCGGCGTTACTTGACGTCGGCAGCCACGTGCGTGGCGTCTTGCGACTGGAAGTAGGCGGCCACTTCGTCGACCACGTTCTCGTTCGACTCGCCGAGCACGCTCGGCTCTTCCTCGAACGTCTCGCCGCTCATCTGGGCCACCCGCTCCTCAACCCGCAGGCGGGCGTTGAGCCCTTGCACCAGCTCCTTGATGCGGCCGAGCTGGGTCTCGTCGAAGTGATACTTCGACGCGGTCTGGGCGACCTCGATCATCTTCTGCTGGGCCGCGATGTTCTCGAGTTCGACCTCGAGGTTCTTGCGGGCGACCAGCATCTCCTCGAGCTTTTGCCGCGAGCCTTCCAGCTTACGGCCGCGGGCCTCCTGCACCTTGCGGAGGTTGGTCAGCGTCGAGTCGTTGGTCTTGTAGCAGGCGAAGCGGTGCGACAGGGCCCGCTTGGCATCGTTCTCGCTGCACGAGTAGCCGGCGACCTTGAAGGTCTTGCCGCCGGAACGCAGATCGGCCTGCAACCGCAACACTTCCTGCTTGTCGCGGGTCAGCTTGCTCTCGAGGCCGGCGATCTGCTCGCCGAGCCGCTCGAGCTCGACCTCTTCCTTGGCGATGGCATGCATGTTGTGGCGGATCTCGGGGCCCAAGCCCTTGAGCATCTTGTGGGCGCGGGCGATCTCGAAATCGACGGGCACGCTCTCGCGGACGGCGTCTTTGACGCGGCCGAACGAGGTCGACACGTAGCTGCACGCGTCGCGGCCGAAGAACAATCCACTGAGGAGGAAGAGTCCTCCGGCGACGATAATGGCCTTCTTGAGCATTGGCTGGGCCCTCCTAGAGGTCGGCGAAAAGCACGGGTCGGCCCCGAGGGGCCAGGATTTCTTGGCGACCGGCATCCGGACGATGCCGTGTTACAAGGTGCTTTTCGCTCGCTTGCGGCGAATCTTGGGACAACGGCAAATTTTCCGCAGGCCCGGAGCGGGATTCCCGAACCGATTTCGGAGAAAACACTTGCGTCGTTGGCTCGCGGCCTCTTCTTGGCCAGCCACGTTTCTCTCCCGGGCTGGAAGGCGAATCCTGGGTGCAGCGAAGCGGGTTTCGCGGGCGGAATTCGCTTGCGACACACCATTCGCGCCGGACCACCAATCGGGGGGATGCGCCCTCGGTGGTTTGGAGCGGCGCCAGGCGTTCTTGCTTTTCGTGGCGTCTGAGGGGCAGGGCCAGCACCCGGAATCGAGGGAAGCAGCCGTGAACTACCCGTCACGAATGCCCTGGCTGATTGCCTGGTCCGTCGTCGTCCTGAGTGGAGGACGCTCGAGCGCTGAGCCGCGACTCCACTCGACGCACGTTGGCAGCGGGCTTTCGCAGGCGGTGTCCTTGTCGAGTCTGCCAGACGACGCTTCGACGCTGTTCGTCGTCCAGCGCAGCGGCGAAATCCGCGTGCTCGACGCGGAGAGCGGCGTCGCGCAGCCGGATCCCCTGCTCGTTCTAGACGACGTACGGACCGACACCGAGTCGGGCCTGCTGGGGCTGGCGTTCGACCCCGATTATGCCGACAACAAACGCATCTACACCTTTCACTCGCGGAGCGACGGCGCCATCGCATTGACGCGTTACGAGGTTGCGCAGTCTCCGACAGGTTACGCCGCGACCGACGCTACGACGTTGCTCACGATCCCGCATGACCCCGTCTATCACTATGGCGGCTGGATCGGCTTCAGTCCGCTGGATCACGAACTCTACGTGACGACCGGCGCTCCCTTGGGGTCTCAAGCGCGCGATCTCAGCGGCTTGTACGGAAAGATTCTGCGCCTGGACGTGAACAAGGATGATTTCCCTGACGATCCGGCCAGAAACTATGGAATTCCCGCCGACAATCCGTACTTGCAAGGAGGAGGCCTCCCCGAGGTCTGGGCCTACGGATTCCGTAATCCGTGGCGCGCGAGCTTCGATCGCACAACCGGCGACTTGTATCTGGGCGACGTGGGGGAAAACCGACGCGAAGAAATCGATTTCCTGCCCGCAGGGCTCGCCGGGGCCGATTTCGGCTGGAACCAGTTCGAGGGCACGCTCGATTGGGCAGGAGGAAACCCGAGCGCGAACTACGCGCCCCCAATCTACGAATACGACCACGACGAGCAGCACGGCTACGCCGTGGCCGGCGGGTTCGTGTACCGGGGCGACCAGATCGGCGGCGATTTGAGCGGCAGCTACTTCTTCGGAGACTTCATTACGGGACGCATTTGGTCCTTGCGGCCGAACGGGTCCGAGCCGATTCCGGCGGTGGACCGCACCGAAGAGTTGGCGCCGAGCGACGGGAAATCCATCGACCACGTCGCCGGGTGGGGAGAAGACGCCCTGGGCAGGCTCTACATCGTCGACTGGGATGGCGACATCTTCCGCATCGACGCCGTACCGGCCAAGGCAGACGCCAACCGGAACGGCGTCGTGGATCTCGACGACTTCGGTCTGCTCAAGGCCAACTTTGGGCGCCAGGGTGCGCGCTGGGACCAAGGCGATTTCGACGGCGATCAGGTCGTCGGATTGGCCGACTTTGGCATTCTCAAAGCCAACTTCGGTCTCGACTCGAGCAGCGCGCCCGTCGTTCCAGCGCCTGAGCCTGCTTCGCGGTTGCTGGCCCTGCTTGCGGCGTCCTGCTTATCCGTAGGGCGCCTGCGCCCCTACCGTTTGCGCGCCGCGCGGCTCGTCGAGGTGTAAGCGAAGCGGCGGATTGCGCATCCCCGCCAACCTTAGGCTGATCGCCCCTTAAGCCAGGCGAGCGGCCACAGTCACTCCGACGGGCTCAGTCGAACGCGCGGGCGGCGCCGGCCCCACGCGCTCGAAGTGAGCCACGATTGCCCCTGCCTTGCGGCCGGTGCAACGGAAGCCCGCCGCTTCGATCCGTCGGAAGAGTTCCCGCTCATCGGCCTCGAGCGTCGCGACGTTGTAGAAGTGGAACTCGAGGCTCAGCGCCGAGATCCGCCGTAGCGTCTCGTCGCTGGCGGCCAGGATGGCTTCCACCTCGCCCCCCTCGCAGTCCATTTTGCACATGTCGACCTGATCGAGCCCGAGCCGCGCGAACAGCAGATCCAGGGTCGTCACCGTGATCATTTCGCACTGGCCGCTCTCGAACCGCGGGTCGTTCCGCGGGAACATGCAGGCATGCACCGACGAACTGCCCAGGTCGATCGACCGCAGCCCTTCGCTGCCGCCGACGCCGAGTTGGTGCACCTCGACCTGATTCGCAAGCGCGTTACGGGCCAAGTTGGCCTGCAGCCTTGCAAAGGTGCCGCTGACCGGTTCCAGCGCGATCACGCGTTGCGCCCGAGCGACGCGGGCCGCATAGATGGAAAACATGCCGATATTTGCGCCCAAGTCGAGCACGATCTTTGCGCCGCGCGGCACATGGTAGCTCTGCGCGCAGAAGATCTGCCACGACGTAGCCAGGTCGGCAGCTTCGCGATGCTCGAGCGTGAACCCTTCGCGGCCAAGGGCTACGAAGGGGGGCGTCATCTCTGCAAGGCCGGCATAGAGCCGGGCGAACTCGGACCAGTTGGCGAATTGCCGCCGGCATTCGAGAACTTCCGGCAAACGGCCAAGGCCTGTGCGCACGATCTGCGCTGGCGAAAGACCGCGGTTCATCCGCGACATGATAATTTGCCCCCGTCAAAAAAGCCGGGACTCAATGCTTCGTCACTGCTGTATCCCCACAAAGCCGTATCCCCACAATCGTTGGGAAAGTGCGGGGCTTTGAAAGATCGCCGAGTCCCCGTAACTATGGCTGTCGGCGGCGGACTTGCAAGTGTTTTTCCCCTTTGCAGGGGGGGTGAAGGGGGGGCCTCCGCGCCCTGCGGTCGCCCCAAGTGCCACGGGCGCTTGGGATAACGAACACTCCGTACGGGCTACCGCAACTTGCTAATATTTCAGGCCGCTGCGGCGCACGTGAACCATGGGCGCCTTCGCCTCGTCCCCCGCGGCTCCCCCCGTGATCTCAGCGAC